>NZ_PGSG01000107.1 GCF_002843305.1 Streptomyces barkulensis
CCAGAAGGTGATCTTGCCGAGCCGCTCGTCGAGCATCTTCCCGGTGAACTTCGGCCACCAGAAGTGGAAGCCGGCGAACATCGCGAAGACGACCGTGCCGAAGACCACGTAGTGGAAGTGCGCCACCACGAAGTAGGAGTCGGTCACATGCCAGTCCAGCGGCGGGGAGGCCAGCAGGACACCGGTCAGACCGCCGAAGAGGAAGGTGACCAGGAAGCCGACCGTCCACAGCATCGGCGTCTCGAAGCTCAGCGAGCCCTTCCACATCGTGCCGATCCAGTTGAAGAACTTCACGCCGGTGGGCACCGCGATCAGGAACGACATGAAGGAGAAGAACGGCAGCAGCACACCGCCGGTGGCGAACATGTGGTGCGCCCACACGGTGATCGACAGACCGGTGATGGCGATGGTGGCGCCGATCAGGCCGATGTAGCCGAAGATCGGCTTGCGGCTGAAGACCGGGATGACCTCGGAGACGATGCCGAAGAACGGCAGCGCGATGATGTAGACCTCCGGATGGCCGAAGAACCAGAACAGGTGCTGCCACAGCAGCGCGCCGCCGTTGGACGGGTCGAAGATGTGCGACTGGAACACCCGGTCCGACTCCAGGGCGAACAGCGCCGCCGCCAGCGGCGGGAAGGCCAGCAGGATGAGCACGCTGGTCAGCAGCACGTTCCAGGTGAAGATCGGCATCCGGAACATCGTCATGCCCGGCGCGCGCATGCAGATGATCGTGGTGATGAAGTTGACCGCGCCCAGGATCGTGCCGAAGCCGCCCAGGCCGAAGCCCATGATCCACAGGTCGCCGCCGACCTGGGGCGTGCGGGTGTCGTCCGACAGCGGGGTGTAGGCGAACCAGCCGAAGTCGGCCGCGCCGTCGGGGGTGAGGTAGGAGGAGAGGGCGATCAGCCCGCCGAAGAGGTACAGCCAGTAGGCGAGCATGTTCAGCCGCGGGAACGCCACGTCGGGCGCGCCGATCTGCAGCGGCATGATCCAGTTCGCGAAGCCGGCGAACAGCGGGGTGGCGAACAGCAGCAGCATGATCGCGCCGTGCATGGTGAACGACTGGTTGTACTGGTAGTTGGAGAGGATCTGCGTGCCAGGGCGGGCCAGTTCGGCGCGGATCAGCAGGGCCAGCACGCCGGCGAACGTGAAGAACGCGAAGGAGCTGATGAGGTAGAGGGTGCCGATCTTCTTGTGGTCGGTGGTGGTCAGCCACTCCACCACCACCGCCCCCAGGGTTTTCTTCCGTTCCTGTTCCCGCTTCGGCTCGTCCGTCCGCAGTGCCATGCCCGTGTCCTCTCGACCCACCAGCTCCGACCGGTGCCCCGGCCGCGACGCCTGTCCGGCGCGCGTCCGCGGTCCCGGTTCCCGTCCTCTCCACGGGCGGTCTCGTCCGAGGGGCCGCCCCGACGTGGATAACACCGCCGCCCGGCCCCACCGGCTTTTGACCCTTCAGTGGGCGTGTGAGGCGAATGCCGTCTTGGTGGCCTCCGTCCTGGTGTCCTACGTGCGCGGGCCGTCGGCGGCAACGGCACCGTCCGGACGCCCGGCCTCCGAAGCGACCGCGGCGCGGCGGCCGGAGCCCGGGGGGACGGCCGTACGCGCTCCACCCTCCTTGCCGGGCGCCTCACGGCCGTGGGAGCCGGCCGGGGCGAACCACAGCAGCCATGCCGCGAACGCCGTTCCGGTGCCCAGCAGGACGGCGAGGACGCAGTTGTGCAGCACCTCGGAAGAAGGCGCGAAAGAGGCCGTCAGGTCGTAGGCGATGTGCCCGGCGACCAGCGGAGTGAGCCTGCGGCGGCGCAGGTGGAGCAGGAGAGCGCACGAGCCGAGCAGCAGCAGGGCGACACCGGGCACGCCCAGGTACAGATGCGCCGCCACCCGCAGCAGCAGGCTGAGCGCGCAGGCCGCCCACAGCGGGCGGCCCGCCGCACGGCCCAGTACGACGACGGCGCCCACCAGCACCATCTCCTCGGCGACGCCCGTGAACAGGATGTTGGCCACCATGTCCGCCGGGCCGCTCCAGCCCAGAGCCGCGCTCTGGGCACGGTCCAGGACGGGCAGCCAGGGCGCGGCCGCGGGCAGCCCCGTCCGGAGGGCCGCCATCCAGGTGACGGTGGTGTAGGCGAGGACGAAGACGGCCCCGAAGACCATCACGGCCGTCAGCCGTTCGGCGGCGGGCCGCGCGCCGGACGGACCGATCCCCAGCCCGCGCCATCCGGTCCCGTGCCGAGCCGCCAACTCGCCGCAGAGCCAGGCCAGCAGGGCGGTGGTGGCGACGCTGCCCACCACCCCCTGAAACTCGCCGGCCCGCACCAGGTCGGCGACGCGGGCGGCACCGGCGACGGCCGCCACGGCGAGGGCGGCACCACGCAGCCGCGGCGCGCGGCGCTGTGCGAGCAGTCCGGCCAGCCAGCGTCCCGCGGCCAGCGAGCACAGCAGCCGCAGCCACGGAAGCACCGCACCGGACCAGCCGTCCACCGGTGCGCCGCACAGCCGGGCGAAGTCGAGCAACGATCCGGTCAGCGGCACCGCGCACGTCACCAGCAGCAGACCCCACAGGTCGCGTTCGGCCCGCCGCGCGCCCGCGGTACGCGCGGGGCGGCGGGCCGGGCCGCGCGTGGTGCCGCGCGTGGTGGTGTTCGGCGGTATGTGGGCCACGGGTGGGTCTCCCGTACGTCGGCGTCGGCGGAGGGCCGCGCTGTCGAGGACTGCTGGAAACGGCTCTCCTTGTCCGGGTAGCCGGTCGCGGGCGGCCGACACCTGCGAGGCCGGCGTCCGGCCGCGAAGACGCCCGGAGTCCCGTGGAGGCGCCCGCGGGAGCACCACCCGAACGGCAGGAAGGGGATACGCCCGTGAGTCCGTGTCAGGGAGCGGCCGGGCAGGTCTCAGAAAAAGTCCAGGGGGATCTCGGGAACGGCACCCAGCGCCTGCTCGGTCCAGATGGTCTTGCCGGAAGGGGTGTAGCGGCTGCCCCAGCGGCGCGCGAGCTGGGCGATGAGGAACAGACCGCGGCCGCCCTCGTCGGTCAGCCGGGCCCGGCGCAGATGGGGCTGGGTCTGGCTGGGGTCGGAGACCTCGCAGATCAAGGTCTTGTCCTTGATCAGCCGCAGTCCGATGGGCGAGCCGGCGTAACGGATGGCGTTGGTGACCAGTTCGCTGACGATCAGCTCGGTGGTGAAGGCCATCTCCTCCAGGCCCCAGGCGGTGAGCTGTGCGGTGACCAGCTCGCGGGCCTGGCCGACGACGGTCGGGTCGGCGGTGAACCGCCAGGCCACGGTGGAGCCTTCGGGCAGTGCCCGCACCCGGGCGACGAGAAGGGCGATGTCGTCGGCCGCCGGTTCGGTCAGGACCCGGTCGACGGCGGTGCGCCCGATGTCGGCGGGGGAGCCACCGGCCTCCACCGCGGCGTGCAGGCTCTCGCGCAGCCGCCGCGTCAGGCTCTTGGACGACGTCTCGTCGTGGGCCACCAACTGGTTGGTGTAGAAGGCCAGTACGCTGCCCGGGCCCAGGTGGAGTTCGATGGGCTCGAAGGGCATGCCGCCCACCCCCAGCGCGGGGCCGGGCTTGAGGTTTACATGACGGGTGCGTCCTTCGGCACTGGTCAGGATCGGCGGTGGGTGGCCGGCGCTGGCCATCGCGCAGCGCCCGGTGACCGGGTCGTAGACGCAGTACAGGCAGCTCGCCCCCACGACCCCGCCCGCACTGCCGTCCGGCTGCGGTTCGGTGTAGGCCAGGCGGGTGGCCAGATCGTCGAGGTGGGTGAGGAGTTCCTCGGGAGGAAGGTCGAGGTCGGCGAGGGTCTGCACGGCGGTGCGCAGCCGGCCCATGGTGGCCGTCGCGCCCAGTCCGTGCCCGGCCACGTCGCCGATGACGAACGCGACCCGTGTGGAGGACAGGGGGATGACGTCGTACCAGCTTCCGCCGATTCCCGCGGCGGTGCCGGCCGGTACGTAGGTGCCGGCGGTCTCGGCCGCGGTGAACTCCACCCCGGCCGGGGGCAGCAGACTGCGCTGCAGGGTCTCCACGGTACGCAGCTCGGAGGTGTAGCGGCGGGAGTTCTCCACGCTCAGCGCGGCCCGGGAGGCGATCTCCTCGGCCAGGGGGACGTCGTGCACACCGAAGGGGAGCCGGTCCCGGCCGCGCCACAGGCCCAGCACCCCCAGCACCCGCCCCCGGGCGCGCAACGGGACGATCAGCGCCGAGGCGGCCACCTCCGGGAACAGCAGCCGCTGCCGCTCCGGGTCGGGAGCCAGCCGCTTTCCCAGGTCGGCCAGATCGGGCACGAGCACGGCCTGGCCGTCGCGGAGGGCGTCGCTCTCCAGGTCCCTGGCGTGGACGGGGTCCCCGCGCTGGTACATTTCGGCCGGCCAGGCGCCGCCCCCCGGGGCCACCGCGATCCGGCGCAGCGGCGTCCCGGCGGAGAAAGCCCCGGGGTCCTCCCCCTGAATCACCTTCTCCACCAGATCCACACACGCAAGGTCCGCGAAGTCGGGCACCAGGATGCGGGTCAGCTCCTCGGAGTTGCGGGCGATGTCCAGGGTCTGCCCCAGCCGCGCGGCGGCGGCGTGCAGGAGGGCCAGCCGCCGCCGCGCGGTGTACTGCTCGGTGATGTCGGTGAAGACCGCGGCGACCCCGATGGCACGGCCGTGGTTGTCCTCGAGCCGGAAGGCCGAGGAGGACAGGATCCGCTCCTGGTCGGGAGCTTTCAGGCGCCGCGCCGAGTGCTCCCAGTCGATGACCGCCTCGCCGGTCCGCAGGACCCGCCGCCACTGCTTCTCGATCGCGGCGGCGTCCTCCGGCACGAGGATCGACCGCAGGTCCCGGCCCGGAGTGTGCTGCCAGGGCTTCGCGGGCAGGGGGATGCCGAAGAACTCCGAACCGAGGTTCGCGCGGGTCGTGTGCAGTTCGGTGTCGTGGACCACCAGGCCGATGCGGCTCTGGCCGAACAGGGCGCGGATGAGCGACTGGTCCTCCGTCCAGCGCCGCCCGGCGGCGGACGGGGCGGCGCACATCAGCAGGCGCGCCTCGCCGCCGGCGGGCAGCGGCAGCACCTCGGCGTCCACCTCGACCGGCGTGCCGTCCCGGTGGCGCAGGGTCGTGTGGAGTTCCAGGGGCTCGGAACCGAGGTGGTCGGCCGCTCTGTCCCAGGGGCCGGGCGTGGCGGCGAACTCCGCCATCGGCCGTCCGCGGACCTGGTCGGCCGTGCGGCCGATCAGGTCCAGCACGCCGGCCGTGCACCGCAGCACGGTCCCGTCCCCGTCCAGCACGAACACCACCGGGCCGCCCCGCGCGGGGCCGGCACCGGCGTCGTGGCGATCTGTGGTCGGGCTCACTCGGCTGCCTCGCTCCATGGGAGTGCGACGCTACTTCCGGTCATTCAACCCCGGCCGGAGCCTGTGCGCATGACGACGGCCGTCCGCGTACCGGCCCGGCGGGGCGCATACCGCGAGGACAGACGGTTACCCCGTGAGCCGGGAGGGAATCACGGTGCCGCTCGCCTGCCGCCCGCGTATCGCCGGAGAGCGGCGGAGGACCGGGGGAAAGGGGAGGGCAGGACGGCCGGAAGCGGCGGACGACGGAAGGAGGCGCCATGACGGAGGGCCCGGAGCCGCCTTCGGTCCTGTACACCGTGGGGCACGGCACGGCGGACCGGGAGAGGCTGGCCGTACTGCTGGCGGAGGCGGGCATCGCCCTGGTGGTGGACGTCCGCACCGCCCCGGGCAGCCGCCGCGACCCGGACCTCGCCCGCGACAGGCTCGCGCGGTGGCTGCCCGCACACGGCATTGGCTACCGCTGGGAGAAGGCGCTGGGCGGTTTTCGCAGGCCCCCGGCCGACTCGCCCGACACCGTGTGGCGCAACGCCTCCTTCCGCGGATACGCCGCCCACACCCGGGACCCCTCCTTCCGGGAGGCGCTGGACGGGGTGCTGAGGGACGCCGCACGGAATGCCACGGTGGTCATGTGCTCCGAGTCGGTGTGGTGGCGCTGCCACCGCCGGCTGATCGCCGACGCCGCGGTCCTGACCGCGGGAGCGGACGTACGGCACCTGATGCACGACGGCAGGCTCATGCCGCACCGGCCGACGCCGGGGGCGCGGCTGCGGGAGGACGGGCTGCTGGTCTACGACGACCTGGCCGCCGCCGACGGGGACCGGTGACGGGGACCGGTGAACGGCCCCGCACCGGCGGCGGGCCGGCGCGGGGCCGGGATCAGACCACCGCCCACAGGCCCAGGGCGATCAGGAACGCCGACAGTCCCAGGGTCGTCTCCATCACCGTCCAGGTCCGCAGGGTGGTTTTGACGTCCATCCCGAAGAAGCGGCTCACCAGCCAGAAGCCGGAGTCGTTCACATGTGAGAGCACCGTGGCGCCCGCCGCGACGGCCACCACGAGCAGGGTGAGCTTCAGATCGCTCAACTCCGCGGCGCGGGCCGCCCCGGCGATCAGACCGGAGGCGGTGGTCAGCGCGACCGTGGCCGAGCCCTGGGCGACGCGCAGCAGAGTGGCGATCACGAACGCCTGGACGATCAGGGACATGCCCAGACCGGACAGGGAGTCGCTGAGCGCGCTCCCGATGCCGGACAGTTCCAGCACACCGCCGAACATGCCGCCCGCGCCGGTGATCAGAATGATCGAGCAGATCGGCCCCAGGGCGCCGTCGACGATGTCGCCGACCTTCCCCATCGGGGCGCGTGGCCGTCCCAGCACGAGGATCGCGGCGATCACGGTGATCAACAGGGCGACCGGGGTGAAGCCCAGCAGACCCAGGAACTCCGCCCAGTCCTCGCCCTCGTCGATGACGCCCGCGGTGGCCAGCGTGCTCAGGACGGTGTCGAAGGAGATCAGCACCAGCGGGATCAGCAGCAGGCCGAGGACCGTGCCGAAGGACGGCGGCCGCTCGCCCAGCCGCTCCTCGCCGGCGCCGTCCGCACGGTCCCCCTCGCCGCGTCCGCGGGCGTCGCGCACCTCGCCGAAGACCACGTCGGGCAGCGGCACGTGGATGCGGGAGCCGAGGAAGCGGGAGACCAGCAGGACACCGGCGTACCACGACGCCACCGCGACCGGGAGGCCCACCAGCAGGGTGAGCCCGATGTCCGCGCCGAGCACCTCGGAGGCGGCGACCGGCCCCGGGTGGGGCGGGACGATGGCGTGCATGGCGGCGAAGGCGCCGGCCGCGGGCAGGGCGTACAGCAGCAGCGAGCCGCCGAAGCGCCGGGCCACGGTGAGGATGATGGGCAGGAACACCACCAGACCGGCGTCGAAGAAGATCGGGAAGCCGAACAGGAGCGCGGCCACGCCCAGCGCCAGCGGCGCGCGGCGCTCCCCGAAGCGGTTGATCAGGGTGTCGGCCAGTACCTGGGCGCCGCCGGTGATCTCCAGCAGCCGGCCGAGCATCACCCCGAAGGCGACCAGGAGGGCCACCGAGCCGATGGTGTCGGCGAAGCCGAACATCAGGACGTCGGGGATGTCGGCCAGCGGGAAACCGACCGTGATCGCGGTCAGCACGCTCACCAGGACCAGCGACACGAAGGCGTGCAGTCTCACCTTCATGATCAGGAAAAGCAGCAGGGCCACGGCGCCCGCGGCCATCAGCAGCAGTGTCGTCGTTCCGTAGGCCGGGTCGATCGCTTCCACGAACCTCTCCGTTCCCGTGTGCGCATCGCCGGTCGCCCCGCCCGCGACGGCCGACGGCGGTCAGAGACACCGTCACCCTGCCCCGGTGTGCTCCTCCCGACACGTGAGGAGCGGAGTCGGAGGGAGCGGCAGGAAGGGGCGAAGAGACGTTTCGGAACCCGCGTATGGAAGCGCTCCCACGAAAATGCGGGCGGGGGGTGGCGCCTCCGGGAGGTGTCGCGCTCCCCGTGCCGTTGCCGCGTGCCTGTTCATGAAGGCGCCGTCATCCGGCTACCGCGCAGTTTCCCTTGACGCCGGACTCAGCGTCGCTACTCTTTCTGGGAGCGCTCCCATCAAGTGTTCCAGATCACATGCTCCGGGTCGGCGGTCGGCCGCCGACGGTCGGCGTCCACCGCGGCACCGCACCGCCGATCCGGTGACCGTGCTCTCCCGGCCCCCGCGTCCGGCCGAGTCCCGTACTTCCGCATGACGCGGAAGCACTCCTTCCCGGCCGTGCGGGAGCGGGGCAGGGATGCCTGGAGTCGCGACGGGCCGCCGGCGAGCGGCGGTCCGTGTCCCCCCACCGAGGAGTACTCATGCTCCGCAAGACCTTTCCCCCGGCCGGCCGCGTGCTCGCGTCGGCCGCGCTGGCGGCCGCCGGCGCGGCCGTGCTTCTGCCGGGCGGGGCCGCGCAGGCGGCCGCCGACACGACCTCGCCCTACTACGTCAACCCCGCCACCCGGGCGGCCCGCTGGGTGGCGGCCAATCCGGGAGACTCGCGCGCGCCGGTGATCCGCGACCGGATCGCTTCCGTCCCGCAGGGGCAGTGGTTCACCACGACCAACACGGGCACGGTCCGCGCCGAGGTGGACTCGCTCGTCACGGCCGCCGAGGCGGCGGGCGGGATCCCGATCCTGGTGGTCTACAACATGCCCAATCGCGACTGCGGCGGCGCCAGCGGAGGCGGAGCCTCCAGCCACTCCGCCTACCGGCAGTGGATCGACGAGCTGGCCGCCGGGCTGGAGGGCCGGCCGGCCGCCGTCGTCGTCGAGCCGGACGTCCTGGCCCTGATGACGAACTGCCAGAGCGCCGAGCAGCAGGCGCGGACCCGGGAGTCGATGGCCTACGCGGGCAAGGCACTCAAGGCGGCCTCGTCCAGGGCGAAGGTGTACTTCGACGCCGCGCACTCAAACTGGCACCCGCCGACGGAGATGGCCTCCCGGCTGAGAGCGGCCGGGATCACCGAGAGCGCCGACGGCATCTCCACCAACGTCTCCAACTACAACCGCACCGCCGACGAGACCGCATACGCCAAGGCGGTCCTGGACGCGATCGGATCACCGGGCCTGCGTGCGGTGATCGACACCAGCCGCAACGGCAACGGGCCCGCCGGAGGCCAGTGGTGCGATCCGTCGGGGCGGGCGGTCGGCACCCCGACGACCGACCGGACCGGCGACGAGAGGATCGCCGCCTTCCTGTGGGTCAAGCTCCCCGGCGAGGCGGACGGCTGTGCCGGGCCGGCCGGTCAGTTCATCCCCCAGCTCGCTTACGACATGGCCGTCGCGGCACCCGCGGGGACGCGGTGAGCGGCGGCGGAACGGCCGAGAGAGGACACTTCATGGAACTGCTGGACAGGCACAGGGACCATGTGCTCGGGCTCTACCGGATCGTGGTGGGGCTGCTGTTCGCCTGCCACGGTGCGGCGACTCTGTTCGACGTGCTCGGCGGACCGCACGGCGGCCAGGTGCCCGGGGTCGGCCAGTGGCCCGCCTGGTGGGCAGCCGTCATCCAGCTCGTCGGCGGTGGCCTGGTGATGGTGGGCGCCGGTACCCGCATCGCCGCGCTGCTCTGCTCCGGATCGATGGCGTACGCCTACTTCGTCAAACACCAGGGCGAGGCGCTCTTCCCCATGCAGAACGGCGGGGAGGCGGCGGCGATGTTCTGCTGGGCCTTCCTCCTCATCGCCGCGCTCGGCCCCGGCGCGTGGGCGCTGGGCTCCGTGTTCGCGCGCACCGACCGTGCCGGCCGCGGCGAGGGGGTGCGGGTGACCGCTGCCTGAGGCGTCCGCCACCGGGCGGTGCGCACGGCCGTCGCCGGGTTCCGCGGCGGGGTCCCGCGGGATCCCGCCGCGGAACCCGGCGACGGCCGTGCGGGCCGGCTCAGGCGCTGGACCGCTCCACCAGGGCGGGCTCGGAGTCGGCGAGGTTCTCCGGCAGGCGCAGTCCCTGGCGCAGCGGTACGAGTTCCGACTGCAGCACCAGGGCCGCGGCGCCGATCGCGGGCGCGGTGGCGGCCGAACGGGAGAGCCGGACGGCGACGGGGTGCGCCGCGCGGGAGAAGAACGCGCGGTCCAGCTCCTCCCGCACCACCGGCAGGTACACCGAACCCGCGATCGCCAGGCTCGGGCCGGTGAGCACCAGCAGTTCCAGGTCCATGATGTTGGCCAGGGTGCGGGCGGCCACCGCCAGATAGCGCGCCGAGCACTCCAGCAGGGTGCGCGCCCCCGGTTCGCCGCGGCGCGCGGCGCGGGTGACGGCCGCGAAGTCCGCGGTCACCGACGACCGGCGGCGCCCGGAGTCGCCGTCCAGTCCGGCCGCGCGGGCCAGGGCCCGGTCGGCGCGGGCGGCGGCGACGACGGCGGAGGGCCCGGCCAGGGCCTCGACGCAGCCCCTGGCCCCGCACCAGCACCGAGGGCCGTCCACGGCCAGGCAGCTGTGACCGATCTCGCCGGCGTTGCCGCTGGCTCCGCGGTAGGCCATCCCGTCGACCAGCAGGCCCGCGCCGATGCCGGTGCCCATGTACAGCGCGGCGAAGGTCGCTGACGCGCCGACGCCCCCGGACCAGTGCTCGCCCAGGGCGGCGGCCGTGGCGTCGTTGTCGGAGACCACCGGCAGCCCGGTGGCCTCCTGAAGGGACCGGTCGAGGGGGAAGTCCTCCCAGTGCCGCATCAGGGGCGGGGTCAGCCGCATTCCGCTGGTGGGCGTCAGGGGGCCGGGGGAGACCAGGCCCAGGCCGAGCACCCGCTCGCGCCCGACGCCGACGCCCTCGACGAGGGCGCCGACCTCGCCCGCCATGCGCTCGACGACGGCCGGGGGGTCCTCGGTCCCCGCGCCCGCGCGGGACATCCTGGCGACGACCGAGCCGCCGAGGTTGGTGAGGACGTAGGTGATGCCCGCGTGGTCGAGGTGGACTCCGACCGCGTACCGGGAGGACTGGTTGAGCTGGAGCAGGACGCGGCGCTTGCCGCCGGTGGACTCCGCGCGCCCGGTCTCCACCACCAGCCCGTCGTCGATGAGGCGGCGTACGACGGTCGAGATCGTCGCGCCGGTGAACCCGGTGGCGTTGATGAGGCCGACCCGGCTGATGGTGCCCGCCGCGCGGATCACGTCGAGGACGGCCGCCCTGCTGCTCGCGTGGGCCGTGGCCCGAGCCGGTCCGCTCACTGGTTCCTCCGCCCGCGCCCCGCCGGGGGCGGGAGCGCTGTCGATGTGCTCCGCGCGGTCCGCGCCGCGCGTGTACGAACCGTTAGTTTATTTACCTGTCGAAGGCGGGCAAGTGTCCGTCCGCCCCCGGCGTCCGCCCGGCCCCGGTGCCCGTCCGCCCCCGGCGTCCGGCGCCTCTTCCCGTGAACGGTCCCCGCCAGGCCCCTTCCCTCGTATTCTTCCCCCGCACCTCTCCCGGTGCCCGGCCGGCCGCTGCCCGGTCCCCGTCCGGCTCCCGGTCTCACTTGTGTCTCTGTGGCCCGGTGGCGCCGCAGGAGTATTGACTTTCTTTCTTCGGCGACTTAAGAATCGCCCCACTGAGCGACCCGCCGCCCGCGGGGCGGTCGAACGGCACAGGGACGTGCCCCTCCAGGACGAGAGGAACCATCCACCATGTTCCAGCAAGCAAGACGCCGCCGTGCGCGCGTCGCAGCGGCCGGGATGGCCGCGATCGCCCTGCTGGCCACGGCCTGCTCGGGACCGGGCGGCAGCGGCGGCGGCGCCAAGGACGAGACCCTGGTGGTCTTCACGGGGCAGGCGGGCGACTACCAGGCCAACTTCAACCCGTTCTCGCCGACCATGAACGAGGGGGCGGGCACGATCTTCGAGCCGCTCTTCTACTTCAACCAGGTCCGCGACGAGCCGGCCGAGCCGCTGCTGGGCACCGAGTACTCCTGGAACGAGGACGGCACCGAGCTCTCGGTGACCCTGCGCGAGGGCGTCAAGTGGTCGGACGGCGAGGAGTTCACCGCCGACGACGTGGTCTTCACGCTGGACATGATCTCCAAGTACAAGGAGATGAACGGCACCGGCTACAAGGGCAGGGCCGAGGCCGTCGACGACACCCATGTGAGGATCACCTTCGACGAGCCGTCCTACATGGACGGTCCGCAGATCCTGGGCAAGATCTTCATCGTCCCCGAGCACATCTGGAAGGGCTTCGAGGAGCCCTCGAAGAACACCGTCACCGAGCCCGTCGGCACCGGCCCCTACCTGCTGGGCGACTTCAAGGGCCAGGCCTTCACGCTCAAGGCCAACTCCGGTTACTGGGACGGCGAGCCGGCCGTCAGGCAGGTCCGCTACATCGCCCTGTCGGGCAACCAGGCCGGCGCGGACGCGCTGAAGGCGGGGAAGATCGACTGGCAGACCGGCCCGGTCCCGGACATGAAGAACGTGGAGAAGAACTACCCGGGCTACAAGGCCGTCACGGTCCCGATCAACCAGACCGCCCTGATGACCTGCTCCGACGCGGAGATGGGCTGCGAGGGCCCGCAGACGGACCCCGCGGTGCGCAAGGCGATCTACTACGCCGTGGACCGCTCCCAGATCAACTCGCTGGCCTTCCAGGACACCTCCAGTCAGATATCGCCCGGGTTCGCGCTGGTGGAGAGCAACGAGGAGCTCGTCTCCGACAAGCTTGAGGAGAACCTGGCCCCGATGAAGCCGGACGTCTCCAGGGCCACACGCCTGCTGGAGCAGGCCGGCTGGACCAAGGGCCCGGACGGGTTCTACGCCAAGGACGGGAAGAAGCTGTCCCTGACCGTCCGGGTCGTCTCCGGCTGGACCGACTACATCACCGCCGTCGACACCATGGCCGAGCAGCTCAAGAAGGCCGGCATCAAGCTGACCTCCCAGCAGTCCTCCTGGAACGAGTGGTCCGAGGCCCGCGGCCAGGGCGAGTACCAGCTGCTGATCGACTCGCTGTACCCCGGGCCGACGCCCGACCCCTACTACACCTACAGCTACTTCTTCAGCAGCGAGACCACCGCGAAGGTCGGCGAGACGGCGAACCCGAACTTCGCCCGCTACAGCGACCCGCGGGTGGACCGGGCGCTGGAGGAGCTGAAGAAGCTCTCCCCCGAGGCGGCCGAGCAGCGCCAGAGGCGGTACGACGTCATCCAGACCCGGATCGAGGAGGACATGCCCTACATCCCGATCCTCACCGCCGGCACCACCAGCGAGTACCACGACTCCAAGTTCGAGGGCTGGCCGACGGAGTACAACCTCTACGCCGTCCCGGCGGTCTGGAGCCGTCCCGACCAGGCCCAGATCTACAAGGCCCTCAAGCCCGCCGGCAGGTGACGGCCCGGCGGTGACACGGCGGTGACACGGCGGTGAACGGTTCCGAGGAGAAGCAGACAGTGATAGGCGGAGATCGGTGAGGTACTACGCCCGGAAGCTCGGGTTCTATCTCGTCGCCCTATGGGCGGCGCTGACCCTGAACTTCTTCATCCCGAGGATGATGCCGGGGAACCCGGTGGACACCCTCATGGCGAAGCTGCAACAGCGGGGCGGCGCGACCGACCCGTCGGTCCGCAGATCCTACGAGCTCCTCCTCGGAACCGACACAGGCGAACCGCTGGTGGTCCAGTACCTCTCGTACCTGGCCAACATGTTCCGCGGCGACCTGGGCGTCTCGGTGAGCGTCTTCCCGGCGGAGGTCGCCACCGTCATCGGGGACGCGCTGCCCTGGACGATCGTGCTGGTGGGCCTGGCCACCGCGCTGTCGTTCCTGCTCGGCGTCGGGCTCGGCGCCCTCGTCGGATGGAAGCGCGGCTCCTGGCTGGACTCGCTCATCCCGGCCACCACCGTGCTCGCGGCGGTGCCGTACTTCTGGCTGGCCCTCATCCTGGTCGCGGTCTTCGCCACGGGTCTGAGCTGGTTCCCGCTCAACGGCGGGTACGACGTGATCCTCACCCCGGGCTGGGACGGCGAGTTCATCGCCTCGGCGGTCCACCACGGCATCCTGCCCGCCCTGACGATCGTGATCTCCTCGGTGGGCGGCTGGCTGCTGGGGATGCGGAACATGATGGTCTCGACGGTGTCGGAGGACTACATCCTCACCGCGCAGGCCAAGGGGCTGCGCGACCGCCGCATCATGACCCGCTACGCCGCGCGCAACGCGGTCCTGCCGTCCGTCGCCGGCTTCGCGGTCTCCCTCGGCTTCGTGGTGTCCGGTTCGGTCATCACCGAGCAGGTCTTCTCCTACCCCGGTATCGGATCGAGGCTGCTGCAGGCCGTGGAGAACAACGACTACGCCCTGATGCAGGGGATCTTCCTGGTCATCACGGTGGCCGTGCTGGGCGCCAATCTGGTCGTCGACCTGCTGTACGGCCTCATCGACCCCCGCACCCGCGCCGGCAACTGAGAACTGAGGAACCGACACCGTGACGAACGTCAACCCGCCCGCCGAGGCCGCCGACGCGGCGCCGGACACCCCGGCCGGCACCACCGGCACCACCGGCACCACCGGCGCCTCCCCGGCGCCCCGGCGCTCGGGCGCCGGCGGCTGGCGCTCCCTGGTGCCGCGCTGGTCGCCCAAGCTCGGGATCGGCCTGGGTCTGGTGGGCGCCATCGCCCTGTTCGGGATCCTCGGTCCGATGCTGACCGGCGATCCCGACACCATCCGCGACATCAGCATGACCCCGCCCGGCGGCGAGTTCTGGCTGGGCACCACCCAGACCGGCCAGGACGTACTGGCCCTGCTGGCCCACTCCACCCGCGGCTCCCTGCAGATCGGCCTGCTGGTGGGCGTCCTGGCCACCGTGCTGTCGGCGGTCTTCGGCGTCATCGGCGGCTATGTCGGCGGCGCGGTGGACGAGGGCTTCTCACTGTTCTCCAACGTGATGCTGGTGATCCCCGGACTGCCGCTGGTGATCGTCATCGCCGGCTTCGTCCCCGTGGAGCAGCGCGGCTGGTGGACCATCGCGGTCGTGCTGGCGATCACCGGCTGGGCGGCCTCCGCCCGGGTGCTGCGCGCCCAGACCCTCTCCCTGCGCAACCGCGACTACGTCGCCGCGGCGAAGGTGGCGGGCGAGAAGCCCTGGCGAATCGTTTCCGTGGAGATCCTGCCCAACCTGCTGCCGCTGATGGCCTCGCAGTTCGTGTTCGCCGTCATCCTGGCCATCCTCAGCGAGGCGGGCCTGTCCTTCCTGGGCCTGGGCGCCTCCGGCTCCGACACGCTCGGCACGATGCTCTACTACGCACAGAACGGCTTCGCCCTCCAGCGGGAGGCGTGGTGGTGGTTCGGCCCGCCCGGCCTGGTCATCGCGCTGTTCGGCTGCGGCCTCTCCCTGATCAACTTCAGCATCGACGAGATCATCAACCCCAGACTGCGCACCGTCCCGGCCGCCTCCCGCCGCACCCGCGGGGGCACGGGCGGCGCGGAGCGCAGGACCCGTGCGGCCGCGGCCCGTTCCGTCCCCGGCCGCGACGAGTCCGGCGGCGGGAGGCGGGGCCGCGACGAGTCCGGCCGCGACGCCGTTCTGACCGTCGAGAACCTCAACGTGGTCTACCGGGGCGAGAAGCCCGTCCACGCCGTCAAGGACGTCTCGTTCACCCTCGGCCGCGGCGAGATCCTCGGCCTGGCCGGGGAGTCCGGCTGCGGCAAGACCACGCTCGCGTACGCGATCAACCGGCTGCACCGGCCGCCGGCCGAGGTCACCTCCGGATCGGTGGTCTTCCACGACCGCGACGGCTTCGACCTCGACCTGCTCGCCCTGGGCAGGGAGGAGTTGCGCGCCTTCCGCTGGTCGAAGCTGTCGATGGTCTTCCAGGGCGCGATGAATGCCCTGAACCCGGTCATCTCCATCCGGGCCCAGCTGGAGGACGTGCTCACCACTCACCGCCCGGAGACGTCCGCGCGGGCCCGCCGCGAGCGGTGCGCCGAGGTCCTGCGCCTGGTCGGGGTCGATCCCCGGCGGCTGGACTCCTTCCCGCACGAGCTGTCCGGGGGGATGCGGCAGCGCGTCATGATCGCCATGGCGCTGCTGCTCGACCCCCAGGTGATGATCATGGACGAGCCCACCACGGCCCTCGACGTGGTGGTCCAGCGCGGCATCCTGAGGGAGATCCTGCGCTTCCGCGACGAGCTGGGCTTCGCCGTCGTCTTCATCACCCACGACCTGCCGCTGCTGCTGGAGCTGAGCGACCGCATCGCGGTCATGCGCGAGGGCGAGGTGGTCGAGTACGCCACCGCCGACGAGATCCACCGCGCCCCCAGGCACCCCTACACCCGCAGGCTGCTCGACTCCTTCCCCAGCCTCACCGGCGAGCGGGGGGCGTTCGTCCGCACCGGGGAGTCCAGCGCCCGCGAGCGCCCCGGCCCCGGCCCCGGCACAGGCACCGGCACCGGCACCGGCACCGGCACCGAAACGATCGTGAAGGAGGCGGGCTCGCGATGACGACGCTCGAAGTACGCGGCCTGACCAAGGACTTCTCCATACGCTCCGGCCTGCGCCACTCCCGCCTGCGCGCGGTCGACAACGTTTCCTTCACCCTGACCCCCGGCCGGACGGTCGCGCTGGTCGGGGAGTCCGGGTCGGGCAAGTCGACGGTCGCCCGCATGATCGCCCGTCTGGAGAAGCCCACCGCGGGCGAGATCACCGCGACCGGCCCCGACGGCAGGAGGGTGGCCGACCGTGCCTACCGCGACCACGTCCAGATGGTCTTCCAGGACCCCTTCGCCTCGCTCAACCCCTTCCACACCGTCGAACACCATCTGGCCCGCCCGCTGAAGCTGCACGGCAGGGCCCGCGGGAAGGCGGAGATCGCGCAGAAGGCCGAACAGCTCCTGGAGCGCGTCAACCTGACCCCGGCCGCCGACATCGCCCAGCGCCGCCCCCACGAACTGTCCGGCGGCATGCGCCAGCGCGTGGCGATCGCCCGGGCCCTGGCGCCCGGGGCCCAGGTCGTCATCGCCGACGAGCCCGTCTCCATGCTGGACGTCTCCATCCGCCTCGGCGTGCTCAACCTGCTCGCCCGCCTCCAGCGCGAGGACGGCCTCGCAGTCCTCTACATCACCCACGACCTCGCCACCGCGCGGCACTTCTCCGACGACATCCTGGTGATGTACCGCGGGCGCGTGGTGGAGAGGGGGCCGGCCGACGAGGTCATCCTCAACCCGCAGCACCCGTACACCAGGATCCTGGCGGCCGCCGCGCCCGACCCCGACGCCCGCGACCGCGCCCGGCTCACCGAGGCGACGGGCATCGAGCCGGCGGGCATCGAGCCGGCGGGCAACTCCGCCCTCCCCGGCGAGGATCCGGGCTGCACTTTCCGGGACCGCTGCCCCGTGGCGTTCGAGGCCTGCACCCGCAGGCCGGAGGACTTCGCGGTGGGCCACGACCACCACGCGAAGTGCTGGCTGCACTCCGGTGCCGGCTCCGCCGGCCGCCCGGCGGCCGGGGGCACCGCCACCGCGTAGGCCGGGCCGCCCGCGCGGCGGTGCGCCGGGAGGGGCCGGCCGGCCCCTCCCGGCGCACCGCCGCCGCTCACACCCGGGTCGCGCGCAGCAGCACCAGCCGCTCGGGGTGGAGCACCGGGGCCCGGAGTCCGGCCGTGGCCAGCACCCGGCCCGGCAGCCGCACACCCTCCGGCGTCCACCAGGGCAGAGGGACGCCCCAGTGGTGGGCGTTGCCGTCCGGCAGATCGCCGGGGGGCTGCGGTCGCACGTGGTAGACGGCGTCGGCGTCCAGCCCCGGCAGCCGGACCGGGCCGGGCGGATACAGCTCGGAGGAGGCGGCGGCGACGAGGGCGTACACCGCGTCCGAGCCGTCCTCGGCGACCACGCCGTGCAGACGGCAGGCCGGGTCCGGATGGTCGGCGTGGACGGAGGTGCCGGTGTGGAGCAGGCCGCGCAGCTCCTTGTGGAGCTCCACCCACCGCGCCAGCCGCGCCAGTTCCTCCGGCGCGGCGGCGGTCAGGTCCCACTCGATGCCGAAGTGCCCGAACAGCGCCGTGCCCGCCCGGAAGTCGAGCGGGTGGCGGCGCCCGGTGGTGTGCGCGACGTCCGACCCCACATGGGTGCCCATGAGTTCGAGGGGGATCAGGGCGTTCGTCCAGCGCTGGATGGTCTGGCGCTCCAGGGCGTCGATGCAGTCCGAGACCCACACCCGGTCGGTGCGCTGCAGGATCTCCAGGTCCACCCGTCCGCCGCCGGAGGAGCAGGACTCGATCTCCACCCCGGGGTGGCGGCGGCGCAGCTCGTCCATCAGCCGGTGGACCGCCAGGGTCTGGCCGTGTACGCCGGCGCGGCCGGTAGGCCGGTGCCCGGCGTCCACCAGGTCCCGGTTGTGGTCCCACTTCAGATATGCGATCGGATACGTCCGCAGCAGCTCGTCCAGGCGCCGGAGGATGTGTGCGAACGCCTCCGGGCGGGCCAGGTCGAGCACCTGCTGGTGGCGGGCCGCGCCGGGCAGCCGGTCGCCGGCGGCCATGATCCAGTCGGGGTGGGCGCGGGCCAGCTCGGAGTCCTCGTTGATCATCTCCGGTTCGACCCAGAGGCCGAACTGCATGCCCAGACCGGTGACATGCTCGGTCAGCGGGCCCAGCCCGTGAGGCCACACCTCGTCCGAGACGTACCAGTCGCCCAGGGCCCGCCGGTCGTCGCGGCGCGCGCCGAACCAGCCGTCGTCCAGGACGAAGCGCTCCGCGCCCACCGCGGCGGCGGCGTCGGCCAGGGCGCGCAGCCGGTCCAGGTCATGGTCGAAGTAGACCGCCTCCCAGGTGTTGAGGGTGACCGGCCGGGGGGTGGCGGGGTGGTGGGGGCGGGAGCGCAGCCAGCGGTGGAAGCGGGCGGAGACCTCGTCCAGGCCGTGCCCGCCGTAGGAGCCGTACTGCCAGGGGGAGGCGTAGGACTGACCGGGCTCCAGCACCACCTCGCCGGACAGCAGCAGTTCGCCCGAGCCCAGCAGCGACACCGAGTGGAAGGTGCGCTCGGCGAAGGTGCGGTGGTTGCCGGACCACGCGGTGTGCACGGCCCACACCTCGCCCGAGCGGTTGCCGAAGCCCGCGGTGCCCGCGGCCAGCAGATAGGCGCTGTCGTAGCCGGTGCGGCCGGTACGGTTCTCCCGCATCCGCAGGCCCTGGGTGAAGGCGGTGCGCTGCGGGCTGCGTTCGCGCAGGTGGTGTCCGGTGAAGTCCAGCAGTTCGGTGGCCTCGGCGGGCACCGGCAGCATGAGGTTCACGGCGTCGACGGCGAAGGGGGAGGGGCCGCGGTTGGCGACCGTGGCGCGCTGGCGCACCAGCCCGGACGCGGTCAGCTCGATCGCCAGCTCCACCTCCAGGGCCGCGGCCTCGTCGCGGGCGAGGACGGTGACGATGCCGCCGCCCTCGCCGCCGGGGGAGTGGGGCCCCTGCGCGGGCCCGGTGAGGGTGGCCTCGCGGACGGTGAAGGCGGTGGAGAAGTCCCGGCCGCCCCGGTTGCCCACCAGACCGGGGGTGCCCAGCCAGCCGGCCGACTGCTCGGGCAGTACGGAGACCTCGACCGGGCCGTCGACGGAGAAGCCGATGGGCTGCGGCGCGCCGGCCAGCCGCAGGGAGCCCAGCTCCCCGGGCGTGAGCGGGCCGAGGTCGGCGCCCCAGTGCAGGACCCGCGGAAGGGCGGCGCCGGTCAGGTCCAGCACGAGGCTGACGCCGGCCGCCCGCAGATGCGCCACATCGAGGGGGAGGGGAGCGGAACGTGATGTCACGGTGGTGTCTCCGTCCTGGCCAGGCCGGCGCCGGAGGCGCCGTTGACTTACTTTGTTCGGTGGCGTAAGAATCTCGGGCGACGATACTCGGCACGCCGGGAAGAAATCCACCGGAGGCCGGCCGCGTTCCCACGTCCGTTCCCGTCCCCGCCTTCCGTCCCCGCCTTCCGTCCCGCTTTCCGTCCGTTCCCGGACGCCTTCGCAGACCAGCCGCTCCGCGCCGCGGAGCCGACCGAGGAGTGAGCGCCGATGATCCGCCAAACCCTGCACGACGGCTGGCAGTTGTCGGCGACCGGGGGTCCGGTCCCCGCAGACGTCGCGGGCCGGACCGTGCCGGCCGCCGTGCCGGGCAGCACCCACCTGGACCTGCTGGCGGCCGGCCTGATCCCCGACCCCTACCTGGACCGCGCCGAGGAGGAGCTGGTCTGGGCCCACCGCACCGACTGGCGCTACACGCTCGCCCTCACGGCCGGTCCCGCGGGGCCGAAGGAACGGGTGGACCTCGTCTTCGACGGCCTGGACACCGTGGCCACCATCGAGCTGGACGGGAAGGTGCTGGGCGGCACGGCCAACATGCACCGCGCCCACCGCTTCGACGTCCGCGGCGCCCTGACCGGCGGCGCCCAGGAACTGGCCGTCTCCTTCCGCTCCGCACTGGAGTACGCCGAGGAGGTCGAGCGCGGCCTCGGCCGCCGGGACCACGTCTACCCGCACCCCTTCAACATGGTCCGCAAGATGGCCTGCAGCTTCGGCTGGGACTGGGGACCGGACCTGCAGACCGCGGGCATCTGGAAGCCGGTGCGCCTGGAGCGCTGGCACACCGCCCGTCTGGCCCGGGTGCGCCCGCTGGTGACGGTGGACGCCGACGGCACCGGGCGTGCCGAGATCCACGTCGACGTCGAGCGCTCCGGCCTGGACGGCGGGGACGCCCCCCTGGAGCTGACCGCCACCGTGGACGGCCGCACCGAGCGCGTCACCGTACCCGCCGGCGAGACGGCCGCGACCGTCACCGTCACCGTGCCCGGCGCCCGCCTGTGGTGGCCCGCCGGATACGGCGACCAGCCCCTGTACGGACTCACCGTGGCCCTCGGAGCCCCGGGCCGGGCGGACTCCCGGGAGCCGCTGGACGCCTGGGAGCGCCGCATCGGCTTCCGGACCGTCACCGTGGACACCGCGCCCGACGAGATCGGCACCCCCTTCACCGTCGTCGTCAACGGCAGACCCGTCTTCGTCAAGGGCGCCAACTGGATCCCCGACGACCACTTCCTGACCCGGATCACCCGCGAGCGGATCGAACGCCGCGTGGGCCAGGCCCTCGGCGCCCACATGAACCTGCTGCGGGTGTGGGGCGGCGGCATCTACGAGACCGAGGACTTCTACGACGTCTGCGACGAGCGCGGTGTCCTGGTCTGGCAGGACTTCCCCTTCGCCTGCGCCTCCTACCCCGAGGAGGAGCCGCTGTGGAGCGAGGTGGAGGCCGAGGCCCGCGAGAACGTCGCCCGCCTGGCCCCGCACCCCTCCCTGGCCCTGTGGAACGGCGCCAACGAGAACATGTGGGGCTTCCGCGACTGGGGCTGGCCCGAGCAGCTGAAGGGCCGTACCTGGGGCCTGCGCTACTACACCGAACTGCTGCCCTCCATCGTGGCCGAACTCGACCCCACCCGCTTCTACAGCGCCAACAGCCCCTACAACCCCGGCGCGCCGGTCGACGGGATCCACCCCAACGACCAGGACCACGGAACCCGGCACGAGTGGGAGGTGTGGAACCGCGTCGACTACACCCACTACCGCGACCACATCCCGCGGTTCTGCTCGGAGTTCGGCTTCCAGGGACCCCCGACGTGGGCGACCTTGACCAAGTGGGTCCACGACGAGCCGATGACACCCACCTCGCCCGCCTTCCTGCTGCACCAGAAGGCCGAGGAGGGCAACGACAAGCTCGCCCGCGGCATGGCCCCCCACCTGCCCGAGCCGGGCAGCTTCGAGGACTGGCACTGGGCGACCCAGCTCAACCAGGCCCGCGCGGTCGCCTTCGGCATCGAGCACTTCCGTTCCTGGTGGCCGCGGACGGCCGGATCGGTCGTCTGGCAGCTCAACGACTGCTGGCCGGTCACCTCCTGGGCGGCGGTGGACGGCGACGAGCGGCCCAAGCCGCTGTGGTACGGGCTGCGCCACGCCTACGCCCCCCGGCTGCTGACCGTCCAGCCCCGCGACGGCCGGCCCGCCCTGATCGCGGTCAACGACCACGACGAGCCCTGGAGGGGCGAGCTGCTCCTGGAGCGGCAGACCTTCGCGGGCGCCGTACTGCGGAGCGTTAAGCTTTCCCTCGACGTGCCGCCCCGCTCGGTCACCCGCACCGGACTGGACACGTCACTGGTCAGCCCGGACGACGCACGCAGGGAGGTGCTGGTGGCCACCGCGCCGGACGCACGCGCCGTGCACCTGTTCGCCGAGGACGTGGAGCTGGACTACGACCCCGCGCCGCTCAGGGCCGAGGCCGTCGCCGTGCCGGGCGGCTACCGGGTGGACGTGAGCGCCTCGTCGTTCGCGCGCGACGTCGCGATCCTGGCCGACCGGGCCGCCCCCGACGCGGTCGTGGACGAGATGCTGGTGCCACTGCTCGCCGGTGAGAGCCGGTCCTTCACCGTGCGGACCGAGACCGACATCGACCCCGCCGCGCTGACGGAGCCGCTTGTGCTGCGCTCCGCCAACGGCCTGAGCGCCCCGGTGGTGCGGTACTGAGTGGACGCTTCGGAACACACCGGGACGGCGGGCGCCGGCTTCTCGGGAGCCGCCGGGCTGGTGCTCGCGCGCCCCGCGCGACTGCTGGGCGTCGAGCCGTTCTTCATGGAGTTCATCGCCGGCATCGAGGAGCGCCTCGCCGAGCGCGGCCTGTCCCTCCTGCTGCACGTCGTGGCGGACCAGGAGGCCGAGATCACCGCCTACCGCCGCTGGGCGGAGCGCGGGCTGGTCGAGGCGGTCGTGGTGGTCAACCGCACCGTCGACGACCGGCGGCCGGCGGTGCTGCGCGAACTGGGGCTGCCCGCCGTCCTGGTCGGCGCCGGCAGCGGTGACGACACACCCATGCCCGCGGTCCGGACCGACGACGCGGGGCCGGTGCGCGAGGCGCTGGCGCATCTGCTCGACCTCGGCCACCGCCGTATCGCCCGGGTCAGCGGCCCGGCGGGCCTGCTGCACACCCGGGCCCGCACCGCGGCGCTGGTCGAGGGGTGCCGGGAGGCCGGCGTCGAACCGGTGGTCGTCGAGGGAGACTACTCCGACGATTCGGGGGCCAGGCTCACCGCGGAACTGCTGCGCCGCCCGGAGCCGCCCACCGCGATCCTCTACGACAACGACGTGATGGCGGTCGCCGGACTGGGCGCGGCCAAGGAGATGGGCGTCGCCGTTCCCGAGCGGCTCAGCCTGATCGCCTGGGACGACTCGACGATGTGCCGCCTGGCGTCGCCGCCGCTGACCACCATGAGTGTGGACGTGCACCAGTACGGCGTGCTGGTGGCCGAGTCGGTGCTGGAACTGGTCGACGGCCTCCCGGTCGCCGAGCGGTGGTCGCCCACCGCCCGGTGCGTGCCCCGGGGCAGCACCGCGCGCCGCGCGGCCGCCTCCACCGCCTGACGCCGCTTCGGCGCGGGACGCGAGGAGAGGGGAAACGGAAGACCTCCGGGGAGGAGACCCTTCGTACGGGCCTCCTCCCCGGAGGTTCTTCCGAATCCGGACGCGGCCGGCGGCGCGGTCAGCGGCTGCCGTGGTGCTTCTTGCCGTGGTCCGCCTTCTTGCCGTGGTCCTTCTTCTTGTGGTCCGCCTTCTTGTGGTGCTTCTTGCCGTGGTCCTTCTTGGCGTGGTGCTGGTCCCCGTTGACGCAGGTGTTGCCGAACGCCGGGTTCAGCAGACCGACGATGTTGACGGTGTTGCCACAGGCGTTGACCGGGATGTTGACCGGCACCTGGATGACATTGCCGGAGACGACGCCCGGGGAGCCGATGGCGGCGCCCTGCGCCCCGGCGTCGGCGGCGGCGACTCCGGCGGAACCGGCCAGAGCGGCACCGGCGGCGGCCGTCACGGCGACAGCCTTGGCAATACGCGACATGAAGAGTCACTCCTTATAGCGAACAAACACCCGTCCGCCCGACTGGAGGCGGTGGTGCCGTGACCAACGCCCGGCCGTCCCGGAGGTCACCGCGATTAGGCCGAATGGTGGTCAAACAGCGCTCGGAAGGCGGTCCGGGCGGCCCCGGCCACCGGGGATGCACGGCGGTTTCGCCCGGAGGCGCCCGGGTACCGGGACCCGGCCCGGAACCCGCCGGAGGAGGACTGAATGAACGCGCACAGCGATTCCCCCGCCCGCGTCGCGGTGATCACGGGCGCGGACTCGGGGATCGGCCGCGCCACCGCCGTACGCCTGGCCGAGCAGGGGATGGACATCGGCATCACCTGGCACGAGGACGAGCGGGGCGCGCGGGAGACGGCCGAGGAGGTGCGCTCCCGCGGCCGCCGGGCCGCAGTCGAGCGGATGGACCTCACCGACCTGCCCGCCGCGGCGGACGCGGTCGACCGCCTCGCCGACGGGCTCGGCAGGATCGACGTCCTGGTCAACAACGCCGGCACCGGCACCGCCACCCCCTTTCTCGACATCGGACTCGACACCGTCCGGCAGGTCCTCGACGTCGACCTCGTCGGCCCCTTCCTGTGCGGGCAGCGCGCCGCCCGCCGCATGATCGACCAGGGCGGCGGCGGCAGGATCGTCAACATCACCAGCGTCCACGAGCACCAGCCGCGGGTGGGGGCCGCGCCCTACTGCGCGGCCAAGGGCGGACTCGGACTGCTCACCCAGGTCATGGCCCTGGAACTGGCCGCCCACGCGATCACCGTCAACGCCGTCGCGCCCGGGGAGATCGCCACGCCGATGACCGGCCAGGAGGACACCGACGTGACCACCGAGAAGCGGCCCGGCATCCCCGCGGGGCGGCCCGGCGACGCCCGCGAGGTGGCGGCCGTGGTCGCCTTCCTCACCGGGCCGGACGCCGCCTACGTCACCGGCGCGTCGTGGGCGGTCGACGGCGGCATGCTGCGGATGGGGCCGCAGGCCGGCTCCCATCTGGAGAGCGACTCCTGGCGCCGGCCCTGAACGGGCCGCCGGAGACGGCCGCTGCTCCGGTTGGTGGACGCCGGTTTCCCCCGGGCGCCGCGAGGGGGCAGCATCGGTCCAGGACAACCCGGACAGAACAGCCTGGACACGACGGCCCGGCAGAACGGCCCGGCAGAACGGCCTGGCAGAACGGCCCGGACGAGAGACGGTGTGGTGATCGGCCGTGACGGAGACCGAGAGCGTGCCGCAGGGTGCGCCCTGCTGGGTCACCCTGCTGGTTCCCAACCTGGAAGCCGCGCAGAACTTCTACGGCGAACTCTTCGGCTGGCGGTACCGGCCGGGCTCGCAGCGGCTCGGCCACTACGTGGTCGCGCTGGCCGGGGACGTCCCCGTCGCAGGGCTGGGCGAGGCCAAGGACAGCCTGCGCAGCCTCACCTCCTGGACGGCGTACTTCGCCTCCGACAGCGTCGACGTCGCGGCCGGGCGGGTGCGGGAACGAGGGGCGACCGTCGCCGTGGGACCGGTGCGGTTCGCCTCCGGCCGGGTGGCGTGGGCGGCCGACCCGGCAGGAGCGGTCTTCGGCATCTGGGAGGGCGGCATCGACCCGGAATGGCAGGCCGGAAGCAGGATCAACGCCCCCTCCTGGCTGGAACTGCTCACCCGGGACGCCTTCGCAGCCGCGCTCTTCTACGGCGAGGTGTTCGGCTGGGACAAGGGGGACCCCGAGCGCTACGACATCCGCTACGAGCACGACCGGGTGATCCTGCGCATCGACAGGCGCACCGTGGCGGGCCTGAGCGGCGGAGCGGTGGAGGACGCGCCCGACCCGCGGGTGCGGCCGCACTGGCACGTCCACTTCCGCGTCGAGGACGTGGACGCGGCGGCGGTGAAGGCGGAGGCGCTGGGGGCCGAGGTGGTCTCCGCACCGGCCGACACCCCCTCGGGGCGGCAGGCGGTCGTCCGGGACCCGCAGGGCGCCCTGTTCTCGGTCGAGAACCGGGCGCCCTGAGTTCGCGGGCGGACGCCCCGGGTGCCCGGAGTGCTCCGGCAGGCGCGGCGGCGGCTCAGCGGGAGGCCCCGGCCAGCGCCCCGGTTCCGCGTTCCGTGCCGGGCTCCAGGTGGTACACCGCGAAGGCGCGCCGGATGACCGGCTGGGCGACGTTGCGCACCCGCACCCCGCCGCTGGTCAGACCGTGTTCGGTGCCCGCGTGGGCGTGTCCGTGGACGGCCAGGTCGGCGCCCGCCGAGTCCACCGCCTCGGCCAGCAGGTAGCTGCCCAGGAAGGGGTAGATCTCCAGCGGCTCGCCGGCGAGGGTGTCGGGCACGGGTGAGAAGTGCGTCAGGGCGATCCGCACGGCGCACCCCCGCCGGTCCAGTTCCTCCAGCGATGCCCGCAGGCCGTCCGCGCAGCGGCGGGTGTAGCGGATGAACTCCTTCATGATCGGCTCGCCGAACTCGCCTCCGCTGCGCCCGGCGAACCCTCCGCCGAATCCCTTGGTCCCCGCGACGCCGACCCGGGTGCCGTCCACGTCCACGACCGTCCCCCCGCCCTCCAGGACGGTCACGCCCGCGTCCCGCAGCACGGCGGTGACCTCCTCGGGGCGCTCGTCCTGGTGGTCGTGGTTGCCCAGTACGGCGATCACCGGCACCCGCAGGTCCGCGACCTCCTCGGCGACGACCCGCGTCTCCTCGGGCGTGCCGTGGCGGGTCAGGTCCCCGGCGAGCAGCAGGAGGTCGGCGCAGTCGGGCAGGGTCTCGAAGGCGGGGCGCAGCACCCCCCTGCTGTCCGGCCCCATGTGGATGTCACCGACGGCTGCGACGCGGATCATGCCAGCTCCTCAGGACGGTCGGGGGCGGTGGGGTCGGCCACGACGATGTCGGTCCGCACCGGTGTGCCGCCCAGTTCCTCCTTCGCGACGCGCACGACGGTGTCGCGGCACTCGGCGGTGGGGACGGTGCCGCTGACGACCACCGTGTTGCCGCGGGACTCGATGCGCATGCCCAGCTCGGCGACCTCCTCGCGCACGAGCCTCTCCTGCAGATGGGCGATGCGGTACTCGGTGTTGTCCGCGCCGCCTCCCCGGCCGCCCCGGCCGGTGTCGTGGTCCGTCATCGGGGCTCTCCTTCGTGGATACCCCGTCCTTTGGGCCGGGGAGGAAACGAAGCTCCTGCGGAGCAGGGCAGGGAACGCCGGTTCGCCGCCAGGGCGGACCGGCGTCCACCCGCAACTGCCCACACTCCGTCACAAACTGATGGGGTAGTATGTGAACCGTGAAGACCACCCACGTGAAGCGGGCTTTCAAGTACCGCTTCTATCCGACCGATGCGCAGGCAGCCGAGCTGTCGCGCACGTTCGGCTGCGTGCGGAAGGTCTACAACCTCGCCCTGGCCGCGCGCACCGAAGCGTGGACGCGGCAGGAGCGGGT
>NZ_PGSG01000108.1 GCF_002843305.1 Streptomyces barkulensis
GTGTGCGCGGTCGTCCTGCGCTCCCTGCTCAACAACCAGCACCGCCGCTGAACGGCCTCCGGGGCGGCCTCAACCGCCAAGTTTCCGCCGCCCCGGACGCCTCCTTTCCCTTCCAGATCCGCAGATCCGAAAGAGAGGACCTCATCATGCCCCAGCACGCTCCGCACCGGCCGATCTGCCGCGACTGCGACGGCTTCCCGGCCGTGGCCATCACCACCGGCACCCGCCACCGCGACGGCACCCGCGTGACCGTCCGCGTGGTCTGCCCGGCCTGCCGAGGCACCGGCCACGCCCCCCGCGCCACCGTCCTGATCCGCGCCGGGCGGTGACCGCGCCCATGACCGACGCCGCCACGCTGGCGGGAGTGGACCCGATCACCTGGCAGGACTTCCTGCGGGTGGCCGGGTCCCCCGGCTTTGACCGCTGGCAAGAGCAGGTGCGCCGCACCGGCGGCTGCGCCGACCCCATCCACCTGACCGGCTCCACCAAGACCCTCGACCGCACCACCGGCACCGTCCTGCACGCCTACTCCACCGACGGTGAGCCCGGCGGACGCCTGCGGGTGGCCTGCGGCAACCGCCGCGCCTCGCGCTGCCCGTCCTGCGCCTGGACCTACGCCGGAGACACCTTTCACCTCATCCGCGCCGGACTGACCGGCGACCGCTCCAAGGGCGTGGCCGAGGCCGTCCGCGACCACCCCCGCGTCTTCGCCACCCTCACCGCACCGTCCTTCGGCCCGGTGCACAACCGTCCCGCCCGCGGCCGGTGCCGCTGCGGTGCCCGCCACCGCGAGAACGCGCCCGAGCTGGGCACCCCGCTCGACCCCGACACCTACGACTACGCGGGCGCGGTGCTGTGGAACAACCACGCCTCCGAGCTGTGGCGGTACTTCACCATCTACCTGCGCCGGGAAGTCGCCCGCCAGACCGGACGGACCCAGAAAGCCTGCCACCAGGTGCTCCGGGTGGCCTTCGGCAAGGTCGCCGAGTACCAGCGCCGGGGCGCGGTCCACTTCCACGCCGTCATCCGCTTCGACGGCCCCGACGGACCCGACTCCGCCCCGCCCCAGTGGGCCACCGTGGAGCTGCTGACCAACGCCATCCGCGCCGCCGCCGCCCGCGTCGCCGTCACCGTGCCCGCCGCCGGCACCCAGCCCGCCCGAACCTTGCGCTGGGGCACCCAGCTCGACATCCAGCCCATCAGCGCCTTCGACGGCGGGGAGATCACCGAACAGGCCGTCGCCTCCTACGTCGCCAAGTACGCCACCAAAGCCGCCGAGACCACCGGCACGGTAGACCACCGGATCGGCAACACCGAAGCCCTCGATCTGCTGGACATTCCCGAGCATCCCAAGCGGCTGATCGCGGCCTGCCTCGACCTGCACCGGCTCTACCCGGACCGCAAGCTGCGCCAGTGGGCGCACATGCTCGGCTTCCGCGGCCACTTCTCCACCAAATCCCGCCGCTACTCCACCACCCTCGGCGCGCTGCGCCAAGTCCGCGCCGACTACCGCGCCGCCGAACAACGCGCCGCCCTCGGCCTGCCCGACCCCGACGCCCACCCCGAGGCGACCGTGCTGACCGTCGCCCACTGGGCCTACGCCGGGCACGGCCACACCGCTGGCGAGTCCTGGCTCGCCTCCCAGATCGCCCGCGACATCCGCGCATCCCGCGACGCAGCACGCGAAGCACGCGCAGACCTCGAAGCACAAGGAGAGTGGTGACCATGGCCCGTCCGCTCCCGGCCCGCTACCTGACCCCGCTGGACGTGGCCGACCTGTTCGGCGTGCCGGTTGAGACGGTCTACCAGTGGCGTCGCAAGCGCACCGGTCCCCGCGGCTTCCGGGTCGGCCGTCATCTGCGCTTCGACCCCGAAGACGTGCGCCGCTGGGTGGCCGAGCAGATGGAGGCGGCTGCCTGATGGCCGGACACATCCAAGACCGCTGGTTCAAGACCGTGCCCGGCCCGGACGGCAAGCCGGTCAAGGTCAAGACCGACCGGCACGGCACCGGCCTGCGCTACCGCGCCCGGTACGTCGCCCCGGACGGCACGGAGAAGAGCCAGTCCTTCCCCGACAAAGCCAAGCGCAAGGCGGAAGCCTGGCTCGCCAAGATCGGGGCCGACCTGGCGCGGGGTGACTACGTCGATCCGGCGTCGGGCCGTGTCACGTTCCGGGAGTACGTCGCGGACTGGATCAAGACGCAGACCACCGACCCGGCTACGCGGGGATCCGTCGAGATGCGGCTACGGCTGCACGCGGTCCCGTACCTGGGCTCTCGGACGATGGGGACGATCCAGCCGTCGCATCTGCGGCTGTGGATGCGGCAGATGGAGGACGCCGGACTGTCCCCGGCTTACCGCCGGGTGATCTTCGCGCACGTCTCGACGGTCTTCACCGCTGCCGTGGAGGACCGCGTGATCCGCGAGAACCCGTGCCGGGCCCGGTCGGTCAAGGCTCCCCGGCCCGACCCGCGCAAGGTCAAGCCGTGGTCGGAGGAACGTGTGATGGCGGTCCGCTCGCAGCTCCCGGACGGCTACCGTGCGATGGTCGAGCTGGCGGCGGGCTGTGGGCTGCGGCAGGGGGAGGTCTTCGGCCTGGCCGTGGAGGACCTCGACTTCCTCGGCGGCCTGGTGCACGTCGTCCGCCAGGTCAAGTTGCTGGACAACCGGCCGGTGTTCGCCCCGCCCAAGGGCGGCAAGGAGCGGGACGTACCGCTGCCGGAATCCGTGGCGGCCGTCCTGGCCGACCACATCACGCGACACAAGCCGTGTGAGATCACGCTGCCGTGGAAGACGCCGGACGGTCCGCCGGTGACGGCGACGCTCCTCTTCTCCAGCCCGACCGGGCTGCCGCTGGACCGGAACCGCTTCAACGATCGCGTGTGGAGGCCGGCACTTCGGGCTGTCGGTGTGCCGACGGGGCGGGAGAACGGCATGCACGCGCTACGGCACTTCTACGCCTCGGTCCTCCTGGACGCGGGGGAGAGCATCAAGGCTCTGAGCGAGTACCTGGGGCACCACGATCCGGGCTACACCCTGCGGACGTACACGCACCTGATGCCGACGAGTCAGACGCGGACCCGTGCCGCTGTGGACCGGGTTTTCGGCGGCCCGGTGGGCTCTGGTGACGGCCCGGAGACGGCCCAGGGACCGGATCAGGGCACTGACCTGGGGGATTCTCAGAAGCCGAAGTTCTGCGTCCACCAGGGGCCGCCCTCGGCGAAGTGCGCGCCCACGCCCAGGGTCCGGTAGTCGCAGTTGAGGATGTTGGCGCGGTGGCCGGGACTGTCCATCCAGGCGTCCATCACCGCCTGTGCGTCGGCCTGGCCGCGGGCTATGTTCTCACCGCCGAGGTTGTCGATGCCCGCCGCCTCGGCGCGGTCCCAGGGGGTGTCGCCGTCGGGGCCGGTGTGGGAGAAGAACCCCCGGTCGGCCATGTCCTGGCTGAAGTCCTCGGCCAGTTCGGCCAGTTCGGGATCGGCGGTGACCGGACGGCAGCCGGCCTCGGCCCGCTCCAGGTTGACCAGTCTCAGCACCTCCGCCTCGGCGGCCGTCTCCTCGTCGAGGGGAAGACCGGTCGTGGTGGGCTTCCGGGAGGAGGCGGAGGGCTCGCCGGGAGTGCCGGAGGGATCGCGGACGTCGTCGCCCGCGCTGTACTTCTCGGCGGGGGGCGTGCTGCCGCGTGACGGGGTGGGCTCGGCAGCCCTCTCGGACGGCGTGGCCTCGGGTTTCTCCGGCTTCCGGTCGCGCGAGGGCTCGGCGCCGGGGGAGGCGGCCCGGCCGTCGCCGAGGCCCGCGGTGGAGTCCTCGCCGCGGTCGTCCGGGGCCGGTGTCGTCGCGCCCTGGGACCGCAGGTCCCGCAGATCGTCCGGGGCCACGCCGGAGGGGGAGGCGAATCCGCCGACGGTGTAGTCGCCGCTCGGGCCGGGCAGCACCCCCGAGGCCACCGCCACGGCGCCCATCGCCATCGCGGCCGAGGCTCCGAGGAGGCCGGTGCGGACGGGGGCGGCACTCCGCTTGCGGTGCGGACCGCGGTGGCGTCCGCCCGCCGCGTGGCGGTCGGAGGTGACGGGGGCCGGTGCTGGAACCGGTTCGGCGCGGCGGTGGCGTCCCATCTGCTGCAGTCCTCACGTGATCGGCGTCACTTGTGTCACTCGAAAGAGTGAGTCCCGTTGCGGCGTGACTGTACGGCATCCACATGGGGCGGAGGAGCGGACGGCGTAAACCCGGGAGGCGGGAGGGGGCGGGGACGTATGGGTGGGGCGTGTGGGAGCGGCGCGCGCCCGGATAGCGTGCGCTCATGGGTACGAACACGGAGGGTGCCGGCGAAGGCGCGGCCGGGGAGGCCGTGCGGATGACGGCCTGGGTGCGCGGACAGGTGCAGGGGGTCGGCTTCCGCTGGTTCACCCGGGCCAACGCGCTGCGGATCGGTGGCCTGGAGGGCTTCGCGCTCAATCTCGGCGACGGCCGGGTCCAGGTGGTCGCCGAAGGGCCGCGCGATCGCTGTGAACTGCTGCTGGCATGGCTCCGAACGGGTGATACGCCGGGCCGGGTCGAAGGCGTGACCGAGATCTGGAGTCCGCCGCGCGGCGGCTACGAGGGCTTCGCGGTCCGATGATCCAAAGTGGTTGCCTTTCCCCGCGTGACGTGCAAGGCTGCGGCCAGCGTCACCCCCGCGGGACCCCGCGAGCCCTCCGGCAGATTGAGTGCCGTCGAGTCAAGGCCGCCGGGGCGTGTGGCGTGATCGTGTTGACCGCCAAAACTTTTGGTGAGACGCTGGAAGCCCCGCGCACCGCAGCTGTTCTGCCTTGGTAACGAAGGCCGAACGGCAACCGCGGATGCGAATCCCTCACGACCCACCACCGTTCCGGTCGGTCACTTCAGTGTGGAGGACCATCCATCATGGCAAAGGCGCTTCTCGGTTACGTCGGCGGTTCCGACCCCCGAGTCCTCGCCGAGATGCGACGGCTGCAGCAGCGTGTTCAGGACCTGGAATCCGAGCTGGTACGGATCCAGGCCGAGAACGACGCGCTGTCGGCCGCCGCTGCACGGCACGGCGACTCGTTGCTGGAGAGCATCGACGTATCCAAGGCGGAGCCTGCGCTCACCTGACCTCCCGGTCCGGGGAACGCAGCGCCAAGCCGCTGGAGAAAACTGCAAGGGACGCTTCGGCGTCCCTTCGTCGTTTCCGGCCGGAGCCGTGGCGCCTACCGTGTGATGTGCCCCACCCGTTCAGCGGCGAAACCCGCCTCGGTCGTGAAACAGACACCTGGGAGTAAAGTCCGGATACGTGCACCTCAAGAGCCTGACCCTGCGCGGGTTCAAGTCCTTCGCCTCGGCCACGACGCTGCGCTTCGAGCCGGGCATCACCTGCGTGGTGGGCCCCAACGGCTCCGGCAAGTCCAACGTCGTGGACGCCCTGTCGTGGGTGATGGGCGAGCAGGGTGCCAAGTCGCTGCGCGGCGGCAAGATGGAGGACGTCATCTTCGCCGGGACGGCGGGCCCCTCCGGCCGTCCCCCGCTCGGCCGTGCCGAGGTCTCCCTGACCATCGACAACTCCGATGGCGCACTGCCCATCGAGTACGCCGAGGTCACCATCACGCGGATCATGTTCCGCAACGGCGGCAGCGAGTACCAGATCAACGGCGACACCTGCCGTCTGCTGGACATCCAGGAGCTGCTGTCGGACTCCGGCATCGGCCGTGAGATGCACGTCATCGTCGGGCAGGGGCAGCTCGACTCCGTCCTGCACGCCGACCCGGCCGGCCGCCGGGCCTTCATCGAGGAGGCCGCCGGCGTCCTCAAGCACCGCAGACGCAAGGAGAAGGCGCTGCGGAAACTGGACGCGATGCAGGCCAACCTCGCCCGCGTCCAGGACCTCACCGACGAACTGCGCCGCCAGCTCAAGCCGCTGGGACGGCAGGCGGCCGTGGCCCGCCGGGCCGCGGTGATCCAGGCGGACCTGCGAGATGCCCGGCTGCGACTGCTGGCCGACGATCTGGTGGCCCTGCGCGCGGCGCTGAAGGCCGAACTCGCCGACGAGGCCGCGCTCAGGGAGCGGAAGGAGTCGGTGGAGGCCGGCCTCGGGGAGGTGCTGCGGCGGGAGGCCGCGCTGGAGCAGCAGGTCGGGGAGTTGTCCCCGCGGCTGGAGCAGGCGCAGCAGACCTGGTACGAGCTGTCGCAGCTCGCCGAGCGGGTGCGCGGCACCGTGAGCCTGGCCGACGCCCGGGTCCGCAGTGCGTCCGCCGAGCCCGTCGAGGAGCGCCGGGGGCGCGACCCGGAGGACATGGAGCGCGAGGCGGCCCGGGTCCGCGAGCAGGAGGCGGAGCTGACGGCCGCGCTGGAGGCGGCGAGCCGGGCGCTGGAGGACACCGTCGCCCACCGGGCGGAGCTGGAGCGCGCCCTGGCGGACGAGGAGCGGCGGCTGAAGGACGCCGCACGCGCCATCGCCGACCGCCGCGAGGGGCTGGCCCGGCTGCACGGCCAGGTCACCGCCGCCCGGGGCCGGGCCGCCTCCGCACAGGCCGAGATCGACCGGCTGGCCACCGCCCGGGACGAGGCGGCCGAGCGCGCGGCGGCGGCCCAGGAGGAGTACGAGGCGCTGCGGGCCGAGGTGGAGGGCCTGGACGCGGACGACGCCGAGCTGGCCGAGGGCCATGAGGCGGCCGGACGGGAGTTGGCCGAGGCCGAGGCGGAGCTGAGCGCGGCCCGCGAGGCGCTGTCGGCCGCCGAGCGGGAGCGCGCGGCGACCGCTGCCCGCCGTGACGCCCTGGCCCTGGGACTGCGCCGCAAGGACGGCACCGGGGCTCTGCTCGGCGCCGGCGACGAACTGGCCGGACTGCTCGGCCCGGCCGCCGAACTCCTCACCGTCACACCCGGTTTCGAGGTGCCCGTCGCCGCCGCTCTCGGCTCGGCCGCGGACGCCGTGGCCGTGGACGGCCCGGCCGCGGCCGCCGACGCCCTGCGCCTGCTGCGCGGGCAGGACGCCGGCCGCGCGGCGCTGGTGCTCGGCGGCGCGCCTTCACAGGAGCCCCCCGGGGCCCTGGACGTACCCGGTGCGCGGTGGGCCGCGGAGCTGGTGTCGGGTCCGGATGTCCTGCTGCCCGCCCTGCGGCGGCTGCTGCGCGGCGTGGTGGTGGTCGGCGCCCTCCAGGACGCGGTGGGGCTGGTGACCGCCCGCCCGGAGCTGACCGCCGTCACCGCCGAGGGGGATCTGCTCGGCGCCCACTTCGCGCAGGGCGGTTCGGCCGGGGCGCCGTCGCTGCTGGAGGTACAGGCGTCGGTGGACGAGGCCGCCGCGGAGCTGGCCGAGCTGGACGGCCGGTGCGAGGCGCTGGCCGAGGACCGGGAGAGGGCCCGGGAGCGGCGGCGCGAGTGTGCCGCCCGGGTCGAGGAGCTGGGGGCGCGGCGCAGCGCGGCCGACAGGGAGAGATCGCAGGTCGCCGGTCGCCTCGGGCGGCTGGGCGGGCAGGCGCGGGCCGCGGCGGGGGAGGCCGAGCGTGCGGCGGCGGCCGTGGCCAGGGCCGAGGAGGCGCTGGCGCGGGCCCGTGAGGAGGCCGAGGTACTGGCCGGGCGGCTGGCGGCGGCCGAGGAACAGCCGGGCGAGGAGGAGCCGGACACCTCGGTGCGCGACCGGCTGGCGGCCGACGGTGCCAACGCCCGCCAGACGGAGATGGAGGCCCGCCTCCAGGCGCGCACCCACGAGGAGAGGGTCAAGGGGCTCGCCGGGCGGGCGGACTCCCTGGACCGGGCGGCGCGCGCCGAACGGGAGGCGCGGGCGCGTGCGGAGCGCCGGCGCGCCCGGCTGCGGCACGAGCGGGAGGTGGCCTCGGCCGTCGCTTCCGGCGCCCGGCAGCTGCTGGCGCATGTGGAGGTGTCGCTGGCGCGGGCCGGGGAGGAGCGGGAGGCCGCCCGCGGCGCCAAGGCCGAGCGGGAACGCGAACTGGCCGCCGAACGCGACCGGGGCCGGCAGCTGAAGGAGGAACTGGACAAGCTCACCGACTCCGTGCACCGCGGCGAGGTGCTGGGCGCCGAGAAGCGGCTGCGGATCGAGCAGTTGGAGACCCGGTCTCTGGAGGAGCTGGGTGTGGAGCCGGCCGTACTGGTCCGCGAGTACGGCCCCGACCAGCCGGTGCCGCCGTCGCCTCCCGCCGAGGGGGAGGAGCTGCCCGAGGACCCCGGTCACCCGCGCAACCGCCCGGTCCCCTTCGTCCGCGCGGAGCAGGAGAAGCGGCTGCAGGCGGCCGAGCGGGCGTACCGGCAGCTGGGCAAGGTGAACCCGCTGGCGCTGGAGGAGTTCGCGGCCCTGGAGGAGCGGCATCGCTTCCTCAGCGAGCAGCTGGAGGACCTGAAGAAGACCCGCACGGACCTGCTGCAGGTGGTCAGGGAGGTCGACGAGCGGGTCGAGCAGGTCTTCACCGAGGCGTACCGCGACACGGCCCGCGAGTTCGAGGGCGTCTTCTCCCGGCTGTTCCCCGGCGGCGAGGGACGGCTGGTGCTCACCGACCCGGAGAACATGCTCACCACGGGGGTGGACGTCGAGGCCCGGCCGCCGGGGAAGAAGGTCAAGCGGCTGTCGCTGCTGTCGGGAGGCGAACGCTCGCTGACGGCCGTGGCGCTACTGGTGTCGATCTTCAAGGCGCGGCCCAGCCCGTTCTACGTCATGGACGAGGTCGAGGCGGCGCTGGACGACACCAACCTCCAGCGTCTGATCGGGATCATGAGGGAGCTCCAGGAGAGTTCCCAGCTCATCGTGATCACCCACCAGAAGCGGACCATGGAGGTCGCCGACGCCCTCTACGGCGTCTCGATGCAGGGCGACGGGGTGTCCAAGGTCATCAGCCAGCGGCTCCGCTGAGCCTCTCCGGCGCGGGACAGCGCAGGACAGCGCAGGACAGCGCGGGACAGGGCTGGACGGTGCGGAACAGCATGGGGCAGAGCCCCTGCGGGCCTTCACCCTTGCTTCACTTCCCGAACGGAAAACGTTACATCCTGAGCCTGTGTCGGATCACTCTCATCTATTGACTTCAACTTTTGAATGAATAGTCTCTGCGTGGTCGGCCATGCCTTCAAACGGCGGCATGCGGTTGCGCGTGCCGGGTAAAAGGCGGCAACCACTTGGCACCCCACCCGGCACCGCCGCCGGGAATCGCAGGAGTACACACCGTGACCAGCACCGCGCAGGTGAGGCCGGACGGACCGGGCGCCCCGGCCGGACGGCAGCAGCACATCAGACACGTCGTCTTCATCGCCGCCGCGGCGGCGATGGGCGGCTTCCTCTTCGGCTACGACAGCTCCGTCATCAACGGCGCGGTCGAGGGCATCCGGGGCAGATTCGACATCGCCTCCGGCGTGCTCGCGCAGATCATCGCCGCCGCCCTGATCGGCGCCGCGATCGGCGCCGCCACCGCGGGCCGGCTCGCCGACCGGCTCGGCCGCATCCGGGTGATGCAGATCGCCGCGGTGCTCTTCGCCCTCAGCGCCGTCGGCTCCATGCTCCCCTTCACCATGTGGGACCTGGCCTTCTGGCGGACCCTGGGCGGCGTCGCCATCGGCATGGCCTCGGTGATCGCGCCCGCCTACATCGCCGAGGTCGCCCCGACCGAGCACCGCGGCCGGCTCGCCTCCTTCCAGCAGGCCGCGATCGTGCTGGGCATCGCCGTGTCCCAGCTGATCAACTGGGGCGTGCTCAACCTCGCCGACGGTGAGCAGCGCGGCAGCCTGCTGGGCGTCGAGGCCTGGCAGCTCATGCTCGGCATCGAGGTTGTCCCCGCCCTGCTGTACGGCCTGCTGACCCTGCGCATACCCGAGTCCCCGCGTCACCTCGTCGCCCAGGGACGCACGGAGGAGGCCAGGGCCGTCCTCGCGGACGTCGAGGCTCGGGGGAGCGACCTGGACGCCCGGATCGCCGAGATCCGCGAGCGCATGCGCGGCGAGCGCAGGCCGAGCCCGCGCGACCTGCTGGGGGGCCGCTTCGGCCTGCTGCCGATCGTCTGGGTGGGCATCGGCCTGTCGCTGTTCCAGCAGCTGGTCGGCATCAACGTGATCTTCTACTACAGCGCGTCGCTGTGGCAGTCGGTCGGCATCGACCCCGGCAGCTCGTTCTTCTACTCCTTCACCACCTCGATCATCAACATCGTCGGCACGGTGATCGCGATGCTCCTGGTGGACCGGGTCGGACGCAGGCCGCTGGCCCTGACCGGCTCCGCGGGCATGGCACTCTCGCTCGGCGCCGCGGCCTGGGCCTTCTCCTTCAAGAGCGGTACCGGCGACGACATCACGCTGCCCGACGCCCAGGGCACGGTCGCGCTGGTCGCCGCGCACTCCTTCGTGCTCTTCTTCGCCCTCTCCTGGGGCGTGGTGGTCTGGGTGATGCTCGGCGAGATGTTCCCGGGCCGCATCCGCGCCGCCGCCCTCGGCGTCGCCGCCGGAGCACAGTGGCTGGCGAACTGGCTGATCACCGTCACCTTCCCGAGCCTGTCGGACTGGAACCTGTCGGGCGCGTACGTCATCTACACCGTCTTCGCGGCCCTGTCGATCCCGTTCGTCCTGAAGTTCGTGCCGGAGACCAAGGGCAGGGCGCTGGAGGAGATGGGCTGACCCGAGTCCAGGCCCCGCGCCACGGCCCGCCTCCGCGGCGACGAGCGCCGCTTTGGCCCGCCCACGGGCCGGAACGGCGCTCGTCCGCGTCCTTGACCGATACTGGGACGCGTTGTGACTCCGGCTCCGAAGGAGCTTCTCGCCCGGCCCGAACGGCTCTGCGGCGGGCAGACCCTGCCCGTGACGCAGGTAACTCTCTAGGGAACCATGGACATCCTCATTCTCGTTGTCGTCATCGCCGTGGTCGCCGTCGTGGCGATCGGCGGACTGGTGGTCACCGGCGTCCGCAGGAAGAAGACGCCACGGCTGGACCGCTCCGCACCACCCCCGACCATCACCGCGCCTCCGACCGAACCGCAGGTCGGCGAGGAGGCCGGGCCTCCCCGCGCGGAGGAACGCCGCACCATCGAAGAGGTCGAGCTGCCGCAGCCCCCGGTCGGGGCGACGGACGCGGAGGCGGCGGCGCCTCCCGCGCCCCCGCAGCCCGAGGCCCCCGAGATCGAGGTGCCCGCGCCCACCGCCGGACGCCTGGTGCGGCTGCGCGAGCGCCTGTCGCGGTCCCAGAACACCCTGGGCCGCGGGCTGCTCACCCTGCTCTCCCGCGACCACCTCGACGAGGACACCTGGGAGGAGATCGAGGACACCCTGCTCACCGCCGACGTCGGCGTCGCCCCCACCCAGGAGCTGGTCGAGCGGCTGCGCGAGCGGGTGCGGGTGCTGGGCACCCGCACCCCCGCCGAGCTGCGCACGCTGCTGCGCGAGGAACTGCTGGCCCTGATCGGCACCGACCTGGACCGCACCGTCCACACCGAGGGCGGCGTGTCCTCCGAGGGCGTGGTGCGGCCGGGCGTGGTGCTGGTCGTCGGCGTCAACGGCACCGGCAAGACCACCACCACCGGCAAGCTCGCCCGCGTCCTGGTCGCCGACGGCAGGTCGGTCGTGCTCGGCGCCGCCGACACCTTCCGCGCCGCCGCCGCCGACCAGCTCCAGACCTGGGGCGAGCGCGTCGGCGCCCGCACCGTACGCGGGCCCGAGGGCGGCGACCCGGCGTCGGTCGCCTTCGACGCGGTCAAGGAGGGAATCGGCGAGAGCGCGGACGTGGTGCTCGTCGACACCGCGGGACGGCTGCACACCAAGACCGGTCTGATGGACGAGCTGGGCAAGGTCAAGCGGGTGGTGGAGAAGCACGGCCCGGTCGACGAGGTCCTGCTGGTCCTGGACGCCACCACCGGCCAGAACGGGCTGATCCAGGCCCGGGTCTTCGCCGAGGTCGTGGACATCACCGGCATCGTGCTCACCAAGCTCGACGGCACGGCCAAGGGCGGCATCGTCATCGCCGTCCAGCGCGAGCTGAACGTCCCGGTCAAGCTCGTGGGCCTGGGCGAGGGAGCGGACGATCTGGCGCCGTTCGAGCCGGAGGCGTTCGTCGACGCCCTGATCGGCGACTGACGCACCGGGGGCACCGGGCGCCCCGCCGTGCACGGCCGAGGCCGTGGCGGGGCCCGGGCCCGGTTCCGGCGGGGCTCGGAGGGTTCAGGAACCGGGCAGCTCGCGGTGGCAGACGTACGCCAGGGTGCCCAGCAGCAGCCTGGCCTGCGGGGGACGGCCGGCCCTCTCCAGAGTGGGCGGCCGCAGCCACCGGACCGGGCCGAGCCCGCCGAGGTCGGAGGGCGGAGCGGTGACGTGGTCGCCCGGGCCGAGGCCGTGCAGATCCAGCACGGCGTCGTCCCAGCCCATCCGGTACAGCAGACGGGGGAGGCCGGCGGCGGCGCCGGTGGCCACGAAGAACCAGGCGCGGCCGTGCGGGGTGACGGCGACCGGCCCGAGCGGCAGCCCCATCCGCTCCAGCCGGGCCAGCGCCCGGCGCCCGGCGGACTCGGAGACCTCGATGACGTCGAAGGCGCGGCCCACCGGCAGCAGCAGGGCCGCGCCCGGGGTCCGCTCCCAGGCCGCGGTGGCCTCGTCCAGCGTCGCGCCGGCCGGCACCAGCAGCGACTCGTCCAGGGGATGGGCGCCGGGGGAGGGGCAGCCCGGGGCGCCGCAGGAGCACTCGGTCCGGCCGCCGGCGCGCGTGGCGCGCGCCCCCGGGACCACGTCCCAGCCCCACAGGCCGGTGTACTCGGCCACCGCTGTGCCCACCGGGGCGCGGCGGTGGCGCCGGGTGCCGGACCGCAGCTCCCGGAGCTCCCGGATCTCGCGGATGCTGCCGATTGTGAAGCCCATGCCCCCTCCAACGGGTCCCGCGTGCTCTTGGTTACGAAACCGTCGCACAGAGCGACGCCGGGCGGTCCGGGTCGAAGCGGGGCGACGGGATCTCTGTGAGGGGGTGCGCCGGTCTTCGCGCGCCCCGGTGTGCATCGCTTCAACCGGTTGTGGCCGCCCTGGGTCAAGTGAACCGCGCGAAACGCTGCTTGAGTTCATCCGAAGGGGTGGCGAATGGTGGCGGTTTTGCAATTTCACTCGCCACGTCAGTGATCGTAGGATTACTTTCGGTTCACACGGTGACACAGAGGCACGGAGAGACGCCCGGCGTGCGCCTATGCCAGAGGCATGCCGAGAGGGCATCCGAGCACAGGACGCGTACGGGCCGGGATGGGGGCGTTCCAGTGGGCGGCAACGGCAGCAGCGGCGGAGTCGGCACCGCCGGGAAGCGCCCGAACGGACAGCTCGCCTCGTGGTTCGCGCGCAGCGGCTGGTCCAAGGGGGAGCTGGCCCGGCAGGTGAACCGCCGGGCACGCCGGATGGGCGCGCACCACATCAGCACCGACACCTCACGGGTGCGCCGCTGGCTCGACGGCGAGCAGCCCCGCGAGCCGATCCCGCGGATCCTCTCCGAACTGTTCTCCGAACGCTTCGGCTGTGTGGTCGCAGTCGAGGAGCTGGGACTGCGCGCCGCCCGCCGGACGGCCTCCGACGGCGGTGTGGACCTGCCCTGGACGGGGCCGCAGACCGTGGCGATGATCAGCGAGTTCTCGCGCAGCGACCTGATGCTGGCCCGCCGGGGCTTCCTCGGCACCTCCCTGGGCATGGCCGCGGGCCCCGCGCTGATCGAGCCGATGCAGCGCTGGCTGGTGCCCGCCCCCGCCCCTGCCGCCGCCCCTGCCGCGCCGGTTCCCGGCGCACGGGGCGACCGCCGGCTGTCGGACCCGGAGCTGGAACTGCTGGAGCAGACGATCGTGATGTTCCGCCGGTGGGACGCCCAGTGCGGAGGCGGGCTGCGCCGCAAGGCCGTCGTCGGCCAGCTCCACGAGGTCACCGACCTTCTCCAGGAGCACCACGACGAGCCGGTGCGGCGGCGGCTGTTCCGCGTCACCGCGGAGCTGGCGGAGCTGGCCGGCTGGATGAGTTACGACGTCGGGCTCCAGCCGACCGCGCAGAAGTACTTCGTCCTCGCCCTGCACGCGGCCAAGGAGGCCGGCGACCGGCCACTGGGCTCGTACGTGCTGTCCGGCATGGGCCGGCAGATGATCCATCTGGGCCGGCCCGAGGACGCGCTGGAGCTGGTGCACCTCGCGCAGTACGGCGGCCGGGAGGACGCCACCCCCCGTACCCAGGCCATGCTCCACGCGGTGGAGGCGCGCGCGTACGCCAACATGGGCCGGCCAGACAAGTGCCACCGGGCGGTGCGGATGGCCGAGGAGACCTTCGCCGAGGCCACCGAGGGGGACGGCGACCCGGACTGGATCGGCTTCTTCTCCGAGGCCGAGCTGAACGCCGAGAACGCCCACTCCTACCGGGACCTCGCCTATGTGGCGGGCCGCAGCCCCGCCTACCTCTCGCTCGCACAGCCGGCGATGCGCAGGGCCGTGGAGCTGTTCGGCCGCGAGTGCGGCGGCGGCAGCGGCCACCAGCGCTCCTACGCGCTCAACCTCGCGGGCATGGCCACCGTCCACCTGCTGCAGCGCGAACCCGAGCAGTGCGCCGAGATGGCCGGCCAGGCGCTGGCGGTGGCGAAACGCCTGCGTTCGGAGCGGGTCGACAACCGCATCCGCAAGACCGTGGCCACGGCGGCCCGCGAGTTCGGGGACGTCGCGGAGGTCGTCGAGCTGACCGAGCGGCTCGCCGACGAGCTGCCCGAGGCCGAGACCGAGGCCGAGACCGAGGCCGAGACCGAGGCCGGGACCGAGGCCGGGATCGAGACCGAGGCCGGAACCGGGACCGGGACCGGGACCGAGGTCGCCCTCGCGGGCTGAAGGGGCCCGAAACCGGCCGCACCCGTCTCCGTCCGTCCCCGCGCTCGTCCCGTCCGCCCCGCATCCGCCCCGCATCCGCCCACCGTCCCTTCCCGGCCGCCCGCCGCGCGGCCCCCGGGTTGTCATACGACCGTGCCGGCCGGTCCGTACCGCGCCCGCTCCGCGCGGACGCCGTGCCCGGCCGGGGCGGCACGCCGCACGGGCGGCCGGGGGCCGGGCCGGCGGCGCGGTTTCGGCCCGCGGGCGTGTTCACCCGGGTGTAACAGAGGGCGCGCCTTCGTCACGGCCGCGAAACGCCGCGCCGCATCGGCGGAAACGGAGCTCCTGGAATCTGTGGCTCATCCTGATCCCCAGATCCGCCCCCACGGGTCGCGTACGCGAGGAGACGCCCACATTGAACGGCGCGGATACCGCTTTCGTACTGATCAGCGCGGCGCTGGTCATGTTGATGACGCCCGGCCTGGCCCTTTTCTACGGCGGCATGGTCCGGGTCAAGAGCGCACTGAACATGCTCATGATGTCCTTCATCTCCCTGGGCATCGTGAGCGTCCTCTGGGTCCTGTACGGCTACTCGCTCGCCTTCGGCACCGACACCGGCGGTCTGATCGGCAGCCTTGAGCACATCGGTCTGAGCGGCATCGGCGTCGAGGCGCTGACCGGCGGCGACGAGGGCATCCCGGTCCTCGCCTTCGTCCTCTTCCAGCTCATGTTCGCCGCTTTGACGCCCGCCCTCATGAGCGGCGCCCTGGCCGACCGCGTGAAGTTCAGCGCCTGGGCGCTGTTCATCACGCTGTGGGCCACGGTCGTCTACTTCCCCGTCGCCCACTGGGTGTGGGCCGAGGGCGGCTGGCTGTTCGAGCTGGAGGTCATCGACTTCGCGGGCGGCACCGCCGTCCACATCAACGCCGGAGTCGGCGCCCTGGCCGCCGTCCTGGTCGTCGGCAGGCGCATCGGTTTCAAGCGCGAGCCCATGCGGCCCCACAGCCTCCCGCTGGTGGTCCTGGGCGCGGCCCTGCTGTGGTTCGGCTGGTTCGGCTTCAACGCCGGCTCCGCGCTGGGCGCCAACGGCACCGCCGCCACCATGGCCCTGAACACCCAGGTCGCCACCGCCGCCGCCATCCTGGGCTGGCTGTTGTACGAGCGGATCCGGCACGGCGCCTTCACCACCCTGGGGGCCGCCTCCGGGGCCGTCGCCGGCCTGGTCGCCATCACCCCCGCCGGGGCGCACGTGAACGCCGTGGGCGCGATCGTCATCGGCCTGGTGGCCGGTCTGGTCTGCTCCTGGGCCGTCAGCCTGAAGTACCGGCTCGGCTACGACGACTCCCTGGACGTCGTCGGAGTCCACCTCGTCGGCGGCGTCATCGGCACCCTGCTGGTCGGCGTTCTGGCCACGGACGGCGTGGGCGGCCTCACCCAGCTCGGCAAGCAGGCCACCGGGGCCTTCTCGGTGATGGCCTTCTCCTTCGCGGTCTCCTGGATCCTGGCCAAGCTGGTCGACGTGGTCGTCGGCTTCCGGGCGGACGAGGACGACGAGACCGCCGGGCTGGACCAGGCGTACCACGCCGAGACCGCGTACGACTTCAGCTCGGTGGGCGGCTCGCCCGCTTCCCGCAACGCGGCCGGCGGCCACGACGACAGCGCGACGGCCTCGCCGTCCGCGAAGGAGACCGACAAGAAGGTGGACGCGTGAAGCTCATCACCGCAGTCATCAAGCCGCACCGGCTCGACGAGGTCAAGGACGCCCTGCAGGCGTTCGGAGTGCAGGGGCTGACCGTCACCGAGGCCAGCGGATACGGCCGGCAGCGCGGCCACACCGAGGTGTACCGCGGCGCCGAGTACACCGTCGACCTCGTCCCCAAGGTCCGGGTGGAGGTCCTGGTCGAGGACGAGGACGCCGAGCAGCTCCTCGACGTGGTCGTCAAGGCCGCCCGGACCGGCAAGATCGGCGACGGCAAGGTCTGGAGCGTCCCCGTCGAGACGGCGGTACGCGTCCGCACCGGCGAACGCGGCCCGGACGCGCTGTGAGCCGGCCGGAACGGGGGACCGCGTGACCACGGGACCCGGCGACCCCGGCAACTACGCGGCGGCCCGGCTGCGCCTCCTCACCGCAGGGGCGCGGTCCGGGCCGCCGCGCCGCCGGGCCCTGTCCGACCTCACCGACGCCTGGCTCGCCTCGCTGCTGGGCGACGCGGGCGAGGGGGTCGCGCTCGTGGCCGTCGGCGGCTACGGCCGCGGGGAGCTCTCCCCGCGCAGCGACCTGGACCTGCTGCTGCTGCACACCGGCCGCGGCGCACGCGAGGTCGCCGCCCTCGCCGACCGCGTCTGGTACCCCGTGTGGGACCTCGGGATCGCCCTGGACCACTCGGTGCGCACCCCGCCGGAGGCGGAGAGGGCCGCGGCCGGCGACCTCAGGGTGCAGCTCGGTCTGCTCGACGCCCGGCACATCGCCGGAGACCCGGAGCTCACCGCCGCCCTGCGCACCCGGATGCTCGCCCGCTGGCGCGCCGGCGCCCACCGGCTGCTGCCCGAGCTGCGCGAGGCGGCCCGGGAACGCGCCCGCCGCCACGGCGAGCTGCGCTTCCTCCTCGAACCCGACCTGAAGGAGGCCCGCGGCGGTCTGCGGGACGCCACCGCCCTGCGCGCGGTGGCCGCCTCCTGGCTGGCCGACGCGCCCCGCGAGGGGCTGGACGAGGCCCACCGCACCCTCCTCGACGTACGCGACGCCCTCCACCTGGCCACCGGCCGTGCCACCGACCGGCTCGCCCTCCAGGACCAGGACCAGGTCGCCGCCGCCCTCGCGCTGGAGGACGCGGACGCGCTGCTGCGCCGCGTCTACGAGGCGGCCCGGGTGCTCTCCTACGCCTGCGACGTGACCTGGCGCGAGGTCGACCGGGTACTGCGCGCCCGCCGCCCGCGACCGCGGCGCGCCGGGCGGCCCGCCGAGCGCACCCCGCTGGCCGACGGTGTGGTCGTGCAGGACGGCGAGGTGGTGCTCGCCCGGACCGCACGCCCCGAGCGCGACCCCGTACTGCCGCTGCGTGCCGCCGCGGCGGCCGCCCAGGCCGGGCTGCCGCCGTCGCGCCCCGCCCTGCGGAGGCTGGCCGCCGCGGCGCCGCCGCTTCCGGTGCCCTGGCCGGCCGAGGCCCGTGAGGAGTTCGTCACCCTCCTGGGGGCGGGCGAGGCCGCCGTCGGGGTGTGGGAGGCGCTGGACGCGGAGGGCCTGGTCACCGCCTGGCTGCCCGAGTGGGACCGGGTGCGCTGCCGCCCGCAGCGCAACCCCGTGCACCGCTGGACCGTCGACCGCCATCTGATCGAGACCGCCGCGCGGGCCGGTGCGCACGTCCGCCGCGTCCGCCGCCCCGACCTGCTGCTGGTCGCCGCGCTGCTGCACGACATCGGCAAGGGCCGGCCCGGCGACCACAGCGTCGCGGGCGAGGCCGTCGTGCGCGACCTGGCCGCCCGGATGGGCTTCGACGCCGCCGACACCGCGGTCCTGGCCACCGCCGTCCGCCACCATCTGCTGCTGGCCGAGACCGCCACCCGGCGCGACCTGGACGACCCGGCCACCGTACGCACCGTGGCCGACGCCGTCGGCGACACCGGGACCCTGGAGCTGCTGCACGCGCTCACCGTGGCCGACGCCCTGGCCACCGGGCCCGCGGCCTGGTCCGCCTGGCGAGCGGGACTCGTGGCCGATCTGGTGAGGCGGACCGGCGCCGTGCTGGAGGGGGAGGGGGAGCCGGCAGGGGCCGCGGAGGCGTCCGGGGAGCGGGAGCGCTCCGCCCTCCGGCCCGCCGCCGGGGCCGGGCGGCTGGCCGCGGAGGCGTGGCGCACCGGCGGGCCGGTGCTCTCCCTGCGCACCCGGGCCGAAACCCCCGCCGAGGCGGACCGGGCAGGCCCCGCCGAGGAGGAGACGGGCCCGGAGCCGGTCGGCGCCGAACTGCTTCTCGCCCTGCCCGACCGGCCCGGCGTACTGCCCGCCGCGGCCGGCGTCCTGGCCCTGCACCGGCTGACCGTACACGCCGCGGACCTGCGCGCCGTCGACCCGCTCGGCGAGGGACGGGTGCTGCTGCTGACCTGGCGGGTGGCCGCCGAGTACGGGTCGCTGCCGCGGGCCGACCGGCTCCGCGCCGACCTGGTGCGCGCCCTGGAGGGCTCCCTGGACATCCCCGCCCGGCTCGCCGAGCGCGAGCGGGCCCACCTGGGCAGCGCCCGCCGGCGCGGAGCCGGGGCCCCGCCGCCGAAGGTGACCGTCGCCCCGGCCGGATCACGGCTGGCTACGGTCATCGAGGTGCGCGCCCAGGACGCCCCGGGGCTGCTGTACCGCATCGGACGGGCCCTGGAGGACGCCGGCGTCACCGTGCGCAGCGCCCGGGTCGGCACCCTGGGCGCCAACGCGGTGGACGCCTTCTACGTCACCGGGCCCGACGGTGCCCCGCTGCCGCCGCGCGAGGCCGCCGGTCTCGCGGCGGAACTGGAGCGGGCCCTGGGCGGCTGACCGGACCGCGGGCGGGCGGATACTCTTGGAGGTCGACCGCCGACACCGCCACCAACGCGAAGGATCCGCGACCGACGTGTTCGACACTCTCTCCGATCGCCTCACAGCGACGTTCAAGAACCTCAGGGGCAAGGGCCGTCTGAGCGAGGCGGACATCGACGCCACGGCGCGCGAGATCCGTATCGCCCTGCTGGAGGCGGACGTCGCCCTCCCCGTGGTCCGGGCCTTCATCAAGCAGGTCAAGGAGCGCGCCCTGGGCGCCGAGGTCTCCAAGGCGCTGAATCCGGCCCAGCAGGTCATCAAGATCGTCAACGAGGAGCTGATCGGCATCCTCGGGGGCGAGACCCGCCGTCTGCGGCTCGCCAAGAACCCGCCGACGGTGATCATGCTCGCCGGTCTGCAGGGCGCGGGCAAGACCACGCTCGCGGGCAAGCTGGGCCGCTGGCTCAAGGCGCAGGGCCACGCCCCGATGCTGGTCGCCTGCGACCTGCAGCGCCCCAACGCCGTCAACCAGCTCACCGTCGTCGCCGAGCGCGCGGGCGTCGGGATCTACGCGCCTGAGCCGGGCAACGGCGTCGGCGACCCGGTGAAGGTCGCCGAGGACTCCATCGAGTACGCCCGCACCAAGCAGTACGACGTCGTCATCGTCGACACCGCCGGCCGCCTGGGCATCGACGCCGAGATGATGCGGCAGGCCGCCGACATCCGCGACGCCGTCCGCCCCGACGAGACCCTCTTCGTCGTCGACGCCATGATCGGCCAGGACGCGGTCAACACCGCCGAGGCGTTCCGCGACGGCGTCGGCTTCGACGGCGTGGTGCTCTCCAAGCTCGACGGCGACGCCCGCGGCGGTGCGGCCCTGTCGATCGCGCACGTCACCGGCCGCCAGATCATGTTCGCCTCCAACGGCGAGAAGCTGGACGACTTCGACGCGTTCCACCCGGACCGCATGGCGTCCCGCATCCTGGGCATGGGCGACGTCCTCAGCCTCATCGAGAAGGCCGAACAGACCTTCAGCCGGCAAGAGGCCGAGCAGATGGCCGCCAAGCTGGCCAAGGGCCCCAAGGAGTTCACCCTCGACGACTTCCTGGCCCAGATGGAACAGGTCCGCAAGATGGGCTCCATCTCCAAGCTGCTGGGGATGATGCCCGGAATGGGGCAGATCCGGGAGCAGATCAACGACATCGACGAGCGCGACGTGGACCGCACCGCCGCGATCATCAAGTCGATGACCCCGGCCGAGCGCACCGACCCCACGATCATCAACGGCTCGCGGCGGGCCCGCATCGCCCGCGGCTCCGGTGTGGACGTCAGCGCGGTGAAGAACCTCGTGGAGCGCTTCTTCGAGGCCCGCAAGATGATGTCGAAGATGGCCCAGGGCGGCATGCCGGGTATGCCCGGGATGCCGGGCATGCCGGGGGCGGGCGGCGCCCGGAAGAAGGGCAAGCAGCAGAAGAAGACCAAGGGCAAGCAGCGCTCGGGCAACCCGATGAAGCGCAAGGCCGAGGAGCAGGCCGTGGCCGAGCGCCGCGCCGCGGGGCAGGGCGGCGCCTTCGGACTGCCCGGCGGCCAGGGGCCGGAGGACTTCGAGCTGCCCCAGGAGTTCAAGGACATGCTCCCGCCCAAGTGACCGCTCGGGCGACCGCCAAGGGGGCGCCGCCGCTCGCCGCGTGCCGGCGGCGCCCTCAGGTCATGGCGACCACGTAGCGGAACAGGTTCTGCATCCACACGGTGCCGTCCGGCCGTACGTGCGGGCGCAGCGCCTCGGCCAGCTCCTTGGCGACCTGCTCCTCGTCCGTCGCCCGGACGGCCGCGTCGTACAGCCCGGTCGAGAGCAGTCCGCGCACCGCGCTGTCCAGATCGGCGTAGCCGAAGGGGCACGCGACCCGGCCCGAACCGTCGGGGCGCAGCCCGGCCCGCCGCGCCAGGTCCTCCAGGTCGTCCCGGCCGCCCGGCCGCCAGCAGCGGCCGGGCGCGCGCTCCGGCTCGGCCGGCCGCTGCGCCAGCCGCTGTGCCACCCGCAGGGCGGGGGCCGCGGCGCACCGCTCGGCCGGCCCCCAGCCGGCCAGTACCACCGGCACCCCGCGGCCGGCCGTCTGGGCCACCCGGGCGAGCACGGCGGCGTCGGGCAGGGTGTCGAAGGCGGTCACCAGCGTCGGCGGCGGGCCCTCGCGCAGCGCCGCGCCGTCCGGTCCGCCGTCCGGCCCGCCCGGCAGCACCCGCGCGGTCCAGTGCCGCGCGCCCCACTGCGGCTCCGGCAGCAGCCGCTGCCGGGCCAGCTCCAGGCGTGCCTCGTCGGTGTCCGTCCCCGTGACGGTCGCGCCCCGGGCCGCCGCCATCACCAGTGCCAGGCCCGAGCCGCAGCCCAGGCCCAGCACATGGGAGTGCCGTCCGACCTCGAACCGCTCGTATACCGCCTCGTAGAGCGGAACCAGCATCCGTTCCTGAATCTCCGCCCAGTCCCGGGCGGGCCGCGGGAGGTGCCGCTGTGCGAGCGTGGGTGCCATCGCAACATCCCCATTCCGATGGAAGGATCGCCGGATAACCGGCCGCCGTCTCGTCCCTTGATGAGGTCCTGGAAGTCCCCGAAAGCCAGGGAACTGCGCATCTGTCCCCGAGTCCAGAGGGGCGCCGGGGTGTTTCCACCCGCGCTTGCCCGCGCGCACTCCTACGTTCCCCCGGCAGTCCGGTTCACGCATCCGCAGCAGACCGCCGTAACATGCGCGACATGGCAAAGACTCCCGTGCTCACCCCCCAGGCGGAGGACTTCCCGCGCTGGTACCAGGACGTGATCAACAAGGCCGAGCTGGCCGACAACGGGCCGGTGCGGGGCACCATGGTCATCCGGCCGTACGGGTACGGGCTCTGGGAGCGGATGCAGCGGGAGATGGATGACCGCATCAAGGCGGCGGGCGCCGAAAACGCCTATTTCCCCCTGTTCATCCCCCAGTCCTACCTGGCCAGGGAGGCCGAGCACGTCGAGGGCTTCGCCCCCGAGCTGGCCGTCGTCACGCACGGCGGGGGCAAGGAGCTGGAGGAGCCGGTGGTCGTCCGGCCGACCTCCGAGACGATCGTCAACGAGTACTTCGCCAAGTGGGTGCAGAGCTACCGCGACCTGCCCCTGCTGATCAACCAGTGGGCCAACGTGGTGCGCTGGGAAATGCGTCCGAGGGTCTTCCTGCGAACGAGTGAGTTCCTGTGGCAGGAGGGGCACACCGCCCACGCCACCTACGAGGACGCGCGCGACTACGCCGCCCGCGTCCACCGCGAGGTCTACGCCGATTTCATGGAGAACGTCCTGGCCATGGACGTCGTCCTGGGCCGCAAGACGCCCAGGGAGCGCTTCGCGGGCGCCGTCAACACCCTCACCCTGGAGGGCATGATGGGCGACGGCAAGGCCCTGCAGATGGGCACCAGCCACGAGCTGGGCCAGAACTTCGCCAGGGCGTTCGACACCCGCTACCTGTCGAAGGACGGTGAGCGGGAGCTGGTCTGGCAGACATCCTGGGGCACCTCCACCCGGATGGTCGGAGGCCTGATCATGATGCACGGCGACGACGACGGCCTGCGGATCCCGCCGCGCCTGGCCCCCGTTCAGGCCGTCGTCCTGGCGATCAAGGGCGACGACGCGGTACTGGCGAAGGTCCGCGAGGTCGGCGACCGGCTCGCCGCGGCCGGCGTCCGGGTGAAGGTGGACGACCGCACCGACATCCCGTTCGGCCGGCGGGCGGTGGACTGGGAACTCAAGGGCGTGCCGCTGCGCGTCGAGATCGGCCCGCGCGACCTGGAGAACGGCACCGCGATGCTGGCGCGCCGCATCGCCGGGGGCAAGGAGCCGGTGGCGGCCGACGCCCTGGCCGAGCTGTGCCCGGGGATCCTGGAGGAGGACCAGGCGCTGCTGCTGCGTCTCTCCCGTGAGCGCCGCGAGGCCCGCACCACGGACGTGCGGACGGCAGAGGAGGCGGCCGAGGCCGCCGCCGGAGGCGGCTGGGCCCGCATCCCCTGGGCCGACCTGGGCCCGGAGGGCGAGGCGCGGCTCGCGGAGCAGGGTGTCACGGTGCGCTGCCTGGTCGGCGGGGACGGGTCGGTACCCGAGTCCGACGACGCCCCCGGTACGGTGGCCGTGGTCGCCCGCTCCTACTGAGACATCCCGGTGCCGAGGCGCCCTGGAGCGTTCCGCGGCGCCGCACGGGGTCCGGCGGGGCGCTCCGCCCACGGGCCGGGCCGCCCGCCCGGACGGCTCCTTCCGGATCGGCAATACCCGTCCCGTCGGCGCGCATCAACCCGAACCGGCGGGTAGGTGCAAATTATTTGGGATGCCCCGTAATCGGAACACCGGGACACTCTGGCTCGTTGTGCACGACGTGAGCACGACACCACCTGTACTCGCCGCCGAGCTGGCACTCGCGTGGGCCGACATTCAACGGCACCACCCGGAGCTGCCCGACCTGGCCGCGCCCGAATCGCTGATCGGGGAGTCGTCGTCCGCCTGCGGCGCCGAGCTCTCCTTCGAACGGCTGCTCCACGAGGCCGTCCACGGGATCGCCGCCGCCCGCGGAGTCCGGGACACCTCGCGTGCCGGCCGCTACCACAACCGCCGCTTCCTGGCGATCGCCGAGGAGCTGGGCCTGGAACACCCGGAGGAACCGCATCCGAGCAGCGGCTTCTCGCTGGTCGTGATGAAGCCCGAGACCAGAAGGCGCTACCGGCCCACCATCGAGAAGCTGCAGCGCGCCCTGCGCGCCCACAGCGCCGCCACCACCACCGACACCTCCCGGGCCTTCCGCGGCCCCGCCGCGCGGCACGGTTCGTCGGGTGGCGGAGTGCGGGTCAAGGCCGTGTGCGACTGCGGGCGCAACGTCCGGGTCGTCCCGTCCGTACTGGCCCAGGCGCCGATCATGTGCGGGGCCTGCGGGAAGCCGTTCCGCATCCCGGACAAGGAGAAGGAGGCGGTCGGGGTGGGCTGAGGCGCCGCGGATCCGCACCGGGCCGGGGGGCCGGGGGAGGCCGGGTCACCGGCTGCCCCGCGGGGTGCGGCACAAGAGGTGTGGCACAATGGGCGGCTGTACTCGACAGCCGCACAGGACCCCTCTCTCCTCCGGCTGACGCGTCCACTCGGACACTCGGGTACCACAACCCCACGTGGCATCCCGCCGTGTCCAACCACGCCAAAGACCAGGAGACACCACAGCCGTGGCAGTCAAGATCAAGCTGAAGCGACTGGGCAAGATCCGTTCGCCTCACTACCGCATCATCGTCGCCGACTCCCGTACCCGTCGCGACGGCCGGGCCATCGAGGAGATCGGTCTGTACCACCCGGTGCAGAACCCCTCCCGCATCGAGGTCGACTCGGAGCGCGTCCAGTACTGGCTGGGCGTCGGCGCGCAGCCGACCGAGCCGGTCCTGGCCATCCTGAAGGTCACCGGCGACTGGCAGAAGTTCAAGGGTCTGCCGGCCCCGGAGCCGATGAAGGTCGCCGAGCCCAAGGCCGACAAGCGCGCCCTCTTCGAGGCCGCCGCCAAGGAGTCGGCGGACGAGCCCAAGGGTGAGGCCATCACCCAGAAGGCGAAGAAGGCCGACAAGAAGGCGGACGAGGCCGAGGCCGCCGCCGAGTCGACCGAGGCGTGACCATGCTGGAAGAGGCCCTCGACCATCTGGTGAAGGGCATCGTCGACCACCCCGACGAGGTGCAGGTCGCCGCCCGCAACCTGCGTCGCGGGCGCGTGCTGGAGGTCCGGGTCCACCCCGACGACCTCGGCAAGGTGATCGGCCGCAACGGCCGCACCGCACGCGCGCTGCGCACCGTCGTGGGCGCTCTCGGCGGGCGGGGTGTCCGCGTCGACCTCGTCGACGTGGACCAGGTCCGCTGAGGGCCGCGGCAGACAACGCAGAGCACCGGCACGGGCCGGGAGCGGCACCGCCGCTCCCGGCCCGTGCCGTGACCGCCGGCGTACGGGAACCGGCGAGAACCTGGAGTGACGAGCAGTGCAGTTGGTAGTCGCGCGCATCGGCCGTGCCCACGGGATCAAGGGCGAGGTCACCGTGGAGGTGCGCACCGATGAACCCGAGGTGCGCCTCGCCCCCGGCGCGGTCCTGGCCACCGACCCCGCCTCCGCGGGCCCCCTGACCATCGAGTCCGGGCGTGTCCACAGCGGCCGGCTGCTGCTGCGCTTCGAGGGCGTCAGGGACCGCACCGCCGCCGAGGCGCTGCGGGGCACCCTGCTGATCGCCGAGGTCGACCCGGAGGAAACCCCCGAGGACCCCGACGAGTACTACGACCACCAGCTGATCGACCTCGACGTCGTCACCCGCGACGGAACACCCGTCGGCCGGATCGAGGAGATCGCCCACCTGCCCCACCAGGACCTGCTCGTGGTGCGCGGGCCCGACGGCGGCGAGGTGCTCGTCCCCTTCGTCGGTGAGATCGTCCCCGAGATCGACCTGGACGGCCGGCGGGCCGTCATCGATCCGCCGCCGGGACTCATCGACGACCGCGCCGAGATCGCCGGATCCCGCACCGGGAGCGGTACGCGGGACGGCGGAACAGGCGGGGACGGCGGAGCAGGCGGGGACGGCGGAGCAGGCGGGGACGGGGAGGACGGCGCCTGATGCGGATCGACGTCGTCACGATCTTCCCCGAGTACCTGGAACCGCTGAACGTCTCCCTGGTGGGCAAGGCGCGCGCCCGCGGCCTGCTCGACGTACGCGTTCACGACCTGCGGCAGTGGACCCACGACCGGCACAACACCGTCGACGACACCCCCTACGGCGGCGGCCCCGGCATGGTGATGAAGCCCGAGCCGTGGGGCGAGGCGCTGGACTCGGTCATCGCCTCGGGCGGTGACGGCCGGGGGGAGGGGCCGGTCCTGGTCGTCCCCACTCCCAGCGGCAGCCCGTTCACCCAGGAGACGGCCGTCGAACTGGCCGCCGAGCCATGGCTGGTCTTCACCCCCGCTCGCTACGAGGGCATCGACCGCCGCGTCGTCGAGGAGTACGGCGAGCGCCTGCGGGTGCGCGAGCTGTCCATCGGCGACTACGTGCTCGCCGGCGGCGAGGCGCCCGTGCTGGTCATGGTGGAGGCCGTCGCCCGGCTGCTGCCCGGAGTCCTGGGCAACGCCGACTCCCACCGCGACGACTCCTTCGCGCCCGGCGCCATGGCCGACCTGTTGGAAGGCCCCGTCTACACCAAGCCGCCGGTGTGGCGCGGCCGGGACATTCCCGAGGTGCTGCTCAGCGGCCACCACGGCAGGATCGCCCGCTGGCGCCGCGACCAGGCGTTCCGCCGCACCGTGAGCCACCGCCCGGACCTGGTCGAGAGGTGCGACCCCGCCGCGCTGGACGCCGACGACCGCAGGCTGCTGGCGGAGCTGGGCTGGGCCGAGCGGCCCGACGGCCGATTTGGGCCCGTGGCCGAAGGCGTGGAAGAATAGGCCGCTGCCTCGCGTCCGGCGCGCGACCCTGCCACAGGGGGACCAACGCCCGACCGGTACGGCGGCTCACCGAACCCAACGAACGATTCCGCCGATGACCTGTGGCATCGGCGAGGAAAGCAGACGGTCATGCACCTTCTCGACAGCGTCGACTCCGCCTCGCTGCGCAGCGACATCCCCACCTTCCGCCCCGGTGACACCGTCAACGTCCACGTGCGCGTCATCGAGGGCAACCGCTCCCGTGTGCAGCAGTTCAAGGGTGTCGTCATCCGCCGCCAGGGCTCCGGCGTCCGTGAGACCTTCACCGTCCGCAAGGTCAGCTTCAGCGTCGGCGTGGAGCGCACCTTCCCGGTGCACACCCCGGTCGTCGAGAAGATCGAGGTCGTCACCCGCGGTGACGTCCGCCGCGCCAAGCTGTACTACCTGCGCGAGCTGCGCGGCAAGGCCGCCAAGATCAAGGAGAAGCGCGAGCGCTGATCCGAGACCGGTCCGCGCGGCGGAGCACCGGGCGCCCCGGCGCCCGGTGCCGCCCGCGGGGCACGGCCCCCGCGCCGCTGTCCGCACCGGTGTCCGCCGCGCCGCCGGGTTAGGCTCTCGGCTCGATGAACACCGACGAACGGCACACGCGACCGACGGAGCGCGACCGCTCCTCCCACCCCGTACGGGGAGGGGGGCGACGGTCGCGTTTCGTGCGTCCGGGGGCCGCGGTGGCCGCGGCCGCCGTGCTGCTGATGCTGGTCCACACGTTCGCGGCGGAACCCTTCCGCATCCCGAGCGGCTCGATGGGGAACACCCTCGAAGCGGGTGACCGCGTTCTGGTGAACAAGCTGGCGTACCGTTTCGGCAACCTTCCGGCGCGCGGAGACGTTGTTGTGTTCGACGGCACCGGTTCGTTCGACCGGGAGCCGTCGCGGGGGACCGACTACGTCAAGCGGGTCGTCGGAGTCGGCGGCGACAGGGTCAGGTGCTGCGACGAACGGGGGAGGATCGAGGTGAACGGCGAACCGGTGGACGAGGCCTACCTGTATCCCGGCGACCGGCCCTCGGCCGTCCCGTTCGACATCGCGGTCCCCGGGGGGAGGCTGTGGGTGATGGGCGACCACCGCTCCCGGTCGAGCGACTCCCGGGACCACCTCGGGTCTCCCGGCGGCGGCACCGTACCGGTGGACAGGGTGATCGGCCGGGCCGACTGGATCGTCTGGCCGGCCGGCCGCTGGACCTCCCTGCGGGGCCGGGATGGGTAGGCGCGGACGGCCGCGCGACGGCCGGCGGGCGGGCGCCGTCCGAGGCGACGGCACACCGCCGGATCCCGGGACCACGCTGCGCGGCCCCGGCGAGGGCCGGGCCGACCGGCGGCGCGCCGCCAAGCGGATCAGACGGCGCCGGCGGCTGTCGGTGACCAAGGAGATCCCCGTCCTGGTGGGCGTCGCACTGCTGATCGCACTGGTGCTCAAGACATTCCTGGTACAGGCCTTCGTCATCCCCTCCGGCTCGATGGAGCAGACGATCAGGATCGACGACCGGGTGCTGGTGGACAAGCTGACGCCCTGGTTCGGCTCGCGCCCCGAACGCGGCGACGTGGTGGTCTTCAAGGACCCCGGGGGCTGGCTGCCACCCGGGGAGGAGCCGGAGCGGGACGACCCCGTGGGCATCAAGCAGGGCAGGCAGTTCCTGACCTTCATCGGCCTGCTGCCCTCCGCCGAGGAGCAGGACCTGATCAAGCGGGTCATCGGCATCGGCGGGGACACCGTCGTGTGCTGCGACGAGGACGGCCGGGTGACGGTCAACGGCACACCGCTGAACGAGCCGTACCTCCACCCGGGCAACGCGCCCTCGCAGATGCGCTTCGAGGTGAAGGTGCCCGAGAACCGCATCTTCGTGATGGGCGACCACCGCTCCAACTCCGCCGACTCCCGCTACCACCTGCAGGACCCGGGGAAGGGGACCATTCCCGAGAACCTGGTGGTGGGCAAGGCCGTGGTGATCGCCTGGCCCTACTCCCACTGGCGACGACTGGAGGAGCCCGAGACCTACGCGTCGGTGCCGGATCCGCGCGGCGAGACCGCCTCCGCGGCCGCGGCCACCGACAATGGCGGAGACGAAGACATGGCGCACATCCCGAGCCCTGCGGAACTCCCGCTCGTTATGGGAGTGGCAGGCGTGGGTCTGCACCGGCTGAGGCGCGGGCTGCAGCGCGGTAAGAGCGGTATCGGTGTGAGGAGTGGATGTGGGGGACGTGGCGGTCGGAGCGCGCTCCGACGCGGACGGGCCCGAGCGGCGGGCCGAAGGCGAGCCCGTGGAGCGCGGTGAGGAAGCGGCCGCGGGCCCGGACAGCGGAGAGAGAGTGACGGAAAAGAAGCAACGCTCCTTCCTGAAGGAACTGCCCATCCTCATCGGCGTCGCGCTGCTGCTGGCTCTGGGGATCAAGACGTTCCTGCTGCAGGCGTTCTCCATCCCCTCCGACTCGATGCAGAACACCCTCCAGCGGGGCGACCGGGTGCTGGTGGACAAACTGACGCCCTGGTTCGGGGCCGAACCCGAGCGCGGCGAGGTCGTCGTCTTCCACGACCCGGGCGGCTGGCTCGACCCGTCGGTCCAGCAGGACACCAACGTGTTCCAGGACTTCATGAGCTTCATCGGCCTGATGCCCTCCGCCGAGGAGCAGGACCTGATCAAGCGGGTCATCGCGGTCGGCGGCGACACCGTGGCGTGCGAGAAGAACGGCCCCGTCACGGTCAACGGCAAGGCCCTGGAAGAAGGGGCCTACGTCTACCCCGGAGACTCCCCCTGCGGCAGTGAGGGCTTCGGCCCGGTCAAGGTCCCCGAGGACCGGATCTGGGTGATGGGCGACCACCGCTCCAACTCCCTGGACTCCCGTTTCCACCAGCAGCTCCCCGGACAGGGGACGGTGCCCGTGGACGAGGTCGTGGGGCGGGCCGTGGTCAAGGCGTGGCCGATCGACCGCTGGGACACCCTCCCGGTGCCCGACACCTTCGCCGAGAAGGGCCTGGCCGCGGCTCCCGCGGCGCTGGGCCTGGTGGGCGCGGTGCCGCTGGTGATGTGGCGGCGGCGCCTGAGGGCGAGGGCCGCGAAGGGGGACGTGGAAGAGGCCGCCGGAGCGTTTGGGACGGCGCCCGGCACCGTGAGCGGGACGGACGGGCGGGCCGAGGGCTGACCCGGGACCGTACCCGGGGGTAGGGTGCGGCGCAGACCGCCGGTTGACCCAGACCTTTTCCGGGAGCGCGAGTGAGCAGAGCCGAACGTACCGGGAAAGGCCGCGGCCGTACGGGCCAGGTGCTGTCGTCGGTGGCCGTGGCGGTCGGCTGCGTCCTCTTCCTGGGGGGTTTCGTCTGGGCCGCGGTGCTGTATCAGCCCTACGCCGTGCCCACCGACTCCATGTCGCCCACCGTCGAGGCCGGGGACCGGGTGCTGGCCGAGCGCATAGACGGCGACGAGGTCCGGCGCGGTGACGTCGTCGTCTTCCTCGATCCGCTGTGGGGCGACATGCCGATGATCAAACGCGTCGTCGGCGTCGGCGGCGACACCGTGGAGTGCTGCGACGAGCGGGGGAGGATGACCGTCAACGGCGATCCCGTCGACGAGCCGTACCGGCTGGAGCGGGAACGCGCCTCCTTCACCACCTTCGAGGCGTCCGTGCCCGAGGGGCAGCTCTTCCTCCTCGGCGACCACCGGGAGGGGTCACTGGACTCGCGCACGCACCTGGAGGACGCCAACAACGGCTCCGTGCCCCGGGACGCGGTGACGGGCCGGGTCGACGCCACCGTCTGGCCGCTGGGCCACGCGGGCATGGTCGAGCGCCCGGCCGGTTTCGCGGATCTGCCCGGCGGGACCTCCCGGCCGGGGCCGCTGGGCCCCGCCCTGGCGGCGATCGGGGCCGGCGCCCTGCTGATCCTCGGCGGCGCCGGGCACGGGGCGATCGGCCCGGTCCGCAGCAAGCGCGCGGGGCTGACGCACAATGGGGGAACGCACGGCTGAAGGGGAACACGCCATGAGCGCCGAGGATCTCGAGAAATACGAGACCGAGATGGAGCTGAAGCTCTACCGGGAGTACCGGGACGTCGTCGGCTTGTTCAGGTACGTGATCGAGACCGAGCGCCGTTTCTATCTCACCAACGACTACGAGATGCAGGTGCACTCGGTTCAGGGCGAGGTCTTCTTCGAGGTCTCGATGGCCGACGCCTGGGTGTGGGACATGTACCGGCCGGCCCGCTTCGTCAAGCAGGTGAGGGTGCTCACCTTCAAGGACGTGAACATCGAGGAGCTGAACAAGAGCGATCTGGACCTGCCCGAGGACTCCGACTTCAAGAGGTGAGCCCGGAGTCGGCCGTCGTCCCCACCGCTCCCGTCGTCCCCGTCATCTCCGTTATCTCCGTTATCTTCGTCGCTCCCGTCAACGCCGCGCCCGTGGGATGCCCCCCGCGGGTGAGCGGGATATCCACAACCGGTCGGTAGTCCACCGAATCGGGCCATGATCATCCGCCCCGCCTCCCCGGCCGCCACAGTCGGCGCCGGAGGTGGTACCGATGAACGGCAGGAACGCACTCGGGCGCTACGGCGAGGACCTGGCCGCCCGGCGGCTGCGCGAGATGGGCATGGCCGTCCTCGAACGGAACTGGCGCTGCCGGGGCGGCGAGATCGACATCGTCGCCCGGGACGCCGACGCGCTCGTCGTCTGCGAGGTCAAGACACGCCGGGCCGGCCCGTACGGGCACCCGATGTCGGCCGTGCCCCCGCGCAAGGCCGCGCGGCTGCGCAGACTCGCCTCCCAGTGGCTCAGCGAGCGCTGGCTCGCCCGGTACGGCCGCCCGCCGACCGGGGGTGTGCGCATCGACCTCGTCGGCGTCGTCCTGCCCGAGCGCGGCGCCCCCCGGGTGCAGCACGTGAAGGGGGTGGCCTGACATGGGTTTCGCCCGTACCTGCTCGGTCGCCCTCGTGGGCGTCGAGGGCGTGGTCGTCGAGGTCCAGGCCGATCTCGAACCGGGGCTGGCCACCTTCACCCTCGTCGGCCTGCCGGACAAGAGCCTGGTGGAGAGCCGCGACCGGGTCAGGGCCGCGGTCGTCAACTCCGGTGTCGACTGGCCGCAGAAGAAACTCACCGTCGGGCTCAGCCCCGCCTCGGTGCCCAAGAGCGGCAGCGGGTTCGACCTGGCGGTCGCCTGTGCGGTGCTCGGAGCCGCCGAGCGGATCGACCCCCGCGAACTCACCGGACTCGTGATGATCGGCGAGCTGGGCCTGGACGGGCGCGTCCGGCCCGTCCGCGGTGTCCTGCCCGCGGTCCTGGCCGCCGCGGACGCCGGATACCGCCAGGTCGTCGTCGCCGAGCAGACCGCGTCCGAGGCCGCGCTGGTCCCCGGCGTCTCCGTCCTCGGCGTCCGCTCCCTGCGCCAGCTCGTGGCCGTCCTCACCGACGAACCCGTCCCCGAGGAGGAGGGTCCGGAGGGGCACGGCACCGACGCCACCATGCTCGCCGGTCTCACCGTGCCCGGCGCGGGCGGGGGGATCGCGGGGCTGGGCGGCGAACGCCGGGTGGACCTCGCCGAGGTCGCCGGTCAGAAAGCCGCCCGCAGGGCCCTGGAGGTGGCCGCCGCGGGGCGCCACCACATCTTTTTCAAGGGGCCACCGGGCGCGGGCAAGACCATGCTGGCCGAACGGCTCCCCGGGCTGCTGCCGCCGCTCACCCCCGAGGAGGCACTGGAGGTCACCGCCGTCCACTCTGTCGCCGGGGCGCTGCCGCCCGGCCAGCCGCTGGTCGAGCGACCCCCCTACTGCGCCCCGCACCACTCGGCCACCACCGCCTCCCTGGTGGGCGGCGGCAGCGGTCTGCCCAGGCCCGGGGCCGTCTCCCTCGCCCACCATGGTGTGCTCTTTCTGGACGAAGCGGCCGAGTGCAGCGCGCGGGTGCTCGACGCACTGCGCCAGCCGCTGGAGTCGGGGCAGGTCGTCGTGGCCCGGGCCCAGGGAATGATGCGCATGCCCGCCCGCTTTCTGCTCGCCCTCGCCGCCAACCCGTGCCCCTGCGGTCGGCACGGCTCCCGGGGCGGCGGCTGCGAGTGCAGGCCCTCATCGGTCAGACGTTATCGGGCACGGCTCTCCGGGCCGCTGCTGGACCGCGTAGACCTCCGGGTCACCGTCGAGCCCGTCACCCGCTCCGAGCTGACGGCCCCCGGCGCCCGGCCGGAGTCCACCGAGACCGTGGCCGCCCGCGTGCTCACCGCACGCGAGCGCGCCGCCGTCCGCTACGCCGACACGCCCTGGCGCACCAACAGCGAGGTCCCCGGCCACGAACTGCGGACCCGGTGGCCCGGGAACCCGGGAGCGCTCGGCCGTGCCGAGGAGGACATGGAACGCGGTCTGCTCACCGCACGAGGCCTGGACCGCGTCCTGCGGGTCGCCTGGACCCTGGCCGACCTCGCCGGGCACGACCGGCCCACCGCCGAGGACGTGGACGGCGCACTGGAACTGCGCACCGGGGTACGGCGCGGCACGGCACTGGCCGGAGGCCGGGCGTGACCGGCCGTGAGGAGCGGGTGGCCCGGGCGGCGCTCACCAGGATCGGGGAGCCCGGAGACGAGGCGATGAACCGGTGGCTCGACCGGTACGGGGCGGTGGAGACGCTCAAGGCGTTCGGATCCGACTCCCCGCTGCCCGGCGCCTCCCGGGCCCGCTGGACCGGGCTGCGCAAGCGCGCGCGAGGACTCGACCCCGAGGCCGACCTCGCCGCGATCGGCGGGCTGGGCGGGCGCTTCGTCTGCCCCGGTGACCCCGAGTGGCCGAGTCAGCTGGACGACCTGGGCGACGGACGCCCCGTGGGCCTGTGGGTGCGCGGCAGGGCCTCGCTGCGGATGTGGGCACTGCGGTCGGTCGCCGTCGTCGGCTCCCGGGCGTGCACGGACTACGGCGCCCATGTGGCCGCGACGCTCGGTTCCAGCCTGGCCTCCCGCGGCTGGACGGTGGTCTCCGGCGCCGCGTACGGAGTGGACGGCGCCGCGCACAGCGGGGCTCTGGCGGTGGAGGGAGCGACCGTCGCGGTCCTGGCCTGCGGGGTCGACGTGGCCTACCCGCCGGGCAACGGCGAGCTGATCCGGCGCGTCGGGGAGCAGGGACTGCTGGTCGCCGAGCTGCCGCCCGGCGACCACCCCACCCGCAGCCGTTTCGTCCTGCGCAACCGCGTGATCGCGGCCCTCACCCGCGGCACCGTGGTGGTGGAGGCGGAACTGCGCAGCGGCTCGCTGGTCACCGCGCGGCGGGCTCTCGGGCTGGGCAGGCTCACCATGGGCGTTCCCGGCCCGGTGACCAGCGGGCTGTCGGCGGGCGTCCACCAGCTCCTGCGCGGCGAGGGCATCGTCGTCACCGACGCCGCCGAGATCGTCGAGCTGGTCGGCGCGATCGGCGAACTGGCTCCCGAGCGGCGCGGACCCATGGTGCCGCGCGACCTGCTGTCCCCGGAGGCGGCACGCGTTCTGGAGGCGCTGCCCGCCCGGGGTGCGCTCGGCGTCGAGTCGGTGGCGCGCGCCGCCGCTCTCGCGGAGGACCGCGCGCTCGTCCGCCTCCAGGAACTGCGGTCACTGGGATTCCTCGAACGTGTCGGTGACTACTGGCAGTTGGCCAGAGCGGCCAACCAACACACCAACAGGTGACGAGGCGGTCCTTGACCTGGGGCGATCGAGTGAAAGGGTGAGGGGCATGATCGCTGAACGCTTCATTCCGCATGGCCCGGCCGCGCCGTTCCGGCCACCGGGGTAACCCCGGGGTGCGGGCAGCGGAACGTATCTGCGCATGCCCGACCGGCCGCCACTCGCACTGAGCGACGCCGCGGTCACGCTACGCTCCCAGGGTTCCCGGCCCCTTCGTACGCCACTCACCGGCGTCAGCGCACAGATCACGGCAGAACGGCTCAAGACGACGCATGCCCCATCACATCCCCGGGCCCGACCGCACGGCCACGGCAGAACCGACTGCGGCCCAGGACGCCGCACGCCCTGCCCCGCCCGGATCGCTCGACGAACTGTGGCGGTCGTACAAGTGCACGGGCGACGAGCGGCTGCGGGAACAGCTGATCCTCCACTACTCGCCCCTGGTCAAGTACGTGGCCGGCCGCGTCAGCGTCGGCCTGCCCGCCAACGTGGAGCAGGCCGACTTCGTCTCCTCCGGGGTCTTCGGGCTGATCGACGCCATCGAGAAGTTCGACCCGGGCCGCTCGATCAAGTTCGAGACCTACGCCATCACCCGCATCCGCGGAGCCATGATCGACGAACTGCGGGCGCTCGACTGGATTCCCCGCTCGGTGCGGCAGAAGGCCCGTGCGTTCGAGCGTGCCCACGCCGCGCTGGAGGCGACGCTGCGGCGTACACCGTCGGAGGCCGAGGTCGCGGACGAGATGGGGATCCCGCTGGAGGAACTCCACGGGATCTTCAGCCGGCTACCGCTGGCCAACGTGGTCGCTCTGGAGGAGGTGCTCCACAGCGGCGCGGAGGGCGGCGACCGGCTGAGCCTCATGGACACCCTGGAGGACACGGCCGCCGACAACCCCGTCGAGATCGCCGAGGACCGCGAGCTGCGACGGCTGCTGGCCCGGGCGGTCAACACCCTGCCCGAACGCGAGAAGACCGTGGTGACCCTCTACTACTACGAAGGGCTCACCCTTGCCGAGATCGGGCAGGTGCTCGGGGTCACGGAGAGCAGGGTCAGCCAGATCCACACCAAGTCCGTACTGCAGCTTCGGGCCAAGCTCGCCGATGTCGGTCGCTGAACCGGCACCGCCCTCCCTACAGTGGGACCCGTGCCCAGGATTCGAGCGGCCTCCGTGGCCGAGCACCGGACTATGCAGCGCGACGCCCTGCTGGAGGCAGCACGATCCCTGCTGTCCGAGGGCGGCACGGAGGCGCTGACCTTCCCCGCGCTGGCGGCCCGCACGGGACTGGCGCGCTCCTCCGTCTACGAGTACTTCCGGTCCCGCGCCGCCGTCGTCGAGGAGCTGTGCGCCGTCGACTTCCCCGTCTGGGCGGCGGAGGTGGAGGACGCCATGGAGCGGGCCGACACCCCCCAGTCGAAGGTGGAGGCCTACGTACGGCGGCAGCTTGCCCTGGCCGGCGACCGGCGTCACCGGGCCGTCGTGGCCATCTCGGCCGGTGAACTGGACCCCGGCGCCCGGGAGAAGATCCGTGCGGCCCACGGCGGACTGATCACCATGGTGGTGGACGCCCTCGCGGCCCTCGGCCACGACGAGCCGCGGCTGACGGCCGCTCTGCTGCAGGGCGTCGTGGACGCCGCGGTCCGCCGTATCGAGCTGGGCGCCGCCGAGGACCCGGACCGGATCACGCGGGCCGCCGTGTCGATGGCGCTTCACGGAGTCGCGGGCTGAGTCCTTTCCCCCCGCCCGCCCCCGCCCTTTCGCCGGGCGCCGTGTCCCCCCGGGAGGGTCTCCCCCCGGGAGGGTCTCCCCGCGCGAGGCCGGACGTGGCGGCGCCGGACCCAGAACGCGGCCACAGCCAGGACCAGTGCCGTCCCCACCCCGGGCGGACCGGCGGACGGTGAGCCCCGGGCGGCCGCCGTCCGCATCGCGTCGCCCCGTCCGCTCTCCGGTTCCCCCGGAAGCGGAACCCCCAGCACCGGAAGGAGCCGGGACGGGCCGCGGTCGAGCAGAAAGAGCGGATTCAGGTAGGCGTCACCGCGGCGCAGCCCCCAGTGCAGGCACCCCGTCGGGCAGTGGAAGCCGTCCGCCTCCAGCACGCCCACCACATCCCCCGCCACGACCCGGTCGCCCTCGCGTACCCGCGCGCCGACCGGCTCGTACGTCGTGCGCAGCGGAGGGGAGCCCGTGCCCGCGAGTTCGACCGAGACCACCCCGCGCCCGGCGACCTCCCCCGCGAACGAGACCCGGCCCGCGGCCACCGCGCGCACCGGCTCCCCGGGACGAGCCGCCAGGTCCACACCGCGATGGCCGGCCGACCACCGCTGGGGCGGCGGCTCCCAGCCGCGTCCGACAGCCCCCGGCACCGGCCTGACCCGGCCGGATCCGGACGGGCCGTCCCCGGGAGCGGCACGGGCCGCGGCCGCCCCCGCGGTGAGGAGCGGCAGCACCAGGCAGAGCGGCAGGAAGAGGGGCAGGCGGAGCGACATGCGAAAGGGCGTGCGGCGCGGCAGCGCGGCGCGGAGTCGGCGTCCCATGAGCACAGCGTGACGCGAAGGCACGGGACGCGGAGGATCTCGGACGAGGCTGTGGAATACCGGCCGGTTGTGGACAACCGCGTCACCCGGTCCGGGGACGGCACCACCCGTCGAGGCGGCACCCCCGCCCCACGCGTGTCGCCCGCCGCTTCCCCGGTCCCGTACACTTCTGGTGCGATCCGGGTCACCGGATCGACTTCGCACGCCCCGCCGCCTTCCACAGGCGGCAGCGCATCTCGGTCCTCGAAAGCGGTCTCCGGGCCGCCGACTTCGCAGGCAAGCGCATCAGGGCGTCAGGAGCGGCGGCCGTCCGGCCGCCGTGTACAACCGAGTGATCCAAGGAGATACGGCCATGGCCGTCGTCACGATGCGGGAGCTGCTGGAGAGCGGCGTCCACTTCGGGCACCAGACCCGCCGCTGGAACCCGAAGATGAAGCGATTCATCTTCACCGAGCGCAACGGCATCTACATCATCGACCTGCTCCAGTCGCTGTCGTACATCGACCGCGCCTACGAGTTCGTCAAGGAGACCGTCGCCCACGGCGGCTCCATCATGTTCGTCGGCACCAAGAAGCAGGCCCAGGAGGCCATCGCCGAGCAGGCCACGCGCGTGGGCATGCCCTACGTCAACCAGCGCTGGCTCGGTGGCATGCTGACCAACTTCTCGACCGTCCACAAGCGCCTGCAGCGCCTGAAGGAGCTCGAGCAGATCGACTTCGAGGACGTGGCCGCCTCCGGCCTCACCAAGAAGGAGCTCCTGGTCCTCTCCCGCGAGAAGGCCAAGCTGGAGAAGACCCTCGGCGGTATCCGCGACATGCAGAAGGTGCCCAGCGCCGTCTGGATCGTGGACACCAAGAAGGAGCACATCGCCGTCGGTGAGGCGCGCAAGCTCAACATCCCGGTCGTCGCGATCCTCGACACCAACTGCGACCCGGACGAGGTCGACTACAAGATCCCGGGCAACGACGACGCGATCCGCTCCGTCACCCTGCTCACCCGCGTGATCGCCGACGCCGTCGCCGAGGGCCTCATCGCCCGCTCCGGTGCCGCCGGCGAGGGCAAGGGCGAGAAGGCCGCGGGCGAGCCGCTCGCCGAGTGGGAGCGCGAGCTGCTCGAGGGCGACGCCCAGAAGGCCGCCGAGTCCAAGGAGGGCGAGACCCCCGCCGAGGCCCCGGCCACCGCCGAGGCTCCGGCCGCCGAGGAGCAGGCCGCCCCCGCCGAGGGCGAGAAGCCGGCCGAGCAGGCCTGACCGACGCCGCAGGTGGTACGGCCGGGGGCAGTGCCATGAGCGCCGCCCCCGGCCGCATGCCCGTCCCGTAGATCGATCCATCCTCATCGACCTTCCGAGAAGAGATTCACCGACCATGGCGAACTACACCGCCGCTGACGTCAAGAAGCTTCGCGAGCTCACCGGCGCCGGCATGATGGACTGCAAGAAGGCGCTGGACGAGGCCGAGGGCAACGTCGACAAGGCCGTCGAGATCCTCCGCGTCAAGGGCCAGAAGGGCGTCGCCAAGCGCGAGTCCCGCACCGCCGAGAACGGCGCCGTCGTCTCCCTGATCGCCGACGACAAGAAGTCCGGTGTGCTGGTCGAGCTCAAGTGCGAGACCGACTTCGTCGCCAAGGGCGACAAGTTCCTCGCCGTCGCCGACGCCATCGCCGCCCACGTCGCCGCCACCTCCCCGGCCGACATCGAGGCACTGCTCGCCTCCGAGATCGAGCCCGGCAAGAGCGTCCAGGTGTACGTGGACGAGGCCAACGCCACCCTCGGCGAGAAGATCGTCCTCGACCGCTTCGCGCAGTTCTCCGGCGGCTACGTGGCCGCCTACATGCACCGCACCAGCCCGGACCTGCCCCCGCAGGTCGGCGTCCTGGTCGAGCTGGAGCAGGAGAACGCCGAGGTCGCCAAGGACGTGGCGCAGCACATCGCCGCGTTCGCGCCGAAGTTCCTCTCCCGCGAGGACGTTCCGGAGGAGACCGTCGCGAACGAGCGCCGTGTCGCCGAGGCCACCGCGCGTGAGGAGGGCAAGCCCGAGCAGGCCCTGCCCAAGATCGTCGAGGGCCGCGTGAACGGCTTCTTCAAGGAGAGCTGCCTCCTGGACCAGCCCTTCGCCAAGGACAACAAGAAGTCCGTCCAGAAGGTCCTGGGCGAGGCCGGTGTCACGCTGAAGCGCTTCGCCCGCTTCCGCGTCGGCGCCTGATCCGCAGGCCCGCTCCCGGTTAGGGTCGGGTTACGGGGGCCCGTCCCGGTGCGTGACGCACTGAGCGCAGGCGTGTACGGACCGGACGACCGCAGTTGTGACGAGGAGGCCATTGCCGCTTTCGGGGACCGAGAGGAACCACCGGCAATGGCCTCCTCACGCGTGTGCACGAGGAGATCCGCATGAAACAGGGCAACGACCCCGGAGGCAAAGCCTCCGACAAGGACCACGACCGCCGCCGCTTCCTGCTGAAGCTCTCCGGTGAGGCGTTCGCCGGCGGCGGAGGGCTCGGAGTCGACCCCGACGTCGTGCACAAGGTCGCCCGCGAGATCGCAGCCGTGGTCCGTGACGGCGCCGAGATCGCCGTCGTCATCGGCGGCGGCAACTTCTTCCGCGGCGCAGAGCTCCAGCAGCGCGGCATGGACCGGGCCCGGTCCGACTACATGGGCATGCTCGGCACGGTCATGAACTGCCTCGCCCTCCAGGACTTCCTGGAGAAGGAGGGCATCGACTCCCGTGTGCAGACCGCCATCACCATGGGGCAGGTCGCCGAGCCGTACATCCCGCTGAGGGCCGTGCGGCATCTGGAGAAGGGGCGCGTGGTCATCTTCGGCGCCGGCATGGGCATGCCGTACTTCTCCACCGACACCACCGCCGCCCAGCGAGCCCTGGAGATCGACGCCGAGGCGCTGCTGATGGGCAAGAACGGCGTGGATGGCGTCTACGACTCCGATCCGGCGACCAACCCCGACGCGGTGAAGTTCGACGCCCTGGAGTACGGCGAGGTCATCGCCCGCGAGCTGAGGGTGGCCGACGCCACCGCCATCACGCTCTGCCGCGACAACAAGCTTCCGATCCTCGTCTTCGAGTTGCTGGCCGAGGGGAATATCGCCAGGGCGGTCCGGGGTGAGAAGATCGGCACGCTGGTGAGCGACCAGGGCTCCCGGGCCTGACGCCCACGGCGGACACGAAACGACGTCCGTACGGGAGCCGCCGTAACACGGCACCGTACGGCAACTCCGTGCCGCACGATGGGCACGGTACGGGGATGGACAACAGCCTGCCGGTCGGACACCGTGCAGGAATCAGGGCTTTCCGGCTCAATTCATCGAACCAGGAGCACGTGGTGATCGAAGAGACCCTCCTCGAGGCCGAGGAGAAGATGGAGAAGGCGGTCGTCGTCGCCAAGGAGGACTTCGCCGCGATCCGCACCGGCCGTGCGCACCCGGCGATGTTCAACAAGATCGTGGCCGACTACTACGGCGCGATGACCCCGATCAACCAGCTCGCGTCGTTCTCGGTGCCCGAGCCGCGCATGGCCGTGGTCACCCCGTTCGACAAGAGCGCGCTGCGCAACATCGAGCAGGCCATCCGTGACTCCGACCTCGGCGTCAACCCCTCCAACGACGGCAACATCATCCGCGTCGTCTTCCCGGAGCTGACCGAGCAGCGCCGCCGGGAGTACATCAAGGTCGCCAAGGGCAAGGCCGAGGACGCCAAGATCTCCATTCGCAGCGTCCGCCGCAAGGCCAAGGAGGCCATCGACAAGGCCATCAAGGACGGCGACATCGGCGAGGACGAGGGCCGCCGCGCTGAGAAGGAGCTCGACGACACCACCTCCAAGTACGTCACGCAGGTGGACGAACTGCTCAAGCACAAGGAAGCCGAGCTTCTCGAGGTCTGAGGTTTCGAGGCTGCGATTTTCGTGAACGACTCATCCTGGGGAGCACCACCGTCGGGCGCCGGGCCCTCCGGTCGCCCCGGCCACCCCGCCCATCCCGGCCACTTCGGATACCGGAGCACCCCCGAACAGGGTTTCTCCTCCCCGCTTCGCGCAGAGGTGGCCCAGGCCCCGGCGGGTTACATGCACGAGGACGCCGAGGCGTCGCAGACTCGGCGTATGCCCATCGTGCCCGACGCCCCCGGCGGTGACCAGGACGATCGTGACGGCCGGGCGACCGGGCGGCCGTTCGGCGGCCCCGCCCCCGGCGGCCGGCCCGAACCGCGGAGCGGCCCCGAGCCGCGGACCGGTCCCGGAGCGGAGCCTGCCGCCCCCACGCCCAGGGGCCGTTCCTCGAGCCGCAAGCGGGCGGGCCGCGACCTGCGCGCCGCGATAGGGGTCGGCCTGGGGCTGGGCGCCGTCATCATCGCCTCGCTCTTCGTCTACAAGCACGTCTTCGTCGGCGTGATCGTCGCCGCCGTCGTGGTCGGGCTGTGGGAGCTGACCTCCCGTCTCGCCGAACGCAAGCAGATCAGTGCGCCACTGGTGCCGCTGGCCGTCGGCGGCGCCGCGATGGTCGTCGCCGGCTACGTCCGCGGCGCGGAGGGCGCCTGGGTGGCCACCGCGCTCACCGCGCTGGCCGTACTGGTGTGGCGGATGACGCAGGACCCCGCCCAGTATCTGCGGGACGTCACCGCCGGTGTCTTCGCCGCCTTCTACGTCCCCTTCCTGGCCACCTTCGTCGCCATGATGCTCGCCGCCGACGACGGCCCGCAGCGGGTGCTCACCTTCCTGCTGCTCACCGTCGTCAGCGACACCGGGGCGTACGCGGTCGGCTGGCGCTTCGGCACGCACAAACTCGCCCCGCGCATCAGCCCCGGCAAGACCCGCGAGGGCCTGTTGGGGGCGGTGGCCTTCGCGATGGCGGCGGGTGCGCTGTGCATGCACTTCCTCATCGACGGCGGCACCTGGTGGCAGGGCCTGCTGCTGGGCCTGGCCGCGGCCGCCAGCGCCACCCTGGGCGACCTCGGCGAGTCCATGATCAAGCGGGATCTGGGCATCAAGGACATGGGCACCCTGCTGCCCGGCCACGGCGGCATCATGGACCGCCTGGACTCCCTGCTGCCGACGGCCCCCGTGGTCTGGCTGCTGCTGGTCGTCTTCGTCGGCGCGGGCTGACGTCCCGTACCCCGCGACGCCTCGGGGGTACGGGACGCCCCATGACGATTCCCCATGGCGAGGCGGCGTTCGCTCCGGCCCCGGGGACGGCCCCGGGGACGGCCCCGGAGACGGCCCCGCGGCATCCGCGGCCCGGAGCGCCGGAGTCGATCTGCGACACTGGACGGGTTATGCCTGCACCCGGAGAACTCACCTTTGTCGCGCCGCGCGGGGCCGCCAGGCCGCCGCGGCACCTCGCCGACCTCGCCCCGGCCGAGCGGCGCGAGGCCGTCGCCGCGATCGGCGAGAAGCCGTTCCGCGCCCAGCAGCTGTCGCGGCACTACTTCGCCCGGTACGCCACCGACCCCGCCGCCTGGACCGACATCCCTGCCGCCGCGCGGGAGAGGCTGGCGGGTGAACTGCTGCCCGAGCTGATGACCGTGGTGCGGCACGTCAGCTGCGACGACGACACCACCCGCAAGACGCTGTGGCGGCTGCACGACGGGACGCTGGTGGAGTCGGTGCTGATGCGCTACCCGGACCGGGTCACCATGTGCGTCAGTTCCCAGGCCGGCTGCGGCATGAACTGCCCCTTCTGCGCCACCGGGCAGGCCGGGCTGGACCGCAACCTGTCCACCGCCGAGATCGTCCACCAGATCGTCGAGGGCATGCGCGCCCTGCGCGACGGCGAGGTGCCCGGAGGACCCGCGCGGCTGTCGAACATCGTCTTCATGGGCATGGGCGAGCCGCTGGCCAACTACAAGCGGGTCATCGGCGCCATCCGCCGCCTCACCGACCCCGAGCCCGACGGCCTGGGCCTGTCCCAGCGCGGCATCACCGTCTCCACCGTCGGACTGGTCCCGGCGATCCACCGCCTGTCCGACGAGGGCCTCAGGTGCCGGCTGGCGGTCTCCCTGCACGCGCCCGACGACGAGCTGCGCGACACCCTGGTACCGGTCAACACCCGGTGGAAGGTCCGCGAGGTCCTCGACGCGGCCTGGGAGTACGCCGAGAAGTCCGGCCGCCGTGTCTCCATCGAGTACGCCCTCATCCGGGACATCAACGACCAGGCGTGGCGAGCGGATCTGCTGGGCCGGCTGCTGGCGGGCAAGCGGGCGCACGTCAACCTCATCCCCCTCAACCCCACGCCCGGCTCCAAGTGGACCGCGTCCCGGCCCGAGGACGAGCGCGCGTTCGTCGCCGGGCTGGAGGCGCACGGTGTGCCGGTGACCGTCCGCGACACCCGCGGGCAGGAAATCGACGGCGCCTGCGGCCAGCTCGCCGCCACCGAGCGCTGAGGGCGCGCCCGCCACTGGTACGGTGGCGGTGACCTCAGTGGTCGCACACAGTAGCGAAACAAGCGGAACACCAGTACCGAAACAGCGAGACCGACAGGGGAGCGCGTACAGCGCTGAGAGTGCGGTGTCGCCGGGAGAAGGCCGAGAGGCCGCCCGGGGAACCGCAGACCCTCGGACCTGATCCGGTTAGTACCGGCGTAGGGAGTCAGAAGAAAGTGCACATCAAGTTCCGGCGCGCCCTGGGCGCCGCCGTCCTCGGCACGCTCACCCTCTCCACCCTCGCCGCGTGCGGCGGCTCGCAGTCCTCCGGGGACGGCGGGGAGGAGGGGAAGGGCGGCAGGACGGTCACCCTGGTCGCCCACGACTCCTTCGCGGCCTCCGACGCCGTGCTGGAGGAGTTCACCGAGAAGACCGGTTACAAGGTGAAGGTGCTGCGCGGCGGCGATGCCGGCTCCTCCCTCAACCAGGCGATCCTGTCCAAGGACAACCCGCAGGGCGACGTCCTGTTCGGCGTCGACAACACCCTGCTCTCCCGCGCCCTGGACAACGGCCTGTTCACGCCGTACGAGGCGGAGGGCCTGGCGAAGATACCCGCGCGGTACCGGCTCGACGCCGGGGAGCACCGTGTCACCCCCGTCGACTCCGGTGACATCTGCGTCAACTACGACCGCGCCTACTTCGAGGAGCGCGGCATCGCCCCGCCGAAGACCCTCGACGACCTCGCCGAGCCCGACTACAGGGATCTGCTGGTCACCGAGAACGCCGCCACCTCCTCGCCCGGCCTGGGCTTCCTGCTGGCCACCGTCGCCGAGTACGGCGAGGGATGGCAGGAGTACTGGAAGAAGCTGAAGGCCAACGGTGTCGAGGTCGTCGACGGCTGGGAGCAGGCGTACTACGACCGCTTCTCCGGCTCCTCCGGCGGCAAGGGCAAGGGCGACCGGCCGCTGGTGGTCTCCTACGCCTCCAGCCCGCCCGCCGAGGTCCTCGGCGCCGACCCCGCGCCCGAGCAGGCCCCCACCGGGGTGGCCACCGGCACCTGCTTCCGCCAGATCGAGTTCGCCGGACTGCTGAAGGGCGCGGACAACCCCGCCGGCGGCAAGGCGCTGCTGGACTTCATGACCGGCCGTTCCTTCCAGGAGGACCTGCCGCTGCAGATGTTCGTCAACCCCGTGCGCGAGGACGCGAAGCTGCCCGAGGTCTTCACCCGCTACGGCGAGACGATCGACGAGCCCCGCACCATGGCACCCGAGAAGATCGCCGAGAACCGCGAGGCGTGGGTCAAGGCGTGGACCTCGGCCGTCGTGAGGTGAGGACGGGCATACGCGCGGGGACGGCGGCGCGCCTCGCGCTCGCGGCGGTGCCGGCCGTCTTCCTCGCGCTGTTCTTCGCCTACCCCGTCGCCGCCATCACCGCCCGCGGGCTGTACGACGGCGGGCGGTGGCGCCCGGACCGGATCGCCGCCGTCCTCACCGACCCCGACATCGTCGGCGTGGTGTGGTTCACGCTGTGGCAGGCGGCGGCCTCCACCGTGCTCACCCTGCTGCTGGCGCTGCCCGGCGCGTATGTGCTCGCGCGCCTGGACTTCCCCGGCCGGCGGATGCTGCGGGCGGCGGTCACCGTGCCGTTCGTGCTGCCCACCGTCGTCGTCGGCTCCGCCTTCCTGGCCCTGCTCGGCCGCGGCGGGCTGCTGGACCAGTGGTGGGGGGTGCGGCTGGACACCGGCGTCACCGCCATCCTGCTGGCCCACGTCTTCTTCAACTACGCGGTGGTCGTGCGGATCGTCGGCGGCCTGTGGGCGCAGCTCGACCCCCGTCAGGAGGAGGCCGCACGGGTGCTGGGCGCGGGCCGGTGGACCGCCTGGCGCACCGTGACCCTTCCCGCGCTCGTCCCGTCGGTGGCCGCCGCCGCGCTGATGGTCTTCCTGTTCACCTTCACCTCCTTCGGCGTCGTCCAGATCCTCGGCGGCCCCCGCTATGCCACGTTGGAGGTGGAGATCTACCGGCAGACCGCCCAGCTGCTGGACCTGCCCACCGCCGCGGTCCTGACGCTGCTGCAGTTCGCCGCGGTCGCCGCCCTGATGACCTTCCACTCCCGCACCCTCCGCCGCCGCAGGACGGCCCTGGGCCTGGTCGACGCCGCCCGCACCGCCCGCCGCCCGCGCGGGGCCGGGCAGCGGGCGCTGCTGGCGGGGGTGCTGATCCAGATCGCCGTGCTGCTCCTGGCCCCGCTCGCCGTGCTCGCCGAGCGCTCCCTGAGCGGCCCCGACGGCTACGGGCTGCACCACTACCGCGCCCTGGGGTCGGCCGACGCGGCCGGCGGCACCTTCACCGTCGCCCCGCTGGAGGCGGTCGGCAACTCCCTGGCCTACGCGGCCACCGCCACGGCCGTCGCCCTGGCCGTCGGCATTCCGGCCGCGGTGGCCCTCACCCTGCGCGGTCCGGGAGGACGGGCCGGGCGGTTGCTGCGCGGCCTCGACGCGCTGCTGATGCTCCCGCTGGGCACCTCGGCGGTCACCGTCGGCTTCGGGTTCCTCATCGCCCTGGACGCCCCTCCGCTGGACCTGCGCTCGTCGTGGATCCTGGTCCCGCTCGCCCAGGCCCTGGTCGGCATCCCCTTCGTGGTGCGCACCCTGCTGCCGGTGCTGCGGGCCGTGGACGTCCGGCTGCGCGAGGCCGCCGCGGTGCTGGGCGCCTCGCCGCCGCGCGTGTGGCGCGAGGTCGACCTGCCGCTGGTGCGGCGGGCGCTGCTGGTCGCCGCGGGCTTCGCCTTCGCCGTCTCCCTGGGCGAGTTCGGTGCCACCGTCTTCATCGCCCGCGCCGACGCCCCCACCCTGCCCGTCGCCGTCGCCCGCCTGCTGGGCCGGGCCGGAGAGGCCAGCTACGGCCAGGCCATGGCGCTCAGCACGATTCTGATGCTGCTGTGCGCGGCGACCCTGCTGGCGCTGGAGGGCGCTCGCACCGACCGATCGGGAGAGCTGTAGGGATGGCCTCGCTGCGACTGGAGGGCGTCACCGTGCGATTCGGTGAGCGCATCGCCCTGGACGCCGTCGACCTCGATGTCGCCGAGCACGAGATCGTCTGCGTGCTCGGCCCCTCGGGCAGCGGCAAGTCCACCCTGCTGCGGACCGTCGCCGGACTGACGGAGCCGGACGCCGGACGGGTGCTGCTCGCCGGCCGCGACCAGCGGGGCGTGGCCCCGCACCGGCGCGGGGTGGGCCTGATGTTCCAGGACCACCAGCTCTTCCCCACCCGGGATGTCGGCGGCAACGTCGCCTTCGGCCCGCGCATGCGCGGCGAACCGCGCGGAGACATCCAAGGGCGGGTGGCCGAACTGCTGGAGATGGTCGGTCTGCCCGGGGCGCAGAAGCGGCCCGTGTCGGCTCTCTCCGGCGGCGAGCAGCAGCGCGTCGCGCTCGCCCGCGCGCTCGCTCCCCGGCCCGGCCTGCTGATGCTGGACGAGCCGCTGGGCCAGCTCGACCGTTCTCTGCGCGAGCGGCTCGTGGTGGAGCTGCGGCAGCTCTTCCGCCGCCTGGGCACCACCGTGCTGGCCGTCACCCACGACCAGGGCGAGGCGTTCGCGCTCGCCGACCGGGTGGTGGTGATGGAGGCCGGGCGGATCGCCCGGACCGGAAGCCCGGTGGACGTGTGGCTCCGGCCCGCCTCGGAGTTCGTCGCCCGCTTCCTGGGCTTCACCAATCTCGCCGCGGCGGTCGTGCGGGGACGGAGCGCGGACACTCCCTGGGGCGCGGTGCCCGTACCGCCCGGCGCGCCTCAGGGGCCGTGCACCCTGCTGGTGCGCCCCGCCGGAGTACGGCTCACGGACCCCGGCGAGGGACTGCCGTGCACTGTCACCGCCCGCACCCTGCGCGGCGGCGGCTCCTCGGAGATCTCCCTGCTGCTCGCGCCCGAGCGCGGTCCCGCGCTGGAGGCGTCCTGCCCCCTGCACACGGCGCCCGACCCGGGCACCGCCGTGTCCGCCGCCTTCGACGCGGCCGAGGTGGTCGTCCTGCCCGCGCGGTGAGCGCGAAAGAGGAAACGGGAAACAGGGAGACGGGAGAAGGGGAGCGGGCAGGGTGGTGCGGTGCGGCAGGCCCGTCCTCACCGCACCAGCGGCATCGAGGCCAGCTCCGCCACCAGCCAGGCCGCCGACCCCAGCACACCCAGCAGGGCCGCCACCCGCAGCGCGGCGGCGGCGCGCAGCAGCCGGCGCGGTACGCCCAGCCGCCGCAGCCCGTCGTTGGCGGGAGCACGGGCCGCACGGAACTCCGAGGCCGCGCTCAGCGCGCCCGCCACCGCGCACACCACGACCACCGCCGCCCCCAGCGCGGCCAGCGGCCCCACGGCCGTCTCCGCGCCGCCGGGGACCGCTCCCGGCCCGTGCAGCCGGACCGCCGTCAGGGCCCCCGCCGTCACCGCGCACAGCACTCCCGCCGGGTGGCCCACGCGCGGTGCCTCCTCACGCAGCACCCGGCCCGACAGCAGCCGCAGCACCCCCGGCCGGCCGGCCGTCAGCAGCAGCCCGCACAGATGGACCAGGCCCGGACCGGCCAGCACCAGTCCCGCGGCGATCAGCAGCCAGCCGGCCACGATCCCCGGTCCCAGGGCCTCCGGCGGGCCCGGCAGCGGCACTCGCGGGCCGGCGGAGGCGGTGAACCGCTCGGCGGCGTAGGTCTCCAGGGCCAGACCGGCCGCGGTGACCGCCACGCCCCAGGGCAGTCCGGCGGGCACCGGCGGCGGCCGGTGGGGGAGGACGGCGGGGGGTTCCGTCCGGTGGTCGCGGGGCGCCGCCCGCATCCGGGTGGCCACCGCGCTCGCCCCGGCCGCGGCCAGCGGAGGCACCGCCAGCAGCGTCAGTGCCGCGGCCCGCGGCAGCGGGTGCCCGGCGCCCAGCAGTTCGCCCGCCGCCCCGGCCAGCGGCACCCTTTCCAGCGCTCCGCCGGGCGTGCCGCCGAGCGTACGGCCGAGCACCCCGTCGAGTCCGCCGCGCAGATGGAGGAAGACCGGCAGGGCCAGTGCGCACCCCAGCGCGCAGTACAGGCCCGTGGTGAGCGCCGCCAGCAGCGGCAGCCGCGCGGGTCCCACCCCGACCGCGTCCAGCCCGGCCCGGGGGCGTACGCCCGGGTCGCTGCGGACGGCGGCGACGGCCAGATGCGCACAGGCGGCCAGCGGCACCACGCACCACAGCAGCCGGACCGCCGCCGCGCCGGGCCGCTCCGGGTGGGCGACGGCATGGCCCAGGGCGCTCAGCAGCAGGAACCCCACGGCTCCGGCGGCGCAGGCGACCAGCGCCCGCCGTGCCAGCGCCGAGGGGCGAGAGGTGCGTACTAGGCGGAGAGCGAGCACGCTGCCCTGCCCTCCGGACCGGGCTTCACGGGCGCGTCCGTGGGCGGCGGGGCGTCGGCGCCCACCCGGCGGCCGTCCACGAGCGTGACCGCGCGGTCCGCCACGCCCGCCACCCTGGCGTCGTGGCTGGCCAGCACCACCGTGATCCCGTGCGAGCGGGCCGCGGTGGTCAGGGTGCGCAGCACCTGGGCGCGGTCCGCCTGGTGCAGCGGTGCGGTCGGCTCGTCGGCGAAGACCACCGTGGGGGAGTGCGCCAGCGCGCGGGCGATGGCCACGCGCTGCCGCTGCGCCTGCAGCAGCGCGCCCGGCCGGCTGCGGGCGCAGTACCCGACGTCCAGCCGCTCCAGCCACTCGCACGCCGTGCGGCGGGCCCGGCGCCGCCCGGTGCCCGACAGCAGCAGTGGCAGCGCGGCGTTCTCCCACACCGTCAGCTCCGGCAGGAGGTGCGGTTCGCCGCCGACCCAGCCGAAGCGGTCACGGCGCAGCCGCTCGCGGGCGGGCACCGGCAGGGTGTGCAGGGGGACTCCGTCGAACCACACCTCGCCCCGCGCCGGCACCAGCCGTCCCGACAGGCAGCCCAGCAGCGTGGACTTGCCGCAGCCGCGCGGTCCGGTGACGGACAGGACCTCGCCCTCGCGGACCTTGACGCACACGTCCAGCAACGCGGGCGAGCCCTCGTGCTCGTGGTGCAGCCCACGTGCCCAGAGCAGGTCCTCGGGTGCGGTCACCATGACGGGCACCTCCGCTCCTCGCCTTCGGGTCGTGCCTCCTCACCTGACGGGGTACAACGAGCGCCAGGGGGGATCGGTCACTGGCACGGTACGGACCGCGGCCGCGGCCGGGACGGTGGCGGGCGCGGGAGCCGCCCAGTTTCCACCGAATGGTCCTTCGGGGAGCCCTCCCCCAGTATTTCCGCCATTCGGGTGTTCGGAGCGGAAGAAATCCCGGCCTGGTGGGTGTGTCCAACACGTTCTTCGATGGTTAGGGTGGGTGTCCCACTCATCGGACAACAGAGCAGGAGCGCGCGAAGATGGGTACCGAACTGCGTCGGCTGCGCAACTACATCGACGGGGAGTTCCGGGACGCCGCCGACGGGCGCACCACCGAGGTCGTCAACCCGGCGACCGGCGAGGTGTACGCGACGGCGCCGCTGTCCGCCGCCGCCGACGTCGACGCGGCCATGGCCGCCGCGGAGGCCGCCTTCCCGGCCTGGCGCGACGCCACCCCCGGCACCCGCCAGACCGCCGTACTCAAGATCGCCGACGCGATCGAGCGGCGCGCCGACGAACTGCTGGCGGCCGAGTGCGAGAACACCGGCAAGCCGCTGGAGCTGACCCGGCAGGAGGAACTGCCGATGATGCTCGACCAGATCCGCTTCTTCGCCGGCGCCGCCCGCATGCTGGAGGGCAAGTCCGCCGGCGAGTACATGGAGGGCATGACCTCCTTCGTGCGGCGCGAGCCGGTCGGCGTCTGCGCCCAGGTCGCGCCGTGGAACTACCCGATGATGATGGCCGTGTGGAAGTTCGCCCCGGCGCTGGCCGCGGGCAACACCGTCGTCCTCAAGCCCTCGGACACCACCCCGGCCTCCACGGTCCTGCTCGCCGAGATCATCGGCGGGGTGCTGAAGGAGCTGGACCTGCCCGCGGGGATCTTCAACGTCGTCTGCGGCGACCGCGACACCGGCCGGCTGATGGTCGAGCACCGCGTCCCGGCGATGGCCTCCATCACCGGCTCGGTCCGCGCGGGCATGGAGGTCGCCGGCAGCGCGGCCAAGGACGTCAAGCGGGTCCACCTGGAGCTGGGCGGCAAGGCCCCCTGCGTGGTCTTCGAGGACGCCGACATCCCGGCCGCGGTCGAGGGCATCCGCGACGGCGGTTTCTTCAACGCCGGGCAGGACTGCACCGCGGCCACCCGCGTACTGGTCCACGAGTCGGTCCACGACGAGTTCGTCGCGGCCCTCACCAAGGCCGCCGCCGAGGTGAGGACCGGCGACATCGAGGACGAGGACTGCTTCTACGGGCCGCTGAACAACCCCACCCACCTGGAGAAGGTCACCGGCTTCGTCGAGCGCCTGCCCGACCACGCCAAGGTCGAGACCGGCGGCCACCGCGTCGGCGACAAGGGCTACTTCTTCGCCCCGACGGTGGTCTCCGGCCTGCGGCAGGACGACGAGATCGTCCAGAACGAGGTATTCGGCCCGGTCATCACCGTCCAGAAGTTCACCGACGAGGCCGAGGCCGTGCGCCACGCCAACGATGTCGAGTACGCCCTGGCCTCCTCGGTGTGGACCAAGGACCACGCCCGCGCGATGCGGATGTCCAGGGCGCTGGACTTCGGCTGTGTGTGGATCAACACCCACATCCCGCTGGTCGCCGAGATGCCGCACGGCGGCTTCAAGAAGTCCGGCTACGGCAAGGACCTCTCCGCGTACGGCCTGGAGGACTACACCCGCGTCAAGCACGTGATGACGGCGCTCTGAGGCGCCCGCGCGCCCGGCGGGACGCCACACCACCCGGCCCCCACGCCCCTCCCGGGCATGGGGGCCGGGCGTTCGTCCGCACGAAGGGAGCGCGTAGCCGGCTGGTAACGTGGGGCGACCGAACGGGGGAGCGGGCACGGCACGGCCGTGCGGCGCGGCCTCCGTGCGCACGGACGCGGTCCGGCACGACGACGGACGGCGCGCAGACCACGCAGGCCATGCAGACCGGAGAGCACCCGAGAACGTGACCACGCCCCCGCAGCCGCAGCCGTACGCCGGACCGCCGGTTCCGCCCGGACCACCGCCACCGCCGCCGCCCGCGCCGTACGGATGGCAGTCCGGGCCCCACGGCGGGCAGCCGGGCCCGTACGGGCACCCCGGGCCGTACGGGCCGCCTCCGGTGGGGCCGCCGCCGCGGCGGGGCAGCGCGGGCAAGGTGATCGGCATCGTCGCCGCCGCGCTGATCGGGGCGTTCATGCTGTTCCGGGCGTTCGCCGAGGTCCAGGGCTGGAACGCGCCGTCCCTCCGCGCCGGTCCGCCGCCCGAGTACACCCTCACACTGCCCGACGCGGTCGAGGGCGGCCGGCTGCCCCTGACCGAGGACCTCGGCGACACCTTCCGGCCCGCTGTCTCCGACCCGGACCTGACGGTGGTGGGCGGGCGCTACCACGCCGCCTCCGGCGGCGATCGGCTGGTGTTCATGGGCTACCACGGGGAAATCGGCAGTCCCGAGCGGTCGAGGAACGGTCTGCTCGACGGGATGGAGGACAACCCCTCCAGCGAGCTCGCCGTGCCGCGCCGGGAGATCACCCCGGCCGGTTCGGACGAGCCGCTGGTGTGCGAGGTGCTGGTCAAGGCCGAGAGCGGTACGCGGACCACCGTTCCGGTCTGTGCCTGGGGCGACCGCGGCACGGTGGGCAGCGTCATGGACAACAGTGTCGACACCGCCGGCACGGACCCCGGGGACGTGGACCTCGACGCCTTCGCCGAGCGGGTCGGCGCCATCCGCGACGAGGTGCGCGAGCCGATCGGCTGAGACACCGGGGCCCGGCGGCCGGAAGCAGCCGCCGGGCCCGTCCGGGCCGGGCGGCGGTCAGCCCCGCCAGGAGGCCAGGTAGGCGTCGATCTCGGCGGACAGGGACGACTTGACCCACGCGGGCGCGAACGAGGCCGTCACGGCGTTCTTCGCCAGCTCCGCCACCCCGGCCGCGTCCAGCCCCAGCAGCCGGGCGGCGATCTCGTACTCGGTGCACAGGTCGGTGCCGAACATCGGGGGGTCGTCGCTGTTGACGGTGACCAGAACCCCCGCCTTGACCATCTCGGCGATCGGGTGCTCGTCCAGCGAGGCCACGGCGCGGGTGGCGATGTTGGAGGTCGGGCAGACCTCCAGCGGGATACGGTGCTCGGCCAGGTACGCCAGCAGCTCCGGGTCGCGCACGGAACTGGTGCCGTGCCCGATGCGCTCGGCGCGCAGGGAGTCCAGGGCGTCCCAGACGGTCCGCGGCCCGGTGGTCTCGCCCGCGTGCGGGACGCTGTGCAGCCCCTCGGCGATCGCGCGGTCGAAGTACGGCTTGAACTGCGGGCGCGGCACCCCCACCTCCGGACCGCCCAGCCCGAAGGAGACCAGGCCCTCGGGGCGCAGCTCGCAGGCCAGCCGGGTGGTCTCCTCGGCCGCCTCCAGACCCGCCTCGCCGGGGATGTCGAAGCACCACCGCAGGGTGACGCCCAGCTCGGCGGCCGCGGCCCGGCGAGCGTCCTCGATGGCCTCCATGAAGGCGCGCTCGGGTATGCCGCGCCGCGTCGAGCTGTAGGGGGTGACGGTCAGCTCGGCGTAGCGGATGTTCTGGCGGGACATGTCCCGGGCGACCTCGTAGGTCAGCAGCCGGACGTCCTCGGCGTCGCGGACGAGGTCCACCACGGACAGGTAGACCTCGATGAAGTGGGCGAAGTCACTGAAGGTGAAGAACTCCGCGAGCGCGTCCTCGTCGGCCGGGACCGCGGAGTTCGGGTGCCGGGCGGCCAGCTCGGCCACGATGCGGGGGGAGGCCGATCCGACGTGGTGGACGTGGAGTTCGGCCTTGGGAAGGCCTGAGATGAACGCGGACAGACCGCCGCTGCCGGAGCTGGGCAAGATTCCTCCAGGTGGACGAGAGCGCGGCCATGGTAGGCGGGAGCCGGGCGCGGCGCACACACGCCTACGATGGCCCGACACTCGACGAGGAGGGGACATGCCGGAGAACCCGGGCCCGGGGGAGGGCGTACCGCTCGGCAAGGCCGGCGGGCAGCAGGCCGGTGCGCCGCCGTCCGACCGGCCGACCGTGACGGCGTTCGTGCCGCCGGCCGGACAGCCGCAGCAGCCGCCCGGGCAGGGGTACGGGCAGGGGTACGGGCAGTGGCCCGGACAGGGATACACGTACGGCGGCGGCCCGTGGCCGGGGGCCGCGCCCCAGCCCGGCCACGGGTACGGGCAGGCGGGCCCGGTGCCCGCCTGGGTGCCGCCCCCGCCGCCCCCGCAGACCAGCGGCATCTGCACCGCGGCGATGGTCCTCGGCATCGTCAGCATGGTGCTGGTGACGACCTTCTACGGCGTGGTCCTGGCCGTCGTCACCGGGCCCGTCGCCATCGGCCTGGGCATCGCGGCGCGCCGCAGGGTCAAGCGGGGCCGGGCGTACGGCAGCGGCCAGGCGACGGCCGGGCTCGTCCTCGGGGTGGTCTCCTTCGTGATCTCGGCCGCGATCCTTGCGCTGGGCGCCTGGTTCCTCCTCAACATCGACCGGTTCGAACCGGCGGAGGAGGAGTGGCACGAGGACACCAACCACACCCAGGTGGTGGACCGGGCGCCCGCCTTCGGCGGGTACGGCCCGCCCGCCGGGGAGGTCTAGGAGCCGCCCGGTGGGCGCGGGCGGTTCCCGGGCCCGGGGCGCGCGGGCCCGCCGGAGGCGGCGAGGACGCCGGCCAGCAGCGGCACGCCCAGACACCAGCTGCCCAGCACGTCAAGCGGCCAGTGGTATCCCCGCCACACCAGCCCCGCGCCCACGGCGGCGCACACCAGCGCGGCCGCCGTCGGCAGCGCCCACCGGCCCCACCGGACCCACCGGCCCCATCGCGGCCGCGCGCGGCCGCGGGACAGCACCAGCAGCGCGGCGGCGCCGTAGGCGACCACGGCCGTCGCCGCGTGGCCGGAGGGGAAGTAGCCGGTGCCGCCGAGCGGGCCGGGCCGGCCGGTCAGCGCCTTCAGCGGCGCCACCAGAGCGGGTACGGCGGCCATCGCCGCGGCGGCCGCCAGGACCGCCGGCGGCGGGCGGCGCCGGCCACCGCGCGCCCACACGTACGCCATCGCCGCGGCCAGGACGGGCAGCGCGACCTCGACATTGCCCAGGTCGGCGAGGGACTCGGCGAGAGCGGTCGGCGGGGCGTCCTCGCGCATCCGGCGCGCCAGGCGCTCGTCCTCCTCCGCCAGCGGCCCGTCGGCGGTCACCTGCCAGGTGACCGCGGCGAGGAGCAGCAGGGGGAGGGCCACCGCCGAAAGCACCGCCAGGAGCACGGCCGGGAGCGGGAGCGGCCGGGGAACGCGGAACGGCGGCCCCGGAACAGGGGGGAGGGTTCCGGGGCCGCCGTGGCGACCGGTCACCGCTCGCCCCGGGGGGTGTGGGGCGGGCGGCCGTCCGATCGGTGAGGAGTGTGCGCGAGGGCACAGCCGGGCCGGATGAGGGGAATCACCGGCTCGGTACCGTCCGCGGAGGCCCGCGTACGGGACACCGCGTTCTTCCGAGGAAGACCGTACGGCAGGTGGTGGGCGGCGGACAGGCGTGTCACCGCAAGGCCATTGCCCCCGCACACATTCTTCACGCAGCTCCCCATTCCGGGATCATCCCGGGTGTCACCCCAGGCTCGCCAGGGCCTCCTCGACGACGTCCAGACCCTCGTTCAGCAGATCCTCCCCGATGACCAGCGGGGGCAGGAAGCGGACCACGTTGCCGTAGGTGCCGGTGGTCAGCACCAGCACGCCCGCCTGGTGGCAGTGCCTGGCCACGGCGGCGGTGGCCTCGGGGTCGGGGTCCTTGGTGCCGGGCCTGACCAGCTCGACGGCGATCATCGCGCCCCGGCCGCGGACCTCGCCGATCACGCCGTGCTGCTGGGCCATCTTCTCCAGCCGGGGCTTCATGATCTCCTCGATGCGGCGGGCCTTCGCGTTCAGGTCCAGCTCGCGCATCGTCTCGATCGCGCCCAGCGCGGCGGCGCAGGCCACCGGGTTGCCGCCGTAGGTGCCGCCGAGGCCGCCGGAGTGCACGGCGTCCATGATCTCGGCGCGGCCGGTGACGGCGGCCAGCGGCAGACCGCCGGCGATGCCCTTGGCGGTGGTGATCAGGTCCGGGACGATCCCCTCGTCCTCACAGGCGAACCACTGGCCGGTGCGGCAGAAGCCGGACTGGATCTCGTCCGCGACGAAGACGATGCCGTTGTCGCGGGCGAACTCGGCGATGCGCGGCAGGAAGCCCCTGGCGGGCTCGATGAACCCGCCCTCGCCCAGCAGCGGCTCGATGACGATCGCGGCCACGTTCCGCGCCCCGACCTGCTTGGAGATCTGGTCGATCGCCTGGGCCGCGGCCTCCTCGGCGCAGTTGTCCGGGCCGGTGGGCCAGCGGAAGGGATAGGCGACCGGCACCCGGTAGACCTCGGGCGCGAACGGTCCGAAGCCCTGCTTGTAGGGCATGTTCTTCGCGGTCAGCGCCATGGTGAGGTTGGTGCGGCCGTGGTAGCCGTGGTCGAAGACGACGACGGCCTGGCGCCCAGTGTACGAGCGGGCGATCTTCACGGCGTTCTCGACCGCCTCGGCACCGGAGTTGAACAGCGCCGACCGCTTGGCGTGGTCGCCGGGGGTGAGCCTCGCCAGCTCCTCGCAGACCTCCACGTAGCCCTCGTAGGGGGTCACCATCACACAGGTGTGCGTGAACAGCTCCAACTGGGCGGCGGCGCGGCGCACCACGGCCTCGGCGCTGTTGCCGACCGAGGTCACGGCGATGCCGGAGCCCAGGTCGATGAAGGAGTTGCCGTCGACGTCCTCCAGGACGCCGCCCCCGGCGCGGGCGGCGAACACGGGCATGACCGCCCCCACGCCCGCCGCCACGGCCGCCTGCTTGCGGGCCGCCAGCTCCTGTGACTTCGGTCCGGGGATCGCGGTGACGACGCGGCGCTCCTGGGGGAGGGCGGAACCTTTGGGCATTTCGCTCATAACGGACTCCTCGGGCTCATCGGTGCGAAGGGGTGTTCATGGGTGTGGTTTCTCGCAGGCTAGGGCTGGGGAGGGTGCGTCGACATGCACCGCCGCGGAGAAGTGTCCGTGTCGTGTTGGCCGCGGTGGACATGGCCGGTTGTGTACGGCGGTCAACCGCGTTTGCCGGAGGCTAGATTGGGACGGTGGACGGGCGAGGGCGTGCCGGACGAGGAGCTGGGCGGGGCATGGTGAACGGCGGGACGCACGGGGCATGGGGGGCAGGAGATCCGGGGGACCCGCGCGGGGTGCGCGGCGGGCGGGGGGACCTGCCGGCGATGCCGCTGACCCCGCCCGCGCCCCCGATGCCGCGGCAGGCGCCCTCGGCCGGGCCGTCCCTGGGCGAGTGGCTGCGCGCCCCGCGCCCCGAGGCGGACCCCGGCATCTGGCGGTACGGGCACCGGCCCAGGCCACCGGAGGACCCCGACCGGCTGGGCGACCGGCAACTGCTGGGCGGGGCGGCACTGGTGATGCTCTGCGGGCTGCTGGTGTGGTCGTTGTGCTGGAACGGCTACATCGACTTCTGGGTGAAGCCGCTGGAGTGGTTCACGCCCGACTCCTGGCGTGAGCTGGGCGGGGACCACGAGGCGTTCGTCCGGGCGGCGAAGATCTACGAGTACCTGTTCACCATCGTCTTCTTCTCGGCCGTCGTCTGGATGGCCCGGGGCGGCGAGATCTGGCGGCGCTACGTGCGCCCGCGGCTGCGCGGGCAGGGCGGGCAGGGCGGGCAGGGCGGGCAGGGCGGGCCGGAGGGGACCGGGGGAGGAGCCGACCGGCCGGCCGGCCCGGCGGCCGCGCCCCCCGGCGGGCCCGCCGATCCGGCGCTGTGGCCCCAGCTGCGGGCGGTGGGCGAGCACGCCGCCGCCGACCGGCTGACGGCCGAGATCCACGGCGGCGGGATGAACGACGTCGACTACGTCCGGATCGACCGCGCCTGGCAGGCGGTACGGGCGCGGTACGAACAACTGCCCGCCTTCACCGAGGCCGTGCTCGACCGGGGAGCCGCCGCCTTCGCCCACCCCTCCGGCGACCGCGACCTGCCCGTCCGGGCGGCCCGGCACGACCTGCTGACCGGGCAGGTGCGGCTGGGCGCCGCGCCCGACGAGGAGCGCAACCCGTACGCCTACCGGGGCGCCCGCCTCGCACTGGAGCCCGCGCTGCTGAGCACCTCGATGCTGGTGGTGGGGCCGTCGGCGGCGGGCAAGACCAGCCGGGTGGTGCGGCCGGTGGTGGAGTCCCTGGCCCTCCAGGCCCTCACCGGGCGGGCCGCCGTGGTCGCCGTGGGCACGGCGGGTGCCGGGCTCGGCCCCGACGAGGCCTACGACGTGGTGATCCGGCTCGGCGACCCCGGGTCCGCCCACGACCTCGACCTCTACGGCGGCACCGACGACCCGGACGAGGCCGCCGCCGTCCTGGCCGAGGCGCTGGTCGGGGACGCGCCCGGCGGCCCGGTGGGCCCCGGTGGTGCGGGCGGCTTCGGCGGTGAGGCCGACACCCGCCGCGCCGCCACCGCCCTCGCCCAGCTCATCGGCCCCCACCGGGCCGCCCACGGCCGCTTCCCGTCCGTGCCGGAACTGCGCGAGCTGCTCGACGGGGTGCCCGTCGCGCTCGCCGCACTGCGCCAGGCGTGCGAGGCCGCCGGGGACGGCGCCGCCCTGCGCGAACTGGACGCCCGCGAGCGCCAGTCGGAGCGGCCCGGCGATCCGGGACCGCTGCTCGCTGACCGGATCGCGCTGCTGGACCGGCCCGCGTTCGCCGGGTTCTTCGGCACCGGCGGCATCGGCGGCACCGGCGGCAGGGGCCGCACGAGCGGGGCCACCCGCCCCTTCGCCATGCGCGACCTGGCGCACCCGCTGCGGGTGCGGATCGACCTGCCCGAGCGCGGCCACGCGGAGGCGTCCCGGCTGCTGGCCCGGCTGCTGCTCGCCCAGTTCACCGCCTGTGCCCGCGACCGCGACGAACGCTCCCTGTTCGCCTGCCTGGTGCTCGACGACGCCGCGCACACCCTCACCCCCGCCTCCGTACGCGCCGTCCAGCGGCTGCGGACCGCCAATGCGGGGGTGGTGCTGGCGCTGCGCAGCCTGGACGAGGTGCCCGAGCCGCTGCGTGCGGCGGCGGTGGGGGCGGTCGGCTGCCGGGTGGTGCTGTCGGGGGTGAGCACCTGGGACGGCGAGGTGTTCGCGCAGGCGTGGGGGCGGGAGTGGGTGAAGACCGAGGACGTCACCCACAACCCCGACTTCTCCGGAGGCGCGCTCCGGCGTGCCCTGCGCGGGATCCGGGCCCTGTTCACGGGGGTGCGGGCGACCACCCGCTCGGTCACCGTGCGCACGGTTCAGCGCGAGCGCTGGTCCGCCTCCGACCTCGCGCACAAGGTGCCGCCGGGCCACGCGGTGGTGTCGCTGACCACCGTCCGGGGCGAGGCGAGCCCGCCGGTCCTGGCCCGGCTCGGGGAGTAGCCGGGGCGCGCGGGCGGCCCGGAGCGTACGGCCCGGAGCGGGCGTACGACGGCACGTACGGCTGTACGGTCAGTAGTGGTGCGGCCGTATCCTTGCTACCGCACGGACAAAACCCGCCGCCCTCCTCTCCCGCCCGCCGGGCCGCCGGCCGGCGGTCGAACGCCGGAAAGGGCCCCAGATCAGCCATGCCGATCACCCTTGCCTCGCTGGTCCAGAACTCCTCCCTCAAGCTCGCCGTCCTCGCGGGCGAGGGGCGGCTGGACGCCCCGGTGCGCTGGGCGCACGTCAGCGAGCTGGCCGACCCGGTGCCGTATCTGGACGGCGGGGAGCTGCTGCTGGTCACGGCGATGAAGCTCGACGTCGAGGACGCGGGGGCGATGCGCCGCTACGTCGCCCGGCTGGACGCCGCCGGTGTGGTCGGGCTGGGCTTCGCGGCCGGGGTCGCCTACGACACGGTGCCCCCGGCACTGCTGGACGCCGCCCGCGAGGCCGGTTTCCCGCTGCTGGAAGTGCCCCGGCGCACCCCGTTCCTGGCCATCGTCAAGGCGGTCTCGGCGGCAGGCGCGGCCGAGCAGTACCGCGCGGTCAAGGCCGGGTTCGAGGCCCAGCGGGAGATGACCCGCGCCGTGCTCTCCGCGCGCGGCACATCCGGTCTGCTGGCGAAGCTGGCGGCCCATGTGGACGGCTGGGCAGCGCTCTACGACGTCTCCGGAGCGCTGGTCGCCGCCGCTCCGTCCTGGGCCTCCCGCCGCGCCGCCGAGCTGACCGACGAGGTGCGGCGGCTGCGCGACCGCTCCGCCACCGCGAGCGCCGTGGTGAGCGGGACCGGCGGCCGGGCGGGCGACCGGGTGGAGCTGCAGTCGATCGGTTCCGGGCGCCGGGTCAGGGCCGTGCTCGCGGTCGGCACCGGCGCCCCGCCGGGCACCGCCGAGCGCTACGCCGTCAACTCCGCCGTGGCGCTGCTGACGCTGACCACCGAGCGGTCCCGGGCCCTGCTGGAGGCCGAGCAGCGACTGGGTGCGGCGGTGCTGCGGATGCTGCTGGCCGGGGAGGCCGACCACGCCCGGGCAGTGGCCGGTTCGCTCTACGGCACACTGCTGGACGAGCCGCTGCGGGTGGTCGTGGCCGAGGGCGCGTCGGCACGGGGCAAGGCTGCGGGCGTCCGGGAGCCCGGTGCGGGCGGGGCCGCGGGCGGTCCTCCCGAGGAGGCGGGCGAGGCGGAGGGCGCCCTGCCCGCCGGGGTGGAGGCGCTCGCGGAGAAGACCGAGTCGGCCGCCGCCCGGGCGGGGGAGTCCGTCCTGTTGGTCCGGCACGACCGGCGGCTGGTGGCACTGGTGGCGGACGGCGGCGCCGCCGCGGCGGCCTGCGCGGACTTCGCGAGCCGGACCGAGACGGCGGCCGGGGGCGTCCCGGTGGGCGCCGGCACGGAACACGGGGTGGTCGTCGGCGTCTCGGCGCCCGCCGGACTCGCCTCCGTGGCCGCGGCGTTCAAACAGGCCGGGCAGGCGCTGTCCGTCGCCCGCCGCCGCGGCCGGTCGCTGGTCGAGCACGAGGACGTGGCCTCCGGCTCGGTCCTCCCGCTGCTGGCCGACGAGGCGGTGCGCGCCTTCGCCGACGGGATGCTGCGCGCGCTGTACGAACACGACGCGCACGGCCGCGGCGATCTGGTCGCCTCGCTGCACGCCTGGCTCTCCCGGCACGGGCAGTGGGACGCGGCCGCCGCCGACCTCGGCGTCCACCGGCACACCCTCCGCTACCGGATGCGGCGGGTCGAGGAGATCCTCGGCCGGTCGCTGGACGATCCGGACGTGCGGATGGAGCTGTGGCTGGCGCTCAAGGCGACGGCGACCGTGCCCTTGGTCCAAAGGGACCAGGGGCGGACCCGCAAGGGCTGAGATCCGGAGGGACCGGGGCCCGGGGGCCGGACCTGGGGGCCGGATCCGGGACGGCCGGACCCGGGAGGCCCGGGCGCGGCCAGGACCCGGTCAGGGCACTGTCAGGACACCGTCAGGGCGTCAGGAGCAGTACTGCTGCTCCTTGCCGATCGAGCGGTACATGCAGTCGGCGTTCTCCATCAGCAGCAGGACGGCGTCCTCGTTGCGGCTGGTCTCCCGCTCGATCACCTCGTCGGGCGGGTAGAAGCCGTCCCGCCCGTTCGGGCCGGGGTACATCTCGAAGGTGTAGCTGAAGATGCGGTGCTCGGCCCACAGCCAGTCGTTGATCGTTCCGTCGGTGATGTAGAGGTCGCTGGACTGCTGGGGGGTGTAGCCGTTGGACGCGGCCATCGCCCTGCCGACGGCGGCGAAGGCGTTCCGGTCGTCCTGGGTGAGCCCCGGTGCGGTGTCGCTGTAGGTGTAGCCGTAGGGCCACAGCACCAGTTCGCTGTAGGTGTGGAAGTCGATGTGCGCCTTGATCTGCTGCTCTCCGCCGACCACGCGGCCGCGGACGAAGTCGGCGACCACCCGCACCTCCGGCGCGGACCCGGCGGACGGGCCGCGGTAGGTGGCGCTGTAGGGGCTGGAGGAGGAGCCGCCGCAGCAGCCCCACTTGTAGTACCAGTTGCGGTTGAGGTCGGTGCCGACGTACCAGGAGCCGGAGTTGGGCTGGCGGTTCTTGCGCCAGCTGCGGTAGCTGCCCGAGGCGATGTCGTACTCGCCGCCGTCGGGGTTGACGTCGGCGATCACCCACAGCTCGCGGCTGTCGACCATGCGGGTGATGCGGGAGTCGCCGCCGTATCGCTCGCCGAACTCGCGGATCACGTACAGCGCCATCTCCACGGTGAGGTGCTCGCGGGCGTGCAGGTGGTGGGTGAACAGCACCTCCGGCTCGCTCTCGTCGGCGGAGACGTTGTCGCTGATCTTGACGGCGACGATGTCGCGGCCCTGGTAGGTCTTGCCGATGACCTTCTTGGCCATGATGTCCGGGTACTCCCGCACATATCCGTCGATGGCCGCCATGGTCTCGGCGTAGTTGTGGTAGCCGGAGTCACTGGGCGGGTAGTCGAGGGTGTCCGCCCCGTCGCTTTCGGCGCCCCGCTGCGGGGGAGCGGGCAGGGCGGTGAGGCGGTGGCCGGCCTTCCGCAGCTTCTCGGCCTGCGCGGCGTCGGCGGTGACCACCACCGAGTGTTCGCGCACCGCGTCGATGGCCGTACCCGTACGGGCGATGGCCGTGCGCTGTTCGGCGCCGGTGATCCCGGCGATCTCGTACTGCCGCTCGCCGGCGGGGGTGGCCCGCCGGCCGTCGTCGGGAGGAGCGGCGGTGGCCTGTGCCCCGAGCGGAACGGCCAGTGCGAGGGTGAGGAGGAGGGCGGCGGTGAGGGTCCGCCGCCCGTGAGGACGTCTACGCATCGCGTCTCCTGGGGTGTCCAGTTCGACGGGTGGGGGTGGTGCGTTCCGTGCCGTGTCATGGTCGCGGCAAAACAGCGGGCGGGCAACCGGGCCCTTTCCGACAAAGAGGTGCGCGGAACAACCCGAGTGATACGTGCCGGACAAGAGTCCCGTACGGCCCCGGCCCCTACGGTGGTGCCAGGAGCCGGCCGCGCAGCAGCCGGGCCCCGACCACCACCTCCACCGCTCCACCACTTCGGAAGGGCCGGGATACGCAGTGACCACAGCGACTTCCCCACACGCGTTCTGGCTCGCCGGCCGCGAGGCGACCGGCGACGAGACCTTCGAGGTCACCTCGCCCTGGGACGGCCGGACCGTCGGCACCGTCAGCGTCCCCACCGAGGCCCAGGTCGAGCAGGCCGTGGCCGCCGCGGCCGAGGTGGCCGCCGAGTTCGCGGCCACCCCCGCGCATGTGCGCGCCGCCGCCCTGGACCACGTCCACCGGCGGCTGGCCGAGCGTACCGAGGAGATCGCGAAGCTGATCTCCGCCGAGAACGGAAAGCCCATGAAGTGGGCCCGCGGTGAGGTCGGCCGCTGCGTGTCGGTCTTCCGCTGGGCCGCCGAGGAGGCCCGCCGCTTCAACGGCGGCACCGCGCAGCGGCTGGACACCGACGCGGGCGGGACCGGCCGTCTCGCCCTGACCCGGCGCTTCCCGCGCGGACCGGTGCTGGGCATCGCACCGTTCAACTTCCCCCTCAACCTGTGCGCCCACAAGGTCGCCCCGGCCATCGCGGTCGGCACGCCGATCATCCTCAAGCCCGCCCCGGCCACCCCGCTGTCCGGGCTGCTCATCGGTGAGCTGCTGGCCGAGACGGACCTGCCGGCCGGCTCCTGGTCGGTGCTTCCCGTCCCCAACGACCGCATGCCGTCCCTGGTGGCCGACGAGCGCCTGCCGGTCATCTCCTTCACCGGCTCCGGCCCCGTGGGCTGGTCCATCCTGGACACCGTGCCCCGCAAGCGCGTCACCCTGGAGCTGGGCGGGAACGGCGCGGCCGTCGTGCTGGCCGACTACTCCTCCGACGCCGACCTGGACTGGGCCGCGCAGCGCATCGCGACCTTCTCCAACTACCAGGGCGGCCAGTCCTGCATCTCCGTCCAGCGCGTCATCGCCGACGCCTCGGTCCACGACCGGCTGGTGCCCCGGGTGGTCGAGGCCGTCGAGGCGCTGGCCACCGGCGACCCGTCCGACGACGCCACCGACGTCGGCCCGCTGATCAGCGAGGACGCCGCCAAGCGGGTGGAGTCCTGGGTCGACGAGGCGGTCGCGGCCGGTGCGAAGCTGCTGACCGGCGGAAAGCGCGACGGAGCCACCTACGCCCCCACCGTCCTCGCGGACGTGCCCGCCGACACCGCGGTCTCGTGCGAGGAGGTCTTCGGCCCCGTGCTCACACTGACCTCGGTCGACGGCGAGGAGGCCGCCTTCGCCGCGGTCAACGACTCCAGGTACGGCCTGCAGGCCGGGGTGTTCACCCACGATGTGCGGGCGGCCTTCCGCGCCCACCGTGCCCTGGAGGTCGGCGGTGTGGTCATCGGCGACGTGCCCTCCTACCGCGCCGACCAGATGCCCTACGGCGGCACCAAGGAGTCCGGCGTCGGACGCGAGGGCGTGCTGTTCGCCATGGAGGACTACACCTACGAGCGGGTGATGGTCCTCACCGGCCTGGACCTGTAGTCGCCGCCCCCTCGCCCGGTTCGCCGCGGCCCGGCCCCGGAAGGAGGACCGAACCGCGGCGCGGGCCCGCCCGTCGTCAGGTGGCTTCGGCGGAAGAGGGGCCGTCGAAGCCCAGGCGGGCCAGTCTGAGGGAGCCGTGCAGGGTGACGCGCAGATCGCGCACGCCCGAGGGCGGATCGTCCAGGCGGGCCCGCACGGTGGTGTACGTGTAGCGGTCGCCGGTGCACGGGACGGTGAGGCGGGCCAGAACGCGGCCCTCACCGCCCTCACCCTCCTCGCCGCCCCCGCCCCCGCCTCCGCCCCCGCCGCCGTCCAGGCGCAGGACGATCTCCGCCTCGCCGGGCTCGGCGCGCGCCGCCTCCACCGTCACCGAACCGGGGCCGGCACCGGTGTCGGCCCCGGCGCCGAAGTCGCAGTCGTGGAAGACCAGTTCGGCCGCCCCCGGGCCGGCCGGGGCGACCGCGTCACCCCGCTCCCGGCTCAGATCCACCAGCTCGGTGCCGCTCTGCCCGTCGTAGTCGGCGGCCCGGATACCGCCCACCGGACGCGGGGCGCCGGGCCCGCCGTCGACGCGGAAGACCGCGCTGCGGCGGATGTCGGCACTGGAGGCGCCGATGTCGGCGGCGTAGGAGCCCGGGGCCACCCGCCACCGGCCGTGGGCCACGTCCCACAGGCCCAGGGCCCGGGAGACCGGGACGGTGAACTCCACCTCCCGCGACGCGCCCGCGTCCAGCCGGATCCGGCGGTGGGCCGCCAGCGCGCGGTGCGGACGGGGCAGCCGGCGTCCGGCCACCTCGACGGCGCGCACGTAGAGCTGGACCACCTCGTCGCCCGCCACCGCACCGGTGTTGGTCACCGCGCAGCGGACGGTCAGCATCCGGCCGTCGCAGGAGATCTCCGGCTCGCCGTAGCCGAAGGAGGTGTACGACAGGCCGTGGCCGAACGGGTAGAGCGGTGCGCCGTCGAAGTACAGGTAGGTGGTGCGCGAGCCGATGACGTCGTAGTCCAGCAGACCGGGCAGATCGGCGTCGGCGGCGTACCAGGTCTGCGGCAGCCGCCCGCCCGGTGAGACGTCGCCGGCCAGCACGGCGGCCAGGGCCTGCCCGGACGCCTGCCCGCCGTGGGCGGTCCACAGCAGCGCGGGCAGCGCCTCGTCCGCCTCGCCGACCGCGTACGGGTAGGCCGAGGTGAGCACCAGGGCGGTACGCGGGTTTGCGTCGCGGGCCGCCCGCCACAGCCGGTCCTGCCGCGGCGGCAGGGCGAGGGTGGTGCGGTCCTCGGTCTCGCGCCCGCCGATGTGCGGGTCGTTGCCCGCGACGACGACCACCACGTCGGCCTCCCGCGCGGCGGCGCGCACCTCGTCCTCGCCGCGCCGGACGGTCTCGACGGTGAACACCGTGCCCGGCCCGCCCTCGGCGGCAACCCGGACGCCGTCGGCGGCGACTTCCACGTACCGGCCCGTCCCCCGGTGCCTGAGGAGGTGTCCGCCGCCGTGGGACTCCAGCTCGAAGGTCTCCTGGACCACCCAGCCGCCCGGCTGCTCGGCCGAGGCGCGTACGAAGCCGTCGTCGGCGACCGACAGATAGCGGCCGCACCCCGCGCGCAGCGTCAGCACCCCGTCGCCCCAGTCCACCAGCGCGAACTCCTCACCGGCACCGGCGCTCACCGTCAGCGGCGGCAGATCGGTGCGGCCGCGCAGCAGCGCCGGGTCCAGCGCGCCCCCGGCCGCCGGGTCGCCGGCCCCCCGCTCACCGGGGCCGGCCCCGGGCACGGCCAGCCGACCGCCGGAGCAGCGCAGCCGCACCCGGTCGGCGCCCTCGGCGTACACCACACGGTCCGCGCCGAACCGCTCCCGCAGACCGTCCAGGGGGGTGGAGCGGCGCAGCAGCGCGCCGCTGTACCAGTCGAGCTTGCACTCGTCGGCCAGCAGCCCGACGACCGCGACCCGCACCCCGTCCGCCAGCGGCAGCAGACCGTCGTTGCGCAGCAGGACGATCGCCTGCTCGGCGGCCTCGCGCGCCAGCTCCCGGTGCCCGGGGGTGTCGAACGCGGCGTCCTCGTCGAGGGGTTCGGGGTCGAACTCGCCCAGCGCGCACCGCATCGCCAGCAGCCGCAGCACCGCGGCGTCCACATGTTCCTGTCCGATCAGCCCGCGCTCCAGCGCGCCGCGCACCCGGGAGGTGATCGGCGAGGAGTCCTCGCCGTGGTCGGTGAAGCTGTCCACCCCGGCGCGCAGGGCGGCGGCGGTGGCCTCCTCGTGGGTGTCGAAGTAGCCCTGGGAGTCGGCCAGGTTGCTGGGCGCGCCGGCGTCCGTGCACACCACCAGGTCGTGGTCGCACCAGGTGCGCAACTGCTCGGCCAGCAGCGGCGAGAGGTGGTTGGGACGGCCGTTGACCAGGTTGTACGCGGGCATCACCCCGGCCACCGCGCCCGCCTCGACGGGGCCGCGGAAGGCCGGCAGCTCGTACTCGTGCAGCACGCGCGGGCGCACCGAGGCCGAGGAGGTGTCGCGGTCGGTCTCGTTGTTGTGCGCCAGCCAGTGCTTGAGCACCGGGGCGGTGCGCCATCGGGTGGGGTGGCCGCCGCGCAGGCCGCGGGTGTAGGCGGTGGCGATCGCGGCGGTCAGATGAGGGTCCTCGGAGTACCCCTCCTCGTTGCGGCCCCACAGCGGATGGCGCAGCAGATTGACCGTGGGAGACCAGACGTTCAGCCCGACGCGCGGATCGCGGGCCCGCATCGCGCGCACCTCCCGCCCGACGGCATCGCCCACCCGCCGTACCAACTCGTCGTTCCAGGTCGCCCCGAGCCCGACGGCCTGGGGGAAGACGGTGGCCGGCCCCATCCAGGCCACGCCGTGCAGCGCCTCCTGGCCGGTGCGGAAGGCCGCGACGCCCAGACGCTCCACGGCCGGGGCGAACTGGTGCAGCATCGCGACGCGCTCGTCGGGTGCGAGCCGCGCCAGCAGGTCGGCGGCGCGCTCACGGGCGGGCAGCGCCGGGTCGCGGAAGGGCGGCTGTTCGGTGCTCACGTGCGGAAGGTCCCCTCCGGAAGATGGGCGGCCGCCACCGCGCGGCGGTGCGCGCGGCGGTGCGTGCTGTGGCGTGCGCTGGGGTGTGGCGGTACACGATTCGAAGCGCTTCGATGCTGGGGTGAGGGCGGGGCGAGTGTCAAGGAGCTGAACCGAATACAGCCGTCCGGGCCCGTGAACTGCCTGTATTCGGGCCGCTTGCGGTGCCTCGATGTTTCTTCGCCGTGACCCTTGCGCGGTATGACCCTCGCACTTAATCTCGGCGCAACATCGAAGCGCTTCGACCGACCTGCCCGACCGGCGGGACCGCACGCCGTCCGTCCCGCCCGTCCCGCCGACGCGCCGCCACGAAGGGTTGCCGCCATGTCCCAGACCACCAGCCCCAGCCGGAGAACCTTCCTCGCCTCGACGGCCGTCGCCGCCGCGGCGGTGGGCGGCGTGCCGCTGCTGTCGGCGTGCTCCTCCGAGGGCGGCGGCAACCGGAACGAGGGCACGACGACGAAGAAGGACGCGGCGAAGATCCTCCCGGCGTACGTCGCCTCGAAGGTCGCCGAGCCGGACATTCCCGGCGAGAACGGCTCGCGCCCCGGCTTCACCGGCAAGGCGGAGCCGTACGACGCGCTGCCCGCCTCCGTCCCCGAGAAGCTGGGCAGGGGCGGTGAGGTCGCCATCATGAGCCCGCTGTGGGGCACCCCGCCCGAGAAGGACTGCGCCTACTACCGGGCCGTCGACAAGGCCACCGGGGTGAAGGTCGACTGGCAGACCCAGGACGGCAACACCTACGGCGAGAAACTCGGCGCCGTCCTCGCCTCCAGCGGCATCCCCGACATGGTGGTCATCCCCAGCTGGGAGATGCAGGGCAAGATCCCCAGCGCCATCGGCAGCCGCTTCGCCGACCTCGGGCCGTACCTGTCGGGCGACAGGGTCGAGGACTACCCCAACCTCGCCGCGATCCCCACCGCCGCCTGGCAGATGTCCATCTTCGGCGGGAAGCTCAGAGGACTGCCGATCCCGGCCGGCGCGGTCGACATCATCATCCCCTACTACCGCCAGGACGTCTTCGAGGACAAGGGCTGGGAGGTGCCCGCCGGCCCGCGGGAGTTCATGGACCTCGCCAAGGAGATCACCGCGCCCAAGGCCAAGGTGTGGGCGTGCGAGGACATGAAGTGGACGGCGTTCAACATCTTCGGCGTGCTGCCGGACAAGCCGTACTGCTGGCAGTGGCAGGGGGACAAGCTCGTCCACCGTATCGAGACGGACAACTACCTCGAGGCGCTGGAGTGGACCCGCAAGCTCTACGCCGCCGGCGTCGTCCACCCCGACGCCAAGACCGGCCGGGGCGACGCCGGCACCCGCTTCACCGCCGGCCAGTCGATGATCATGAACGACGGCAACGCCAAGTGGTACGGCTGGACCTTCGAGCAGAGTGGGCAGAACCCCGACTTCCGCGTCCAGGGCATGGACATCTTCGGCCACGACGGCGGCGACCCGCAGCTGTACTTCGCCAACCCGGCCGGCATCTGGGCCTTCATCAACCGAAAGGCCTCCAAGGAGACCGTCCAGGAGTGCCTGGCCATCGCCAACTTCGCCGCCGCTCCCTACGGGACGAAGGAGAACCGCCTGGTCAGGTACGGGGTGGAGGGCACCCACTACACGCTCGAGGACGGTGTGCCCACCAAGACCGGGCAGGGCGTCACCGAAGTCCAGGACACCTACTTCTTCACCGCCAGCGCCGAGGCCGTCGCCGCTTTCCCCGACCACCCCCAGGTGGTGCGGGACTGGTGCGGCTGGCAGCAGCGGATGGGCGCCTTCATGAAGAAGCCCCTGCTGTACGGGATGCAGGTCCGCGAACCCAACCGCTGGACCAATCTGAGCGACCAGTTCGAGGACCTGGAGAACGACGTGGTGCGCGGCCGTAAGAAGGTCTCCGACATGCAGAAGGCCGTCGAGGACTGGCGCCGGGCCGGCGGCGACGACCTGCGCGACTGGTACCGGAAGCTGATCGAGGAAGTCGGCGAGTCCGCCGCCTGACGCACCCGCGCCCACAGGCCCCCGGCCCGGCGCCCACCGCGGCGCACCGCACCACCGGGCCGGGACCGGAACGACGCTGACGAGGAGAGTCCCGTGTCCCACAGCACGGCCCCCGGCGAGGCACCGGCCGGCAACACCGGCCCCACCGGGACGGCCCCGGCCCCCCACCTGGCCCCGGCCGCCCCGGCCGCCCCGGCCGCCCCGGCCGGCTCGCCGACCGCGGACGGGGAACCGCCGCACGCGGACGGCGGCGGAGGCGGGGACGGACACGGAGGCGGGAGCGGGGGCCGCGGGAAGACCAAGGCATCCCCGCCCCCCGGCGGCATCACCCGGCGGCACCGGCTGCGCCGCGACCGCTCCCTGGTCCTGATGACGCTGCCCGCCCTGCTGCTGGTCCTGGTCTTCGCCTACGTACCGCTGCTGGGCAACGTCGTCGCCTTCAAGGAGTTCGACCCCTACCTCGGCGACTCCTTCACCGAGTCCTTCGCCCTCAGTCCCTGGATCGGCGGCGAGAACTTCCAGCGGATGTGGGAGGACCCCTACTTCTGGTCGGCGGTCGAGAACACCCTGCTGATCTTCCTCATCCAGCTGGTGTTCTTCTTCCCCGTCCCCATCCTGCTGGCCCTGCTGATCAACAGCATCATCGGCCCCCGGGTGCGCGCCTGGGCGCAGGGCGTGCTCTACCTGCCGCACTTCTTCTCCTGGGTGCTGGTCATCACCGTCTTCCAGCAGATCCTCGGCGGCGCCGGGATCATCGCCCAGACCATGCGCGAGAGGGGCTGGGGCGGCGGCTTCGACCTGATGACCGACCCCGGTTTCTTCAAGTTCCTGATCACCTTCCAGGCCATCTGGAAGGACGCCGGCTGGGGCATCATCGTCTTCCTCGCCGCGCTGGCCGCCGTCAACCACGAGCTGTACGAGGCCGCCGCCGCGGACGGCGCGGGCCGGTGGCGGCGGATGTGGCACATCACCCTGCCCGCGCTGCGTCCGGTGATCGCCCTGCTGCTGGTGCTGCGCGTCGGCGACGCCCTCACCGTCGGTTTCGAGCAGATACTCCTGCAGCGCACGGCGGTGGGCACCGGCGCGGCCGAGGTGCTGGACACCTATGTGTGGAACGTCGGCCTGGAGAACGGCGACTTCGGCTACGCGGCGGCCGTCGGCATCGTCAAGGGCGTCTTCGGCCTCTGCCTGGTGCTGGCCGCCAACAAGACCGCCCATCTGCTGGGCGAGCAGGGGGTGTACAAGAAGTGAGCGTGCTGACCGAGGACCGCGAGACGGAGGGCGCCGGAGCCCGGATGCGCCCCGCCTGGGAGGAGCCGCCCAGCGGTGTCGGCACCGCCGCCAAGGGCGCGGTGCTGGCCGTCGCCTGCCTGGCGATCCTCTTCCCGCTGTGGATCGTGGTCGTCACCAGCCTGTCGTCGGCCGAGACCATCCGCGAGGCCGGCGGCCTGGTGATCGTGCCCGACGGCATCACCTTCGAGGCCTACCGCGAGCTGCTCTCCGGAGGCCAGGTCACCCGGGCCACCGTCGTCAGCGCCTGCGTCACCGTCACCGGCACGCTGTTCAGCATGGCCGTCTCGGTGCTGTGCGCCTACGGCCTGTCCCGCCCGGGTTCCTTCGGCCACCGGCCGATGCTGATGACCCTGCTGGCGACGATGTTCTTCGGCGCCGGGCTGATCCCCACCTACCTGCTGGTCCAGTCCCTCGGGCTGATCGACACCTACGCCTCGCTGATCCTGCCCAGCGCGGTGAGCGTGTTCAACATCCTGGTGCTGCGGGCGTTCTTCATGAACACCGCGCCGGAGCTGATCGACAGCGCCCGCATCGACGGCGCCGGCGAGTTCCGCATCCTGTGGCGGATCGTGATGCCGCTGTCGAAACCAGTGCTGGCGGTGATCTCGCTGTTCTACGCGGTCGGCTACTGGAGCGCCTGGTTCAACGCCTCCATCTACCTCAACGACCAGACCAAGATGCCGCTCCAGGTGGTGCTCAACCAGATCGTCCTCAAGGGCGAGCGGCCCGCCGGCATGTCCCAGATCATCAACACCGGCCAGATCCACACCCTCTCGGTGCAGATGGCCGTGATGGTGCTGGCCCTGGTGCCGGTCGCCGTGCTCTCGCCCTTCGTCCAGAAGCACTTCAAGAAGGGCATGCTCATCGGCGCGGTCAAGGGCTGACCGCGCCCGCCGCCACCTCCCCGCCTCCGCCACCCCCGGACCGATCCGGCCACCGACCACCGACCACGGGCGACCGCGGCGCCCACTACGGAAGGCATCCTGTGACACCCCCGCCCAGGCCCACCCTCGCCGACGTCACCCGCGGCCGGATCCTCTACGGCGGCGACTACAACCCCGAGCAGTGGCCCGAATCCGTCTGGCAGCAGGACATGGAGCTGATGCGCGAGGCGGGCGTCAACCTCGCCACCGTCGGCGTCTTCTCCTGGGCCCGGCTCGAACCCCGCCCGGGCGAGCGTGACTTCGGCTGGCTCGACCGCGTCCTGGACCTGCTCCACGCGGGCGGGATCGGCGTCTGCCTGGCCACCCCCACCGCCTCCCCGCCCCCCTGGATGGGCGCCCGCCACCCCGGGACCCTGCCGCGCGACGAGACGGGCGCGGTCATCTGGTACGGCTCGCGCAACCACTTCTGCGCCTCCTCGCCCGTCTACCGCGACCACGCCCTGCGCATCACCGCCGACCTCGCCGACCGCTACGGCGACCACCCCGCCCTGCGGCTGTGGCACGTGAACAACGAGTACGGCACCACCTGCTGGTGCGATGCCACCGCAGCCCACTTCCGCCGCTGGCTGCGCGACCGCTACGGAAGCCTGGACGCGCTCAACGAGGCCTGGGGCACGGCCTTCTGGAGCCAGCGCTACGGCGACTGGGAGGAGATCATCCCGCCGCGCCGCGCCCAGTACATGGTCAACCCCACCCAGGAGCTGGACTTCCGCCGCTTCACCAGCGACGCCCTGCTGGAGTGCTTCACCGCCGAACGCGACGCCCTGATCGACCGCACCCCGCACATCCCCGTCACCACCAACTTCATGCCCCTGTTCGCCGGCCAGGACGGCTGGGAGTGGGCCAAGCGCGAGGACGTCGTCTCCGTCGACCTCTACCCCGACCCCGCCGCCCCGGAGGGGGACGACGGCGCGGCGTGGGGGGCGCTGGTGCAGGACCTCACCCGCTCCCAGGCGCGCGGCCCTTGGCTGCTGATGGAACAGGCCGCGGGACCGGTCAACTGGCGCGGCGTCAACCACCCCAGGCCCGAGGGCCTGACGCGGCTGTGGTCGCTGCAGGCCGTGGCGCGCGGCGCGGACGGGATCTGCTTCTTCCAGTGGCGCCAGTCGCGGCAGGGCAGCGAGAAGTTCCACTCCGGGATGGTCTCCCACGCCGGGCCGCGCGGCCGCACCTTCCGGCAGGTGCGCGAACTGGGCGCCGACCTGGGCCGCCTGGGCGCTCTCACCGGCTCGCCCGTGACCGCGCGGGCGGCCGTACTGCACGACTGGAACGCCTGGTGGGCCACCCTGTCCGCCGGCCGCCCCTCCAGTCTCCTCACCTACGAGCGGCCGCTGCGCGCCTGGCACCGCGCCCTGTGGGAGTCCCATCTGACCTGCGACCTCGCCCACCCCGAGAGCGGGCTGGACGGCTACGCTCTGGTCGCCGTCCCCCATCTGTACCTGCTCACCGACGCCGCCCTCGACAACCTGGCCTCCTACGTGAGAGGCGGCGGCACCCTGGTGTGCGGCTTCTTCACCGGCGTCGCCGACACCGACGACCGGGTGCGCAAGGGCGGTGTGGACGCCCGGCTGCGCGAGGTGCTGGGCATCGGCACCCTGCACGAGTGGTGGCCGCTGGACGAGGGCCAGGCCCAGCCGCTCGCCCCCTTCGGGGACGACATCGCGGAAGGCGCCGTCGGCACCCTGTGGCGCGAGGACTTCGAGACCCTGCCCGGCACCGAGACCGTGGCCGCCTACCGGGGCGGCGAACTCGACGGCCGTCCCGCGATCACCCGCCACCCCTTCGGCGACGGCACCGCCTGGTACCTGTCCACCCTCCCCGATCCCGCCGCGCTGCGCGCCCTGCTCTCCCGCGCGGCCGGCGAGGCCGGGCTGCGGCCTCCGCTTCCCGGACTGCCCACGGGAGTGGAGGCCGTACGCCGCGGCGCGTGGCTGTTCGTCCTCAACCACCGGCGCGAGCCGGCCACCGTCCCCCTGCCCGTCCCGGCGACCGACGAGCTCACCGGGCGGCGGCACGAGCACGCGATCACGCTCGGCCGCCACGGCGCCGCCGTCCTGCGCGAGGACCCGTCCGCATAGGGCGGCGGGCACGCCCCGCACACGGCGGAAACGGCGACGGCGCCGGCGGATCGCATCCGCCGGCGCCGTCCGCGTACCCGGGAGGTCGCCTACCGTCTCAGTCCTCGCGGACCGGCAGCCGGGCGCCGTCCCGCAGGAACAGCGGGATCCGCTCCAGCGGCGCGGGCACGGTGACCGGCCCGCCGCCGGGGTACCTCTCGCCCGTCCAGGCGTCCGTCCACTCCGCGCCGGCCGGCAGGTGCACGGTGCGCTCCCGGGCGCCGGCCTCCAGCACGGGCGCCACCAGCAGATCCGGCCCGAACAGATAGGCGTCGTCCACCTCCCATGCGGCCGGATCGCCGGGAAACCCCAGGAACAGCGGACGCATCGGCGGCAGCCCCTCGGTGTGGGCGGCGCGCATCTGCTCCAGCACGTAAGGCCGCAGCCGCTCGCGCAGCCGCAGGTACGCCTCCAGGATCTCCCCGGCCTCCTCGCCGTAGGACCACACCTCGTTGGGCCCGCCGGTCATGTCCGGGCCCAGCGGCATCCCCGGGTCGCGGAAGCCGTGCAGCCGCATCAGCGGGGAGAGCGCGCCGAACTGGAACCAGCGCACCATCACCTCGCGGTAGGCCGGGTCGTCCGGGTCGCCGCCGTGGAAGCCGCCGATGTCGGTGTTCCACCACGGGATGCCCGACAGCGCGGTGTTGAGGCCGGCCGCGATCTGGCGGCGCAGGGTGGCGAAGTCGGTGCCGATGTCCCCGGACCACAGGGCGGCGCCGTAGCGCTGGGAGCCCGCCCAGGCCGACCGGTTCAGCGAGATGATCTCGGTGACGCCCTCGGCTGCCAGACCGTCGTGGACGGTACGGGCGTTCTCGCGCGGATAGAGGTTGGACACCTCCAGACCCGGACCCGCGTGGTAGCGCAGATTCGCCGCGAAGCCGGGCTTGAGCTCCGGCTCACCCGCGTCCAGCCAGAACGCCGTGATGCCGTACGACAGGTAGTTCTCCCGGATGCGGGACCACACGAAGTCACGGGCGTCGGGGTTGGTGGCGTCGTAGAAGGCGACCTGGACGGGCTCGGCCACCCCCTTGTCCGGCCAGTCGGCGTGCGCCATCGGCCCGTACTCGGTGCCGATGAACAGGCCCTGCTGCTCCATCGGCCCGTGGTTCTCGCTCAGCGGCGAGACCGACGGCCACACCGAGACCACCAGCTTCACCCCCAGCCCCTCCAGCTCCTTGACCATGGCCGCCGGGTCGGGCCACTCGGCCGGGTCGAACTTCCACTCGCCCAGATGCGTCCAGTGGAAGAAGTCGCAGACGATCGCCGACAGCGGCAGCCCGCGCCGCTTGTACTCCCGTGCCACCGACAGCAGTTCCTCCTGGGTGCGGTAGCGCAGCTTGCACTGCCAGAAGCCGGCCGCCCACTCGGGCAGCATCGGGCTGCGGCCGGTGGCGGCCGAGTAGCGGCGCTGGGCGTCGGCCGGGTCGCCGGCGGTGATCCAGTAGTCGATCTGGCGGGCGGAGTCGGCCACCCAGCGGGTGCCGTTGTGCGCCAGCTCCACCCGTCCGACGGCCGGGTTGTTCCACAGCAGGGTGTAGCCGCGGCTGGAGGTCAGCACGGGGACGGAGACCTCGGCGTTGCGCTGGACGAGGTCGACCACCGCGCCCTTCTGGTCCAGCAGCCCGTGCTGGTGCTGGCCCAGCCCGTACAGCCGTTCATCCTCGTAGGCGGCGAAGCGCTGCTCCAGGCGGTGGTAGCCGTTGCCGGTGGCGGTGTGCAGCCGGGAGCCGGGCCACCAGAAGTGCGCGCGGTCCTCGGACAGCAGCTCGGCGCCGTCGCCGGTGCGCACGAAACGCAGCATGCCGTCGGCGCTCACCACGGCGGTGATCGCGCCGCAGGTCACCCGCGCGTGGTCGTCCTCGATCCGGATGTCCGGCCCGTCTTCGGCGGGCGGCGGGTCGGCCAGGAGCGCGCCGGGCAGCCCGTCCAGGACCGGGCCGCCCAGCCGGGCGCGCACCCGTACGGCGTCCGGGCCCCAGGGCTCGACGCGTACGGTCTCCTGCCGTCCGCGCCACTCCAGCGCGCCGTCGCGGGTGCGGAAGGTGCCGCGGGTGGGTGAGGACTGGGCCAGGGAGGAGGGGGGAGGGGAGAAGGCGGGTGTGGACACGGGGCTCCTGAGGGGCTCGTCGGTGTGCGGACCGGTCGCGGGCGGGAAGAGCGGGAAGAGCCGGGGAGGATGGGGGAGGAGGGGGAGGAGGGGGGAGGAGGGGGAGCGGCGGGTGAGGGGTCAGCGGGCGGCGGGGGCCGGGCCGGAGCTGGCCCGCACCGTCAGCCGCGGGGGCAGCAGTTCCAGGCGCTCCCCGCGCTCGCCGCGCACCCTGGCCATCACCAGCTCCACCGCGCGGCGGCCCATCTCGTGGGCGGGGATGGCCACCGAGGTCAGGCGCACGGACGCCTGGACGGCCACCTGGTCCGGGCAGATGGCGACCACCGAGACGTCCTCGGGCACGGCCCGGCCCTGCTGGCGCAGCAGGCTCAGCAGCGGGTCGATGGCGGCCTCGTTCTGCACGACGAAGCCGGTGGTGCCGGGGCGCTCGTCGAGGATGCGCGAGAGCGTCCCGGCCATCGCCGCGTAACTGCCCTCACACGGCCGGTGCAGCAGCCGCACCCCCAGCTCGGCGGCGCGGGCGCGCAGCCCGTCGCGGGTGCGCTCGGCGAAACCGGTGTGGCGCTCGTAGACGGCGGCCGCCTCGCCGACCACCGCGACGTCGCGGTGACCCAGCTCGGCCAGATGCTCCACACACAGCGCACCGGTGGCGGTGAAGTCCAGATCGACGCAGGTCAGCCCGGACGGGTCGGCGGGGATGCCGATGAGCACGGCGGGGCGCCCGGTGTCGCGCAGCAGCGGCAGGCGGGCGTCGTCCAGCTCGACGTCCATCAGGATCATCGCGTCGGCCAGCCCGCTGCCCACCACCCGCCGCACCGCCTCCGGGCCCTCCTCACCGGTCAGCAGCAGCACGTCGTGGTCGTGGGCGCGGGCGGTGGTGGCGACGGCCAGGGCGATCTCCATCATCACCGGCACGTACATGTCGGTGCGCAGCGGCATCATCAGGGCGATGACGTTCGACCTGCTGCTGGCCAGCGCCCGCGCGCCGGCGTTGGGGTGGTAGCCCAGCTCGCGGATGCTCTGCTCGACGCGTTCGCGGGTGGCGGCGGAGATGGAACGCTTTCCGCTGAGGACGTAGCTCACGGTGCTGGCGGAGACTCCGGCATGCCGGGCGACCTCGGCGAGGGTGACCATGGGCTCTCCAGGGCGGTGCGGGAAGCGGCTGAGGTGAAGCGCTTCGACAGGGAATCTGCGGACCGACCCTAAACCCGACCTGACCGCCTGTCCAGATGCTCTGCGACGGGTTGTCGAAGCGCTTCAACAGATGGCCGCATACGGGTGCACCGCGCCCCGGAAACGGTACGTACCGCGCACAACGGGTACACGCATCGCGCAGCACCCGTTGCGCAGTTCCCGGCAGTTCTCCGGCAGCCCCGGCAGTTCTCCGCAGTCCCCGGCAGTGCGAGGTGAACCGCGATGACCGTCTCCGAACGCGAAGCACGACAGGTGGCCGAGGCCGCGAGGGAGCAGCACTGGCGCAAGCCGAGCTTCGCCAGGGAGCTTTTCCTCGGCCGCCTCCGCCTCGACCTGATCCACCCCCACCCCCGGCCCGCCGACGCGGACGCCCGGCGCGGTGAGGAGTTCCTCGCCAGGCTCCGGGCCTTCTGCGAGACGGAGATCGACGGCCCGCGCATCGACCGCGAGGGCCTGGTTCCCGACGAGGTGGTCAAGGGACTCAAGGAACTCGGCGCGCTCGGTATGAAGATCGGCCCCGAGTACGGCGGCCTGGGCCTGAGCCAGCTCCACTACAACCGGGCCCTGGCCCTGGCCGGATCGGCCAGCCCCGCCGTCGGCGCGCTGCTGTCGGCACACCAGTCGATCGGCGTGCCCCAGCCGCTGAAGATGTTCGGCACCGAGGAGCAGAGGAAGGCGTTCCTGCCGCGCTGCGCCCGCGGCGACATCTCGGCCTTCCTGCTCACCGAACCGGACGTCGGCTCCGACCCGGCCCGCCTGGCCACCACCGCCGTACCCGACGGCGACGCCTACGTCCTGGACGGCGTGAAGCTGTGGACCACCAACGGCGTCGTCGCCGACCTGCTGGTGGTCATGGCTCGCGTACCGGCCTCGGAGGGCCACAAGGGCGGCATCACCGCCTTCGTCGTCGAGGCCGACTCCGAGGGCATCACCGTGGAGAACCGCAACGCCTTCATGGGCCTGCGCGGTATCGAGAACGGCGTCACCCGCTTCCACCGTGTCCGCGTCCCGGCCGCCAACCGGATCGGCCCTGAGGGCGCCGGGCTGAAGATCGCGCTGACCACCCTCAACACCGGCCGCCTCTCCCTGCCCGCGATGTGCGCAGGGGCGGGCAAGTGGTGCCTGAAGATCGCCCGCGAGTGGTCCGCGGCCCGCGAGCAGTGGGGCAAGCCGATCGCCCGCCACGAGGCCGTCGGCAGCAAGATCTCCTTCATCGCCGCCACCACCTTCGCCCTGGAGGCCGTCCTCGACCTCGCCTCCCAGATGGCCGACGACGACCGCAACGACATCCGCATCGAGGCCGCCCTCGCCAAGCTCTACGGCTCCGAGATGGCCTACGAGATGGCCGACGAGCTGGTCCAGATCCGCGGCGGGCGCGGCTTCGAGACCGCCGACTCACTCGCCGCCCGCGGCGAGCGCGGCGTACCGGCCGAGCAGATGCTGCGCGACCTGCGCATCAACCGCATCTTCGAGGGCTCCACCGAGATCATGCACCTGCTCATCGCCCGCGAGGCCGTCGACGCCCACCTGTCGGTCGCGGGCGACCTGGTCGATCCCGACAAGACCCTCACCGACAAGGGCCGCGCCGCCGTCCGCGCCGGCGGCTTCTACGCCCGCTGGCTGCCCAAACTGGTCGCCGGGCCCGGCCAACTGCCCGGCTCCTACCGCGAGTTCCACCCCGCCGGCCACCCCGACCTGGCCGCCCACCTGCGCTACGTCGAACGCGCCTCCCGCCGCCTGGCCCGCGCCACCTTCCTGGGCATGTCCCGCTGGCAGGCGAAACTGGAGGGCAGGCAGGGCTTCCTCGGGAGGATCGTCGACATCGGCGCCGAACTGTTCGCCATGAGCGCCGCCTGCGTGCGGGCGGAGATGCTGCGCGCCCGCGGCGAAGACGGCCGCGCCGCCTACCAACTCGCCGACGCCTTCTGCCGCCAGGCCCGCCTCCGCGCCGAGGAACTCTTCGGACGGCTGTGGGACAACACCGACGACATCGACCGCAAGGTCGTGCGCGGCGTCCTGGGCGGCGCGTACGCCTGGCTGGAGGAGGGCGTCGTCGACCCCTCCACCCCCGGCCCCTGGATCGCCGAAGCCGCCCCCGGCCCCTCCACCCGCACGGACGTCCACCGCCCCATCCCCTGAGGGTCGGTTGCGGGCGCGTCGGCCGGGTCCGTCGGCGCGCCCGGCTCAGTGCACCCGGTCCCCGAGCGACTCCAGCAACTCGCGCAGCAGTCCGGCGAGTTCGCCTTGCCGGGCGTCGGTGAGCCCGGACAGGACACGGTGCTCGGTGGCCAGGTGGTCCGGCAGCACCCGGTCGATCAGTGCGTGCCCCTCCTCGGTGAGGGTGACGTGTACGCCACGGCCGTCCGTCTCGCTGGGGGAGCGCGCCACCAGGCCGCGTGCCTCCAGCCGGTCCAGGCGCTGGGTGATGGCCCCGGAGGTGACCATGGCCGAGCGCATCAGCTCGGCCGGGTTCAGCCGGTACGGCGGCCCGCTGCGGCGCATGGTGGCCAGGACGTCGAAGGACGCGTGGTCCAGGCCGTGGGCGGCGAACGTGCGGCGAAGTTCGGCGTCGATCAGCCGGGAGAGGCGGCCCAGCCGCCCGATCACCCCCATCGGGGAGGCGTCCAGGTCGGGGCGCTCGCGGGCCCACTGCTCCAGCACTCGGTCGACGTGATCGGCCATGCCCTCACCTTACTCGGTGCCTTAGTGGTGAGAGATGCGTCACTCGCCATGGCCGGGTTGCTTAGCAGTGAGGTACTTTTCCTTAGTGCTAAGTAATCGAGCCGGAATCCTGCTGGTCACCGCCCTGGCCCCGGCCATCTGGGGCACCACCTATCTCGTCACCACCGAACTGCTGCCGCCCGACCGCCCGCTGCTGGCCGCCGTCCTCCGCGCCCTGCCCGCCGGGCTTCTCCTCCTCGCCCTCACCCGCCGCCTGCCCACCGGGCAGTGGTGGTGGCGCGCGGCCGTGCTCGGCACCCTCAACATCGGGGTGTTCCTCGCGCTGCTGTTCGTCGCCGCCTACCGGCTCCCCGGCGGCGTCGCGGCCACCGCCGGAGCGGTGCAGCCCCTGATCGCCGCGGGGCTGTCCGCCGCCGTGCTGGGCGAGCGGTTCACCCTCCGCACCGCGCTCGCCGGAGTGGCGGGTGTGGCCGGGGTCGGACTGCTCGTCCTGCGGGCCGACGCGAGGCTGGACGCGGTCGGCGTCGCCGCCGCGCTCGGCGGCGCGGCCGTCATGGCCACCGGCGTCGTCCTCAGCAAGCGGTGGACCGTGCCCGCGCCCCTGCTCGCCGTCACCGGCTGGCAGCTCGTCGCGGGCGGGCTGCTGCTGCTCCCCGTCGCCCTGGCCGCCGAGGGGCCGCCGCCCGCCGGGCTGACCGCCGGCAACCTGCTCGGCTACGGCTACCTGTCGACCGTCGGCGCGGCACTCGCCTACGCCCTGTGGTTCCGGGGGATCCGCGCCCTGTCACCCACCACCGTCACCTTCCTCGGCCTGCTCAGCCCGCTGGTCGCCACCGCGCTCGGATGGCTGGTGCTCGGCCAGCACCTGACCTGGGCGCAGACGGTGGGCGCGCTCACCGTCCTGGCCGCCCTCGTCGCGGCCCAGGCCCGGCCCCGCCCCGCAACCGGCGCACCCGCCGTGCCTGCTGTGCGCGCCGAAGTCAAGAACCCCGAACTCCAAAGGAGTTGAAAACCATGCACATCACCGTCTTCGGAGCCACCGGCAGCGTGGGCCGTCAGGTGGTGGCCGAGGCGCTGGCCCGGGGCCACCGGGTCACCGCCGTCGTCCGCGACGCGGCCCGCCTGCCCGAGCTGCCCGCCGCCGCCCTGGGCCGCACCGGCGACGCCCGCAGCGCCGAGGACGTGGCCGAACTGAGCGCCGGCCAGGACGTGGTGGTCGGCGCCACCCGCCCGGCACCCGGCCGTGAGCGCGAACTCGCCGCCACCACCCGGGCCCTGCTGTCCGGCGCGGCCGAAGCGGGCGCCCGGTTACTGCTCGTCGGCGGCGCCGGAAGCCTGACCGTGCCCGGTACCGGCGGCCGTACCGTCCTCGACGACCCGCGGTACCTCCACCCCGACTGGCGGGCCGTCGCCGAGGCCGGCGCCGAGCAACTGGCGGTCTGCCGCGCCGACACCTCCACAGCGGACTGGGCGTACCTCAGCCCGCCCGCCCAACTGGAGCCGGGGGAGCGCACCGGCCGCTACCGGCTGGGTGCCGACGAACTGATCACCGACGCCGAGGGCGTCTCCCGCATCACGGTTGCCGACCTTGCGGTGGCCCTGCTGGACGAGGCGGAGAGGCCCCGGCATCACCGCAGGCGATTCACGGTGGCGTACTGACGCGGGAAGCGGTGCCCGACCGGGGATCGGACCGTTTTCGCACCTGCGGTCAGGAAGCCGCCGATCCCCGGGCAAGGGGTGAAGCGGTGGCTCATGGCTGGACCAGGGATATACTCGACTGCCAGATGGATATATTCGGAGGTGTGGCCGTGGCCAAGACGCTGATCGACATCGATGAGAAACTGCTCGCCGACGCCGCGATCGCCTTCGGGACCAAGACCAAGAAGGACACGGTCACGGCCGCCCTGCGCGAGGGTGTGGAGCGCAAGCGCCGTGCCATAGCGCTCGCCCGGCTCGCGGCGAAGGCGGACGCCGGAGCGTTCGACGAACTCCTGGAGAAGAAGAACTACCGACCGTGACCGCCGCCGTCTACCTGATTGACACCAGCGCCCTGGTACGCATCCTCCGGCAGCCCGCGCGCGACACCTGGGAGAAACCCCTGACCGAGGGGATCATCGCGCGCTGCCCGGTGACCGAGGTCGAGTTCCTGTACAGCGCCCGGAACACCGAGGACCGCGCCGAGCTGGTGGCAGACCTCGACGCGATCTTCGGCTGGAGCCCTCTGGACGACCGGGCCGTGTCCCGCGCCTGGGACGTCCAGAGGGAGCTGACGAAGGTCGGTCGGCATCGTTCGGCCGGAGCCGTGGACCTCCTGATCGCCGCCACGGCCGAACTCCAGGGTCTGACACTGCTCCACTACGACCGCGACTTCGAGACCATCGCCGAGATCACCGGCCAGCCCACCCAGTGGCTGGCTCCGCCGGGATCGCTCTGATCCCGCCTCTGCTCACACCCGGCCGAACGGCTCGGCGTAGGCGAAGGTGTCACACAAGCAGGGGGGTCCTCCTGGGCCGGGGCGGCTGGCCGCGAACGGTGCGACAGGGCTTCCGGTCGATTCCGGGAACGTGACGGTGAGCAGACCGTCGGTGAAGCGGATCGTGGTGGGAATGGCGGCTCGAAGCCGCATCGCAAAGGATCATGCTGGTGGAGCCGGCCTGTGTCCGTCCGGATCACGGGCAGCGAAAGCAAGGCGACACCGGAGTGGACATCGTGGTGGTTCTGCTCCCAGCCCCTGCCCCCACCGCCGCCCGGATCGCCGGGCCCCCAGGCCCGTACCTCGCCTCATGGCTGGTCCGCTCCGGTGTCGATGCTCCGCTCGTGCCTTGTGGCGGACCGATCCGCGCGACGGCGGTTGTCGGAAACCAGCCGGTATGCCTTTGCCCCGCAGAAGGTCGTACTACAGGATGCCTCTGTACCAGCGGGGGCTGCACCAGTGGAGGCAGAGACCGGCTCGCCCCTGGCCGGACACATGAGGGGGGACATGTCGTTCGACGATGAGTGGAATCAGCTCGTGGCGGAGGCGAGCCGCAGGCGCGAGGCGCAGACACGGCTCGCGTCCGTGGAGGGCGGTGGCCGGGGCGGGGCCGACCTGGCAAACGCGGACTTCGGACTGGAGGACGGACCGGTCCGGTCGAAGGCGTCGGGCATCCGCACGGCCAACACCGACGCCCGGTCGAAGTCGAAGCTGGCCGATGCGCGGGCGGCGGGAACAAGTCACTCCGGTTGGCTTGCCGGTGCCGCGAGCGACGACTGCGTGAACGCCTGGCAGAAGCGGCTCCACGGCCTGAGCGATCTGGTCGAGGACGCCGCCGACGCACTGACGAAGGCGATGGACCAGCAGATCGACCAGGACCGCTCCACGGCGGCCGGACTTCGGGCGTCGGCCCGCTGGCTGGAGGGCGCCTGATGGTCTCCGTCCCCGAACTCGACACCGCCAGTCCCCGGAAGTGGCGGGACGCCGCCGACGACGCGGTGGCCGCGGCGAAGCAGTGCGACGGACTCGCCTCCTACGCCCGTGACGAGGTGGCCGAGACGCTACGGACCTGCTGGGTGGGCGACACCGGCAAGGCCGCCCGCAGCCGCTTCGTCAGGCACGCCGACGACTACGAGGCGGCCGCCGTCGCCTTACGCGCTCTGGCGCGCGTCTACGACGATCTCGCCGATGACATCGCCGACGCGCAGAGGGACCTGCACAGCGCACTCGACTACGCACGCAGGCACGATCTGAAGGTGGACGACAGCGGCCGTGTGCAGTCGGCCCATTCCGTCATGGGCCCCAGGGGCGGCGGCCAGCACCTGGAGCCGGTGGAGCACGCCCGCGACGTCATCTCCGCCGCGCTGTCGAAGGCCACCCGTGCGGACATCGAGGCCGCGCGGGCCCTGCGTACCATCGAAGGTCTCACCGACATCGGTGATCCGAAGCTGGTGAGAGACGCGCTCAAGGACGACAGTCCGCTGGGCATCGCGCTACGTCTGTCGGGCGGACTCGACGGGCTCCACCGGATCAACGTCCCGCCGACAGTTCTCGCCGCGGTGGACCGGGCCGCGCTGGAGACGGGTATGAGCCGGAAGCTTCTGCTGGCCGTCCTGTGGCAGGAACAGCAGTGGCACCAGAACCACAGCCCCAGCCTGCGCGGGCCGGTCACCGAGTTCGGCCGGCTCTTCAACTGGAGCCTCGCTGTGGGACCCTACCCCGAGAAGTCGCTGGGGATCACCCATATGAAACTGGAAACAGCGCGCAGAACCATAGAGAACCATCCACAGGGTTTCCGTTTGGTTGATGGGAGATCCTTGGGAGACGTGAGCGACGCGGAGCTTGCCGCCGAGATCGAGGCTGACCCGGGGTTGAACGTACGGCTCAGCGCTTACCATCTGCAAGATCTCAAGGAGAACCCGTACGGGGCTAACACGGAAAAGGACCTGTTCATCCTGTACTCGGCTGACACGCCTGCGGTCAGGGAGTTGAACGAACAGTACGGCGACGAGTCCGAGGAGAGGCAAAACGACATCAGGCCCCGGGGAGAGAACTGGGACAGAATTGTCCCGCATATAGAGGATGCCATGGCCTGGTACGCCCTGCCTGAGGAGGAAAGGTCTCGTGCCATCGACCAGATGGAGTCGCAGGTCCCCAGGGGGCACCGCTTCAGTATAGACCCGATCTATGACATCGGTGGTCCCTCCGCTGGCATCGGAGCGGAAGAGAACGACCCATTCCCCGTCGATCCCGGAACCATCTTTGAATCGAATTCCCCTGACCTGGACGGCTGACGGGCGCGAACCGATGAGAAAACTCATATCAGTATACGCTGTATGTTTTATGCTGGCGATCACTGCCTGTGATTCTTTTTCGAGCGGCAGCGCGAGCCCGCTGAAGCCCATCCCCGGTCATGTTCCGGCGGAGCCTCGGTTCGACACCGCGGACGAACTCATCGCAGCGCTTGGAAAGGAAGGGATCGACTGCGGTGTGCTTCGCCGCAGACAGGGGCAGGTGGGTTCTGGTTCCGGCCTCGACTGTGTGGCGAGTATCGACGGTGAACGGTTCGAAAACGAGGTCTCGGTATTCGACACCGGGGTTGTCGCGGAGGACGAGATCGGGCGCTCTATCGCCAGTCGTCGAGAGGAGCCGTACGAGCACACGCTGGTCGCTGCCGGCAACTGGTACATCCGTGTGCTGAAGCCCGCATACGCGCCCCAGGTCGCCGAGGCGCTTGACGCCGTCGTCCTTCCGCCGCTGTTCCCGTTGCCCGACATTCCGAAGAAACCTCGCTACAAGGATCTCGACTCGCTCGCGGACGCGCTGGATGCCTCCGTGGGGTGTGAGATGCGTGAGAGGGAGAAGGACGCGGCGGACGCGATGACGTGCGTGACGCAGCGGTCGGAGGAGCCCTGCGCCTATCTGGAACTGCACGACACGTCCGCCGAGCGCGACGACGCACTGCGCCTGGCCATCAGCGTGCCGGAACTCCCCAGGTTCATCGTCACGGCGGGGAACTGGTCCATCCAGTTCTGCGACAGGTCCCTGGGGCGCGAGGCGGCCGATGATCTGGGAGGAGTCGTCGTCTCCTGAACCGGATCCGCTGTCAGCAGGGCACCCGGGACCCGAGAGCAGGGAGCAGTCGGCCCGCCGCGAACGCATGCGGTCCGGGACGGCGGATCCGCATGGAATCGTGCAGTGCCCAGGAGGAGCTTTCGGCTCTGCGCCCGCTCACACCCGGCCGAACGGCTCGGCGTAGGCGAAAGCGCCGCGCAGGGCGGGGGCTTCGGGATAGTACGCGGCGAGGGTGCGGACCTGGAAGTACTCGCCCCAGGCCGGGTCGGGCGGGTTGATGCCGTACTCGGTGGAAGTGCGGAAGCCGAAGCGGCGGTAGTAGGCGGGGTCGCCGAGCAGGGCCACCAGCGGTTCACCGAGGGCGTCGGCCGCGCCGAGCGCGGTGTGCATCAGTGCCGAACCGGTGCCGCGTCCCTGGTGGCCGGGGTGGACGCCGATGGGACCGAGCCCCAGGGCGGGCGCGGCGCCGATGTACCCCCGGGTGCACACCACATGGCCGACGACCTCGCCGCCGGGGCCTTCGGCCACCAGCGACAGCGCGGGCAACCATGCCTCGCAGCCGCGTAGTTCGTCCAGGAGGGTGACCTCCACCGGGACGGGCGTCTGCGACCGGGCGGCGAAGGCCGCCCCGGTCACGGCGCGTACGGCGGAGACGTCGGCGGGGCTCTCGCGTCGGATCAGCACCGGGGCAGTCTGCGCCGCCGCGTCGGGTGCGGGCAACGGGATTACGTCGCCCCGGCGCGCGGTCAGCCCTCCGCGCGCATCTGCTCCAGGAAGGCCGCCCACGGCGCGGCGCCGAAGGCGAGCGCCGGCCCGGCGGGGTCCTTGGAGTCCCGCACGGCCGTCCGCCCGCCGGGCAGGGCGGCAGCCTCCACGCAGTTGCCCTCGCCGCCGCTGTGACTGGACCTGCGCCAGCCGCTCGGTATGTCGGCGCTGTTCGATTCCTTCACCATCTGCTCCATCTCCTCTACCGGTCGGTCAGCAACTCGGCGATCGCTGCGTGGGACTGGCGAGGGCTGAGTGCTGCCGCGCGTAGTGCGTCGAGGGCATCAGCGTATGTCTTCACCTCGTCCGGGCTGTCCAGGTAGACGGTCGTGATCAGGCCTTCTTCGCAGACCACTTGGCTCTCCTCCGGCAGCGGGAAGGTGAAGATCACAAACGGTCCGTTGCCACCGGGATGCTCCCCTGCGTCGATCGGAAGGACCTGGAGGGTGACATTGGGCAGCTCGGTCAGGGAGAGCAGGTGGTGGAGCTGTCGGTCCATCGTTTCCGGACCGCCGATCCTGCTGCGCAGAGCCGCCTCCCCGATCACGGCCCAGAGCTGAATGCCCCGTCCATCGGTCAGCAGATTCTGCCTGTTGGCGCGTACCTCGAGCCTGTGCTCGACATCCTCCTCGGTGCGTACCGATGGATAGGCGCTGATCACGGCGCGAGCGTAGTCACGGGTTTGAAGGAGGCCAGGCACGAGGAGCGGTTCGTAGCAGCCGATCTCAGCCGCTTCGGCTTCGAGCTCGATGAAGTCCGTGTAGCCGGGGCGCAGTACGCCGGCGTGGCGCTGCCACCAGCCCGACTCCTTCCCCTTGCGGGCCATCTCGAGGAAGGCGTCGATCCGGGCTGTTTCGGTGACGCCGTAGAGCGAGAGCAACGCACGCAGGTCGCGAGTTCGCACCCCGGAACGGCCCAGCTCCAAGCGGGAGATCGTCGCCTTGTGGCACTCCAGGTGACGTGCCGCGTCCTCCAGCGTGAGGTCCTTCGCCTCGCGCAGCCTCCGCAGCGCTGATCCCAGCCGACGGCGTCGGACTGTGGGCTTGGGGTCGGCAGGCATGGGCTCTCCTTCAACGGCTTTGACGAGAGATCAGTTTGCCGAAGAAGCGGGCCGTGGGTGTGCGAAATGGCGAAGTTAAGTGTTTGTGTTGCACTTCGAAGGGTTGCGATGCCATGGTGAATCCGACACGTTGGGTGTCCAAGTCGTCACACCGGGCGCTTGTAGTCCGGTGATCGGATGTCGGGAGTGCGAGAGATGCACGCAACGCCAAGCAAGAGGGACGCGCGGTACGACCGGGTGCGGGACCGGGTGACGGTCCCCGTCACCGTCCACGGGGACGACGGCATGTCCGTCGAGACCGAGATGGTGCTGGAGCCGGGTCAGTTGGAACTGCACTACGCGCAGCTCGGCCGGCTGATCGAGCGCCGCGACCGGTGCGAGCGGACGGAGGGGTGGGCGTGAGCGCCGCGCCGCTGCCGAGGCGGGCCGCCTCCGAGACGGTGATCGAACTGCCCGCCGACACCCCCGACGACCGCCTCAACGGCCGGGCCTGCGTCCACTGCGGCACCCGTACCGCGCCGCTCGCCTACGCCGGGTGGGCGCGGGTCGCCACAGGGCGGCCCAGTGGGCATCTGTCCTGCCCGGTCAGCGCCTGCGCCGACTGCCGGACGCGGTGGGCGCGGCGGCCGGCGCGGTGACGCGCTACGCGCTCGCGGTGGCCGAGACCGTCCTGACGGCGCTCACCGTGCTGTCCGCATCCGGCGCCGCCTGGCTCCTCGCCTCCGGGTGAGCGGCAACGGTTTTCGGAAGGAGGCGGCCCGGCGGCGGTCTCACCTTCGGGGAGAAGCCGCCGTCAAGAGGCCGCCGTCAATCCGACGGCGTCGAGCGCGCCGTCGTCCCCGCCCCCCGTGCGGCCTCGCCGTCCACGGCCGGGGCGGCGGTGGAGGGGGCTGCGCACCGGCCGGCGGGCGGGCCCTACGCCACCCGGCCGGTGCCCGCCCGGCGCCCGGCGGGGTGGCGGCCAGGTGGCGCGGGGCGGCGCGGCGCGACGCGGTGTCCGGGCCGTCTCGCGGACCGGACACAATAGGGGGATGACCGACAGTCCCGCCCCCCTCGCAGACCCGCATCTGCGCCACCCGGCCGACGCCCCCGCCGGGGACGGCCCGCGCGACATCGTGATCCTGGGCTCCACCGGATCGATCGGCACCCAGGCCGTCGACGTGGTGCTGGCCAACCCCGACCGCTTCCGGGTGACCGCGCTGTCCGCCGCGGGCGGCCGGGTGGAGCTGCTGGCGGAGCAGGCCCACCAGCTGAAGGTCCGCACCGTCGCGGTCTCCGATCCGGGCAGGGCCGGCGAGCTGCGCGAGGCGCTGCGCGCCCGCCACGGCTCCGCCGAGCCGCTGCCCGAGGTGCTGGCCGGGCCGGACGCGGCCACCGAACTGGCCGCCTCCGAGTGCCACACCGTCCTCAACGGCATCACCGGCTCCATCGGCCTGCGCCCCACCCTGGCCGCCCTTCGGGCGGGCCGCACCCTGGCCCTGGCCAACAAGGAGTCCCTGATCGTCGGCGGCCCCCTGGTGAAGGCGCTGGCCGAGCCGGGGCAGATCATCCCCGTCGACTCCGAGCACTCCGCGCTGTTCCAGGCGCTGATGAGCGGCACTCGCTCCGAGGTGCGCAAGCTGCTGGTGACCGCCTCCGGCGGCCCCTTCCGAGGACGCACCCGCGAGGAGCTGGAGCACGTCACCACCCAGGACGCCCTGGCCCACCCCACCTGGGCGATGGGCCCGGTGATCACGGTCAACTCCGCCACCCTGGTCAACAAGGGTCTGGAGGTCATCGAGGCGCACCTGCTGTACGACATCCCCTTCGACCGCATCGAGGTCGTCGTCCACCCGCAGTCCTACATCCACTCGATGGTGGAGTTCTGGGACGGCTCCACCATCGCCCAGTGCGGCCCGCCCGACATGCGGCTGCCCATCGCGCTCGGCATCGGCTGGCCGCACCGGGTGCCCGACGCCGGACCCGTCTTCGACTGGTCCAAGGCGATGAGCTGGGAGTTCTTCCCGCTGGACGAGAAGGCCTTCCCGTCCGTGGCGCTGGCCTGCCACGTCGGGGCCCTGGGCGGCACCGCGCCGGCGGTGTTCAACGCCGCCAACGAGGAGTGCGTCGAGGCGTTCCTGTCCGGCAGGCTGCCCTTCAACGGCATAGTGGATACCGTCGCCGCGGTGGTCGAGGAGCACGGCACCCCCAAGGGGAGTGATCTGACCCTGGACGAGGTGCTCGACGCCGAGACCTGGGCGCGCGCCCGCGCCCGCGAACTGGCGGCACACATGACACGACCGACGGCGGAGGCACGCGCATGACGACGGTGATGACCATCCTCGGCATAGTCGTCTTCGTCGTCGGCCTGCTGTTCTCCATCGCCTGGCACGAGCTGGGCCACCTGTCCACGGCCAAGATGTTCGGCGTCCGCGTGCCGCAGTACATGGTCGGCTTCGGCCCCACCCTGTGGTCGCGGAGGAAGGGCGAGACCGAGTACGGCGTCAAGGCGATCCCGCTGGGCGGCTACATCCGCATGATCGGCATGTTCCCGCCCGGCGACGACGGAGCCGTCCGGCAGCGCTCCACCTCCCCCTTCCGGGGGATGATCGAGGACGCCCGCGCGGCGGCCTACGAGGAGCTCCAGCCGGGCGACGAGAAGCGGATGTTCTACACGCGCAAGCCCTGGAAGCGCGTGATCGTGATGTTCGCCGGCCCGTTCATGAACCTGGTGCTGGCCGTGGCGATCTTCCTCGGCACGCTGATGACCTTCGGTATCAACACCACGACCACCACCGTCTCCTCCGTCTCCGAGTGCGTGGTCAAGGTCTCCGAGCGCACCGACACCTGCCCCAAGGGCGCCCCCGACTCCCCGGCCAAGGCCGCCGGGCTGAAGCCCGGCGACACCATCGTGGCCTTCAACGGGGCCGAGGTCACCGAGTGGGACGAGCTCCAGCGGCGCATCCGCGACACCATCGGGCCGGCCACCATCACCGTCGAGCGCGACGGCGAGCGCCAGGTCCTCCGGGCGGACCTGGTGAAGAACCAGGTCGCCAAGTCCGACGGGCGCGGCGGTTACGTCGAGGGCGAGTACGTCACCACCGGCTTCCTCGGCTTCTCCCCGGCCACCGGAGTGGTCGAGCAGTCCTTCCCGCAGGCCGTCGACCGCATGGGCGACATGATGGTCGCCGGCGCGGAGGCGCTGACCCGCCTGCCGGAGAAGATCCCCGGCCTGTGGAACGCGGCCTTCGCCGGCGCCGAGCGCGAGCAGGACTCCCCGATGGGCGTGGTCGGCGCGGCCCGCGTCAGCGGGGAGATCTTCGCCCTGGAGATCCCGGCGGAGCAGCGGGTGGCGATCACCCTGCTCACCCTCGCCCTGTTCAACCTCTCCCTGTTCCTGTTCAACATGCTGCCGCTGCTGCCGCTGGACGGCGGCCACATCGCGGGCGCCCTGTGGGAGTCGCTGCGCCGGGGCCTGGCCAGGGCGCTGCGCCGCCCCGACCCCGGCCCGTTCGACGTGGCGAAGATGATGCCGGTGGCGTACGTGGTGGCGGGCGTCTTCGTCTGCTTCACGCTGCTGGTGCTCATCGCGGACGTGGTCAACCCCGTACGCCTGACCGGCTGACGCCGGTGCGGGGCCGCGGGCGCGCGCCCGCGGCCCCGCACCGCGTACGGCGGACCACGGTGTGCCCCGGGCACCGGGCGTACCGTAATCTCGGAGGCCGGAGCCCGCCGCCGAACGGGGCACTGAACCACAGCTTGGGGTTGCACACCACAATGACAGCCATTTCGCTCGGAATGCCGTCCGTACCGACCAAACTGGCCGACAGACGGGTCAGCCGGAAGATCCAGGTCGGCTCGGTGGCCGTCGGAGGCGACGCCCCGGTCTCCGTGCAGTCGATGACCACCACCGTCACCGCCGACATCGGCGCCACGCTCCAGCAGATCGCCGAGCTGACCGCCTCGGGCTGCGAGATCGTCCGCGTGGCCTGCCCGTCCCAGGACGACGCCGAGGCGCTGCCGGTCATCGCCAGGAAGTCCCAGATCCCGGTGATCGCGGACATCCACTTCCAGCCCAAGTACGTCTTCGCCGCCATCGACGCCGGCTGCGCGGCCGTGCGCGTCAACCCGGGCAACATCCGGCAGTTCGACGACAAGGTCAAGGAGATCGCCAAGGCGGCCTCCGACGTCGGCGTCCCCATCCGCATCGGCGTCAACGCCGGCTCCCTGGACAAGCGGCTGCTGGCCAAGTACGGCAAGGCCACCCCCGAGGCGCTGGTGGAGTCCGCGCTGTGGGAGTGCTCGCTGTTCGAGGAGCACGGCTTCCGCGACATCAAGATCTCGGTCAAGCACAACGACCCGGTCGTGATGGTCAACGCCTACCGGCAGCTCGCCGCCCAGTGCGACTACCCCCTCCACCTGGGCGTCACCGAGGCCGGCCCGGCCTTCCAGGGCACCGTCAAGTCGGCCGTCGCCTTCGGCGCCCTGCTGAGCGAGGGCATCGGCGACACCATCCGCGTCTCGCTGTCGGCCCCGCCGGTGGAGGAGATCAAGGTCGGCATCCAGATCCTGGAGTCCCTCGGGCTGCGCCAGCGCCGGCTGGAGATCGTCTCCTGCCCCTCCTGCGGCCGCGCCCAGGTGGACGTCTACAAGCTCGCCGACGAGGTCACCGCCGGGCTGGCGGGCATGGAGGTCCCGCTGCGGGTGGCCGTCATGGGCTGCGTCGTCAACGGGCCCGGCGAGGCCCGCGAGGCCGACCTCGGAGTCGCCTCCGGCAACGGCAAGGGCCAGATCTTCGTCAAGGGCGAGGTCATCAAGACCGTCCCCGAGTCGAAGATCGTCGAGACCCTCATCGACGAGGCCATGAAGATCGCCGAACAGATGGAGAAGGACGGCGTGATCTCCGGCGAGCCGGAGGTCTCCGTCAGCTGACCGACCGGCCGGGGCCGCCCGCCACGGCCCGGGGGTAAAGTCGAAAAGACGCTCCCCCGCCACCACGGCCGCACGGTGAGGCACCCCACGTGTTGACGACCACCACCACCCGTGTCGTCGAGCCCCAAGAGCTCGACGACGCCCTTGCGGTGCTCGACCGCGAGCCGGTCAACAACGCCTTCGTCGCCGCCCGTGTCCGGGTCGCCGGCCTGGACCCGTGGCGGCTGGGCGGCGAGATGTGGGGCTGGTACCACCGCGGGCGGCTGGAGTCCCTGTGCTACGCGGGCGCCAACCTCGTCCCCGTCTGCGCGGGGCGGGAGGCGGTGCGCGCCTTCGCCGAACGGGCACGCCGCCAGGGGCGGCGCTGCTCGTCGGTCGTCGGCCCGGCCGGGCCCACCGCCGCCCTGTGGGCCCGGCTGGAGCCGCACTGGGGACCGGCCCGCGAGGTCCGCCGCCACCAGCCGCTGATGGTCGCCGACCGCATGCCGTCCGGGATACGGCCCGACCCGTATGTGCGGCGCGTCCGCAAGGACGAGATGGACGTGCTGATGCCCGCCTGCGTGGCGATGTTCACCGAGGAGGTCGGCGTCTCGCCGATGGCCGGGGACGGCGGGCTGATCTACCAGGCCCGGGTCGCCGAACTGGTGGGCGCCGGCCGGTCGTTCGCCCACATCGAGGACGGCCGGGTGGTCTTCAAGGCCGAGATCGGCGCCGTCACACCGCGGGCGTGCCAGATCCAGGGCGTGTGGGTCGCGCCCGAGCACCGCGGCCGGGGCCTGTCCGTCGCCGGCATGGCGGCGGTGCTGCGCTACGCGCTGACCGAGGTCTCCCCTGTCGTCAGCCTCTACGTCAACGACTACAACACCGCGGCCCGCGCCGCCTACCGCCGGGTCGGCTTCCGCGAGGTCGGGGCGTTCATGAGCGTGCTGTTCTGAACGGTCCCGGACGGGTACGGGAAGGCGCCGGGAGGCGCCGGGCGGTCCCGAACGGGCCGGTGCCCGCGCGGGTGTTCGCCGATCCACCCGGTCCCTCCAGTAGGGTCGTTGACCATGGAAGACGCCCAGGTCGGTCCCCTGGACCTCGCAGCCCGCGTGGACGAGGCACTCGCCGTACAGGCCGTCGCCTTCGGACTGACCGACGACGAGGTGGGGGTGCGCCGCCACATCGTGCTGCGGCACGCCGCCTCCCCCGGAGTCCGGGCACTGGGCGCCACCACACCGCGGGGGCGGCTGGTCGGCTTCGTCTACGGGATGCCCAACGACCGCACACAGTGGTGGTCCACGGTCGTCGAGCCGTACCTGCGGCGCAACGGGAACGCCGGGTGGCTGGACGACGCCTTCGTCATCACCGAACTGCACGTCCACCCGGCGTACCAGAAGCACGGCCTCGGCCGAAGGCTGATCACCACGATCACCGACGCCGCCGCCGAACCGCGCTCGATCCTCTCCGCGATCGACACAGAGAGCCCGGCCCGCGCCCTCTACCGCTCGCTGGGCTACCGCGACCTGGCCCGCCACGTGCTGTTCCCGAGCGCCGGGAGTCCGTATGCGGTGATGGGTGCGCCGTTGCCGCTGCGGCGGTGAGGTGGGTCCGGCCGGGGGGCCGGGGGGTGGCCCCCGGGAGGTGGAGTCCGAGCGCCGGGAGTCCGTATGCGGTGATGGGTGCGCCGTTGCCGCTGCGGCGCCGGTAGTCTCCTGGGCGGGCCGCATCACCGGTGCGGCTTCGCAAACCGACCCACCGCACGCAGGAGAAACCCATGGCAGCCCGTGTCCAGCGCATGTCCCGGCTCATGCTGAAGACGCTGCGCGAGGACCCGGCCGACGCCGAGACCATCAGCCACAGGCTCCTGGTCCGCGCCGGCTACGTACGCCGCACCGCCGCCGGGATCTGGACCTGGCTGCCGCTGGGCAAGCAGGTCCTGGAGAACGTCACCCGGATCGTGCGCGAGGAGATGGACGCCATCGGCGCCCAGGAAGTACTGCTCCCGGCCCTGCTGCCGAAGGAGCCCTACGAGACCTCGGGGCGCTGGGAGGAGTACGGCGACCTGCTGTTCCGGCTCAAGGACCGCAAGGGCGCCGACTACCTCCTCGGGCCCACCCACGAGGAGATCTTCACCCAGGTCGTCAAGGACCAGTGCACGTCCTACAAGGATCTGCCGGTGATGCTCTACCAGATCCAGACCAAGTACCGCGACGAGGCCCGCCCGCGCTCGGGCGTCCTGCGCGGCAGGGAGTTCCTGATGAAGGACTCCTACTCCTTCGACACCTCCGACGAGGAGCTGGCCGAGTCCTACCGGCTGCACCGCGAGGCGTACCTGCGGATCTTCACCCGGCTCGGCCTGGACCACCGGGTCGTCTCCGCCGTCTCGGGCGCGATGGGCGGCTCGGCCTCCGAGGAGTTCCTCGCCCCGGCCGCCGCCGGCGAGGACACCTTCGCCGACTGCCCGGCCTGCGGCTACGCGGCCAACACCGAGGCCGTCACCTTCCCGCTGAAGCCGGCCGACCCCATGGGCCACCCGCCCGTCGAGGAACTGGACACCCCCGACACCCCCACCATCGAGACCCTCGCCGACCACCTGGGCGTACCCGCCTCCGCCACCCTGAAGAACCTGCTGGTCAAGGTGGACGGGGAGATCTGGGCCGTGGGCGTGCCCGGCGACCGCGAGGTGGACCTCGGCAAGCTCGGCGAGCACCTGGCGCCCGCCACGGTGGAGCTGGTCACCGCCGAGGACTTCACCGGCCGCCCCGCCCTGGTGCGCGGCTACGTCGGCCCGCAGGGGCTGGCCGGCACCGCCTTCCGCTACATCGCCGACCCGCGCGTGGCCCCCGGCACCTCCTGGATCACCGGGGCCAACAAGCCCGACACCCACGCCCGCAACGTGGTGTGCGGCCGCGACTTCGAGGTCGACGAGTACCTGGACGTGGTCACCGTCGAGGACGGCGACCCCTGTCCGTCCTGCGGGGAGGGGCTGAAGCTGGACCGGGCCATCGAGATCGGCCACATCTTCCAGCTCGGCCGCAAGTACGCCGACGCCTTCTCCCTGGACGTGCTCGGCCGCGAGGGCAAGCCCGTCCGCGTCACCATGGGCTCCTACGGCATCGGAGTCTCGCGCGCGGTGGCCGCGCTCGCCGAGCAGACGGCCGACGGCCAGGGCCTGTGCTGGCCGCGCGAGGTGGCGCCGGCCGACGTCCACGTCGTCGCCGCCGGCAAGGGCGCCCAGATCGAGATGGCCCTGGAGCTGACCGAGAGGCTGGCCTCGGCCGGAGTGCGCGTCCTGGTGGACGACCGTACGGGCGTCTCGCCCGGTGTGAAGTTCACCGACGCGGAGCTGATCGGCGTGCCGGAGATCCTGGTGGTGGGCCGGGGCGCGGCCAAGGGTCTGGTGGAGCTGAAGGACCGGCGTACCGGCGAGCGCGAGGAGGTCCCGGTGGACGAGGCGGTGGAGCGGCTGGTCCGCTCGGCCGGCGAATCCGCCTGAGCCGTCGCCGCGGGCCCCTTGACCGGGGCCCGCGGTCAGGTTTCACAGCCAGCCGGCGAACTCCAGCAGCGCCTCGCCGTCGGCGCGGTCGCCGGCGGCGATGTGCCGCGCGCCCGACTCCACCGCCCGGTACAGGCTCCAGCCGCGCAGCCGGTCGCGGTCCACCTCCAGGGAGTTCGCCAGTTTGCCCACCCGGCGCCGGGCGATCGCCGGGGCGCCGGATCCGGCGGCCAGGTCGTGCAGCCGGTCGCGGACCAGTCGCGCCAGGTCGTACGCCCGCTCGCCAACCAGCGGATCGGGGCCGACCACCAGCCAGTGCGCCCGCCCCGGGTCCCCCGACAGCACCGTGCCCTGCCGGAAGTCGCCGTGCAGCAGCATGTCCTCGGGGGCGTCGGTGAGCAGTTCGGAGCGCAGTGCCAGGGCCTCGTCGGCCAGCGGGCGGGCCTCCTCGGGCACATGCGCGCGGATGCCCTCCACGGCCCGGCCGGTGTACTCCTCGACGGTGGTGAAGGGGTGCTCGCAGTCGGGGACGCCCGGGGGCGAGGGGGACACCCACAGCCGGTGCAGCGCCGAGACCGCCTCCAGGGTGGCCTTCGCATCCGGCAGCGAGCGCAGCGACACGTCCGCGTGCAGCCGCTCCAGCAGCAGCGCGCCGTCCTCGGGTGCGGCGTCCAGCAGCCGTACGGCGCCGTGTCCCTCCCAGCGGGACAGCGCCGCCGCCTCGTCCGCCGCGCCGGCGGCGCGCAGCTTCAGCGCGGCCGGTGAGCCGTCCGCCCGGCGGACCAGGACGACCAGGCTGCCGCGTCCGCCCGGGGAGACCACCCGCTCGGCCGTCAGCTCCCAGCGCTCCAGCGACGCCCGCACCAGGCCGGGCAGCCGTGCCAGCCAGGGGGAGTCCGCGCCCAGGAAGCGCACCAGCCGCTGCGGGGGTTCGACGTGCGGAGCCGATGTCATGCCGGGCGTCCCTTTCGTCGTCGGCGTTGCGCGGAGGAGCCCTTCAGAGGGACTCCGGGTCCGCCGGCGCGGCGCGCTCGGCGAGACCTGGGAAGGGTACGCCCGTGCCGCGCCAGCGTGCCGCGCGGACCGCGGCCTCCCGCAGCGCGGCTGCCGCCTCCCGCCGCAGCCCGCCCTCGCCGGCCCGGACCAGATCGGCGTAGACGGCGGCCACCCGCTCCTCCAGTTCGACGGCGAGCCGCACCGCCGCGGCGCCGTCCGGGACCGGGTAGGGCAGGGAGTAGGCCGCCGCGGCGGGCTCGGGAGTGCCTCCCATCCGCCGTACCGCGCGGCGCAGGGCGTCACGGCGCGCGCGGTGGGCGTCGTGGGCCTGCCGCGCCTGCGCGCGCCGGTCCTCCGCGATCCGCCCGCCCACGACGCCGTAGCCGTAGACGGCGGCGTGCTCGGCCGAGAGCGCGGCCTGCAGGGCGGTCAGCGTGGGGTCGTCCTTCCCGCCGGAGGGAGAGGACGCGGGGGAGCCCGCAGAGGCGGCCGTGGCCGTCGCGGGATTCGTCGCGGGGCTCGCCGCGGGATTCGTCGCCTGGTTCATCACTCGCCGTCCGTGAGCAGGTGGACGTGGACCGCCCCGGCCGCCGCGACGGACGCGAGCAGCCGGGAGAGCTCGGGCGGTGCGCCGTCGAGGGCCCGGGTGAGGGCGTCGGCGGCGGCGCGTTCGGCGTTCGCGAGGACGGCCAGCGCGCGCCCGGGATCGGCGGGCACGCCCGCCCCGGCGCCCCGGGAGGCGTCCGGGGCCGGGGAGCCGCCGGGGCTCGCGGAGGCCTTCGGGGTCCCGGAGGGCTTCGGGCTCGCCGAACCGCCGGACTCCGTCCCGCCGAAGGCCCTCACATGCCGCGCGACGTCCGCCCGCAGCGGCTCCAGCCGCCCGGCCAGGTCCGGGTGCGCGGCGAGGGTGCGGTCGTAGCGGGCCAGCAGCGCGGCGCTGCCGCGTGCGGCGGCGCCGCGCAGCCGTTCGTCCGCGGAGGCGAGCCTGCGTTCGGCGGCCGTCGGCTCCTCCTGTGAGCAACCGGTCAGCAGCAGCGCGGCGGCGCCCGCCGCACCGGCGGCCAGCAGGCTCCGCCGGCGGGGACGCGGGTCGATCGGCACGGGCGCTCCCAGGGGAGGTGGTTCGGCGGCGCGGGGGACGGGCGGCGATCACCGCGGATGTGAGCGTACCCGTGTTCGTACCGTCCCCCTCGGCGGGGCACCGCCGCGCCCCGCGCATGCCCCGTGCGGGGGACGACCGCCCGGCGCAGCGCCTCCGGCCGTCCGGGCCGTCTGGTCGGCGCGGCCCGCGGCAGACGATAGGCTTGACCCTCGTAACCCCAGGACTGGACGTTCCCACAACAGCACACGCGGCCGAGGAGTCACCCGGATGAGCACCACCCAGAGCGAGAGGCTGCGAGGACTGCTGGAGCCTCTCGTCACCGCGAAGGGGCTGGATCTCGAGGAGATCACCGTGACTCCGGCCGGAAGACGGCGGGTGCTGCGCGTGGTGGTGGACTCCGACGACGGTGTGCGGCTCGACACCTGCGCGGAGCTGAGCCGCGAGGCCTCCGAGGCGCTGGACGAGACCGACGTGATGGGCGGCGCCCCGTACGTCCTGGAGGTCACCTCACCCGGCACCGACCGCCCGCTGACCGAGCCGCGGCACTACCGCCGCGCCGTCGGAAGGCTGGTCAGGGCGCAGCTGACGGAGGAGGCGGGCGGCGGCGAGCTGGTCGCCCGCGTCGGCGCGGCGGACGAGGACGGCGTGGACGTGGAGGTGCCCGGCGTCAAGGGACGCAGGCCCACCGCCCGCCGGCTCGCCTACACCGAGATCGCCAGGGCCCGGGTGGAGATCGAGTTCAACCGCAAGGCCGCCGAGAAGGCCGAGAAGGCGCGTCAGGCTGCGGCCTCTGACGAAGAGAGCCAGGAGGAGGCGTAGCCGTGGATATCGACATGAGTGCCCTGCGGGGTCTGGTGAGGGAGAAGGAGATCTCCTTCGACCTGTTGGTCGAGGCGATCGAGGCCGCTCTCCTCATCGCGTACCACCGCACCGAGGGAAGCCGCCGCCAGGCCCGTGTGGAGCTGGACCGCTCCACCGGCCATGTGACGGTGTGGGCCAGGGAGGACCCCGCCGACCTGCCCGAGGGCGCCGAGCCGCGCGAGTTCGACGACACCCCCTCCGGGTTCGGCCGGATCGCCGCGACCACCGCCAAGCAGGTCATCCTGCAGCGTCTGCGGGACGCCGAGGAGGAGGTCACCCTCGGCGAGTACGCCGGACGCGAGGGCGACATCGTCACGGGGGTCGTCCAGCAGGGGAAGGATCCGCGCAGCGTCCTTGTTGACATCGGCAGGCTCGAGGCGATCCTGCCCCCGCAGGAGCAGGTGCCCGGCGAGGACTACTCGCACGGCACCCGGCTGCGCACCTATGTCGTGCGGGTCGCCAAGGGCGTACGCGGCCCGTCGGTGACCCTCTCGCGCACCCACCCCAACCTGGTGAAGAAGCTCTTCGCCCTGGAGGTGCCCGAGATCGCGGACGGCTCGGTGGAGATCGCGGCCATCGCGCGCGAGGCCGGGCACCGCACCAAGATCGCGGTGCGGTCCACCCGCGCGGGCCTGAACGCCAAGGGCGCGTGCATCGGCCCGATGGGCGGCCGGGTGCGCAACGTGATGGCCGAACTGCAGGGCGAGAAGATCGACATCGTGGACTGGTCGGACGACCCGGCCGAGATGGTGGCCAACGCGCTCTCGCCCGCCAGGGTGAGCAGGGTGGACGTCGTGGACGCCACGGCCCGGTCGGCCAGGGTCACCGTGCCCGACTACCAGCTCTCGCTGGCGATCGGGAAGGAAGGGCAGAACGCCCGGCTCGCCGCCCGGCTCACCGGCTGGCGGATCGACATCCGCCCGGACGTCGAGCAGAGCGGAGAGCACGGCGGGGAGCACCGGGAGAGCGGCGCGGAGAGGGGCTGAGAGGTCTGTCACCGTCCGTACCCCCGCGGCGACCCCGCCGACGGCACAGTCGGCGTGGGGAGGTAGACTGAAGAGTGTCTGACCGGACGCGTGCCCGCGCATGCCCTGAACGCACCTGTGTGGGTTGTCGGGAGCGGTCGGGCAAGGGCGATCTGCTGCGTGTGGTGCTGATCGGGAACAGATGCGTTCCGGATCATCGCGGTACGCTGCCCGGCCGGGGTGCTTATCTGCACCCCGCACCGACCTGTGTCGACCTGGCGGTCCGCCGCCGGGCGTTCCAGCGGGCCTTCCGGGCCGGCGGACCGCTCGATACCGCGGAACTGCTGCAGGCAGTACCGCGGGCAACACCGTAAGACAGCAAGCACGCACGACGCCCGTACGGCACCCCGCCGTGCGGGAGAGGTACCTCGCGAGTTGGAAGTAGGTCGAGATTGCGATGAGCACTCGATGAGTACGCGATGAGTACGCCCATGCAGTAGCGAAGGTCCGGCGGACGAATCCCCCCGGACCGTAAGGAGCGAAGTGGCTAAGGTCCGGGTATACGAGCTCGCCAAGGAGCTTGGAGTCGAGAGCAAGGTCGTCATGGCCAAGCTCCAGGAACTCGGTGAATTCGTCCGTTCGGCGTCCTCGACGATCGAGGCGCCGGTGGTACGCAAACTGACCGACGCGTTCGACGCGGGCAACGGCGCCGGAGGCGCCAAGAAGTCCGCCGCGAAGTCCGCCGCCCCCCGCAAGGCGGCCCCCAAGCCGGGCGCCCCGAAGCCGGGTGCCTCCGCACCCCGCCCGGGTGCCCCCAAGCCCGGCGCGCCCAAGCCCCCGGCCCCCGCGGCCGAGGCGCCCAGGAGCGCGCCCCAGAAGAACGTCCCGGGTCCGGGTCCCGCCAGGAGCGGCCCGACCCCGCCGACCCCCGGGCCGCGTCCGGCCCCGGCCAAGCCGGGCCCGGCACAGCCTCCGGCCCCGGCCAAGCCCGAGTTCACCGCGCCGCCGTCCGGCCAGGGCGCGCCGCGTCCGGGTGCCCCCAAGCCGGGTGGCCGTCCCGCCCCGGCGGGCCAGGACCGCCGCGGTCCGGGCGGCCCCAAGCCGGGCGGCCCCAAGCCGGGCGCCCGTCCGGCCGGCCCGCGTCCGGGCAACAACCCCTTCACCTCCGGCGGTTCCACCGGCATGGCGCGCCCGCAGGCGCCCCGTCCGGGCGGTGCCCCGCGTCCCGGCGGCCCCGGCGCCCCGGGCGGTCCGCGTCCCGGAGCCGGCCAGGGCGGTCCCCGTCCGCAGGCTCCCGGCGGCGGCCGTCCCAGCCCCGGCAACATGCCGCGTCCGCAGGGCGGACAGGGCGGCGCCGCGGGTCCGCGTCCGGGCGGCAACCGTCCGAACCCGGGCATGATGCCGCAGCGTCCGGCCGCGGGTCCGCGTCCGGGTCCCGGCGGCCGCGGCCCCGGCGGCGGCGCGGGTCGTCCCGGTGGCGGCGGTGGCCGTCCCGGTTTCGCCGGTCGTCCCGGTGGCGGCGGTGGCGGTCGTCCCGGTGGCGGCGGCGGTTTCGCCGGTCGTCCCGGTGGTGGCGGCGGCTTCGGCGGCCGTCCCGGTTTCGGTGGCCGTCCCGGCGGTCCCGGTGGCCGCGGCGGCACGCAGGGTGCCTTCGGCCGTCCCGGCGGTCCGGCGCGCCGCGGCCGCAAGTCGAAGCGGCAGAGGCGCCAGGAGTACGAGGCCATGCAGGCCCCGTCCATCGGCGGTGTGATGCTGCCGCGCGGCAAGGGCGAGACCGTCCGGCTGTCGCGCGGTGCGTCGCTCACCGACTTCGCGGAGAAGATCAACGCCAACCCGGCGTCGCTGGTCCAGGTGATGTTCAACCTGGGCGAGATGGTCACCGCGACCCAGTCGGTCTCCGACGAGACGCTTCATCTCCTCGGCGAGGAGATGAACTACGTCGTCCAGATCGTCAGCCCGGAGGAGGAGGACCGCGAGCTGCTCGAGTCCTTCGACATCGAGTTCGGCGAGGACGAGGGCGGCGAGGAGGCACTCGTCTCGCGTCCGCCGGTGGTGACCGTCATGGGTCACGTCGACCACGGTAAGACGCGCCTGCTGGACGCGATCCGCAAGACCAACGTCATCGAGGGCGAGGCCGGCGGCATCACCCAGCACATCGGTGCGTACCAGGCGGCCACCGAGGTCAACGGCGAAGACCGGAAGATCACCTTCATCGACACCCCGGGTCACGAGGCGTTCACCGCCATGCGTGCCCGCGGTGCGAAGTCGACCGACATCGCGATCCTGGTGGTGGCGGCCAACGACGGTGTGATGCCCCAGACGGTCGAGGCGCTCAACCACGCCAAGGCGGCCGAGGTGCCGATCGTGGTGGCGGTCAACAAGATCGACGTCGAGGGTGCGGACCCGACCAAGGTGCGCGGCCAGCTCACCGAGTACGGGCTCGTGGCCGAGGAGTACGGCGGCGACACCATGTTCGTCGACATCTCCGCCAAGCAGGGCCTGAACATCGACGGGCTGCTGGAGGCCGTGGTCCTGACCGCGGACGCCTCGCTCGACCTGCGGGCCAACCCGGAGCAGGACGCGCAGGGCATCGCGATCGAGGCCCACCTCGACCGCGGCCGCGGCGCGGTGGCCACGGTGCTGGTCCAGCGCGGCACCCTGCGGGTCGGCGACACGGTCGTGGTCGGCGACGCCTACGGCCGCGTCCGGGCGATGCTCGACGACAAGGGCAACAACGTCCAGGAGGCCGGCCCGGCGACCCCGGTCCTGGTGCTGGGTCTGACCAGCGTCCCCGGCGCGGGCGACAACTTCCTGGTGGTCGACGAGGACCGCACGGCCCGGCAGATCGCCGAGAAGCGCGCCGCCCGCGAGCGCAACGCCGCCTTCGCCAAGCGCACCCGCAGGGTCTCCCTGGAGGACCTGGACAAGGTGCTCAAGGCCGGCGAGGTGCAGCAGCTCAACCTCATCATCAAGGGCGACGCGTCCGGTTCGGTCGAGGCCCTGGAGTCCTCGCTGCTCCAGCTCGACGTCGGCGAGGAGGTCGACCTGCGCATCCTGCACCGCGGCGTGGGTGCGGTCACCGAGACCGACATCGACCTGGCGACCGGCTCCGACGCCATCGTCATCGGCTTCAACGTGCGCGCCGAGGGGCGTGCCACGCAGATGGCCGAGCGCGAGGGCGTGGACGTCCGCTACTACTCGGTCATCTACCAGGTGATCGAGGAGATCGAGGCGGCCCTCAAGGGCATGCTCAAGCCGGAGTACGAGGAGGTCGAGCTGGGCACGGCGGAGATCCGCGAGGTCTTCCGCTCCTCCAAGCTCGGCAACATCGCGGGTGTCATCATCCGCTCCGGCGAGGTCAGGCGGAACACCAAGGCCCGTCTCATCCGCGACGGCAAGGTCGTGGCGGAGAACCTCAACATCGAGGGTCTGCGCCGCTTCAAGGACGACGTCACCGAGATCCGCGAAGGCTTCGAGGGCGGTATCAACCTCGGAAACTTCAACGACATCAAGGTCGACGACGTCATCGCGACGTACGAGATGCGGGAGAAGCCCCGCGCCTGACCCCGGCCGGTGGGTGCCACCGGTGAACGGCCACGGAGCCTCCCGCCCCGGCGGGGGGCTCCGTGGCCGTTATATGCGTCGATCACCGGGAACCGTTGCGTGTACGGTTTCCCGTGTCCTGCCGGGAGTCGGCAGGGCTTCGCCCCACGAGGCCCCACGGGTCGGCTGGACCCGCATCCCATGTACGTAGGCACACTCTCGTTCGACCTGCTGCTCGGCGACGTACGGTCGCTGAAGGAGAAGAGGTCGGTCGTCCGCCCGATCATCGCGGAGCTGCAGCGCAAGTACACGGTGAGCGTCGCGGAGGTCGGGGACCAGAACATCCACCGCAGGGCCCTGATCGGCCTCGCGACGGTCTCCGGGGATGCCGGGCACGTCTCGGACGTGCTCGACCGGTGCGAGCGGCTGGTGGCCGCCCGGCCGGAGGTGGAGCTGCTGTCGGTGCGGCGGCGGTTCCACGGGGACGAGGACTGAGCGCGTCCGGTGCGCAGCCCCGGCCGGACCGAACCGAACGATCCGAAACAGAAGGAAGCAGACACATGACCGACACCGCGCGGGCACGCAAACTGGCCGACCGCATCCGGGTCGTGGTCGCGGAGACCCTCCAGCGGCGGATCAAGGACCCGCGGCTCGGCTATGTGACGATCACCGACACCAGGGTCACCGGCGACCTGCGGGAGGCGACCGTCTTCTACACGGTCTACGGTGACGACGAGGAGCGGGCGGCCTCCGCCGCGGCGCTGGAGAGCGCCAAGGGCGTACTGCGCTCGGAGGTCGGGCGGCAGACCGGCGTGCGCTTCACGCCGTCGCTGACGTTCGTCCCGGACGCGCTCCCGGAGAACGCCCGGACCATCGACGACCTGCTGGCCAGGGCCAGGGCCTCGGACGCCCAGGTGCGCCAGGCGTCCTCCGGCGCCACCTACGCGGGCGAGCCCGACCCGTACCGCAAGCCCGTGCGCGAGGAGGACGCCGAGGACATCGGTGACGCCGAGGACACGGGGGACGCCGGGGGCGCGGGGGAGGCCAGGGGCCGGGCGGACGGCGAGGACGCCTGACCCGTGGCACGCAAAGGAACCCAGGAGCCCGGCGGGCTGGTCGTCGTCGACAAGCCCGCCGGCTTCACCTCCCACGACGTGGTCGCCAAGATGCGCGGCATCGCCCGCACCCGCCGGGTCGGGCACGCCGGCACGCTGGACCCGATGGCCACCGGCGTCCTCGTCCTGGGCATCGAGAAGGCGACCCGGCTGCTGGGGCACCTGGCGCTGACGGAGAAGGAGTACGTCGGCACCGTCCGCCTCGGCCAGAACACCGTCACCGACGACGCGGAGGGCGAGATCACCTCCTCCACGCCGGCGGACGGCATCGCCCGCGAGGCGATCGACGACGGCGTCGCCAAGCTGACCGGCGACATCCTCCAGGTCCCCTCGAAGGTCAGCGCGATCAAGGTCGACGGAAAGCGGTCCTACGCCCGGGTGCGCGAGGGCGAGGAGGTGGAGCTGGCCGCCCGGCCGGTCACCGTCTCCTCCTTCACCGTGCACGACGTCCGCGCCGGGAGCGCCGGGGACGGCACCCCCGTACTGGACCTGCTGGTCTCCGTCGTCTGCTCCTCCGGCACCTACATCCGGGCGCTCGCCCGTGACCTGGGCGCCGGGCTGGGGGTCGGCGGCCACCTCACGGCGCTGCGCCGCACCCGGGTCGGCCCGTACGGTCTGGACGCGGCGCGCACCCTGGAACAGCACCAGGAGTCGCTGACCGTCATGCCCGTCGGCGAGGCGGCCGCGGCCGCCTTCCCGCGCTGGGACGTGGACGAGCGGCAGGCGAGGCTGCTGGCGAACGGCGTGCGGATCGCCATGCCCCCGTCCGGCCGCCCCGGACCGGTCGCGGTCTTCGGGCCGGGGGAACGCTTCCTCGCGCTGGTCGAGGAGCAGGGGGGCAGGGCCAGGAGCCTGGCCGTCTTCGCCTGACCCGGTCCGGTGAAGACGGTGGTACGCACCGTGGGTGCGGCGCCGGATCCGGCGCCGCACCCACGATCCCCCTCCTGTGCGCATCCGGTTCTCTGTCCACTCGGAGGCCCGGAATCACCCCGTCGGGCGGGCGCGCGGAGTGAATCACGGCGCGCACCGGGGCGCTTTTCGGCAGGAGCCCTCCGGCGCGGGTCCCCGTGCGAACACGACGGGGGGTCATGGCACCCTTGGACCCGGCACCATCCACTGGCATTCGGCGAGGAGCGGGCACTGTGCAGCGCTGGCGTGGCTTGGAGGACATCCCCGAGGACTGGGGGCGCAGCGTCGTCACCATCGGCTCCTACGACGGGGTGCACCGCGGGCACCAGTTGATCATCGGCAGGGCGGTCGACCGCGCCCGCGAGCTGGGCGTACCGGCTGTCGTCGTCACCTTCGACCCGCACCCCAGCGAGGTCGTGCGGCCCGGCAGCCACCCGCCGCTGCTCGCTCCGCACCACCGGCGCGCGGAGCTGATGGCCGGCCTGGGCGTGGACGCGGTTCTGGTCCTGCCCTTCACCGAGGAGTTCTCGAAGCTGTCGCCGGCCGACTTCGTGGTGAAGGTACTGGTCGACAGACTCCACGCCCGCACCGTCGTCGAGGGGCCCAACTTCCGTTTCGGCCACCGGGCGGCCGGTACCGTGGAGACCCTGGCCGAGCTGGGCCGGACGTACGACTACGACGTGATGGTCGTCGACCTGTTCGAGCGCGGGGAGGCGGGTGGCGGCGAGCCGTTCTCCTCCACCCTCACCCGCCGCCTGGTCGCAGAGGGCGACGTGGCGGGGGCCGCCGAGGTACTGGGCCGACCGCACCGGGTGGAGGGCGTCGTCGTCCGCGGCGCGCAGCGCGGACGCGAGATGGGCTATCCGACGGCCAACGTCGAGACGCTGCCGCACACCGCGATCCCCTCCGACGGCGTCTACGCCGGATGGCTGGTGGTGGAGGGCGAGTCGATGCCCGCCGCGATCTCCGTCGGCACCAACCCGCAGTTCGAGGGGACCGAGCGGACGGTGGAGGCGTACGCCATCGACCGCGTGGACCTCGACCTCTACGGGCTCCACGTCGCGGTGGACTTCCTGGCCTACATCCGCGGCCAGGAGAGGTTCGACACGCTGGAGGGGCTGCTGGAGCGGATGGCAGAGGACGTACGGGTGGCGAAGGAACTGCTGGGCTGAGCGTTCCGGCCCGCGTACGGCGGACGGACGGAAGGACGGGCCCGCCGGCCCGAACCCCCAAGGGGCTCGGGCCGGCGGGCCCTTTCACGTTCCGCGGCGGCGCGGCGCCGTCACCGCTCCGGCTGCTGCCACTGCGCGCCGGGCGCGGGAGGCCCCGCGGCGCCGGGCGGCTGCTGGTGAGGGTGCTGCTGCTGCGGCTGAGAGGGGCCTCCCGAACCCGGATACGGCTGGTGGCCGGGGTGCGGCGGCTGCTGTGGCTGCTGCTGGGGGTAGGGCTGGGGCTGCCCGTAGGGCTGCTGGGGGTGCGGCTGCGGCGGGTAGGGGGCCTGCGGCTGCTGCTGGGGGTGCGGCTGCTGCTGGGGCTGACCGGGGATGGGCGGCGCGGTCAGCGGCGGGTTCCCGCCGGGCGACCACAGACCCTGCTCCTGCTGGTGGCGTGAGAAGTCCTCGGCGATCAGGGCGGCGAGGTTGAAGTACGCCTCGCGCGTCCTGGGCCGCATCATGTCCAGATCCAGCTCCGCGCCCGCCGCGAGGTGCTCGTCGAACGGGACGACCACCACATCGCGGCAGCGCGTCTTGAAGTGCGCCACGATGTCGTCCACCTTGATCATCTTTCCGGTCTCGCGGACCCCGGAGATGACCGTGATGCTGCGCTGCACCAGATCGCCGTAACCGTGGGCGGAGAGCCAGTCCAGCGTCGTACTGGCGCTGCTGGCGCCGTCCACGGACGGGGTGGAGATGACGATCAGCTGGTCGGCGAGGTCGAGGACACCGCGCATCGCGCTGTAGAGCAGGCCGGTGCCCGAGTCGGTGAGGATGACCGGGTACTGCTGGCCCAGCACGCCGATGACACGGCGGTAGTCCTCGTCGTTGAAGGTCGTCGAGATCGCCGGGTCGACGTCGTTGGCGAGGATCTCCAGGCCGGAGGGGGCCTGCGAGGTGAACCGGCGGATGTCCATGTAGCTGTTGAGGTACGGGATCGCCGTCACCAGGTCGCGGATCGTCGCACCCGTCTCGCGCCGCACCCGGCGGCCGAGCGTGCCCGCGTCCGGGTTGGCGTCGATCGCGATGACCTTGTCCTGCCGCTCGCTGGCCAGCGTCGCGCCGAGCGCCGTGGTGGTGGTCGTCTTGCCGACGCCGCCCTTGAGGCTGATCACCGCGATGCGGTAGCAGGACAGCACCGGGGTGCGGATGAGACCGAGCTTGCGCTGCCGCTCGGCCTCCTCCTTCCTGGCCCCGATGCGGAAGCGGGAGCCACCGCGGTTGCTCTGCGGGCGGGGCTTCTTCTTCTGGTTCAGCAGGCGGTCGGAGGACAGCTCCACCGACGCGGTGTACCCGAGCGCGCCGGGCCGGCTCGGAGGCTGCTGCCGGGGGTCGGGCCAGGCGGAGCCGGCACGGGGGTCCTGCGGCTGCTGCTGCGGCTGTGGTTGTTGCGGGCCGGGTGCGGAGGGCTGCGCGGGGGGCAGTGGCTGGGAAGGGCCGGCCTGGGGGAAGCCGTAACCGCTCTGCGGAGCCGGAGGGTTGGGCGCTGCCGGCGGCTGTGCCTGCGGCTGCGGCTGCGGTTGGGGTTGGGGACGGGGGAAGCCGTAACCGTCCTGGGAGGCGGGCTCCGGGGGCGGCATGGGGACTCCGGCCTGACCGGTCACGGGCCCAGGGGGCGGACCGGGCTGCTGTGCGGCCGGAGGCTGCGGCTGAGGCGGCTGCTGTCCCTGCGGCTGGGGGAAGCCGTAACCGCCCTGCGGAGCCGAGGGGTTGGGCGCGTTCGCGGGCTGCGGGCGGTCGGGCTCGGCCTGGGGTGCGGCGGGCGGCTGGGGGAAGCCGTAACCGCCCTGCGGAGCGGCGGGCGGCTGGGGAAAGCCGTAACCGCCCTGCGGAGCGGGCGGGCTGGACGCAGCCGGCGGCTGTGGCTGCGGCGGCTGGGAATGTGCCTGCGGTTGCGGAAGGGGATAACCGTCCTGCGGCGCGGGCGGGTTGGGCGCAGCCGGTGCCGGTGCACCGGCCTGAGGAGCGGCGGGCTGGAAGTGCGGTGGCAACGGAGGCAGCCCGGCCGGTGCACCACTCTCCGGAGCGGTCTGCCACGGCGGCTGCGCAGGGGGCTGCGGAGCGGAGCCGTGCGGCTCACCGGCGGCCCCGGCTTCGACTCCGGCTTCGGGCCCGGCGGCCCCGTCGGCCGCCTCGGGCCCCTCACCCGCGTCGTCGGCGGACCGGGGCCGGGGCAGGGCCTCGGATTCGGCGGACGGCACCGGTGCCGGGGACGCCTCGCCGGCGGAGGGCACGCCGCCGGACGGCTCACCGTCCGCGTTCTCCGGCCGGTCGTCCCCGCCCTCGGCGGACTCCTGGGCCGCCCGCCGTTCGGCGATCTCCCGGCGCAGCGCGGCGGAGGAGAAACGCATGGTCGCGTCGGTGACGGGGCCGTCGCCGACGGAGTGCTCCGCCTGCCGGCCGTCCCTCGCCTCCGGTCCGTCCCCACCGTCGTCAACGGCCTCCGGCGCCGGGCCGGCCTCCTCCCGAACGTCCGCCGCCGGGGCCTCGGGCGGCGCCACCGGAGGGAAGGCGGGAGGCGCACCGGCACCGGTACCGGCGTCCGCGTCCCTCCCGTCCGTCTCCGCTCCGCCCGCGGGGCCCGCGGAAGCGGCCGGCGGCTGCGGGGCGGGGTCGGTGTTCCGCGTGTACCAGGCAGGCGGTGTGTAGTCGATGGTGAACTCGCCTGTGGCGTCGAGTTCGTCCTTGGGCAGGTCGTCGCCGGGTTCGATCCCGTCGACGCGGATCTCGTCCCGGTCGCTGTTCACAATGCCTCCTGCTGATCTGGTCGAGCACCCCGGCCGAACCGCGCGGACCGCTCCCTGCCGACGGGCGGGCACGGCCACCGGCTCCCCCGCCGCCGCGGTCTCCGGCCCGTTCCTTCGGAATGTCCTGCCGCGCGCACGCCCACCCTAGTCGCCACAGGCGCCGAAACGGCATGCCGGTCCTGTCCCACTCGGACAACGGGCCGGTGACGGGACGACAGACGGCGGACGGGCGAGGGATGGGGCAGGCGGGGGTCAGTCCAGCCGCCGGGCCACGCCCAGCAGCCCCGTCTCGGCGTCGGTGGGCCGGGTCAGCACGAACCGCCGGTCCCGGCCCGTGCACCACAGCGTCACACCGTCGGCGAGCGTGGACAGCGCCTCGGACTCCTGCCGGGACAGGGAGAGGATTCTGCCCACCTGCCGGGCCTCCTCGGGGGAGACCTGCTGGACACCGGCGAGCGAGGCGCCTCTGAGCAGCCGGGGAGCCACCGGGCTCAGATACGGAAGCAGCGTCAGCACCGACTGCCAGGGCCCCGAGGAGACCCGTCCGCGCGGCGGCTTCATCCCGCAGTCCCGGATCACCACGACCGGCGAGACGGCCGTGGCCCCCAGCGGCGGCACCCGGCCGACGTCATGGAGCGTCATGCACTGCTGGTCACCGCCCGCGGCCCGGGCCAGGCCCGTCCACGCCTGGGGCCGGCCGGTCTCGACGGCCACCCGCGCGCCGGTGCCCGCCGCACGCAGCGCCAGCACCTGAGCCGTCCACAGCCCGCCGATCAGCACCACGTCGTAAGGAGCCGGGTGGTGGAGGCCGATGACGGCCGGACGGTCCTCGACGTCGACCCCGGCCACCACCCCGTCGTCACCGACCGGCAGGGCGAGCGCGTCCAGCTGCTCCACGGACAGGACATGACGGGCCGTCCGCGGCCCGCGCAGTCCGAACCCCAGACGGGGACGTGCGGCCGTGCGCACCGAGTCGGCGGATCCGGGCATCAGCGTGTCCCTCCCAGCGGCAGTGTCGCCAGCACCCCGGGCACCTGCTCGCGGTCCAGCCGGGCGATTCCGACACGGCGCTCCCGCGCCAGCCGCTCCAGCACATGCCGGGCGTTGACCAGTTCGGCGTCGCTGCGGGCGGTGATGCGCACATGTCCGCGTATCGCGACCGAACGGCTTCCGCTCCGGCTCAGGGTCAGGCCGAAGGTGGTGGCCAGGGCGGGCAGCCCCGTCAGCGACGCCACCAGCGACGGCAGCGGGGCGGCCCCCGGCCCCAGCTCGGGCCAGCGCGCCACCGCGTACGTGGTGTGCCAGCGGTCGTCGCACCGCCAGGCACGGGCCTTCTCCTCGGTGCGCCGTGCGGGAGAGGAGTCGGGACGCCCGGCCCGCGCCGTGGCCGCCGGACTCGCCCCGGCCGACGTCGCCAGCGCGGTGACCAGCTCCTGCTCCGGCAGCAGCGTCGCCCGGAACCCCGCACCGGCCAGCCGGCTCGCCAACTGGTCCGCGGCGCGCACCAGACAGCGCTGCGCGCCCTCCAGACCGTCCCCGCGCGCCTGGACCGCCTCCCGGCACAGCTCCGGGTCGAGTTTGAGGGCCACCCAGGTCACCCGTACGGCCGGTGCGCCGCACGACGCCTGCAGGGGGCCGTAACTGGAGGCGGCCACCGACTGCGCCGGCAGATGCGGCGCCGGGGCGGGCTGGGTGTACTGCACCGCCTGCACCGACTCCAGCCGGATGCCGTCCACCTCCAGGGCGTCGGAGAGCAGCCGCAGCGGCAGGGGGCGCTCGTCGGAGCCGGGGCGCAGAGCGGAGGGGCGGGGCCCGACGCGCAGCACGGCCGTCAGGAACGTGCCGTCCCCCACCATGCCGACACCGCGCCGTTCGCGGTCGACGTAGGTCAGGCTGCGCAGGGCCGGATCGCACTCGACGGCCGGGGCCAGGCCCGGGTCGGTGTCCGGCGGCAGCACCTCGGCGGCGGCCCGCCGCCTGCGACGGCGCAGCGCCATGACGGTGCCCAGCCACTCCGGGAGCGGACGGCCGCGCCGCCGCAGCACCGTCACGAGCAGCAGGGCGACGGCCACCACGGCCACCGGGATCACCAGGACCTCGTGCACGGCGGCCGCGGCCAGCACCCCCGCCGCGGCCAGCTCGGCCAGAACCAGGTGGTGCAGCCGGAGCGGCCCCAGGCCGCGGCGTGCCTCGGCGCGCGGCGTGGCCGGGCGCACCGGACGCGGCCTCGCGGGCTCGGGGCGTGCGCCGTCCGGCGCCGGGCTGTCGGGCGCGGACGTGGCGGTCCGGGCCCGCGTGGCGGTCCCCATCCCCTGTAAATCCCCTTGTGTCCGTAATCGCCCTGACGCTCCAGGGCGTTGGTCGGGCGATCACCCTACCGGAGCAGCGAGGGCCGATCGCCAACGGGCATAGTAGGGGCCCGGACCGACAGAAGACAGCAGTGGCGGTGCTCCGGAATCCCGGGGGACACTGGGCCCACCAGTGGGGAGAAGCAGCGAGAGATGGCATCACGGCGGGACGAGCTCAACGCCTACACCTTCGCCAAGAAGCGGCTGGTCTCGGCATTCCTCCAGCCCACACCGACCGGGACCGAGGAGGGGGCGCCGCGTCCGTTGCGGGCGGTACTCCCCGGGCTGGTCATCGGGGTGGTGATCCTGGCGGGTTTCGGGGCCTGGGGGATGTTCAAACCCAAGGCGCCCAAGGGTTGGGACAACCCCGGTGAGAAGGTCATCATCGGCAGCGAGTCCACCACCCGCTACGTCGTCCTCGAAACCAGGGGGAAGAAGCAGCTCCATCCGGTGCTCAACCTGGCCTCCGCGAAACTCCTGCTGGACCCCGGCAAGTTCGGGATCGTCGAGGTCGACGAGAAGGTCCTCGACAGCGGGAAGATCCCGCACGGCGCCACCATCGGCATCCCCTACGCCCCCGACCGGCTGCCCGGCAAGGACGAGGCGACGAAGGCCAAACGCTGGGCCGTGTGCGTCCAGCCCGGCGACGACGGCGTGCAGAAGGCGGTCTTCGTCCTCGCCGACCGGGACGCCAAGCGGGTCGAGGGGAAGAACCGGCTGCGCGGCGGCCAGGTGTTGTACGTCCGGGGCCCCGGCAAGGAGCTCCACATCGTCGACGCGCAGGGCACCGCGTACCCCATCGAGGCGGACGACACGCTGCTGCGCACCGTCGTCGGCAACACGCGGCCCCAGGACGTCACCGGCGACTGGCTCAAGACCCTCAAGCAGGGCGATCCGGTCCAGTTCCCCAAGGGGATCGAGGAGATGGGAACCCCGGCCGGAGCCCCCGGCGACCTGGACGCCGAGGCCAACCAGGTCGGCATGGTGCTGCGAGCCCCCTCCGGCACCGGGCACCAGCACTACGTGGTGCTCAAGGGCCAGATCAGGCCGGTCACCGACTTCATGGCCAAGCTGCTGCTCAACAGCCCGCAGGCCACCGCGCTCGGCCAGCAGGGCAAGGCCCGGGAGGTCAGCGCCGGCACCATCCGGCCCGAAAGCACCTTCTACGGCAGCAGCCGGAACTGGCCCGAGGCGGAACCGAGCGCGGTCAACCGGGCGGACAGCGGCCGGAACGCCCTGTGCAGCGTGCTGCGCGGCGTCGACGAGAAGAAGGGCACCACGACGCTCAGCACCTGGGCGGGCGAGGACTATCCGGCCACCCTGCCCAACGGGGCCACCAACGCCTATGTGACCCCCGGATCGGGCCTGCTCTTCCGCCAGGTCACGGGGCGCGACACCGGATCCGGCGGAGTCTTCCTGGTGACCGACACCGGTCTGCGCTACGCGGTGCAGGCGAACACCGACAGCGGCCAGGACGAGTCCGAGATCGGCACGGACGGCAGGAAGAAGGACCCGGCGCAGAGCGTCCAGGAGGGCAACCAGGCGCAGATCATGCTCGGTTACCAGGGCGTCCGGCCGGTGCCGGTGCCCGCCGCCTGGTCGGGCTTCCTCCCGACCGGACCGAGGCTGAGCACGAGCGCGGCGAAGCAGCCGCAGGGTTCCTGAGCCGGGAGAGCGCGAGATGACGGACACTTCGGCCCCCACCACACCCGCCCCGGCGAGGTGGGCGGCGCTCCCGACGGCCGCGGCGATCGGCCTGACGGCCCTGGGCGCCGTCACCGGCCCTCTGGCCTGGGCGCCGCCGGCCGCCGCGGACACCGGGCAGTGCACCTTCCCCGCCAAGCCCTTCGAGGGCAGGCCCTGGTCACTGAAACGGGTGATCCTGGACCAGTTGTGGGAGAAGACGAAGGGCAAGGGCGTCAAGGTCGCGGTCATCGACACCGGAGTGGACGACGACCACCCCCAGTTGAAGGACGCGGTCGACACCGAACTGGGCATGAGCAACCTGCCCGCCCCCGAGAAGGACGAGTACGGCAACACCCCCGAGCCACCCGCGAAGGACGGCACGGAGGACACCGTCGGCCACGGCACCAAGGTCGCGGGCATCATCGCCGCACGCCCGGCGGAGAACACCGGCTTCGTCGGCATCGCCCCCGACGCGACCATCATCCCCATCCAGCAGAACGACGCCGCCGGGAGGGGAAACACCGACAGCATGGCCGAGGCCATCGACCACGCGGTCGACGTCGGGGCGAAGGTCATCAACATCTCGCAGGACACCACCAGGGCCCTCAAGCCCAACTCAAGACTCGAGCAGGCGGTGAACCGCGCACTGGCCAAAAAGGTCGTCATCGTCGCCTCGGCCGGCAACGACGGCCTGGGCGGCAACGTGAAGGAGACCTATCCGGCCTCCTACGAGGGCGTCATCGCCGTCGCCTCCTCCGACCGCAACAACGAGCGGGCGCCCTTCTCCCAGTCGGGCGACTTCGTGGACGTCGCCGCGCCCGGCGTCGACATGATCTCCACGGTCCCGGGCGGGGGCCACTGCGCCGACAACGGCACCAGCTTCTCGGCGCCCTACGTGGCGGGCGTGGCCGCCCTGCTCGTGGCCGAGCACCCGGACTGGGAACCGCACCACGTCGCGGCCCAGATCGCGCAGACCGCCGAGCGGTCCGTACCCGGGCACGACCGCCATGTGGGCTGGGGCGTCGTCGACCCCGTCCGGGCGCTTACCGAGGACGACAGACCGATCGAGAAGCCGGTGGCCCGCGAGGGCGTGGACCGGGCCGAACCGCCCACCCCGGCCGAACTCCACCTCGGCGAGACCCCGCAGGAACGCGACAGGCGCCTGGGCACCTACACGGTGGTCGGCGGAGGCGTCCTGGTGTCGGTGATAGCCGGGGGCTCACTGGTGTACCGGGACTGGCGGCGCAGACGGGGACCGGCCGAGGAGCGCCTGCGCGGCGCCGGGACGCTCATGTGACGTGCCGGAGAACCGGGTTGCCGTCGTGTCACAGGCAGTGGCTAGAGTGATGGGGCACGGATCGGGATGTGCGTTGGAGCAGGCGGAGGGGGAGCCTGATGGGGGTGCCGGCCGAGAAACTCAAGGGTGAACTCGAGTCGCTCAAGGACTTCAAGAACCGGGTCGACAACATCCTGGAGGAGCTGGAGAGCTCGCCCGCCTCTCCCACGAGGGTCGGACAGCAGGAAGTGAAGCGGTCCTCCTTCGGGGGCGAGTTCGCCGAGGCGGACGGCGTCTACTCGCAGTACGCCCGGGTCCACACCCAGCTCACCAGGCTCTCCGGAGTCCTCGGCGACCAGATCGAGGCCATGCGCATCGCCGTCCACGGCGCCGACGTCGGTTTCGGCAACCTGGAGGACGACCTGAAGCGGCGCTTCTGGGAGCTCCAGACCAGGGCCCACCAGTACCAGCAGCAGCAAGCGGCGGGCAAGCAGCCGCCCAAGGACGAGGCCACCGGGGTCACCTACTGACGGGGGAGGTACGACCATGACCGACCAGAAGGACGGGAAGAGCGGGCAGGACAGACCCGAGGAGCCGTTCGTCGCGGCACAGCTCGTCATGACCGACCTCAAGCGGAAGGGCGCCCTCGCCCCGGTCGACCTGTTCGGGGGCACGGCCGCGCGCAACAGCGTCATGGGTACCACCGACTTCGAGAACAAGGATCTCGAAGAGATGTTCTCCCTGGTGGACGACGCGGACCCGGCCGACATCGAGAACGCCGCCGACACGCTCTGGGACGCGGGCGGCAAGATCAGACAGGTCGGCGACGACCTCAAGAAGCACATCGACAAGGTCGACTGGGAGGGCGAGTTCGGCGACAGCTTCCGTGAGTGGGGCCGGAAGCTGAGCAGGAACACCCTGCTTCTCGCGGACTTCACCGAGAAGGCCAGCACCCAGCTGAAGGCCGCCGGCGTCGGCCTGTCCATGGTGCGCGGCGGCATGCCCGAGCGCGACCCGGCGGTCATGGCCGCGCCGCGCCTGGAGAGCATCCCGCCCGAGGAACGCGACGAGTCCAACGAGAAGTACAAGCTGGCCAAGAAGAAGGAGGACAACCGCCAGGAGGCCATCAACCAGATGAACCGCCTGGCCTCCTACTACAAGGTCTCGCACGACAACATGAAGGACCTGGAGGAGCCGGAGTTCGGCCCGATGCCGAACGTCGGCATGCCGCCGGCGCCGCCGCCCGGGTCTGGGGACGAGTTCCTTCCCGGGCCCGGGCGTAACTCCGTAGCCTCCGGTTACGGAAATGGCGGACTCGCCAGCGGCTCGCAGGCCACCGGCATGGGAGCGACGCCTTCCGCTCCGAGCGAGCACGGCTTCGTCGGGGGAGCCCCCGCTCCTCAGGAGCCCGTGCGCACGGACCTCAACACCGTCGCTCCCGTGGCGCCTCCCGCACCCTCCGACGCCGGTCCGCGCACCCCGGCCGCCCCGACCGGCGGTGGGCCCGCAGCGCCCGGCCCCGTCCTGCCCGGACCTGCCCCCGCTCCCACTCACAGAGGAGGGGGGAACCTCAAGCAGGTGGGGACCTCCAGGCTCCCGGCCACACACGCTCCAGGGCAAGGGCCTGGTCAGCCCGGCACGGGACGAGCAGGGGGCCCGCCCACCGTTCCGCCGGCGAGCAACACGAATCCCCGTCCGGTCACGGGCTCCGGCCCTCCCGCCGGAAGGGCGCCCACCACGACGACACCACCCATGGGGCGGGGCGGCAGCGGCATCTTCGGAGGGACTCCGCGGCAGGGCCAAGGGACGTCCAACGGCCCGCGTCTCCCGCGCGGAACCGTGGTCGGAGCGGAACACGGCACGACGGGACGCCCTCCGGGGGGAGCCGCGGGCACGGGAGCGATCGGCTCGGGGGCGGGCAGCGGCTCCACCGGGCGCAGGCCGGGTACGACGACCGGCGGCGGTGCCGTCGGAGCTCCCCGGAACACCCCGGGACAGGGCGGCGCGGTACGTCCCTTCACACCCGGTGGCTCCGGGCTGGCCAGAGGTGGCACAGGCGGAACGGGTGGGAGCGGTCAGAGCACGACGGGCGCGGTACCCCGCGGCGGAAGCACCAGTCCCCGCGAGGAGAACCGGAAGGACTCCCGCAGGCCCGACTACCTCACCGAGGACGAAGAGACCTGGCGGACGGGGCGCGACGGAATCGCCCCTCCGGTTATCGACTAACCCACGACAGAGAGCGGCGATGACGGCAGGACACGAACACGGCCCCAGGTTGCCGTCGCGGCGGATGCGACGGCGCCTGTTCTCCGTGCTGGCTGTAACCGGTGCATGGACCGTATGCCTCGTCGGGACGGCACCTGTGGCTCAGGCGGACGATGTCCGTTCGCAGCAGTGGTATCTGGACGCCATGCGGGCCGAGGAGATGTGGAAGGTCAGCACGGGCGAGGGCGTCAAGGTGGCCGTCATCGACAGCGGCGTCAATGACTCCACCGATGCTCTCCGGGGCCAGGTACTACCCGGGGAGGACATGACCGGAACTCCAGGGGAGGCCACCGACGACTACCTAGGCCATGGAACGGACATGGCCGAAGTCATCGCCGGCACAGGGAAGAACGGGAGTGTCCGGGGACTGGCCCCTGGAACGAAGATCATCCCGTACCGCATTCCGCTGAAAGGTCTGGGCAGCAAGCTCAAAGCCGACGGCTATAAGAAGGCGATCCGTGCGGCGGCCGACAGTGACGCCAAGATCATCAGCATGTCCTTCGGAGGCTCGTACTATGACTCTGCCGGAGCCGAGGCCGTCGAGTACGCGCTGAGCAAGGGAAAGCTGCTCTTCGCCTCCGTCGGAAACGACGCCGAAGGTGAGAACAAGCCGAGATATCCCGCCTCGTACCCCGGCGTCGTCGGCGTGGGCGCCACTGACGAAAAGGGTGAGGTGACGGGCTTCTCCCAGTACGGCGTCAACGTGGATCTGTCCGCCCCGGGAAGCGAGATGCCCGGATGGTGTGACAAGAGCTTTCAGAAGTACTGCGCTGGCAAGGGAGGCACCAGTGCCGCCACTGCCATCGCCTCCGCATCGGCGGCCCTGATCTGGGCCAAGAACCCGGACTGGACGGCCAATCAGGTTCTGCGTGTGCTCGTGGACACCGCCGGGCGCAAGGACCGGAAAGAGGGGGCCTCCAGCGTCTACATCGGATACGGTGCCGTCCGGCCCCGCATTCACCTCCTCGAAGGCAAGGGTGACCCCGGAGACCCGGGCACGAACCCGATCGAGGCCACGGAACCGACCCTCCCGCCGGAGGCGTCCTCCTCCGAGGGGGAGAGCGACGGCAAGAACGACCGGGACGGTGCCGGGGGAACGGACGAGGACCGGAAGAACCAGGGCGGGACCGAGGCCGCCGCGTCGGAGGACGACGGCAGTCTGTGGATCTACCTGGGGGCGGGTGCCGCAGCGGCCATCGTGGTCGCCGGCGCATTCGTTCTCGTGCGGAGGACGATCCGCGGGACATGACGGGGGCCCGTACGCGGAGCGCCCACGAAGACCAGCCAGTGAACACCATCAACCCGATTCGAGGAGAACGGTATGTCCGGAGAAGGTGGCGGCGACTTCCAGTCAAGCGAGGCCGATCTCAATGACCTCATCAAAGAGGTCAACGAGATGCAGGGCAAGCTCAAGAACAAGCTCTCCAGGCTGAACGACGTGGTCGACGCGATTCAGCATGCCTGGAAGGGCGATGCCGCGAACTCCTATGACAGGCTCCAGCGGCAGACCAACGACTACGGCCGGAAGCTGGACGGCAGGCTCCAGCTGATCCACGACGCCCTCGAGGCGAGCAAGCAGGGGTTCACCGCCAACGAGATCGACCAGATGGAGAAGTTCGACCATCTGGCGAAGGCGAGCCCGATCAGCGACTTCGCCGGCACGGGCAGCACCCCGACCATCAAGTAACGAGCCGCACAGAGAAGGCAGGGGTCGATATGACCATCAAGATCACGTATGCCACCGTCATCTCCGCGGCGGATGACGTCCGCAATGCGGCCAAGGAGCTGACGATCCAGCTCAACGCGCTCGAGGACAAGGTGATGAAGGTCGTCAACACCTGGGACGGTGAGGCGAAGCAGGCGTTCAAGGCCAAGCACGACGGCTGGGGCCGGGACGTCAGCGGCCTGAACACCACCCTCAACGCCATCGCCGACAACCTGGTCGAGTCGACCAATGGCTACCAGCGGACGGACCGCAAGGCGGCTCAGCGGTTCGAGTTCTGACCGTTCGGGTCTGCCGCGAGCACATCGGAGGGCGCCCGGCAACCGGATGTACATCCGGTTGCCGGGCGCCCTCCCGCTTCCCCGTCTGTTTCCCGGCCGGTGGGAGGCCAGGACACAAAGGCTCAGGGCTTGAGGTCGAACTCCCCGTCGCGGACCCCGAGGACGAAGGCCCGCCACTCGGCGGCGGTGTAGCGCAGCACGGTGTCGGGGTCCTTGGAGTTGCGCATGGCCACGGCGCCACCCGGCAGATGGGCGATCTCCACCTTCTCGTCCTCCGGACCGCCGGGCGCGCTCTCCCACACGGCGTCGGAGATGTCCATCGCGTACAGCTCGTCCTTCTCCTGCTGAGTCCCCATCAGTGTCCTTCCTCGATGGACGCCGGCGACGGGAGCGTACCCCCGTGCCACACCGCGCCGCGGATCCGCGGCGCGGCCTCGGTGAACGTGAGGGGGCACGGCGCGGCGCTGCGCGGCTCACGGCCCCCGGGCAAGATAACAGCCCGGCACGCGCTCCGAGGGGCGTCCGTGCAACCTCCCGACCACGGGGAACGCCGGTTCGAGACGGCTCGCGGACATGTCCGGGACGGGCCGGGGGATTCACGGTCCGCAGAGGCCCGTGACGGGGTACGGCACGACGGCGGTGCCGAACGGGCCCGGGCCCGGGCCCGGGAGGGCCGTCCCCCGGAGGCTCGCTCAGAGGGCGAACGCCGAGATGGGGCTGCTCCCGGGAGCTCGCCCGGGGCCGGAACCGGTGCCCGTGCCGGGAACGGCGGCTTCCGCCCCCGGGCCGGGCGTGCCGGCGGAAGGGGTCCGTTCGGGGATCTCGACGGTGTGCGCGATCTCCGACAGCCTCTGCACGTACCAGGGGAGTTCCCGCAGCGACGGGGTGGTCAGGCTGAACACCAGGAGCTGGGAGACCGCCGGCAGAGGGCAGTAGACGTCCGCGCGTGCGAACACGATCGGGGACACGGGTGCGGAGGAAGGTACGGGCGTGGTGTCCCGGGGAGCCCCGCCGGGCGTCACCTCGAACCCCGAGATGACCAGGACGGCCGGACCGAATTCAGCCTCCACCCTGTGCACCTCCTGGAACTCGTCGAGGGAGAGCAGCTCCACCAGCCCCCTGGCCGCCAGTTCGGCGTCGTCGTCCTCCAGAGGCTCGCAGCGCACGGTCAGGGAGGCCGTGCTGATCCGGTCGTCGTCGGTGCTCAGCAGGCATATCCCGGTGTAGACGGCCCCGTCGGCGGCGGCTGCCTCCGCCACTTCGCGGTACCAGGCGGAGAGCCGGTGATGCTCCTCGTCGGTGCCGCCGGGCCATATGACGTCCATGAGGCGGACGAGGTACTCCTCACGCTCCTCGTCGGTGTACTCCAGCCCCAGGGAGCGGAACTCCTCGGGGGCGGTCCAGAAGAAGTCCGGTCCGTCCGGCGCGGCGCCGGAACTCTCCGGGGCGCCCGGCGCCGGGGGGAGGGTGCCGGGCGTACTGGGGGCGTGTGTTTCCGGCATGGGGTGTCAAATAGTCTCTAGTAGTGTTTTTCCAGGATCATCTGCGCATAGGCGACGCGAGGGTCCAGTCGGGAGTCGCTCCTGCGGTACCGGTGCCGTCTGCGTGCGAGGAAGGCCGGTGCGAACGGGTTCGCCGACCGTACCCGCCACACGGTGCGCCGAGGGGTGCCCCAGTCGTCCCAGTCCAGGGAGAAGTCCCCGTCGAGGAAGCCGATCACGGTGAAGAAGAGGTTCGCCAGGGCCCAGAGGGGGAGCAGGAGCACGAAGACCAGCCAGGCGGTCCAGGTGCCGCGGTAGCCGGTGACCTTCGTCCCGGTGTCCGGCAGTTCGATCGTCCAGGCCCGGCGCGCCTTCAGAGGTGACCTGCCCCTGGTGATGCGGCCCAGGACGCTCCCCCGCGAGTCCGTCACCACGTAGGCGCCGCTTCCCTCCGAAGCGGTGGGATCGGCCCGGACGACGCCCCACGCGTTCAGGGGGTCGTCCGGCGAACGGAGCGTGAACACCGGCGGTTTCCCCTTGAGCCGGTCGGAGCCGGCCCGGGAGGAGTGCCCGGCGCCGAGAGAGCGCGCATACTTCCTCGTCGGCGGCCTGTCCTGCACGGGGCCGCCCTGGAGAGCCGCGGAAGGCTCTCCGTAGGTGATCCACGCGGTGACGGCGGCCGCTCCCCTGCCGCCGCGCTCGCGGACGGCCTTCCAGGCGCCCCGAGGCAGTTCGGGGACGGCGCGCCGGACCTCCTCGTCCCTGGGTTCGGAGAGCTCGACGGTGAGCATGCTGCTTGCTGCCTTCCTTCGATCGGGCGGAGTCCCACAGGCCGCGGCGGCGGCCTGTGGTGCGGTGCCGGTGTGCGCCAAAGGGCCGTCGGGTCAGAGTCTTCCGGCAGCAGGCGCCTCGTTGCCCGTGAACATGTTGTAGGCACCCAGGCCCACCCCCGGCGCCTGCTGGATCATCTGCGGGCCGCGTGACCACCAGGAGGTCGGATCGAGAGTGCCGTCCGCCCGGATGGCGTCCCCGAGGGAGTCCTTGACGCGCTGCGGCGCCATCTTCTCGACCACCCAGCTCATCGCCTTCTCCTTGCCGCTGGAGCCGACGGTGTCCAGCACGTGGCTGTTCCAGGCGAGACTCATCCGGTCGCCGAACTTCATCCCCTCGGTCCCGAACTCCTTGCTGCCGGGCGCGACGGAACGGCCGAAGAGGCCCTTCTCCAGCGTCGTGGCCTCGAACCCGGCGTCCTTCAGCCCGCGGATCTTGTTGACCCGGTCGATGGAGGCGACCGTCTGCCCGTCCACCTTGTACAGCTTCATCGGGATCTTGACGCCCTTCGCGGCGACCTTGACCACCTTGCCCAGGGGGATGATGCCCACGGCGTCGCCGATGAGGTCCATCTTGCCGACGTCCGCCCCGCCGAGCTTGGCCGCGCCGTGGGCGACCAGGGCCCCGGCGGACAGGCCGGCGCTCGCCAGCGCCAGGCCGCCCGACAGCGGCGGGAACCAGACGGTGGCGAGCGACAGGATGCCCAGGACGGTGGAGGCGATGCCCAGCCAGTCACCGATCTCCTTGAGCAGGTCGGCGTGTTCGGCGCACCACTCCTCGATGCGGTTGCCGAGCTTCTTGAACGCGTCGGCGAGGCCGTCGAAGAAGCCTGTGTCGGGGGCGTTGTCGTTGGCCTTGCGCAGCCGGGCGGCGATCGTCCGCGCGTAGTCCTGGTGTTGCTCCAGGAGCTCACGGGCCTTCTCGACGATGCCTTCCAGTTCCCTGCGCGCCGCGTCGACCTTTCCCGCCGCGGTGTCCAGGGCCCTGTCCGCGTCACGCAGCTTCCCGGCGGCGGTGTCGTACCGGGCCTGGGCGCTGTCGAGGGAGGCCCGGTCGCCGTAGTGGACGCCGACCAGGCGCAGGTCGGGATCGGAGGCCGCGGAGTTGTAGGCGGTGGTGGCCTTGGCGTGGGTGCTCTCGGCCGACGCCTGGCGGGACTTGGCCTCCTTTGCCTGCTGCTCGTACTCGCGGGCCTGTTTCTGGTACTCCGCGAGCTTGGTGCGCCACTTCTTCAGTTCCTTCTCGGCGGTGCTCAGCGCCTCGTGGCTGTCGTCGAGGTACTTGGGGAGCTCACCGACCTTCCTGGAGAACGCGGTGGCCGCCTCGCCCTCCCAGGCCGCAGCCCCGCCCTTCCCGTCGCCGCCCCTGCCGATCCCGGTCAGGACGTCGTGCGCCTTCTTCAGGCCCTTGACGGTCCTCGACAGCTTCCCCGTGAGGTCGTCGATGCTGCCGAGCTTCCCCGGGGCGGGGTCGAAACCTATGGACGGGTAGTCCTCGGCGCTCATCGGGGACCTCCGTCGGGGCGGGTCATGGAGGTTTTCGCCGCCGGTCCGGTTTCGGGCGTGGCCTTCTCGAAGGCCTCGCGGATGGCCTGCTCCGTCGCCGCGTAGTTGTTCTTCGTGGCACGCAGGGCGTCCTCGATCGCGTCCGTGCCGTCGGCGATCTTGTCGATGGCGTCGTCCCAGCTGTCGTGGATCTCCTCGCAGGCGTTGTCCAGCGCCTTGCTCCCGGTGCTCTTGGGACCGATGTCGCGCAGCGCGTTGAGCGCCTTGCGCATCTGGTCCCGGCTGGTGTTCAACTGCTTGAGCAAGTCGTCGAGTTCCGTCTGCTCGACGCTCAGGCGGCCGCCCATCTGCTCCTCCAGGCGTGGGGGTCGTGACTTCCGGAAAGGCGCGGGCCGGGAAGGCCCTGGGGCGGCGGCACGGTCTGTGGGGCCGGACGTACCGCCGCCCGCGAGGGTCAGTTCGGGGGCAGCCAGCCCACCTGGACCAGCGGGGCCCCGCGCTTGCGGGAGACGAAGTGGCCCCGGCCGGGCGGCATCGGCCGGCCGCGGACGTTGCCGAGGAGGTCTCCCTCGCCGGGGTCGGCGGAGAGGACCACACCCTGGGCCCCGAGCTCCTTGATGCGCTGCATGAACGGCTCGTAGGAGGCGCGGGAGGCCCCGGCGGAGCTGCGGGCGATGATGAAGCAGACGCCGATGTCCCGGGCGAAGGGCAGGTGCTCGGCGAGCATCGCCAGCGGGTTGCCGCTGGAGGTGGAGACCAGCTCGTAGTCGTCGATGACCATGAACATCTTCGGGCCGTGCCACCAGCTGCGGTCGCGCAGCTGCTGCGGGGTGACGTCCTCCGGCGGGGTGCGCTTCTCCATCAGGTCCTTCATCGCGGCCATGTGCGTGTCCATGGCGTTGGACATGGCGGCGTACACGATCAGGTGGGAGTCGGGGACGTCGCCCAGCAGCGAGCGCCGGTAGTCGGCGACGACGATGCGCGCCTCGTCGGGCGTGTAGCGCTCGCAGATCTGCTTGGCCAGCAGGCGCAGCAGCGCCGTCTTGCCCGACTCGCTCTCGCCGAAGACCAGGAAGAACGGGTCGGTCTCGAAGTCGACGAAGACCGGCTGCAGGGTGTTCTCGTCGATGCCGAAGGCGACGCCGTACCGCGGGTGGTCGCCGCCCCCGGGCAGCCTGTCGGCGGGCAGCTCGCGCGGCAGCAGCCGCACCGGCGGGGCCGCGGGCCCCTGCCAGGCGTCGGCCACCGTCCGGGTCAGCGCGGCGGTGGCGTCGGAGAGCTCCTCGTCGGAGGCGACACCGTCGATACGCGGCACCGCGGTCATGAAGTGCAGCTTCTCCGGCGTCTGGCCGCGCCCGGGGACGCCGGTGGGCACGTTCGCCGCGACCTTGCGGTCGAACTCCGAGTCCATGGTGTCGCCCAGCCGCAGCTCCAGCCGGTTCAGCAGCTGGTCCTTCAGGGCCGGCCGCACCTCCATGTACCGGGAGGCCGCCACCACGACGTGGATGCCGTAGCCCAGACCGCGGGAGGCGATGTCGGTGACGACGGCCTCCAGCATCTCGTACTCCTGCTTGAAGGCGCCCCAGCCGTCGATGACCAGGAACACATCACCCCACGGCTGGTCTGTGATCTCCCCGCGGGCCCGGCGGCGCCGGAAGGTGGCGATGGAGTCGACGCCGCTGGCCCGGAAGTACTCCTCGCGCTGGTTGAGCACACCGGCGACCTCGGCCACGGTCCGCCGTACCCGCTCCGGGTCCAGCCGGGAGGCGATGCCGCCCACGTGCGGCAGGTCCCTCACGGCCGTCAGACCGCCGCCGCCGAAATCCAGCCCGTAGAACTGGACCTCCTGCGGGGTGTGGGTGAGGGCGAAGGAGGCGATCAGGGTGCGCAGCAGGGTGGACTTGCCCGACTGCGGACCGCCGACGACCAGCATGTGGCCCGCGGCGCCGGAGAAGTCCCGCAGCAGCATCTCGCGCCGCTGTTCGAACGGCTTGTCCACCAGGCCCAGAGGCACCGTCAGCCGGCCCGCGTGCTGGTAGTCCGGCTGGGTCAGACCGCGGCCGGGGGCCACCGTCAGACCGGGCAGCAGCTCGTCCAGCGGCGACGCCTGGTCCAGCGGCGGCAGCCACACCTGGTGGGCGGCCGGACCCTGGTTCTCCAGCCGGCGCACGACGACGTCCAGAACGGTGTCGGCCAGCGCGTCGTCGTCGGCGGGGGCGGCGGGCACGGGGGCCGGGGCGGGCTCGGCGCGCCGGGGGGCGGGCACCGGCACCGGCCTGGCGGTGAAGAGCACCGGCCGGCGCTCGGCGGGCAGCGGCCCGCCGGCGGCCCCGGCGGAGACGGAGGCGCCGGAGCGGTAGGTCCCGGAGACGTAGGCGGCCTTGAAGCGGACCATCTCGTCGGTGCCGAACTTCAGATAGCCCGAGCCGGGCACCGACGGCAGGTGGTACGCGTCCGGCACGCCCAGCGCCGCGCGGGACTCGGCCGCGGAGAAGGTGCGCAGACCGATCCGGTACGACAGATAGGTCTCCAGACCGCGCAGCCGGCCCTCCTCCAGACGCTGCGAGGCCAGCAGCAGGTGCACGCCCAGCGAACGGCCGATGCGGCCGATCTGGATGAACATGTCGATGAAGTCCGGCTTGGCCGTCAGCAGTTCGCTGAACTCGTCGATGACCAGCACCAGCGAGGGCAGCGGGATCAGCGGGGCGCCCGCGGCCCGGGCCCGCTCGTAGTCGTGGATGTTGGCGTAGTTGCCGGCGTCGCGCAGCAGTTCCTGGCGGCGGTTGAGCTCGCCGCGGATGGAGTCGCCCATGCGGTCGACCAGCGAGAGGTCGTCGGCCAGGTTGGTGATCACGGCCGCCACGTGCGGCATCTGCGACATCCCGGCGAAGGTCGCGCCGCCCTTGAAGTCCGCCAGCACGAAGTTCAGCGTCTCCGAGGAGTGCGTGACCGCCAGGCCCAGCACCAGGGTGCGCAGCAGCTCCGACTTGCCCGAACCGGTCGCGCCGACGCACAGGCCGTGCGGGCCCATGCCGTCCTGCGCGGCCTCCTTCAGGTCCAGCATGACCGGCTGGCCGGCCTCGCCCACGCCGATGGGCACCCGCAGCCGCTCGGCCGTCGACCGTGGCCGCCAGGTGCGCCGTACGTCGACCGAGGCGGCGTCGCCCAGGCTCAGCAGGTCGGTGAACTCCAGGTTCGCCAGCAGCGGTTCGTCGTCGTCGCCGCCCGTGCCCATGCGCAGCGGGGCGAGCTGGCGGGCCAGTGCCTCGGCGGCCTCGGCGGAGAGGGAGTCGGGCCGGCCCTGGTACACCGCGCCGTGCGCCGACTCCAGCCGCAGCTCGCCGGGGTGTACGACCACCGACAGACCGCCGCGCGGACTGCCGATGTCACCGGGGACGACCTCGATGACGGTGACACCCTGCAGCCCCTCGGCGGAGGCCAGCATCGAGTCCGGGGGCACCACGGAGCCGCCGTCCAGCACGACCACCACGTGCGGCTGGTCCAGCAGCGGCGGTGCGGAGGAGTTGAAGCGGGGGCGGCCCTCCAGTTTCGCGCCCAGCAGATGCTCCAGGCCCGCGGGGTCGCCCGTGATCAGCCGCCCGCTGCCCGCGCCGTCGGCGACACCGGAGACCTGGACGTGGGGCAGCCACTTGGCCCACTCCCAGCGCTCGGCGCCGTCCCGCCCGGTCACCACGCCGACCATCAGGTCCTCGGGGGAGTGCAGGGTGACCAGGGAGGCGAGCATGGCGCGGACGGCACCGTGCACCGAGTCCGGGTCGCCGCTCACCGTCAGGTGGTAGAAGGCGCGCAGGGAGACGGCCATCGGCAGGTTCGCGACGGTGCCCTGCGTCTGCAGGAACTGGTGCATCGCGCCGGCCGTCAGCGGCTCCAGCTCGTCCACCGGAGCCGTCTCCGGAGCCACCAGCGCGGTGGCGAGCCGCTGCTCGCCCAGGCCGACACGCACGTGCACGAAGTCGTCGTCGCTCGCACGCCGTTCCCACACCCGGCTGGGCGCCTCCCCGGCGAAGCGCGGGGAGGACTCGGCGACCAGGGCCCACAGCTGGTCCGGCGAGGGGTGCAGGTAGTACTGCGCGTCCCGCTGCATCCGCGCCGTCCTGCGGACCCTGCGCCTGGTCTGCGCCAGGTACTTGAGGTAGTCGCGGCGCATCTGGGCCATCTCGCCCTGTGTGCCCCGCCGGTACCGCACGATGGTGGCGACGAGCATGGCCAGGGTGGACGCGATCATGATCACGCCCATGATGCGCATGAACGGATGGGCGTTCGGCATGAAGAAGAAGACCACCGAACCGCCCATGCCCAGCATCGGCAGAAGCTGGAACAGCACGCTCTCCTGCTGTCCGCGCGGGAGTTCGGGCGGTGGTTCAAGCCTCAGATCCTCGCCGGGCACGCTGGGCGGCAGCACCCGCGGCGGACGCTTGACGACGATCTGGCTCACGGAAGCATCAATCCCTCGGGCAGAGCGGGACGGTGGTGTGTCTGCCGACGCCCCCGTGGCGACGGACCCCGTCCGCGCGGGGCGATACTACTGGCAGCCGACGGTGCCGGGGGGCGGTAGGGTGGCGCGCGACATATGCGCAGCGTGAGCGGTCGGCCAGGGGTGAAAAGCCGCGGGAGAACGCGGGGTTACCGCAAAAGGTCCGTGCGCATCGTGTGGAGCCAGTGAGCCAGCGAGCAGCCCACGAGGGGGATCTCAAGGTGAGTACGACTGCACCGGCAGCCGCCACCGGCTTCTGCCGGGTCACCATCGTCGCGCCCGACAGCCGTATCGACGTGGCGCTCCCCGAGGACGTCCCGGTCGCCGACCTGTACCCCGAGATCCTCCGCCTCAGCGGCCAGGCCTCCGCCGAGGGCGCACCCGTCGGCTACCACCTGGTGCGCCGCGACGGCGGTGTGCTCGACAGCGCCCGCTCCCTGGCCGCCCAGCAGGTTCTGGACGGCGAGGTCCTCAGCCTCCGCCCGTTCGCCGAGTCGCTGCCGCCGGCCGTCTTCGACGACGTCTCCGACGCGGTCGCCTCCGCGGTCTCGAAGGACCGCAGGATGTGGAGCGAGGACCTGATGCGCGGCGCCGGGCTGGTCGGTGGCGTGGTGCTGCTGTCGCTCATGGCCTTCGTGCTGTGGTTCGCCGATCCGGTCCGCCACGACATGCACAGCCTGCCGGGCGTCCTCGCCGCCGTGACCGGAGTGCTGCTGATCGCCTTCGCGGCGGTACGGGCCCGGGTGTACGACGACCGCCCCAGCGCGACGGCGCTCGGACTCGCCTCCCTGCCGCATGTGATGATCGCAGGTTCCGGGCTGCTGCCCCTGGTGGACGGCGGAGGCATCGGCAGACTCCAGTTCCTGCTCGGATGCGTGGCCGTCCTCGTCGCCTCCGTCGCCCTGATCGCCGCCACGCCGGGCGGGGACGGCCCGTTCGTCGCCGCCGCCTTCGCCGCCGCCATCGGCACCCTGGCCACCTTCACCGGCATCCTCGCCGGGCTGAGCCCGGTGCAGACCGCGGCCGTGTGCGCCCCCGTGGCGATCGGCGCCATCGCCTTCCTGCCCGGCCTGTCCGCCCGTTTCGCCCGGCTGCCCATCGGCTACAACGCGCCGCGCACCGGCACCATGCGCTATGACGAGGACCCCGACGCCGCCCCCGACACCGCAGGCCCCGTCGACGCGGACCGCATCGCGGCCCAGGCCCGCCGCGGCCACGAGACGCTGCTCGGCCTCGTCGGCGGCTGCTCGGCCGTCACCGTCGCCTCGGCGGCCGTTCTGGGCTTCTCCGACTCCGGCTGGGGGCAGCTCCTCGCCCTGGCCGCCGGCCTGGCGGCGCTGACGCGCGCCCGCCTGTTCCGCTACACCGCCCAGGTCGCCTGCACCCTCGCCGCGGGACTGGCCGCGCTGGCGCTCCTCGCCCTCGGTCTGGCCCTCAACCCGCCCGCCGACCTGGTGGGCGAACTGCTGGCCGGGGACAGCGGTCCGCTGGATCTGCGCACCGTCTGGCTGTCGGCCGCCCTGGCCGGTGCGGCGGCACTGGCCACGGCCATCGGCCTGATCGTGCCGCGGCGCGGCGTCACCCCCTTCTGGGGCCGTTTCCTCGACTTCGCCGAGGGCTTCGTCCTGCTGTCGCTGATCCCGCTGTGCCTGGCGGTGCTGGACGCCTACTCCGCGGCACGGAGCATGACCGGCTGAGACGGACCTCCCGGCCGCCCCCGCCCGCCCCGGGGGCTCGGCCGCCCGGCGGCGACCTGCGGTGAGCGGCCCGTCGCACGGCTGGTAGGGTTGTCGGCGGCCGTTTGTGTACGCGTCTTCCGGTGACCACCTGGAGACAGCGCCCAGCGGACCCCGCCTCCCGAGTCGTGGAAGATCCCCTGCGCGGAAGACCAGGGGCACTCGGTGGCCTCGACGAAAACCCAAGGAGTATCGCGTGTCGCTCGACGCCGCTACGAAGAAGCAGATCATGGCCGAGTTCGCCACCAAGGAGGGCGACACCGGCTCCCCCGAGGTCCAGGTCGCGATGCTCACCCGCCGCATCTCGGACCTCACCGAGCACCTGAAGACCCACAAGCACGACCACCACTCCCGCCGGGGCCTGCTGCTCCTGGTCGGCCAGCGCCGCCGCCTGCTGCAGTACCTGGCGAAGAAGGACATCCAGCGCTTCCGCGCGCTGGTCGAGCGCCTGGGCATCCGCCGCGGTGCGGCCGGCGCCCGGTAGTACGCCGTGAGAGGGAGCGGTTCCCGGCAGGGGAACCGCTCCCTTCGCCGTACTCGCGGCACCTCACAGGCACTCACGGAGACCGGAAGCTTTGTAGTCTGGTCCCACAACGACATATGAGAACGAGGCGGAGCGCCTTCACGCCGCCGGTCCTCGGTAGTGGCCCCCGGGCGAAAAGCCCCCGGGAGCTTCGATCGAAGACCGGCCCGCACGGGAAGACGCTCCACCGCAACCGTCCGCGCCACACGGGCACGGACGCAGACGAGGAGATTTCCCTGGTGGAGAACGAGACCCACTACGCCGAGGCCGTCATCGACAACGGATCCTTCGGCACCCGCACCATCCGTTTCGAGACGGGCCGCCTGGCCCGCCAGGCCGCCGGCTCCGCCGTGGCCTACCTGGACGACGACACCATGGTGCTGTCGGCCACCACCGCCTCGAAGCACCCCAAGGAGCAGCTGGACTTCTTCCCCCTGACGGTCGACGTCGAGGAGCGGATGTACGCCGCGGGCAAGATCCCCGGCTCCTTCTTCCGCCGCGAGGGCCGCCCCAGCGAGGACGCGATCCTCACCTGCCGCCTGATCGACCGCCCGCTGCGCCCGTCCTTCAGGAAGGGCCTGCGCAACGAGATCCAGATCGTCGAGACGATCCTCGCGCTCAACCCCGATCACCTCTACGACGTGGTCGCCATCAACGCCGCCTCCTGCTCCACCCAGCTGGCCGGCCTGCCCTTCTCGGGCCCGATCGGCGGCACCCGCGTCGCCCTGATCCGCGGCCAGTGGGTGGCCTTCCCCACCCACAGCGAGCTGGAGGAGGCCGTCTTCGACATGGTCGTCGCCGGCCGTGTCCTGCCCGACGGCGACGTGGCGATCATGATGGTCGAGGCCGAGGCCACCGAGAAGACCGTCGAGCTGGTCAAGGGCGGCGCCGAGGCGCCGACCGAGGAGGTCGTCGCCGCCGGCCTGGAGGCCGCCAAGCCCTTCATCAAGGCCCTGTGCAAGGCCCAGTCGGACCTGGCCGCCAAGGCCGCCAAGCCGGTCGGCGAGTTCCCGATCTACCTGGACTACCAGGACGACGTGTACGAGGCGCTCCAGGCGGCCGTCCGCGACGAGCTGTCCCAGGCGCTGACCATCGCCGGCAAGCAGGAGCGCGAGAGTGAGCTCGACCGCGTCAAGGCGCTGGCCGCCGAGAAGCTGCTGCCGCAGTTCGAGGGGCGCGAGAAGGAGATCTCCGCGGCGTACCGCTCGCTGACCAAGGCCCTGGTCCGCGAGCGCGTCATCAAGGAGAAGAAGCGCATCGACGGCCGCGGGCTGACCGACATCCGCACCCTGGCCGCCGAGGTCGAGGCGATCCCGCGGGTTCACGGCTCGGCGCTGTTCGAGCGCGGCGAGACCCAGATCCTGGGCGTCACCACCCTCAACATGCTTCGCATGGAGCAGCAGCTCGACACCCTCTCGCCGGTGACGCGCAAGCGCTACATGCACAACTACAACTTCCCGCCGTACTCCACCGGCGAGACCGGCCGCGTCGGCTCCCCCAAGCGCCGCGAGATCGGCCACGGCGCGCTGGCCGAGCGGGCGATCGTCCCGGTGCTGCCCACCCGCGAGGAGTTCCCGTACGCCATCCGCCAGGTCTCCGAGGCGCTGGGCTCCAACGGCTCGACGTCCATGGGCTCGGTGTGCGCCTCCACCATGTCGCTGCTGAACGCCGGCGTGCCGCTCAAGGCGCCGGTCGCCGGTATCGCCATGGGCCTGATCTCCCAGGAGATCGAGGGCGAGACCCACTACGTCACCCTCACCGACATCCTCGGTGCGGAGGACGCCTTCGGCGACATGGACTTCAAGGTCGCCGGCACCCGCCAGTTCGTCACCGCCCTCCAGCTCGACACCAAGCTGGACGGCATCCCGGCCTCCGTGCTGGCCGCGGCCCTCAAGCAGGCCCGCGACGCCCGCCTGCACATCCTGGACGTGATGAGCGAGGCCATCGACGTTCCGGACGAGATGTCCCCCAACGCGCCGCGGATCATCACCGTGAAGATCCCGGTCGACAAGATCGGCGAGGTCATCGGCCCCAAGGGCAAGATGATCAACCAGATCCAGGAGGACACCGGCGCCGACATCACCATCGAGGACGACGGCACGATCTACATCGGCGCCGCCGACGGCCCGGCCGCCGAGGCCGCCCGCGCCACCATCAACGGCATCGCCAACCCGACGATGCCCGAGGTCGGCGAGCGGTACCTGGGCACGGTCGTGAAGACCACCACCTTCGGAGCCTTCGTCTCCCTCCTCCCGGGCAAGGACGGCCTGCTGCACATCTCGCAGATCCGCAAGCTCGCCGGCGGCAAGCGCGTGGAGAACGTCGAGGACGTGCTGGGGGTCGGCCAGAAGGTCCAGGTCGAGATCGCCGAGATCGACCAGCGCGGCAAGCTGTCGCTGATCCCGGTCCTCGAGGAGGACGAGAAGGAAGGCGCCGAGACCACCGACGCGAAGGACACCGCGACCAAGTGACGCGCACGCCCCGTACGACGGCCCGCCCCACCGCCCCGGTGGGGCGGGCCGTCGCCCGTCCTCATCACACCTCCCGCCCGGCCGCCGGCCCCGTGCCCGCCCACACCCCCGGACGCTGGTCCCCGTCGGCCACCGCCGCCGGGAACGGCGCGGGCACCGTCCGCAAGACCGTGCTCCCCGGCGGCCTGCGGGTCGTCACCGAGTCGGTGCCGACCGTCCGCTCCGTCACCTTCGGCATCTGGGCGCGGGTCGGCTCCCGCGACGAGACACCCGCGCTGGGCGGCGCCACCCACTATCTGGAGCACCTGCTCTTCAAGGGCACCGGGCGGCGCAGCGCCCTGGACATCTCCGCGGAGATCGACGCGGTCGGCGGTGAGATGAACGCCTTCACGGCGAAGGAGTTCACCTGCTACTACGCCCGGGTCCTGGACACCGACCTGCCGCTGGCGGTCGACGTCGTCTGCGACATGCTGACCGGCTCGCTGATCCGCTCCGAGGACGTCGACGCCGAGCGCAACGTCGTCCTGGAGGAGATCGCCATGACCGAGGACGATCCCGGGGACTGCGTCCACGACCTGTTCGCCAGGACCATGCTCGGCGACACCCCGCTGGGCCGCCCGGTCCTGGGCACCACCGAGACCATCAACGCCCTCACCCGCGACCAGATCGCACGGTTCTACCGCCGGCACTACGACCCCACCCACCTGGTCGTCGCCGCCGCCGGCAACCTCGACCACGACACGGTCGTACGCCAGGTGAGCGAGGCCTTCGAACGCGCGGGCGCCCTGGGCCGCACCGACGCCGAGCCCGTCGCCCCCCGGAGCGGCTCGCGCCGCATCCGCACCGCGGGCCGCGTCGACCTGCTGGACCGCGCCACCGAGCAGGCCCACGTCATCCTCGGCATGCCCGGGCTGTCCCGCACCGACGAACGCCGCTGGGCGCTCGGAGTGCTCAGCGCGGCCCTGGGCGGCGGGATGAGCTCCCGGCTGTTCCAGGAGGTGCGCGAGAAGCGCGGGCTGGCCTACAGCGTGTACTCCTACACCTCCGGCTTCGCCGACTGCGGACTGTTCGGCGTGTACGTGGGCTGTCGCCCCAACCTGGTCCACGACGTGCTGAAGATCTGCCGCGACGAACTCGACCACGTCGCCTCGCACGGCCTGGATGACGAGGAGTTGCGCCGCGCCATCGGTCAGGTCTCCGGCTCCACGGTCATGGGCATGGAGGACACCGGCGCGCTGATGAACCACATCGGCAAGGGCGAGCTGTGCTGGGGCGAGCAGCTGTCGGTCGACGGGATGCTCGCGAAGATCGCCTCCGTCACCCCCGACGACATCCGCTCGGTGGCCCGCGAGATCCTGGGATGGCGGCCCTCGCTGTCGGTCATCGGGCCGCTGACCGACCGGCAGAGCGCCCGCCTGGACGAAGCCGTCGCCTGACCGCGGGCCCGCCCGCCCGGCCCGGCCGATCCGCCCGACCCGGGCCCCGCAGGGGCCCGTACCCGTGAAAGGGAACACGCACATGAGCAAGCTCCGCGTAGCAGTCCTCGGCGCGAAGGGCCGCATCGGCTCCGAGGCGGCCCGCTCCGTGGAGGGCGCCGACGACATGGAACTCGTCGCCGCCCTGGACAAGGACGACTCCCCGGAGGCGCTCACCGAGGCGGGCGCCCAGGTCGCGGTGGACCTGACGCACCCCGACGCGGTGATGGGCAACCTCGAGTTCTGCGTCGGTCACGGCATCCACGGCGTCGTCGGCACCACCGGCTGGACCGACGAGCGCCTCGGGAAGCTGCGCACCTGGCTGGAGGCCTCCCCGGGCACCGGAGTGCTGGTCGCGCCGAACTTCTCCATCGGCGCCGTGCTGACCATGCGCTTCGCCCGGCAGGCCGCCCGCTTCTTCGAATCCGCCGAGGTCGTCGAGCTGCACCATCCGAACAAGGCCGACGCGCCCTCCGGCACCGCCACCCGCACCGCCCGGCTCATCGCCGAGGCACGGGCCGAGGCGGGCTGCCCTCCGCAGCCGGACGCCACCACCTCCGCCCTCGACGGCGCCCGTGGCGCGGACGTGGACGGGATTCCGGTGCACGCGGTGCGGCTGCGCGGACTGCTGGCGCACCAGGAGGTGCTCTTCGGCGACACCGGCGAGACCCTCACCATCCGCCACGACTCACTGCACCACAGCAGCTTCATGCCCGGCATCCTGCTGGGCGTACGCCGTGTGACGGGCACCCCCGGCCTCACCGTGGGGCTGGAGCACTTCATGGACCTGGACTGAGAACCATGGGCGGAAAGATCACCTACGCCTTCCTCGCCGTCTCGCTGGTCGCCGTCTTCGCGGTGGTGGCCATGCAGGGCGTGCTGCTGCTGAGGACGGGCGAGCCCGCGGCGATGGGGATGGGGGCCGTCGCCTTCGTCCTTCCCTGCGTCGGCGCCTGGTTCCTGTGGCACAACACCCGCTTCGCGCGGAACGCCGGCCGTCTGGCGCGGGAGCTGGAGGCCGAGGGCGGGCTGCCGCAGGACGGGCCCGCGCGGACGGCGGGGGGACGCGTGGACAAGGCGTCGGCCGACGAGGTCTTCGCCCGGCGCAAGGAGGAGACCGAGGCCACCCCGGACGACTGGCGCTGCTGGTTCCGGCTGGCCGTGGCCTACCACGACGCTCGGGACACCCCGCGGGCCCGCAAGGCCATGCAGCGCGCCATCGCGCTGCACGACGGCGGGCCCGTGCGGGAGACCGCCGCCTGAACGGCGCCGGCCGCCCCCGGGCCCGCCGGACCGGTGCGGGTCAGAACACGCCCTAGGGGCGGCGGTTCTCCGCGGCCCAGCCCTCGACCACGTCCGCCGCCTGGTCGAAGGAGCCGGGGCGGGACAGGAAGTCGGCGTTGTGGTCGGTCAGCACCGGCCGCAGCGCCTCGCCGCGCCGCGGTTCGACGAGCAGGGCCTGACCCTGCACGGTCCGCGGCAGGCCCAGCCATTTCACCGGCTGCTGCACGGTGCGCACGGCCGAGACCTCGCGCCAGGAAAGCGTCGTGGTCGAGACCAGGCCCACCTGGCGTATCCCGCGGGCGCCGACCCACACCCCCACCCGCAGCAGCCGCAGCGCGTACACGATCACCAGCGCCGCGACCAGCAGGCACACGACCGCCTCCGCGGTGGCGCCCGCCATGGCGATGATCAGGGTGGACATCAGCATGTAGGCGGCGAGCAGCAGCGCCAGCGCCGCTCCGGCGACCCGCCAGGGGCCCGGCCGGTAGGGACGCCGCCATCTCTCCCGCTCCTCGTACGGCAGCGGTTCTTCGGAGGCTGTGGCGTCCAGTTCGCCGTCGGCCGTCAGGAAGTGCAGTGGCACGGGATCCTCGCTCACGGACACAGTGGGTGGGGGCCTGTGAGCGAGGAGATTATCAGCGGCTCTCGGCGGCGGTCGGCTGGTCCGGCCTGCCGTCCTGCGGACGCGGGGTCTCCAGGGCGGGCATCCCCAGAAGCAGGGATCCCACGAGGCCGGCGACCACGACCACCCCCAGCAGCACGCGACCGGCCAGGTCCGTCCTCGACGGACGGCGGCGCGGGGGAGTGACGTTACTGCGGAAGTGCCCGGATTCGGCGACGAAGGCGAAGGGCACGGACTCCTCGCGGCGGACCATCTGCTGCTGCTCCTCGAAGGGGGATCTGTACTGCCACGGGGAGAACGTCCAGGCGTTCGGGCAAGTGCCCGTTTTCTGCGGCTTCCGGAAGAATATCAGTGACCGTGTCCGTCGCCGCGCCCGTCGCCGTGTCCGCCGCCGCGCCCGCGGGGGCGAGCCGGGGGGCGAGGTCACCTCCCGGCTCGCCCCCGCCATAGGCTGTGCGCCGCCCCGACTTCCCGCGTGGCACGACCGAAAGGATTCCCGGTGTCCGACGCCCCCGACATCCGTCTCCGCAGTGACATGACCGTCGAGCTGGTCAAACACTCGGCCGCAGACACCGACGTGCTGTGGGCGGCGCGGGTCTCCACCGCGGGTGAGCAGTCCCTGGAGGAACTGGAGAAGGATCCACAGCGATCCAGGGGGCTGATCAACTTCCTGATGCGCGACCGGCACGGCAGCCCGTTCGAGCACAACTCGATGACCTTCTTCATCAGCGCGCCGCTGTTCGTCTTCCGCGAGTTCCACCGCCACAGGGCCGGCTGGAGCTACAACGAGGAGAGCGGCAGGTACCGGGAGCTGGAGCCCGTCTTCTACGTGCCGGACACCTCCCGCAAGCTGGTGCAGGAGGGACGTCCGGGCAAGTACCGGTTCGTCGAGGGCACGGCCGAGCAGCACCGGGGCACCGTCCGAACCCTTGAGGACAGCTACCGCCGCTCCTACGAGGCGTACCGGGAGATGCTGGACGCCGGCATCGCCCGCGAGGTCGCCCGCGCGGCCCTTCCGGTCGGTCTCTACTCCTCGATGTACGCCACCTGCAACGCCCGGTCGCTGATGCACTTCCTGGGGCTGCGTACCCAGCATGAGCTGGCGAAGGTGCCCTCCTTCCCGCAGCGGGAGATCGAGATGGTCGCCGAGCGGATGGAGGCGCACTGGGCCGGTCTCATGCCGCTGACGCACGAGGCGTTCAACACCAACGGGCGGGTCGCGCCGTAGCGCACGGACTGCTGCGATCTATGCCCGGATTGCGGCTTTTGAGGATGTTCGTCTACGCTTTTCCCACGGACCCGGCACTGTCTGAACCCCCGAGCGGACAGTGCCGGGCTCCTCATCCGCCTCCCGAGGGCGCGCCGGACCTCAGGCTGCGAGTAGCGTGGGACCCATGGCTCCGACCTCCACACCGCAGACGCCCTTCGGGCGGGTCCTGACCGCGATGGTCACGCCGTTCACCGCGGACGGCGATCTCGACCTCGACGGCGCGCAGCAGCTCGCCGCCCACCTGGTGGACGCCGGTAACGACGGCATCGTCGTCAACGGCACCACCGGCGAGTCCCCGACCACCAGCGATGCGGAGAAAGCCCAGCTCGTGAGGGTCGTGGTCGAGGCGGTCGGAGACCGCGCCCACGTCGTCGCCGGAGCCGGCACCAACGACACGCGGCACAGCCTGGAACTGGCCCGTGCGGCCGAGCGGGCCGGCGCCCACGGCCTGCTGGCCGTCACGCCGTACTACAGCAAGCCCCCGCAGGAGGGCCTGTACCGGCACTTCACCGCCATCGCCGACGCCACCGGCCTGCCGGTCATGCTCTACGACATCCCCGGCCGCAGCGGCGTCCCCATCAACACCGAGACCATCGTCCGACTGGCCGAACACCCCAGGATCGTCGCCAACAAGGACGCCAAGGGCGACCTGGGGCGTGCGAGCTGGGCCATCGCCACCAGCGGACTCGCCTGGTACAGCGGCGACGACATGCTCAATCTCCCGCTGCTGTCCGTCGGCGCCGTCGGTTTCGTCTCGGTCGTCGGCCATGTGGTCGCCCCCGAACTGCGCGCCCTGCTGGATGCCCACCTCAGCGGCGACGTCACCAAGGCGATGGAGATCCACCAGAAGCTGCTGCCGGTCTTCACCGGCATGTTCCGCACCCAGGGCGTGATCACCGTCAAGGCCGCCCTCGCGCTCCAGGGGCTGCCGGCAGGCTCCCTGCGCATGCCGCTCGTCGAGCTGACCCCGGAGGAGACCGAGCAGCTCAAGCGCGATCTCGCCGCCGGCGGGGTACAGCTCTGAAACAGACTTCACAACTGGATACGGACCAACAACTGCAAGTGCACGACGATCGCGCGCCACGTGCCCGCCAGGGTGCGTGGCGCGCGTGGTGAGGAGAGACTTTTGAGTCACCCGCATCCCGAACTCGGCCCGCCGCCGCCCCTGCCCGAGGGCGGCCTGCGCGTCACCCCGCTGGGCGGCCTGGGGGAGATCGGCCGCAACATGACCGTCTTCGAGTACGGAGGCCGGCTGCTCATCGTCGACTGCGGCGTCCTCTTCCCCGAGGAGGAGCAGCCCGGAGTCGACCTGATCCTCCCGGACTTCAGCTCCGTACGGGACCGGCTGGACGACATCGACGGCATCGTCCTGACCCACGGACACGAGGACCACATCGGCGGCGTCCCGTACCTGCTGCGGGAGAAGCCGGACATCCCGCTGATCGGATCCAAACTGACCCTGGCCCTGATCGAGGCCAAGCTCCAGGAGCACCGCATCCGCCCCTACACCCTCGAGGTGACCGAGGGCGACCGCGAGCGCATCGGTCCGTTCGACTGCGAGTTCGTGGCGGTCAACCACTCCATCCCCGACGCCCTGGCCGTCGCCGTCCGCACCCCCGCGGGCATGGCCGTGCACACCGGCGACTTCAAGATGGACCAGCTTCCGCTGGACCGCCGCCTCACCGACCTGCGAGCCTTCGCACGGCTGGGGGAGGAGGGCATCGACCTGCTGCTGTCGGACTCCACGAACGCCGAGGTGCCGGGCTTCACCCCGCACGAGCGCGACATCTCCCAGGTGCTGCGCCAGGTGTTCGCCGGAGCGCGCAAGCGCATCATCGTGGCGAGCTTCGCCAGCCATGTCCACCGCATCCAACAGATCCTCGACGCGGCCCACGAGTACGGCCGCCGTGTCGCCTTCGTCGGCCGGTCGATGGTCCGGAACATGGGCATCGCCCGGGACCTGGGCTACCTCAAGGTGCCCGCGGGGCTCGTCGTGGACGTCAAGACGCTGGACGATCTGCTGGACGACGAGGTGGTGCTCGTCTGCACCGGATCGCAGGGCGAGCCGATGGCGGCACTGTCGCGGATGGCCAACCGGGACCACCAGATCCGCATCGTCCCCGGCGACACGGTGATCCTGGCCTCCTCGCTGATCCCGGGTAACGAGAACGCGGTCTACCGGGTGATCAACGGGCTGACCCGATGGGGCGCCGACGTCGTCCACAAGGGCAACGCCAAGGTCCACGTCTCCGGCCACGCCTCGGCCGGCGAACTGCTGTACTTCTACAACATCTGCCGGCCGAAGAACCTGATGCCGGTCCACGGCGAGTGGCGCCATCTGCGCGCCAACGCGGAACTGGGCGCGCAGACCGGTGTGGCCAAGGACCACATCGTGATCGCCGAGGACGGCGTGGTGGTCGACCTGGTCGACGGCAGGGCCAAGATCGTCGGAAAGGTTCAGGCGGGCTACGTCTACGTCGACGGCCTGTCGGTCGGCGACGTCACCGAGTCGTCGCTGAAGGACCGCCGGATCCTGGGCGAGGAGGGGATCATCTCGATCTTCGTGGTGGTGGACAGCACCACCGGCAAGATCACGGGCGGCCCGCACATTCAGTCCCGGGGTTCCGGCATCGACGACAAGGACTTCGAGTCGGTGATCCCCAGGATCGACGAGGCCCTGGCAAAGTCGGCTCAGGACGGCATCTCCGAGCCGCACCAGGTACAGCAGCTCGTCCGCCGCGTGGTGGGCAGGTGGGTGTCGGACAACTACCGCCGCCGGCCCATGATCCTCCCCGTGGTCGTCGAGGTCTGAGGCTCAACCAAGGGCGGGGCACCCGGATTTGCATCCGGGCGCCCCGCTCCAGTACGTTTAAGCCTCCGCCGAACGGGAACCGGATCCAGTCTTGCACTGGCAGGTTCTCTGCAGCCGGAATCAGTGAACGGGACGGAAACGGACCGGAAAATGGTTCTGGTAAGGTTGGAAACACCGAAGGGAAGCGCCCGGAGGGGCCCCGGAAGGGGTGCCGAAGGAAGCGTCCGTTCCTTGAGAACTCAACAGCGTGCCAAAAGTCAACGCCAGATATGTTGATACCCCGTTCCCGGGCCGCTCGGCCGGGGAATGAGGTTCCTTTGAAACATCACACAGCGAGGACGCTGCGCACCGCGGAAATCATTCCTTTCCGCCGGTGCCGCTCTGCGCGGATGTGACCCCCCGAGTACGGGGAGACATTCACGGAGAGTTTGATCCTGGCTCAGGACGAACGCTGGCGGCGTGCTTAACACATGCAAGTCGAACGATGAACCTCCTCCGGGAGGGGAAGAGTGGCGAACGGGTGAGTAACACGTGGGCAATCTGCCCTGCACTCTGGGATAACTCCGGGAAACCGGAGCTAATACCGGATACGACCACCGCGGGCATCCGCGGTGGTGGAAAGCTCCGGCGGTGCAGGATGAGCCCGCGGCCTATCAGCTGGTTGGTGGGGTGACGGCCCACCAAGGCGACGACGGGTAGCCGGCCTGAGAGGGCGACCGGCCACACTGGGACTGAGACACGGCCCAGACTCCTACGGGAGGCAGCAGTGGGGAATATTGCACAATGGGCGCAAGCCTGATGCAGCGACGCCGCGTGAGGGATGACGGCCTTCGGGTTGTAAACCTCTTTCAGCAGGGAAGAAGCGCAAGTGACGGTACCTGCAGAAGAAGCACCGGCTAACTACGTGCCAGCAGCCGCGGTAATACGTAGGGTGCGAGCGTTGTCCGGAATTATTGGGCGTAAAGAGCTCGTAGGCGGCCTGTCGCGTCGGATGTGAAAGCCCGGGGCTTAACCCCGGGTCTGCATTCGATACGGGCAGGCTAGAGTTCGGTAGGGGAGATCGGAATTCCTGGTGTAGCGGTGAAATGCGCAGATATCAGGAGGAACACCGGTGGCGAAGGCGGATCTCTGGGCCGATACTGACGCTGAGGAGCGAAAGCGTGGGGAGCGAACAGGATTAGATACCCTGGTAGTCCACGCCGTAAACGTTGGGCACTAGGTGTGGGCGGCATTCCACGTCGTCCGTGCCGCAGCTAACGCATTAAGTGCCCCGCCTGGGGAGTACGGCCGCAAGGCTAAAACTCAAAGGAATTGACGGGGGCCCGCACAAGCGGCGGAGCATGTGGCTTAATTCGACGCAACGCGAAGAACCTTACCAAGGCTTGACATACACCGGAAACACGTGGAGACACGTGCCCCCTTGTGGTCGGTGTACAGGTGGTGCATGGCTGTCGTCAGCTCGTGTCGTGAGATGTTGGGTTAAGTCCCGCAACGAGCGCAACCCTTGTTCTGTGTTGCCAGCGTGCCCTTCGGGGTGACGGGGACTCACAGGAGACTGCCGGGGTCAACTCGGAGGAAGGTGGGGACGACGTCAAGTCATCATGCCCCTTATGTCTTGGGCTGCACACGTGCTACAATGGCCGGTACAATGAGCTGCGATGCCGCGAGGTGGAGCGAATCTCAAAAAGCCGGTCTCAGTTCGGATTGGGGTCTGCAACTCGACCCCATGAAGTCGGAGTCGCTAGTAATCGCAGATCAGCACTGCTGCGGTGAATACGTTCCCGGGCCTTGTACACACCGCCCGTCACGTCACGAAAGTCGGTAACACCCGAAGCCGGTGGCCCAACCCCTTGTGGGAGGGAATCGTCGAAGGTGGGACTGGCGATTGGGACGAAGTCGTAACAAGGTAGCCGTACCGGAAGGTGCGGCTGGATCACCTCCTTTCTAAGGAGCATCTCGGCCGCCAGGTGTTGAGCCTGGTGGTCCAGAGCCATTACGCCGGCGCGTGTCCGGCGGTGGTTGCTCATGGGTGGAACGTTGACTAGTCGGC
>NZ_PGSG01000109.1 GCF_002843305.1 Streptomyces barkulensis
CTGTTGAGTTCTCAAGGAACGGACGCTTCCTTCGGCACCCCTTCCGGGGCCCCTCCGGGCGCTTCCCTTCGGTGTCTCCGACTCTATCAGATCCCTTTTCGGTCTCCGAATCCCCGCCGGCGGGGTCCTGCCTTTTCCTTCCGCGCCGTTTCCGGCGCTTCCACCACCGTAGCGGATTTCCCGTCCGGCTCCTAATCGAGCCACCCGGACCGGAATTGCGGCACGCCGCAATTCACCCCCGGAAGGGATTCACACCAAGTGAGTGGTCGCCGCCGAAGGCGACAGAAGAGCTGCCCGGTGTCGGATCGACTCCGTAGCAGCTCGGAGAACAGTACACGAACGTGAGCGGTCCATCAAACAGCCCTAGCCGTTGCCGCCGGAGGCCAGTTCACGGCTGCGGTCGCGGGCCGCTTCCAGGGCCGCGATGAGTGCGGCGCGTACACCGTGCCGCTCCAGCTCACGGATGGCGCTGATCGTGGTGCCCGCCGGGGATGTGACCGCCTCGCGGAGTTTGACCGGGTGCTCACCGCTGTCCCGGAGCATCACCGATGCGCCCACGGCCGCCTGGACGATCAGGTCGTGCGCCTTGTCCCGGGGGAGGCCGAGGAGGATGCCCGCGTCGGTCATGGCCTCCACCAGGTAGTAGAAGTACGCCGGCCCCGAGCCGGAGAGCGCCGTGGCGGCGTCCTGCTGGGACTCCGGGACGCGCAGCGTCTTGCCGACCGGCTGGAAGATCTCCTCGGTGCGGACGAGGTGGGTCTCGGTGGCGTGGGTGCCGGCCGAGATGACGGACATGCCCTCGTCCACCAGTACCGGGGTGTTGGGCATGACGCGGACGACCGGAACGCCCTGGGCGAGGCGTTCCTCGATGAAGGCCGTCGGAATTCCGGCGGCCGCGCTGACGACCAGGCGGTCGGCGGGGACGTGGGGGGCCAGCTCGCCGAGGAGGGCCGCCATGTCCTGCGGCTTGACCGCCAGGATCAGTGTGTCGGCCGTCTTGGCCGCCTCGGCGTTCGTGACCGCGGCGACGCCGTGGCGGGAGCGCAGTTCCTCGGCGCGCTCCGGCCTGCGGGCGGTGACCAGGAGGTCGGACGGGGACCAGCCGGCGCGGATCATGCCCGACAGCAGGGCTTCGCCGATCTTGCCGGTTCCGAGTACGGCGATCTTCTGGGTCATGGGACGGCTCACCTTGTCCGGGTCCGGGTACATGCGTGCGTGCTGCGCATGCGTGCGTGCGTCTGTGTGCTGCGCTGCAATCCTCGCACTCGCGGCGACGGCGCCGCCGGTTCGTCCGTCTGGCGGTCAGGGGGTGCGGCGGCGGAGGGTGGCCGCGCCGAGGAAGAGGACGAGGAGGGCGCTTCCGGCGACGACGGCGATGTCGCGGACGAGGTCGCCGGTGACGTCGGGGCTGCGCAGGACCTCGTTCATGCCGTCCACCGCGTAGGACAGGGGCAGGACGTTCGAGACGGCCTCCAGGACGGGCTGCATGGTGTCGCGCGGTGTGAGCAGGCCGCAGAGCAGGAGCTGCGGGAGGATCAGCGCGGGCATGAACTGGACGGCCTGGAACTCGGTGGCGGCGAAGGCGGAGACGAACAGGCCCAGCGCGGTGCCGAGCAGTGCGTCGAGCAGGGCGATGAGCAGCAGCAGCCAGGGGGAGCCCGCGAAGTCCAGGTCCAGGAACCAGATGGTCACCCCGGTGGCCAGGGCCGCCTGGGCGACGGCCAGCAGGCCGAAGGCCAGTGCGTAGCCCAGGATCAGGTCGGCCTTGCCCAGCGGCATGGACAGCAGGCGCTCCAGGGTGCCCGAGGTGCGTTCGCGCAGGGTGGCGATGGAGGTGACCAGGAACATCGTGATCATCGGGAAGATGCCGAGCAGCGAGGCTCCGATGCGGTCGAAGAGTTCGCGGTCGTCGGCGTAGACGTAGTACAGCAGGACCGTCAGCAGCACGGGGACGAGCAGCAGCAGCGCGATCGTGCGGGGGTCGTGCGCGAGCTGGCGCAGTACGCGGCGGGCGGTGGCCAGGGTCCGGAGCGCGCTCACCGGGTCTCCTCCTCGTCGGTTTCATCGGTCTTCTCGTCTTCCCGGGCGGTGTCGACCAGGTGGAGGAAGGCGTCTTCGACGGTGCTGGTGCGGGTGCGGGCCCTCAGGGCGTCGGGGGTGCCGTCGGCCAGGAGGCGGCCGGCGCGCATCAGCAGCAGGCGGTCGCAGCGGTCGGCCTCGTCCATGACGTGGGACGAGACGAGCAGGGTGGTGCCGCGTCCGGCCGCGAGGCGGTGGAAGAGGCCCCACAGGTCGCGGCGGAGGACGGGGTCGAGGCCGACGGTGGGTTCGTCGAGGACCAGCAGCTCGGGGGAGCCGAGCAGGGCGACGGCCAGGGAGACCCGGGACAGCTGCCCGCCGGAGAGGTTGCCGGCGAGTGCTTCGGCGTGGGTGGTGAGGTCGACGTCGGCGAAGGCGCGTTCGACCTGTGCGCGGCGGTCGGCGCGGGGCAGGCCCAGAACGGAGGCGAAGTACTCCAGGTTCTGGCGGATGGTCAGGTCGGTGTAGACGGAGGCGGCCTGGGTGACGTATCCGACGCGGGAGCGCAGCGGTGCGGCTCCGGCCGGCCGGCCGAGCACGTCGAGGGTGCCGGTGACCTTCGCCTGGGTGCCGGCGATGGCGCGCATCAGGGTGGTCTTGCCGCAGCCGCTGGGGCCCAGCAGGCCGGTGACGGTGGAGCGTGGGACGTCGAAGGAGAGGCCGTCGACGACGGTGCGGCCACCGCGGACGACGGTGAGGCCGTCGGCTCTGACGGCCGGCCCCGCAGAAGAATTCATCATGCGTTGAATAATGCTCCCGCGCCGGCCCGGGCGTCAAGCGGGACGGGCCCGGACATGCCGACGCCCCCCGTCCGGGACGGACGGGGGGCGTTGCGGGCGGTATCGCGGGGGGTGCCGCGGGGCGGGCGGCTCGGCCCGCCTCTCTCAGCGCCTGCGGCCGGGCCTTCCGGAGCCGCGGCGGGCGGCCGGGTTGCCGCGGCGCGCGGCACGGGCGGCGCCACGGCGCTCGTACCGCGCGACGGCCCGGTCGTACTCGGCGCGCCGCAGTTTCTCGCCGGGGGCCTCGACCAGGCTGCGCGCGGCGTAGGCGAGCAGGACGCCGAGGAAGCCGACCATCTTCACCGGGCGCATCGCCGCGTCGTCGGAGCGGGCCTGGCCGGGCTCGCGGGTGTAGTCGGTGAGGGTGCGGCTGAAGGCCATGGAGCTGGACAGTGCCAGGGCGACCACGAGCAGGACGCCGATCACGCCGCCGTCCGCGAAGGTGCTGCCCTCGTACGCCAGCCGCAGCACCCAGGCTCCGGCGGCGGCCAGCAGCAGCGCCCCGAGTCCGAGCGTGATCCGGCGCAGGAGGTAGCCACCGGAGTGGTCCGCCCAGGTGGTGCCGTAGAACCGGATCGGCTCGGGCTCGGGGCGCTCCCGCTTCTCGCTCATGGTGTCGATTATGCGGGCGGCGGTCCGGGAAATACCGGGGCGGGGTCAGCCGAGCTTGGTGACGTCCCGCACCGCGCCCTTGTCGGCGCTGGTGGCCATGGCCGCGTAGGCGCGCAGCGCGGCGGAGACCTTGCGGTCGCGCGCCGCCGGCGCGTACCGGCCGCCGAGCGCCTCGCGGCGGGCGGCGAGGGTGGCCTCGTCGACCTTCAGCTCGATGGTGCGGGAGGGGATGTCGATGCTGATCAGGTCGCCGTCCTCGACCAGGGCGATGGTGCCGCCCGCGGCCGCCTCGGGGGAGGCGTGGCCGATGGACAGTCCCGAGGTGCCGCCGGAGAAGCGGCCGTCGGTGATCAGCGCGCACTTGGCGCCCAGACCCCGGCCCTTGAGGAAGGAGGTCGGGTAGAGCATCTCCTGCATGCCGGGGCCGCCCCTGGGCCCCTCGTAGCGGATGACGACGACGTCGCCCTCCTTGATCTGCTTGCCCAGGATCTTCTCGACGGCCTCCTCCTGCGACTCGCAGACCACGGCCGGTCCGCTGAAGGTCAGGATGGACTCGTCGACGCCGGCGGTCTTCACCACGCAGCCGTCGACGGCGAGGTTGCCGTGCAGGACGGCCAGGCCGCCGTCCTTGGAGTAGGCGTGCTCCACGTCGCGCACGCAGCCGCCGGCCGCGTCGGTGTCCAGGGACTCCCAGCGCTCGGACTGTGAGAAGGCGCTGGCGGAGCGGACGCAGCCGGGGGCGGCGTGGAACAGCTCGACGGCCTCCGGCGACGGGGAGCCGCCGCGGATGTCCCAGGTCTTGAGCCATTCGGCCAGGGAGTCGGAGTGGACGGTGCGGACGTCCTCGTTGAGCAGGCCCGCGCGGTACAGCTCGCCCAGGATGGCGGGGATGCCGCCGGCCCGGTGGACGTCCTCCATGTAGTACGAACCGTTGGGCGCGACCTTGGACAGGCACGGCACGCGGCGCGAGATGGCGTCGATGTCGGTCAGTCCGAAGTCCAGTCCGGCCTCCTGGGCCGCGGCGAGCAGATGCAGGATCGTGTTGGTGGAGCCGCCCATGGCGATGTCGAGGGCCATGGCGTTCTCGAAGGCGGCGCGGGAGCCGACGGCGCGCGGCAGGACGGTCGCGTCGTCCTGCTCGTAGTGGCGCCTGGTGATCTCCACGACCGTGCGGCCGGCGTTCTCGTACAGCGCCCGGCGGGCGGTGTGGGTGGCCAGCACCGAGCCGTTGCCGGGCAGGGAGAGGCCGATGGCCTCGGTGAGGCAGTTCATCGAGTTGGCGGTGAACATGCCCGAGCAGGAGCCGCAGGTGGGGCAGGCGTTCTCCTCGATGAGCGCCATGTCCTCGTCGGAGACGGCGTCGTTGGCCGAGTCGGCGATGGCGCTGATCAGGTCGAGCTTGCGGACCGTGCCGTCGACGAGGGTGGTGCGGCCGGACTCCATCGGCCCGCCGGAGACGAAGACCGTGGGGATGTTCAGGCGCATCGCGGCCATCAGCATGCCCGGGGTGATCTTGTCGCAGTTGGAGATGCAGATCAGGGCGTCGGCGCAGTGCGCCTCGACCATGTACTCCACGGAGTCCGCGATCAGGTCGCGGGAGGGCAGGGAGTAGAGCATGCCGCCGTGCCCCATGGCGATGCCGTCGTCCACGGCGATGGTGTTGAACTCGCGCGGGACGCCGCCCGCCTCCTTGATCGCCTCGCTGACGATCCGGCCGACCGGCTGGAGGTGGGTGTGTCCGGGCACGAACTCGGTGAAGCTGTTGGCCACCGCGATGATCGGCTTGCCGAAGTCCTCGCGCGCTACGCCGGCGGCCCGGAGGAGGGCACGGGCGCCCGCCATGTTGCGGCCGTGGGTGACGGTGCGGGACCTCAGCTGGGGCATGGTGCTCCACTCCTTCGTGAACCGTGGGAAGACCGTCGGGCGCGGCCTTCGGGCCATGGCTGACGAGCGTACGCCTCCTGCTCAAGATCTGGACGAAAAGTCCGGATCGTAAGACATGAGAGGCGCTGGATTCACCCTCCGCGCGGGTGTTCGCCGACGGGTCCGGCGGGTGCGGCGAGGCCGGTCAGATGGTGCTGGACGGCCGGCGCGAGGCGGGCGACCAGCTCCTCGGACTCCGCGGAGGCCAGCGGCTCGATCTCCAGGACGTACCGCATGATCGCCACGCCCACCAGCTGCGCGGCGGCCAGTTCCACCCGCAGCCGGCGGTCCGGGGCGTCCAGCCGGTGCGCCACCCGGGCCATCAGCTGCCGCGTCACCATGCCGCGGAAGATCCGGGCGGCGGTCTCGTTGCTGAGCGCCGAGCGGACGACGGCCAGCAGGGGCGCGCGGACGGCCGGGTCCTCCCAGACGCCCAGGAAGAAGCGGACGAGCTCCTCGCCGAGGCCCTCGGGGCCGTGCGGGGCGAGATGGCCCAGGCCCTCGGCGGCGGGGGCGAAGGAGACCTCGGCGGCGGCCTCGAAGACCTGCTCCTTGGTCCCGAAGTAGTGGTGGACCAGGGCCGGGTCCACCTCGGCGCCGCGGGCGATGGAGCGGATGGACGCCTTGTCGTAGCCGCGCTCGGCGAACTCCGCGCGGGCCGAGGCCAGGATGCGGTCGCGTGCCGCCTCCCCGGCCGCGGCGCGGTCGGCCGACGCGGGGCGGCCGCGGCGGCGCGCGGGGCGCGGGGCGCCCCCGGCGCCCTTCGCGGGCTGTGCGGGCTGTGCGTCCCGCGCGGGCCGCGCGTCGGTGTCCCGCGCGCTCACGGCCCGGCCTTCCGGGGCACGGAGGCCAGGTGGCGGCGGGTGAAGGCCAGGGCCTCGGCGAGGTCGGCCTCGCGCTCGGCCGACGACATCGCCCGGCGGGTGTTGACCTCGACCACCACGTGCCCGTCGAAGCCGCCGGCCGCCAGGTGCTCCAGGACCTCCGCGCACGGCTGGTCGCCGCGCCCGGGGACGAGGTGCTCGTCCTTGGCGGAGTCGGTGCCGTCGGCGATGTGGAGGTGCGCCAGGCGGTCGCCCATGCGGTCCACCATCGCCAGGGTGTCGTTGCGGGCGGTGGCGGTGTGGGAGAGGTCGAGGGTGAAGTGGCGGTAGTCGTCCTCGGTCGGGTCCCAGGCGGGGGCGTAGGCGAGCATCTCGCGGTCGCGGTAGCGCCAGGGGTACATGTTCTCGACGGCGAAGCGGACGTCGGTCTCGTCGGCCATCCGCCACACGCCGCGGATGAACTCCCGGGCGTAGGAACGCTGCCAGCGGAACGGCGGATGCACCACGACCGTGCTCGCGCCCAGCTTCTCGGCGGCCTCGCGGGAGCGCTGGAGCTTGGTCCAGGGGTCCTTGGACCACACGCGCTGGGTGATCAGCAGGCAGGGGGCGTGGACGGCGAGGACCGGGACGCCGTGGAAGTCGGAGAGCCTGCGCAGCGCCTCGACGTCCTGGCTGACCGGATCGGTCCACACCATCACCTCCACCCCGTCGTAACCGAGGCGTGCGGCGATCTCGAAGGCCGTCGCCGTGGTCTCCGGGTAGACGGAGGCCGTGGAGAGGGCGACCTTCGGTGCCGGAAGGGACAGCTCTGGATCGACCACGCACAACAGCCTACGGCGACCGGGAGTGCGTTACGGAGGTCGTCGCGGGGCCCGCGGGCCCGGGTGTGGGGAAGGTCACGGAGTCCCGTTGCCGGACAGCGTGTCCAGCCGGCGCAGGATGACGCCCTCACGCAGCGCCCAGGGGCAGATCTCCAGCCGCTCCACGCCGAACAGGTCCATGGCTCCCTCCGCCACCAGCGCCCCCGCCGGCAGCTGCCCGGCCCGGCCCTCGGAGACGCCGGGGAGGGCGGCGCGTTCGGCGGCCGGCATGGTGGCCAGCCTGGGCACCCACTCCTCCAGCGACGCGCGCACCAGTTCGCGCTGCGCGTAGGGGCCCTCGGCGGAGCGGGGAGCGCCCGCCAGCCGGGCGAGCTGCTTGAAGGTCTTGGAGGTGGCCACCACGTGGTCGGGGGTGCCCAGCCGGCTGAAACCCCCGACGACCCGGGCGATCTCGTGCCGCACATGGCGGCGCAGCGCGCGGACGTCGGCCGGGTCGGGCGGGTCGCCGGGCAGCCAGGAGGCCGTGAGGCGGCCGGCGCCCAGCGGCAGCGAGGCGGCGGCGTCGGGCTGCTCGTCGATGCCGTACGCGATCTCCAGCGAGCCGCCGCCGATGTCCAGGACCAGCAGCCGTCCGGCCGACCAGCCGAACCAGCGGCGGGCGGCGAGGAAGGTCAGCCGGGCCTCGTCCTCGCCGGAGAGCACCTTCAGCTCCACGCCCGTCTCGGCGGCGACCCGCTCCAGCACATGGTCGGCGTTGGCGGCGTCCCGTACGGCCGAGGTGGCGAACGGCAGCAGGTCCTCCACGCCCTTGTCCTCGGCGACGACCATCGCCTCCCGGACGGTCGCGGCGAGTTTCCCGACGCCCGCCGGGCTTATGGAGCCGTCCTCGTCGAGGAGTTCGGCCAGGCGCAGTTCCGCCTTGTGGGAGTAGGCGGGCAGGGGGCGGGCACCCCGGTGCGCGTCCACCACCAGCAGGTGAACGGTGTTGGAACCCACGTCGAGGACACCGAGTCTCATGGGGGGCCACGCTACTGCGGCGGGACGGTGGTCCGGAGCCCGGCCCGTGGTGCATACCCTGGGTGCGTGGCGAAGACGAAAACGGTGAAGCCGGACAAAGAGGCGAACACGGGCGGGGAGCGGCGGCGGGCCGCGGGCGACGAGGTGGAGCTGGACCACGCCCGGATGTGGGTGGAGTTCCCGGACCCGGCGGACGAGGAGCAGGTGTTCCGGTGCGACCTGACCTGGCTGACCTCCCGCTGGGGCTGCATCTTCGGCCAGGGGTGCCAGGGCATCGACGCGGGGCGCGCGAGCGACGGCTGCTGCACGCTGGGCGCGCACTTCTCGGACGAGGACGACGAGAAGCGCGTGGCGGCGCACGTGGCGCGGCTCACGCCCGAGAGCTGGCAGTTCCACGCGGAGGGCTCCTCCGGGCGCGGCTGGGTCGAGGTGAACGAGGACGGCGAGCGCCAGACCCGGCTGCACCGGGGCGCGTGTATCTTCCTCAACCGCCCCGGCTTCTCCGGCGGCATCGGCTGCGCGCTGCACACGATGGCCCTGAAGGAGGGGCGCGAGCCGCTGGAGACCAAACCGGACGTGTGCTGGCAGCTGCCGGTCCGGCGGACGTTCGAGTGGGTGGAGCTGCCGGACGGCGAGCAGCGGCTGTACGTGTCGATCGGCGAGTACGACCGCCGCAGCTGGGGACCGGGCGGGCACGACCTGCACTGGTGGTGCACCGGCGCGCCGTCGGCGCACGGGGCCGGCGAGCCGGTGTACGTCTCGTACCGGCCGGAGCTGACGGAGCTGATGGGGCCGGCCGGGTACGCGCGGCTGGCCGAGCTGTGCGAGGAGCGGCTGGCCTCGGAGCTGCCGCTGGTGGCGCCGCACCCGGCGGACGGGCCGGCTGGCGGCCCCGCCGCGGGCGCCGCGGGGCCGCCAGCGGGCCGTACCGAGCCGGGACGTGCGGAGCCGGGGCACACGATGCCGGGGTGAGCCCCGGCCGGCACTAGTCCGGCTGCCCCGCCGGGGGCGGCGAGGACTCCGCCGGCGGTGTGCTCGACGTCGGCTCGGGGGTCGGTTCGGGCGCGGGCGGCTCGGACGGCCCGGGCTCCGGCTCAGGTGGCTCGGAGGGACGCGGCTGGGCGGGTGCCTCCGCGCCGTGCCCGCGCAGGGTGATCACCGCCTTCGCCGGGGCGATCGAGATCCGCGCGGTCCACGCGCCCGCCGGCTCCCGCGACCGGTCCACGGTGACGGTGAAGGCGGCCGACTCGCCGGGCCGCAGCGTCCCGTGCGCACGGTCCAGCCGCAGCCAGGGGGCGTCCACCGAGGCCGTCCAGTCGACCGGGGAGCCGCCGGAGGCGACGAGGGTGACGACGGTGGCGTCCCCGGACGGCTGGGCCTCGACCGTCAGCCGGCCCGGCCCCGTGCCGGTGTCCCCGCGCCGCGGGCCGTCTCCGTCGGCTCCGTCCGCCCCGTCCGCTCCGTCCGTGCCGGAGGACGGGGCGTCCCGCCCTTCCCCGCCGTCCGCGCCGGCCACATCGATACGGACGCCGGAGCCGTCGCGGGAGGCCCCGGTGCCCCCCGTCCGGCTCCCGTCGCCCCGGGGGCCGCCGTACGGACCGCCCGGGTCCTGCCGTTCGGAGGCCGAGACGGGGGCGCCGCCCGGGCCGCCCTCCGCCAGTGGCGCGCCGCGGTACGCCGCCCACAGCGCCAGCAGCGGCGCGGCGACGACCGTGGCGACGACCGTGGTGGTCACCGCGCGGCTGCGCAGCCGGTCGAAGCGCTCGGCCCGGTCCCGGACGTTGACGGGGAAGCCGCGCCGGTCGAAGCGCGGGGTGTGCTGGGCCCGTGCGCGCTGCGCGGCGAGCATCGCGGCGTGCACCTCCGCCCGCGGGGCGGGCAGCACGGTGAGCGCGCCGACGTCCGCGGGGGCGGTGCCCGGCCACGGGCCGCCCGCCAGCACCCGCTCGGCGGTGCGGCGGCACTCGGGGCACTCGTCCACGTGCCGCACCAGCTCCCGGCGCAGCGCGCTGCCCAGCAGCACCTCCCGGTCCCCGGCGAGCCGGGCGACGGCCGGGCAGCCGCCCCGGTCGACGACGGCGAGCGCGGTGCGGGTGCGCTCCACCTCACAGGCGGCGCTGGACAGCAGCAGCTCGGTGCCGTCGTGGTCCGTGCCGAGGACGGCGGCGACCTCGTGGACCGGCAGGTGGTGGCGTACGGCCAGCTCCAGGGCCTCGCGCTGCTCGGGGCCGGTGCCGGCGGCCTCCGGCCAGGCGAGCGCGGCCAGCTCGCGGCGGCGCGCGGTGGCCAGGGGGCCGGGCAGCTCCGGGGGCTCGGGGCGCACGCCCTGGCGCTCGGCCAGGAGCCGCAGACAGGACCAGCGGGCCAGCGCGTACAGCCAGGGCCGGTGCAGTGCCGTGTCGGCGGGGGTGCGGCCGCGGCGGCGCTGCCGCTCGGCGACGGCCAGGGCCTCGCCGAGGACGGAGACGGCCGCCTCGTGCTCGCACATGACGGACAGGCAGTAGGTGAACAGCCCGTCCAGGTGGTCCCGGTAGGGGTCGACGGGCACCGGCGGCCGGGCCGCGGCGCGGTGCGTGCCACGGTGCGCCCGGTGTACGCCGGTGGTGTGCGTGGGGTGCTCGCGCCGAGTGCTCATCACCCAGCCGACCGTAGGCGGAAGGCCGGGCATCACTGGTGATGCTTGCGTGGGTTTAACCCTTACGGGTGACGATCTGCGGTAAAACGCACAAACGCTCAACGGTGGGTGGCAGGGGGGTGCGCGAGGGCGCACGAGGGCCGGGCTCATACGGTGTCCGCCCCGCCCCGCCGGTCCGCTCCCCGGCCGCCCCGTGCCCGCCCCGTGTGCCGCCCCCGTGCCCGCCGGGATCCGGCTGTCAGAGGCTCCGGCTACCGTGAGGCCCATGGCTGCCCGCAAGTCGTCCGCCAAGGACCGCCCCGCCTACCGCTGCACCGAGTGCGGCTACACCACCGCCAAGTGGCTCGGCCGCTGCCCGGAGTGCCACGCCTGGGGCACCGTCGAGGAGACCGGCGGCACCCCGGCCGTCCGCACCACCGCGCCCGGCCGGGTCTCGTCCCCCGCGCTGCCCATCGGGCAGGTGAACGGGCAGGTGGCCACCGCGCGCAGCACGGGCGTGCCGGAGCTGGACAGGGTGCTGGGCGGCGGGCTGGTGCCGGGCGCGGTGGTGCTGCTGGCGGGCGAGCCGGGGGTGGGCAAGTCCACGCTTCTGCTGGACGTCGCGGCCAAGGCGGCCGACGCCGAGCGCCGCACGCTCTACGTCACCGGCGAGGAGTCGGCCGGGCAGGTGCGGCTGCGGGCGGACCGGATCGGGGCGATAAGCGACCACCTGTACCTGGCGGCCGAGACGGACCTGTCGGCCGTCCTGGGCCATCTGGACGAGGTGAAGCCCTCGCTGCTGGTCCTGGACTCGGTGCAGACGGTCGCCTCCCCCGAGATCGACGGCGCGCCCGGCGGCATGGCGCAGGTGCGGGAGGTGGCCGGGGCGCTGATCCGGGCCTCCAAGGAGCGCGGGATGTCCACGCTGCTGGTGGGTCACGTCACCAAGGACGGCGCCATCGCCGGTCCGCGCCTGCTGGAGCACCTGGTGGACGTGGTCCTGCAGTTCGAGGGCGACCGGCACGCCCGGCTGCGGCTGGTGCGCGGGGTGAAGAACCGCTACGGCGCCACCGACGAGGTGGGCTGCTTCGAGCTGCACGACGAGGGCATCACCGGTCTGGCCGACCCGTCGGGTCTCTTCCTCACCCGCCGGGACGAGCCCGTGCCCGGCACCTGTCTGACCGTCACCCTGGAGGGCCGCCGCCCGCTGGTGGCCGAGGTGCAGTCGCTGACGGTGGACTCGCAGATCCCCTCCCCCCGGCGCACCACGTCCGGGCTGGAGACCTCGCGCGTGTCGATGATGCTGGCCGTGCTGGAGCAGCGGGGCCGGATCAACGCGCTGGGCAAGCGGGACGTCTACACCGCCACCGTCGGCGGGGTGCGGCTGTCGGAGCCCGCGGCCGATCTGGCGATGGCGCTCGCGCTGGCCAGCGCCGCCAGCGACACGCCGCTCCCGAAGAACCTGGTGGCCATCGGCGAGGTGGGGCTGGCCGGCGAGGTCAGGCGGGTGACGGGCGTGCAGCGCCGACTGGCGGAGGCCGCGCGGCTGGGCTTCACCCACGCCCTGGTGCCCACCGACCCGGGCAGGATCCCGTCGGGAATGCGGGTGCGGGAGGTGGCGGACATAGGGGAGGCGCTGCGGGTCCTGCCCGCCCGGCCGCCCCGGCCGGACCGCTCCGAACGGGACGGCCGCGACGGGGCCGATCGGAGCACGCCGCACGAGGGCTGACACCGCCGGTAGACTTTGCCCTGGTCTCGCCCGTACGTACGCATGACCCGAAGGAGTGCCGTGGCAGCCAACGACCGGGCAGCAACCGGCGCCGACGGCCTGTTGCGCGCCTCACTGAGCGCGGTCGCGCCTGGTACGGCCCTGCGCGACGGCCTGGAGCGCGTGCTGCGGGGGAACACCGGCGGGCTCATCGTCCTGGGCATGGACAAGACCGTCGAGGCCCTGTGCTCGGGCGGTTTCGTGCTGGACGTGGAGTTCAGCGCGACGCGGCTGCGCGAGCTGTGCAAGCTGGACGGCGCGCTGATCCTCGACAAGGACATCACCAAGATCGTGCGGGCGGGCGTACAGCTCGTGCCGGACGCCTCGATCCCGACGGAGGAGACGGGCACCCGGCACCGCACCGCGCAGCGGGTGTCGATCCAGACCGGCTTCCCGGTGGTGTCGGTCAGCCAGTCGATGCGGCTGATCGCGCTGTACGTGGACGGCCAGCGGCGTGTGCTGGAGGACTCGGCGGCGATCCTGTCCCGGGCCAACCAGGCGCTGGCGACGCTGGAGCGGTACAAGCTGCGGCTGGACGAGGTGGCGGGCACGCTCTCCGCGCTGGAGATCGAGGACCTGGTGACGGTCCGGGACGTCTCCGCGGTGTCGCAGCGGCTGGAGATGGTGCGGCGGATCGCCACGGAGATCGCCGAGTACGTGGTGGAGCTGGGCACGGACGGGCGGCTGCTCTCCCTCCAGCTCGACGAGCTGATCGCGGGTGTGGAGCCCGAGCGCGAACTGGTCGCCCGCGACTACGTGCCCGAGCCGACCGCCAAGCGGTCCCGCACCGTGGGCGAGGCGCTGACCGAGCTGGACCGGCTGACCCACACCGAGCTGCTCGAACTGCCCACGGTGGCCAAGGCCCTGGGGTACAGCGGGTCGCCGGAGACGCTGGACTCGGCCGTCTCGCCGCGTGGTTACCGCCTGCTGGCGAAGGTGCCGCGGCTGCCGAACGCCGTGATCGAGCGGCTGGTCGAGCACTTCGGCGGGCTGCAGAAGCTGCTGGCCGCGAGCGTGGACGACCTGCAGACCGTCGACGGGGTGGGCGAGGCGCGGGCCAGGTCGGTCCGCGAGGGCCTGTCGCGGCTGGCGGAGTCGTCGATCCTGGAGCGGTACGTCTGAGGCGTCCGGGCCGGACGGGGCCACCGCGCCCGCCCGGCCCCGTCCGGACCGCACCCGTCCGGTCCGCGGCGCGGACCGGACGTTCCCCGGTTCAGTCCTTGGCGAGGACGAACGAGACGCGCTTCTTGTCCAGGCCCTCCACCTCGGCCTCGACCAGGTAGGTGCCGGCCTTCGCCCCGGCGCCCGGCGTGCCGCACTCGGGCGTGCTGTGCCTGCGGTCCCACTCCAGGGTGCGGACGGCCGTACCGCCCGCCGGGACCTTGTAGAGGGCCGAGCGGGCGCCCTTCGGGCAGTGCCCGGACTTCCAGACCTTCTCGTCGCCGTCCTCGGCGTCGATGATGGTGAAGGCCGTGGCATCGGTGCCGAAGTCGACCTTGCAGGCGCCGCCGCCCTCGTTGCGCACGGTCAGCCGGAAGACGGGCTTCTCGCCGGGCGCGTACCGGTTCTCCTCGCTGTGCAGCGTCACGTCGACCGAGCCGGGGCGGCAGTCGGGGAGGGTGGAGTCGGCCGGCACGGCCTCGACCCCGCCCGGGACGACACCGGCGGATCCGCCGCCCGCCCCTGCGGCACCCGGACCGCCCGAACCGGAACCGTTCGCGCCGCCTTCGCCCTCGCCGTCCGCGCCTCCGCCGCCGCCGGACCCGGAGCCGGCGGATCCTTCCGTGTCACCGCCCCCGCCGGTGTCTCCCGAACCGCCCGAACCACCCGAGCCGCCGGTGCCTCCGTCGGACTCCTCGCGCCCGCCGGGGCGTTCGCTGATCAGGGACTCGGACGAGGACGGCCCGGGTGTGATGGTGCCCGGCACCTCACTGCCGCCCTGCTTCCCGCCCTGGTCGCTCCCGCCGCCTCCGCCCGGCCCTCCGGACCTGACGGCCCATATGACGAGCAGTGTCAGGACCAGCAGGAGCGCAAGCATGACCGCCCTTCGCCTCCAGTAGATGGAGGAGGGAAGGGGCCCGACCGGATTGCGCAGAGATCCCACGCGCAAACCTTACGAGACATCATGTGCCCCATACGGTCTTACCCGCCGCACTGAAGACCAACTTTTATGATGAACGGCCCGGCAGACTCCGACGATCACCAGGGGTGACACCCCACTGTCGCGGGGCGTGATCGTACGCTTCCTTTCCGTACCGTTCACGCATGAGCAGTGATCCCCGAAGCGATCTCCCCGGCGCTCCCCCGGACGACTCCCGGCACGCTTCCCCGGACGGTCTCCACAGCGACCTCTACCGGGACGTCACCGGCTTCGCGCACGACACCCCGGACTGGCTGCACTCGCTCGCCGAGTACGGCACCGGGGGTGGTCTGCTGCTCCTCGCCGCGCTGCTGGCGACGGCGTGCTGGCGGGTCCGGCGCGCCGAGCCGGGGATCCTGGCCCGGGCCCTGCTGGGCGGAGCCGCGGTGGCGGCGGCGTACGGCGTCAGCGAGGCCGTCAAGCTGGTCGTACGGGAGGAACGGCCGTGCCGTGCCGTGGCGGGCGCGCCGGCCCCGATCGCGCCCTGCCCGGAGCCGGGCGACTGGTCCTTCCCCAGCAACCACGCCACCATCGCCGCCGCCGCGGCGGTGGCCGTCGTACTGGTCTGGCGGGCGATGGCCTGGCTGGTGCTGCCGCTGGCGGTGCTGACGGCCTTCTCCCGGGTGTTCCTGGGGGTGCACTACCCGCACGACGTGGTGGCGGGCGCGCTGCTGGGCGCGGCCGCGGTACTGCTGGTGACCTGGTCGGCGGCCGGGCCGGCGACCGCGCTGACGGACCGGGTGCGGACCAGGCTCGGCTACACCGGCCCCGCCTCTTGGGCGACGATCGCCGCCGGCCCCCGCCCCCACCGGAAACCGGACGACACTCCCCCCGGATGAAAGGGGCACATCGGGACGGGTGGTGCCTGCCGTCCATCGGCGCGGGCCGCTTCGCCGTCGCGCCCCTCCGTGTCAGGATCGGAGACGCCATGACTGCGACCACATCCGAGCACAGCGCCACCGGTCCGACCACGACCGGCCTCCTTCCCCCCGAGTCCCCTTCCCCCTCCGACCTCCACGGACCGGTCATCGACTGGTTCGGCGAACACGCCCGCGACCTGCCCTGGCGCCGCCCCGAGGCGGGCGCCTGGGGTGTGATGGTCAGCGAGTTCATGCTCCAGCAGACGCCCGTCAGCCGGGTGCTGCCCGTGTACGAGCAGTGGCTCGCCCGCTGGCCGCGCCCCGCCGACCTGGCCGCAGAGCCGCCCGGCGAGGCGGTGCGCGCCTGGGGCCGGCTGGGCTACCCCCGCCGGGCCCTGCGGCTGCACGGCGCCGCCGCCGCCATAACGGAACGGCACGGCGGCGACGTGCCCAAGGAACACGCACAACTCCTGGCCCTGCCGGGGGTGGGCGAGTACACGGCCGCGGCCGTGGCCTCCTTCGCCTACGGGCAGCGGCACCCGGTGCTGGACACCAACGTCCGGCGGGTCTTCGCCCGCGCCTTCGGCGGCCGCGAGTTCCCCCCGACCGCCACCACCGCCGCCGAGCGCAGACTCGCCCGGGCCGTCCTGCCCGAGGAGGACGCGACGGCGGCGCGCTGGGCGGCGGCCACGATGGAGCTGGGCGCCCTGGTGTGCACGGCCCGCAAGCCGGACTGCGAGAACTGCCCGGTCATGGACCTGTGCGCCTGGCGCCGTGCCGGCTCGCCCGCGCACGACGGTCCGCCGCGCCGCGGCCAGAGCTACGCGGGCACCGACCGCCAGGTACGCGGCAGACTGCTGGCCGTGCTGCGCGAGGCCGTGGGGCCGGTGCCGCAGACCGCGCTGGACGCGGTGTGGGACGAGCCGGTGCAGCGGGCGCGCGCGCTGGACGGGCTGGTCGCCGACGGGCTGGTCGAGCCGCTGGAGAACGGCGTCTACCGGCTGCCCCAGGGCCGGGGTCCGGCCATGTGAGGCGGGGTGCGGCGGTCACGGCCGCCGCACCCGCCCGCCGCGGTGCGGCGGGCGGGTGCGGAATCAGTCGCAGACCTCCGACCACTCCCGGCTCAAAACCAGCCCGCCCGTCCGCTGCTCGGCCAGCGAGTACCGGTTGCCCGACTCGTCCCGGAAGACCGCCTCGGTGCCGTGCGGCCCCTCGCGCGGCTCCTGCAGGAACTCCACGCCCCGCTCCACCAGCCACTCGTACGCGGAGCGGCAGTCGTCCGTGCGCAGTACACCCGCCCCCAGGACCCCTTTGCGGACCAGCCCGGCCAGCGCCCGGGCCGACTCGGGGTCGATGCCGGGTCCGTATGCCGGCACCAGCGTCAGCCCGACGTCCGGCTGGCCCCTGGCTCCGACGGTGATCCGGCGCGTTCCGCTCTCGGTGACGTCACCTCGCACCTCGAAGCCGAGCTTCTCGGTGAAGAACCTCAGATCCCGCTCCTGGTCGGTGGACCAGACGGTGGCTGCGGCCAGACCCTTGATCATGGTGCCTCCCATGGTCGCGGACGTGCGGTCCACCGTGGGCAGCGCGCCCACCGGCCCGTCCCTCCCAGGATCGCGCCGTGTGCGGCGGTCCGTCCACAGTACGGTGCGGCACCGCGGTGCGATCTACCAAACCCCTTACGCCTCAGGCGAGTTGGCATAGCCTTGGGAGCGGGCGCCCGCCGGGCCGCACACCGCCGCAGGCCATCGCCGGACCACCGTCAGACCACCACCAGTCCACAGGGCCGTCGGGGGAGGGCCGAATGGAAGAAGCCGTCGCGAGAATCCCCTCGAACAGGGCCGCGCCCCTGGTCCGCGAGCTGTTCGCCGACCTCCCGCCGGCCTGCGACGGCCCTCGGCTGGTGGCGGGGCTGGTGTCGTTCCGGGGCCTGCGGCCCGAGCGGACGTACGACGACGTGGCGCGGATCGCCCGGGAGCTGGTGCGGATCGCCCGGCCGGGCGGCGGCGGCAGGGCGCCGGAGGACCCGGCCGACCGGCCCGTGGCCCTGGTCCTGGGGCGGACCCTGGCCGCGCTCGGCGAGCTGGACCTCGACGATGTGGAGGCCGTCCGCATGGGACCGCAGGACTGCGCGCGGCGACTGCGCCGGGCCGTCCCCGGCGCCGACCGGGAGCTGACCGGCGAGCAGGCATGGTTCCACGACCAGCTGCTGGACAACGTCTGCCTGCACGTCCTGCACTTCCTGATCCGGCACTCGCCGTACGTCGCCGGGCACCTGGCCGAGCAGAGCCACCGCATACGGCAGCTCGTCGACCTCAACGACGCCGACGCCGTGCGCCGCCCCCTGCCCTCCCCCGAGGACCTCGCCTTCGAGGAGGAGTACGCCGCCTTTCTCGTCCGGCGGCACAACCGCCTGACCATCCACGGCATCGACCTGCCCAACGCTCCCGGAAGCTGGCCGCTGGACGCCACCTATCTGAGCCTGGGCGCCGAGTTCGCCACCCCCGTCGAGGGGTCGTCCGGGCAGCCGGCGCTGCCCGCCGACCGCGCCCTGGCCGGACAGGAGCGGGTGCTGCTGCGCGGGGTGGCGGGATCGGGGAAGACCACGCTGGTGCAGTGGCTGGCCGTGGCGGTCACCCGCAACGACCTGCCCGGGGAGCTGGCCGCGCTGCGCGGCCGGGTGCCCTTCGTGCTGCCCGTGCGGCACTTCGCACGCGAGGGCTTCCCGGCGCCCGAGGAGTTCCTGTCCGTGGGGCGCTGCCGGACGGCGCTGCCGGGCGGCGAGCCTCCCGGCTGGGCCGTCCGGGTGCTGGTCGAGGGGCGGGCGCTGCTGCTGGTGGACGGGATCGACGAGGCGCCCGAGGCCCGCCGGGAGGAGCTGCGGGCGGGGCTGCGCAGACTGCTGCACATCCACCCCGGCACGGTCTGCCTGGTCACCACCCGGCCGTCGGCCGTCGAGCCCGACTGGCTGGCCCGGGAGGGGTTCAGCGAGCTGATGCTGGCGCCGATGAGCCGCGACCAGGTGGCGGAGTTCATCCGCCACTGGCACCGGGCCGCCCGGCGCGACGGCGGCGGGGACCAGGAGCGGCTCGCCGGCTACGAGCAGCGGCTGCTGCACTCGGTGCGGGTCTACCGGGAGCTGCGCCGGCTGGCCACCAACCCCTTGATGTGCGGTCTGATCTGCGCGCTGAACAGGGACCGCGCCGGGACGCTGCCGCAGGGCCGCAAGGAGCTGTACGACGCGGCCATGGACATGCTGCTCCAGCGGCGCGACCCGGAGCGCGACGTGCTGCACGCCGACGACGTCGAGCTCCAGCGTGCGCCGCGCGAGCGGCTGCTGCAGAAACTCGCGCACCGGATGCTGACCGAGGACCGCACGGATCTGGACCGGGAGACCGCCGTCGCGGTGCTCGACTCCCATCTACCCGCCATCCCGGCCGCCCGCGGCCAGGGGGACGCGGAGAAGATCTTCGGCCATCTGCTGCACCGCACCGGGCTGCTGCGCGAGTCGGACGACGGCCGGGTGGAGTTCGTGCACCGGACCTTCCAGGACTATCTGAGCGCCAAGGAGATCGTGGCGCGGGGACGGTTCGAGGATCTGGTGGACCACGCCCACGAGGCGGGGTGGGAGGAGATCGTCCGGATGGCCGCCGCCCACGCCCGGCCCGACGAGTGCGCGCGCTTCATCGAACGGCTGCTGGCTCCCTGCGGGCATCTGAAGACCTCCGAGACCAAGCACCGCAGGCTGATGGCGGCCGCCTGTCTGGAACACGTCACCGAGCTGGATCCGGAGACGCGGAAGCTGGTGCGCGACCGCACCGAGAAGATCGTCAGTCCCACCGATCCGCTGGGCGCCCGCAACCTGGGGTGGATCGGGCCCGTCGTGCTGGAGTTGCTGCCCGATCCGGCGGCCGTCCCGGACGACAAGGCGTATCTGCTCGCCGTCACCGCGACACGGGTGCGGGACGAGGCGGCCGTCGACTATCTGGTACGGCTGCGGGACCGGTCGTCGCTGAGGGTGAGGGCGGAGCTCGCACGGGCCTGGCGCAACTTCGACACCGCCCGCTACGCCCGCGAGATCGTCTCCCGGCTGGACCCGGAGGGGCTGTACTTCCCCGTCTCCGACCTCTCCGAGCTGAGGGCGCTGCGCGACATGGGCGGCCGGGACCGCATCCAGATCGCGGGCGGCTTCACTCCGGAGGAACTGCTGCACGACACGGTGCGCGACCGGCTGACGCATCTGTGGCTCGCCTACGACCTCGGGGTCGACATGGGGTGGCTGAGCGCCTTTCCCCGGCTGCACACCATCCGGGTGAACCCGCGGCTGCCCCGGGTCGGCGGGGTCCCGGAGGGCATCCGGATCATCGCGCGCTGAGCCGCCCCCGGCGCGCGGTGATCCGGACGCCCTCACGCGCACGGGCGCGGCCCGGGACCGTGTGTACGGTCCCGGGCCGCGCCCGTGTGACTGCCGTGTGGCGTGTGGCGTGTGTCTCGGTGACGCCCCGCGCCTCACGCCTCCTTGGAGAGGTTCGGGCCGCCGCCCGCCGCGGACTCCACCGGAGGGGCGTCCGGCAGGGCCGACTTCTCCTCGCCGCGGAAGGTGAACTTCTTCGCCTCACCCTCGCCCTCGGTGTCGACGACCACGATGTGACCGGGGCGCAGCTCGCCGAAGAGGATCTTCTCCGACAGCACGTCCTCGATCTCCCGCTGGATCGTCCGGCGCAGCGGCCGGGCGCCCAGGACGGGGTCGTAGCCCTTCTTGGCGAGCAGCTTCTTGGCGTCACCGCTGAGCTCGATGCCCATGTCGCGGTCCTTGAGCCGCTCGTCCACCTTGGCGACCATCAGGTCGACGATCCGGATGATGTCTTCCTCGGTGAGCTGGTGGAAGACGACGGTGTCGTCGACACGGTTGAGGAACTCCGGCCGGAAGTGCTGCTTGAGCTCCTCGTTGACCTTGGCCTTCATCCGCTCGTAGCCGGTCTTGGCGTCGCCCTGGGCTGCGAAGCCCAGGTTGAAGCCCTTGGAGATGTCCCGGGTGCCGAGGTTGGTCGTCATGATGATGACGGTGTTCTTGAAGTCCACGACCCGGCCCTGGGAGTCGGTCAGGCGACCGTCCTCCAGGATCTGCAGCAGCGAGTTGAAGATGTCCGGGTGGGCCTTCTCGACCTCGTCGAACAGGACGACCGAGAACGGCTTGCGGCGGACCTTCTCCGTGAGCTGGCCGCCCTCCTCGTACCCCACGTAGCCGGGGGGCGAGCCGAAGAGCCGCGAGACGGTGTGCTTCTCGCTGAACTCCGACATGTCGAGGGAGATCAGGGCGTCCTCGTCACCGAAGAGGAACTCCGCCAGCGTCTTGGACAGCTCGGTCTTACCGACGCCGGACGGGCCGGCGAAGATGAACGAGCCACCGGGGCGCTTGGGGTCCTTCAGGCCCGCCCTGGTGCGGCGGATGGCCTGGGAGAGCGCCTTGATGGCGTCCTCCTGCCCGATGACGCGCTTGTGCAGCTCGTCCTCCATGCGCAGCAGGCGCGAGGACTCCTCCTCGGTGAGCTTGAAGACCGGGATGCCCGTGGCCGTGGCCAGGACCTCGGCGATCAGCTCCTCGTCCACCTCGGCGACGACGTCCATGTCGCCGGCCTTCCACTCCTTCTCCCGCTTGGCCTTGGCCGCCAGGAGCTGCTTCTCGGTGTCGCGGAGGGAAGCCGCCTTCTCGAAGTCCTGCGAGTCGATCGCGGACTCCTTCTCCCGGCGCACGTTCGCGATCTTCTCGTCGAACTCGCGCAGGTCCGGCGGTGCGGTCATCCGGCGGATGCGCATCCTGGAGCCGGCCTCGTCGATCAGGTCGATCGCCTTGTCCGGCAGGAAGCGGTCCGAGATGTAGCGGTCGGCGAGCTGCGCGGCGGCCACCAGGGCGGCATCCGTGATGGACACCCGGTGGTGCGCCTCATAGCGGTCGCGCAGACCCTTGAGGATCTCGATGGTGTGCGGCAGCGACGGCTCGGCGACCTGGATGGGCTGGAAGCGGCGCTCCAGGGCCGCGTCCTTCTCCAGGTGCTTGCGGTACTCGTCCAGCGTCGTCGCGCCGATGGTCTGGAGCTCCCCGCGGGCCAGCATCGGCTTGAGGATGCTGGCGGCGTCGATCGCGCCCTCGGCGGCGCCCGCACCCACCAGGGTGTGGAGCTCGTCGATGAACAGGATGATGTCGCCGCGGGTGCGGATCTCCTTGAGGACCTTCTTCAGGCGCTCCTCGAAGTCACCGCGGTAGCGGGACCCGGCGACCAGGGCGCCCAGGTCCAGCGTGTACAGGTGCTTGTCCTTGAGCGTCTCGGGCACCTCGCCCTTGACGATGGCCTGGGCCAGTCCCTCGACGACCGCCGTCTTGCCGACGCCGGGCTCGCCGATGAGGACCGGGTTGTTCTTGGTGCGGCGGGACAGCACCTGCATGACCCGCTCGATCTCCTTCTCGCGCCCGATGACCGGGTCGAGCTTGGACTCGCGGGCCGCCTGGGTGAGGTTGCGGCCGAACTGGTCCAGCACCAGGGAGGTCGAGGGAGTGCCCTCGGCGGGGCCGCCCGCGGTGGCCGCCTCCTTGCCCCCGGAGTAGCCGGAGAGCAGCTGGATGACCTGCTGCCGCACCCGGTTGAGGTCGGCGCCGAGCTTGACGAGGACCTGGGCGGCGACGCCCTCGCCCTCGCGGATCAGGCCGAGCAGGATGTGCTCGGTGCCGATGTAGTTGTGGCCGAGCTGAAGGGCCTCGCGGAGCGACAGCTCCAGGACCTTCTTGGCACGGGGGGTGAAGGGGATGTGGCCGGAGGGGGCCTGCTGGCCCTGGCCGATGATCTCCTCCACCTGCTGGCGGACCGCCTCGAGCGAAATCCCGAGGCTCTCCAGTGCCTTAGCGGCGACACCCTCACCCTCGTGGATCAGGCCCAGGAGGATGTGCTCGGTGCCGATGTAGTTGTGGTTGAGCATCCGGGCTTCTTCCTGAGCCAGGACGACAACCCGCCGCGCGCGGTCGGTGAACCTCTCGAACATCGTTAATCGCTCCTCAGAGCGGTCAGGCAGTAAGGGGTCGGTCCCCTCCCTGTCCTTCCGCAGCTTAGTCCCGCAAGCGGGGACCGCTCATTCCAACTGCCGACACCCGTCCGGATCGCTCCCGCGCTGGCGGGGGAGGAGAGCCCGTTACCTCTCGCCCTCGTCCCGAACAGCCGACAACAGTTCCAACCCGATGGTGCGAGACGATGTTCCCGCAGGCCAGACATATCCGCCCGCTTCCGCTACGCCGACGGCGAACGCCTCTGGGCCGCCACGTCCGTCCACCGCTCCATCGCCGGTGCCGCACCCCCGTTCCACGTGGGATTTCTTCACCGACTTCTTACCCCGGGACACTGACAGTCCATGCCGGGCAAGGGGGGTACATCCGCTACTGGCGAACACTCTTGCGTGGCGTACCGCACCTTCCCCACCCGCCCGCCGGGTACCTGGAGTGGTGGGCCGTGACCCCGGGTAAGGGGTGCGCCGTACGCGGCGCATGTGACGTACACGACGGGCACGGGCGCCCCACGAAGGCGCCCGGCGACCACCCGGCCGCCCGGCCGCCCGCGTCCCCGGGAGGCCGCGGCACGGCTGCGGCCTCCCGGACGGGGCACGAGGCGTCCCTCGCCGGTCCGGTGAGCGCGGCGGCGACGGGCACCGCCGCACGCGGCTCGCCCGCGACTCAGGCGTTCGCCTTCTCGTAGGCCTCGCGGATGTTGGCGGGGACACGGCCGCGGTCGTTGACCTCGTAGCCGTTCTCCTTCGCCCAGGCGCGGATCTTCGCGGTGTCCTGGCTTCCGCCGCCGGCGGACGGGCGGGACTTGCCGCGAGCCGAACGGCCACCGGTGCGACGACCGTTCTTGACGTAAGGCTCCAGCAGACCCCGGAGCTTGTCCGCGTTGGCGGTGGTGAGGTCGATCTCGTAGGTCTTGCCGTCGAGAGCGAACGTCACGGTCTCGTCGGCCTCACCGCCGTCGATGTCGTCGACAAGAAGGACCTGAACCTTCTGCGCCACCGGTTACTCCCATTCGTCGTGTGTGGTCAGTCACCGAAAACCGATTACTGATACTGACGGTGAAAGCAAACCGCTTTTCCGGGGAAAACACAAACCCTCCGGGAACATTGCCGAGCCGATCCGGCCGGATTGGAGGGACCTTTCGGACATAGGGCGCACGAAGCGGGCGCCTCATAGGTGCAGCAGCATCCGCGTGTTGCCCAAGGTGTTGGGTTTCACTCGTTCGAGACCCAGGAACTCGGCTACACCTTCGTCATAGGAACGCAGCAGCTCGCTGTAGACATCCCCGTCCACCGGCGTCTCGCCGATCTCGGTGAAGCCGTGCCGGGCGAAGAAGTCCACTTCGAAGGTGAGGCAGAAAATTCGCCGGACTCCCAGCCAGCGCGCGGTCTGCAGCAACTTCTCCAGCACCAGGTGCCCCACTCCCGTGCCCCTGAGCGCGGGGTCGACGGCGAGCGTACGGACCTCCGCCAGGTCCTCCCACATCACGTGGAGGGCACCGCAGGCGACGACCTCGCCGTCGTGGTCGCGTTCGGCGACCCAGAACTCCTGGATGTCCTCGTAAAGCGTCACCGTCGCTTTGTCGAGGAGGATGCGGTCGCGCGCGTAGGCGTCGATGAGACGGCGCACGGTGCGCACATCACTGGTTCTCGCCCTGCGGACGGTGACCTCGCTTACAGGGCTCACGGGGCTTACGCGACTTACGGCTTCTGGCATGTCGGGGACGCTATCGCTCCGGAGAACCCTGGCCCTCGGCGGGGGCGCCGGGGTGCGTGTCGTCGAGATGCGCGACGCGCAAGGCGTCCCGCAGTGCTTCCGTCTGTTCCGGCGACATCATCCCGAAGAAGGCCACCAGTGCCGCCGCGGGGTTGTCGCTCGCCGCCCAGGCTTCGTTCATGAGTGCCGCGGAGTAGGCGGCCCGGGTGGAGACGGCTTCATATCGATAGGCCCGGCCCTCGCGCTCTCGCCGCAGCCATCCCTTCTCCCGCAGGTTGTCCATTACGGTCATGACCGTGGTGTAGGCGATCGGCCGTTCACGCCGGAGGTCGTCGAGCACTTCTCTCACCGTGACCGGGCGGTTCCACTGCCATACCCGCGTCATGACCGCGTCTTCCAGCTCTCCCAGTGGCCGAGGCACACCAAGAACGATAGCCGCATATGAACGGCATTGAGCACTTTGTTTTGGCCGGGCGGTAAACAAAGAGGAGCGCGCTCCGGGAAGACGAACCTCCCGGTGCGCGCTCCCGCGCCGCCGCGGCGTCCGCGCCCGGCGGTACGCGCCGCTAGCTCCTGGACGCGCCGTCCGCCGACGACGCGGCGCGCGCGGACTCGGCCTGCGCCAGAGCCCGGTCCACCGCGGCGTCCTCCTTGGACTTGTTGGCACCGCCCTGGCTCTTGACGATCGTCACGATGAGAGCGGTGAAGGCCACGGCCATCACCACGGACGGGGTGAGTGCGGCGATGTACTCCATGCCGGATCAGCCTCCTTGGATACCGGACCTCCAGCGTACCGGCGGCTCCGCCGGCTCCTCGCGAGGGCCCGGGAGCGAGGGTCCGGGAGCGAGTTGTGCGTCAGGCCGGGAGGGCCTGAGGGCGCACCCCGGACGGGCCACGGGGCGGGAAGACCTCGGCCGGGGTGGGGACCGGACGCGGTACGGCCGCCGGGCGGCCGCGGCCCGGGGGTTCGGGTGTCCGGGACGTCCGGGAGGGCTCCGCGGGCGCCGCCGGCCGTTCGCAGCGCCGCAGCAGCACGGCGCGGCGCCGGGTCTCCGCCTCGCCGGTCCCGTGGGCGCACAGTTCGCGCAACGCCCTCAGGTCCTCCGCGCCCGGCGCACAGCCCAGCGCGAGGGCCTCCTCCAGCCGCGCGAGGTACCCCGGGGCCGAGCCCGGCAGCGCGGCGCGGTAGCGGTCGAGGTCCGCCCGCAGGAAGGCCCTCAGCCGGTCCGCCTCACGGCTCGCCTCGTCCAGCGCGTCGGCCAGCCACAGACACGCGCGCACCGCCTCGGCGCACTCCCCCGCCGTCCCTTCCGGGCCCCGCCCGCCGGCGTACGCGGACGGCCGGGCGCGGGCGGGACGGAGGACGAGAGCGAGTGCGCTGCGCAGAACGCGCAGCTCGTCCGGACCGAGGACCATGGCGCCTCGGGAACCATAGGGCGTGGGCATACGGCGACATTACGACAGGAGTCCGCAAAACGGACATATCACCGTCCTGCTGTGTCCCGGCCCGCCCCCGGCCCCGTGCTCAGCCGCTCAGCCGCTCAGCCCCGCGCCATGTTCCGCTCGTAGACCAGGCGCAGCCCGATCAGCGTCAGCCACGGCTCGTGCTCGTCGATCCCCGTGGACTCGCCCAGCACCATCGGGGCCAGACCGCCGGTGGCGATGACGGTCACGTCCTCCGGGTCGTCGGCCAGTTCGCGGGCCATCCGCTCCACGACGCCGTCCACCTGTCCGGCGAAGCCGTAGAGGATGCCGGACTGCATCGCCTCGACGGTGTTCTTGCCGATGACGCTGCGCGGCCTGGCCAGCTCGATCTTGCGCAGCTGCGCACCGCGCACGCCGAGTGCCTCGACCGAGATCTCGATGCCCGGGGCGATGGCGCCGCCGGTGTACTCGCCCCGGGCGGAGACCGCGTCGAAGGTGGTGGCGGTGCCGAAGTCCACGACGACGCACGGTCCGCCGTACAGCTCCACAGCGGCCACCGCGTTGATGATCCGGTCCGCGCCGACCTCCTTGGGGTTGTCCGTGACGACCGGCATACCGGTCTTGACACCCGGCTCGACGAGGACGGAGGGGATGTCGCCGTAGTGGCGGCGCGTCACCTCGCGCAGCTCGTGCAGGACGGAGGGGACGGTGGAGCAGATGGCGATGCCGTCGATGCCGTCGCCCAGGTCCTCGCCGAGCAGCGGGTGCATGCCCATCAGCCCCTGAAGGAGCACCGCCCACTCGTCGGCGGTGCGGCGGGCCTCGGTGGAGATCCGCCAGTGCTCGACGATCTCGTCGCCGTCGAACAGGCCGAGGACGGTGTGGGTGTTGCCGACGTCGATCGTGAGCAGCATCAGTCGCTCTCCTGTCCGCCCGCGCCGCCGCGGGCCTCGTCACGCAGGTCAAGGCCGATGTCGAGGATCGGGGAGGAGTGGGTGAGCGCCCCGACCGCCAGATAGTCCACGCCGGTGTCCGCGTACGCGCGGGCGTTCGCCAGGGTGAGACGGCCGGAGGACTCCAGCTTCGCCCGGCCGGCGACCAGCGCGACCGCCTCGGCCGTCTGCCCGGGGGTGAAATTGTCCAGCAGGATCAGATCGGCGCCCTCGGCGAGGACGGGCTCGATCTGGTCCAGCCGGTCCACCTCCACCTCGATCGGCACACCGGGGAACTCCTCGCGCACCCGCTTGAACGCCTCGGCCACCCCGCCCGCGGCGATCACGTGGTTGTCCTTGATCAGCGCGGCGTCCGACAGCGACATCCGGTGATTGACCCCGCCGCCGCAGCGCACCGCGTACTTCTCCAGGGCACGCAGCCCGGGAGTGGTCTTGCGGGTGTCGCGGACCGCCGCGCCGGTGCCCCGGAGCACGTCGGCCCAGGCACGGGTGGCGGTGGCGACACCGGACAGCCGGCACAGGATGTTGAGCGCGCTGCGCTCACCGGTGAGCAGATCGCGGGTGCGGGCGCGCACCGACAGCAGCCGCTGTCCCGCCTCGACCCGGTCGCCGTCCTCGACGTGCCGCTCGACCTCGAACTCCTCGGTGCAGACCACCGACAGCACCGCCTCGGCGATCCGCAGACCGGCGACGGTGCCCGCCTCCCGGGCGGTGAAGTCGGCGGTGGCGACGGCGTCCTCGGGGATGGTCGCGACGGTGGTGACGTCCACGCCCTGGTCGAGGTCCTCCTCGATCGCCGTGTGCGCGATGTCCTCGACCTGCACCGGGTCCAGGCCGGCGTCCACGAGCAGCGCGGCCAGGTCCGGGTCCAGACCGCACTCCAGCGGGTCCAGGTCGGGTCCGTCGTCCGCGCCGCCGCAGCCGCAGGCGTCGCCGCAGCCCCCGCCGGTGCCGTTCACCGCCTCGCCGGGGCGGCCGAAACCGATCTGGAGCAGCGGAAGTTCGTCGGGCGTGGGGCTGGTCACTGCATCTCCTCGTGAGCTTCTCCGCCCACGCGGCACAGCGGCGCAGGCATCTTCTTCAACTGCGGCCCGGCGGCCGCGCGTGCGACGCCCGCCACCCCCTCGTGAGCTTCTCCGCCCACACGGCACGAAAGCGCGGCTCTGCCCGCCGTCTGCGGCCCGGCGGCCGCGCGTGCGACGCCCGCCACCCCCTCGTGAGCTTCTCCGCCCACACGGCACGAAAGCGCGGCTCTGCCCGCCGTCTGCGGCCCGGCGGCCGCGCGTGCGACGCTCACTGGACCCCCCTGTCCGTGACCGGGGGAAACGTCGTCGAGTCGGTCGTGCGGACGACGAGCTCGGAGCCCTCCGCCGTGGGGCGCAGGGCGACGATCAGGTGTCGGCGCCAGGTCGCGTCGTCCCGTCCGGGACGGTCCTCGCGCCAGTGGCAGCCGCGGGTCTCGGTACGGCGCAGGGCGGCGGCGACCAGGACGCCGGCGACGAGGTGGAGGTTGGCCGCCTCCCAGGCCTCGACTCCGGGCTCGGCCGGCTTGCCGGCCCTGCCGCCGGCGCTGTCCCCGGCCTCGTCGGGGGCCAGCGCCGCCAGTTCCCGCGCGGCCCGCGTCAGGCTCTCCGCGGAGCGCAGCACCCCGGCCCCGGCGGTCATGGTGCGCTGGATCGCGTACCGCGCCTCGGCCGGCGGCAGCGAAACGGTCCGCGTGCCCGCCGGATCGCCGGGTTCTGCGGGCACCGGGACGCGCGCGGGGGTACGGGCGATGTCGGCGGCGATCCGCTCGGCGAAGACCAGGCCCTCCAGCAGGGAGTTGGAGGCCAGCCGGTTGGCGCCGTGCACGCCCGTGCAGGCGACCTCGCCGCAGGCGTACAGGCCGGGCACGGTGGTGCGGCCCGTCAGGTCGGTGCGCACCCCGCCGGAGGCGTAGTGCGCGGCGGGCGCGACCGGGACCGGCTCGGTGACCGGGTCGATGCCATGGGCGCGGCAGGCGGCGAGGATGGTGGGGAACCGCTCGCTCCACATCCGTGCGCCGAAGTGCCGGGCGTCCAGGTACATGCGGTCGGCGCCCTGCTCGCGCATCCGCCGCATGATGCCCTTGGCGACGATGTCGCGCGGGGCCAGCTCGGCCAGCTCGTGCTGCCCGGCCATGAAGCGCTCGCCGCCGGCGTCGACGAGGTACGCACCCTCGCCGCGCACGGCCTCCGACACCAGCGGCTGCTGGCCCTCGCTGCCCGGGCCCAGGTAGAGCACGGTCGGGTGGAACTGGACGAACTCCAGGTCGGAGACCTCCGCGCCGGCCCGCAGCGCCAGCGCGACGCCGTCGCCGGTGGAGACCGGGGGGTTGGTGGTCGCGGAGAACACCTGGCCCATTCCGCCGGTGGCCAGCACCACCGCCGGGGCGTGGACTGCGCCCACTCCGTCGTGCCGCCCCTCGCCCATCACATGGAGGGAGACGCCCGCGGCGTGCCCTCCGGCGTCCTTGAGCAGGTCCAGGACGAGGGCGTTCTCCACCGTCTCTATCCCGGCCTCGCGTACGGCCGCCACCAGGGCGCGGGATATCTCCGCGCCGGTCGCGTCGCCGCCCGCGTGGGCGATGCGGCGGCGGTGGTGGCCGCCCTCGCGGGTCAGGGCGATCTCGCCGGTCTCGGCGGAGGTGTCGAACCGCGCCCCGGCGCCGATCAGCCGCCGTACCGCGTCCGGCCCCTCGGTGACCAGGGTGCGCACCGCCTCCTCGTCGCACAGGCCCGCGCCGGCGACCAGGGTGTCGTCCAGGTGCTGGCCGGGGGTGTCGCCCTCGCCCAGCGCGGCGGCGATCCCGCCCTGCGCCCAGCGGGTGGAGCCGGCGTCCAGCCGGGCCTTGGTGACGATCACCGTCTTCCGGCCGGAGGCCGCGCAGCGCAGGGCGGCGGTCAGACCGGCCACTCCGGAGCCGACCACCACCACGTCCGCCGCGATGGCCCAGCCGGAGCGCGGCGCGTCCAGCCGCAGGCCTGTCATCCCGTTCACAGAACCCCTCCGGGGCGTCCGAGGCGCAGCCGGACGTTGTCGATCAGTCGTGTGGTGCCCACCCGCGCGGCCACCGCGAGCACGGCCTCGCCCTCGTACGCGCCGGGCTCCGCCGGGACCTCCGTGAAATGGGCCGGGTCCACCAGCGCCAGGTAGTCCAGCACCAGCGGCGGTCGTGCCCGCCCGGCCTGCGCCAGTACGGCCTCGGCGGCCCGGCGTACCTCGCGCGGGCCCGCCCCGCCCGCGGCCACCGCGTCGCGTCCGGCGAACAGGGCGCGCGAGAGGGCCAGGGCGGTGGTGCGCTCGGCGTCCGACAGGTAGCGGTTGCGGCTGGAGAGGGCCAGGCCGTCGGGTTCGCGCACGGTGGGCACGCCCTCGATCTCCACGGGGAAGTTCAGGTCGCGGACCATCCGGGTGATCAGGGCGAGCTGCTGGGCGTCCTTCTCCCCGTAGAGCGCCAGGTCGGGGGCGGTGAGGTGGAGCAGTTTGGCGACGACGGTGAGCATCCCGTCGAAGTGGCCGGGCCGGCTGGCGCCCTCCAGGCGCTCGCCCATCGGGCCCGCGCCGATCCTCACCTCCGGCTCCCCGCCGGGGTAGACCTCCTCCGCCGGCGGCGCGAAGACGGCGTCGGCGCCCGCGCCCGCGGCCACCACGACGTCCGCGTCCAGGGTGCGCGGGTAGCGGTCCAGGTCCTCGCCGGCGCCGAACTGCAGCGGGTTGACGAAGACGGTGACCACCACCTGCCCCTCGGGCCCGGCCTTCTCGCGGGCGGCCCGGACCAGGGCCGCGTGGCCCTCGTGCAGGGCGCCCATCGTCATCACCACCGCCCGCCGCCCCCGGCGCGGCAGGGCGCGCAGTTCGGCGGCGGTGTGCAGGACGGGTACGGGTGTGGGGGCGGGTACGGCTGCGGGCGCGGGCACGGCTGGGCTCCTGTGGTCGGCGGTCGGTCCGTTCACCGGGTGTCCCCGTCGGAGAGGACTTCCAGCAGGTCCTCGGCCAGTTCCGGCCTGAGCAGTCCGCCGGCCAGGGCCCGGTCGGCGGTGGTGCGGGCCATCGCGAGGTAGCCCGCCACCGCCTGCGGGGAGTGGCGGCGCAGCTCGGTGATGTGGGCGGCGACCGTGCCGGCGTCACCCCGGGCTACCGGGCCGGTCAGCGCGGCGTCGCCGGAGCGCAGGGCGTTGTCCAGGGCCGCGCCGAGCAGCGGGCCGAGCATCCGGTCGGGCGCGCCGACCCCGGCGGTGCGCAGCAGTTCCATGGCCTGGGCGACCAGTGTGACCAGATGGTTGGCGCCGAGGGCCAGGGCCGCGTGGTAGAGCGGGCGGGCCTCCTCGGCGACCCACTCGGGCTCCCCGCCCATCTCGATGACCAGCGCCTCGGCGGCCAGTCGCAGCTCCTCGGGCGCGGTGACGCCGAAGGAGCAGCCCGCCAGCCGCTGTACGTCCACGGGCGTACCGGTGAACGTCATCACCGGGTGCAGTGCCAGCGGCAGGGCCCCGGCCCGGGTGGCGGGGCCGAGGACGGCGGTGCCGTAGCGGCCCGAGGCGTGCGCCAGGAGCTGGCCGGGGCGTACGGCGCCGGTCTCGGCCAGGCCCGCGGTCAGGCCGGGCAGGGCGTCGTCGGGGACGGTGAGCAGGACGAGGTCGGCACGGGCCAGGACCTCGGCGGGCTCCACCAGCGGCACCCCCGGCAGCAGGGCCTCGGCCCGGCGGCGGGAGGCGTCGGAGACGCCGGAGGCGGCCACCGGGCGGTGCCCGGCCAGGGCGAGGGCCGCGGCCAGCGCGGGACCGACGCGGCCCGCGCCGACGACGCCGACGGTCAGGCGCGCGGGACGGTCCCCGGCGGCGCCGGAGGGAGGTTGGTTCACTGGTTCAGGCCTTCCGTTCCAGTCCGCAGGACCCGGTACCGGACGATTACCGCCATGCTACGCGGACTCGCCGGCTCCCCGTTCCGCCAGCCCGCAGGGCGGGACGGGCGGAACGCGGAATCCGGCTCGGAACCCGGCTCGGAATCCGGCTCGGGTCCAGGTGCGCGGAAAAGCACCGGCGCGGGCCGGGCCGGTGCGGGAACATCGGGCACATGACAGCTGACAAGGGAGCCGGGGAAGCAGAGGAAGCGCGCGCGGACCTCGATGCCGGGGACGCAGGGGACGCAGGGGACGCCGAGGCCGAGCGGGCCCGCAGGCTCGCGGCGTGGACCGCGGCGCGGCGGAAGCTGTCCGACGGCCCGGTGGACGGGACGATCGCCGGCCGGCTGGCCCGGCTCGCACAGGAGGGCGCCGAGGTCCACGACCTGGACGGCAGCCCCGACATCTACGGCGACGGGATCGTCGCCCGCCTGGAGGAGCGCACCGCCGCCACGCTGGGCCACGAGGCCGCCGCGTTCTTCCCCACCGGCACCATGGCCCAGCAGGTCGCCCTGCGCTGCTGGGCGGGCCGTACCGGCGACCCGGTCGTCGCCCTGCACCCGGCGGCGCACCCCGAGCGCCACGAGCGGGGCGCGCCGGGGCGGCTGAGCGGGCTGAGCACCGTGCACCCCACCACCGAGCCGCGCCCGCCCACCGCCGGGGAGGTACGGGAGCTGGAGGAGCCCTTCGGCACGCTGATGCTCGAACTGCCGCTGCGCGAAGCCGGTTTCGTACTGCCCGCCTGGGACGAGCTGGTGGCGGTGGTGGAGGCGGCCCGGGAACGGGACGCGGTGGTGCACTTCGACGGCGCGCGGCTGTGGGAGTGCGCCGCGCACTTCGGGCGCACGCTCCCGGAGATCGCCGCCCTGGCCGACAGCGTGTACGTCTCCTTCTACAAGTCCCTCGGCGGCCTCTCGGGCGCCGCCCTGGCCGGCCCGGCGGACTTCGTGGCACAGGCGCGCGCCTGGCGGCACCGCTACGGCGGGCAGGTCTTCCAGCAGTGGCCCGCCGCACTGTCCGCCCTGGTGGGGCTGGAGCGGGAGCTGCCCCGGCTGCCCGGGTACGTCGCCCACGCCAAAGCGGTCGCGGCGGCGCTGCGGGAGGGGCTGACGGAGGCCGGGGTGCCGTGGTTCCGGATCCATCCGGCCGAGCCGCACACCCACCAGTTCCAGGTGTGGCTGCCGTACGGCGCCGACGGGCTGACGGAGGCGGGGGTGCGGCAGGCGGAGGAGGAGGGGACGGTGCTGTTCCGCGTCTGGGAGGCGCCGGGTACGCCCGGCCCGCCCGGAACGGCCGTGGCCGAGGTGACGGTGGGCGCTCCGGGGCTGCGCTGGGGGCCGCAGGACGTGCGCGACGCGCTGTACGGCTTCCTCGCCCGCGTCCCGGAGCGGGGGTGATCCCCGAAAAGATCCGGCCGCTCAGGCGCCCTTGCCGCCCGCCCGCACCAGCCCCGTCTCGTACGCCAGCACCACCGCCTGCACCCGGTCGCGCAGCTCCAGCTTGGTGAGGATGCGGCCCACATGCGTCTTGACGGTGGCCTCCGAGAGCACCAGGCGCCGGGCGATCTCGCCGTTCGACAGCCCCTGGGCGACCAGCAGCAGCACCTCGTGCTCGCGGTCCGTCAGCCGCTCCAGCTCCCTGGGCGCGGGCCGGCCGGAGGCGGCGGGCAGCAGGGACGCGAAGCGGTCGAGCAGGCGGCGGGTGGTGGAGGGCGCGACCACCGCGTCGCCGCTGTGGACGGCGCGGATCGCGGCCAGCAGCTCGCCGGGCGGCACGTCCTTGAGCAGGAAACCGGCGGCCCCGGCCCGCAGGGCGGAGAAGGCGTACTCGTCGAGGTCGAAGGTGGTCAGGATCAGTACCCGGGGGCTGCCGGGGCCGCCCTCGCCTCCCTCGCAGATGCGGCGGGTGGCCTCGACCCCGTCCAGGCGGGGCATCCGCACGTCCATCAGCACCACGTCCACGGCCGTGGCGCGGAGCTCGGCCAGCGCCTCGGCGCCGTCCCCGGCCTCGGCGACGACCTCCATGTCGGGCTGGGCGTCCAGCACCATGCGGAAGCCGGTGCGCAGCAGCGCCTGGTCGTCGACGAGCATCACACGGACGGTCATGGTCTCCCCTGAGGTGGTGTCGTGGGGCGGTACGGCGGCGGACGGCACGGCGGCGGACGGCGCGCTCCGCGCGGGGCCGTTCACACGGTGCTCTTCAGCGGCAGCACCGCGCTGATCCGGAAGCCGCCGCCGGGCCGCGGCCCGGCGTCCAGGCTGCCGCCGACCATGCCGACGCGCTCGCGCATGCCGATCAGCCCCTGACCGAGCCCGTCCAGCCCGCCGACCTCGTACAGCTCGCGCTGCGCGCCGCGGCCGTCGTCCTCGGCCAGCAGTGTCAGATCGTCGGTGCCGTAGGTCAGCCGCACCGTCGCGCCGACGTCGGGGCCGCCGTGCTTGCGGGTGTTGGTCAGCGCCTCCTGCACGATGCGGTACGCGGTCAGCTCGACGCTGCTGGGCAGCGGGCGGGGGGTGCCCTCGATGCGGAAGTCCACGGTCAGGCCCGCGCCGCGCACCTGCTCGACGAGGTCGGCGAGCTGCTCGACACCGGGCTGGGGCACGTACTCGCCGCCCTCGGTGTGCTCCCCGGTGCGCAGCACGCCCAGCAGTCTGCGCATCTCCGACAGCGCCTGGCGCCCGGTGCCGGAGATGGTCTCCAGCGCCTGCCGGGTCTGCTCGGGCGCGGTGTCCATGACGTAGGCGGCGCCGTCGGCCTGGACGACCATCACCGAGACGTTGTGCGCGACCACGTCGTGCAGCTCGCGCGCTATCCGGGCCCGCTCGGCGGCGACGGCGACCTTGGCCTGCGCCTCGCGCTCGCGCTCCAGGCGGGCGGCCCGCTCCTCCAGCTGCGCGTAGTAGGCGCGCCGGGTGCGCAGCGAGTCGCCCAGCACCCAGGCCAGCAGGAAGGTGGCGGTGAGGAAGACCGTGCCCAGCACCACGCCGGCGGTGCTCTGGCCCTCGTTGGGCCAGCGCAGGGTGTGGACGGTGGGCGCGGCCAGTGCGCCGGCGAGGGCCAGCCGGGAGGCCCAGCGGACGTTGCGGGAGGCGTTGGTGAAGACGATCACCAGCAGGGCGAAGTTGGCCGGCACCGGGAACGCGCCCGTCACCACCTCCGCCAGCCCCGCCCCGGCGGCCAGCAGCAGCATCTTCTCCGGCGCCCGGCGCCGCAGGGCCACCACGGTGCACAGGACCAGGACGATCGGGACGGAGGCGGCCTGCTGCACCTCCCCCTGCCCCAGCGACTCGGCCGACGGCGGGTGCGTCATGATCCCCACGAGCCACACGGCCGACATCACCAGCAGGACGGCGGCCCACGCCCCGTCGACGAGGGTGGGGTGCCTGCGTAGGAACTCGTAGAGCCGGTGCACATAACCCAGCGTAGGCAGACCGGGTACGCGCGGGGGTCAACCGGACGGCCGATCCCCCGCCTCCCCGTGTACTCCCCAGGGTGGAGGCAGCGGGATCCCGCGGGGCTGGAGCAGCCAGGTGAAGGCGCCCAGGCCCGCCGGGCCGGTCAGCTCGGCGGCCTCGCCGGCGCGGCCCAGCAGCCGTACGTAGGCGGCGGGGTCGCTCGACGCCAGGGCGAGCGGCGGCCGCGCGCCGCTCACGCCCAGGGCGCGCAGCGCCTCGCGCTGGGTCAGCGGCAGGCCCGGACCGGTCGCCGGGGCCCCGGTGCGCTCGGCCGCCGCCGCGCACGCGTCCAGGGCGACATGGGCGGTCAGGTCGCACCGGCCGTCGGGGACGGGCCGCACCTCGCGGCCGTCGCGGTAGCCGGTGAGGGTGCCCAGCGGGGGGCGGGCGGCGCGGGTGTGGGCGTAGTCGACGGCGACGGCCAGTCCGCGCTCCAGGCAGGACACCGCCCGCGCCCAGGCCGCGTCGCGGGGGCGGCCGATCTCCGCGCGCGCCCCCGGCTCGGGCGGCAGCGACCACCAGCGGTCCAGCCACCGGGCGTCCTCGCCGCTCACCGGCTCGCCCGGGTGCTCGGTACCGTCGGCGTCCACCAGGACGTACCGGGGGACGCCGTCCCCGCCGGTCTCGGCGACGTCCACGGGTACGTCGTCCAGCCACTCGTTGGCGAACAGCAGCCCGACCGAGCCGCGCGGCGGGTCGGCGGACCAGGCGACGGCCGGGTCGAGTCCGTCCGGCCGGGGGGCGCGTTCGACGGCGTGGGGGCGCACCCGGGCCGCGAGATCGCCGGGGAGCGCGGGCAGTGCCGCCAGCACGCCGGTCAGCAGCTCGCCGCGGCCGGCGCCGTAGTCGATCAGCGCCAGTTCGCCGGGGCGCCCCAGCATCTCGTCCACGCGCCGCAGCAGTTCGGCCACCGCGCCCGCGAACAGCGGCGAGGCGTGCACGGAGGTGCGGAAGTGGGCGGCGGGGGCGTGGCGTACGAAGAAGCCCTCCGGGCCGTAGAGCGCCTCCTCGGCGGCCTCCCGCCAGCGCCGCGGGCCCCCCGCCGGTCCCTTCGCCGTTCCTCCCGCCGCCCCCGTCGCTCGCCGGTTCACTCGCCGCTTCACTTGTCGATGTCGCCGACGACGAAGAACATCGATCCCAGGATCGCCACCATGTCGGACACCAGCGTGCCCGGCAGCAGCTCGGAGAGCACCTGGACGTTGTTGTACGAGGCCGAGCGGAGCTTGAGCCGGTACGGGGTCTTCTCCCCCTTGGAGACCAGGTAGTAGCCGTTGATGCCGAGCGGGTTCTCCGTCCAGGCGTAGGTGGCGCCCTCCGGGGCCTTGAGCACCTTGGGCAGCCGCTGGTTGACCGGGCCGGGCGGCAGCTCGGCGAGGCGGTCCAGGCAGGCGTCGGCGAGGTCGAGGGAGTTGCGGGTCTGCTCCAGCAGCACCTCGAAACGGGCCAGGCAGTCCCCCTCGGTGCGGGTGACGACCCGCAGCACGTCCGCCAGCTCCCCGTACGCCAGGTAGGGCTCGTCGCGGCGCAGGTCGAAGTCGACCCCGGAGGCGCGGGCGATGGGGCCGCTCACCCCGTAGGCGTGGACGGTTCCGGGGTCGAGCACGCCCACGCCGCGGGTGCGGCCGCGGAAGATCTCGTTGCCCAGGACGAGCCGGTCGTAGGTGCCCAGCTTCGCGCGGACGGCGGCCACCGCCTGCCGGGTGCGGCCGGGCCAGCCCGCCGGGAGGTCCTCCTTGAGGCCGCCGACCCGGTTGAACATGTAGTGGATGCGCCCGCCGGAGACCTCCTCCATGACGCGCTGGAGGTCCTCGCGCTCGGTGAAGGCGTGGAACATGGGCGTGATGGCGCCCAGCTCCAGCGGATAGGAGCCGAGGAACATCAGGTGGTTGAGGACCCGGTTCAGCTCCGCCAGCAGAGTGCGCGCCCACACGGCCCGCTCGGGGACCTCCATGCCCAGCATCCGCTCGACGGCCATGACGACGCCGAGTTCGTTGGAGAAGGCCGACAGCCAGTCGTGGCGGTTGGCCAGGACGATGATCTGCCGGTAGTCGCGCGCCTCGAACAGCTTCTCCGCGCCGCGGTGCATGTAGCCGACCACCGGCTCGGCCGAGCCGATCCGCTCGCCGTCCAGTACGAGCCTCAGCCGCAGCACGCCGTGGGTGGAGGGGTGCTGGGGGCCGATGTTGAGCACCATGTCGGTGCTCTCCGCCGCGCCGCCGACGCCGACGGTGGTCACGGCCGCCGTGTTCCCGGCGGGGGCGGGGCGCTCGGCGGGCACGGCGGACTCGGCGTTGGTACCGGGATCGCTCATGGCCACCAGTCTGGCAGTCCGGCACCTCCGCCGGGAGGGGCGCCGCCCTCTCCCCTCGCCTGCCTCCCTCTCCTTCTCCTCCCCGCGGTGGATACGCACCGTCACCACCGCCGCCTACCCTTGCCGTATGAGTCAGCTGACAGGGGGATCGTCCGGCGGGGAGACCGGGCGGGCCGGACACGCCGGGGAGCCCGGAGGGCCGGAGGACGCCGAGCGGTGGCGCGGCGTCGAACGCGGGCTGCTGCGGATGCGCAGGACGCTGCTGACGGCCGTGTCCGTGCCGCTGGCCGTGGTGCTGGGCCCGGTCCTGTGGCTGACCGCCGGTCCGTGGTGGGCCGTCCTCGCCGCGGCGCCGGCGGCGGTCGCGCTGTGGGGATGGCGGGCCGTCGCCCGCAACTGGGCCTCCTGGCGGTACTCCGAGCGCGACGACGACCTGCTGATCGAACGCGGGGTGGTGTGGCGCGGGCTGACCGTCGTGCCCTACGGCCGGATGCAGCTGGTGGAGGTCACCTCGGGGCCGCTGGAGCGGCACTTCGGGCTGGCCCGGGTGCAGTTGCACACCGCCGCGGCGACGACCGACGCGCACATACCCGGACTCGCCCCCGAGGAGGCCGAGCGGCTGCGCGACCGGCTCACCGAGCTGGGCGAGGCCCGTTCGGCGGGGCTGTGACGGGCCCGGCCGCGAGGGGACTGTGATGGCACTGCTCCAGCGCCCGGAGGGCAGGCGGCTGCACCCGGTCACCCCGTGGCGGCGGGCATGGGCGCCGCTGGCCGCGCTGTTCGCCTTCGCCGCGCAGGACCCGGAGCGGGCCCGGCAGGGCGTGGAGTCGCTGACGGCCGGCCGGCTGCTGGCGGCCCTGGCCCTGCTGCTGCCCGCGGCGGCGGCGTACGGCTTCCTGTCCTGGTGGATGACGAGCTACACGGTCACCGAGACCGAGCTGCGCATCCGCACCGGTCTGCTGTTCCGGCGCGTGGCCCACATCCGTCTGGACCGTCTCCAGGCGATCGACGTGGGGCGTCCCCTGCTGGCCCGCGTCGTGGGCGTGGCCAAGCTCAAGCTGGACGTGGTCGGCACGGACAAGAAGGACGAGCTGGCGTTCCTGGGCGAGCGGGACGCCGTCGCGCTCCGCGCCGAGCTGCTGGCACGGGCCTCGGGGATGGCGCCCGAGGCGGCCGCGGAAGTCGGCGAGGCGCCCTCCCGGGAGCTGGTGCGGGTCGGCACGCGGATGCTGGTGGTCTCACTGCTGCTGCTCGGCAGCGTCTGGGGCACGCTGGCCGCGGCGGTGGCCGTGCCCGCGCTCATCTGGTGGACGAGCGGCAGCCTCTGGCCCGCCCTGGCGGTGGCGGTGCCGCTGCTCAGCGGTGTGTGGCGCAGCGGTGTGGGCCGCTTCCTCACCGAGTTCGACTGGGTCGTCGCCGAGTCGCCGGACGGGATGCGGCTGGACCACGGGCTGCTGGACCGCGCCCATGCCACCGTCCCGCCCGGCCGCGTCCAGGCCGTCCGGATCGTCGAGCCGTGGCTGTGGCGGCGGCGCGGCTGGGTCCGGGTGGAGCTGGACGTGGCCGCCGGGGGGAACGAGGGCGGCCTGCTGCTTCCGGTGGCCACCCGTGAGACGGCCCGGGGCGTACTGGCGCGGGTGCTTCCCGGCGTCGACCCGGACGAGGCGGCGGCGTCCCTGGCCCCGGTGCCGCGCCGGGCCCGCTGGGTCGTACCGCTGTGGTGGCGGGGATACGGCCACGGGGTGACTCAGACGGTGTTCGCCTCCCGCAAGGGGCTGCTGTGCCGCACGCTGTCGCTGGTCCCGCACGCGAAGGTGCAGAGCGTCCGTTTCACCCAGGGCCCCTGGGAGCGGGCCTTCGGTCTGGCGGACGTCCACGTCGACCACGGTGCGAACGGCACGGTGGCGGCCGGGCTGCGGGCGGCGGAGGAGGCCCGGGCGGTGGTGGCCGCCCAGGCGGGGCGCTCCCGCACCGGGCGCCACCGGGCGCGTCCGGAGCGCTGGCTCACATAGCCGCGCCGGCCGAACGGGCAGGGGCGGATCAGGCGGACCGGGTGCGGCGCAGGCCCCTGACCGGGCCCGCCGGCCGCGGCGCGCCGCCCGCGCTCTCGCCGTCCGCGGGAGCGGAACCCCCGTCCTCGCTCTCGTCACCGCCGGGCTCGCCCAGATCGATGACCTTGCCCGCGACGGCGGGCGAGGGGGTGCGGGCCGGGGTCTCGGGGGCGGTGCCGGAAGCGGGTGCGTCACCGGGGGCGCCGGCGCGGGCCGGGTCGTCCTCCTGGTCGGAGGAGGACCCGGCCGCGGGGGCCTGTGGTCCCGGGTCCCCGCGCCGCTTCCGGGCGCCCTGGGTGCCGAAGAAGTCGAATCCGCCGCGCTTGGGGGCACCGCTTCCGCGGCTCCCGGAGCCCTGCCCGTACGGCTCCCCCGGCCCCGCCGTACCGCCGCGCCGCGGCGCCCGCGGCCGCGGCGGCGCCGGCCGGGGCGGCTGAATCCGCTGGGCCTGCTGGGCCTGCTGGGCCTGCTGGGCCTGCTGGGCCTGCTGGGCCTGCTGGAGGGTACCCGGCTCCGGGGTCGGCACGGTCGCGGCCCCGCCCCGCTTCTCCCCCTCCTCGTGCCCCTCGCGCTCCCGCTGGCGGGCGGCGTTGAGCCGCAGCCGCCTGAGCGCCTCGTCCGCCTGGAGGTAGGTGAGCGGTGTGGGCGCGCCGGACGCCCTGCGGTGGTCGGCGGCCCCGGTGGTGAGCGCCTTCGCGGGCCCGGCGGTCTCCAGGGCGAGCTGCCGCCGCCCCTCCAGGGCGCTGGCCCGCTCGGTCTCGGCGGTGGCGTACCGGCGCAGCAGCGCGGCGTGCTCGGTGCGCAGCCTCTCCAGCTCGGCGCGCTTGCTCCGGAGCGTGTCCTCCGCCTTCCGGCGGATCTCCAGGGACTCCTCCAGCTCGGTCTCCAGCTCGGCCTGGCGTTCCTCGGCCCGCCACTCGGCCGTGGCCTTGGCCGCCCTGACCTCGCCGACCCGCCGGCCGGCCTCCCGGTCCCACCGCCGCAGCAGCACGGCCCCGGTGACGGCCGCCGCGGCGGCCGCGGCGGCCGGAAGGCGCAGTGCCGTCACCCCGGGGTCGCCCGCGTCCCCGATCAGCCAGGGGACCGCCGCGCTGACGAGCGCGACGGCCGCCACGGCGAACGGCGCGAGCATCCGGTGCAGGGGCGGCGCGTGGCGGTGGCGTCCTCGTGGCATGGCCTGGAATTTACCCTGTGCGCCGCCTCCGGATAGGTCTCCGTCCGTATTCGTTGTGCGTTCGCAGTCCAACCGAATGCCATGGCTTACCGGACCGCGCTCGCGGGTAGCGGGCGGACAGCGGGCCGACGGCCACGGCCGTCCGCCCGTCCTTGCAGGACGGACGTCCCGGACGGCGCCGGCAGGGGAATTGCGCGCGGTACCGGCCGCATCTGAGGAGGCAAGGCCCCATGGCGTACGGAGAACCGGACGGAAGCGGCGGGAGCGGGCGGCTGACCGAGGACGCCGCCGAGTCGCGGGTCGCGAGGAGATGCTTCAGGACCGGCCCTCCCCGCCGCGTCGGCGTGGAGCTGGAGTGGCTGGTACACGACCGGGACGACCCGCGACGCGCCCTGTCGGCCGAGCGCCTCACCGGGGCCGTGGCCCGGCTGGAGGCGCCCGGCGGCCTGCCGGGCGGGAGCTCGCTCACCCGCGAGCCGGGCGGGCAGCTCGAACTCAGCTCCGCCCCGGCCGACTCCCTGAGCGAGTGCCTGGCGTCCGTGGCGACCGATCTGGACGTCCTGCGGCAGGCCGTGGAGACGTCCGGGCTGCGGCTCGTCGGCCGCGGCGTGGACGACGTCCGCCCGCTCGGCCGGGTGCTGGACCACCCCCGGTACCGGGCGATGGAGTCCTTCTTCGCCCGCTCGGGTCCGTGGGGCCGGGTGATGATGTGCGCGACCGCGTCGGTCCAGGTGTCCCTGGACTCCGGCGACGGCACCGGGGGAACCTCGGGTTTCCGGCTCCGCTGGGAACTGGCCCACCGCCTCGGCCCGGTGCTGGTGGCGGCCTTCGCCAACTCCCCGTTCTGGCGGGGCCGCCCCTCGGGCTGGCGCTCGACCAGGCAGGCGGTCTGGGCACGCCTCGACCCGGGCCGCACCCGCACACCACGCGGCGGCGACCCCCGTACGGCCTGGGCCCGTTACGCGCTGGACGCGGAGCTGATGTGCCTGCGCCGCCCCGGTGCCGACTGGGCGGCGCCGCCGGGGCTGAGCTTCCGCGCCTGGCTGCGCGATCCGCGCGGGGAGCGGCCCCCCACCGCCGAGGATCTGGACTACCACCTCAGCACGCTGTTCCCGCCCGTCCGGCCGCGTGGCTGGCTGGAGCTGCGGATGATCGACGCCCAGGCCGGTGACGGCTGGATCGTACCGACCGCGGTCGCCGCCGTCCTGCTGGACGACCCCCTCGCCGCCGACGCCGCGCTCGCGGCCACCGAGTCCCTCGCCCCGCCCGGGGAGCTGCCCGCCACGGCCGTGTGGCTGCGCGCGGCCCGGCTCGGCCCCGCCGCCCCGGAGCTGGGCAAGGCCGTACGGGCCTGTTTCGCCGCCGCCGAGGCCGCCCTGGCCCGGGCCCGCGTGCCCGCCGGGGTGCGCGACGCCGTGGCCCGCTTCGCCGAGCGCTACGCGGACCGCGGCCGCTGCCCCGCCGACGACCTGCTGGACACCGTCTGCCGGAGCACGGCAACCGCACACCGGAAGGAGACGCAGTGAAACACGACCACGGCGACCACGGCGACCACGGCGGTGCCACGGCGACCGTCGCCCCCGCCCGGGCGGCTTCCCCGCCCGGGGCCGGTGTGCGGGCCCGGGCGCTGGAGGCGCTCGGGGCCGCGCGGCGCAGGACGCTGGCCCTGACCGACTGCCTCGACGACGAGGAGCTGATGGCCCAGCACTCGCCGCTGATGTCCCCGCTGGTCTGGGATCTGACCCATGTGGGCAACCAGGAGGAGATCTGGCTGCTGCGCGCGGCCGGCGGCCGGGAGCCGCTGCGCGCGGACCTCGACCCGCTCTACGACGCCTTCCGCAACCCCCGCGCCGACCGCCCGGCGCTGCCCCTGCTGCGTCCGCCGGAGGCCCGGCGCTACATCGCCGAGGTGCGCGAGCGGGTGCTGGGGATACTGGCCGAATCCCCGCTGGAGGGCTCGCCCCTGCTGGAGAACGCCTTCGTCTTCGGCATGACCGCCCAGCACGAGCAGCAGCACTGCGAGACGATGCTGGCCACCCACCAGCTGCGCCGGGGCCCCGCGGTGCTCGACGCCCCCGCGCCGCCCGCGGCGCCCGCGGGTGCGGCGGACCTGCCGCGCGAGGTGCTGGTGCCCGGCGGCCCGTTCACCATGGGCACCTCCGCCGATCCCTGGGCGCTGGACAACGAGCGGCCCGGTCACACCGTGGACGTGCCCGCCTTCCATCTGGACACCGTCCCGGTCACCTGCGGCGCGTACCAGGAGTTCATCGACGACGGCGGATACGACGACCCTCGCTGGTGGACTCCACAGGGCTGGGCGTACCGGCGGGAGGCGGGGCTGTCCGCACCGCTGTTCTGGGAACGCCGCGACGGTGTCTGGCTGCGCCGTCGTTTCGGCCGCACCGAGCCGGTGCCGCCCGACGAGCCCGTGATGCACGTGTGCTGGTACGAGGCGGACGCCTACGCCCGCTGGGCGGGTCGCCGGCTGCCCACCGAGGCGGAGTGGGAGAAGGCCGCCCGCCACGATCCGGCCACCGGCCGTTCGCTGCGCCACCCCTGGGGGGACGCCGAGCCGACCCCGGAACTGGCCAACCTCGGCCAGCGGCATCTGCGGCCCGCTCCGGCCGGCGCGTATCCCTCGGGGGCCGCGCCGTGCGGGGCGCGGCAGCTGCTCGGCGACGTGTGGGAGTGGACCTCCTCCGACTTCGCCGGCTACCCCGGCTTCGCCGCCTTCCCCTACCGGGAGTACTCCGAGGTGTTCTTTCCCGGCGGCGAGCACGGCGGACAGGACGGGCACGGCGGACAGGGCGGACAGGACGGACGCGGCGGGCACGCCGAGTACAAGGTGCTGCGCGGCGGCTCCTTCGCCGCGCACCCGGTCGCCTGCCGCGGCACCTTCCGCAACTGGGACTTCCCCGTCCGGCGGCAGATCTTCTGCGGTTTCCGCACCGCCCGGGACGCCGCCCCCTCGGGGAAAGGAGGCCGGTAGATGTGCCGCCACCTGGCCTATCTGGGGCCCCCGCTGAGTCTGCGCGAGCTGCTGATCGACCCGCCCGGGGGTCTGTACACCCAGTCCTGGGCCCCTCGCAGACAGCGGTACGGCACCGTCAACGCCGACGGGTTCGGCATCGGCTGGTATCCGCAGGACGGGACGCCGCCCGCGCGCTACCGGCGCGCGGTGCCGGTGTGGGCCGACGGCAACCTGCCCGATCTGGCCCGCACCGTGCGCAGCGGCGCGGTGCTGGCGGCGGTCCGCTCGGCCACGCCGGGCACCACCCAGGACGAGTCGGCCGCGGCGCCGTACCGGGAGGGGCGGTGGCTGTTCAGCCACAACGGCGCCGTCCCCGACTGGACCCGCGCACTGACCGAGCTCGTGGGGGACCTGACGGCCGAGGACCTGCTGGCGGTGGAGTCCCGCTGCGACTCCGCGCTGCTGTGGCTCCTGGTCCGCCACCGCCTGCGGGCCGGGCGGCCCGCCGGGCCGGCGCTGGCCGACGTCGCCGCGCGGACCGCGTGGGCGTGCCCGGAGGCGCGGGCGAACCTGCTCCTCACCGACGGCCGGAGCGTCATCGCGACCCGCTGCGGCGACTCCCTGTGGTACCGCACGGCGCCCGGCGCCGTGCTCGTCGCATCCGAGCCCTTCGAGCCGTCCGGGCCCTTCGAGCCGTCCGGCGGGGAGCCGTCCGGCGGGGACGGCTGGCGGGAGGTTCCCGAGCACTCCCTGCTGCGGGCCACGGCGGAGAGCGTCGAGATCACCCCGCTGCCCGCCGCGCCCGCCCCCCGCCCCGCCCCTCCCCTGTCCGAGAGGATGCCCACCGCATGACGTCCCGGTTCACCCTCGACCGCCGGCTCCCCGAGCACCACCTCGCCGACTCGCTGCGCGCCGATGTCCTCGCCGGACTGACCGCTCCGCCCAGGACGCTGCCGCCCAAGTGGTTCTACGACGCCCGCGGCAGCAAGCTGTTCGACGAGATCACCCGGCTGCCCGAGTACTACCCGACCCGGGCCGAACGGGAGATCCTGCGACTGCGTGCGGCCGATGTCGCGGAGCTCACCGGCGCCCGCACCCTGGTGGAACTCGGCTCGGGGTCCTCGGACAAGACCCGCCTGCTCATCGACGCGCTCCTGCGCCGCGGGACCCTGGAGAGCTACGCGCCCGTCGACGTCAGCGAGTCCGCCCTGTCCGCGGCGGGCGAGGCGCTGTGCCACGAGTATCCCGGGCTGCGCATCGCGGCCACCGTCGCCGACTTCGGCGACCGTCTGCGTCTGCCGGCCGGTCCCGGCCCGCGGCTGGTCGCCTTCCTGGGCGGCACTCTGGGCAACCTCGACACCGCGGAGCGCACCGCCTTCCACGAGCGGCTGCGCTCCTGCCTCGGCGCGGGGGACGCCCTGCTGCTCGGTGCGGACCTGGTCAAGGACGAGGACGTCCTGGTGCGCGCCTACAACGACGCGCAGGGGATCACCGCGGAGTTCAACAAGAACGTGCTGCGGGTGCTCAACCGCGAGCTGGGCGCCGACTTCGACCCCGGTTCCTTCGACCACCTGGCCGTGTGGAACCGCGGGGAGGAGCGCATCGAGATGCGGCTGCGGTCCCGGACCGAGCACACCGTGACTCTGCCCGCGCTCGATGTGAAGATCCCCCTCGCGCGCGGGGAGGAGGTGCGCACGGAGATCTCGGTGAAGTTCCGCCGCGCCGGACTGACCGACGAGCTGCGCCGGCACGGCTTCGCGGTGACCCGCTGGTGGACCGACGCCCGGGAGCGTTTCGCCCTGCTGCTGGCCGTACCCCGCTGACATGCCGGCGGACCGGGAGGGGTACCCGGGGCGTCCCGACCGGAAGGAGACAGCGATGCGTCCACTGACCCAGGGACTGGTGGCCGGGTCCGTCGGCACGGCCGCTCTCAACATCACGACCTACGGGGACATGCTGCTGCGGGCACGGCCGGCCAGCTCCGTGCCCTCCGATGTCGTCGACCGGCTCGCCGAGCGCACCGGTGTCGGGCTGGGCGAGGACGAGGAGGCGTCGAACCGCAAGGAAGCGGCCGGGGCTCTGCTGGGCTTCGTCACCGGCCTCGGCGTCACCGCGGCCTACGCGCTGGTGAGCGGACGACGGCGAACGCCGCCCGTGCCGGTGACCGCGCCGCTGCTCGGAGCCGCCGCCATGGCCGGCAGTGATGTGTCCGCCACCGCGCTCGGCGTCACCGATCCCCGTTCCTGGAGCCGCTCCGCATGGCTGTCGGACATCGTGCCGCACCTGGTGTACGGCCTCGCCGCCGGCGCGACGCTCCGGGCGCTGCGGGGGCGCGCCCCCCGGTGACCAAGCCGCCCGCGGACGAGTCAGCCCGCTCCGCCGGGCGCCCGTGCCGGCGGGGCCGCGCCCTCGGCCGCCCGCACCACCGAGGCGAGCAGCGCCTCTCCTCCCCTGGCGGCCACGATCTGGAGCCCGGCCGGGCAGCCGTCGCCGGTGAGACCCGCCGGGACGCTGACCGCCGGATGGCCGCTGAGGTTGAAGGCCCAGGTCAGTGCCGTGCTGTACCGGTCGCCCGGCCCGTCGTGGCCGTGGGGCCGGTTGGGGGTGGCCGGGGTCAGCAGCAGCCGGCCGCCGGCGAGGAGCGTGTCGAGGCGCGCGTCGTTCTCCGCCCGTGTCCGCTGCGCCGCCGCCCGGTCCCCGTCCGGGGCTCGCAGGGCGAGCCACGCCGGTCCGGGGTCCAGCAGTACGGCACCCCCTTCCGGCCCTTCCGGGGGCTCCAGGCGTACGACGCCCGCCGCGGCCAACCCGTCCACCGCCGCCCTCGTCACCCGGACGACATCCGGGTCGCTCTGCGCGAACCCCAGGTCCGGCGACCACACCGCGGCCACCGGCTCCCCGGCCCCCTCCCCGGCGCTCTCCCCGGCGCCCCGGGCGGGTATGCCGGGCACACACTCCAGCCAGGCCGCGAGGTCCGCCGCGCACCGGACCAGGACGCCGGGCGCGGCCAGGCCCGAACGGTCCGCCACGGGCAGCAGCCCGTTGGTCGTCTTCAGCCCGAGCACCCCGCACCACGCCGCCGGGACGCGCACCGAGCCGGCGCCGTCGGCCCCGGTGGCCATCGGCACCATCCCTGCCGCGACCGCCGCCGCCGAACCCGCGGACGAGCCCCCCGGCGACCGGTCCCGGCGCCAGGGGTTGACGGTGGGGCCGCCGGCTCCCAGGCCCCAGGTCCGCCACGGCGTGCCAGGCCCGGGGACCGAGGTCGCCCCGACCGGTACGCATCCGGCCGCCAGCAGCCGCCGGACCGGACCGGCCGGCCTCCCGGCCGGGCCCGCCGTCCCCGCCTTCACCCCGATGGGCACCCCGGCCAGCGGCAGCCGGTCGCCCGCCGCGACCCCGCGGTCCACCTCGGCCGCACGTGCCCGCGCCCCGTCCGCCCACACCTCCCGGAAGGCGCACAGCGACGGCTCCAGCCGGGCGACCCGGCCCAGTGCCGCCTCCACCACCTCGGCGGCGGACACCTCGCGCCGCGCCACCGCACCGGCGATCGCCACCGCGGACAGCCCCGCGTACGTCTCCCCGTCCACCGCCGGCCCCCTGAATCACCAGCCCCCGAGGCCCCGGTCCCGAAGCCCCGGCCCCGAGGCCCCGGGCCTCCCGGATCCCTCAGGCCGCCGCGGCCGCCGGGGGCTCCTCGTCGTCCTCCGGGAGCCTGCACACCCGCTGCAGGAAGACGGCCGCCGCCACCACCGCCGCGCCCGCCAGCACCGACAGGCCGGCGTAGATCGCCTGGTCCCGGCGGGCGGGCACGTCCATGGCGCCGAAGAGCAGATAGACGCCCGCGCCGCCGTACGCGCCCGCGGCCAGGGCTGCCACCAGCGCGCTGGCCTGCCCCAGGACGACGGCGCGGGCGGCCATCATCGGCTCCACGCCCTTCGCGCCGGGCCGCCGCTCGCGCTGGGCGCGCAGCCGGGCGCGGATCGACAGCGCGGTGGCGGTCAGGATCGTGGCGATCACCGCGAGCACGATCGGGGCCGCGACGGGCACGGCGGGCAGGGTGCCCAGCGCGTCCCACATCCGGGCCCCTGCCCAGGACAGCACCAGCGCGAGCGCGAAGATGCCGGCCAGCGTTCTGATCCGTAGTTCCCTCACGGGACTCCCCACGTCACTCGGCGCTCCCCGAGGGGGCGCCGCCCAAACAGCACCGTCGAAACCGCGTCGCGGCCACCGCGGCCGTCGCGGCCACCGCAGCCGCTGGAGAGCCTTGCCCGTACGGCACCGCCCACACCCCTGGAGCCGGTGGAGCCAGTGGAGCCGGTGGGCCCGGCCGTGCCGCGGCCGGTCACTCCGGCAGGCTCAGTCCCAGGTCCTCCCGGCGTGCCACGCCCTCCCGGCCCACGGCGCCCAGGAGGTCGGCCACCGGGCCGTGCCCGGGAACCTCGGCCTCGGGGTCCACATCGTGCCACGGCGCCAGAACGAAGGCGCGCTCGTGGCACCGGGGGTGCGGCAGGGTCAGTTCCGGGTCGTCGGAGACGACGTCCTGGTACGCCACGATGTCCACGTCGATCGTCCGCGGACCCCAGTGCTCGTCGCGGGCCCGTGCGTAGGCCTCCTCGATGGCGTGGGCCCGCTCCAGCAGCGAACCGGGCGGCAGGGTGGTTTTGAGCAGGACGACGGCGTTGAGGTAGGAGGGCTGGCTGCCCGGCTCCACGCCCCACGGCTCGGTCTCGTACACCGGTGAGACGGCCTTGACCCGCACCCCCGGGGTCTCCTCCAGCGCGTCGATCGCTCCCTGGAGCGTCTCCATGCGGTTGCCCAGGTTGCTCCCGAGCGAGATGACGGCGCGCTTGGGGTTGTGCAGGGTCACGTCGGCGGCGTCCACCTGGTGCACCACCGAGGCGGGCACCGGCTGTACGGTCGGGTCGCTGTTCGGCGTCATACGCGGCTCCGCTTGATGGTGATGGTCACGTCGTCGAACGGGACGGTGACGGGGGCCTCGGGCTTGTGGACGGTGACCTCCACCTCGCGCACCGCGTCGTGCGCCAGGCACTGGTCGGCGATCCGCTGGGCGAGGGTCTCGATCAGGTCGACAGGCTCGCCCCCGACGATCGCGGCGACCTCCTCGGCGACGATGCCGTAGTGCACCGTCTTCGTGAGGTCGTCACCCGCGGCCGCGGGGCGGGTGTCCAGGCCCATCGCCAGGTCCACCACGAAGGTCTGTCCCTGCTTCCGTTCCCGCTCGAACACCCCGTGATGCCCGCGGATCCTCAGTCCGCGCAGCGCGACACGGTCCACGCGCTCTCACTCCCGTCGGTCGTACGGATGCGGCGGCGGGCCGGTGGCCTCCATGCCCCGCACCCCGGTGTCCGGCGGGACCGGCACCGGCGAAGACCGGTGCCGGTCCCGCCGGACACCAGAGCCACTCTCTCAGACCGGCGCTCAGAGCACGGTCCCGCCCTCGCCGTCGACGCCGTCGATCCCCTCACCGTCACCGTCCCCGTCGTCGTCCTCGTCCTCGACGAGGACCGGGGAGCCGTGGTGCGCCCACACCCGCCACCGGCCGTCCTCCGCCCTGCGGAAGACGTTGGTGGCGACCACCAGCCCGCCGACCAGGGGCCCGGCCGAGCCGTCCTCCTCCGCGGGGCCGCCGCTGAGGATGTTCTCGGTGCAGGTGACCAGGGCGGTGTCGCCCGCCACGGAGACCTCGACATCGGTCAGGAAGAACTGGATGTACTCGGTGTTGGCCATGATCAGCGCGTACGAGCGCAGCACCTCGTCGCGTCCGGTGAGCACCGGCCAGCCCGGGTGCACGACGCTGACCTCGTCGTGCAGCCAGCTCTCGGCCAGGGCGTCGAGGTCGCCGCGCTCCACCGCGTCGTACAGCGCGGCGTTCGCCGCCTCCACGGCCTCGACGTCCGTACGGGCCTCTCCGCTCACCTGGCTCCCTCCAGGGCCCGGGCCACCCGGACCGCGTCCGCGCTCGCCCGTACCTCGTGCACCCGTACCGCCCAGGCGCCCTCGCGCGCCACGAGCGCCGAGACCGCGGCGGTGGCCGCGTCCCGTTCCCGGGCGGGCGGCACCTCGCCGCCGTCGCCCGCCAGCACCCGGCCCAGGAACCGCTTCCGGGAGGCCGCTACCAGCACCGGCCGTCCCAGCTCCCGGCGCAGCCGGGCGGTGGCGTCCACCAGGGCCAGGTCGTGGGCGGCCTGCTTGGCGAAGCCCAGCCCGGGATCGACGACGATCCGCTCCGGGGCGATCCCGCCGTCCACCGCCTGCTCCACAGCGGCGCGCAGCTCGCCGATCACCTCGGTGACGGTGTCGGTGTAGACGGCCCGGTCGTTCATGTCGATGCTCTGGCCGCGCCAGTGCATCACCACGTACGGCACCCCGGCGGCGGCGACCACCGGGACCATGCGCGGGTCCGCGCGCCCACCGCTGACGTCGTTGACCAGGCGGGCACCGGCCTCCACCGCCTGCTCGGCCACGGACGCCCGCATGGTGTCCACGCTGATGACCACGCCCTCCCGGGCCAGTTCGCGGACCACCGGGATGACCCGGCGCAGCTCCTCGGCCTCGTCCACACGGGTCGCGCCGGGCCGGGTGGACTCGCCGCCCACGTCGACCAGGTCGGCGCCCTCGGCCACCAGGGCCAGACCGTGCTTGACCGCGGCCCCGGTGTCGAACCAGCGGCCTCCGTCGGAGAAGGAGTCCGGCGTGACGTTCACCACGCCCATGACCGCGCACCGGTCCCATGCCGGCAGCCCGGCCACTTCCCCGCGGGGGACGCGCAAGGTACTCATGCCGTCCAGCGTAGGCGTTCCGCGGGCGCCTCCCCGTCACCGCCCCGTCGGACGGCCCGCGGCCGAACGGAGGCCGGCGGGCGGCCGGGCGGGCAGCCGGCGGGCGGTCAGCGGGCCATGATCAGGCTCATCGCCTCGGCGCGGGTGGCGGAGTCACGGAGCTGGCCGCGGACCGCCGAGGTGATGGTCTTGGCCCCGGGCTTGCGGACGCCGCGGACCGTCATGCACATGTGCTCGCACTCGATGACGACGATCACCCCGCGCGCCTCCAGGATCTCCATCAGGGAGTCGGCGACCTGTGTCGTCAGACGCTCCTGGACCTGGGGGCGGCGGGCGAAGACCTCCACCAGCCTGGCGAGCTTCGACAGGCCGGTGATCTTGCCGGAGTCGGCCGGGATGTAGCCGACGTGCGCCACTCCGTGGAAGGGCAGCAGGTGGTGCTCGCAGGAGGACAGCAGCTCGATGTCCTTCACCAGCACCATCTCGTCGTGACCGAGGTCGAAGGTGGTGGTCAGCACGTCCTCCGGCCGCTGCCGCAGACCCGCGAATATCTCCCGGTACGCCCGGGCCACCCGGGCCGGGGTCTCCCGCAGGCCCTCGCGGTCGGGGTCCTCGCCGACCGCGATGAGCAGCTCCCGTATGGCGTTCTCGGCACGCTTCTCGTCGAACTCTCCGACGGAGCCCTCGCCCTCCAGCGTCACCGGGTCGATCATGTGGTCCTCTTTCTCGATTGCGGCGGCGAAAAGCCGCGCCCCTCCGGTAGTCAACCGGAGGGGCGCGGCGGGCATTCCTCGGGGTTCCCCACCGCCGGCCCGGGGGCCGGCGGTGGGGAAGCCCAGGTCAGCTCTCCGGCCGGGGCTCGTCGGACGGCAGGCGGGTCTCCTTGGAGAGCGCGGTGTCCGTCGGGCCGATCTCCTTGCCCTTCTCCTGGCCGGGCTGCGTGCCGTTGGTCAGGGCCAGCTCCTTGGGGGTGGAGACCGGCGGGCGGGTGGAGGGCATCCGGCGCGCGGAGCCCGTCCAGGCCGGACGCGGCGGGCGCTTGACGATCGGCCGGAAGATCTCGGCGATCTCCTCCTTGCCCAGGGTCTCCTTATCCAGGAGGGCCAGCACCAGGTTGTCCAGGACGTCCCGGTTCTCGACGAGGATCTCCCACGCCTCGTTGTGGGCGGTCTCGATCAGCTTCTTGACCTCCTCGTCCACCAGCCCGGCGACCTCCTCGGAGTAGTCGCGCTGGTGGCCCATCTCCTTGCCCAGGAAGGGCTCGGAGTTGTCGGAGCCGAACTTGATCGCGCCCAGCCGCTCGGTCATGCCGTACTGCGTGACCATGGCGCGGGCCGTGGCGGTCGCCTTCTCGATGTCGTTGGCGGCGCCGGTGGTCGGGTCGTGGAAGACCAGTTCCTCGGCCGCGCGCCCGCCCAGCATGTACGCGAGCTGGTCGAGCATCTCGTTGCGCGTCGTGGAGTACTTGTCCTCGTCGGGCAGGACCATCGTGTAGCCCAGCGCCCGGCCGCGGGAGAGGATGGTGATCTTGTGGACGGGGTCGGAGTTCGGTGAGGCCGCCGCGACCAGGGCGTGGCCGCCCTCGTGGTACGCGGTGATCTTCTTCTCCTTGTCGCTCATGATCCGGGTCCGCTTCTGCGGTCCGGCCACGACACGGTCGATCGCCTCGTCCAGGAAGTGGTTGTCGATCAGCTTCTTGTCGCTGCGCGCGGTGAGCAGCGCGGCCTCGTTGAGCACGTTGGACAGGTCCGCACCGGTGAAGCCGGGTGTGCGGCGGGCGACCGCGGACAGGTCCACGTCGGGCTCCATCGGCTTGCCCTTGGCGTGCACCTTGAGGATCTCCAGACGGCCCTGCATATCGGGGCGGTCCACGGCGATCTGCCGGTCGAAACGGCCCGGGCGCAGCAGCGCCGGGTCGAGGATGTCCGGGCGGTTGGTGGCGGCGATCAGGATGACGCCGCCCTTGACGTCGAAGCCGTCCATCTCGACCAGCAGCTGGTTCAGCGTCTGCTCGCGCTCGTCGTGGCCGCCGCCCATGCCGGCGCCGCGGTGGCGGCCGACGGCGTCGATCTCGTCGACGAAGACGATCGCCGGGGCGTTCGCCTTGGCCTGCTCGAACAGGTCGCGCACACGCGAGGCGCCGACACCGACGAACATCTCGACGAAGTCGGAGCCGGAGATCGAGTAGAACGGGACGCCCGCCTCGCCCGCGACGGCGCGCGCGAGCAGCGTCTTGCCGGTGCCGGGCGGGCCGTAGAGCAGCACGCCCTTGGGGATCTTCGCGCCGACGGCCTGGAACTTGGCGGGCTCCTGGAGGAACTCCTTGATCTCGTGGAGCTCCTCGACCGCCTCGTCCGAGCCGGCGACGTCCGAGAAGGTCGTCTTGGGGGTGTCCTTGGTGATCAGCTTCGCCTTGGACTTCCCGAAGTTCATCACCCGGGAGCCGCCGCCCTGCATCTGGTTCATCAGGAACAGGAAGACGATCACGATCAGTACGAACGGCAGCAGCGAGAGCAGCATCCCGAGGAACGGGTTCTGCTTCTGCGGCGAGACGGTGTAACCGTCCTTGATCTGCCCGTCCTGGTACTTGGACTGCAACTGCTTGGCCAGATCGACGCCCTGGTCGTCGATGTAGCTGGCCTTGATCTTGTCGCTGCCCTCGATCTTCGTGCCCTCGGTGAGCTCGACCTTGACGGTCTGCTCGTCGCCGGTCGTCAGCTCGGCGGACCTGACCTTGTTCTCGTTGATCGCCTGCACGACCTGGCCGGTGTCCACCGTCTTGTAGCCGCCGGACGAGCCGACGACGTTCATCAACACGACCACGGCGAGGGCGGCCAGCACGATCCACATGACGGGACCACGGAAGTAGCGCTTCACGTCCATCCACACGGGGCGGCGCGCGCCCCGTCCCTCCTGCCACAGTGAGGCACCGCGACCTCGGGTGAGATCGCCTGTGCGTACGGTGTTTTACTCCGGCGTGTTACTCCGGCTTGCTCGGCCTACGAACGGATTGCCCCAACGGACCGACCTTCGGACGGTACCCCAGGATCACAGCCCGAAGCACTGCCGAGGCGGGCGCCGCCGGCGGACGGTGAACATCCCCGTCCGCCCGTTCCAACGCCGGGGGACCCCCCGAACGTTCCCGGGCGGCGCCCCGGACCCGCCAGGGCCCGTCAGCCTCCGTAGACGTGCGGCGCCAGCGTCCCCACGAACGGCAGGTTGCGGTACTTCTCCGCGTAGTCCAGCCCGTAGCCGACGACGAACTCGCTGGGGATGTCGAAGCCGACCCACTTCACGTCGATCGCCACCTTCGCCGCGTCCGGCTTGCGCAGCAGGGTGCAGACGTTCAGCGAGGCGGGCTCGCGCGAGCCGAGGTTCGACAGCAGCCAGGACAGTGTCAGGCCGGAGTCGATGATGTCCTCGACGATCAGGACGTGCCGCCCCTTGATGTCGGTGTCCAGGTCCTTGAGGATCCGGACCACGCCGGAGGACTGGGTGCCCGCGCCGTAGGACGACACCGCCATCCAGTCCATGGTGACCGGCGAGGACAGGGCCCGGGCGAGGTCCGCCATGACCATCACCGCGCCCTTGAGGACCCCGACCAGGAGCAGGTCCTCGCCCTCGTACTCCGCGTCGATCGCCTCCGCCAGCTCGGCCAGCTTCGCGTCGATCTCTTCCTTGGTGATGAGCACCGACTTGAGGTCGGCGCCCATGTCCTTGTCGTCCACCCTGCTGCTCTCGGTCGGGGATCACACTTGCCGGATGACCAGTGTGCCACCCTGCCTCCGGGCGGCCACCCGGCCGGGCAGGCTGATGGCCCGCTGGCCGTGCCATTCGGTGACCAGCCGGTCCACCTCCTCGATGTGGCGGGCGAACAGCGAGCCCGCCGGGGAACCGGCCGCGACCGCCACGCGGCGCAGCACACGCCGGCGGACGGCGGGCGGCAGGGCGCCGAGCCGGGCGACGTCGAGGGCGGCTCCGGGCCCCTCTGTGAGATCCGCGACATTCGCGGCATCACCGGACCCGCCGGACCTGCCGGACCCATCGGACCCGCCGGACCCATCGGACCCGCCGGGCCCGTCCGCCCCGTCCGCCCGGGACGGCGAAAGCTCCGTGCGGACCTCCCGCTCGGCGTCGCGGGCCCATGCGTCGAGGGCGTCGGCGTCGTCCCGGGAGAGCTGCGCGGTGCGGGCCAGGGCCTCGACCACGCCCTTGCCGAGCGCCTTCTCCAGGGCGGGCAGCGCGTCGTGGCGCACCCGGGAGCGGGTGAACGCGGGATCGGCGTTGTGCGGGTCGTCCCAGACCGGCAGCGACTGCACCATGCACGCCTTGCGGGTGGTCTGCCGGTCCACGGCGAGGAACGGCCGCAGATAGCGGTGGCGGACGCCCCGGCGCCCGGCCGGCGAGCCGGACACGGCGGCCATTCCGGACAGCGAGCGGGTACCGGAGCCCCGGGCCAGGCCGAGCAGCACCGTCTCGGCCTGGTCGTCGCGGGTGTGTCCGAGGAGGACCGCGGCGGCGCCGAGGCGGTCGGCGGCCTCGTCGAGGGCGGTGTAGCGGGCGGTGCGGGCGGCGGCCTCGGGGCCGCCGTCGCGGCCGACGGCCACGGTGAGGGCCTCGGCCGGTTCGAGGGAGAGCTCGGCGAGGCGGCCGACGACCTCCCGGGCCCGGTCGCCGGAGCCGGGCTGCAGGCCGTGGTCGACGGTGAGGCCCCCGGCCCGCAGGCCGAGGCGGGGGGCTTCGAAGGCGAGGGCGGAGGCGAGCGCCATCGAGTCGGCGCCGCCGGAGCAGGCGACGAGCACGAGTGGAGGGCGCCGGTGCGGGGCGGAGGAGCCGACGGGAGCGCCGGGGGCGTCCTGGAGTACGTCACGGAGTGTGCGGCGAACCGCCAGGCGTATCGCGGCGACCGCGGGGTGGGGACCCATGTCCGTTCACTTCCTCGGGGAGTCGTGGCCGCGCAGTCGATGACTACGCTGAGTGCGTCGATGGTGACAGAGAAGTGCCGTGTCCCTGAGCATCGCACGCGCGCCCGCCGCCCACGGTCCCTCGTAAGAGTGATTGTCCCGGCGTTCGGCGGTCATCAGTCCGCTTTGCGGTGCACCCTCGCGATCCACTCCGCCGGCCGGGCGATCTCCGCCCTGGTGGGCAGCGTGTTGGGGGAGGTCCACACCCGGTTGAAGCCGTCCATCCCGACCTCCTCCACCACCGTCCGCACGAACCGCTCGCCGTCGCGGTACTGGCGCAGCTTGGCGTCGAGCCCCAGCAGCCTGCGCAGCGCCTGGTCGAGACGGCCCGCGCCGGCCGCGCGGCGCTTCTGGAACTTCTCCCGGATCTCGGCGACCGACGGCACCACCTGGGGCCCGACGCCGTCCATCACGTAGTCCGCGTGCCCCTCCAGCAGCGACATCACCGCGGTGATACGGCCGAGGACCTCGCGCTGGGCCGGGGTCTGCACCAGTTCGACGAGGCTGTGCCCCCCGTCCCGCTCCCCGCCGTCCCCGGGCTCCGGGCGACCGCTGCCGGCCAGCGACTGGACGGCCTCGCGCAGCCGCTCCAGCAGCGCGGAGGGCTCTATCTCGGTCTCCCCGAGGAAGGCGTGGATCTCCCCCTCGATGTGGTCGCGCAGCCACGGCACGGCGGAGAACTGGGTGCGGTGCGTCTCCTCGTGCAGGCACACCCACAGCCGGAAGTCGTGCGGGTCGACGTCCAGCTCCCGCTCGATGTGCACGATGTTCGGCGCGACCAGCAGCAGTCGCCCGCCGCCCTCGCCCGGGGCCCCCGGCAGGTCGCGGGTGGGCGGGGCGAAGGTCTCGTACTGGCCCAGGACGCGGGAGGCCATGAACGACAGCAGCATCCCGACCTCGACGCCGGTCACCTTGCCGCCGACCGCGCCGAGCACCGCGTTGCCGGGGCCGCCGTCGCGCCGCGCCCGCATCTTGTCCAGCAGCGGCGACAGCAGCTCGCGGAAACCCGCCACGTTCGCCCGGATCCAGCCGGGCCGGTCCACGACGAGCACGGGTGTGTCCGCGGCGCCGTCGGGTGTCATCCGTGTGAAGCCGCGCACGTGCTCCTCGGCCGCCGCCGCGTGCCGCCGCAGTTCGGCGACGGCCTCGCGCGCCTCCTCACGGCTCACTTCGGGCCCGGGCTTCACGAGCCGGGTCGCGGTCGCCACCGCGAGATTCCAGTCGACCATCTCCACACCACCGAGGCTCGTCATGACTTCACCGTACGTGCCGGTGCTCCCGAACGGGAGCGGACCGGCGCCCGGGCAGGGTGCCCCGGAGGCGGCCCGTCACGCCCGCCCGGACCGGCCCCGGGCGGAACCGCCGGCCGGCCCGGTCAGCGGCAGCCGCAGTTGGCCAGGGCGGCGGCGAGGCGGTCCAGGGCATCGTGGGCGCCGTAGCGGTCGGTGGTGCCCGACGCCGTGAACGCGAAGGCCAGGAATCTGCCGTCGGCGTCCACGACCGTGCCCGCCAGGGTGTTGATCCCGGTCAGCGTGCCGGTCTTGGCGCGGACCAGCCCCGCGCCGGTGCGGGTCGCCTCGTCGTCGTAGCGGCCCCCGAGCGTGCCGCTGAAGCGGGCCACGGGCAGCCCCGTGAGCACGGACCGCAGCTCGGGGCGGGCGGGGTCGGCGGCGAGGGCCAGCAGCCGGGTCAGCAGGCCGGCGGAGACCCGGCCGGACCGGTCCAGCCCGCTGCCGTCGGCGAAGCGGGCGCCCTTCAGCGGCAGCGTCCGGCCGTCCCCGGTGAGCTGTGCGAGCTGCGCGCGCACCGCGCGTCCGGCGCCGGCGAAGCTCGCCGGCTCGCCGCGCGCGACGGCGGTCTGCCGGAAGAGGGCCTCGGCGATGTCGTTGTCGCTGTGCAGCATCATCCGCTCGACCAGCTCCGCCAGCGGCGCGGAGCGGTGGACGGCCAGCTCCTCGGCACCCCGCGGCGCCTTGCGGGCGCGGCCGGGGTGCTCGGGAAGCTCGACGTCCACGCCGCGCTCGCGCAGGCGGTCGGTGAAGATCCCGGCCGCGTCCCGGACCGGATCGCCGGAGCGGGGGGCGGGCCCGTGGGTGCTGTCGTCGAGGCGGCCCTCGTTCACCATCAGCGCGACGACCGGCGCGATGTTCTCGTTCGGCCCGATGGGATGGCGGACGGGCCCGGAGTAGAGCGAGGTGTCGTGGGCCGGCTCGACCCGCTTCACACCGCGCTCCCTCAGCTCCCGGGCGGTGGCGTCGGCCAGCCGCCGCAGCGCGGCCGGGGTGACCGTGGGGTCGCCGCCGCCGACCAGGAAGACCCGTTCGCCGTCCGGGTCCCACACCACCCGGGTGGGGATGCGGTGGTCCGGTCCGAGGGCCGACAGCGCGGCGACCGCCGTGGCGATCTTCACGGTGGAGGCGGGCGCGACACCCCGGCCGGCCCTGGCGCCGTACAGCTCCCGCCCGGTGACCACGTCCACCACCGAGGCGGTGCGGAGCGTGCCCAGGACCGCGTCCTCCAGCAGCGGCTGGAGGGTGTCGGCGAGTGCGGCGGGCTCGGGGGCGGGCGCCTCGCCCGGCTCCGGCGCGGCCTTGCCGGCGGCCTCGTCGCCCCGGCCGCCCCGCTCCTCCCGGGTCTTCCCGGCGGGGGCCGCGCCCAGCGCGGTGAGCACCTCGGCGGCGCTGGGCGCCGGGGCGGGGCCGCCGGGGAGGCCCGCTCCGGTGTGGTCCGCGCCACTGCCGCGGTCCCAGGAGGCGGCGCGGGCCCGCTCGGCCGTACGCTGGCCGGAGTCCCAGGGTCCGGCGACGGCCACAGCCGTCAACGCGACCGCGAGTCCGGCGGCGGCGGAACCGGCCGCCACCCGCCATGTGTCCCGCACCTCGGACCAGCCCCTTTCGCGACCACACATCTGCGTGAGGGACACTTAACCACCACATCGCCGCTCTCCGGGGGAAGCCCCCGGGCCACTGACGAGTGCTGAAGCATACGGAGGAGTCTCCCTTGGAGTTCGACGTCGTCATCGAGATCCCGAAGGGTTCGCGGAACAAGTACGAGGTGGACCACGAGACCGGTCGCATCCGTCTCGACCGGCACCTGTTCACCTCCACCGTGTACCCGGCCGACTACGGCTTCGTCGACAACACCCTGGGTGAGGACGGAGACCCCCTGGACGCGCTGGTGCTGCTGGAGGAGCCGACCTTCCCCGGCTGCATCATCAAGTGCCGGGCGATCGGCATGTTCCGCATGACGGACGAGGCCGGCGGCGACGACAAGCTGCTGTGCGTGCCCGCGTCCGATCCGCGCATGGAACACCTGCGCGACATCCACCACGTGAGCGAGTTCGACCGGCTGGAGATCCAGCACTTCTTCGAGGTCTACAAGGACCTGGAGCCCGGCAAGTCGGTCGAGGGCGCGGACTGGGTCGGCCGTGCCGACGCCGAGGCCGAGGTCGAGGCCTCGATCAAGCGCCTGGAGGCGTCGGGCGGCGGCCACCACTGAGCCCGCCGGGTCCGTCCGCCCCGGGCGGGCCCGCCCCGGCTCACCGTGCCCCGGGGCGCACACGGCCTCCGCGCCGCGTGCGCCCCGGGGCACGTCCCGTTTCCGGGCGTGCCCCGGAAACGGGGGGCGGGATCGGGAGGCGGGATCAGAAGCCGCGGGTGCGCTTGGCCGCGCGCCGTCCCGGCAGCGGGGTCTCCTGGCCCGGCACCTTGATGAACAGGCGTGCCAGCTCGTTCCCCAGGTTGACGCCGATCGCGATCGCCAGCGCCAGGGCGGCCGCCTTCGACAGGTTCGGCAGACCGTGGTCCAGGTCCCCCTGCGCGATGCCGATCAGCCCGAAGTAGATGGCGCTACCGGGCAGCAGCGGGCCGATCGACGCCGTGATGTACGGCAGTGCCGAGACGAACCGGTAGCGCGACATCAGCTGCCCGAACAGGCCCACCAGGCCCGCCGCCGCCGCGGTCGCCGCGACGGGGTCGATCCCGCCGGTGTCGGCCATCGCGCCGTACACCAGCCAGGCGACGCCGCCGTTGAGCGTGGCGAGCAGCACGGTGGAGCGCTCCTGCTGGAGGAGGACGCAGAAGGTCAGTGCCAGCAGCATCGCCGCCAGGAGCTGGAGCAGCGGCCGGCTGCGGATGTCCAGGCCCTCCGGGTCGAACTCCGCGCCCATCTCGGCGCCGATGTAGAGCACCAGCAGCACACCGCAGACGATGCCGACGACCAGGTAGACGACCTCCAGCAGCCGGGCCGACGCCGTGATGTAGAAGCCGGTCAGCCCGTCCTGCACGGCGGCGACCAGCGCTCTACCGGGGATCAGCGGGAACAGGCCACCGGTGACGACCGCGGACGCCCTGATCACCAGGCCGAGGTCGGCGGCGAACAGCTGGACCAGCACTCCCAGCACCGCGGGCGGCATCGCCGCGGCCACGAACTGGTAGAACTCCGGCAGCCCGCGCTGGGAGAAGAACCAGGCGAGCCGGTCGCCGAGCATCGCGCCGAGCGCGGCCAGGAGGAAGACCACCCAGCCACCGCCCACCAGCGTGGACGCCGCGCCCGCCAGCAGTCCGCTGGCCACGGTGAGCGCGCCCTTGGAGTACGGGTGGCGGTTGCGGCGGATCTCGGCGAGGCGGCCGTACGCCTCCTCCAGCGTCACCTCACCGTCGGTTATGTCGGCCACCAGGCGGTAGACGCCCGACAGCCGGTTGTAGTCGGTGCCGCGGCGGCGGACCGTACGGCTCAGCGAGACCGGGTCGTCCACCAGCGACGGCTGGTAGGTGATCGTCAGCAGGGTGAAGGTGACCGTCGGTTCGCAGCGGTCCAGCCCGTACGCGTGGGCCACTCCGAACATCGCCGCCTCGACGTCCTCGGCGCCCTCCCCGCCCGCGAGCAGCAGCTCGGCGATGCGCAGGGTCAGGTCGAGTACGCGCGGCGCCGACGGCCCGGTGTCGGCGTCCTCCTCGTCGGTGCGCCGGGGGCGTTCGGGCACCGGCCGCTCGCCCAGCGGCATCCGGACCATGGTGCGCATCCGGTCCTGCCAGGGCGCGCCCGGCCGCACCAGGTTGTTGATCACCGGAATGCCGTCGGGCGGGGTGAAGGCGGACCCCGGCTCGAAGGCCGCCGCCTTGCGCACCCCCTCGGGCAGGGCGAACTCGGAGGTGGGGTGCTCGTCCTCGGCCGGCGGCGCGGGGACGACCTTCAGCCCCTCGGGCAGAGCGAACTCGGAGGTGGGGTGCTCGTCCTCGGAGTACGGGGACGACAGTGGTACGCCGGAGGGCGGGGCGAAAGCGCTGCGGGTCTCCTCCGGCGCGGACCTGCGGTCCTCCGGACGGCTGGTCTCGGTCACCGTGCTGTTCCTCGTGGTCTCCAGGGCCAAGCTCGTCGCTCCTCACGCCTCCAGTCGATCTCCCGCACGGACGTCGGGCTTCCCGCTCCCGGCGGGATATGTCCGTTACTCCTCAGCGAGGATACGGCCGGACCCCCCTCCGGAAGAGGGCGTGAAGGTGGCCGTCAGGTGTGAGATGCGTTGCAGGCGCCGGGGTGTTCCGACAGGCGCCGTCAGCCGCGGGCGCGGTCGTGCGGATGCTCCGCGTAGGGGTTGCCCACTCCCTCGGGCAGCACCTCCACCGACCGCTCGCCCTCGCCCGCCATCACGTACGCGCCCTTCTCCAGGCGCTCGATCAGGCCCCGGGCCCACTCCGCGTCGCCGGCGGCGTTGTGCACCCACAGTCTCATGATCTCGCCGATGTGGCCCCACTCGTCCGGGTCGCCCGGGGGCGTCCACTCCCGGGCGACCTCGGCGCTCCACTCCTCCAGCGCCGCCACGCGCCGCCCGAGCAGTTCGATCGCCTCCCGGCGCGGCAGGTCGACGATGAAGCCGACCCCGGCCGTGAGCACGTCCGGCTTCTCGTCGTGCGCCGTGAGCGACCGGCGCAGCAGCCGCTGGTACTCCGCCTCGCCGGCGGCGGTCAGCTCGTACTCGGTGCGCGGTGGGCCGCCGGCCGTGCTCGGCTCGGTGTCGTGGGCGGTCAGCAGGCCCTGCCGGGCCATCTGCTTGAGCGCGTGGTAGATCGACCCCGGCTTGGCGTTGGACCACTGGTGCGCGCCCCAGAACTCCAGGTCGTTGCGGATCTGGTAGCCGTGTGCGCGCCCGTGCTGGCGGACCGCGCCCAGCACCAGCAACCGGATCGCCGACACCGCCGACACCACCGTCCCCTCACCGACCCACCGGTTCACCGGTCCTCCCGGCGCCCGCCGCCGACCAGCGTAGACGGGCGGCGGCGGGCGCGGGCGCGGGAGGTCACCGGAAGGACGACCAGTCCGGCTCCGGCAGTGCGCCCGTGGCGAAGACCAGGTCGAAGGCGCCCTTGCCGTCGATCGTCTCGCGGATGATGTCGGCGTGCCCGGCGTGCCGCGCGGTCTCCTCGATCTGGTGGAGCAGGCCCCAGCGCCAGGAGCGGGGGCCGCCCTCGTCCCAGGGCATCTTGGGGGCCGTGAAGGTGTCGTCGAGGGAGGGCACCGCCCTGACCGCCTCCTCGGTCTCGCGCGCCACCCGCCCGTAGAGGTCCAGCAGCTCCTCGACCGTCTCGTCGTCCCTGATGGCCAGGCTGTCCTCCCACCCCTTCACGCTGGTCTCGAAGTCGAAGGGCTCGCCGCGCATCATCGCCAGCGCGCCGCGCTCGCCCACCGCGACGTGCTTGAGGATGCCGGCCAGGGAGAAGGCGCTCACGGTCGGCCTGCTGCGCGCCTGCTCGTCGGTGAGGCCGTGGAGGGCCCGGCGGATGCCGCCGCGCTGGGCTTCCAGATAGTCGAGCAGGGCTCCGCGCTCGTCGCCGCGGTTCTCGGAAGCGACAGGAACGGGCATGGGGGTCTCCTCACACGTCGGTCGTCGGGCCGCTTTCCGGCCCCTTCACCGATAACGACGCTATGAGGTCTTGGGGACGGGTTCTGTCCTCAATGCCCTCCCGGCGATTCTCCGGCCGGATTTCCCCCTTCCGGCGCCGTCGGCGTCCCGGGAGCCCCGGCCGGGACACCGCCGGCCGGGCCGGTCAGATCTCCCCGCGGACCTCGTGGAGGAGCCTGCGGGTGTCCTCCGGGCCGAGACTGTCCCGCAGGAGGCGGTCGAGGACGTCCTCGTACTGGGCGACCTCCTCCGGCTTGTCGACGTAGAGGGCGCTGGTGAGGTGCTCCAGGTAGACGATGTCGGAGATCTCCGACTCGGGGAAGCGCAGCAGCGTGAAGGCCCCGCTCTCGGCCGGGTGCCCACCGGTGTCGAACGGCATCACCTGGAGTGTGACGTGGGGCATCTCGGAGAGTTCCGCGAGGTGCCGCAGCTGGGCGTCCATCACCTCGCGGCCGCCGTAGGGGCGGCGCAGCGCGGCCTCGTCCAGCACGCAGCGGAACTTCGGGGCCTGCTCGGACAGCAGCAGCTTCTGGCGCTCCAGGCGCAGGGCGACGCGGCGGTCGACCTCCTCCGGGGACAGCCCCGACCGGTGGCCGCTGGTGACGACCGCCCGCGCGTAGTCCTCCGTCTGGAGCAGCCCGGAGACGAACTGCACCTCGTAGACGCCGATGTGCGAGGCCGCGCCCTCCAGGCCGACGTACGTCTGGAACCAGTTCGGCAGCACGTCGCTGTAGTTGTGCCACCAGCCCGCGACGCTGGACTCACGGGCGAGGCTCAGCAGCGGCTCGCGCTCGGCCTCGTCGGTGATGCCGTACAGCGTGAGCAGGTCCGCCACGTCCCGCGCCTTGAAGCTCACACGCCCCAACTCCATGCGGCTGATCTTCGATTCGGAGGCCCGGATGGAATATCCGGCCGCCTCACGGGTGACTCCGCGGGACTCGCGGAGCCGCCGCAGCTGGGAACCGAGCAGGATGCGGCGCACCATGGAACCACTCGACCCGTTGGCCCCGTTCACTCCGTTTTTCACCGGAAATGCTCCTGTTTGTGTTCAGCTCTCCACCCCTGCACCAGTGCAGTCTGCCACCAATGCCTTCGTTGCGTGCCCAGGCGGTTACACACAATCGAAAGTCGCTCGTGCACGTGCATCTGCCCTTGCATCTGCTGTGGGCATTGGGAACCATGGGGAAAGAACAAGTGCACGCAGAGTCAGGGCACTTGGGCATGCACACGATCCACCGAAGCAGCGCAACGAGCGGAACGCGATACGGAGCACCACCGCTGACGGGGTCCGCCAGGGCCATGACCGCCGCAATGCCAGGAGTGTCTCGTCATGGGGACCGAAGGACCGACCGTGCTCGACCGGTTATGGCATGACTTCCCGTCGTTCGACCCCGACGCGCTCTCCGGTTCGGCCTCCTGCGCGCTCCAGCCGCGCTACGAGGCGGTGAAGACCGCCCGTGAGTTCACCCGGAACGTACTGCTGCGCTGGCGGCTGGCCGGGCACTTCGACACCGTGGCCCTGGTGGTCTCGGAGCTGGTGACCAACGCCCTGCGCCACGGCGTGCCGGGCGCCGTCCCCGGCGAAACCCTGGACCCGCCCGTGCGGCTCCATCTGATGCACTGGTCCGGCCGTCTGGTGTGCGCCGTGCGCGACCCCAGCGGAAAGGCGCCCGTGGCGAAGAGGCCCGGCGAGGGGCCCGCCGGGGAACTCGGCGGCATCGGCTGCGATTTCGGCGACGACCTCGGCGGTCTCGGCGAGGATTTCGGCGGGGAGCTCGGCGGCGTGTTCTTCGACGACACGGCGGAGTCCGGGCGCGGCCTCTTCCTCGTCGAGTCCTTCAGCGACGACTGGGGCTGGCAGCCGATGGCCGGCACCATGCCCGGAAAAGTGGTCTGGGCGCTGTTCAGGCTGAACCCCGGACGGGGAACCGGCGTCAGTCCTGTATGAGGTGGTCGAACTCGCCGTCCTTGACGCCGAGCAGCATCGCCTCGACCTCGGCCGGGGTGTAGACCAGTGCGGGGCCGTCCGGATGACGCGAGTTCCGTACGGCCACCTCTCCGCCGGGGAGCTTGGCGAACTCCACGCACGCTCCCTGCGAGTTGCTGTGTCTGCTCTTCTGCCAGACGACCCCGTGGAGGTCCCTGGCTGCCATGCCGTTGTATGCGTGGGGCATCGGACTCTCCCGGCTGTGCGGTCGGGGGCGGCGGTCGGGTGCGGTCAGGGGCTGAATCGGTCAACCAGCCTGGATCATAACGCCGTTCACGTGCGGATGCACGTGAAGATGCACGTGCACGACAGCCTGTCACGGCGTCATGACAACCTGTCGAAAGGGCGGTCCGCGGCCGGACGGGACGGCTGGACGGGACGGCCGGACGGGACGGCTGGACGGGACGGCCGGACCGGGCGCGGACCGCGCCCGGTCGCCGCACGCACGCCGGTCCTCGCGCCGTTCACGCACCGGCGTCGCCGTGCGCCCCGTCCAGGAGGCCGCGCAGGTCCTCCAGGTCCCCCATCCCGCGCCAGAACCGCTCGTACGGGCCCAGCCAGTGCTGCACCTCGCTGAGCGGTCCGGCCTCCAGCCGGTAGTGCCGCTCCCTCCCCTTGCGCCGCTCGCTGACCAGGCCGGCCTCCCGGAGCACCTTCAGGTGCTCCGACAGACTCGGCCTGCGCATGTCGAAGTGGTCGGCCAGCCGCTGCACGGGCTGCGGTCCCTTGACCCGCAGCAGCCTCAGCACCTCGCGCCGGGTCGGGTTGGCGAGGGCGGAGAAGAGCCGGTCCTCCCGGAGCCGGTCCTCGGGTACGTCGATGGCGGTCATGTTTCCCCCTTGCGAGCCAGTGGTCAGTTGGCGGTGGCGGAGAGGAGGGAAGCCGGTGCCGCAGGTCGGCGACGCCGGGCCGCTCGCGGTCCGCCCGGGTGGTCGGTGGCCGCCGCCGGGCCATCGCTGGTCCGCCGGCGGTCCCCGAAATGATCCCCCGGCGGGCACCCGTAGCGGAACCCTGTCCCACCGGCTGAACGGCCGCGCCCGGACTCCACCCGCCCTTGACCTCAAGTCGACTTGAGGGCCTACCGTCCGGACCACGGCAACGACGACGTGAGGATCCGCGATGAGTATGGAATCCGCCGCGTGGAACGCCCTGTACCAGGCGCGCCACGCCCCCCAGGACCAACAGCACCACTCCCCCGCGCTGTCCCGCACAACCCTGCGCCGCATCGCGGGCTTCGCCCGCCCGCACCGGCGGCGGCTGGCCCTCTTCCTGCTGCTCAGCACCGTCTCGGCGGCGCTGGCCGTGGCCACCCCGGTGCTCGCGGGCCGGGTGGTCGACGCGATCGTGGAGAGCTCGGCGGCCGGCACGGTCGTACGGCTCGCCGCCCTGATCGCGGCCGTGGCGGTGGCCGAGGCGGCGATCGGACTGCTGGCCAGGTGGCTGTCGGCACGCATCGGCGAGGGGTTGATCCTGGATCTGCGCACGGCCGTCTTCGACCACGTCCAGCGGATGCCGGTCGCCTTCTTCACCCGAACCCGCACCGGCGCACTGGTCAGCCGGCTGAACAACGACGTCATCGGTGCCCAGCGGGCCTTCAGCAACACCCTGTCCTCGGTGGTCGGCAACCTCGTCACCCTGCTGCTCACCCTGGTGGTCATGGTGCGGCTGTCCTGGCAGGTCACACTGCTCGCCCTGGTGCTGCTGCCGGTGTTCGTGCTGCCCGCGCGGCGCATGGGCTCCCGGCTGGCCCGCCTCTCGCACGAGGCCGCGACCCACAACGCGGCCATGGGCACGCAGATGACCGAGCGCTTCTCCGCCCCCGGCGCCACCCTGGTCAAGCTGTTCGGACGGCCGCGGGAGGAGTCGGAGGGGTTCGCGGCGCGGGCCCGGCGGGTGCGCGACATCGGGGTGCGCACCGCCATGGTCCAGCACGTCTTCTTCACCGCGCTCACCGTCGTCTCCGCCCTGGCGCTGGCCCTGGTCTACGGACTCGGCGGCTGGTACGCGCTGCGCGGCCGGCTCGACCCCGGCGCGGTGGTGGCCCTGGCCCTGCTGCTCACCCGGCTCTACGCCCCGCTGACCGCGCTGGCCGGCGCGCGGGTGGAGGTGATGGGCGCGCTCGTCAGCTTCCAGCGCGTCTTCGAGGTGCTGGACCTCAGGCCGCTGATCGAGGAGCGCGAGGACGCCCGCGAGGTGCCCGACGGCCCGGTGTCGGTGGAGTTCGACCGCGTGGACTTCGCCTACCCGTCGGCCGAGAAGGTCTCCCTGGCCTCCCTGGAGGAGGTCGCCGTCCTCGACGCGCGCGGCGGCGAGCAGGTGCTGCACCAGGTGTCCTTCCGCGCCGAGCCGGGGCAGATGGTGGCGCTGGTCGGCTCCTCCGGCGCGGGCAAGTCCACCATCGCCCAGCTCGTGCCGCGGCTCTACGACGCCGACGGCGGCGCGGTGCGGCTCGGCGGCGTGGACGTAAGGGATCTGACCTTCCGTTCCCTGCGCGCCACGCTCGGCATGGTCACCCAGGACGGCCATCTCTTCCACGAGTCGATCCGCGCCAACCTGCTGTTCGCCCGGCCCGGCGCGAGCGAGGACGAACTGTGGGACGTGCTGCGCCGCGCCCGGCTGGACGGGCTGATCGCCTCCCTGCCCGACGGGCTGGACACGGTCGTCGGCGAGCGCGGATACCGCCTGTCCGGCGGCGAGCGGCAGCGGCTGACCATCGCCCGGCTGCTGCTGGCCCGGCCGCGGGTGGTGATCCTCGACGAGGCGACCGCGCATCTGGACTCCACCTCCGAGGCGGCCGTCCAGGAGGCGCTGGCCGAGGCGCTGCGCGGACGCACCTCCGTGGTGATCGCCCACCGTCTGTCCACCGTCCGGGCCGCGGACCTGATCCTGGTCGTGGAGGACGGCCGGATCGTCGAGCGCGGCACCCACGAGACGCTGATGGCGGCGGGCGGACGCTACCGGGAGCTGTACCGCACCCAGTTCGGCGCGCAGTCCGGTACGCAGTCCGGTACGCAGTCCGGCGCGCAGCCGGGCACGCACCCGGACGCGCGGTCCGGGCGGGACTCCGGGGAGCCCGCCGTGCCCGGCCCCGTCTCCTGACCGGCCATCACCTCCCCGGCGGTACGCGGAACTCGGCCGCCTCCGGCACCCGCGGCGCCCCTCGCCCATCCGGATCAGTCCAGCGCGCGGGACCGCCGCCCGGCCCCCACGATGAGAATCGGGGCCGCCGGGCGGCGGCCCGTATCGAGCCATGTCCGGGGAGATGCCGCTGTGACCGTCAGTCTTGAGCAACTGAGCCGCTGTTCCGTAGCCGTCGACCTCGGCGCGGCCAGGACCCGGGTCTACCTCAAACGGTTCGGCGTCATCGTGGACGCGCCGTCGGCCGTCGCCGTCAACACCCGCTCCGGAGCCCTGATCGCGGTCGGCGCCCCGGCCGAGCGGATGGTGGGCCGCACCCCCGAGCACATCCGGGTGGTGCGGCCGGTGTCGGGCGGAACCGTGGTGGACATCGACATGGCCCGGCGGATGCTGCGCGCCCTGGTGGGCGACCGCATCCGCCGGGCCTGGCGGCGCAAGCCGATGCTGCGCGCCGCCGTGTGCATCCCGCACGACGCCGAGCCGCTCGTCCGGCGCGCCGCGATCGAGACGCTCACCGGGATGGGCGCGCGGCGGGTGGAGCTGGTGGACAGCCTCATCGCGGCGGCCGTCGGCTCCGGACTGCCCGTGGAGGAGCCCGAGGCCACCATGATCGTGATGTGCGGCGCGGCCACCTCGCACGTCGCGGTGCTCTCGCTGGGGTCGATCGTCGCCTCCGAGACGGTGCCGGTCGGCGGCGAGGTCATCGACCGCGCCGTCGTCCAGCACCTGCGCAACCAGCACGAACTGATGCTCCCCAACCAGGCGGTCCACCCGCTGCACCTGGCGATGTCCGTCGCCCCGCCCGGGCAGACCGAGGCCGAGGTGTACGGCCGGGACGTGTCCACCGGGCTGTTCCGCACGGTGAACGTGGACACCGAGAGCGTGCGGGCCGCCATCCGGCCCCCGCTGACGGCGATGGTGGACGCCATCCGCGGCGTGCTGCGCCAGTGCCAGCCCGATCTGGTGGCCGACCTCGCGGACCGCGGGATCATGCTGGTGGGCGGCAGCGCGATGCTGCCGGGTCTGGACTCGATGCTGCGGCAGGCCACCGGGATGCCGGTGCACGTCGCCGAGCAGCCGGCCGTCTGCGCGGTGGAGGGCCTGGGCGCGATGCTGGAGGGGCGGGTGCGGCTGCTGCACCGCGATCCACTCAGCCGCTGACGGACCGCCGGACGTCCGGCTCCTCCGCACGGGCCGCGCCGGACGTACCGGCCGCACGGGCCGCACGGGCCGCACCTGCGCCGGACGTCCGGGCCGCACGGCGGTCCCGCGCGGCCGCCGCCGCCCGCAGGGCCACCGCGTACAGCGGCAGCGCGAGCGCGAGCCCGGCGCCGGCGCCGAACAGCGCGGTGGGGACGTACCCGTCCCACGGGACCGCCTCCGGCTCCGCCCCGGCCCGCCTCGCACAGCGGTGGACGGCGCCCGCCACCGCCGCCGCCCCCAGCAGCACCGCCACGCCCGCCCGCCCGCGCGCGGGCAGGACGAGGAGCACGGGCAGCGCGGGCGCCGGGGAGTGCGGCAGCCGGCGCCACGCCCGAACCAGGAAGGCCGCGAGGACCACCAGGGCCACGGCGGAACCGCCGTACTGGAGCTGGTGGTACAGGGGGACGCCCAGCACCCGCTCGTCCAGCACGGTGATCCACCGCACACCCCACTGGTCCATGTGCGTGAACGAGTCCCACAGGGCATGGGTCGCGGCGCCCAGCGCCGCGGAGATCCCGCACCACGGCAGGAGGGCGGCGAGCGGTCGGCCGCGCCAGGGGCGGCCGCGGGTGAGCACGTACGCCCGTCCCCTCGCCCCCTCGGGCAGCAGGGCCAGCAGCGGTTCCCGCAGCAGCAGCCACATCCCCAGCAGCACCGCCGCGAGCAGGACGTCCACGGTGACCGTGCCGGGCGCCGAGTGGGTGCACTCGCCCAGCTCCATGATCCACGGGGCGAAGCCGGCCGCGTAGTACACGGTGTCCGGGGCGAGCGTCCCGGCGACCAGGGCGGACGCCACCAGCGGTCCCCGGCCTCTCCCGTCCGCGCGGATCCCCGGCAGCGCGGCGGCGGCGTGGCTGAGTGTGAACGGCATCCATCCCCCCGGGCCGTCTCGGTACGTCCGGCCGCACCCTATCCGTTCCGCCCGGGCGGCCGGGGCGGCCGGGCGCTCCGGCCGTGGGCGTCGGGGGCGGCCGGCCGTTCGGGGCGGTCAGCCGTTGGGGGCCGGGAAACGGAAGCGGCGTGCGGAACGAGAGGGCCGGGGGGAGGCGGGCGGCAGCGGACCGGCCTCCTGGCCCCGGGCCGTCCCGGCGGGGCCGGCGCCGGACGGACCGCCGGCCGGGCCGCCGCCCGCCACGGGTCCCACCCCGGCCACGGCGGCCTCCGCCTCCCGCTCCCCGGCCCCCGTCAGCCGCTCGTACAGCGCCTGCGCGTCCGCCGGCAGATCACGCCGCCACCCGCACGCCACCACCGGCCACAGCAGCACCATCGCGCCCCCCAGCACACACCTCACCCCCACCTCCACCCGGCATCCGCCCCCCTCCCACGGCCACAGCCGGAAGTCGTACCGCGGCATCTGCCATCCCAGCGGCGTCCACATCCGCTGCCCCTCGAACGACACCCGTGACGGCGGCTCGCACACCACCCGCCGCAGCACGCACTCCCGCCGCCTCCCGGGGAACCGGTACCGGTACTCCTCCTCCCGCGAACCCACCCGGCGCACCGACACCACGCCCGAGTGCCAGGCCGCCAGCCCGCACCCGTCGGCCAGGCGTCCGAACACCTCCTCCACCGGCAGCGGTATGGACACGTACACCCGCACCTGCGGCATCCGGCACCTCCAGCGAGCGACAGCGCCGGCCACGCGATCGGCCGAACGCCCCGGCCCGTCCGGGCCCACCTCTACACAGCCAGGCTGGATGCGCGCGCTTCCGGTGTCCTGCGGTCGAGAGCCGTTCGGGTTACGTCCGCGGGCGTTCCGCCGGCCGGGGGAGGCCGGAGGGGGCCGGATGGTCCGGAGGGCCGGGGGCGCCGGAGATGCAGGAGACGTCGGGGAGGAGCCAGCCGTGGTGGCCGGGCGCCGGGAGGGCGAGGTGCGGCGGGAGCGTGCGGCCGCTCCCCGCCGCCGCCGGCGACCTGTACAGGCCCCACCAGATGCTCGCAGGGGCCGTACGGGTGCTCATACGGCCGTCAGGGGCCGGTGCCCCCCGAAGCGGCCGTCCGGCGCGGAAGCCTCCGCCACGGGGGTCTCCGGGGAGGGGGTCTCCGGAGCGGGCGGGGCGTCCGCGCTCCAGTTCCACAGCCGGCTCACCGCGTCCAGGTCCAGGCCGTGCCCCTCCTCCCACAGCCGGGCCGCGGCGGTGAGCACCGAGCGCCGGTCCTCCCCCGGACCGCCGGGGCGGGCCGGCAGCATCGGCACCACCGCGCTGGCCTTCAGCCGTACCGCCTGGTGGCGGCGGGCGAACGCGGTGAGGGTCTGCCGGGGGCCCGCCTCGATCAGCAGCATGTCGTCGGCCGCGAGCAGTTCGTCCAGCGCGGGCCTGAAGTACACGGTGTCGGTGAGCTGGCGGGCCCAGAAGTCCGGCCGCAGGGCGTCCTCGGGGCTCAGCGGGCCCCCGGTGTAGCCGGAGTAGAGCGGGAGCGCGGGCGGGCGCAGCCGCACGCCGCGGTAGGCGCGCTCGACGGCCTCGGAGGCCGGCGCCATCGCCGGGCAGTGGAAGGGGCTGGTGGCGGGGACGGCGACGACGGTGTGGCCGTCGGCGCGCAGCGCCGCCTCGACCTCGCCCAGCGGCGCGCGGGAGCCGGCCAGCATGGTCTGCCGGCCCGCGTTGACCGCGGCGATGGCGACGTCGCCGCGCAGGTACGGGCGCAGCTCCTCCTCGGAGGAGCCGACGGCGAGCATGCCGCCCGGCGGGATCTCCACGGCGTACCGCACCCGCTCGCGCATCATGCCGACGGCGTCCGGCAGCGACACCACGCCCGTGAAGACCGCGGCGACCAGTTCGCCGGCGCTGTGGCCGAGGAAGGCGGTGGGGCGCACGCCCCAGCCGAGGACGGTGCGGCCCAGCGCGTAGTCCACGGCGAACAGCAGCGGCTGGGCGCGGCGCACGTCGTCGATGCCGATCCTCGGCGTGCGGGTGGTCCCGTCGGCGAGCCAGTCGGCCCGGACGTCCTCGCCGTCCTCGCCGAACAGGTCGAGCACGGCGTCCATGGCCGCGGTGAACACCGGCTCCCGGCCGTACAGCCCGGCCGCCATCGCGGTGTGCTGGGAGCCCTGGCCGGGGAAGAGGAGGGCGACCGGGCGCGGCCTGCCGGTGACGGCGGCCTTCGCACCGTCCACCGCCGGGGCGGCCCGGTCGGCGGTGGTGACCACCGCGGCGCGCACCGGGCCGGGCTCCTGTCCGCAGGGCACCGCGGTGGGCAGGACGGGGAAGGCCTCGGGGAAGAGCCGGTCGACCATCGGGCGCAGTTCGCCGCGCACCCGGGCCTCGTCGGCCTCGTCCCGGCCCGACCACAGCAGCAGTCGTACGCCGCCGGGGTCGGTGCTGCGGCCGCCGTGCCGCAGGGGGCGGACCACGGGGGTGTCGTCGGAGTCGCCGGAGTCGTCGAAGGTGTCGGGGGTGTCGGGGGTCCCGGATGCCTCTCCGGAGAAGTCCGGTACGCCCAGCACGGGGTCGCCGTCCGCGACGGCCTCGGCCGCGCGCCGCACGGCGTGGACGGTGACCGCCTCCGCCCGGGGTTCGCCGAATCCGGCGACGAGTGCGAGGTCGACGTTCTTGGCGAGCAGTTCGCGGTGCGCCCGGCGCAGTGCGCGGCCGGGCGAGGAGGCGGTGTGCACGGGGAAGCCCTCGTGCTCCGCGCCGAGGCCGGCGGCGGTGCGGGCGGCGCCGACGAAGACGGCCGTACGGGCGGGCAGGTCCTCGGGCGAGCGGCCGAAGGCGCGCAGCACCGCGGAGACGGCGGCGGCGGTGGCCGTGACCGGTTCGCCGCGGCCTGCCTCCCCGGCCGGTGCGCCCTTGGTGCTGACCGTGAGCCTGCGGACCACGGCGGTGTGTTCGGTGAGCGGCATGGGCCCTCCTGTCGGCGGCCGGATCCCCGGCGGCGGATGGCTTCGGCGAGCGGGAGACGGACTGGCTGGTGACGGGGGCGGGGCGCGGTGACGGGGGCTGGGAGCCGGAGCGGCCGCCCTGCCGGAGAGCGTTCGGCAGGGCGGCCCGGGGCCGGCTCAGGCGGGGGAGGCCTGGCCGGAGTTGATGAGGTCCAGCAGGGCGCCCGGCGTCTCGGCGTCGACGACCGCGTCGTCCGGTATCGCGATCCCGTACTCGCGCTGGATCTGGCCGATGACCTGGAGCAGGGCGAGGGAGTCGTAGCCGAGGTCGATGAACGGGGTGTCCAGGACATCGCCGTCCAGGTCCACGCCCTCCTCCTCGCCCGCGCTCTCGCGCAGCATCCGGGTCAGGTCCGCCAGGGTCACCTCGGTCTTCGTGGTGGTCGTGGACATGTTGGTTCCTCTCTGTGGTGTGCGTGGATGCGGCGGTGCGTGTGGGGGGTCGGGGGCCGGTGGGCCCGGTTCGGTGGGCCCGGTTCAGTGGGCCCGGTTCAGTGGGCGCGGTTCAGTGGGCGCGGCGCAGGACGAGCGCCGCGTTGAAGCCGCCGTGGCCGCGGGCCAGCACCAGCGCGGTGCGCAGGTCCGTCTCGCGGGCACCGGTGACCAGGTCGATCCGGTGGTCCGGGTCGGCCTCGGCGACGCCCGCGGTCGGCGGGATGACGCCGTCGCGCAGGGCCAGCAGCGCGGTGGCCACGTCCAGCGCGGCCCCTCCGGCCAGCAGCCGCCCGGTCATGCTCTTGGGCGCGGTGACCGGTACGCCGCGGGCGCCGAAGATCTCCTCCAGCACCTTCGCCTCGGCCCGGTCCAGCTCGGGGGTGCCCGCCGCGTCGGCGAAGACGACGTCGACGTCCGAGGGGGTCAGGCCGGCGTCGGCCAGGGCGTTCTCGGCGGCCCGGCGCAGCGCGGAGGGCCGTCCGCTGCCGGGAGCGGGGTCGAGGCCGGCGGCGTAACCGGCGACGGTGCCGTAGACGTGCTCGGCGCCGCGCTCCCGGGCGGACTCGGCGTCCTCCACGATGAGGATCGCCCCGCCCTCGCCCGGCACGTATCCGCTCGCCTCCGCCGAGAAGGGCAGGTAGGCGCGGGAGGGGTCGGAGACGGTGCTCATCAGGCCGGAGGCGATCTGCGGGACCCAGCCCCAGGGGCACAGGGCCGCGTCGACACCGCCGGCGACGACCATGGGCACGCCCTTGCGGACGTGGCGGCGGGCGTGGCCGATGGAGTCGACGCCGCCGGCCTGTTCGGTGAGCAGCACCCCGCTGGGGCCGCGCATCTTGTGGCGGATGGAGATCTGGCCGGTGTTGACGGCGTAGAACCAGGCGAAGGACTGGTACGCGCTGACGTACTCCTTGCCCTGGCTCCACAGGTTCTGCAGCTCGCGCTGGCCGAACTCCACCGCGCCGCCGGAGGCGGCGGTGACCACGCCCATGCCGTACTCGGGCAGGTCGCCCGGCGCGATGCCGGCGTCCGCCACGGCCCAGTCGGCCGCGGTGAGCGCCAGGCGGGTCATGTGGTCGGTCTGCGGCATCAGCCGGCTGGGGATGTGCTCCTCGGCGACGTAGCCGGGGACCTCTCCGCCGACGGTGGAGGGGTACTGGGAGGGGTCGAAGCGGGTGACGCGCCCCAGACCGCTCTCGCCGGCCAGGGTGGCCCTCCAGTAGTCCTCGGTGCCCAGGCCGTTGGGGGCGGCGATGCCCAGGCCGGTCACGACCGCGGTGGTCCGTACGGCCGGGGCGGCCGCCGGCGCGGGCCGTACCGCCGGCGCCGTCGGTGTCGCTGTCATCGGGCACTCCTCTCCGGCCGGGCGAGCAGCATGGCGCTCTGGAAGCCGCCGAAGCCGCTGCCGACGCTGAGCACCGTGTCGGTCTTCCGTTCCCGGGCGGTCAGCGGGATGTAGTCGAGGTCGAGTTCGGGGTCGGGCTCGTGCAGGTTGGCGGTGGGCGGCAGGACGCCGTGCTCCATCGCCAGGGCGCAGGCGGCGATCTCCAGGGAGCCGATGGCGCCCAGCGAGTGACCGATCATCGACTTGATGGAGCTGACGGGGGTGGCGTAGGCGTGGTCGCCCAGGCTGCGCTTGAAGGCGCCGGTCTCGTGACGGTCGTTCATCTTGGTGCCGGAGCCGTGGGCGTTGATGTAGTCGACCGCCGTCGGGTTCAGGCGGGCCTCGTCCAGGGCCGCGTCGATGGCCTCGGCCATCTCGCGGCCGTCGGGCTTGAGGCCGGTCATGTGGTAGGCGTTGCAGCGGGCGGCGAAGCCCGCGATCTCCGCGTAGATGTGGGCCCCGCGCCTGCGGGCGCTCTCCAGTTCCTCCAGGACCAGGATGGCCGCGCCCTCGCCCAGGACCAGCCCGCTGCGGGTCCGGTCGAAGGGGCGGCAGGCGCTCTCGGGCGTGTCGTTGCGGGGCGTGGTGGCGTGGATGGCGTCGAAGCAGGCCGAGGTGATGGGCGAGATCGGCGCCTCCGTCGCACCCGCGATCATCACGTCGCAGGTGCCCTCGCGGATCAGCTCGACCGCGTGGCCGAGCGAGTCCAGGCCGGAGGTGCAGCCGGTGGAGACTACCGCCGCCGGGCCCTCGGCGCCGGCCTCCTGCCCCACCTCGGCGGCCATGGAGCTGGGCACGAAGTGGCGGTACAGCTCGGGCACCGCGTACTCGTGGTCGACGTTCCACTTGCGGCCGCCGTCGCTGACCACCACGTACTCGCGCTCCAGGCTGGTGGTGCAGCCCACCGCGCTGCCGAGCGAGGTGCCGATCCGGGACGGGTCCAGGGCCGAGACGTCCAGGCCGCTGTCGGCCAGCGCCTCGCGGGTGGAGACGACGGCGAACTGGGCGGCCCGGTCGAGCCGGCGGGTCTCCTGCGGGCTCAGGCCCGCCGCCGCGGGGTCGAAGTCGCACTCGGCGGCGACCCGCGAGCGGAAGGGGGAGGCGTCGTAGAAGGAGATCGTGCGGGTCGCGCTGCGTCCCGCGGTCAGCAGCTCCCAGTACTCCTTGACGCCGACCCCGCCGGGGGCGACGACGCCCAGACCTGTGATCACGACTCTGCGTACCACCGCTTACCTCCCCTTCGACGGGACCGGATGCCGCTGTCGGCATCCGGCGGTTGGAACTGTGCGGGCCACTGCCGTTCCCTTCGTCCGTGACGCTCTCGTGGCGCTTGCTGAGGGTTTCGGCGGCCGGGGCGGTTCGGGGTTCGTTCCCTCCCCGCCCCGGTGCCGGGCCGGGCGGCCGCCCGCTCGTGACGTGCCGCCGCTTCCGGTGAACTCATGGTTGAAGCCGTCCCTAGACGGGGACTCGCGCCTGCCTGGACGGGCCGGCGGCCACCGCTTCCCAGGGGCTTCCCGGGGGCTTCCCAGGGGGCTCCGGCCACTACAGCGGGACGTTGCCGTGCTTGCGTTCGGGCAGGTCGGCCTGCTTGCGGCGGAGCATGGCCAGGGAACGGGCCAGGACCCGCCGGGTGTCGGCGGGGTCGATGACGTCGTCGACCAGGCCGCGTTCGGCCGCGTAGTAGGGGTGCATCAGCTCGGACCTGTACTCCTCGACCAGCCTCGCCCGGGTGGCCTCGGGGTCGTCGGAGGCGGCGATCTGCCGCCGGAAGACGACACCCGCCGCTCCCTCGGCGCCCATCACCGCGATCTCGTTGGTCGGCCAGGCGTAGGTCAGGTCCGCGCCGATGGACTGGGAGTCCATGACGATGTACGCGCCGCCGTAGGCCTTGCGCAGGACGACGGAGACGCGCGGCACGGTGGCGTTGCAGTACGCGTACAGCAGTTTCGCGCCGTGCCGGATGATCCCGTCGTGCTCCTGGTCCACGCCGGGCAGGAAGCCGGGCACGTCGATCAGGGTGACCAGCGGGATGTTGAAGGCGTCGCAGGTGGAGACGAACCGGGCGGCCTTCTCGGAGGCGTGGATGTCCAGCACGCCGGCGAGCTGCTGGGGCTGGTTGGCGACGATCCCCACCACCTGGCCGTCGATGCGCGCCAGCGCGCACACCACGTTGCGCGCCCAGGCCTCGTGCACCTCGAAGTACTCGCCGTCGTCGGTGATCTCCTCGATCACCGCCCGCACGTCGTAGGCGCGGTTGCCGTCGGCGGGGACGAGGTCGGCCAGGGCCTCGCAGCGCCGGTCGGCCGGGTCGCCGCCGCGTACGACGGGAGGCAGTTCCCGGTTGTTGGCCGGCAGCAGGGAGAGCAGATAGCGCACGTCCTCCAGGCACTCGGCCTCGTCGTCGTGGGCGAAGCCGGCCACTCCGGAGGTCGCGGCGTGCGCGTCGGCGCCGCCCAGTCCGTTGTGGGTGATCTCCTCGCCGGTGACCGCCTTGACCACGTCGGGTCCGGTGATGAACATCTGCGAGGTGTCGCGGACCATGAACAC
>NZ_PGSG01000110.1 GCF_002843305.1 Streptomyces barkulensis
TACGACTACGACGTGATCGTGGTCGGTTCCGGTTTCGGCGGTTCGGTGTCCGCGCTGCGGCTGACGGAGAAGGGCTACCGGGTCGGGGTGCTGGAGGCGGGGCGGCGCTTCACCCGCGAGACGCTGCCGAGGAACTCCTGGGACCTGCGGAACTACCTGTGGGCCCCGGCGCTGGGCCTGTACGGCATCCAGCGCATCCATCTGATGGACAAGGTGATGATCCTGGCCGGCGCCGGGGTGGGCGGCGGTTCGCTGAACTACGCCAACACCCTCTACGTGCCGCCGCCGGCCTTCTTCGCCGACCGCCAGTGGGGGCACATCACCGACTGGCAGGAGGAGCTGAAGCCGTACTACGACCAGGCCAGGCGGATGCTGGGCGTGCGCACCAACCCCACCAGGACCGAGGCCGACACCCATCTGGAGAACGTCGCCCGGCGGATGGGCGTGGGCGACACCTTCCGGCTCACCCCGGTGGGCGTCTTCTTCGGCGACGGCGAGGACGCCTCGGGCGAGGTCAGGGCCGCCCCGGGCGAGGAGGTGCCCGACCCCTACTTCGGCGGCGCGGGACCCTCCCGCACCACCTGCCTGGGATGCGGCTCCTGCATGACCGGCTGCCGGCACGGGGCCAAGAACACCCTCACCGAGAACTACCTCTACCTCGCCGAGAAGGCCGGCGCGGCCATCCACCCGATGACCACCGTCACCGAGGTCGCCGAGGACGGCGCCGGAGGCTTCACCGTCACCACCGTCCCCACCGCCAGGAGGCGCCGCCGGGGAAGACCTGCCGTGCTGCGCTGCCGCCGGGTCGTCCTGGCCGCCGGCACCTACGGCACCCAGACGCTGCTGCACCGGATGCGCGACGAGGGCGTCCTGCCGCACATCTCCCCGAGACTGGGCGAGCTGACCCGCACCAACTCCGAGGCCCTGGTCGGCGCCCTGACCTTCCCCCGCCGCTACCGCAGGAAGCACGGGCCACACGCGGAGCCGGACTTCACCAAGGGGGTGGCCATCACCTCCTCCATCCACCCCAACGACACCACCCACATCGAGAACGTCCGCTACGGCAAGGGCTCCAACCTCATGGCCCTGCTCTGCGTGCCGCAGTACCGCAGGGACGGACCGCTGCCGGGATGGCTGGCCGCCACGCTCCAGTTCCTGCGGCACCCGGTCCTGGTGGCGCGCACCGCCACCACCTACCGCTGGTCGGAGCGGACGATCATCGGCCTGGTGATGCAGACCCTGGACAACTCCCTGACCACCTACCGCAAGCCCAGGGGGCCGGGCAAGGGCCTGCTGACGGCGAAGCAGGGCCACGGGGCGCCCAACCCCGACCACATCCCCGAGGGCGCCGAGGCGGTCAGGCTCCTGGCGGAGGAGATCGGCGGCTTTCCGGGGACGAACCTCGGCGAGCTGATGGGCAGACCGCTGACCGCGCACTTCCTGGGCGGCTGCCCGATCGGCGCCTCGCCCGAGGAGGGCGTCATCGACCCCTACCACCGGCTCTACGGCCACCCGGGCATCTCGGTGGTGGACGGCGCGGCCGTCTCCGCCAACCTCGGCGTCAACCCGTCGCTGACCATCACCGCCCAGGCCGAGCGGGCGATGTCCCTGTGGCCCAACAAGGGCGAGGCCGACCCCCGCCCCGAGCAGGGCACCGGCTACGTACGCGTGCGGCCGGTCGCGCCCCGCAGCCCCGCCGTCCCCGCGCACGCCCACGCGACCCTGGTCCTGCCCGTGCCGCCGGTCCCGCCCGGGGAGTGAACCGCGCGAACCCGGCACCGGGCCCGGCCGGAACCCGGCTGGGCCCCGCACGTGTGACGGCCGATCGGCCCACCCTCCGCCGATCGGCCGAGCGTGACAGGAGAAGAACGCGGCGCTGCCGGAGTCTGGGGGAGACGGCCCGGCGACCGGCCGGACGTCCCCCCTGCCGACACCCGGAGGGCACCATGCGCCACATCATCCGAGGTGACCGCGCGGCGCTGGCCGCGATCGCCATAGTCCTCGCCGGCTGTTCCGCGACGGCCGGCTCCCAGACCCCCGCGACACCCGACGACCGGGCGCCGAAGGCGCCGGGGAACGCACGGCAGGACTCCCACCAGAACCCGCAGCGGGACAGATCCGACAGGCCGCGGGGCGACGCCGGGAGCGGTCCCGGGGAGAGCGACCCGGCGGCGGTGCGGGCCAACGAACTGGGCGCCGTACCGGTGCTCATGTACCACCAGATCACCGACGAACCCCGGAGCATCGACGACCGCACCCCCCAGGAGTTCCGCGCCGAGCTGGAGCGGCTGGCGCGGGAGGGCTACGTGCCGGTCACCGCACGGGAGTTCACCGGCGCGGACATGGACATACCCGCCGGAAAGCACCCGGTGGTGCTCACCTTCGACGACTCCACCCCCAGCCAGTTCCGGCTCGGCGATGACGGCCGCCCCGCCCCCGGCACCGCGGTGGACATCCTGCTGGACGTGGCCGGGCGCCACCCGGGCTTCCGGCCCGTGGCGACCTTCTTCGTCAACGCCGACCCGTTCGGCGAACCCGGCGGACGCAAGACGCTGAAGTGGCTGGACGACCACGGGTTCGAGATCGGCAACCACACCCTGAAGCACAACGCCCTGGGAGACGCCGACGACGCGACGGTCCAGTGGGACATCGCCTCCAACCAGTGGCTGATCGACAAGGCACTGCCCGACTCGCCGGTGGTGTCGATGGCGCTTCCCTACGGCTCCATGCCCCGTGACCGGAAGCTCGCCCTCACCGGCGAGTACGGCGGTGTGCGCTACCGCCACCAGGGCGTCTACCTCGCCGGCGGGCGCCCCGCGCCCTCGCCCTACTCCTCCGACCTCGACCCCGGCGCCATCCCGCGCATTCGCTCCCAGGAGACCGACACCGCCGAGGGCGCGTACAGCTCCTCGGCCTGGCTGGACAAACTGGGCGACGGCACGGTCGAGCGCTACACCTCCGACGGCGACCCGGAGACGGTCAGCTTCCCCCGGGAGATGGCGCACCGGCTCGCCTTCGACCGCCAGGAGGCCGCACGGCCCTACTGACGTACCGGCCCGCCTCCCCGGCCGGCCGGGGAGGCCGTGCGTCAACCCGAGCGGGGGTGCGGTACGGCGACGACCTGGTCGTCGTCCTCGTAGACGATCCGCCCGGGGTCCGAGGACCGCAGGCACCGGTAGGCGACACCGTGCGCGGTGAGGATCTCCAGATAGCCGTCCACGCGCTCGATCAGGTGCCGGGCCGAGGACTTGAACCAGGCCACCGCGCCCGGGTTCACCGCGGGGTCGTAGATCGTGGGGTCCACGGAGGTGGGGTTGGTGAAGTTGGCGTCGTACCAGGCGTTGTTGATCCGCCGGAAGAGTTCCTGTTCGGAGGTCAGCCGGCCTGCCCGGGCCAGATTGTTGACCAGTGCGAAGACTCCGGGGTGGATGTCCCGTCCACCCCGGTCCGCACCCTGGAAACGCACGTACCGCGCCTGCTCCACGCCGGCTCCCGCCCCTCTCCGGCCCCGCCCGTCCGCCCGCCCGGCCCCTCGGGAAGGGCGCCTCAGGAGACGGTGCGGGGGATGTCCTGCTCCGCCCAGACGACCTTCCCACCGGGCGTGCGGCACGAACCCCAGTTGCGGCTGAGCATGTTGACCAGCTGCAGGCCGCGCCCGCCCTCGTCGCTGAGCTCCGCGTGCTGGATCTGTGGCAGATCGGGGCCGGTGTCGGACACCTCCAGCGTCAGCCTCTCGTGCCGCATCACACGCAGCTGCCCGGGCCCGCCGCCGTAGCGCAGGGCGTTGCCGACCAGCTCGCTGACGACCAGCTCGGCGATGTCGGAGAGCTCCTCCAGGCCCCACAGGGCGAGCCGTTCGGTGACCAGGGAGCGGGCCACGGACGCGGCGGTGCCGTCCGGCGGCAGCGGCCACACGCACAGGTCGGTGCCCGGCGGCAGCTTCCCGCCGGCGGCCACCAGCAGGACGGACTCGTCCAGGCGCTCCACGCCCCCCGGAGCGATCCCGTCCGGGTTCCGGTGCTCCAGCAGCCGGTCCACCAGCTCCGGAGCGGTCTTCGCCAGCTGCCGCAGCTGCACCTCGATGTCCCCCCGGCGCGTCTTGACCAGACCGTCGGTGTACAGCACCAGCCGGCTCCCGGCCGGCACCCGCACGGTGGCCGCGTCATAGGGGATCACCCCGGCGCCCAGCGGCGCCCCGGCGGGCACCTCGACTCGCGAGACGGTGCCGTCGGCGTCCACCAGCAGCGGCGGCATGTGCCCCGCGCCGGCGATGGTGCAGCTCGCGGTGGCCGGGTCGTAGACGGCGCACAGACAGGTGGCGACCTGGTCGTCCTCCAGGTCGCGGGCGGCCAGGTCCAGCCGGGCCAGTACGCGGTCGGGGGCGGTGTCCAGGGCCAGCAGCGTGCGGCCGACCGTGCGCAGCCGCCCCATCGTGGCCGCCGCGGGCACCCCGTGGCCCATGACGTCCCCCACCACCAGGGCCGTCCGGCCGCCGGGCAGGGCGATCACGTCGAACCAGTCGCCGCCGACTCCGCTGGGGTCCAGGCTCGGCGTGTAGTGGGTGAGGACCTCCAGACCCGGTGTGTTCGGCGTGGCGCGGGGCAGCAGGCTGCGCTGGAGGGAGAGGACGTGCTCGCGCTCGCGCCCGTAGAGGCGGGCGTTGTCGATGAAGACCGCGGCCTTGGAGGCCAGCTCCGTCGCCAGTTCGACGTCGGCGCGGGCGAACGAGGGGCTGCCGGGGCCGCGGACGAAGTCGGCGACCCCGAGCAGCACACCGCGTGCGGTCAGCGGTACGGCCATGTAGCTGTGCACCCCCGCCTGGCGCAGCTTGAGCGCCGCGCTGGGGGTCGGGGCCACCCGCACGTAGTCGTCGCGCCTCATCCGGCTCAGCAGGACCGGCTCCTGGGCCCGCAGGCAGTGGACCGAGAGCAGCGTCTGGGGGTGGACGGAGAGCTCGCCGGGCTCGTCCGGCTCCAGGTCCTCCATCTCGACGACCGAGGACACCGCGACGGCCCGGGTGACCGGGGGTTCCGGCCCCGTCCACCGCTCGCCGCCCCCGCCGCGCAGCACCGACTCCAGCAGGTCGACGGCCGCACCGTCGGCCAGCCGGGGGACGGTGAAGTCGGCCAGTTCCTGCGCGGTCCGCTCCAGGTCGAGCGTCGTGCCGATCATGGTGCTCGCCTGGTTGAGCCACGCCAGGCGGCTGCGGGAGTCGCGGGGGCGGGCCAGGGCGGCGGTCGCGCGACGCATGCGCACGGGCGCCCGGCCGCTCCGTACGGGCCGATGCCGCCGGTGGCCACCGCTGCCGTTCGCTGTCACGACTCTCCCCACTCGCACCCCGCCGCTGGTGCCTCAAGGGTCTTCCAGGCCGTGGGCGGCGGCTCGTCGGGAAGAGGGGTGTTGAGCCGGACGGAGGCATTCGTTCCGCTTCCGTCGGCCCGCCCCGAGGTTCAGCGACCGTTGACGGGTGCCGATCATCGCACACGGCCGTCGGCCGTGGACTGCTTTCCCGGAGTTCCCGGAGTTCCCGGAGTTCCCGGAGTTCCGGGCCCTTCCGCGGCGAGGGCCGCCGCCCTGTCTTTCGAGGGTAGGGCAGCCGCCCCCGGGATGCTCCCCGGGGGCGGAGGGGCGATTCGCCGGAACCCGGTTCTTGACGCACTGCCGGCCCGGTGGCTTGATGGCCTGGTTGGGAGCGCTCCCAATCCATCGGAAGGACGTACTGTGCGCGGTAGACATCTCTTACGGGCGGCCCTGACCGCCCTGGCCGTACTGCTCGGGCTTCTCGGGCCCCTCGGATCCCTCGGCCCGCCGGGAGCGGGCACCGCTGCCGCGGCCCCGGCGGGCGCCGCCGCGGAGCCGGTGCGGATCATGCCGCTGGGCGACTCCATCACCGGCTCGCCGGGATGCTGGCGCTCGCTGTTGTGGAACCGCCTCCAGGAGGCGGGGCACACGGACGTCGACTTCGTCGGAACGCTCGGCCCCCAGGGGTGCGGGCAGCCGCACGACGGCGACAACGAGGGGCACGGCGGCGCGCTGGTGACCGATGTGGCGAGCCGGAACCTGCTGCCGGGCTGGCTGTCCGCCACTCGGCCGGACATCGTTGTCATGCATTTCGGGACCAACGACGTCTGGAGCAACCGCTCGCCGGAGGCCGTCCTCGCCGCCTACAGCACCCTGGTGGACCAGATGCGGGCGAGCAACCCGGGCATGAAGATCCTCGTCGCGCAGATCATCCCGATGAACCCCGCCACCTGCGGCGAGTGCGCCCGGCGCGTCGTGGCGCTCAACGAGCGGATCCCGGACTGGGCCCGTTCCGAGAGCACTCCCGGCTCGCCGGTGGTCGCGGTCGACCAGTGGACGGGTTTCAGCACCGGGAGCGACACCTACGACGGTGTGCACCCCAACGCCTCCGGTGACGAGAAGATCGCCGCCCGCTGGTTCCCGCCCCTGGCCGACCTGCTGGCGGGGGACGACCCCGGTGACCCCGGTGACCCGGACGAGCCCGGTGACCCGGACGATCCCGGCCAGGGCGGGGCCGCCTGCACCGCCTCGCTCCGCGTGGCGTCGAGCTGGCAGGGCGGCTACCAGGGCGAGGTGACGGTCAGCAACACCGGGACCGGGCCGATCTCGGGCTGGACGATCCGGATCGCCCCGGACGGGGACGGCCGGATCACCCAGGCCTGGAACGGAACCCTCGAAGCCGGGGCCGACGGGACCGCCACCGTGCGCAACGCCGCCTGGAACGGAACGGTCCCCGCCGGAGGCAGTGCGTCCTTCGGCTTCGTGGCGTCGGCCGACTCCGCCTCGGCGACCGTCACCTGCACCGCGACCGCCGCCTGACCGCTGCCCGGCCGCGGCCGGGTTCGTACGGGCCGTCCGGCCCGTACGAACCCGGCGAGTCGGCGGGGCGCCGCCCACCGAAGCAGCCGGACGGGCGGCCGCCCGTCCGACCACCCGGGGTCCGTCGGGGAACCCGGCACGGGAACCGGTCGCAGGCACTACCATCCTCGACTGTCGCATCTGGCTGCAATTACATCTGCAAGCGCAGATGTAATTGCAGCCAGGGCGACGCCGATACGCGGAACAGTGGAACGTCATGGCCGGGGCCGGGTCCGAGGGGACGGCCCGGCCGGTGAGGGGCGACAGTGCAGCAGACCGTCAACGGCATGCCGGCCGCGGAGCTCGAGGGTGCGGCGTGGCGCAAGAGCCGCCGCAGCAGCATGGGCAACTGCGTCGAACTCGCCCCGCTGCCGGACGGCGCGGTGGCCGTGCGCAACTCCCGTCACCCCGACGGCCCCGCCCTCGTCTACACCCGTGAGGAGATGGCGGCCTTCCTTCAGGGCGCCAAGGACGGCGAGTTCGACGACATGGTCGGCTGAGCCGAGGCCGGACGGGGGCGGAGGGAGGGCTTCCGCGGGATCGGCCGAACCGGCGGCGGCCCGGCGGCACCGCTGTACGGCGCGGTGGCGGCGGTGGCACACTGAGTGCCTGTCCCTTCACCCAGGAGAGCAATCATGGCCGCCGGACCGAGCCACTCCTTGTCGATAAAGCGCTATATCGAGCATCCCAAGGGCAGTCCGACGGTGCTGCGCCTGGTGGTCGGCTCCCAGCTTCGGCGGCTGCGCAAGGAGCGCGGCATCGATCTGGAGGAGGCGGCCAAGGCGATCCGCGGCTCCACCGCCAAGGTGAGCCGTCTGGAGCGGGGCCAGGGAGCGTGCAAGGAGCGCGACATCGCGGACCTGCTCACGCTCTACGGGGTGCTGGACGAGGACGAACGGGCGGACTTCCTCGCGCTGGCCCGCCAGACGAACACCCGCGGGTGGTGGCACCGGTACAGCGACGTCCTCCCCGAGTGGTTCGAGCGGCACCTCGGCCTGGAGGAGGCCGCCGCGATCATCCGCACCTACGAGGTGCAGTTCATCCCCGGCCTGCTGCAGACGGAGGCGTACGCCCACGCGGTGACCCGTCTGTGCCATCCCCACGCCTCCGTCCAGGAGAACGACCGGCGGGTCCGGCTGCGCATGGAACGGCAGGCCCTGCTCACCCGGCCGGACGCCCCGCGCCTGTGGGCGGTCCTGGACGAGGCCGCCCTGCGGCGCCCGCTCGGCGACGCCGAGGTGATGCGCGGTCAGCTCCGCCGTCTGATCGAGGCGGCGCGGCGGCCGAACGTCACGCTGCAGGTCGCGCCCTTCGAGACCGGCGGCCTGGCCGCGGTGGGCGGCCCGGTGACGATACTGCGCTTCCCCGAGCCGGATCTGCCCGACGTCGTCTATCTGGAGCAGCTGACCAGCGCGCTCTACCTGGACAAGGAGGAGGACGTCGACCACTACCTGTCCATCATGGACCGGCTGTGCGCGGTCGCCGAGACCCCCGTGGACAGCGTGGGCTTCCTGGAGGGACTTCTGGAAGGACTCGGCTGAACACGGGGGCGGGAACAGTCCGTTCATCCGCGCGGGGCCGGCGGCGGGCCTCAGGGCATGCGGGCGACGCCCCCGAACTCCTGCCACTCCCAGGTGCGCTGCCTGGGCCCCACGTCCGAGTCCGGGCGCCAGGTGGAGACCTCCACCAGGCCGGGCTCCAGGATCTCCAGCCCCTCGAAGAACCGCTCGACCTCGTGCGGCTCCCTGACCCGGCCCCAGTTGCCGCCGGTGCTCTCGTCCATGAACTCGGTCACGGACCTGCGCGTCTCGGCGTCCTCACTGACCAGCTGGCAGATCACGAAGAAGCTCCCCGGCGCCAGCCGTTCGGCCACCCGCTTGACCACGCCGGCCGGGTCGGCGGAGTCGGGGACGCAGTGGAAGACGGAGTTGAACAGGGCGGCGACGGGCCGGTCGAAGTCGATCAGCCGGGCGGTGTCCGGGTGGTCGAGGATGCCGTCGGTGTCGCACATGTCCGCCTGGATGACGGTGGTGTTCTCGTTCTCCGCCAGCAGCGCGCGGCCGTGGGCCAGCACGATCGGGTCGTTGTCCACGTAGACCACGCGCGCATCGGGGTCCACCCGCTGCGCGATCTGGTGGACGTTGTCCTGGGTGGGCAGGCCGGAGCCGTGGTCTATGAACTGCCGGATCCCGTAGTCCCGGGCCAGGACGCGCACCACGCGCTGCAGGAAGCGGCGGTTGTTGAGCGCCAGCGCCTGGGTGCTGGGGACGACCTCCAGGAGCTTGTCGGCCGCCTCCCGGTCGACGGCGTAGTTGTTCTTGCCGCCCAGGTAGTAGTCGTACATACGCGCGGCCGTGGGGACGGTGACGTCGATCTTGCCGGTGAGGGGTTCCCTGGACTGGTTCATCCGGGCCTTCACAACCTTCCGCCTGGGAGATGTGTCGAGACTGGGGCGGCGCCCGCCGAGTCGAGGCCCATGCTGCCAGGCGCGGCCCCTCCTCGCCGCGGAAAGGCGAACACTCGCCGATCACTTTCCGCAGTGCGCCCCGGTGGCCCGTCCGGGAGCAACTCCCCTTGTGCGGAAGCGGGTTGAGCGGAAGCCGGTTGAGCGGAGCACGAAGCGCCGCGGAGCCGCGGGCGGACGGCGTCAGGCGGAGTCGCGGACGACGAGGGAGGTGGGGAGCACCATGTGCCGCCGTGCGCCGCCGGGCTCGCCGATCTCCCGCAGCAGCAGTTCGGTGATCGTCCGTCCGATCTCCTCGACCGGCTGCCGAACGGTGGTCAGCGGCGGGTCGGTGTGCCGGGCGACGATCGAGTCGTCGAAGCCCACCACCGCCACGTCGTCCGGCACCCGCCGCCCCCGGTGGCGCAGTTCGGCCAGGGCGCCGGCCGCCATCACGTCGGAGGCGGCGAAGACCGCCTCCAGCCGGGGACGGCGCTCCAGCAGCTCGCGCATGGCGAGGCGTCCGCCCTCCTCGGTGAAGTCGGCGGGGGCGACCAGCTCCCCGTCGGCCTCCCGTCCAGCCTCCTCCAGAGCGTCCCGCCAGCCCCGCAGACGGCTGTCGGCCACGTCCATGTCCGGCGGGCCGGTGATGGTCGCGATCTCGCCCCGCCCGCGCTCGATCAGGTGGCGCACCGCGTCGCGTGCGCCTCCGATGTTGTCCGAGTGCACATGGTGCAGCGGCTCGGCCGGGGAGCGGCGCCCGGCCAGGACGGTCGGCAGCCCGAGTTTCTCCAGCAGGCCGGGCAGCGGATCGTCGCGGTGCACCGAGACCAGCAGTACGCCGTCCACCCGGCGCGCGGTGAGGAAGCGGGTGAGCTGGTCCATCTCCCGCTGGTCGCGGACCAGGGTGAGCAGCAGCTGGATCTGGGTGCCGGCCAGGCCGTTGCTCACACCGCGGATCACGGCGGAGAAGTAGGGCTCCGACCCCAGCCGGCTCTCCGACTCGGGTATGACCAGGGCGATGGAGTCGGTCCTGCTGGTCACCAGCGACCGCGCCACGGAGCTGGGCACGTAGCCCAGTTCGGCGATCGCCGTCTGCACCGCCTGCCTGGCCTCGTCGCTGACCAGGGTGGAGCCGTTGAGGACCCGGGAGACGGTGGTGCGCCCCACTCCGGCCCGGGCGGCCACGGTCTTGATGGTCGGCCGCCGAGTGGCCCCCATGGCGTACCCGCCTCCTTTTGCTTCCGCCGCGCCGCGCACGGCGCTCACCAGCGCATTGTGTCAGACGGCCGTGCGGCGGCCGGCCCGGCGCCGGTGCCCGCCGAGGCCTCGGCGGGTAACGGATCCGGTCCCCGTCCTTGACAGCGAACGTTCCTGCGGACAGTCTTCCACAACCTGATGGGAACGCTCCCACCTTCGAGTGGGAACGATTCCACCCGTCGGGCCCGTGCGGCCCGCCGGGGCCGCACCGCGGTGATTTCCGTCGCCGCCCGCAAGGAGGACGCCATGGGCAGTGCCCGCAAGCTTTTCGGTACAAGAGTCGTGGCCGTCGCGTCGGTCGCCGCCCTCACACTCGTGGCGGGCTGCTCGGGCGGCGGCGACAGCGACGGAAAGACCGAGGACGGCAAGACCGTCATCACCATGGGCCTGTTCGGTGTCATGGGCATCAAGGAGACCGGCCTCCTCGAGAAGTACATGGAGGAGAACCCGGACATCGTCATCAAGGCCGAGATCGCCGGTGACGAGCAGACGTACTACACCGCGCTGCAGACCCGCCTGGCCGCCGGCAGCGGCCTCAAGGACATCCAGGGCATAGAGGTCGGCCGCGCCAAGGAGCTCGCCGACACCCGGGCCGACAGGTTCGCCGACCTCTCCGGCGTCCCCGGCACCGACCACTTCCTGCCCTGGAAGCAGAGCCAGGTCACCACCGGCGACGGCAGGGTGATCGGCCTGGGCACGGACATCGGCCCGATGGCGGTCTGCTACCGCAAGGACATGTTCGAGAAGGCGGGCCTGCCCACCGACCGCGAGGAGGTCGCCGCGCTCTGGGACGGCGACTGGGCGAAGTACGTCGAGGTCGGCAAGGACTTCAAGGAGAACTTCAAGGGCGACGCCGCCTACCTGGACAGCGCCAGCGGCCTGTTCAACGCCATGATCTACGGCAGCTCCGAGCAGTTCTACGACAAGAACGGGGAGCTGATCTACCAGGACAACCCGGTCATCAAGGACGCCTGGGAGCTGGCCACCGGAGCGGCCCGGGACGGCCTGACGGCCAAACTCCGCCAGTTCCAGCCCGGCTGGGACCCGGGCCTGGCCAACAGCAGCTTCGCCACCACCGTCTGCCCGGCGTGGATGCTCGCCCACATCAGCGAGAAGGCCGGCGAGGCCAACAAGGGCAAGTGGGACGTCGCCAAGGCCCCCAAGGGCGCCAACTGGGGCGGCTCCTTCCTCGGGGTCATGGAGAGCAGCCCGGTGAGGAAGGAGGCCGAGAAGCTGGTGGCCTGGCTGACCGCGCCGGAGCAGCAGGAGCACATCTTCAAGGAGATCGGCAACTTCCCCTCCTCCGCGGAGGCTCTCAAGTCCCCGGCGGTGACCGGGGCGAAGTCCGAGTACTTCAACAACGCCCCGATCGGTGAGGTCTTCGGCGCCGCGGCCCAGGACATCCCCGACGAGCAGGTGCTCGGGCCCAAGGACGGCACCATCAAGGACACCTTCTCCCAGGGCCTCCAGCTCGTCGAACAGGGCAAGAGCCCGGCCGAGGCGTGGGAGACCACCGACGAGCGCATCAGGAAGGCCGTCGACTGACCCGGCCTCCCCTCTCCGGGTTCCCCGGCGGCCACCGCCTCCCCGCGCGGCCGCCGGGGCCCTGGGTCCCACCGCCCCACCAAGCACTCCCAGGAAGGAAGCCCCCCGTGGCCACCTCCACCCCGGCATCCGGCCTCGGCGGGCCGCAGAGCGGACCGGCCGGCCCCACCAAGGAGAGCCCCGACGGCCGGAACGGGGCGCGTCCCCGGCGGCCGTGGAGCACCCTCCTGCACCGCTTCGACATCAAGGCGGCCCCCTACGCCTTCGTCGCCCCCTTCTTCGTCGTCTTCGGCGCGTTCAGCCTCTATCCGCTGCTCTACACGGCCTGGATCTCCCTCCACGACGTGGAGCTGGCGACCACGGACATCATGGAGTGGGAGGGCTTCGGGAACTACTCGCAGCTCTGGCAGGACGACCGCTTCTGGAACGCGCTGGCGAACACCTTCACCATCGGTGTGATCTCCACCGTCCCGCAGCTGCTGATGGCCCTCGGCCTGGCGCACCTGCTCAACTACAAGCTGAAGGGTTCGGCGTTCTTCCGGGTCGCGGCCCTGACGCCCTACGCGACCTCGATCGGCGCCGCCGCACTGGTGTTCACCATGCTCTTCGAGCGCGACTTCGGAATGATCAACTGGTTCCTGAGCCTGTTCGGGGTCGACAACGTCGACTGGGAGAGCAGCAAGTGGCCCGCCCAGTTCGCGATCTCCTCCATCGTGATCTGGCGCTGGACCGGCTACAACGCCCTGCTGTACCTGGCCGCGATGCAGGCCATCCCACAGGAGCGGTACGAGGCGGCGGCCATCGACGGCGCCTCGCGCTGGCAGCAGTTCACCAAGGTCACCATCCCCGGCATCCGCTCCACGATCGTCTTCACCATCGTGCTGTCCACCATCGGAGCCACCCAGCTCTTCGGCGAACCGCTGATCTTCGGCCAGGGGCCGAACGGCGTCAGCGGAGGAGCGGACAACCAGTACCAGACGCTCGGCCTGCTGCTGTACGAGGAGGGCTGGAAGAACTACGAGATGGGGCGGGCCGCCACGGTCGCCTGGGCGATGTTCCTCCTGCTCATCCTCGCCTTCGTCCTGCAGCGCGTCGTCAAGCGCGTCAAGTCCCGCACGTCCTGACCAGGGAGCGGTAATCCCATGACCACCGACACCGCCCGCCCCCGGGCGGACGTACCCGAGCCGCTCGCGGACACCGTCGCGCCCACGAGCCGCCGGCCCCGTCTGTCCCTGCGCCCGAAGGCCGGCCAGCAGCGGAAGGCCGGGCCCGTCGCCTACGCGCTGCTCGGCCTGGCCGCGCTGCTCTCCCTGTTCCCGCTGTACTGGACGATGGTGGCGGCCTCCACCGACAACACCAGGGTCTCCCAGACCCCGCCGCCGTTCCTCCCCGGCCCCAACCTGCTGAAGAACCTCTCGGCCGCCTGGGAGGACGCGGCGATGGGCACGGCGCTGGTCAACAGCCTCATCGTCGCCATGACGATCGCCCTGTCCACCGTCCTGTTCGCCACCCTGGCCGGCTTCGCCTTCGCCAAACTGCGCTTCCGCGGCCGCAACATCCTGCTGATGCTGGTCATCGGCACGATGATGGTGCCGCCGCAGCTGAGCGTGGTGCCGCTGTTCATGATGATGACCGAGCTGGGCTGGGGACAGAAGCTGCCCGCCGTCATCTTCCCCACCCTGGTCAGCGCCGTCGGCGTGTTCTTCATGCGGCAGTACCTGCTGGAGGCGCTGCCCGACGAGCTCATCGAGGCCGGCCGCGTGGACGGCGCGCACAGTCTGCGGATCTTCTGGAGCGTCGTCCTGCCGGTCGCCCGCCCGGCGATGGCGGTGGTCTTCATGATCACCTTCGTGCACGCCTGGAACGACTTCTTCTGGCCGTTCATCGTGCTCGACATGACCAACCCCACGATCCCCGTCGCCCTGACCCAGCTCAGCGCGGGATACGTGCGCGACCAGTCGCTCATCATGGCCGGCGCGCTGCTGGGCACCCTGCCGCTGCTGGCGATGTTCGTCGTCTTCGGCAAGCAGATCGTCGGCGGCATCATGCAGGGCGCGGTCAAGGGCTGACGCCCCGCCAGGGAGAGCCGGGCGACCCCGCGACCCCGGGCCCCTCCCGCCCCGATCCACCTCCCCGATCCCACCCTCCCGACACCACCGATCCGGAAGGACCTTCGTGGCCACCGCATCCCGTACAGCCGAACCCGCCCCGGCGACCCGGAGCGCCCGGGTGTTCCCGCCCGGCTTCCTGTGGGGCACCGCGACCGCCGCCTACCAGATCGAGGGCGCCGCCGCCGAGGGCGGCCGCACCCCCTCCATCTGGGACACCTTCTCCCGCACCCCCGGCAGGACGCGCAACGGCGACACCGGGGACATCGCCTGCGACCACTACCACCGCTGGCGCGAGGACCTGGAGATCATGGCCGATCTCGGCGTGGGCGCCTACCGGTTCTCCGTCTCCTGGCCGCGCGTCCAGCCCACCGGCCGCGGCCCCGCCTCCCGCGAGGGGCTGGACTTCTACAGCCGTCTGGTGGACGGGCTGCTGGACAAGGGCATCCAGCCCGTCGTCACCCTCTACCACTGGGACCTGCCCCAGGAACTGGAGGACGCCGGCGGCTGGCCGGAGCGCGCCACCGCCGAGCGGTTCGCCGAGTACGCCTCGCTGGTCGCCGGCGCGCTCGGCGACCGGGTGGGCACCTGGACGACCCTCAACGAGCCGTGGTGCTCGGCCTTCCTCGGCTACGGCTCGGGCGTCCACGCCCCCGGCCGCACCGACCAGGCGGACTCCCTGCGCGCCGCCCACCACCTCAACCTCGCCCACGGGCTGGGCACCCAGGCCCTGCGCGCCGCCCTCCCCGACGGCGCGCAGACCTCCGTCACGCTCAACCTCCACCATGTGCGGTCCCTGACCGGCGATCCCGCCGACACCGACGCCGCACGCCGCATCGACGGCGTCGCCAACCGGGTCTTCACCGGCCCCATGCTGCGCGGCGAGTACCCGCAGGACGTCCTGCGGGACACCGCGCACCTGACGGACTGGTCGTTCGTACGGGACGGGGACCTGGCGGACATCCACCAGCCGCTGGACTTCCTGGGCGTCAACTACTACAGCCCCACCCTCGTCTCCGCCGCCTCCGGCCCCGGAACCCACAACGCCGACGGGCACGGCGCGAGCGAGCACAGCCCCTGGCCGGGCGGCGACGACGTCGCCTTCCACCGCACGCCCGGCGAGACCACCGCCATGGGCTGGACGATCGACCCCACCGGCATGTACGACCTGCTGCTGCGGGTCCGGGACGACTTCCCCGGCATGCCGGTGGTCATCACCGAGAACGGCGCGGCCTTCGACGACTACGTCGACCCCGAGGGCCGCGTGCTGGACCCGCAGCGGATCTCCTACCTCCACGGCCATCTGGCGGCGGTGCACCGGGCCATCGAGGCCGGGGCGGACGTGCGCGGCTACTTCCTGTGGTCCCTGCTGGACAACTTCGAGTGGGGATACGGCTACAGCAAGCGCTTCGGCGCGGTGTACGTGGACTACGCGACCGGCAGGCGCATCCCCAAGTCCAGCGCCCGCTGGTACGCGCAGGTGGTCCGCGACGGCGCCCTGCCGCCGGAGCCCGGCACGGGCGCCTGACCGCACCCGACCGAGCCCGGGGCCCCGAGGCCCCAGGACCCCGAGGCCCCGGCCGCGGGCCCGGCCACCGATCCGTCGGCCGGGCCCGCGGCCGGCTCTTCCCGGGAGGTCAGACGAGGCGCGGCCGGCCGTCCCCGCGTCCCTCACGCTCCTCGTACCACTGTCGTACGACGTCGTCGGCGTCGAAGGGCTCCAGGCCCAGCGGGGGACCGGGTGGCGGCATCCGCAGCGCCGCGCGGATCCTCTCGTTGATTCCCGCCACGATCCGCCGCACCTCCGGCTCCGAGCGGGCCCGGCGGGCGGCGGCCAGGGCGTCCTCCGCCTCCTTGCGCAGAGCGAGCGCGGGCGGCAGGTAGGACAGCCCCTCGCGGCTCATCTTCTTCCTGACCCACCACAGGTCGTCATAGGGCTGGTCCAGGTCGGGCAGCGGCCGGCCCATGCCCGGCAGGGCGTCGAACTCGCCGCGCTCGGTCGCCTCGCGGATCTGCCGGTCGGCCCACGTCTCGGAGTCGGTCCCGGGCGGTTTGCGTTCGGTCACGGTGCGGCCTCCCTGAGTGCGGCGGCGGTGGCGGGCTTTCGCGGAGGTGCTCGTACGGCCCAGGTTACGCGGGACCCGGCCCCGCGGGACGGGAGCACTCATCCGGCCGGGGCGAGCACCGCCTCCACGGTGTCGGGCTCCGCCGCCGCCCTGTCCTCCCGGTAACGCGGCACCCGGGCGAACCGCGGCGTTACGCCCTCCGGGCAACGGGGGAGCGCTGCACTCCGCCGAAGGCGATCTCCACTTTCCCGCGCGCCGCCCGTGCCTCCACCCGGACGGCCGTCACCGGTGCCGGACGGCGTGCGGAAGAACAGATGTGCCGGGGCCGATGACTTCCGGCGCACCGGCGGGTCCGAACCCGTGAGGCCGACTGGAGAGGAAGAGGACGATGGCGAAGGTGACACTGACGCAGTTCCTGACCCTGGACGGGGTCGTGCAGGCGCCCGGAGCCCCGGACGAGGACCGCGACGGAGGGTTCGAGCACGGCGGCTGGCTGGTTCCGTACGCCGACGAGGACATGGGGAGGTTCGTCGCGGAGGGCTTCGGGTCCGCGGACGCCTTCCTGCTGGGCCGCAGGACGTACCAGATCTTCGCCGCCTACTGGCCGCAGGTCACCGATCCGGACAACCCGGTCGCGAGCAGGCTCAACACCCTGCCCAAGTACGTCGCCTCCCGGACGCTGGACAGCGTCGGGTGGCGCAACTCCACGCTGCTGGGAGGTGACGCGGTGCGGGAGGTCGCGGCCCTCAAGGAGCGGCTGGAGGGCGAGGTGCAGATCCACGGCAGCGGGAACCTGGCGCGGAGCCTGATGGCGCACGGCCTCATCGACGAGTACCGCCTGCTGACCTACCCCGTGATCCTGGGCGGCGGCAAGCGCCTGTTCGACGGCGGCGCCGTGCCGACCGCACTGGAGCGGACGGGAGGCGGGATGACCTCCACCGGGGTGGTGATCGGCACCTACCGGGCGGCGGGTCGGCCCGGCCACGGCTCGTTCGGCATGGAGGAGTGAGGCGGGCCCGGGCCGGGGGGAACGAGCCGGGGGTCATGGGAGCGATGGTCACGAAACGGCTTCGAACGGGCCGCCGTTGGTGATCTCCACTACGTGCCGTAGAGCTTGACGTCGCATTTGCGACTTGTAAAGAAGTGGATGCAAACGGGCAGTACGGACACGGTGAATGGGACGAATCGGTTGTTGAATGTTCGACTATCCTGTGATGAATCTATGGAAAATAGGATAAGCAACCCCATGCTCCCTCCAGGCTGATCGTGGGTCGTGGTGGCGTGAAGAAGCTGTTAACCTCCGGCGAGTTTGCGGACTAGAAGAGTCCGCTTTTGTGTGAACATCCCCGGGGCCGACGGTGACGCCGCCGCTCCGGGGCCGGAGCCCCTTCCGCCGCCCGCGGTGCGCGGAACCTGTCCGCGGCCCCCGGCCCGCTCGCCGTGGGCCGCGGCCGGTGCCGGGCTCCACGACTCGTGAGGAGGTGGCGCGCGTGGACGGGGTGGAGACAGCCCAGTTCGGCGCCGTGGTGGTACTCGGCCTGCTGGTCCTCTTCTATGGAGGGACCTTCCTGATCTCGACCCGCATCGGGAAGAGGAAGGAGAACGCCGACGGATACATGACGGCCGGCCACAACATCGGCTTCGGGATCTCCGCCGCCAGCATGACGGCAACGTGGATCTGGGCGTCCTCGATGTACGCCTCGGCGACGTCGGGCTACACCTACGGCATATCGGGCCCCATCCACTACGGGCTCTGGGGCGCCCTGATGATCCTGTTCATCTACCCCTTCGGCAAGCGCATCCGGGCCGTCGCCCCCAAGGCGCACACGCTGGCCGAGGTCATGTACGCACGGCACGGCCGCTCCAGTCAGCTGATGCTCGCCGGCTCCAACCTCGTCGGCAGCCTCATCAGCCTGATGTCGAACTTCATCGCCGGCGGCGTGCTGATCTCGATGCTGTCGCCGCTCAACTTCATCCAGGGCGTCTTCGCGGTGGCCGCGGGCGTGCTGCTCTACACCCTGTGGTCCGGTTTCCGCGCCTCCGTGCTGACCGACTTCGTGCAGGTCGTCGCGATGCTCGGGGCGGTGGCCGTGCTCGTCCCGGTGATCTTCTTCGCGGCCGGTTTCCCGGCGGCGTTCGAGACCGGGGCGGCGAACCTGACCGCCCAGCAGAGCGACTTCTTCTCCAGCGACGCCTTCATGAACCAGGGCGCCCCCTACATCGCCGCGGTGCTGGCCTACGCCATCGGCAACCAGACCATCGCGCAGCGCCTCTTCGCCGTGCGGCAGAACCTGATCAAGCCCACCTTCGTCACCGCGACCATCGGCTACGGCGCCATGGTGATCGGTGTCGGCATGCTCGGCGTACTCGCCCTCTACCTGGGCTTCGAGCCGACCGGCGGCGACGTGAACAACCTCATCCCCGAGATGGCCGCCGACTACCTGCCGCCCGTGCTGCTGGCGGTGTTCTTCCTCATGATCGTCGGCGCGCTCTCCTCCACCGCCGACTCCGACCTCTCGGCCCTCTCCTCGATCATGATGGCCGACGTCTACGGCCAGAACGTGGCGGGCAAGGAGAAGGCGAACCCGAAGACGATGCTGCTGGTCGGCCGCATCACGATGGTGGTGGCCACCGCGGCGGCCGTGGCCTTCGCCAGCCTTCAGCTGAACATCCTCGACCTGCTGGTCTTCGTCGGCGCGCTGTGGGGAGCCCTGGTCTTCCCGGTGCTGGCCAGCTTCTACTGGGACAAGGTCACCAACAGGGCGTTCACCACCTCGGTCATCGCGGCGCTCGCGGTGTTCCTGCCGGTCCGCTTCGGCTGGATCCCCATGGACGGCGTCACCGGCATCGCCGTGGACGTGCTCTCCGTCATCGGGATCGGCGTGGTCCTCGGCCTGATGGTGTTCGGCTTCCTCGGGCTCCGCGCCGCGAAGATCACCGGTGTGCTGTCGGCGGCGGCCGCCGCCCCGTTCGCCATCGGATCCCTCCACGAGTACGCGACGCTGTCCGGCTCCCTGGTCGCCTACTCAGTGAGCACCGTCATCTGCTGGGCGATGTCCGCGGGCAGCGGCGAGAGGTTCGACTTCACCCTCATCGCCCGGCGCACCGGCGACTTCGACGACGGCGGTGCCGGCGGCACGGGGAACGCCGGTGGCGCGGCCGCCGCCGTCCCGCGGCAGGCGGAGGGCGGCGACGGCGAGCCCGAACCCGCCGGGAGCGCCCGGCCGGATGGAGCGAGTGAGCGAGTGAGCAAGGAGGAGACGCGGTGAGCACCCTCGCCCTGAGTACGTACATCCTGATGTGGCCCGTCATCGTGGCCGCCGTACTGTTCGTGATCAGCCGCGCGTTCTACCGCGAGTGGGCCGAGGCCCGCCGCGACGGACGGCGCCTGATCTGAGCCCGGCGCCGCGGGCCGGCGGCCTTTCGCCGGCCCGCGGCGCATGAACGCCCAACCTCCGGCATGTCCGCCGGTGTTCGCAAGGACGGGGATTCGGTGACCAGGTCCTCCAGGCCCTGACGCCCGGCCGTTTCCGCTCCCGCGCACCGGGTACCTGCGCCGTGCACCCGAGAACGCGACACACGGTGAGGACGACGGCCATGGGCGAGACGAACAGGCACCAGGAGCAGGGCGAGGGCGAGCACGGCCACGGGGCCGGGCGCCGCACCGACCCGGCCGACCGGGGCCCCGGAGCCCACTCCGGCCAGGAGACGGGGATGGAGCACCGCACCGTCCCCGGCACGGCGAGCGCCGCCGAGGGCTTCTCCGGCGGCGGCACCGTCGAGGGCGAACCGCTCAAGGGCGTCGAGGCCGAGGAGGACGCCTCCGGCAAGGCGCGGCGGGCGGAGGAGGACGCCTCCGGCTCCGGCCGGAAGCCCGGAAGCTGAGCCCCGGCGCGGGCAGCCCCGGAGCGGTCCGGAGCGGTCCGGAGCGGTCCGGAGCGGCCCGGAGCGCTCAGCGCCGCAGCGGGACGAAGCGCACCTTCAGCCCCGGCACCGCCTGCGCCGCCGCCGCCAGCGCCTCCCGCGGCACCACGCCGACCACCGGATAGCCCCCCGTGGTCGGGTGGTCGGCGAGGAAGACGATCGGCTCGCCGCCCGGCGGCACCTGCACCGCGCCCGCCACCATCCCCTCGCTGGGCAGCTCACCGCGCACCGACCGCTCCAGGGCGGGCCCCTCGGTCCGCAGCCCGACACGGTTGCTCTCGGCGGACACCCGGTAGACCCCCCGGGCCAGCGCGCGCAGCGCGCCCGGGGTGAACCAGCCGTCGCGGGGTCCGGGCACCAGCGGCAGCACCAGCTCGCCCGACGGCGGCCCCGGAGCGGCGGAGGCGACCGCGTCGGCCCAGGGCACGGGCCCCGCCGCCGTACCCACCGGAAGCCGTACCCCCGCCGACAGCGGCGCCGGTCCGAGCCCGGACAGCAGATCGGTGGAGCGGCTGCCGAGCACCGGCTCGACGCCGACGCCGCCGGCCACGGCCAGATAGCTGCGCACCCCGGCCCGCGCGGCGCCGACCTCCAGCACCGCCCCGCCCGGCACCCGTACCGCCGCGCCCCACGGCGCCGGACGGCCGTCGATCCGCACCGGGCACGGAGCACCGGTCACCGCCGCCACCACGGCCCGGTCCGGGCGCACCGCACACCCGGTGAGGGTGGTCTCCAGCGTCGCGGCACCGGGCGCGTTGCCCACCAGGCGGTTGGCGAGCCGGTGGGCGGGGGAGTCCAGCGCCCCCGAACGCGGCACCCCCAGATGGGCCAGGCCCACCCGGCCCAGATCCTGCACGGTGGTCAGCGCACCCGGCCGCAGGACCTCCAGCACCCCCGCGCCCGTCATGCCACCGCCTCGAACCGCACCCGGGCACCCGGGGCCAGCAGCGCGGCCGGCTCCCGGCGCACGTCCCACAGCACCGCGTCCGTCCGGCCGATCAGCTGCCAGCCGCCGGGCGAGGTGCGCGGATACACCCCGGTGTACGCCCCGGCCAGCCCCACCGAGCCCGGCGGCACCGAGGTGCGGGGGACGGCGCGGCGGGGCACGCCCAACTCCCCGGGCAGTCCGGTGAGATAGCCGAACCCGGGGGCGAACCCGCAGAAGGCGACCCGGAACTCGGTGCGGGTGTGGATCGCGACCGCCTCCTCCTCGTCCACCCCCCACAGCGCCGCCACCCCGGCCAGATCGGGGCCGTCGTAGCGCACCGGCAGCACCACCGCGGCGGTGTCCGCCGGGGCGTCGCCGGGGAACTCCCTGCCTTGCAGCCACCGCGCCAGCGCCCCCGGGTCCTCCAGCCCGTCCAGCAGGACGGTGGCCGCGGCCGGGACGATCTCCTCCACCTCGGGCAGCTCTCCGGTCTCCCGCAGCCGCACCAGTTCGGCGTGGAGGGCCTGGGCCCGCCCGGTGCTCCCCACCTCCAGCAGCAGGGCGCGCCTGCCCATGGGCAGCACCCGCGTCACCCTCACGGCGTGAACGCCTCGATGCGCACCCCGGCCTCCGCGAGGGCCTGCCGCACCCGCCGGGCGAGCGCCACGGCGCCCGGGGTGTCGCCGTGCACGCACAGCGACCTGGCGCCGGCGGCCACCTCCCCGCCGTCGCCGGTGGCCACACTCCCGCGCAGCGCGATGCCCAGCGCCTGGGAGACCACGGCGTCCGGCTCGTGGATCACCGCCCCCGGCTCCCGCCGGGACACCAGCGTGCCCAGCGCGGTGTAGCCGCGGTCGGCGAACGCCTCGGCGACGGCGGGCAGCCCGGCCTCCTCGGCGGCCCCCAGCAGCAGCGACCCGGGCAGCCCCAGCACCGGCAGCTCCCCGCCCGCCAGCAGCACCCCGGACACCACCGCCCGCGCCTGGCCCTCGTCGTGCACCGCGCGGTTGTAGAGCGCGCCGTGCGGTTTGACGTACGCCACCCGCGCCCCGGCGGACTCGGCGAACACCCGCAGGGCGCCGATCTGGTAGGCGATCTCGTCGGCCAGCTCGTCCTCGGGGACCTCCATCGGCCGCCGCCCGAAACCCGCCAGATCGCGGTAGGCGACCTGGGCGCCGATCGCCACCCCCCGCTCGGCCGCCTGCGCGCACACCCGGCGCATGGTGGAGGGATCCCCGGCGTGGAAGCCGCAGGCGATGTTGGCGCTGCTGACGACCGAGAGCAGCGCCTCGTCGTGGGTGAGCTCCCACCGTCCGAAGCCCTCGCCCAGATCGGCGTTGAGATCGATCACCGGGGCCTTGTCCTCCACCGGATCCACCGGACCCACCGGACCCACCGCCCCCTCGTCCCGCTGTGTCATGGGACGAGAGTAATTCCGGAACGGCGGCGGACGCGTACGCGTCCGCCGGTGCCGGCTCCGTCAGCGCCGGCGGCGAACCTCCGCGGCCGCCGGGGGCTTCGCCTCCGCCTCCCCGCCGGCCCGCCCGTACCGCCGGGCCACCGCGCCCAGATGGTGGAGGACGAGCAGCAGCAGGCCGACGTCGTCCAGGTACACCGGGTCCGGGAGCAGATCGACGGGGAAGACCGTGTAGACCAGCGCCACCCAGAACGCGGCCCTGGCGCTCACCGGGATGTCCGCGCCGCGCAGGAGCAGGTAGGTGCGCACCAGCCTGACCAGCAGGACGGCGGCGACGGCCAGCGTCACCGCGGCGAGCACCGCGCCGACGGCGATCAGTACGACCTGCCAGGTCTCCAACGGACCTCCTCGCTCGCCGCCCGCCCGGCGGCCCGGGCCGGAACGGCTGTCCTCCCCCTCTTCTGCTCGCCGTCCCCGGGCGGAAACGCGCGTGACCTCCCGCCCGGAGGCGGCGGTGCGGCGGCGCCCGGCCGCCCGGCGGCAGCCGCCCCGCTCCCCGCCGGGCCGGCGTACACCATGCGGACAGCCCGCCCGCACCCCGCGCGCCCGCCGTAGTGTGATCGCCGACACGCCCACGCCGGATCCGGCCCGCACCCGGGGGAGCACACGCACATGACGCGCACCGACGACACGATCAGATGGGGCATCCTCGCCACCGGCGGCATAGCCGGAGCCTTCGCCCGCGACCTCGCGCCCCTGCCCGGCGGCGAGCTCCTCGCGGTGGGCTCGCGCTCGCCCGAGTCCGCCCGCCGCTTCGCCGAGGAGCACGGCGCCCCGCGCGCCTACGGAAGCTGGGGCGAGCTGGCCGCCGACCCGGACGTGGACGTGGTCTACGTCGCCACGCCCCACTCGGCGCACCTGGAGGCCGCCACCGTCTGCCTGGAGGCGGACAAGGCGGTGCTGTGCGAGAAGCCGCTCACCCTCAACCTCGCCCAGGCGCGGGAGATGGTCGAGCTGGCGCGCCGCAGGGGAGTCTTCCTGATGGAGGCCATGTGGACCTACTGCAACCCGGTGGTCCGCCGCATGCTCGACCTCGTCGCCGACGGCGCGATCGGCGAGGTGCGCTCGGTCCACGCCGACTTCGGCATCGTCGCCCCCGCGGACGCCTCGCACCGCCTGCGCGACCCCCGGCTGGGCGGCGGCGCACTGCTGGACCTGGGCGTCTACCCGGTCTCCTTCGCCCATCTCGTCCTCGGCGAGCCCTCCTCCGTAGCAGCCTGGGCCCATCTGACGCCCGAGGGCGTGGACGAGACCACCGGCGTCCTGCTGGGCTACGACAGCGGAGCCGTCGCCACCCTCTCGTGCTCCATCGCCTCCGCCAGCCCCACCGTGGCGGCCGTCAGCGGCACCCGGGGACGCATCGAGCTGCCGCACGGCTTCTTCGCCCCGGAGTCCTTCGTCCTGCACCGCGAGGGGCGTGAGGCCGAGGAGGTCCGGGTGCCGCAGGCCGAGGGCGGCACCGGCTACGGGCCCGAGGCGGCCGAGGTGATGCGCTGCCTGCGGGAGAAGGAGACGGAGTCCCCGCTGGTGCCGCTGGACGGGACGCTGGCGGTGATGGCGACGCTGGACGCCGTCCGCGAGCGCGTCGGGGTCCGCTACCCGGGCGACGGCTGAGCCGTTCGCCGGGCATCCGGTGTGCGATGGCGTGCCAGGGGCCCGCGGGGCGGTTGCGAGCGCCCCGTGGGCCCCTCATCTGCCACGATGCCGAGAGCGCTCTCATTCCTCGGTCGGCGGGAGCGCCGGGAGGGCTCCCGCCTCCAAGAGGTTTACGGATCAAGGGTATTGACGGTCCATCCGGTCGCATACAGGATCAGCGCCGTGCGCATGACAGTGCGCCTGTGTCTCCGTGTGTCCAAGTGTTGAAAACTTCGACCGCCCCGAGGGAGCCGCCATGGGACAGCCGCTGCACGCAGGAACGGGACCCGGGGAAGGAGGCCGGCGAAGGCGGCGCGGACGAACGGCCGCCGCGACCCTCGGCGCCCTCCTCGCCCTGCTCGCCTCCGGTCTGACCCCCGCCGCGTCGGCCGCCGCGCAGGACCGCGTCCTGGACGACTTCGACAGCGCCGTCCCCGGCCCGATCGGCACCTACGGCAGCACCCCCGAGGACACCCCCGGGCTCAGCCAGGTCGCCGCCGAGGCCCGCCCGGGCGCCAACGCCTTCAACCGCGCCATGCGCGTGGAGTACGACATCACCGCCTGGGGCGGCTTCGACCACGCCCTGTCCGGCGCCGAGGACTGGAGCGGCCACGAGGGCTTCTCCTTCTGGGTGAAGGGCACCGGCAGCGGGGAGCGCGTCCAGTTCGAGGTCAAGGACGGCGGCCCGAACGCCGGACAGGCCGAGCTGTGGGCCGGCTACTTCACCGACGACACCGACGGCTGGAAGCAGGTGCGCACCCCCTTCGAGGACTTCGTCCGGCGCCCCGACCACCAGCCCGCCGGCGCCCCGGACGACGGCGTGCTGGACCTGACCCGCATGTGGGGCTACGCCGTCAACCTGCCCACCGCCTCCGGCGCCCTGGAGTTCGACCAGGTCGAGCTGTACGGCGTGGGCGGGGTGCGGGCCCGCGTCGCCACCGGCCGGCCCGTCCACACCGTCGAGCACGGCGGCACCGCCACCGTGGAGGTGTCGGTGGGCACCACCGGCGGCGTGCCGCTGGCCGAGCCCGTCACCGTCACCTACGCCACCGGCGAGGGCACCGCGGAGCCCGGCGAGGACTACACCCCGGTCGAGGGCACCCTCACCTTCCCCGCCGGCACCCCCTCCGGCACGGCGAAGACCTTCACCGTCGACACCGAGCGCAGCGCGGAGCCCGCCACCGCCAAGACCATCCCCGTCACCCTCTCCGCCGACGGCGCACGCGCCCCCGACGACCAGCCCACCGTCGTCATCGACGCGCACGGCCTGCCGTACCAGGACCCCCGGCTCCCGGTGGAGGAGCGGGTGGAGGACCTGCTGTCCCGGATGACGGTGGACGAGAAGATCGGCCAGATGACCCAGGCCGAGCGCGGCGCCCTGGAGGCCCAGGACCACATCGCCTCCTACGAGCTGGGCTCGCTGCTGTCCGGCGGCGGCTCCAACCCCGCCCCCAACACGCCCGAGGCCTGGGCCGACATGGTCGACGGCTTCCAGTTGCGCGCACAGCAGACCAGGCTGCAGATCCCGCTGATCTACGGAGTCGACGCCGTCCACGGCCACAACAACGTCGTCGGCGCCACCGTCTTCCCGCACAACACCGGCCTCGGCGCCGCCCGCGACCCGGAGCTGGTCGAGGACACCGCCCACGTCACCGCCAAGGAGGTCCGCGCCACCGGCGTCCCCTGGAACTTCAGCCCCTGCCTGTGCGTCAGCCGCGACGAGCGCTGGGGACGGGCATACGAGGCGTTCGGCGAGGACCCGGCGCTGGTCACGCGGCTCGCCACGGCCGTCCAGGGCCACCAGGGCCGCGCCGACGGGCGGGACCTGAAGGACGCCGACCGGGTGCTGGCCACCGCCAAGCACTACGTCGGCGACGGCGGCACCGAGTTCGGCTCCTCCACCACCGGCACGTACACCATCGACCAGGGCGTCACGAGGACGACGCGCGAGGAGCTGGAGACCGTCCACATCGCCCCCTTCACGGAGGCGGTCGACGAGGGAGTGGGCACCGTCATGCCGTCCTTCTCCAGCGTCGACTTCATCGGTGACGACCAGGGCCCGGTCAAGATGCACGCCCACGCCGACCTGATCACGGACGTCCTCAAGGGCGACCTCGGCTTCGACGGGTTCGTGATCAGCGACTGGGAGGCCATCGACCAGATCCCCGGCGACTACGCCTCCGACGTGCGGACCTCCATCAACGCCGGACTCGACATGATCATGGTCCCGTACGACTACAAGGGCTTCACCTCCACCCTGCGCGAGCAGGTCGACTCCGGCGCCGTGCCCATGGCGCGGATCGACGACGCGGTGACCCGCATCCTCACCAAGAAGTTCCAGCTCGGCCTGTTCGAGAAGCCCTACGCCGACCGCACCCACCTGGACTCCGTCGGCTCCGCGCCCCACCGCGAGCTGGCCCGCCGGGCCGCCGCCGACTCCCAGGTGCTGCTGAAGAACGACGGGAACCTGCTGCCGCTGAAGGGCGACGAGAAGCTCTACGTCGCAGGCTCCAACGCCGACGACATCGGCAACCAGGCCGGCGGCTGGACCATCTCCTGGCAGGGCTCCTCCGGCGACATCACCGAGGGCACCACCATCCTGGAAGGAATCCGCCAGGTCGCCCCGGACGCCTCCGTCACCTTCAGCGAGGACGCCTCCGCGCCCACCGACGGGCACCGGACGGGCATCGTGGTGGTCGGCGAGACCCCGTACGCCGAGGGCGTCGGCGACGTCGGCAACGGCCACGATCTGGAGCTGTCCGAGGCGGACGGGAAGGCGATCGACACCGTCTGCGGCGCCATGGAGTGCGCGGTGCTGGTCGTCTCCGGCCGCCCGCAGATCATCACCGACCGGCTCGGCGACATCGACGCCCTGGTCGCCTCCTGGCTGCCGGGCACCGAGGGCGCCGGCGTGGCCGACACCCTCTTCGGCGAGCGGCCCTTCACCGGCCGCCTGCCGGTGAGCTGGCCGCGCTCGGCCGCCCAGGTCCCGGTCAACGTCGGCGACGCCTCCTACGACCCGCTCTACCCGTACGGCTGGGGCCTGCGCACCGACAGCGCCCGCGACCGCCTGGAGGACGTCCGCGAGGAGCTGCGGGAGCGCCGCGACATCGCCTCCCGCGTCGCGGCCGTCCACGTCCGCCTCGCACTCAAGAACCGGCACTGGAAGTCCGACGGTACGGTCCGCGGCGCGGACGCGGTCCTGAAGCGCCTTTCCAAGGCCGCCGCCCTGCTGGAGAAGTCGAGGGCCGACTCCTACCTCCAGGCGGACCAACTCGCCTCGGTCGCCCGGGACATCGCCCAGGCCACCCTGCTGAAGGCCGGTGACGGCGCTCCGGAGCGCGCGGTGTCCCGCACCGCGGACGCCGACCACGCCCTGGCCTCCGGCGACTACGCCAAGGCGATCCGCCACCTGGCCGAGGCCCACCGCCTGGCCCGCTGACACCCGCCCCGTCCACCCGAACCGGCCCGCCGGGCGCCCCGTCTCCGACGGAGCGGCCGGCGGGCCGCCGTTTTCCGGCGAGACGGACCGCCGAACCGGCTCCCCGCGGTGGGGGACCGGCGAAGGACTACTGTGCTGACGTGACCCGCCCTGCCCAGCGCCCCATCCTCTTCCTCGACGTCGACGGCCCGCTCATCCCGTTCGGTGCGCCGCCCCACCGGCCCCGGCGAACACCCGTGCCCGGCCCCGCGGCGACCGACGGGCAGGGGAATCCACTGCTGGAGCGGCTCGACCCCGCCGTCGGACCGCGTCTGGCGGCGCTGGGCTGCGACCTGGTGTGGGCTACGACCTGGATGGACGAGGCCAACGAGGCCGTCGCCCCGCGCATCGGGCTGCCGAGGCTGCCCGTGGTGAGGTGGCCGGACACCTCCGCCGGCCAGGGGCCGCGCGGCCTGCACTGGAAGACCCGCCACCTCGTGGAGCGGGCCGGCCACCGCCCGTTCGTCTGGATCGACGACGAGATCGGCGCCATGGACCGCCTCTGGGTCGACGCACAGCACCGGGCGCCTGCGCTGCTCCACCGCGTCGACCCGGCCAGGGGCCTTGCCGACGAGGACTTCACCGCCCTCGCCGCCTGGCTCGGCGCCGGCGCCGTCTGACGTACGGCGGCCGTCAGCGACCGCAGCCCACGCGCTCGGTGGACAGGACCAGGTCGTCCAGGAGCAGGTCGTAGGAGCCGGGGGTGGGGTCGCCCTGGTAGAGCTGCCAGCCGATGCGGACGGTGTCGACGTCGGGGAGGACGAAGTCGACGGGGTTGCCGCCGTGGCGGGTGGTGGTGACGGTCAGGTCCGGCTTGGGCTCGCCGTCGATCCAGACCGAGACCCGGTTGTCGTCCGCGTCCGCCTCCCACTCCAGGCACGTCCACTTCCCGGCCTCGGCCGGGGCGGACTCGCGCCAGTCGGTCCAGTCGCCCGTCGGTCCGCCGTCGGAGCCCACGCCCCACAGCTGCGTCCCGCCGCCGACGGTCGGCACGTACTGGCCGCCGATGGGCCGCACCACGCTGCCGTCGCCGCGGCCGGTGGCCTCGACCAGGGTGAAGTGGGCCCAGTCCGGGGCGGTGGGGAAGGCGTCCACGCGGACCCGCATCCGGCCGAAGAAGCTGTTGCCGGGGGCGTCGAAGTCGTCGACCTCCAGGAAGGCGTAACCGTTGCCCTCGGTGCGCAGGTGCAGCACCTGCCCCGGCCGGTGCCCTCCGGTGTGGCGGCGGTCGCGTCCGGTGGAGCGCTCCACGGTCAGAGTGCCGTGCCGGGTGTCCACGCCCCAGTCCATGCTGGTGCCCGCGCCGCGCGGCAGGTCCTCGAAGTCCTCGCAGAACAGCAGGGCGGGGGAGGGGACGCAGCCGCGGTGCGGCGGACGGTCGCCGGGCCGGTCGTGGGCGGGGTGGGGGACGGAGGCCGCGCCGCCGGTGGCGGCGAGGGTGGTGACGGCGGCCAGGGCGAGGGCGCCGAGCAGGCCGGACAGCCGCCGGGAGGCGCGGGGCCGGCGGCGGGGCGAACGGGACGAGCCGGGTAAGGAGCGCATGGGAGTTCTCCCTCGGGTGGTCGGGGACTGCCGAACCGCGCTGGGAGCGCTCCCATGCGGTCGTCCGGCACCCTACGGCAACTCACCCTCCACGGAAAAGAGCTGACAGGGGGAGAGGGGGATATGGGGGGCCGGGGGCCGAACCCGGCGGACGTCAGGCCCCGGCGCCGACGCGGGACCGCAGGTTCTGGAACTGGCGCACCTGCATGATGAAGTGCGCCGGCTCACCCATCAGCAGGTCGAACGGCTTGGTGATGCCCCGCGGCCGGCTCCGGCCGCGGGTGCGGACCACCAGGCGCGTTCCGCCCGCCGGGACCGGCCGCAGATGGAAGGCCCAGATGCCGTCCATGTACGCCCGGGGCGGGGCGGCGGTCGGCATGTCGAAGGAGTGGCCGGACGGCAGCTCCAGGTCCGAGCGCAGCACCAGGGTCCGGTTCGGTTCCAGCAGGGCCGCGGTGAACCAGGCGCGGCCGTCGCGCGTCGCGAGCAGCCGCTGCCCCTCCGCCAGGCCCTGCCACTCGGGCACGAGGCGGTCCGCGCTCGGCTCGCCGTAGTGGTCCAGGCTGTCCCAGCTGTACCAGCCGCCGCGGTCGCCGCCCATCTGGGCCAGCCAGGCCCAGACCTCCTCGGGCGGTGCCGGGAGGGTGGTGGCCATCGTCGACGAACTGGTGGCGTCGGGGACGAGGTCGTCGCCGGGGTAGGTGCTCGCGGTCTCCTCCTCGGTCGCGCCCCAGGTCAGCAGCCGGGGGCGGATCCGGAGCGCGTAGAGCGCGGAGGCCGCGGAGGCCATGGTGAGGGGGAGCAGGCGGGCTCCCCGCCGGTGTCCGCTCATGCCTCCAGCATCGCGCCGCCGCCCGCGCCCCGCCACTCGTCCGGCGGACGCCCCTGCGGGGGGCCGGTTCAGCCCAGCGCCGCCAGGGCCGCGTCCAGGCGCCGGGTGGCCTCGGAGGCGACGGGCTCCATGGCGGGCAGCCCGGTGAGGGTCACCATGGTGCCGGGGTCGAGGGCCTGGACGACCGTCTGGTCTCCGTCGCGGCGCACGACCACGTTGCACGGGAGCAGCAGGCCGATGTCCCGGTCGTTCTCCAGCGCCCGGTGGGCCAGTTGCGGGTTGCAGGCGCCCAGGATCAGGTAGTCCTCGATGTCCTGGTCGAGCTTCTTCTTCAGGGTGGCGGTGACGTCGATCTCGGTGAGGACGCCGAATCCCTGCTCGGCCAGCGCGTCGCGCACGGCGGCCACGGTGGTGTCGAAGTCGGTGCTCACCCGGACGGTGCGGTCGTAGCTCACGTCGTGACTCTCCTGTGCTCGTCGGTTTCGCGGGCCGGTGTGCGGCGTCCGTTTCCGCCCGCCCCGGCGGGTACCCGCCGGGGCGGGGGGCTACGCGGCGCCCTGCTTTCCAGAATACCCCCCAGGGTATGTGTTACGGTGGTGATCACATCCCCCGGGGCAGAGCGATCCGGAAGGAGCAACACCGTGTTCTTCGCAGACACCGTGGAGATCCAGGGACTGGGCAATCGCGGCTACCTGGCCGGGGGCCGGTCGGCGGCCGTGGTGGTGGACCCGCCGCGGGACATCGACCGGATGCTCGCACTGGCGGCCCGGCGGGAGGTGCGGATCGCCCTCGTCGTCGAGACCCATGTACACAACGACTACGTCACCGGCGGGCTGGAGCTGGCCCGTGTGACGGGCGCGGAGTACCTGGTGCCCGCCGACGCCCGTGTGTCCTACCCCCGCACGCCGGTGGCCGACGGCGACACCGCCGGAATCGAGGAGGGGCTGACGCTGCGCGCGCTGGCCACCCCCGGCCACACCCCGCACCACACCTCCTACGTGCTGGAGGAGGACGGTCGCGCGGTCGCCGTCTTCACCGGCGGCTCGCTGCTGATCGGCGCCGTCGGACGGCCGGATCTGGTCGAGCCCCGCATGACGCGCGAACTGGCCCGCGCCCAGCACGCCTCCGCCCGCAGGCTGGCCGACGAGCTGGACGACGACGTGCCCGTGATGCCGACCCACGGCTTCGGCAGCTTCTGCTCCTCCACCCAGGCCGAGGGCGACTCCACCACCATCGGCAAGGAGCGCGAGGCCAACGACGCGCTGGTCAAGGACGTCGACGAGTTCGTCGCCGACCTGCTCGCCGGCCTGGACGACATCCCCGCGTACTACGCCCACATGGGACCGGTGAACTCGGCCGGACCGGAACCGATCGACCTCACCCCGCCCCGGCGCGCGGACGCGGAGGAGATCGCCGGCCGGCTGGCCGCGGGGGAGTGGGTGGTGGACCTGCGCAGCCGCGTGGCGTTCGCCGAGGGCCATGTGGCGGGCGCGTACAACTTCGAGGCCGACGGCAAGCTCGCCACCTACCTGGCCTGGCTGATCCCCTGGGGCAAGCCGGTCACCCTGCTGGCCGAGAGCCTCGAACAGCTTGCCGACGCCCAGCGGGAGCTGGCCAGGGTCGGCATCGACCGCCCCGCCGCGGCCGCCACCGGCGGCCCCGCGGACTGGCTCGGCGACGGCGGGGAGCCGCGCTCCTTCCCCCGGGAGAGCTTCGCCGGGCTGGCCGGCGTCCGCGAGCGCGGCGAGGAGGTGGTGGTGCTCGACGTGCGCCGCGACTCCGAGCGCGCGAACGGCTATGTCGAGGGGTCGGCCCACATACCCGTCCACCAGCTCCACGAGCGCGTCGCCGAGGTGCCCGACGGGACCGTCTGGGTCCACTGCGCCAGCGGGATGCGCGCGACGATCGCCGCCTCGATGCTGGACGCGGCCGGCCGCGAGGTGGTCGCCGTGGACGATCCCTTCGACGCGGCCGAGCAGGCCGGGCTGACCGTCGTACGGCCCTGAGGGCCCTCCCGCCCTTTCGCCCTGCCGGCCGCCCTCACCACCCCACCACCCCACCACCCCACCACCCCACCATCCACCGGAGGAGAGCACCATGTCCCTGTTCCGCCGCGGCCCCGGCCGCGTCGACCCGGCCGAGGCCAACCGGCGCACCGCCGAGGGCGACGCCGTTTTGCTGGACGTGCGCGAGGACGCCGAGTGGAAGGCCGGCCACGCCCCGCACGCCGTCCATCTGCCGCTGTCCCGCCTGGCCGAGGGCGCGCAACTGCCCGGTCATCTGAAGGACAAGCCCGTGGTGGCCGTCTGCCGTTCCGGCAACCGCTCGCAGAAGGCCGCCAGGCTGCTGGCCGAGCGCGGTGTGGAGGCGGTGGACGTCACCGGCGGCATGGCCGCGTGGGAGAGGCAGGGCCTGCCCGTGCGCGACGGGCGCGGGCGCCCCGGCACCGTCGCGTGACCCTCCCGGCCCTGGCCCTGGCCCTGGCGGCCGGGGCCGTGGTCGGCTGGTCGCTGGGCGCGCTGGGGGCCGGCGGCAGCATCCTGACCGTGCCCGCCCTGATCTACCTGCTCGGCTTCACCCCGGCCGAGGCCACCACGGCCTCCCTGCTGATCGTCACCGCGACGTCGCTGACGGCCCTGGCCGCACACGCCCGGGCCGGTCAGGTGCGCTGGAAGGCCGGATCCGTCTTCGCCGCCGCCGGGCTGCTGCCCGCGGCCGCCGCCGGCGCCGTGGCCACCGAGGTGCCCCCCGCCGTGCTGACCGGAGCCTTCGCGGCCGTGGCCGCCGCGGCCGCGGCGGTGATGTTCCGCGGCGCGTCGGCGGCCGGCGCGGACGGCGCGGAGAGAGGCGGCGCACGGCCGCTGCGGACCGCCGGAGCGGGGGCCGGGCTGGGCGCGCTGACCGGACTGCTGGGTGTCGGAGGGGGCTTCCTGGCCGTGCCCGCCCTGCGCACCGTCCTGGCCCTGCCGATGCGGGCCGCGGTGGGCACCAGCCTGCTGGTGATCGTGGCGAACGCCCTGGCGGCCCTGGCCGCCCGCGGCGACACGGCAGACGGCATCCACTGGGCGGCGCTGCTGCCCTTCGCCGGCACGGCCGTCCTGGGCGCGTGGGACGGCAGGCGGCTGGCGGCCAGGGTCCCCGCCGGTGTCCTGCAGCGGATCTTCGCGGCCGTACTGCTGACGGTGGCCGCCGTGATGCTCGCCGACACCCTGCTGTGATCCTTCGCGGGTCCCGCGGGACCCGCGAAGGATCAGGCCAGGGAGAGGAAGAGCTTCTCCAGCCGGGCCCGCATCTGCTCGCGGTCGAGGGCGGCAGCGGGGTCGCCGTCGGGGCTCTCGGTCAGGCAGTGCTGCAGACCGGTGGCGATGACCGCGAAACCGGCCTTGTCCAGTGCCCGGGAGGCCGCCGCGAGCTGTGTGACGACCTCCTCGCAGTCCCGCCCCTCCTCGATCATCTTGATCACTCCGGCGATCTGGCCCTGCGCCCGGCGCAGCCGGTTGACCACCGTCCTCAGTTCCTCGGCCGCCATCGCCAGTTCCACGGAACCTCCCCTTTCATACCCCGCCGGGTACCCTACCTGCCGGGTCGTCCTCCCCCGCGTTCGGAAGGAAACATCTCACACATGTCCACCGCCCCCGCACTCACCGTCGAACAGAGCAGCCTCCGCATACACGAGCTGACCGTCGTCGACGTGCGCACCCCCGGCGAGTACGCCTCCGGCCACCTGCCCGGCGCCCACAACATCCCCCTGGACCATCTCCAGCAGGCACTGCCCGCCCTGCGGACCGCCTCCGCCCGCGGGGACCTGCTGGTGGTGTGCGCCTCCGGAGCCCGCTCGGAGACCGCCTGCGCCGTCCTGGCCGAGCACGGCATCACCGCCGCCGCCCTCGAGGGCGGCACCACCGCCTGGACCGAGCGCGGCCACGACCTGCACCGGCCCGCCGGCGCCCGTACCGCCTGGGCCATGGAGCGGCAGGTCCGGCTCACCGCCGGTTCCCTGGTCCTGCTGGGCCTGATCGCCGGCCGCCGCAAACCGGCCGCTCGCCTGATCTCCGCGGGCATCGCCGGCGGCCTGGTCTTCTCCGCCCTCACCGACACCTGCGGCATGGCCCGCGTACTGGCCAAACTGCCCCACAACCGCCCCCGGCCCGCCGACCTGGACGCCACCCTGGCCGCCCTGGCCGGCTGACCCGCGCCTCCCCGCGTTCCCGGCCCTCCGCCCGTATGTTCCGGCCCGCCCCGCGGCCCGGTGGTGTCGCACCGGTACTCCGGGGGTACCGCGGGGCGGGACGGCTTCGAGGCCGTGTACGGATGGGAGGAAGCGGATGTCCGAGATGACCGCGGTGCGGCTCACCGGCTGGCAGAAGCCCCCGGAGGTGACCCGGGTCCCGGTACCCGAACCCGGCCCGGGAGAAGCCCTGCTGAAGGTGGCGGGCGCCGGGGTGTGCCACTCCGACCTGCACGTCATGGACTGGCCCGCCGGCGCGCTGCCCTACGACCTGCCCTTCACCCTGGGCCACGAGACCTCCGGCTGGGTGCACGCCCTGGGGCCGGGCACGCAGAACACCGGGCTGCGCGAGGGCGACGCGGTGCTGGTCTACGGCCCCTGGGGCTGCGGGGTGTGCCCCGCCTGCGCCCGGGGAGCGGAGAACTACTGCCACCGGGCCGCCGAACTGCGGGCCGCCGGCGGAGGGCTGGGCCTGGACGGCGGCATGGCCGAGTACATGCTCGTCCCCTCCACCCGGCTGCTCGTACCGCTGGGCGACCTGGACCCGCGCACCGCCGCCCCGCTGACCGACGCCGCGCTGACGCCCTACCACGCGGTCAAGCGCTCCCTGCACAAGCTGGTGCCGGGAACGGCGGCGGTGGTGATCGGCGTGGGCGGGCTGGGACACATGGCCGTCCAGCTGCTCAAGGCGCTGAGCCCGGTCGACGTCATCGCCGTCGACCTCGCCTCCGACAAGCTCGACCTGGCCGCCGGGGCGGGCGCCGACCACTGCGTGCCCGCCGGGGAGGGGGACGCGGACCGGATCCGCACGCTGACCGGCGGCCTCGGCGCCACCCTGGTGCTGGACTGCGTCGGCGCCGACGCCACGATGGCCACCGCCGCCGCGTGCGCCGCCGTGGAGGCCGACATCACCGTCGTCGGACTGGCCGGCGGCACACTGCCCGTCACCTTCGGGGCCGTGCCCTTCGAGGCGGCGGTGTCGATCCCGTACTGGGGCACCCGGCCGGAACTGGCCGAGGTCGTCGCCCTCGCCCGGGCGGGGCGGATCCGCCCGCATGTGGAGGTGCACCCGCTCGGTGAGGCGGGCGAGGTCTACCAGCGGCTGCGCGACGGCCGGGTCGACGGCCGGGCGGTACTGGTGCCCACCGCCGAGGCCTGAACCGCCGGCCGCCCCCGGCCTCGGACCCTGTCCGCGACTGTGCCCCTTCGGCCCCCATGGAGCGGGGCGTGATCGGGTACCCGTGCACGGGTACCCGATCGCCACGGCGGAGCCCGCACCAGCGGTGGGCTCGAGGAAGGAGGCGGTGGCCGTGCCCGACAAGGAGCACCACGAGCTGCCGGACACCGGGGACATCGGCCGGCGGGTGGCCCTCCAGCGCGAGCGGCTGGGCCTCACCCGGGAGGAGGCCGCCGTACGGGCCGGCATGGCGCCGGGATACCTGCAGTACCTGGAGGAGCACCCGTCGGCCCCGAGCGGGCCGGGACTGCTCAGGCTGGCCGCCGCCCTGGAGACCTCCGTGGAGTGGCTGCGCGGCGGCGGCACCAACACCCCGCCCGGGCGGGGGCGGGCCGCGGGCCGCCCCCGGTACCTCGAACTCGACGAGGGGGAGTGCTGGGCCAGGCTCTCCACGCACGGCGTGGGGCGCATCGCGGTCACCACCGCCGACGGGCCCGCCATCATCCCGGTGAACTACCAGGTAGCGGACGGCGCGATCGCCTTCCGCACCAAGCCCGGCTCCGCGCCCTCGGCGGCCGTGGGGCACGAGGTGGCGTTCGAGGTCGACTACGTGGACGACGCCTTCCGGCGCGGCTGGAGCGTCCTGGTCGTGGGCCGGGCCCGGGCCGCCGGCGCGGACGAGGCCCGCCATCTGGCCGGACAGGAGCTCAGCGAGCCCTGGGCCGGGGGAGAGGAACGCGACCTGTGGGTGGTCATCCGGGCCGAGCGCGTCACCGGGCGCCGCATCCACACGGAGTGACCGGCGGGACGCGACCGTCCCGCCGGGGCGGAGCGCCGTCATCGACAAAAATAATGTGCCAAGCGTACGATAACTCTGAAGAATCCGAGCAGTACGGACGGAACGGAGACCATGACCACCGGGCAGGCGGAAGAGGCGGAGCAGGCGGAGGAGCCCGGCAGGGCGGCACAGGCCCGCTACCCCAGGCCCCCGGTGTCGCTGGAGGAGGCCGAGTGGGTGTGGCGGACCCTGGCCTCCCAGGCCATGGAGGAGGGTGCGAAGCCGGAGACGGTGCGGCTGGCCGTGGTGACCGGCCTGGCCCGGGCCTCCGGCGCACGCTACGGCGACCTGCTGCGGTGCACGGTGCGGTCGCTGGACCTGGGGGCGGGCCGGGTGGACGTCGAGCACGGCAAGCACCGCGTCCCGCGGCGGCACGGCCTGGACGCGGGCACGGTGCCGGTGCTGCGCCGCTGGATGGACGTCCGCGCCGACCTGTGCGCCGAGCTGGAGGGTTCGGTCCCCGAGGCACTGCTGCTGACGGTCCACCACACGCACGACAACGGGGTGACGGTCGCGGCCGGGCTGCCCATCACCCGGCAGGGTCTGGTGCTCTCCTGGCGCCGCTTCGTGTACCGCACCAACGCCGCCCACGCCGGCCGGCGCCCCCCGCTGCCCACCCGCTTCGAGCAGCTCCGCCGTGCCTGGACCACCGCCGGGGCGTGACGCGCGGGCCCTCAGCGCTCCCCGGGGCGCTGAGGGGTATAGCGCGCGGGCAGGCGGCGCAGGCCCCGCAGCATTCCGGGTCTCCAGGCGAGGTCGGCGGGATCGGCGTCGAGCGTGAGATCGGGAAGGCGTTCCAGAAGGCACTCCAGAGCGACGGCGGCTTCCAGGCGGGCGAGCGGTGCGCCCAGGCAGTGGTGGATGCCGTGGCCGAAGGCCGAGTGACCCCGGGTGTCGCGGCGGATGTCGAAGCGGTCGGGGTCGGGGAAGCGCGACGGGTCGCGGGACGCCGAGGCCAGCACGGCGAGCACGGACTCCCCGGCGGGGACGACGGTACCGCCGATCTCCACGGGCTCGGCGGTGAAACGGCAGGCCGAGGCGGCCACCGGGCCGTTGTGGCGCAGGGTCTCCTCGACGGCGCCCGGGAGCAGCGAGGGGTCGCAGCGGAGGGCGTCGAGCTGATCCGGGTGGGTGAGCAGGGCGTGGACGGCGCCGGAAATGAGGTTGACGGTGGTCTCGTGTCCGGCGACGAGCAGGAGGAACGCCATGCCGAGCAGTTCATCGGGCGGGAGTTCCCCCTCCCCGTGGGCGGCTGTGGAGGCCAGGGCGCTCAGGAGGTCGTCGCCCGGTCTCCTCAGCTTCTGTTCGACGAGGGCGTCGAGATAGTCCGTCATGGCCTGTGCGGCGGCGTTCGCGGAGGCCGGGTCGGCGGGGTGGACCATCTCGGTCGACCAGGCGCGGAAAGCGGCCCGGTCGGAGGCGGGGACGCCGAGGAGTTCGCAGATCACGGCCACCGGCAGCGGCATGGCGAAGGAGGCGACCAGATCGGTGCGGCCCCGCGCGGACACGGCGTCCAGGAGGCCGTCCGCGATCCGCCTGACGCGCGGGCGCAGCGACTCGACGCGGCGGCCGGTGAACTCCCGTGCCACCAGTCGCCGCAGGCGGGTGTGGTGGGGCGGGTCGGTCTGGAGCATGTTCCGGCCGATCGAGTGGCCGCCGTCGTCCTCCCGGTCGGCCGAGTGGCGTATGTCGTTGCGCAGCCGTGGATCGGTGAGCGCGGCCCGCACCGCGTCGTGGCCGAGGACCAGCCAGACACCTCTCGTCCGGTCGGTGGGGAAGCGGTGGACCGGGCCGCGCTCGCGCAGCAGGGCGTACACGGGATGGGGGTCGGCGGTGAAGTCCGTGCCGCGGGGGGCCAGGTAACCGAGGTCGGGCACGATCATGGGCCTGCCTCCAGAAGTGGTCGGTGGCGTGTCGGCGAGTCATCCGGGGAGTAGTCCCCGCTTTTGCGACGGTAACAGTGAACCGGGGAGCGGTCCACGCTTCACTGTTAGGGTGCCGTCCATGTGCACGGTCGGGAGAGACGGGACGGGCGGGTCCGCGCCACTGCGGCGGGACGCGCGGCGCAACAGGGAACGGCTGATCGCCGCCGCCCGCGAGGTCTACGCCGAGCAGGGCGTCGAGGCGCCGCTGGACGACATCGCCCGGCGGGCCGGGGTCGGCAACGCCACCCTCTACCGGCACTTCCCCACGCGCGGTGCGCTCATCGAGGCGGTCTTCCGCGACTCGCTCACCGAGACCCTGCGCATGGGGGAGGAGGCGCGGCTCGCCGAGGACCCCTGGGAAGGGCTGACCGCCTACCTGGAGAGGATCTTCGAGGGACTGGCCGCCGACCGGGGGGCCAACGACCTGATGACCACCGGAGCCGAGGGGTCCCCCTCCCTGGAGGAGTTGCGGGCCCACAACCGCGAGACGGTGGACGCCCTGCTCCGCCGCGCCCAGCAGCAGGGCGCGGTGCGGCCGGACGTCACCGCCGAGGACCTGCTGTTCGCCCTGGCGGCGCTGGGGCGGGCGGTACCGGCCTCCGCGGCGGTCGAGCCCGCCGCGTGGCGCCGCTGTCTGGCCCTGCTGCTGGACGGTCTGCGCGCCGCGCCCGTCCGCCCCCTGCCCGCGCCGCCGGTCGGCTTCGGCACCCTGGAACAGGTGCTGCGCGAACTGGGCCCTTCCGGGCCCGGCCGCCGGTAGGAGCACTCCGCCCGGGGCCGCCGGGCCGGACGGCGCACGGACGGTGTCCCACCCCGGCGGCCACCCGCACCCGCCCGGGGGTCCGCGTCAGTCGGTCCGGCCGGTGGTCTCCCGCCTCCGTTCCGGGCCGCCCGCCCCGCCCTCGCTGCCGTCACCCTCGCCGCTGCCGTCGCCCTCGCCGCTGTCGCCGCCCTGCCGGGGGGAGCGCCATGCCCGAAGCAGCAGGACGGCGGCCGCCAGGGCGGCGATCCCGGCCAGCACGGCCGCGTCGGGGATGCCGCCGCCCCAGTCCGTCACCCACTGCTGCAGGGCGAACTCCTGGTCGACGTCGAGCAGCGCGGGCAGCGCGGAGGAGCCGTCGAAGACCAGGAAGACGGCGCCCAGCAGGATGAAGAACAGTCCGGACAGCAGCGAGACGCTGTGCGTCTCCAGCGGCCCGATGCGCAGGGGGCGGCCGCGCAGCCACTTCCTGCGCCCCAGTTCGAAGCGGTCCCAGAACAGGGCCAGGACGAACAGCGGCACGGCCATGCCCAGCGCGTAGACGGCCAGCAGGGCGCCGCCGTACCAGGGGCTGCCGCTGACGGCGGCGACGGTCAGGACGCTGCCCAGGATGGGCCCGGCGCAGAAGCCCGCCAGCCCGTACACCGCGCCCAGGGCCAGGACCGACAGGGGCGAGGAGGGCCGGATGCCGGCCGCGGCCGTCTGCATCCGGCGCGAGGCGAACCCCAGGCCCAGGATCTGGGCGACGCCGAGCGCGATGACCGTCCAGCCCGCGACGGTGACCAGCAGGTCGCGGTTGCCGTAGAACAGCCGGCTGGCGAAGGAGCCGGCGGCGCCCAGCGGCACGAGCGTCAGGCACAGGCCGCCGTAGAAGACCGCGGTCCGGCCCAGCAGCCGGGCCGGGCTGTTGAAGGAGTAGGCGAAGAAGGCGGGCAGGAGCAGGGCGCTGCACGGGCTGAGCAGGGCGAGCAGCCCGCCGGCGAACGCGGCGAGATATCCGATGTCGCTCACTTGGCGTGCGCCTCCGCCGCCTTCTTCGCGTCCTCGATCGCGTCGGTGAAGACCTCGGTCGGCTGGGCGCCCAGGATGGGCCGGTCGTTGACCAGGAAGGCCGGGGTGCTGGTGACGCCCAGCTCGTAGCCCTCCCGGGAGTCGCGCTCGATCGCCTTGCCGGCGGCGTCGCTGTCCATGTCGGAGCGGAACTTCTCCAGGTCCTTCACCCCGGCCTCGCGGGCCATCTCCACGAGTTTGTCCCCGGCGAAGTGGCCGCTGTTCATCTTGCGCTCCTCGCCGAAGGCGAGCTTGTGGAACTCCCAGAACCTGCCCTGCCGCCCGGCGGCGTACCCGGCCCGCGCGGCGGCCTCGGACTCCTCGCCGAAGATCGGGAAGTCGCGCCACTCGATGCGCAGCACGCCGGACTCGACGTACTTCTCGATCAGTTCCGGTTCGGTGTCCCGGGCGAACTTCCCGCAGAACGGGCACTGGAAGTCGGCGTACTCGATCAGCACCACAGGGGCGTCGGTGCTGCCGAGGGCGTTCGGATCGCCGTCGTCGCGGCGGGCGAGGGCGAGGAGGTCCTCGTCGGGGGGCGCGGTGTCCTGCGGGGTCTCGACCCGGGCCGCGGGCTCGTCGTCGCCGGAGCCGGAACCGGAGCCCGCGCCCAGGGCCGACACCAGGCCCAGGACGAGTGCGAGGACGAGGACGGCGACGGCGGCCAGGGTGCCGCGCTTGCGGCGTGTGGACGTGCTGGACATGGCGGGCATGGCGAAGCTCCAGGGAAGAACGGAGAGGAACGGGAGGAAGCGGTGGACGGCAGGGAGGAGGGCGGACAGAAGGCTCTGCCGGAAGCCCTGCCGGAAGCCCTGCGGGGGGAAGAGGTCAGGCCGCGGGGGCCGCGTCCTGTACGGGAGCGCGGCAGGCGATCTCACCGGTCAGCCGCTTCACCGCCGCCACGGCCAGCAGAGCGACCGAGGCGAGGGCGAGGAACGGCTGGATGGGGGCCCAGATGCTGAGCGCGCCGGAGGTGCCCAGCGCGATGAGGACGAACTTGTTGCACACCGGGCAGCCCACGGCCAGGAAGGACAGCACACCGCCGATGGAGCCCGAGCGCGACGCCCGGGGGGCGGCGGGGGCCTTGACATAGGTGGCGAGGACGATGCCGGCCAGCAGGGCGGTGGCGACGAGCGTCGGGTAGTTCCACCACAGCGTCGGGGTCATCCGGGAGAAGAGCGGATTGGGGATGACGGCGGTGGGGAGGCCGACCAGCAGGGCGGTCAGGGCGGCGCCGCCCGCCGCGGCGCCCCAGCGCGGCGGGGTCCACGCCGCGAGGGCGGCGTTGGCCGTGCGCAGGGTGCGCGGGAGGGAGGAGAGCATGAGGGAGATCCTGTCCTGTCGTGACGCGGAACCGGGGGACCGGGAGGTCCGTGTGCGGACCGCGTGTGAACGAGGGCGACGGCGGGAGCCGCGGGAGGCGGCCCCGGGACAGGTCTAGATCCTCAGGACGGTGAAGGCGTGCGGGTCGTGCGTGACGGGCCCGGCCCGGCCCGTGGGGGCCCGGGCGCCGTGGATGTCGGGGTCCGCGGACACGGGGCGCCCGTGCACCTCGGGCGCTGCCACGGGGTCTCCCGCGCCCGTGGCGGGTACGACCGCCGGCGCGCCCTCGTCGCCGGAACACGAGGGGGAGTCGCCGTCGCCCGCCGTGGGCGCGGTCACCGCCGCCATGGCCCGGTCGGCGTACGCGGGCGTCCCCGAGGGGTGGGCCCCCTCCGTGAGGGGCGCGGACCCGGCGGGGACGAGCGCGCGGTCCTGATGGGCCGAGGAGGCCGGTGCCGGGACACAGAGCACTGTCAGCAGAGCCGTGAGGGCCAGTGCCAGGGCGCAGAGGACCTGCGGGGAGAGGCCGGGGATGCGACGGAAGGCGTGCATCGCTTGTGCTCCCCCTCTCCCACAGGGCTCGGCCGCTCGGTCGGCGTGAGACATACGGTGTCGAACATGCGGTCCACCGGGTAACCGGGGACACTCGGCAGCGTACAGGACGGCGTCGACCGCGGATCTTCCTTCCTTCCGCCGGGTGGGCGGGGGAGGCCGGGGCGCGGACACCGCCTCTGTTTCTATACCCCTAGGGGTATGAATGTCCAGAGGGGGCGCCACGCACGGCCGGCACGGGACCGGAGGCGGGCGCGGGGAGAGGCCGGCGTCCGGGGAAGACGGAGAGCGCGGGGAGCGGAGGGACGATGGACAGCCGGGCGTGGGACGAGCGGTACGCGGCCGCGGATCTGGTCTGGGGCGGTGAGCCCAACCGCTGGGTGGTCCGCGAGACCGAGGGGCTCGCCCCCGGCCGCGCACTGGACCTGGCGGCCGGAGAGGGGCGCAACGCCCTGTGGCTGGCCGCCGGGGGATGGGATGTGACCGCCGTCGACTTCTCCGAGGTCGCACTCGAGCGCGGCCGGCGCCTGGCCGGGAGTCTGCCGTCACAGGCCCGCGAACGGCTCGACTGGGTCCGGGCCGATGTGGCCTCCTACCGTCCCGGTGCCGGGGCCGGGGCCGGGGCCTTCGAGCTGGTGCTGGTGATCTACCTGCACCTGCCCGCCGAGGAACGCCGTGCCGTGCTGCGGCGCGCGGCGCGGGCCGTGGCCCCAGGAGGTGTGCTGCTGGTCGTCGGGCACGACACCGTGAACCTCACCGAGGGAGTGGGCGGACCGCAGGACGCCACCGTGCTGTTCACACCCGACGACGTCCTCGCCGACCTCGCGGAATCGGGCCTGGAGCCCCGGCGCGCCGAACGAGTGCGCCGCCCGGTGGCCGGCCCCGAAGGCGGACGGGCCCACGCGATCGACGCCCTGGTGCGCATGGAGCGCCCCCTCCCGGCCTGAGTGGCCCGGCGCGGGCCGCCCGGGCCGGGAGGAGGCGCCGGACGTCACTTTCCGGCGGCCTCCCGCAGGGCCTGGATGTCGATCTTCCTCATGCCGAGCATGGCCTTCATGACCTGCTGGGACACCGCCGGGTCGGGGTGGCCCAGCAGCTCGGGCAGTTCCCGCGGGACGATCTGCCACGACAGGCCGTAGCGGTCCTTGAGCCAGCCGCACACACTCTCCTCGCCGCCGTCGGTGAGCCTGGCCCACAGCTCGTCCACCTCCGCCTGGTCGGCGCAGTCCACCGAGAGCGAGATCGCCTCGCTGAAGGTGAACTCCGGGCCGCCGTTGAGCGCGATGAACTCGCGTCCCGCGAGCTCGAAGGTGACGGTCATGACCGATCCCGGCTCGCCCGGCCCGGCCTCGCCGTAGTACTGGACGTCCGTGATCCGGGAGTCGGGGAAGAGGGAGGTGTAGTACCGGGCGGCCTCCTCGGCCCGGCCGTCGAACCACAGACAGGTCGCGATCTTCTGTTTCTGCACGGTGTGCCCTCCTGGTGTGCGGATGCCGAACGCCTTCCGAAGGGTGGACCGGCCGGGCCGCCGGAACTCATCGCCGCCCGCCCGGCGGATCCGGGCGGGCGGCGCACCGGGCGAGGGCGGCGGGGGCGGGGGCGGAAGGAGGATGCGGACGCGCCGGTGGCGCGGCGGTCCGGAGACCGCCGCGCCACCGGTTGTGGGGGGAGGGAGTGTGCGGAAGCCGCCGTGACCGGGGTCAGGAGGCGGTGCAGGAACCGAGCCTGGGCGCGTTCCAGTTGCCGTTGGCCATCACCGTGAAGCCGAAGCTGGTGGAGGATCCGGCGGCCAGTGTGCCGTTCCCGTTGGGCCGCATGGTCATGACGTTGCCGCTGGAGTCCCAGCTCGGGGTGCCGTTCCAGGTGGCGGAGATCTTCTGGGGCGAGGAGACGGTAACCGTCGTGGACCAGTTGGTGATCGGGGTGCTGCCGGCCTTGACGGTCACCCTGCCGTTGAAGCGGTCGCCCCAGCGTTCGGTCTGCTCGTAGGTGACGGTGCAGGAGGCAGAGTCGCCGCCACCGGTGGTCCCGCCGTCCGTGCCGCCTGTCGTCCCGCCGTCCGTGCCGCCCGTGGTCCCGCCGGAGTCGGAGCCGCCGAGGGCTTCGAGGACGCCGTAGTAGGCGGGCTTCTTGTTGTAGTTGCCGTCGAAGAGCAGCGGGGTGTCGGAGGAGCGCCAGGAGTACTTGTCGGTCACACCCCAGACGGTGATGCCGGTGCAGCGGGAGACGGCCAGGCACGCCTGGGTGACGCCCTTGAACTGCTCGGCCTGCGAGGAACCGGAGCCGGCGATGTCGAGCTCGGTGATCTGGACGTCGACGCCGAGGTCGGCGAAGTTCTGCAGGGTGGTGTGGTAGTTGCTGGGCACCGGGTTGCCGCTGTTGAAGTGGGCCTGGAAGCCGACGCAGTCGATGGGCACGCCGCGCGCCTTGAAGTCCCTGACCATGTTGTACACGGCCTGGGTCTTGGCGTGGTTCCAGTTGTCGGTGTTGTAGTCGTTGTAGCAGAGCTTGGCGTCCGGGTCGGCGGCCCGGGCGGTGCGGAAGGCCTCCTCGATGAAGCCGTTGCCCAGACGCTGCTGGAAGACGGAGTTGCGGCGCGCGCCGCTGGAGCCGTCCTCGAACGCCTCGTTGACCACGTCCCAGGAATGAACCTGGCCCTTGTACTGGCCCATCACCCGGTTGATGTGGTTGTTCATCGTCGAGCGCAGGTCGCTCGCGGACAGGTTGGTCACCCAGTTCGGCAGCTGGGAGTGCCACACCAGGGTGTGGCCGCGCAGCTTCATCCCCTGGCTGCGGGCGTGGTTGGCGATCCGGTCGGCGGTGGAGAAGTTGAACGAGTTGCGGGAGGGCTGCAGGGCGTCCCACTTCATCGCGTTCTCGGCGGTGATCGAGTCGAACTCGCGGTTCAGGACGCTCATGTAGTCCGACTCGCCCATCCGGCCGGCGGCGATCGCGGTGCCGAAGTAGCGGCCCTGCTCCGCGGCCGCTCCGGCCAGGGTGGAGGCGGCGGACGCGGTGCCGGTCAGAGCGGTGACGGTGCCTGCGGCCGCCAGCGCCAGAGTGGCGCCCACGACCAGCGCGTTGCGCAGCGCGGAGCGGCCGCGCCGGCCTGGTGTTCTGGGTTCGGGGGAGGTGCGGGGGGTGTCGGTCACTGCGGTCCCTTCGTCCGTGGCCCGCCTTCGTCCTGCCGGGGCAGGACGGGACGCCGTCGGGCCGGTGGTGCCGTTCGCGGCTCCTGGCCCCGCCGACCGGCGCGAGGCCGGTGACAGGTCCATGGCGATCAGCAACGATCGAAGTGGAGTATGCGCTGACCACGAGTCAGCGTCAATGCTTTCTTCCGGAAAAGTTTCGGACGTTATCGAGGTTCACTTCCCTTGTCTGACATGGCTGTTGGAGCATGCGAAGGGAGGGATGGATCGAGCGGGACATGTTTCCAGTCGAAAGTTTCGGTAGTTTTCCGGATGGAGTGAGGGTCGTTCACCGAACGGCTGCGAGCCCCGGCCCCGGACAGCACAAGGCCGCGCCGCGACGAGGGGGAGGGGCGTCGCGGGCGCGGCCGCACCATGCGCGTGCCCGGCGATCCGCCGCTCACACCCGGCCGGCCGTGGAAAATCGATCCACGTCCGCCTTCCCGGGCCGACCTCCAGCGGACGGCTCCCGCAGGGACTGTGACGGCGCATCACCCGATCGGCGTATTCGCCTCTCCGGCCAGGGGCGATGTCACCGGAGCCGGTGCGGCACTTCCATCACCGTCCCTCGCCCACATGGCCCACCGCGCCGTTTCGCGCCGCGCGCCGTGGGAACCCGCCGCGAGCGGCAACCGAACGGCACCACGTACGGCGACGTACGGCGAGGGACAGAGGGACAGATGCAGATCGGCTACAAACTGGCGGCGGAGGCGTTCGGGCCCGCCGAACTCGTCCGGCAGGCGGTCCGCGCGGAGCAGGCCGGTTTCGACTTCGTCGAGATCAGCGACCACTACCACCCGTGGCTGGACAACCAGGGCCACTCGCCGTTCGCCTGGACGGTCCTGGGCACCATCGCGGCGAGGACCGAGCGCATCGGACTGGCCACCGGCGTGACCTGTCCGACCGTGCGGTACCACCCGGCGATCATCGCCCAGGCCGCCGCGACGCTCGCCCTGCTCTCGGAGGGCCGGTTCGTCCTCGGCGTCGGCGCCGGCGAGCGGCTCAACGAGCACGTCGTCGGCCGGGGCTTCCCGGCCGTCGCCGCGCGCCACGAGATGCTCCGCGAGGCGCTGGAGATCATCCGGCTGCTGTGGCGCGGCGGGTACCGGTCCTACGAGGGCAAGCACCTGCACCTGGAGGACGCGCGGGTCTTCGACCTCCCCGAGGAGCTCCCGCTGATCGCGGTGGCCGCCAGCGGCCGCCCGTCGGCGCGGATCGCCGCCGAGCTCGGTGACGGGCTGTTCGCGACCGAGGCCAAACCGGAGATCCTGCGCCGGTACCACGACGCCGGCGGCTCCGGCCCCGCCTACGCCGAGGTGCCCGTGGCCTGGGCGCTCGACGAGCACACCGCGGCCCGGGCCGTCCTGGAGACCACCCGGTGGGCCGTCACCGGCTGGAAGGTCATGAGCGAGCTGCCCAACCCGGTCAACTTCGCGGCCGCCACCACCACCGTCCGCGAGGAGGACATGCTCGCCAACTTCGCCTGCGGCCCGGACCCGGCCCGGTTCGTGGAGATGGCGCAGCGGTACGTGGACGCGGGCTTCGACCGGCTGGTGCTGATGAACGCCGGCCCCGACCCGGACGGCTTCCTGGAGTTCTACAGCGGCGAGCTGGACCAGCGCATCCGCGCACTGTCGCCGCGCCCGGCCGGCTCCTGAGCGGACCCCGCACGGCGGAGGGGGTACGGAGGGGGTACCGCCGCAGCACCCCCTCCGTACCCCCTCCGCCCCGTTCCGGGGCCGGGGTCACCCGCGCTTGCCCGGGGCGGGCGTCACCTGCGCCGACAGCGGTACCGCGATGTCCTCCAGCGCGCGCCGCTCGGCCGGTACCGCCAGGAGGACGGCCACCAGCCCGGCCACGGTCATCAGCCCGGCGCCGAACAGCCAGGCGGTCACGGAGAGCAGCAGTCCGGAGAGTATGTACGTGCCGGAGATCATCACGCGGCGGCCGACGGTGTCGAAGAACCTGCCCAGCAGCAGCGGGCCGAAGAAGTTGCCGACGGCGATGACGGCGAAGTGGTAGCCGGTCGAACCGGTGCCCACGTCGAAGAACGTGGTCAGGATCGCGCCGAAGCCGAAGGTGATGGCGTTGCAGAGGAACGCCCGGCCAACGAAGAGCGACAGCCCCAGCACCGCGCGCTTGCGGTAGTGGGAGAAGACCGTGCGGGCGATCGTCCCACAGCCTCGCCCACGGCTGGACGCCGTGGGCGGCCCGGTCCCGCAGGAGGTCGTGCATGGTGCGGGCACGGCGCCCTGAGCAGGGGCACCGGACGGTGGCGTTCGCCCCCCGGGTCTCACCCGCCCGCCTCCGCCCGCGCATCCGGATTAGGGTGTGGGCGCCCGACGGCCCGACGGCCACATCCGCGACCCACCCAGGAGCCCCGCCGTGCAGCACCCCGGAGGACCCGAGACATCCGCCGCCGACCGGGCGGCCGCGGACAGCACCGCGTTTCCCGGCAGCGGCCGGCGCGTGCTGGTCAGCGGCGCTTCCCGGGGGCTGGGCCGGGCGGTGGCGCGGGCGTTCGCCGCCAACGGGGACACGGTGGCCGTGCACCACGGCAGCCGCCGCCAGGACGCCGAGGCCACCTTGGCCTCCCTGCCCGGCGACGGGCACGTCCTGCTCGGCGCCGACCTGGCCGACCCGCGGCAGACCGCGGAGCTGGCGGACGCGGCGGCCGAGGCCCTGGGCGGCCTCGACGTCCTGGTCAACAACGCGGCCGTCAACACCCCGCACCCGCCCGCGACCACGGAGTACGACCACTGGTGCGCGGCCTGGCGGCGGCACGTGGACGTCAACCTGCTCGGCACGGCGAACCTCAGCCACGCCGCCGCCCGCCACATGATCGGCCAGGGCACCGGCGGCCGGATCGTCAACGTCGGCTCGCGCGGGGCGTTCCGGGGCGAACCCGACCACCCCGCCTACGGCGCCACCAAGGCCGCCGTCCACGCGCTGGGCCAGTCCCTGGCCGTCGCCCTCGCCCCCTACGGCATCGCCGTCACCTCGGTGGCGCCGGGCTTCATCGACACCGAACGCGTCACCCACCGCCTGACCGGCCCCGAGGGGGAGGCCATCCGCGCGCAGAGCCCGTACGGGCGGGTGGCCTCGCCCGAGGAGGTGGCCGAGGCGGTGCTGTGGCTGGCGTCCCCGCGGGCCCAGTGGAGCGCGGGCGCGGTACTGGACCTGAACGGGGCCTCCTACCTGCGGACCTGAGCGGGGCCGGCCCGCCCGCCCGGACGGGCCGGCCCCGCTCAGGCGGCCCGGTCGGTCCGGGCGGAGCCCGCCTCCCACCGGCCGAGGCCGAAGACGCCGAGGTCGATCGCCTCCGCCATCGCCGCGTGGCCCGCCGCGTTGGGGTGGTAGCAGTCCGCCTCGTACTCCGCGCGGATCCTGGTCGGGTCGGCCGGGTCCCGGACGGCGGCGTCGAAGTCGACGACACCGTCGAACAGCCCGCCGGTGCGCACGAACTCGTTCACCGCCAGCCGGTTGGCCTCCTTGGCGCCGCCGGCGGCGTTGCACATGGGCATCAGGGTGGCGCCGACGACCTTCAGCCCGCGCTCGCGGGCGCGTTCGGTGATCTCCCGCATGGCGTCGATGACCTGTTCCGCCGGGGCCGGAGGAGCGAACTCGCCGCCGCCCAGATCGTTGGTGCCCTCGAACAGGACCATGTACCGCGCGCCCGCCAGGGCCAGTACGTCGTCCTCCAGCCGGTCGGGTGCGGGCGGCCCGCAGCACTGGCCGGTGGGGTCGTAGGGGTTGGGCTGGCGGCTGACGGTGTTGCCCGAGATCCCGGCGTTGGCGACGGCCAGCTGCCGGTGCGGGGGAAGGGCGTTGATCCGGCGCGCCAGCAGGTCCGTCCACCGGTCGCCGCCCCCGGTGGCGTTGTGGCCGGAGGTGTTGGAGTTGCCCAGGGCGACGATGGTGCCCGCCGCGGGCGTGCGGCCGTCGACGACGTCCACCCACCACAACTGGCCCGGGTGGTACCCCGGTTCTTCCGACAGCCCCCGGTCCTGCTCCGGATAGGAGGCGTCGCCGGTGTCGCGGGTGTGGTCGCCGGGCAGCGACAGGAAGCTGCCGGGAGGGTTCGGGGTGGGCGGGGGGAAGGTGTGGTCGTTGACCGGCGCGCCCGGCGCGTACAGGCTGACCGCCAGGTTCTGCTGGGCGGACACCCGCAGCGGCACCGGGTCGCTGTAGACGCGCTCGCCCGGTGCCAGGGTCACCCGGCCGCGCCCGCCGAAGGTGAGGGTGCGCAGGGAGCGGGGGACGAGGTCGGCCTCCCCGACCCGCCGCTGCAGCCCGATCGTGGCGGAGCGGAAGACCGCCGGGCGGTCGCCGTACGGGTTGCCGATCCGCACCCGCAGCCAGGTGGCCGACACCGAGGCGCGGGCGATGTTGCGCACGGTCAGGTCGGGGGAGGTGCCGTGCGCCCCCTGGAGACTCGCGCTCCAGATCGCGCTGCGGCCGCGCGCCGGCCCCCGCTCGCGTGATCCGGCCTCACCGGCACCGGCACCGGCACCGGCACCGGCACCGGCACCGGCACCGCCTCCGGCACCGGTGCCGGAGGCGGCGGCCGGGGGAGCGGCCAGCAGGGGGAGCAGCAGGGAGACGAGCAGTATCAGCAGCGGGGCCGGCCACACGCTCCCGCGGGCGCGGTGTCCGCCGCCTCTCGGCGAAGACGTCACGGCGTTCCTCTCGTTGGCTGGTGCGGTGGGCTTACCGGGCGTCGAGAAGCTGAAGTCGTGCGTGGTGACAGGCGGTTCGGGAGGGCGGAACACGCGGCGCACGCGGGGTGGGCGGGCCGCGCCCCCGCACAGTAGGAACGCCCCGGCCGGGGCGTCAACACCACCTCGACGCAGCCCGGCGGCACCCGTTCGCGGGGGCCGGCGCCCCCGAAGGGGGCGTGTGCCGCGTACGGTGCGAACGGAGCCGTCCGGCACACGCCCGGCACCCCCGACCCCGGCACGAGGAGCCCAGCACCATGGACACGGCCGTCTACCGCCACAACGGACTCGTCTGCGCCGACCACATCCTCCGGGTGCCCCTGGACCACGCCCGCCCGGACGGCCGGGAGATCACCCTGTTCGCCCGTGAGGTGACCGCCGCCGGGCGGGAGGGGGAGGACCTGCCCCGGCTGCTGTGGCTCCAGGGCGGTCCCGGACACCGGGCCGAACGGCCCGACACCCCGGGCGCCTGGCTGCGCGAGGCGCTGCGCGACCACCGCGTCGTCCTGATGGACCAGCGCGGCACCGGCCGCAGCACCCCGGCCGACCGCCGCACCCTCGCCGCCCTCCCGGACGCCGCCGCGACCGCGGCCCACCTGGCGCACTTCCGCGCCGACTCCATCGTCCGCGACGCCGAACTGCTGCGCCGCCACCTCGCCGCCGACGGCGAGCAGGACCGCCCCTGGACGGTGCTCGGCCAGAGCTTCGGCGGGTTCTGCGCCCTGACCTACCTGTCCCTGGCGCCCGAGGGACTGGAGAAGGTGATGATCACCGGCGGCCTGCCCTCCCTGACCGCGCACGCCGACGACGTCTACCGAGCCGCCTACGCCCGTGTGGCGGACCACAACGAGCGCTACTTCGGCCGCTACCCCGGCGACCAGCGCCTGGCCGACGCCGTGGCCGGGCACCTGGAGCGCGAGGACGTACGGCTGCCCACCGGCGAACGGCTGACCGTGCGCCGCTTCCAGACCCTGGGCAGCGCCTTCGGCGGTGTCTCCTCCTTCGACTCCCTGCACTACCTGCTGGAGACCGCGTTCGTGCCCGGTGCGCGCGGACCGGAGCTGTCCGACACCTTCCTGCGCGGCGTCGAGGCCGCCGTCTCCTACGCCGAACACCCCCTGTACGCCATCCTGCACGAGGCCATCTACGCCCAGGGCGGCCGGCCCACCGCCTGGTCCGCGCACCGGGTCCGAGAGGAGTTCCCCGCCTTCGACGCCTCGCGCGGCGGGCCGCTGCGCTTCACCGGGGAGATGGTCTACCCCTGGCACTTCGAGGAGGACCCGGCGCTGGAGCCGCTGGCACAGGCCGCCCACCTGCTCGCCGGGCGCACCGGCTGGCCCGCGCTGTACGACGCCGACCGCCTGGCCGCCAACCGGGTGCCGGTCGCGGCGGCCGTCTACCACGACGACATGTACGTCGACCGCGAGCACTCCCTGCGCACCGCCGCCGCCGTACGCGGCCTGCGCCCCTGGATCACCAACGCCCACGCGCACGACGGCGTACGGGTGGACCCCGCCGTCTACGGCCGGCTGCTGGCCATGGCGCGTGGCGAGATCTGACGGCCGCCCCCGGCCGGGGGCGGCCGTCAGATCTCGCCGGCCTCCTCCGGTGCGTCGACGTCGTACCAGTCGTCGGCCAGCAGGCCGGCGTGCGACGGCTGCACCCCGGCCTGCACGGTGCCGTCGGCGGTGACGAACCGCAGGTGGGCGGCGAGCGGCCGGCTCCGCCCGTCGGGGCTGACGCAGACCGACCCCGGTTCCAGATAGACGTACTTACCCGGCTGGATCCAGCCGCGGCGCGCCATACGGCGGCCGTCCCTCAGAAGCTTCAGAGCCGCGGAGAAGTCCATGGGGCCGAACGTAGCGGACCGTCCGGGAGGCCCTTGAACACCGGGTGCCGGATGCGCTATGGGGAGGCCCGCCCGTCGAATCCCTCACATCCGTCACATCCGTCACAGCCGTCACAGCCGTCACAGCCCCACGACGCCGTCCGAGGCCGTGAGCTCGTACTCCAGCGTGATCTCGCGCCTCTCGCCGGGGGCCAGACGGAGGGTGTAGCGCACCATGCCCTCCGCGTCGACGCCCTCGTCGGGCTCCGGCAGGCACGCTTCCCGGCGCAGCCGCACCTCGACGGCGGAGACCTCCGAGACCGGGACGCGCTCGCGGACCACCACGACCGCCGCCTCCCCCTGCGGGGAGGAGTCCAGCCGGGAGACGAACAGCCGCACCGTACGGGTGATCACCGTGCGGTGGTTGACGCCGCTCAGGCCCGCGGCGCCGCGGCTCTCCTCGACATGGCGCACCACCCGGTAGGTGTCCTCGCTGCCGAAGGCCAGCGAGACCTCCTCGCCCTGCCCGGTGAACGGCAGTTCGCCGCGCCCGGTGAACCCGCCGCCGCGCACCAGGTCCACCGGCCCGGCCAGCAGCACGTGCCCGGCCCCGTTGGCAGCCCTGGCCACCCTGGTCACCAGCGGCGACAGTTCGGGTGCGCACTCCAGCCCGGTGCGGCACGGCGCGGTGAACGCCGACAGGGACACCCGGTGGGGGCGCCCGTCACAGGCCACGTCGACGGGCGCCGCGGCGGTCATCACCCGCACCTCGCCGCCGTCCGACAGCCCGGGAAGCTCCGCGTCCGCCCCGCCGGGCCCGCCCGGGACGGACTCCTCCCCGACCGTCCGCACCTCCTCCTCGCGCAGATCCACCTCGACCCTGCGCCGCTCCGCGGCAGAGCGCTCCCGCAGCACCAGTTCGTCCTCGTACAGGGCCGGAGGACCGGAGGCGAGGGTGGGCCGGGCGGTGGACAGCGACAGCCGCACCCCCTTCCAGTCCTCGCCGGTGCGCTGCCACACCACCGCGTCGGTCTCCAGGCGCACCGACCGCTCGTCCCCGGCCAGCGTCGCCCGGTACGCCGGCCGCCACAGGGCGCAGGGCACCAGATGGGTCAGACGCAGTACGGCGGGCCCGGCGCGGTCGGCCTCGACGACCACCTCGACGACCGCCGTCAGCTCCTGCGGCTCCTCCTCGGTGCGCCGCAGAGCCCGGCGCGCGTCCTCCAGTTCCTCCTCCGCGCGGAGCAGCCGGCGCCGCAGCACGTGCAGTTCCCCGGCACGCGCCTCGTCCTCCTGGTCGATCCGCTCCATGCGGTCCGCCCAGCGCTCCGGATCGGCCGAACCGGCCCCGGCGCCCTCGGCGACGTCACGGTACAGCTCCGCCCCGGCCTGGGCGACGACCGCGAGGCGGCTCTCCAGCCGCTGCCGCAGCCACCGCGCGTCGCGCAGCTCCTCCTCCAGATCGTGGACCCTGCGGCGCAGCTTTGAGGCGTCCTCGCCCGGGCGCCCGGGGCGCGGGGGCGCGTATGTGCGCACCACGCGGGCGTCGACGACCCGGACGCCGCCCGCGCCGCCGTCCCCGGCCGGTACCTCCGCGCGCAGGGAGCGGTCCACGGCCAGCGGCGTCACCGGGCCGACGAGCAACCGCTGCGCGCCCGCGGCCAGTTCGACGCTCCCGCGCCGCTCGACCTGGGCGCGGTCCTCCATGCACGTCACGGCGGTGACCGGCAGGGGGACCGGTTCCCGGGGGGAGGCCGGCGCGCCGGGGCCGGCCATGTCCTGGGGTGCTTGAGTCATGGTGTGGATCAGTCCCTCCGGTTCCCGCCGACCAGTGCCTTCCCCGCGGGGATCCGCACCTCGTATCCGCCCCTGAGGACGGTGGTCCGGCCCGGCTCCAGCTCCACCCGCCAGATCCGCGCACCGCGCACATGGCGGCCATCGCCCCAGCCCTCGTCGTCGAGGGGCCTGCCGGGGTCCGTCCAGGGCGGCTCGGCCGGGCGCTCCTCGATCCGCACCTCCTTGTCGGTGCTGACGGGCACGCGTTCGCGCACCTCCACCGTGATCCGGTGCGCGAGGCGGTTGGCGATCTCGACCTCGACCGCGTGGTCGAGCACCGTCGTCCCGCCGCGCAGCCCGGCGGTGGACTCGCGCAGACGGGTACGCCGCGCCGCCTTCACGCTCTCGACCGCGCCGATCCCCATCCCGCGGCGCTCCCCGGGCGCGAGGGTGGGCAGCGGCGCGGTGAGGACGAAGTCGCCGTCCACGACGACATCGGCGGGCCCGGCCGGCAGCGGGTGGCGGGAGGCGTTGGTCAGCAGCACCGTGCCGTACACGGTGGGGTCCACCGACGGCACGCACACGTACCGAGGCACCGTCTCCACCGGGATCTCGCGGACGGGGACGGTGTGCCAGGCCCCGTCCGCGGCCACGTCCACGGGGGCGGCCGTGTCGTAGCGGTGGTGGAAGGAGCCGGCCGATTGCCGTACGTCGGCCGCGTGGGCGGGCCGCGCCAGCCGCGCCACGGACTCGGCCCGCCGCCGGTGCTCGGCGACGGCCGTGCCCAGTTCGTCCGGCGCGGGCCGCAGCCTGCCGCGCCGGCCGGGCTCGTCGGGGCCGGCCAGCGTCAGGCCCGAGTAGTCGAGCATGCCCTCGGCCGGGCCCGGCGGGGACGGCCGAGGAGACGGTGGCGGGGGAGCGGCCGCCGCCCCGGGAGCGGCCGGGGCGGCCAGGGCGGCCGGGGCGAGCGGCGCGGAGGCCGCGGCGGGGGCGCCGTACGCGGCGAATCCGCGTTCAGCCTCGTGGAGCGCCCGGCTCGTGTCCGCCGTCTCCGCCGGTCCCGGCGCCGCGGCCGCACCGGCCAGGAGCGGCGGGGCCGCGGAGGCGGCCGGCGGCGCCCCGCCGGCCCGGGCGGGGCCGGGGCCGGACGGCGGCCCGGGCGGGACGGCCGCGTCGTACCCGGCGAACAACTCCTCCAGCCCCGGCGGGGGTTCGCGCCACCCCCGCGCGGCGGGCTCCTCCTGGCGCCGCCCGATCCGCAGCGACCGCAGCCGGGGGACGTCCGCGGGCCGCAGCAGGTCGGCGGTGGACAGGCCCAGCCGTACGCCCGTCCAGTCCTCGCCGGTGCGCTGGGCCACGCAGGCCCGCAGCACGAGCGTCCCGCCGGAGGCGGAGTCCGTGCCGTCCAGCCGCAGCTGGTACACCGGCGACCAGGTGGCCCCGGGCACGTGGTACTCGACCTCCAACTCCGCCTCGGAGGAAGCCCGGGAGGAAACCTGTTCGTCCCCGCCGTCGCTGTGCGGCGCGCCGTCCCCGGACCACTCCAGGGTCAGGACGGCGGCGGCCGACTCGCCCGCCCGCGCGGCGGGCAGCGCGCCGGAGGCCGCCTCCAGACGGTGGACGAGTACGTCGGCGTCGTGCTCCGCGTCGCTCAGTTCGTCCTCCACCGCCCGCAGCCGCCGCTGGAGCAGCGCCAGCCGGCCGTCCACGAAGTTCGCCAGCGCCAGCAGGGACTCCACCGGAGCCCAGCGGGGCGGGTCCCCGCGGCGGGGCTGCGGCGGTACGGCCCGCAGCTCGGACACCTTCCCGATCTCCGCGGTGAGCCGGTCGCGCCGCTCGCGCAGCCGGTCCAGCCGGTTCTCGGCCTCCTCCAACTCCAGTCTCAGGGCGGGCAGTTCGCGGTCCTGCCGGGGAGCGGCGGACCGCACCGGCCGTACGTCGGTCACCCGCAGTCCGGCCGGACCGGAGACGACCCGGCCGCGCAGCGAGTGGTCGTACAGGGAGATCGGCAGCCCCTCCACCCGGACACGTACAGCCGCGTTTGGAGCCGCCGGGAGACCGGGCGGCAGGGCGCAGCGGGCGCGCCGGAGGCACACGGCCCCGACGGCGTGCACCACCACGGACTCCAGGACCGAATCCAGCACGGCTTCCGGTGCCGGCTCCGGCACGGACTCCCTGCCGGATCCCGTACGCGCACCGCCGCCCGCGACCGCCTCGTCCGCCATACCGCCCCTCACGCCCCTCGCCCGACCGGTGACCGCACCATAGCCGCCGGACGGGGCGGCGCAGGAGACGTTGCGGCGGATCCGGGGCGTTCCGCCCTGCCTGCGCCGCCGGACTCCGCGCCGAGCGGCGGCCGTTCGTCCGCGGATCTCAGGAGAGGGACGCTTCACCCGCGTTCGCGCAGGTACGCATCCAACTCGGCGGCCCCGGCCAGCATCGCCCGACCGCGGGCGGACAGCCGGCCGTGCCAGTCGTGCAGCGCGGCCTCCAGCGGCTCCAGCCCGCCGGCCGTCCGCACCCGGTCGATCAGCGGGGCTATCCGCTCCAGCGGATAGCCGCCCCGCCTGAGCTGGTGGACCAGCCGGGCGTCCCGTACGTCGGCCTCGCCGTAGACGCGGTACCCGGTGCGCGGGTCGCGGTGCGGGCGGACCAGCCCGGCACGCTCCCACTTGCGCAGCGTCGCGGGCCGGACGCCGAGCCGCCCGGCCAGCGGCCCGATGAACATGCCGCCGGACCCGGACCCGGACCCGGACCCGGACCCGGACCCGGACACCGAGCCCGGCCCGGGGGCCGCACCGGGTTCCAGGCCGCGCAGGGCGCTCTCCACGGCCCGGAGGGTCTGCCGGTCCTCCAGGAGCTGGGAATGGCTCTCGTCGACGAGGCGGAACGCCTCCTCCTGAGCTCCCTCGTTCACCGCCCGCATGATCGCCGTCGCCGTCCGGTGGCCGTGGCCGGGCACCAGGGCCAGGAAGGTGCGCAGGGCCCGCGCGTGCAGCGGGGTGTAGGTGCGGTAGCCGTGGGGTGTGCGGTCGGCGGCCGGAAGGATGCCGGCCTCCTCGTAGTTTCTGACCGCCTGTGTGGACAGGCCGTGCCCGCGCGCCAGATCGACCGGCCTGAGCCGCTCACCACTTTGAAGGTTTCTCCCCATGAGACCGACGGTATCGCGGAAAAGTCTCCACCGAGGGTTCAGCGATAGCGTTGAAGGCATGGCTACCGAAACCAAGGACATCGCCCGCGCCGTCGAGGCCGCCGCCGTCATGGAACTGCTCCCGGCCCGGCCCCGGATGCTCGCCCTGGGCGAGCCCACCCATGGCGAGGACGCGCTGCTCGGCCTGCGCAACGAGCTGTTCCGGCGGCTCGTCGAGGAGGAGGGCTACCGGACGATCGCGATCGAGAGTGACTGCCTGGCGGGCCTGACCGTGGACGACTACGTCACCTCCGGCACGGGCACCCTCGACCAAGCCGTGGAGAGCGGGTTCAGCCACGGCTGGGGCGCCTTCGCGGCCAACCGCGAGCTCGTGCGCTGGATGCGAGCCCACAACGCCCGCGCCGACGCCGAGGGCCGGCCCGCCTCCGAGCGGCTCCGCTTCGCCGGTTTCGACGGTCCGCTGGAGATCACCCACGCCGCGAGCCCCCGGCAGGCCATCGTCGCGCTCCACCGCCACCTCGCGGCCCATGTGGACGCGGACCTGCTCCCCTGTGACGAGCGGACGCTCGACCGCCTGCTGGGCGACGACGCCCGGTGGACCGAACCGGCCGCGATGACGGACCCGTCCCGGTCGGTGGGACGGTCTGCCGAGGCGGACGGGCTGCGGCTGCTCGCCGACGACCTGGTGGCGTTGCTGGAGGAGCAGACACCCCACCTGATCGCGGCGGCCTCACGGGAGGAGTGGGAGAGGGCGCGCCTGTACGGGCGCGCCGCGACCGGTCTGCTGCGCTACCACTGCCGGATGGCCGACGCGTCACCGGCGCGTATGGCCCGGCTGTGCGCGCTGCGGGACTCGATGATGGCCGGAAACCTCCTCGCCCTCGCCGACCGGGGCCCGGTGCTCGTCCACGCCCACAACTCCCATCTCCAGCGGGGGAGGAGCACGATGAGGATGTGGGAGGGGCCGGTGGAGTGGTGGGGCGCCGGCGCGCTGGTGGGCGCCCGGCTCGGCGAGGAGTACGCCTTCGTGGCCACGGCTCTGGGCACGATCCGGCACCGGGGCGTGGACGCCCCGCCGCCGGACACCCTCGAAGGGCTCCTGTACGCGCTCCCCGAGGACCGCTGCCTCCTCGACGCCCGGCGGCTCGCCACGGCCCTCGGCGACACCCCGCCCGCGCCCCGGGTGTCGCCCTGGTTCGGCTACGCCCCCCTGGAGCCGGCCCGCCTGGCCGGCAGCGACGGGATCGTCTTCGTCAAGGACGTCGGGCAGGGCTGACCTGCGCGAAGCCGCGGACGCACCGCGTCCGCGGCTCTTTCCAGATTCCCGCGCCGCGCCTAGGGTCTGTTCGGTAAGCGCTTTCTGTCGCTGTCGGCCACCGAAGGAGCCCGAATCCGATGCCCCCGGTCACCCAACGCCTCCGCGCCGCCGTCGTCGGCGCCGGAGCCATCGCCACCGTCGGCCATCTGCCGGCTCTCGAAGCCCACGCGGACGAGGTCGAGCCGGTCGCCGTCGTCGACGTGGACACCGGACGGCTCGACGCCTTCCGCGCGCGGGCGGGCGAAAGGGTGGCGGGTTACACCGACCTGGCCCCGATGCTGGAGCGGGAGAGGCCCGACCTGGTGCTGATCGGCAGCCCGCCCTCCCTCCACCGCGAGCAGGCCGTGGCCGCGCTGCGCGCCGGAGCGTGGGTGCTGTGCGAGAAGCCGCTGTGCCTCTCCCTCGCCGAGTACGACGAGATCGCCGCCGCCGAGGGACCGGAGGAGGACGGCGGCCCGTACGCCACCGTCCTCCTCCAGCACCGCTACGGCTCCGGCGCCGTCCACGCCCGTGAACTGCTCGCCTCCGGCGCGCTGGGCGCCCCGCTCGTCGCACACTGCCAGACCACCTGGTACCGCGACGCCGCCTACTACTCCGTACCCTGGCGCGGCCGGTGGGCCACCGAGGGCGGCGGCCCCGCCATGGGCCACGGCATCCACCAGACGGACCTGCTGCTGCATCTGCTCGGCGACTGGGCCGAGGTGCGGGCCATGGCCGGACGCCTGGTGCACGAGGTGGAGAGCGAGGACGTCTCCACCGCCCTGGTCCGCTTCGAAAGCGGCGTGATGGCCACCGTCGTCAACAGCGTCCTGTCCCCTCAGGAGACCAGCCGCATACGGATCGACTGCGCCGACGCCACCGTCGAGCTCACCCATCTGTACGGCCACTCCAACGACGACTGGGTCTACACCCCCGCCCCCCACGTGGCCGGCGCCCCCGACGGGGCCGACCGCGTCCGCGCCTGGCGCACCCCGGCCGCCGACCTGCCCAGCTCCCACACCGCCCAGCTCGCCGCCGTACTGGCCGCCCGGCGCGCGGGCGTCCGGCCGCCCGGCAGCGGCCACGAGGCCCGCCGCACCCTGGAGTTCACCGCCGCCCTGTACAAGTCCGCCTTCACCGGGCTGCCGGTGCGCGCCGGCGAGATCGTCCCCGGCGACCCGTACCACACCGCCATGCACGGAGACCACCCCGACTGGGCGCCGGGCGCCCCCGTGAAGGAGGCGACCCGGTGAGCGCGCCGCTGACCGTCACCCACACCCACGGCGAGCGGATCTCCGTCGCCTGCGCCGGAGTGGAGCTGATGGCCTACGTGTACCGGCCCGACCCGGACGCCTTCGAGTCCCGCAAGCCCTACGCCCACCCGCTGCGCACCCTGGCGGGCCGCACCGTCACCGGCTACCGGCCCAGCGACCACCGCTGGCACAAGGGGCTGCAGATGACCGCCAGCCATCTGTCCGGGCAGAACTTCTGGGGCGGCAACTCCTACGTACACGGCCGCGGTTACCTGCCGCTGCGGGACCGGGTGGGGTGGATGCGGCACGACGGCTTCGACGCGGTGGACGTCCTCGGCCCGGACGGGGACCGGGTGCGCATGGCCGAACGGCTGACGTGGATCGAGAACGGCGGGCGGGAGTGGGCCCGCGAGACGCGCACCGTCGAGGTGCACTCGGCCGAGCCCGGGGAGGGCGCCTGGGCGCTGGACTGGTCGATCCACCTCGCCAACCTCCGCGCCGAACCGCTGGTGTTCGGTTCCCCGACCACCGCCGGGCGCGGGATGGCCGGCTACACCGGTCTCCACTGGCGCGGTCCGCGCGACCTCACCGGCGGCGACGTCCTCGGCCCCGGCGGCCGGGGCGGGAAGGGGGAGGCCGGCGCAGCGGCCATGATGGGCACTCAGGCCCCCTGGCTGGCCTTCACCGCCGAACGCGACGGGGCGGACGCGCACACCACCCTGGTCTTCGCCCACGCGCCCGGGAACGAGGGCGCGATCCACGCCTCCCACTGGTTCGTGCGCTCCGAGCCGACCCCGGTCGTGGCCTTCTCCTGGGCCTTCTTCGAGGAGTTCGAGCTGCCGCCGGGGGAGAGCTTCGCCTACCGCTACCGCGTGGTGGTGGCGGACGGCGCCTGGGACGAGGGCCGGGTGGAGTCCTGGCTCGGGGCGCACGGGTGGTGAGCGCACGGGTGGTGAAGACCGGGCGGCGAACACACGGTCGGTGAGCGCGTGGCCCGTCCGTCAGGTGCGCGCCTCCAGGTCGCGCCGGGTGTCGTCGCCGTACACGCCCTCCTCGTCGCCCCGGACGCCGTACCACTGCTGGTAGCGGGCGACGGCCTCGGTGACCTCGGCGTCGTAGCGGCCGTCGACCTCGCCGCCGGGGTAGACGCCCTGGATCTGCCGCAGCCGCCGCTGGAGCTCCTCCACCTCCGGACCGCTGTCGCCCTCCCGCAGCATGCCGGGCCCAGGGCGCCGCGACTGCTGGGAGGCGGGGTTGGGCGGCGGTGTGGCGGACGCCGACGGGGCGCGGGACGGCTGTGCGGGCGCGGACGGCGTGCCGTCCGGGGCGGACGGGGCGGCCGCGGGCGCGGAAGGCGTGGAGGGCCCGGGGTCCGGTGAGCCGGACGCGGAGGGCGTGCCGTCCGGCGCCGGGGCCGTCCGCCCGGGGGAGGGCGGCGGGCCGCCGGACAGCGGCGGGCGGGGGTCGGCGGGCGTCAGGACACCGGAGGCCACCAGCAGGGTCGCCAGGGCGGAGCCGATCGCGCCGGTGGTCAGGATCAGGGCGGTGGTGCGCGGGCCGCGGCGCCCGGTCAGGAAGCCGGTGCGCGGCTCGGGAGGCGCGGCGGGCCCGGACGGACCGGCCGCACCGCCCCGGTGGGCGCCGCCGGCCCCCGTATCCCGTGCACCGGCCCCGCCCGCGGACACGTCGCCACCGGCACCCTGCGGCGCGCCCGGCCCCGGGCGGTCCCACGGCCCCAGGGAGCGCGGCTCCCCGGCAGCCGGACGGCGCAGCCGCGACCTCGGGTCGGGACGCAACGCCATCTCCCCCCTCCTGTACCTCCTCCGCGCCCGCAGAGCGGGGCGCGGAGGGGACCGTCGTGCGCCCGTGCGAACGTTCCGCGGCGGACACGCACTCCACCGCGGCGCCGCGCCGCAGAGTACGCGATCGCTCACGGATGGTCCCCGGAGAGGACCTTACTCGGTCGCGCCCGTGCCGGAACCGGTCGTGCGCGGGCGGTGCACGGCTTCTTCACGTCCTCGCGCGCCGGACCCCTCCCCTCGGGCGCCCCGGGGTGCCCCGGGGTGCCCGAGTACGGTCAGGGGAACGGTCAGGGAGTGCCGGAGGCGTCGAGATAGACCCATGAGCCGGCGTGACGCACGAAGCGGCTGTGCTCCTCCATGACGCCCTCGCGCCCCCGCTCGGTGAAGTGGGCGCGGAAGGAGACGGTCCCCTCGGTGTGGAAGGGGCTGCCGCCGGTGGCGCCGAGGATCTCCAGACGCCGCCACCGGGTGTCCGGGTCCGTCTCCAGCAGCCTCGGCGCGGTGTCCGGATGCCAGGTGCGCAGCAGATACGCCCGGTCGCGCACCGCGAAGGCGCTGTAGCGGGAGCGCATCAGGGCCTCGGCGGTGGGGGCGGCCGCCTGCCCCCGGTGGAACCGGCCGCAGCAGTCGGCGTAGGGGGCGGGCAGCCCGCACGGGCAGGGCGCGCCGGGGGAGAGGGCGGGGGAGGCGGACGGAGCCTTCTGGCGCGGACGGGATCGGCGTCGGGACATGCCCCCATGGTGACCGCCGCGCGGACCGCGGTGCGCTCCGGGGCGCCGGCACCGGGGCACCCCGGCCCGGTCCCCCGTGTTTCCCGCCGCGGTACGGGGGAGACGGTCCCTGTCGGCACAGAGGGGCCCGGCGGGCCCGCCGGGCCCCTCTGTGCCGACAGGGACCGGAAGTCGGAGAGAGGGACACGTATGCCGCGACAGGACGGCGGGAAGCGGCCGCCGAAGAGGCCCGGAGGGCGGCGCGCCCGGCTGCCCCGCCCGGTGTACGAGAGGGAACTGCTCCGGCTCCAGGAGCAGTTGGTGATGATGCAGGAGTGGGTGCGCTCCACCGGAGCCCGGCTGGTCGTCGTCTTCGAGGGGCGCGACGCGGCGGGCAAGGGCGGGGCCATCAAGCGCGTCACCGAGTACCTCAACCCGCGTGTGGCCCGCATCGTCGCCCTGCCCGCGCCCACCGAACGCCAGCGCACCCAGTGGTACTTCCAGCGCTACGCCGAGCAGCTTCCGGCGGCCGGCGAGATCGTGCTGTTCGACCGCAGCTGGTACAACCGCGCGGGCGTGGAGCGTGTCATGGGGTTCTGCACGGAGGAGGAGCACGCGCGCTTCCTGCGCCAGTGCCCCGTCTTCGAGCGGCTGCTGACCGAGGACGGCATCCTGCTGCGCAAGTACTGGTTCTCGGTGAGCGACGAGGAGCAGGAGAGGCGCTTCCGGTCGAGGCTGGAGGACCCCATGCGGCGCTGGAAGCTGTCCCCGATGGACCTGGAGTCCCGCGTCCGGTGGGAGGCGTACTCGCGGGCCAAGGACGAGATGTTCGCCCACACCGACATCCCCGGGTCCCCCTGGTACGTCGTCGACGCGGACGACAAGCGGCGGGCGCGGATCAACATGATCGCCCATCTGCTGTCCGGCGTCCCCTACCGCGAGGTCGAGCCGCCGGAGCTGAGCCTGCCGCCCCGGCCGCCGTCCACCGGCTACCGGCGGCCGCCGAGGGAGACGCAGACCCTTGTGCCCGACCACGCCGCGACCCTGGAGGGAGCCGGGACGGACGGGACGGAGGGGAGCGGCGGATAGCCGCGCCCGTGCCGTGTGCCCGGCGTACGGGGGTCACGCCGGGCACACGGGGCCTGCCGGAGGCCACCCGCTTCCCGCGGGCTCCGATTGCGCGGTGCGCGGTCTCGCTCCGCTTCTCCGCGTCCGGTGGCCGCCTCCGACGGCCACCATCAGGACACCACGGACGGGGCCGGGGCGGCAGGGCCGACGGTCCCCCGCCTCCGGGGCCGGCCGGCCCCGGAGGCGGGGCGGGAAGGTCCTACCCTTGGAAGCATGAGCGGGGCCGCGGTCACCCTGTTCCTCTGCGGTGACGTGATGCTCGGCCGGGGCGTCGACCAGGTTCTCCCGCACCCCGGTGATCCGGCGCTGCGCGAGGCGTACATCCGGGACGCCCGTTCCTACGTCGAGCTGGCCGAGGCGGCCGGCGGCCCGGTGCCCCGGCCGGCCGGTTTCGAGTGGCCCTGGGGCGAGGCGCTCGCGATGATCGACGAGGTCGCCCCCGACGCCCGGATCGTCAACCTGGAGACCGCCGTCACGCGCGGCGGCGCGTTCGCGCCGGGCAAGGGCGTCCACTACCGGATGAGCCCCGCAAACCTCCCCTGCCTGTCGGCCGCCCGCCCCGACGTGTGCGTCCTGGCCAACAACCACGTCCTGGACTTCGGCCGCCTTGGCCTGGAGGAGACGCTCGACGCCCTGGCGGGCGCGGGAATCGCCACGGCGGGGGCGGGGCGGGACCTCGCCGCCGCGCGGCGGCCCGCGACCGTACCCCTGGAAAACGGGCGGCGGGTGGTGGCCCTGGCCTTCGGCATGCCCTCCAGCGGCATACCGCCGTCCTGGTCCGCCGGTCCCGGCCGGCCCGGCGTGGACGTCGTGGACGAACCCTCGCCGGCCGCCGCTGCCGCCGTGGCCGAGCGGATCCGCCGGGTCAGGCGGCCGGGGGACGTCGTGGTCGCCTCGGTCCACTGGGGGCCGAACTGGGGGTACGAGGTCTCCGGTGAGGAGGCCGGCTTCGCGCACGCCCTGATCGACGGCGGCGCGGACATCGTCCACGGCCACTCCTCGCACCACCCCCGTCCCCCGGAGGTGTACCGGGGAAGGCTCGTGCTGTACGGCTGCGGCGATCTGGTGAACGACTACGAGGGCATCACCGGCTACGAGCGGTACCGGGACGACCTGCGGCTGCTGTACTTCGTCCGGCTGGAGCCGGACGGCCGGACGGCCGGTGTGCGGATGGTGCCGTTCCAGGCGCGGCGGATACGGCTGCGCCACGCCTCGCGGGAGGACGCCGAATGGCTGCGGGCGGTCCTGGACCGCGCCGGCCGCGGCCTCGGCTCGCGTGTCGACCGCGAGCCGGACGGGTCGCTCGCCCTGCGGTGGTGACCCGCCGCACCGGCGCCTCTCGGCCCTCGGCCCCTCGGCCGCTCACGGCGTCGTCGCTCACGGCGTCCGTCGGCGCCTCAGGCCGTCCGCGCGGGGCGCGAGTCGTCGACGGCGAGGGTGACGGCCAGCACGCCGAGGACGGATCCCATGGCGTACCGCTGGATCCTCAGCCAGGAGGGGTGCCGGGACAGGAGGGCCGCGATGGAGCCGGCGGCCAGGACGATGGCCAGGTTCACCGCCAGACTGACCGCCACCTGGACCGCACCGAGCGCGAACCCCTGGAGGAGGACGTGCCCGGCCCCCGGATCGACGAACTGGGGGATGAGCGAGAGGTACATGACCGCGATCTTCGGATTGAGCAGGTTCGTCGCCAGCCCCATGACGAACAGGCGGCGGGGCGGGTCGTGCGGAACGTCCCGCGGGGCGAAGACCGCCGCTCCCCCCGGCCGGAGGGCCTGCCAGGCGAGCCACGCCAGATACGCGGCTCCGGCGAGCTTCACCGTGGCGTACAGCCCGGGGACGGCCAGGAAGACGACCGACAGGCCCAGGTTCGCGGCCGTGAGGTAGACCAGGAAACCGAGGGCGACGCCGCCGAGCGACACGATTCCGGCGCGCCGCCCCTGGGCGATGCTCCGCGAGACGAGGTAGATCATGTTCGGCCCCGGGGTCAGGACCATCCCCAGGGAGACCACCGCGACGCCGAGCACCGCACCTGTTCCGAGCATGGCCTGTGTCCGCCTTTCCGGAGCCGGTCCGCGGCCGCCGGGCCGCCCGCGGGAAGTACCGCCCGTCGAGCGTATGTTCCGGCATGCATCGATGCAATGCACTATATTGCTCTCGGTGCAATGACGTGACCGGACGGCACCGGCGGCATCGGCTGGGGCGGTGGCGGCTGTGGCGGCTGTGGCGGTGGCGGACGAAGCGGAAGAGACCGGCGAGGGGGTCCTGTGGACGACTACCGGCGGATCGCCGACGGCATGGCGGCCGACATCGCCGCCGGGCGGCTGCGGCCGGGCGACCGGCTGCCCACGCAGCGGGAGTTCGCCCGGCGGCGCGGCATCGCGGGCTCCACGGCCGCCCGGGTCTACCGCGAGCTGGCCCGCCGGGGCCTGACGGTCGGCGAGGTCGGCAGGGGGACCTTCGTCCGGGCCTCCGCCCGCACGGCGGACCCGGCGGTGGCCGAGCCGGCCGAGGGGCGCATCGATCTGGAGTTCAACCATCCCGTGGTGCCCGGGCAGTCGGCGCTCCTCGCGGCCGGGATCGCGCCGCTGCTGCGCCCGGACGTCCTGGAGGCCGCCACGCGCCCCGTCGGCCCCGCGGGCACGGCCGCCGCGCGGGGCGCCGCCGCCGGACTGCTGGCTCGGGGCGGCTGGCGGCCGGACCCGGACCGGGTGCTGTTCGCGGGGGGCGGGCGCCAGGCGATCGCGGCCGCGATCGCCGCGCTGGTCCCGCCGGGCGGGCGGCTGGGAGCCGAGGAGCTGACCTATCCGGTGCTGCGGTCCGTGGCGGGCCGGCTGGGGGTGGAGGTCGTCCCGCTGTCGGTGGACGGGGAAGGGGTGGTCCCGCAGGCCGTCGCCGAGGCTCACCGCGCCGCACCGCTGGCAGCCGTCTACCTCCAGCCCACCGTCCACAACCCGCTGGGCCTGGTGACGCCGCCGCGGCGGCTGGCGGAGCTGGCGGAGGTGCTCGGCCGGCTGGGCGTTGCCGTGATCGAGGACGCCGTCTGGGCCTTCCTCCGCGACGTGCCGCCGCTGGCCGCCCTGCTCCCGGAGCGCACGGTTCTGGTCGACAGCCTCTCCAAGCGTCTGGCCCCCGGGCTGACCGCGGGGTATGCCGTCGCCCCGCACGCCCTCGTGCCCGCCGTCGCCGCGGCGCTGCGCTCCGGGGGGTGGGGGCCCGCGCGCTTCGCCCTGGACGCGGCGGGGCGCTGGTGGGCCGAGGGGGCGGTGGACGAGATCGTGCGGGCCAAACGGCGGGACGCCTCCGCCCGCCGGGAGATCGCCGCCCGCCGACTGGAGGGCTTCGCGGTCGGCGGCGACCCGTCCTCGTACTTCTGCTGGTGGGAGCTGCCGCCTCCGTGGCGGGCCGACACCTTCGTCGCGGCCGCCGCCCGGCACGGCATCGCGGTCACCCCGTCGGCCGCGTTCGCCGCCGACGGGCTCCGGGCCCCCCACGCCGTACGCCTCGCCCTCGCCTCGCCGCCGCCGGACGTCCTCGCCCGCGCGCTGGACACCCTCGCCGCCCTCGCCCGCTCGGGGCCGGAGCAGGCCTGCGCCGAGTGACCTTACGCGGACGCGGGCCCTTACGGGGCAATGTGGGCGGCGGCCACCGGCGCGCAGGTGAACCTGTGGCTCCGGCATGTTCGAGTGATCTGCGTCACGCCCTACGGTGCAGGCATTGATTGTCAGGTCCCTTTCAGGCGTAAGGACCCCCCTCATGAGAACCATGAACCTCCTGCGCCGCGCGGGCGTGCTGCTGGGCACGCTCGCGCTGGCGTTCACCGGGCTGTCCGCCGCCCCGGCGGCGGCCGCCGGCCTCGAGCGCGTCACCGGCTTCGGTTCCAACCCGGGCGCGCTGACCATGTACCGCTACGTCCCCGACGACCTGCCGGCCGGTGCCCCGGTCGTCCTCGTCCTGCACGGCTGCACCCAGGACGCGCCCGGCTTCGTGACGACCTACGGCTGGCGCGCGTACGCCGACAGCCGGGGCTTCGCGCTCGTCGCCGCCCAGCAGGAGACGGCCAACAACAGCTCCCGCTGCTTCAACTGGTTCCAGAGCGGCGACACCTCGCGCGGGCGGGGCGAGGCGCTGTCGCTGCGTCAGATGGCCGGCCACACCGTGAGCGCGGTGGGGGCCGACCCGTCCCGGGTGTACGTCGCCGGGTTCTCCGGCGGCGGCGCGATGGCGGCGAGCGTGCTCGCCGCCTACCCGGACGTGTTCGCGGGAGGCGCCGTGCTGGCCGGCGTGCCGCACGGCTGCGCCACCGGCATGGTCGGGGCGTTCGGCTGCATGAACCCGGGCGTCACGAAGACCGCCGCCCAGTGGGGCGATCTGGTCCGCGCCCAGAACCCGGGATACGGCGGCCCATGGCCGTCGGTCGCGATCTGGCACGGCGCCTCCGACACCACGGTCGCCCCGGCGAACGCGGACGAGCTGGTGAAGCAGTGGACGAACACGCACGGCACGGATGCCACCGCGGACGGCTCGGCCTCGCTGCCCGGAGGGGTGACGCGGAAGGACTACGACTCCTCCGCGGGCACCGTCGTGCGCGACTACCGCGTCACCGGCATGGGGCACGCCGTCCCGGTGCGCCCGTCGGAGGGCTGCGGAACGACCGGCGCGTACACCGCCGACCTGATGTGCTCGACGGCGTACATCACCGCCGACTGGGGCCTGGGCGACACCGACCCCGGCGACCCCGGCGACCCGGGCGACCCCGGCGACCCGGGCGACCCGGGGACGCCCGCCTGCTTCACGGCGAGCAACTACACCCATGTGCAGCAGGGACGCGCCACCGTCCGCTACGGCTACACCTACGCGGTCGGCTCCGGCGACGCGCTCGGGCTGTGGAACGTCTACACCGTCACCTCCCTCGCCGAGACCGAGCCCGGCTGGTACGAGCGGACGGCCTCCTGCGGCTGAGCTGTCCGTCGCGGCCCGCCGCCCGGAGCCGTACGCCCCCGGCCCGCCCGGGGGCGTACGGCGCGCCGTACGGCCGGCGCACCGCTCCCCAACAGCCGGTGAACACTCGCCGGAAGCCGGACACGCCACTTCGCCGGAGCCCGGCCCGCTCGTATGTTTGACGGCCCTTCACCATGTTCTCCACGGGGGGCGGACAGGCCATGGACATGCTTCGGTGGGAAGTCGTTCTCGCGGTGCTCGGTGTGCTCGTGCCGATCGTCGCCGCGCTCTACGAGTTCGTCTTCGTCGGACGCAAGCGACTGGGCTACCGGGTGCAGATGGACACCACCGCCACCGACGCCGTCCACGCCCAGTTCGCGGGGGTCCAGTACGCGGGGGCGCTGCAGCAGTTGCAGGACGGCGACGGCACCCGGCTGGTGGACCCGTCCTTCGTCCTGCTGCGAGTGGAGAACAGCGGCGCGACCCACATCGACATCGACGACTACGCCGTCCTCCCCGACGACAGGGTCGGTGTCCGGGTCGAGTTCCCCGGGCGCAGGGTCGCCGGGATGGTGGTGACCGAGCTCAGCGACGACTTCCTGCGCCCCTGCTTCAGCGACGACTCGGGTCTGAGCGTGCGCGACGGCGTCATCGAACTCCCCAAGGTGCCGCTCAACCGCTCCGCCCACTACAAGGTCCTGGCCGCCCTGGAGCGCACCGGCGGTGCGGGGGCCGGCGCGGACCCGCAGGCGCCGTTCGAGCCGCCCAGGGTCATAGGCGGGATCAAGGGCGGTGTGGGCAACGGCGGCATACAGGAGACCAGGAGCCAGACCGGGACGCCCTGGCGGGCCGTCGCGCTGGTCTGCTTCCTGGTCCTGGTCATCCTCGGGCAACTCGCCTTCTCCGTGCTCGGCCGCGACGACACCGCGGCGCCGCTGGACTGCGCCGGCGGCAAGCTCACCCTCACCGGGTCCACGGCCTTCGAACCCGTGCTGCGGGAGGCCGCGGAGGCGTACCGGGAGACCTGCGGCGAGCAGGACGTGACGTTCCACCACGACTACCGGGGCAGCAAGGGGGGCCTGGAGGCGCTGATGAGTGAGAGCAAGGGGAGGAACACCCGGATACTGGCGTTCACCGACGGGGCCAAGCGGGACGACCAGCCGCTGCTGCTGCCGCGTCCGGTGGCCTTCACCCTCTTCACTCTCGTGATCCACGAGGACGCCGGGGTCCAGGACCTCACGCTGGAGCAGATCGGGGACCTGTACGGCGGGAGGATCACCAACTGGAAGGAGGTGGGAGGAGCGGACCTGCCCGTCCGTCTGGTGAGCCGACTGAGCAACTCCGGTACCCGCGGCGTCTTCGAGGAGCGGATCTTCAGCGGATCGCGGAACCTCGCGCGCACCTCCGACGACTGCCTCACCCTGCTGCCCGGCACGCCGCGCGGCCCGCTCAACTGCGAGCGGGGCTCCACCACCGAGGTGCTGGACGAGGTGGCGCAGACGCCCGGAGCCATCGGCTACAGCGGCCTCGACGAGGCGTCCGGCCGGAAGGACCTGCGGCTGGTGCGCATCGGCGGACAGCGGGCCACACTGGAGGCGGCCGACCACGGGGTCTACCCGTTCTGGGAGACGGAGTACGCCTACACCTACGGCGAGCCCCCCGCCAGGTCCCTGGCCGCCGGCTTCCTGCGCTATCTGACGAACGAGGTCGGCAGGGACATCGTGCGCTCCCGCGGCCACCGCCCCTGCACCGAGCTGCAGAACCCGGTGCTGTGCCGCCCCGAGCCGCGGCGGCCGGGGGCGGGGGAGGGCGCCGGCGGATGACCGCCGCCGCGCCCCGGTGCGGACGTGAGCGCCACCGCCCGGACGTGCGGCTCCGGGCGGCGGCCCCCGGGAACCTCTGGTATGCCTTGAATGCCGCGAAATTCTCGAATGTCGTGGATACCGCTCGAATCGGACGAGGCGAACTGGAGATCATCGTGTCCGAACGCAACACGCTCGCTCGCAGCCTGCACGACCTGGGGATGGGCGCATGGTTCGGCGGCTCCCTGATGGGCGCCGTGGGTCTGAACGGCGTCGCCAGGGAGTGGGAGGACGCCGCGGCCGGCGACAGGATCGCGAGCACCGGATGGGCGAAGTGGACGCCGGTCAACGGGCTGGCCATCGCCGCCCACCTCGCGGGCGCCGCCTCCCTGCTGGCGTCCAACATGTACCGCGTGGAGCACCAGCGGGGAGTGGGGGCCTCCTCGGCGATCAAGACCGTCCTGACCGGCGCGGCCCTGGCGGCGACCGCCTACAGCCGCGCCATGGGCAAGAAGCTGGAGATGGCCACCTCCACCGACCCGGACAAGGCGGCCGGGTCCCAGCACCACCCGGCCTCCATGGAGGACGCCGAGCGGCAGCTGCGCTGGGCCCAGTGGAGCATCCCCGTCCTGACCGGCGCGCTCACAGTCGTCAGCGCGCTCCAGGGCGAGCAGCAGAAGCCGGTCGAGCAGAAGGCGGGCATGATGCGCAAGGCCACCGCCCGCCTGGGCATGGGCTGATACCGGACACCGAGTACCGGGTACCGGGTGCCGGACCGAACGGTGCGTCAGCGGCCGGCGGCGTTCGCCACGAGGCCGCCCCGCGCGGCCGCCGGCGTACCGCCGCCGGCCAGCACGCGCTGCCGGTAGTCGCTGGGCGAGGTGCCGTAGGCGACGCGGAAGGCGCGGCTGAAGGCGGAGGGGTCGGTCAGACCCCACCGGGCGGCGACGGAGTGGATGGGCGTGCGGTGCAGGGCGGGGTCGGACAGGTCCTGCCGGATGCGCCGCAGCCGCTGGTCGCGCAGGAACGCCGAGACGGTGGAGCCCTCGTCCCGGAACAGCCGGTGCAGATGGCTCAGGGAGATGTGGTGCGCCGCCGCGATCGCGGGCGGGGACAGATGCGGGTCGTGCAGGTGCCGGCGTATGAAGGCCTGGACGCGCAGCAGCAGGGCCCGCCGCTGGTCCTCCGGCGGCAGCGCGTGGTCGCTCTCCAGGGCGTGGGCGAACAGGGCGGACAGCAGGTCGACCGCGACCGCGGCCAGCCGGGGCCCGTCGGACGGCCGGTAGCGGGCGGAGTCCGCCGCCACCGTGGTCAGGAACTGCGCCAGCAGCGCCCCCATCCCCTCCCGCGCCGACAGGCTGCGACGGGTCAGCCCGGCCAGCCGCTCCGGCGGCAGGTGCAGCAGGTCCCGGGGGACCTCCAGCCCGATGCCGCTGTACGGGCCGTCGTCGTCGCCCGCCCACATCTCGCACGGGCGCGAGGTGTCCACCACGCACAGGGAACCGGGACCGTGGCCGTCCGCGCGGCCCTCCCGGGCGACCCTCAGCCGCCCCCGCAGCGGCAGGGACACATGGACGGTCCGCGGGTCGTGCCGCCGGGCCAGCTCCGGGGTGCGCCGCAGGACGGCGGGCGCGAACTCCGCGGGCCACACCGTGACGGCCCCGAGGCTCAGCACGCGCAGCCGGGCCCGGAAGTCCGCCCGGTGGGGGCTGTCCGCCTCCAGGGGCGCGTGGGCCCGCCGGACCAGCTCGCACCAGCGCCCGAACCGCTCGGCCGCGGGCACGTCCTCGCTCGCGAACGCCGTCTCGTACACCATGTGTTCCTCCTTCTCCCCGGTCGTGTCCCCCGCCGCCGGCCCGGCCGGAGCACACCGGCCCGTCCGGCCATGCCCGAGCACCGAGTCTCGGCCGGAAGGCGTTGTCAGGCAGGCCCGTTCCGCCGCGCCGGACAATTCGCGGCCGGTGCGCGGCACGTGCCGGGGAAGGAGGCGACAGTGCGGAGCGCGGGCTTGTCGGCCGGTCGCGGGGGGCCTACGGTGGCGCCCGATCGCGGACGCGGCGGGCGGACGCGACGGGGGAGGACATGCGATGGGGCGCCGGGAGAAACCACTGGATCCGGCCGCCGGCCCGGTGCAGCGGTTCGCCGCCGAACTGCGCGAACTGCGCCGGGCGTCGGGCGGCACCACCTACCGGGCGATGGCCCAGCGGGCGCCCTACTCGGCGGCGACCCTGGCCGAGGCGGCGGCCGGCCGCAGACTGCCCACGCTCCCGGTCGCCCTGGCCTACGCGCAGGCCTGCGGCGGCGACCGACAGGAGTGGGAGGAGCGCTGGCGCCGGGCGTGTGCCGACGTACTGGCCCAGCCGTCCGGCACGGACGGCGCCGACGCACCCTACCCGGGGCTGAGACGCTTCCAGCCGGAGGACGAGAAACGCTTCTTCGGACGCGAGCAGCTCACCGGCGACCTCGTACGCCGGGTGGGGGAGAGCCGGTTCACGGCCGTCGTCGGCGCCTCCGGCAGCGGCAAGTCCTCGCTGCTGCGCGCGGGGCTGATACCCGCCCTGCGCTCCGGCGCCGCCGCGGTGCGGCCGGCCGCCATCCGCGTCTTCACCCCCGGTCCGCACCCGATGAGGGACCACCCCCGCCTGCTCGCGCCCGCCTCCCACGCCCCCGACGCGGACACGGTGGTCGTCGTCGACCAGTTCGAGGAGGCCTTCACCCTGTGCCGCGACCCCGAGGAGCGCAGGGAGTTCACCGACCTGCTGCTGGCGGCCCGCCGCCCCCGCAGCCGGCTGCGGGTCGTCGTCGCGGTCAGGGCGGACTTCTTCGGCCACTGCGCGGGCCATCCCGACCTCGCCGACGCCCTGCGGGACGCCACGCTCCTGGTCGGGCCGATGACCCCGGCGCAACTGCGCCGGGCCATCGTCCGCCCGGCCGCCGACGCGGGCCTGATCGTCGAACGCGCCCTCACCGCGAGGCTGGTGGACGAGGCGACCGGCGAGCCCGGAGGACTGCCGCTGATGTCCCACGCCCTGCTGGAGACCTGGCGCCGGCGCCGCGGACGCGCGCTGACCCTGGCGGCCTACGAGGCCGCCGGCGGCATACGCGGCGCCATCGCCCAGACCGCCGAGGACCTCTACACCCGGCTGGACCCCGACCAGGCCGCCGCCGCCCGCGGGATCCTGCTGCGGCTGGTCAACCCCGGCGAGGGGGCGCCCGACACCCGGCGCCCCACCGACCGCGGCGAACTGGGCGCGGACGGCGCGGGCCGCACCGTCGAGGCGGAGGTGCTGGAGCGGCTGGCGCGGGCCCGTCTGGTCACCCTCGACGGCTCGGCGGTCACCCTGGCGCACGAGGCGCTGATCGCGGCCTGGCCCCGGCTGCGCGGCTGGATCGAGGCGGACCGGCGGCGGCTGCTCGTCCACCGGCAGCTGACGGAGGCCGCGCAGGTCTGGCACTCCCTGGACCGCGACGCGGGATCCCTCTACCGGGGCGCCCGGCTCGCGGCGGCCCGGGACCGGCTCGGCGGCACGGGGGCCGGTCTCACCGCGCTGGAGCGGGAGTTCCTGCTGGCCAGCGAGGCCGCCGAGAAGGCGGAGGCCGAGGACGCCCGCGCCCGGACCATGCGGCTGCGGCGGCTTTCGACGGTGCTGTCCGCCCTGCTGGTGCTCTGCGCGACCGCGATCGCGGCGACCTTCCAGCAGTACTCGATCGCCCGTGAGCAGCGGCGCGTCGTCACCTCGCACGAACTGGCCGCCCAGGCCGACTCGATGGCCGGGGAACGCCCGGAGGCGGCGGCGATGCTGGCCCTGGCCGCCTTCCAGCGGGCCGACGTCCCCGAGACGCGCAGCAGTCTGCTGTCCGCCTACGCCCGTTACCGGGCCGACCGGTTCGCCGGACAGGCCGGCACCGTGTCGGCGATGGAGTTCTCCCCGGACGGCCGCACCCTGGCCACGGCCGGGGGCGGTCACGGCGTCAGACTGTGGGACACGCGGGCCCGCCGGGTGGCCGCCACCCTCGCCGGCCACACGGACCGGGTGAACGATGTGGCCTTCTCCCCGGACGGCCGGCTGCTGGCCACCGCGGGCGACGACCGCAGCGTCAAGCTGTGGGACACCCGAACCCGCCGGGTGGCCGCCACGCTCACCGGCCACACCGGCCAGGCGACGACGGTGGCGTTCTCCCCGGACGGCCGCACCCTGGCCACCGGCGGCGGCGACGGGACCGTGCGGCTGTGGGACGTCGCGAAGGAGCGGCAGACGGCCGTCCTGTCCGGACACACGGGCGAGGTGACGGCCGTGGCGTTCTCCCCGGAGAGCGGCACCCTGGTGACCGGCGGCGTCGACGCCACCCTGCGCATGTGGGACACCGGGACGGGCCGCGAGAGCGGCACCCTCACCATCATGAGGAGCGCGTCGACCGGGCAGCGCAGCCCGGTCCACGACGTGGCGTTCTCCCCGGACGGCGGCACCCTGGCCGCGGCCGGCACCGAGATCACCCGGCTGTGGGACACCGCGACCTACCACTACCGCAAGACCTCCTCGGTGACGGGCCGCCGCGAACACGCCCACCGGGAACTGGCGTTCACCCCCGACAGCCGTACCCTCGCCATCACCGGAGCCGACGGCACCGTCAGGTTCTGGGACACCGGCGACCACCGCACGACCGCCACCATCACCGCCGGAGAGGACCCGGCCGCCTACGAGACGGCACTGTCCCCCGGCGGCCGCGTCCTGGCCGTGGCCGACGGCGAGGGCCGGGTGCAGTTGTGGGACACGGCCACACGGCAGCGGACCGCCCTCCTGGGCACCGCAGCGCCGTTCTCCCGGCTGGCGGCGTTCTCCCCGGACGGCCGCACCCTGGCCACCACCGGATCCGCCGACGGGGCGGTGGAGCTGTGGCGGACGGGCGGACACCGCCGGCTGCGCACCCTGGAACACGGAAGCGACGTGCACGCGGCGGTCTTCTCCCCGGACGGCCGCACCCTGGCCACCGGCACCGCCGACGGCACGGTCCGGCTGTGGGACGCCGCCTCGGGACGGCGGCGGGCCGCCCTCACCGGTCACACCGGCGGAGTGACGGCCATGGCGTTCTCCCCGGACGGCCGCACCCTGGCCACCGGCACCGCCGACGGCACGGTCCGGCTGTGGGACGCCGCCTCGGGACGGCGGACGGCCGTCCCGAGGCGGCACACCGACCGGGTGCGCGCGCTGGCGTTCTCCCCGGACGGCCGCACCCTGGCCACGGCCTCCGCCGACCGCACCGTACTGGTGTGGGAGGTGCGCGACCGGCAGGTGCGGATCTCCCTCACCGGCCACGAGGGCCCGGTCACCGGCGTGGCGTTCTCCCCGGACGGACGTCTGCTGGCGACCGCCGCCGGAGGCCGTGTACGGCTGTGGGACACGGCCTCGTACCGTACCGCCGTCACCCTCACGGGCCACCCCGACGGCGCCGAGCACGTGGCGTTCTCCCCGCGCGGCGAGACGCTGGTCACCGCGGGGACGGGCACGATCCACCTGTGGGACACCGCCTCGCGCGACACGGTGGCCACGCTCACCGGCGACGGGGAGATCTCCGCCATGGCCCTGAGCCCGGACGGCCGGACGCTGGCCACCGCGGGCGAGGAGAAGCGCCTGTGGAGGCTCGACGCCGCCGAGGTGGCGGCCGAGGTCTGCCGGGCGAGGCGGACCCACCGGTGGTCCGAACTGGTCTCGGACCTGCCGGCGGCCCCCTCCTGCCCGTGAGGCCTCACGGGCAGGAGGATGGCGCGGCCCTTTACGTGAGTGTCATGCACGGATAAATTCTTGGCACCGCAACAACTTGCGGAAATATTACGGCAGTTGTTTCAGGGCTGCCGCTCCACCGTTTCACCGCACTGCCCGGCCGGTTCCCGAGGCGCGTCAGGATCCGGTCCTCACGGGGGCTGTGCGGATACGCCGTATCCGCACAGCCGACGACCGCCGCGGCTCCGGCAGCCGCGGCCCTGCCCTGGAGACGCGCATGAAGATCGGTACATCTCCGCCGCCACGGCGCTCGTCGGCGGCTGCCGTCGCGGTCGTCGTGGCGAGCGGCCTGCTGGCCCTGCCCGCGGTGGCACCGCCGGGCGGGACCGCCCCCGAGACCGTGCCCGTCGCGGCGGAGGCCGGGCACACCGCGACGGTCTTCTACCACACCGGGACCAGGAACTGGTCCGAGTACAACCTGCACTGGGCGCCGGACGGCGGGCAGTGGACGGCCGTGCCCGGGGAGGCGATGGAGGCGGCCTGTACGGACTGGGTGAAGAAGACCGTCGACCTGGGCGGCGCCTCCGGGCTGCAGGCCACCTTCAACGACGGCTCGGGAACCTGGGACAACAACGGCGGGCGGAACTACGACCTGGGCACCGGGAACATCACCGTCAGGGACGGCGCGGTCGCCCACTCCGACCCCTGCGCGGGAGCCGAACCGGACCCGGGCGAGGGGGACGGCGAGGGGAGCACCGCCACGGTCTACTACTCGACGGCCGCCCTGGGCTGGTCCACCGCCAACATCCACTACCGGCCGGACGGCGGCACGTGGACCGAACCGCCCGGCGCCGGCATGGAGGCCGCCTGCGCCGGCTGGTGGAAGCACACCGCGGACCTGGGCGGCGCCGGTTCGATGAAGGCCGCCTTCAACAACGGCAACGGGGTCTGGGACAACAACAACGGGACCGACTACACCATCGCCGCGGGAGTCGCCACCGTCGAGAACCGGACCGTCACCCAGGACGCCGCGGACCCGTGCGCCGAGGAGGAGCCCGACACACAGGCCCCCACCGCGCCCGAGGGGGTGACCGCGAGCGCCGACGGCACCTCGGTCGTGGTCTCCTGGGAACCGTCCACCGACGACCGGGGAGTCACCGGCTACCAGGTGACCCGTACCGGCGGGACCAAGGGCACGGCCGTCACCGACGTCCGCTCCACCGTCTTCTCCGACACGGATCTGGAGGAGAGGACCGCCTACGCCTACACGGTCAGGGCCGTGGACGCGGCGGGCAACCTCTCGGCCCCCTCCGCCGAGGCCGGGGCCACCACCGGCGAGGAACCGCCCGCGCCCGCCCGGGGCAGGCCGCTGGGCACCGACCCGCGCAAGGACCCGATCTACTTCGTCCTCACCGCCCGCTTCAACGACGGCGACTCCTCCAACAACCGCGGCGGGAACCAGCACGAGAGGTCCGGCAACGCCGCCAACGACGACCCCATGTTCCGCGGCGACTTCAAGGGGCTGATCGACCGGCTCGACTACATCAAGGGGCTCGGCTTCTCCGCCGTGTGGGTCACCCCCGTGGTCCTCAACCGCTCCGACTACGACTACCACGGCTACCACGGCTGGGACTTCTACCGGGTGGACCCCCGCCTGGAGTCCGCCGGCGCCTCCTACCAGGACCTGATCAACGCCGCCCACGCCAAGGGCATGAAGATCTACCAGGACGTGGTCTACAACCACTCCTCCCGCTGGGGCGCCAAGGGACTGTTCACTCCGACCGTCTACGGGGTGCGCGACAGTCAGTGGAGCTGGTACTACGACGAGCCGAACGAGGGTTTCGAGTACGACGGCCTGACGGTGGACCCGAAGTCCGGCAAGGCCCACTACAACGGGGACCTGTGGTCGACGGCGGAGCCGGCCGGCAACACCTGCCTGAACTGGGGCGAGCCCACCGGCGCCAGAAGTCCGGAGGGGTACACGGTCTACAACTGCCAGTGGCCCAGCCCCACGTCCGGCATGTTCCCCCGGGCCCTGTACCACGACTGCTGGATCGGCAACTGGGAGGGCGAGGACTCCCGCTCCTGCTGGATCCACGAGGACCTGGCCGACTTCGACACCGAGAGCGCGGCCGTGCAGAACCATCTGATCGGCGCCTACAACAAGTACATCGACATGGGCGTGGACGGCTTCCGGGTGGACACGGCCGTCCACATCCCGCGCACCACCTGGAACCGCCGTTTCCTGCCGGCCATCCAGGAGCGCGTCACACAGCGGTTCGGCGCGGAGGCGGCGAGGAACTTCTTCGTCTTCGGCGAGGTCGCGGCCTTCGTCAACGACAAGTGGAACCGCGGGTCGGTCAACCACTCGGCGCAGTTCTACACCTGGAAGGAGCGCAAGGAGTACAGCGCCGACGACGCCGAGGCGGCGCTGGAGATGTACGAGTGGGAGCAGGCGCGGGGCCCGGCCGGCCAGCCGGCCTCGGACAACGCCTTCCTGCACGGCAACGACTACCACGCCCCCGATCACAGCCGGTTCTCGGGCATGAACGTCATCGACATGCGCATGCACATGAACTTCGGCGACGCCCGGAACGCCTTCCACAACGGCAAGGACTCCGACGACAGTTACAACGACGCCACCTACAACGTCGTCTACGTCGACAGCCACGACTACGGGCCCAACAAGAGCGGCGACCGCTACACCGGCGGCACCGACGCCTGGGCGGAGAACATGTCGCTGATGTGGACCTTCCGCGGCATCCCCACCCTGTACTACGGCTCGGAGATCGAGTTCCGCAAGGGGGCGAAGATCGACTGCGGGCCCACCTGCCCGCTGGACACCACCGGTCGCGCCTACTTCGGCGACCACCTCGCCGGAAGCGTCACCGCTTCGGACTTCTCCGAGGTGGTTTCGGCCACCGGGGCGGTCGCCGAAACCCTGGACAAGCCGCTGGTCAGACATGTGCAGCGGCTCAACCTGATCCGGCGCGCGGTGCCGGCCCTGCAGACGGGCCAGTACTCCACCGAGGGGGTCAGCGGCGAGATGGCCTTCAAGCGCCGCTACACCAGCGGCTCCACGGACAGCTTCGCGCTGGTCACCGTCACCCACGGCGCCACCTACACCGGCATCCCCAACGGCACCTACACCGACGCCGTCACCGGGGAGACCCGGCAGGTCACCGACGGAAGGCTGGCCGTGGACGCCCCGGGCAAGGGAAATCTGCGCGTCCACGTCCTGAACGGCACCGGGAAGATCGGGGCGGACGGCCCCTATCTGAAGTGATCCACTCTCCGGGGTGACCCGCCCCGTGCGCCCCGGACCGGCCCTCCCGCCCGCCCGGGGCGCACGGACCCGGGATCGGTGGAGGCCGGTGTTCCCGTGACGGTCACGGGATCTTCCCACTGTGCTGTTGGCAGGGACATGTCTATATGGGAGGCTCCGCATATCGAACAACCGTCGGCAGTCCCTGATCAGGGGCTCATCGAATCGAAAGGACATCCCCACATGTCCCGCTCCCGTGGGTCCGTGGCCGGAGGCATAGCCCTGGCCGCGGCCGCCCTGCTGGCCGCGGCCGTCCCCACCTCCGTCTCGGCCGCCCCCGCCCCCGTTCCGTCCGCCGCGCTCCCGGCCTCCTCGGCGGACACCTACTACGCGTCCGCCGAGGGCAAGACCGGCACCGCGCTGAAGGCGGCACTCAACGACATCATCAGCGAGCAGACCAGACTCTCCTACAGCCAGGTCTGGGACGCGCTGGGGGACACCGACGAGGACCCCTACGACCCGGACAACGTGATCCTGCTGTACAGCGGCCGCTCCCAGTCGAAGTCCGAGCACGGCGGCAACCTGGGCGACTGGAACCGCGAGCACGTGTGGGCCAAGTCCCACGGTGACTTCGGCACCAGGACCGGGCCCGGCACCGACCTGCACCATCTGCGCCCCACGGACGTACGGGTCAACAGCATCCGGGGGAACAAGGACTTCGACAACGGCGGCAGCGCGGTCTCGGGGGCCCCCGGCAACTACACCGACGGCGACAGCTTCGAGCCCCGCGACGCGGTCAAGGGCGACGTGGCCCGCATGATCCTCTACATGGCCGTGCGCTACGAGGGCGAGGACGGCTTCGCCGATCTGGAGCCCAACGACCGGGTGGGCAACGGATCGGCGCCCTACCACGGGCGTATCGGCGTCCTGAAGCAGTGGCACCGGGAGGACCCGCCCGACTCCTTCGAGCGCAACCGCAACGAGGTCATCTACAACGAGTACCAGCGCAACCGGAATCCGTTCATCGACCGCCCCGAGTGGGTGGAGGCCATCTGGTGAGACCGGGCCTCCCGCCGGCCCGGCGATGAGGGAGGCGTAAAGGCGCCGCGGACCGGCCCGGCCGGTGCCGCGGCGCCGGTGTCTCAGGCCTTCCCGGACCCGGCGGCCGCGGCGCTCTCCCGCCTGGTGCCCCGCTGCCACCAGCGGCGGCGGGGCGGATGGACGGCACGGCCGATACGGCGGCCGAGCAGCAGGTAACCCAGCAGCGCGCCGGTGGTGTTGAGGATGACGTCGTCGACGTCGAACGCCCGGCCCGGCACGACGGCCCCCTGCACCAGCTCCACCGCCACCATCACCGCCGCGGTCAGCAGGCCCACCCGCAGCAGTCCGCGGGCGCGCGGCCAGGCCACCGGCAGCAGCACCCCGAACGGCACCCCCAGGGCGATGTTGCCGCCGAGCTGTTTGACGGTGTCGCGGAACGCGGGCTGGTTCAGGTAGCCGCGAATGGAGTCGCCCGGCCGCAGGTTGCTGTGCGCCAGTGCCTCCGATGCGTGCGACGGTGTCAGGGTCAGCCTGGCGAGGGCGACGGCGAACAGCACCGTCGCCGCCAGGGCCACCACCATCACCAGCGCCCGTACCAGGGGCGACCGGGGGGCGGCGGGCTCCCCGCGTGCCGCTGTGGTCGTGTCGGAGCCCGCGCTCCTCCGCGGAAGACCGTGCCTCATCCGTCGCACCCCCGGTCGTCGTCGGCCGTCGGCTGTGCGGCACGCAGAGCGCGCCGTGTACGCCGGGTACCCCGGGGTAACGGTCCGCATGCGGTGCAACACCGCCGCCGGGAAGCGTTTCTGAGGCATGGTCGGTTCGGGTGACGGTGCGTCAGCGGACAGCGGACAGCGGACAGCGGACAGGGGGCGCGGGGCCTGTCGGCCGGGCGGGCGGGGCCGTTGGTCCCCGCCCGGTGTTCCCCTTTCGGCCCTGTGGCGGACGCGGCGGGACGGGCAGCATCGTCGTTGCGGCTGTGGGGAGCCGCGTGGGGGGAGCAGGACGAGGCGGCCCGGGAGGAGCGGCCCGGGCCACCTCGTCCTGCCCGAAGTCTCCGCGGCCTCGCCCGGCCTCTCGGCACGGCCGCCCGGGCGGGCGGTGACATTGCCCGCGGATACCCCCGCGGGTATTTGTGGTTCCTCCGGGCGATGCTCTACCCTCGGCCTCGTAATACCCCCCTGGGTATGCGAGGAGATGCTGGGCGTGTCCGGGGAAGCCACGGACCCCGGCGGCTCCCGCCCGAGCCGCCGCCGCGCCGCGACGACGTGAGCCCCAGGGCTCACCGGCACAACCGCATCCATGCAGACGGGAGCACCCCATGTCCCCCAGAACCAGCTCCGGCGCCGGGCCCGGCGCCCCGGACCGGCGCGTGCTGATCGTCGGCGGAGGCAGCGCCGGCATCAGTACCGCCGCCCGGCTGCGGCGCGCGGGAGTCCGCGACATCACCGTGATCGACCCCTCCGACATCCACTGGTACCAGCCGCTGTGGACGCTCGTCGGCGGCGGCCAGGCGTCCCTGCGCGTCACCGGCCGGCCCGAGGCCTCCGTCATCCCCGAGGGGGTGCGCTGGATCCGGAAGGCCGCCGAGGCGGTCGACCCCGGCGCCCGCACCGTCACCCTCTCCGACGGCACCGAGGCCGGTTACGACTTCCTCGTGATGGCCCCCGGCATCCAGCTCGACTGGAACGGCGTCCCGGGCCTGGCCGAGGCGGTCGGCCACGACGGCGTCAGCAGCAACTACGCGCCGGAGTACGCCCCCCGCACCTGGGAGCTCATCAAGGGCATGCGCTCGGGCACCGCGGTCTTCACCCATCCCGCCACCCCTCTCAAGTGCGGCGGCGCACCCCAGAAGATCGCCTATCTGGCCGCCGACCACTGGCGCAGGAAGGGCGTCCTGGACCGGATCAGGGTGGTGCTGGTGATACCGGACCCGGCCCTGTTCAAGGTGCCGGTCTGGAACCGGGAACTGGAGCGGGTCGCCGGGCGGTACGGCATCGAGGTCAGGCTGAACACCGAGATGACCGCCGTCGACGGCGACCGGCGCACGGTGACCCTCACCGACCGCGCCGCCGGGGCCGAGGAGACGCTCGGCTACGACATGCTGCACGCGGTACCGCCGCAGAGCGCCCCCGACTGGGTCAAGAAGAGCCCGCTGGCCGACCCGGCCGGCCCCTACGGCTTCGTCGAGGCGGACAGGCACACCCTGCGCCACCCCCGCCATCCGGAGGTCTTCGCCATCGGCGACGTCGCGAACCTGCCCACCTCCAAGACCGGCGCGGCCGTCCGCAAGCAGGCGCCCGTGGTCGTCGGCAACCTGCTCGACGTCATGCGGGGGGCCGAGCCCTCGCGCCGGTACGACGGCTACACCTCCTGCCCACTGGTGACCGCTCGGGACAGGATGCTGCTCGCCGAGTTCGACTACGACCTGAAGCCCGCGCCGAGCTTCCCGCTGATCGACACCACCAGGGAACGCCGCGACATGTGGCTGTTCAAGCGGTACGGCCTGCCGCCCGTGTACTGGCGCGGCATGCTCACCGGCCGGCTGTGACCGGCCGCCCGTGACCGGTCGGCCCGGCCGGCCCGTCCCTCACCGGGGACGGGCCGGCCGGGCCGTCTCACCCGCCGTGCCGCCCGTGCCGGGCGCCGGGGGAGGGCCGGGTCAGAAGGAGGGGAGGCCGGGCGACGCGGGCCCGAATGACGCGGAGGAGGGCGGGAGCGGCGGCGCGCCGGGTGCCGTGGGGGTCTCGCGCTCGGCCAGGGCCGCCTGGTCCAGGAGCCGCCGTGCCAGTTCGCGGGCCTCCCGGGGGGTGAGCGCGGCCCAGGTGCCCGGCGCGCTGCCGCGGCCCGGGCCGAGATCCAGGGTGACCCGGCTGATCGGCCGGTCCGCGGTGGGCAGCCGCAGACACTTCACGGTGATCCGCCGATCGCAGGAGGTGACCATCGGCGTCTCATCGGCCGGATGGGGAAGCGCCCGTCCTGTCTCCGCCACTGTTCCCACACCTTCCGTCTCATACCGCTCATAACGCAGGGGCACACTGGGTAGCGCTGTTCGGGCCCGGGATGTTCCCGCCCCGCCGGAGCCGGCCGTCGTCCGGCTCCCTGCGCGTGTACGGGAGCGCACACACGTACGGCCCGCCGGTCGCACCGGCGGGCCGTACGTTCACCCGTGACCGCCCCGGGGGGAAGGGCGGCGGCTCAGACCGCCGCGTCGGCCAGCCACAGGTCGGGCCCGAAGACCTCGTACCGGATCTCCCGGGCCGGCACCCCCGCGCGCAGCAACTGCTCGCGCACGGAGCGCATGAAAGGCAGCGGACCGCACAGGTACACGCTCGCGCCGGTGTCCACCTCCAGCCCGTCGAGGTCCATCGAGCCCCGGCGGGAACAGGATTCCTCGGCGCCGGGCCGCTCGTACCAGAACACCGAGCGCGCTTCCGGCAGCCGCTTCACCAGCCGCTCGGTGTCGGCGCGCAGCGCGTGGTCGCCGGGGGAGCGGTCGGCGTGCAGCACCGTCACCGGGCGGGTGGAGCCGGTGACGGCGAGGTGTTCGAGCATGCCGACCATGGGGGTGCAGCCGATTCCGGCGGAGACCAGCATCAGCGGACGGTCGGACCGGTCCAGCACCACGTCCCCGAAGGGGGCGGAGAGGGTGAGTTCGTCGCCCGGCCGCACGGTGCGGTGCAGCAGGTTGGACACCTCGCCCTCCGGGGCGCCGTCGCCCTGTACCCGCTTGACGGTGATCCGGCGCGTCCGGTCCCCGGGAGCGGAGGAGAGGCTGTACTGGCGCAACTGGTGGACACCGTCGGGCATCCGCACCCGCACGCTCACGTACTGGCCCGCGCGGGCGGCCGGCGCGGGCGCCCCGTCGGAGGGGCGCAGCAGGAGGGACACCGTGTCGGGGGTCTCCTCGCGCCGCTCGACGACCGTCCACTGCCGCCAGGGGTGCCCGGGCCTGACCTGCGCCATGAGATAGAGGCGGGCCTCCTGGGCGATCAGGGCCCCGGCCATCAGCCAGTACACCTCGTCCCAGGCCGCCGCCACCTCGGGGGTGACCGCGTCGCCGAGCACGTCGGCTATGGCGGCGAAGAGGTACTTGTGCACGATCGTGTACTGGTCCTCGGTGACGCCGACGGCGGCGTGCTTGTGGGCGATGCGGGCCAGCAGCGTGTCGGGCCGGGTACCGGGCTCGGTGACCAGGGCGCCGGCGAAGGCGGCGATGGAGCCCGCCAGGGCCTGCCGCTGCGCGCCGCTGGCCTGGTTGCCGCGGTTGAACATGCCGTCGAGCAGCTCGGGGCGGTCGGCGAACATGGTCGCGTAGAAGCGGGTGGTGATCTCGTCCAGCGCACCGCCAACGGCGGGCAGGGTGGCACGGATCACCGAGGCCGATTCGGCGGAAAGCATGACGCTCCTAGGAGGAGGGGGCACGGGGTTCGTCGGCCGCCGGCGTGCGGCCATGACCTGTCTAGCAGCGGCGGGCAGCGCTTTCGGGCGCCGGGCGGGGATCAGGGCCGGAAGGCCCTGCCGCCCGGGACGTACGGCCTCGGCCACCGCTTCCGGGGCGGGGACGTGCGGCCCCAGGGCGGCCCGTGACCGCTGCCCCGTACGGCCCGCCGCCCGCGTTCGGGGGCTCTGCCCGTGCCCGGCCGCCGGGCTCCGGCGGTTCGGCGGTTCGGCGGACGGCGACGGGGGCCGGGGAGGCGGAGCCCCGCGCCGTCTCCCCGTCGCGGCACACCGCACGAGCGCGCTCGCGGGCGGCTGCCGTCCTCCGCCCCCGCTTAGGCGGCGAGGCGGGACGGAAGGGCGGAGTCGGGGCGGTGATCTTCATCACGATTTCCGTGAAATCGTCGTTTTCCACCCGAATCCACCTCGCCGGTTGTTCTCATGGGGCAGGCGGGGGACGTGCACGAGGCGCTCGCCCGGCGGGCGTCGCGGTTGCCCTGATCGCGGCATCCGGGGGAAGGTTGCCGGACGGCAATTCTCTGTTCGGCGTCCTGCCCGGCGTTCCGTTCAGCGTTCATCCAGCAGGAAGGCGGTGGGGCCCGCGGCGCGGGCCCCGGTTGTGACGATCTCCGAGGACTCATCTGCCCGGCCGCGCGGCACCGGCTCCGGTGCCGTGTGGGACGACGCGCCCTGCGCGGTGGTGGTGGTGGATCCGTCCGGCACGGTGGTGGGGGCCAACGCGGTCGCCACCGGACTCCTCCCGAAGGCGGTGCCCGGCGCACGGATGGAGGAGGCGGTACCGCACTGGCTGGCCGATGCCCACCGGCGCCTGACCGCGTCCTCCGCCCCGGGCTCCGGGCCGGGCGAGGCGCCCGGGGGCGAGGCCGGCGGGCGGAGCCTGCGGGCGCATCCGGCCCGAGGCGGGAACGGCGACGTGGTGTGGTGGCTGCTCGACGACACCGAACTGCGCCTGGCCGAGGACGCCCTGCGCGGCGAGCGGGAACGCACCGCCCTTCTCGCGGAGGTGTCCGAGACCCTCTCGGCCACCCTGAACGTCGAGCGGTGCACGGAGGCGATCGTGCGCCTGGCCGTGCGGCACCTGGCGGACGCGGCCGTGCTGATCGCCCCGGCGGCCGGACGCAGGCTCCCGGTCACCCACAGCACCCCCGAGGGCCCGGTGCACGGCACGGTCGAGGCGGACCCGGAGACGGTGCCGGGCCTGAGCGAGGCGCTCCAGGGGTTCCCGCCTGCGCCCTCGCGCTGGATCGCCCCCGCGCTGCTGCCCGACTGGGTCGTGCCGCCCCGGTTCGACGGACCGGCGGGCTCGGTGGTGGTCACCCCCCTGCCCGGCCACGGCGTCCCGGCCGGGGCGCTGGTCCTGCTGCGCCGCACCGGCCAAGCCGCGTTCAGCCGGAGCGAGGAGACCTTCGCGAGGCTGTTCGCCGCCCGGGCCGGAGCCGCGCTGTCGGCCGCCCGCCTGTACGCCGAGCAGGCCGCCATCACCGAAACGCTGATGCGTGAGCTGTTCCCGCCGAAGCTGCGCCAGGTGCACGGAGTCGAGTTCGCCGGCGGCCACCGCGTATCGGAGCTCAAGGAGTGGGTCGGCGGCGACTTCTACGACCTCCACCCCGCGGCCGGGCCGGACGAGGAGTCCCTGGTCGTCCTGGGCGACGTGTGCGGCAAGGGGCTGGAGGCGGCCGTCCTGACCGGGAAGATCCGCAACACGCTGCACGCGCTGCTGCCGATGGCGGACGACCATCCGCGGGTGCTCGGCCTGCTCAACGGCGCGCTGGTCAGCTCGCACCACACCCGCTTCGCCACCCTCGTACTGGCCTCCGCCGTCCGCGTGGACAACCACGTCAGGCTCCGGCTGACCAGTGCCGGCCACCCTCCGCCGCTGATCGTGCGCGCCGACGGGAGCGTGGAGGAGGCCGACACCCGCGGGTCGCTGATCGGCGTGCTGCCGAGGATCCGGGCGCGCACGGCCACGGTCGAACTCGCGCCGGGTGAGACGTGCCTGCTGTACACCGACGGCATCACCGAGGCGCGCGGCGGTCCCCTGGGCGGCGACATGTTCGGGGAGGAGCGGCTGAAGGACGCGCTCGGGGAGTGCGCGGCCATGCCGGCGGAGGCGGTGGTCGAGCGCGTCCGGATGCTCGCCGGCCAGTGGGTCTCCGGGAGAAGCCACGACGACATGGCCGTCGTCGCCATCACCGCGCCGCGCACCGTGCACCTCAGCGCGGTGGACGGCCACACACGGGGCAGGTACACCTCATGACCATCCGCACAGACCCCGCCTCCACCGCCGCGAAGTCCGCGGCCGATCCGCACGGGACCGGCCCGCACGCGGCCCGGGAAAGGCTGTGGGACGCCGTCCGCGAGGGCGACGAGTACGCCGCCTCCGAGGCCGTCTTCGCCGCGCTGGACGCCGGCACGGACCCGGAGGCGGTGCTGCTGGACGTCATCGCGCCCGTCCAGCGGAAGGTGGGCGCCGAGTGGGCAGCCGACCGCATCACCGTGGCGCAGGAGCACGCCGCCACCGCCATCAACGACCGGATCATCGCCGCACTCGCCCACCGGGTGCGCGGCGGGACACGGCCCGGCGCCGGGGCGGGCCGCGTCACGGTCGCCTGTGTGGACGGCGAGTGGCACGCCCTGCCCGCCCGGCTGCTCGCCGAGGTGCTGGCGCTGCGCGGCTGGCAGGTCGACTTCCTCGGCGCCCAGGTCCCCGTCCCGCACCTGATAGCGCATCTGCACCGCACGGGACCCTGCGCCGTCGCGCTGTCCTCCTCCATCCCCACCCGTCTGCCCACCGCCCACGCCGCGATCACCGCCTGCCAGGCGGCCGGCACCCCGGTGCTGGCCGGCGGTGCGGCCTTCGGCCCCGACGGGCGCTACGCCCGCCTGCTGGGCGCCGACGCCTGGGCCCCGGACGCCCGCGCCGCCGCCGACAGGCTGAGCGGGGGCGTGCCGTCGCTGCCCGGCCCGCGCTCCGCGCACCACCCGGTCGACGACCTGCCCCACCTGGCCGACCAGGAGTACACGATGGTCTCGCGCACCGCCCCCCGGCTGGTGGGGGAGACCATGACCGGGCTGGAGGAGCGGTTCCCGGCCATGCGCGGCTACACCGAACGCCAGCGGCTGCACACCGCCGAGGACGTCGCCCACATCATCGACTTCCTGTCCGCCGCCCTCTACGTCGACGACGAGGAGCTGTTCACCGGCTTCATGACCTGGACCGCGCGGATCCTCACCGCCCGCAAGGTCCCCGCCCACTCCCTGCGCCCCGCGCTGGACCTGCTGGCCGGTCGGCTGAAGGACTTCCCCCGCGCCACCCGCCTGCTGGAGCAGGCCCACCGGGCCCTCGACGCGGACTCCGTCCCCGCTCCCGTTCCAGCCCCCGCGCCTGCCCCCACACCCGACACCACCGGCCACGGAGAGCCCGAATGACACCCATGCACCGCCCCTCCTTCGCGCTCACGGCCGAGACCGGCCCCGGCACCGCCCGGCTCCGCGTCACCGGCGACCTCGACCACGAGACCACCGGGGAACTGGTCGGCGCCGTGCGCCTGCACCTCGACGGCCGGCCGGCGCCGGACGACCTCCACCTCGACTTCGCCGCGCTGAGCACCTGCGACTCCACGGGACTCTCCGGGCTGCTGCTCGTCCACCGCCTCGCCGGCGCCCGCGGCACCCGCCTCCACCTCGACAACCGCCCTTCCTTCCTGGAACGGCTCCTGGACATCACCGGCACCCTGGAGTACCTCACCGCACCGCCCGGGGAGGAGCCCCCGGGGCAGGCCGGGAACGGGGAGCCGGAGCAGCGGACCGGCGCCCTCTGACGGCGTCCGGCGGCGGCCGTCCCCGCCCCCGCTCCGCCCCGCCGGGGGAGGCGTGGCGGGCAGATGTCCGGAAACCGCCGGTCGGCCGGTGGGTGACGGGCCATGCTGGTGCCGGGCGGACCGGACCCGTCCGGACCGCGGCCGAGAGGAGACCCAGCACGTGCCCGCAGTGCCCCGGGCGCCCGGAAGGCGCGCACACACCGTCGTCGACAGCCCCTGCGGCCCGCTCACCCTGGTCGCCGAGGAGGAGCATCTGATCGGCCTCTACATGGAGGCCCAGCGGTACCGGCCCGACGAGCCGGCCTTCGGCGAGCGGCTGCCGGAGCCCGCCGGGCCGCCGTTCGCCGAGACGGCCCGGCAGCTGGAGGAGTACTTCGCCGGGCGCCGCGAGAGCTTCGACCTGCCGCTGAGACTGTACGGAACACCGTTCCAGCGACGTGTCTGGGCCGCGCTGCGCGAGATCCCCCACGGACAGACCTGGACCTACGGCCGGCTCGCCGGGCACATCGGCCGGCCGACGGCGTCCCGCGCCGTCGGCCTCGCCAACGGAAGGAACCCGGTCGGCGTCATCGTGCCCTGCCACCGCGTCATCGGAGCCGACGGCGCCCTGACCGGTTACGGCGGGGGAGTGGAGCGCAAACGGGCGCTTCTGGAGCACGAGCGCGCCCTGCCGGCCGCCGGGGCCCCGCCGCTCCCCGTCTTCTGAACAGCCCTCCGAACGGTCTTCCGAGCACCCGTCAGCCGCCGAGGGCAGAGGCCAGCAGCCGCAGCGGCGCCGAGCGGCCCCGGCGCGGCACCGTCAGCAGCGGGTGACCGCGCACCCCCCAGGTGGCCAGCAGGGCGTTGGCCGCCTCGAAACCGGTGGTGGCCGCCCGCTCCATCAGCGCCACCGGCAGTGTGGTGCGCACCAGGTCCCCGGCGAGCACCAGCCGGGGGTGGCCGGTGCGCACCCCCGGCCGGTCCCGCCAGGTGCCGGTGGCGAACAGCGGGCAGTCCTGCCGCCACTCGTGCCGCTCGTCGACGACCGGGGCGCCGGCCGTCTCCGGGTAGACGCGGGCGAGTCCGGCCAGGGCCGCCCGCTGGACGGCGGCGCGGTCCGCGCCGGGATCGACGGCGTAGGCGTGCAGCTCCACCACGCTGCCGCCCGTCCGCGCGGCCCAGCGGGCGGCCTCGCCCTCCCACCGGTCCAGGACGCTGACGTTGTCCAGCGGGCCGTAGCCGCTGGTGCCCAGGAAGCCGGGCCGGTCGGCGGCCACGGGCCGGCCGAGCCAGTAGCGGGAGACCAGGAAGGGCGGGGCCTCGCGCAGCCGTCCGACCGACGCCCGCCAGCCGGGACCGCCCAGCTGCGGGGAGTTGTCGACCAGGGCGCGCAGGCCCGCGCCGTCCACGGCCAGGACGACCGCGTCGTAGCGCTCCCCGCGCTCGGCCCCCGGCCCCCGGCCGTCGGCCGTCACCACGGTGAAGCCGTCCCGCCCGGGACGCACCAGTTCCACGGCGGTACCGGTGCGCACCCGCGCCCCCAGCCGCTCCAGCCGGGCGGCCAGCGGGTCCCACAGAACGGCGGGGAAGGGGTCGTCGGGGACGTCGAAGAGCAGCCCCTCGGCCGAGCCCAGGAAGTAGATGTGGAACATCAGCACCAGTTCGGCCGCCGACAGCTCGCGCGGATCGGCGAAGAAACTGCGGGAGAACACCTCGAAGGCCAGATGCCGGGCCGGTTCGGGGAAGCCGATGGAGTCCAGGAACTTTGCGGCGCTCACGCCGTCCAGCCGCTCGTGGACCTCCGGCACCCGCACGTCGAGCAGGGACAGCGCCGCGCGGGGGTTCATGCCCGCCAGCCCCGAGGGGGTGAAGGTCGGGCTGAGGGCGGTGAAGCCCAGCACGCTCCACGGCGGGGTGCGGGGCACCCGCGCGAAGCTGTCCCGCGCTCCGCCGCTGTGCCACAGCGGGTAGTCCGGCAGCGGGGTGAGCATCGACAGGGCCGGGTCGATACGCCGCAGCAGATTGCGCAGGTTGTAGTACTGCCGGAAGAAGGCGTGGAAACCGCGGCTCATGGTGACGGACGTGCCGTCGGCCAGCTTCGTGGACCAGCCCCCGACCCGCCCGCCCAGCACCTCCCGGCGCTCCAGCAGGTCCACGGCCACACCGCGTTCGGCCAGCGCGGTGGCGGCGGTGAGTCCGGCGATGCCGCCGCCCACCACGGCGGCGCGCACCCCGCGGTCGCCCACACGGGCCGCCCCGGCGGGCGCCGGCCGGTGCACGGCGTAACGGTCGCGGGCGAGCCGGGTACGGCCCCGGCCCGCGAGCGGGTACGGGAACGGGTTTCTCGCGTCTGTCATCGGGGGGCCTTTCGCTGGTGGGGATCGCCGGGACGCGGCACGGCTGCGGACGGCCGGCGCGGCAGGAGGGGAAGTTCGGCCAGGGAGCGCGCCATCGGCCATATGGGGGAGCGCAGTCCGATCGCGACCTCCTCGCGGAGCGCGGAGCGGCCGTCGAGGAAGCGCAGCACGCTCTCCAGCCGGTTGCGGCGGAAGAGGCGGGCGAAGAAGTCCGCGCCGTCCACCCGGCCGGTGGCCAGGGCGCGCAGCAGCGCGGCGTCCATGGCCAGATGGCGGCGGGCGTGCGGCCGGGGCGGCACAGGGGTGCGCCCGGCCGCGAGGGCCGCGGCCACCTGCGCGCTCTGACGCTGGACGGTGGCGAAGGTGTAGCCGGTGGAGGGACGGGTGGCGCCGCCCGCCGTGCCGATGCGGAACACCGAGCGCCCGGCCCGGCGAGCGAAGCGCCCGTCGGTCATGGGGATGACGCCCTGCTCGGCACCGGTGACGGTGAACTCGCCCAGCGGGCGGACGCGTTCGGTGTAGTGCCGCAGCGCCGCCTCGTACTCCCGGACGGTCAGGGGCCGGGGGGAGAACTCGGTGTACTCCACCAGGGCCTCGCGCGGGGTGAGGGGCAGGACGTAGGCGAAGGACAGCCCGCACCGCGGCTGCGGGGTGCGCAGATCCATCAGCTCCGCCGTGCCCGGGTCGAAGCGGTCCTCGGCGGTACGCACGAACCAGCCCCGGAAGTGCTGCAGCAAGGTGGTGTGGGCGGGCGGCAGGGCCCGCGGCGGACGCGAGTCGAACACCCAGCGGCCGGTGAGCGCGAAGGGGCGCCCCGCGGCGTCCGTGCCGCTCACCCGCGCACCGTGCGGCCCGTCCCCGACGGCGGTGACGGTGCCGGTGACACGGGTGACGGCGTCGGCGGCGGCCAGACGGGCGTCCATCGCCCGGGTGAAGTCCGCGGAGCGGACCATCAGATAGCGCCGGGGGCTGTCACCGCCCAGGGTCTCCCCGCCGGGGCCCCGCACCAGCAGCCGCCGCCAGGAGGCGGTGACGGGCGCGCCGGGTCCGGTACCGGGGCCGGCACCTGGCTCACCGGGTCCGGTTTCCTCCTCCCAGAAGCACCAGGTGCGCTCGGGGCTGCGGGCGGGGCCCGGCGGCGGCTCCACCACCGCGACCGAGAGGGCGGGCGGGGAGGAGGCGTCGAGGAGGTGACGGACCAGAGACAGGCCCGCCGCTCCCGCACCGACCACCACCACGTCCGCGTCCGTCCCCGTGCGCGCGGCCGGGGCCGCGGGGGTCTTCGGGCGGCTCATCCGCGCCCCCTCCCTCCGGCGGCGCGTCCGGCGCTCTCACCGGCGCGTTCCGGGCGGCGCACGCCGGGTAGGCGTGCGGCCATGACCCCATACCCCGGGCCCGTACGGGCGGAAGGACGGACACGATGACCCTCCTGCAGGACGGCGCGCTGACCGCGGCGTTCGACGGCGCCTCCACCGCCTACGACCGCCTGGTCGGTGCGAACCCCGGCTACCACCGGCAACTGCGCCGCTCCGCCCGCAGACTGGCCCTGCCGGACGGCGGTGAGGGCCTGCGCGTACTCGACCTGGGCTGCGGAACCGGCGCCTCCACCGCCGCGCTGCTGGCCGCCGCGCCCCACGCCGAGATCACCGCGGTGGACGCCTCGGCCGGGATGCTGGAACGGGCCGCCGCCAAGAAGTGGCCGAAGAACGTCGCCTTCGTCCACACGCCCGCCGAGGAGCTGGAGCGGGCGGGGGTGCGCGGGCCGTTCGACGCGGTGTTCGCCGCCTATCTGGTGCGCAACCTGACCGACCCGGACAAGGTGCTGAACGGGCTGCGGGACCTGCTGCGCCCCGGCGGACGACTGGCCGTCCACGAGTACGCCCTGTCCGGCGCGGCGCGGCACCGCCTGGTCTGGACGGCCGTGTGCCGCTCGGTGATCATCCCCGCGGGCTCCCTCGGCCCGGGCGGGGCGGACCTCTACCGCCATCTGTGGCGCAGCGTCCTGGAGTTCGACACCGCGCCGGAACTGGCGGAGCGGCTGACGGCGGCGGGCTTCGAACTCGTCCGCACGGCGCCGCTGCCGGGCTGGGAGTACGGCATCCTCCACACCTTCCTCGCCCGCGTCCCGCGCTGAGCCCCGCGCTGAGCCCGGCACTGAGCCCGGCACTGAGCCCGGCACTGAGCCCGGCACTGAGCCCGGCACTGAGCCCGGCACTGAGCCCGGCACTGAGCCCGGTGTGAGGGCCGCCGCCCCGGCGGCCCTCACACCGCCCCCGGGAAGCGGCCCCGGCCGCGCAGCAGCCGGCGGCGTTCGGCGTACGCCAGATCGTCGCGCCACAGCCGGGCCGCGGCCCGCCGCATCAGCGGCCGCAGCAGTGGCGCGGCGGCCCGGGCCACGGCGAAGCCCGGCCGGCCGGAGGTGGCCAGCACGGCCTCGATCACGGCGGTGCGCGGATTCGGATCGCCCGGGGCGGTGAGCGGCGTGGCATGGGTCTCCACCGCCGACGTCTCGCCCTCGCCGTCGACGATGTGCATCACCAGCGTGCGCGGCTCCGGCGCGCTGAACGCGGCCCGCACCGGCACGCCCGCCCGGGGACCGACGCGGTAGGCCACGTCGACCAGGAAGCGGTCGCCGTTGACGGCCGGGTCCGGCTCCTCCACCACCGTCAGCCGGGTGAAGGCGTACGGATGGAACCACGCCCCGTGCCAGGGGTCGAGCCGGTTGGCGATGACGTCCTCCGGCTCGCAGGCGCCCACCAGGGTCGTCACCGCGTCCACCGAGGCGGCCGGGTCGGGGCGCCGCGGCAGGCAGGGCCGCTCCAGCGGCTCCTCGCCGCCCACCGAGTCCAGCCGCACCCACACCAGCACCCCGTCGTCGTACACGGGGTAGGGCTCCCAGCCGGGCATGCCCCGCCCGGTCAGGCCCAGACCGTGCCAGTGGCAGATCAGGCGCCCGGACTCCACCACGCTGTCGCACAGCGGCGCGCCCAGGTGCGGGCAGGCGCCCGGCCCGGCCGCCAGGCGCCCGGACTCCGTGCGCCAGAGCACCAGCTCCACTCCGGCGACCGTCCTGCCGAAGGGGCGGCCCGGGCGGACCTCGCGGCTGGCCGCGACCACGTACCAGTTGCCCGAGGGGCGGGCCGAGGCCCGCTTCAGGGCGTCGGCGATGATCTGCGGCCGGGCCGCCCGCCAGGTGGGTTCCTGGCGGCTCCAGCCGGGGTCGGACATCAGGCGCAGGGGGCTGCGCCAACCGGTCGAACCCCCGACACGGCGCTTGGTCAAGACAGCACTCCTCCTCGCTGCGCGTCCCGCCGACGGGTCCGCGGGGCTTCCTCTGTTCTCTCCACCGTTTTCCCCGCCGTTCTCTCCGCCGTTCTCTCCGCCGGTTTCCCCGCGGGGCCTTGCGGACGGCCGGGCGCCCGCGGCAGGTCACCGGTCAGGGCGCCGCGGGCACGTGAGGCGGCGACGTCCGCCAGCCCGCCCAGCGCCACGGCGGCCCGCCTGCGGCGGGGGACCACCGCGCGCCGGTGGAGCACCGCGTACCCGCCCGCCTCGATCCGGTCCAGGATGGCGCGGTAGAGCACGAACGCGGCGCGCACACAGGGCCGCGAGACCGGGTGCAGCATGGCGATGCCCGGCTCGGCCTCCCGGTAGATCCCCCGGGTGGTCTCGCACAACTCCCGCAGCGCGGCCCGCACCCGGGCGTCGGTGCGCCCGGCCCGGCGGCACCACAGCAGCAGATCGCGGTCGACGCCGTGGGCGGCCAGCCGGTCCAGCGGCAGGTAGATCCGGCCGCGGTCCAGGTCCTCTCCCACGTCCCGCAGGAAGTTGGTGAGCTGGAAGGCCACCCCGAGCGCCGCGGCGTGCGGGGCGGCCTCCTCGCGCGGCACGACCGTGTCCAGCACCGGCAGCACCTGAAGACCGATCACGGCCGCCGAACCGTGCGTGTACACCCGCAGGTCGTCGAGCGTGGGGTACTCGGTGACGTGCAGGTCCATGGCCATCGAGCGCATGAAGTCGGTGAAGTGCGCCGGGTCGATGGCGTAGCGCGCGGCGGTGTCGGCCAGGGCCGCGACCACCGGGTGCCCGCCGCGCCCGGTGCGCAGGGCCGCCGACAGCTCCTCGTCCAGCTTCGCCAGCTCCCGGGCGCGCCGCTCGGGAGCGAGGGCGGGGTCGAGGTCGTCGACGATGTCGTCCGCCCAGCGCGCGAAGCCGTACAGGGCGTGGACGGCCGGGCGCTGGCGCGGGGTGAGCAGCCGGGTGGCCAGGAAGTACGTCCTGCCGTGGCGGGCGTTGAGCTCGCGGCAGCGGGTGTAGGCCGCGCGCAGCGCCGGGTCGTGGACGCCCGCCGCGTCCAGCTCGCGCGCCGTCATACGGCCGCCCCCTCGGCCGCGCCGGCACCGGCCGGCGCCTGCGGTGTGCGCCGTGGCGGGCGTGGGCAGCCGGAGCCGGCGGTGATGCGGGCGGCGGCGAGCTTGCCGGAGACCACCACCGTCGGCACGCCCACGCCGGGCGTGGTGCCGCAGCCGGCCAGGACCACGTTCTCCCAGCCGCGCGGCAGGTTCCGCGGCCGGAACGGGCCCGTCTGGGCGAAGGTGTGCGCGGCGGAGAACGGGGTGCCGGCCGCATGCCCCTGCCGGGCCCAGTCGGCCGGGGTGACCAGACGCTCCGCCTCGATCGCGTCGCCGAAGCCGTCCAGCCCGCGGCGCTCCAGCTCGGTGACCAGTTCGTCGCGGTAGCGGGGGCCGACACGGTCCCAGTCGCGGGGGCCGGTGACCAGATTGGGGCAGGGCGCCAGCACGTAGTGCAGATGCCTGTCCCCGGGGGCCAGCGCGGGGTCGGTGGCGGTGGGCCGGGTGATCAGCAGGGAGGGGTCGCTCATCAGCTCGCCGGTCCGGGTGAGCTGCCGGAACGTCGACTCCCAGGCGGAGCCGAACGACAGCGTGTGGTGGGCCAGTTCGGGCCAGGTCCGGTCACCGCCCGCGTGCAGGACGACCGCCGACGGCGCGTACCGCAGCGGCACCGGGCGGCGCGGCGCGCCGCCCAGCAGGCGGTGGGCGAGGGGCAGGTCGCAGGTGAGCACCACCGCGTCGCAGGCGATGCGCTCCCCGCCGGCGGTGCGCACCGCCGCGGCGCGCCCGCCCGGCGAACGCTCCAGCTGCGTCACCTCGGCGCCGTAGACGAAGCGGGCCCCGGCACCGGCGGCGGCGTCGGCCATGGCCCGGGGCACGGCGTGCATGCCGCCGCGCGGGAACCACACCCCGGCGACGGTGTCCATGTAGGCGATGACGGCGTACGCGGCCAGCGCCCGGGTGGGCGGCACCCCGGCGTACAGCGCCTGGAAGGAGAACACACGGCGCAGCCGCTCGTCCTTCAGGAAGCGCGCGACGCGCCCGTGCCAGGTGCCGAATCCGCCGAGCGCGGCCAGTCTGGCCAGGTCGGCGCCCAGCAGTCCCAGCGGCGAGTCGAAGTTGGCGTCGATGAACGAGCGCATCTGCACCCGGTACAGCCGCTCCAGCCAGTCGCGCAGCCGCCGGTACCCGGCCGCCTCCTTCGGCCCGGCCACCCGGGCGATCTCGGCCTCCATGGCGTGCGGGTCGGTGTGCACGTCCAGGCAGCCGCCGTCGGCGAAACGGGCGCGGTAGGCGGGGTGGAGCCCGATCAGCTCGACGTGGTCGGAGAGCCTGGCGCCCACCGCGGCCATGGCCTCGTCGACCAGGTCGGGCATGGTCAGCACGGTGGGACCGGTGTCGACGCGGTAGCCCGCCCACTCCTCGCGCCCGGCCCGGCCACCCGGCCCGTCCTCCCGCTCGACGACGGTGACCGAGCGCCCGGCGCCCAGCAGGTGCAGTGCGGCGGACAGCCCGGCCAGCCCCGCCCCGACGATGACGACGTGGTCGCCCGGCCCGTGCAGTCTTCTCATCCGGATTCCTTCGGCAGGTGTTCAGCGGGTGGGGAGGACGGCGGCGCCGCGGAGGGCACCGCCCGGGCGGTGGCGGCCGGCGGCCGGTTCGCCCAGGACGGCGTACAGCAGCGCCGACAGCTCCCGGGCCGGGGCCCCGTCGAGCGCGGCCTCCTCCAGCGCGGCCAGCGCCTCGCCGGCCAGGCCGCCGATGCGCCGCTCCACGGCCTCACGGGCCCCCAGTTCGGTCAGCACGGCGCGCACCCGGTCCAGGTCCTCCTCGGTCAGCGCGGGATCGCCGAGCGCGTGCTCCAGCAGTTCCCGGGCCGTACCCCGGCCGCGGACGCGGGCCAGGCGCAGGCCCAGGGCCATCAGATGGGTGGGTTTGCCCTGCCGCACGTCGTCGCCCGCGGGCTTCCCCGTACGGGCCGGGTCCCCGAAGACGCCCAGGAGGTCGTCGCGCAGCTGGAACGCCACCCCGGCGCACCGCCCGGCCCGCCGCAGCGCCGAGGTGGTGTGCGCGTCCGCGCCGGCCAGCGCCGCCCCCAGGTGCAGCGGGCGCTCCACGGTGTACAGCCCGCTCTTGAGGTGGGCGATGCGCAGGGAGGAGGAGGGGGAGGGTGAGCCGGCCGCCTGCCCGTACAGATCCAGGTACTGCCCGGCCACCATCTCGGTGCGCATCGCCCGCCAGACGGGGCGGGCCCGCCGCCGGGCCTCCTCGCAGGGGGAGGCCGCGTCCCACAGGTCCTCCGCCCAGACCAGGGCCAGATCCCCCGTCAGGAGGGCGGCGGACGCCCCGAACGCGTCCGCGTCCCCGCGCAGGCCCCGGGCACGGTGCCGGTGGGCGAGGGCCACATGGACGGCGGGCGCGCCGCGGCGCAGCGGCGAGTCGTCCATCAGGTCGTCGTGCACCAGCGCACAGGCCTGGATCAGCTCCAGCGCGGCGGCCGCGTGCAGCACCGCCTCCGCGTCGGCGTGCTCCGGCGTGCCGCCGCCCGCCCGCCAGCCCCACCACAGGAAGGCCGGGCGCAGCCGCTTGCCGCCGCGCCGCACCAGATCGATCAGCCGGTCGGCGACATCGGCGGTGAAACGGTCGCTGATCCGCCGCGCCTCGGCCCGGCGCAGCGTCAGATGCTCGGTGAGCACGGCGTCGACGGCGGCCGCGATGTCGTGGTCGGGGTCCCGGGGGAGGGGGCCGCGGTCCGTGCGGCGTTCCGCGGGGTGTTCCGCGCGGGCTTCGTCCGGGCGGTGCGGCGAGCGGGGCGCGGCCCGGACGGTCTGCTCTCCTCCCAGAGCGGCCGACACGGGATGTGCGGGTGCGGGACTGGCAGGGGCGAGGGCCAGGTCGGTGGCCTGGTGCCGCATCGCGGCTCCTTCCCGGCGCGGGGCCGAGACGCCCGGCGCACATACGGACAGAAGTTTTCACACCCGAACATTGAAGACAATGCTCTCAGTACGGGCGCTCTGGACGGGTGAAGCGGAGGCATCGCGCGGCGCGGATGGGCGACGGGAAGTGCGCGGTGCCGACGCACGTGTGAAAGCCCCCTCCAAGGCGCGCCGGGCCGTTCGGGGCGGCCCGTCGCTTCGCGGGTGCCCGTGTCCGGCAGGGGCAAACAAAGTTGTGCGCAACTTGTACAACCGATGACTTGCGCCCGGTCCGACCTGGGCGGACGATTGCGTCATGCCCTCCGCTCACCCCTCCCGCGCCGGCGCGTGCCCGGCCTTCGGGCAGGAGGCGGGCCAGATCCTGCTGCCGGTGGGTGTGGTGGCCGAACGCCTGGAGATGAGCACCGCCGCCCTCCGCGCCTGGGAGCGCCGCTACGGCCTCGCCCCCTCCGGACGGACCCCCGGCGGACACCGCCGCTACTCGGCGCGGGACCTGGAGCGGCTGGAGCGCATGCGTACGCTCGTCCGCCGGGGCGTGCCCGCCGCCGACGCGGCCCGCGCGGTGGCCGCGGCCGGCCCGCCGGATACGGGCACGGGCGCGGCGGAGCTGACCGAGGCCATGCACGCGCTGGACACCGCGGCGGTCCAGGCGGTGGTGTCGGCATCGCTGGCCCGGCTCGGGGCCGCCGACGCCTGGACGACCGTGCTCGCGCCCGCCCTCACCGCCATCGGCGACCACTGGGAGGAGACCGGCCGCGGTGTCGAGGTGGAGCACGTCACCAGCGGCATCGTCGAAAGCGCCCTGCGCCGCCACGCCCAGGACCGCGCCGCCGCGCTCCCGTCCGGCCCCGGCGCCTTTGGCCCCGTGCTCCTGGCCGCCGCACCGGCCGAGCACCACACGCTGCCGCTGACGGCCCTGGCCGCCGCCCTGGCGGAGGAGGGCCGTGCCGCCGTCCTGGCCGGCGACCTGCCCGTCCCCGCCCTGACCGACGCCCTCGTCCGCACCCGCCCCGGCGCCGTGGTGCTGTGGGCCCGCTCCTCCGCGACGGCCGATCCCTCCTGGCTGCGGACCGCGCTGGAGACGGCCCCCGCCTCCGCCCCCGTCCACCCGGCCGGACCGGGCTGGCCCCCGGGCGTTCCCGGCGCCGCGGCCCCGCTGCACGACCTGCCCGGCGCACTGGCCGCGCTCCTGGGCGCGCCCGGCGGCCGACGCCCCCTCTGAATCCGCGCCCCGTGTCGGCGCACCCGCCGTAACGCCGCACCCGCCGTGCCGACGACCGCGCCGGCCGAGGCCGTACGGCACCACGGAGGAGGGGCCGTTCGGCCCCGCGGACTGCTCCTGTCGGACCTGTCGCCGCCCCTCACGAGGCGGGAGAGTGAAGGAGAAGGACAGGAATCCGGTACGCCGGAGCCGGACACGAGGAGCCAAGACCATGAGAGCAGCAGTCGTCCGAACCCTCGGCGAACCCCTGGTCATCGAGGAGCGGCCCGATCCGCGGCCCGGCCCCGGGCAGGTCAGCGTCCGCGTCGAGGCGTCGGGTCTGTGCCACACCGACATCCACGCCGCCCGCGGCGACTGGCCGGTCAAGCCGAACCCGCCCTTCGTCCCCGGGCACGAGGGCGTCGGCATCATCGAGCGGCTCGGTGACGACGTCACCCATCTGTCGGTCGGCCAACGGGTGGCGGTGCCCTGGCTCGGCTGGGCCTGCGGGCGCTGCGAGCACTGCCTGTCCGGCTGGGAGACGCTGTGCGAGCGGCAGAAGAACACCGGCTACGGCGTCGACGGCGGCCACGCGGAGATGATGCTCGCCCACGCCGACTTCGCCCAGCCGGTGCCCGACGGCATCGACCCGCGCGAGGCGGCCCCGCTGACCTGCGCGGGCGTGACGACCTACAAGGCGGTCAGGGTGGCCGGGGTGGGGCCGACCGATCTGGTGGCCGTCTCCGGCATCGGCGGACTGGGACACCTCGCCGTCCAGTACGCGAAGATCGCCGGAGCCACGGTGGCGGCCGTCGACGTCACCGACGACAAGCTCTCCCTGGCCGCGGAACTGGGCGCCGACATCCTGATCGACGCACGCAAGGAGGACCCGGCCGAGGTGCTCCGCAAGCACGGCGGAGCCCACGCCGCCATCGCGCTCGCCGTCGACGACCGGGCGACGGAGGCGCTCCAGCGCGGTCTGCGGCGCGGCGGGAAACTGGTGCTCGTCTCGCTCCCGGCGGGCGGCGCCCTGCGCGTCCCGGTCTTCGACACCGTGCTGAACGGCACCTCCGTCATCGGCTCGATCGTCGGCACCCGGCAGGACCTCGCGGAGGTCTTCGCCCTCCACGCGGCAGGACGCACGAAGGTGATCTACGAGACCCGCCCGCTGGAGGCCGTCAACGACTGCATCGAGGAGATCCTCGGCGGCCATGTCAGGGCCCGTGTCGTCTTCGAGATGTGACGCGCCGCCAACCCCTGCCGGCCCGCCGTCACCCCGGCAGCCCTCCGCCCCTGCCGCGGCCCCCGTCGGCAGGGGCGGGGGGCTGCCGGGGTGACGGGCGGACCCGTTCGCTCGTTACGGTGGGCGGCATGTTCACCGCTCAGGGCCCGACCCTCCCCGAACTCGCCGTGCAGGCGCTGTCGTCCGTCGAGCGCGGCTACGACCTGCTCGCGCCGAAGTTCGACCTGACGCCGTTCAGGACATCGGACCGCCTGCTGGAGGCCACCGCACGCGCGCTCGAACCGCTGGGGCCGTTCGGGACGGGTCTGGACGTGTGCTGCGGGACCGGCGCGGGAACGGGCGTCCTGCTGCGGCTGTGCGAACGGCGGGCCGTGGGCGTCGACTTCAGCGCCGGCATGCTCGGCGAGGCCCGCTCCGCCCACCCGGAGGACCCCGGCGGGCCGGCGGTCGGCTGGGTGCGCGCCGACGTACGGAGACTGCCCTTCGCCGGGGCCTTCGACCTGGCCGTCAGCTTCGGGGCGTTCGGGCACTTCCTGCCCGAGGAGCGGCCCGGGCTGTTCGCGGGGGTGCACGCGGCGCTCCGCCCCGGGGGGCTGTTCGCCTTCCCCGTCGGCGCGCCGCCCCGGGTCGGGTCGCGCGCGTACTGGGCGCTGTGGGGCTTCGACGCGGCGATGCGGGTGCGCAACGCGCTGTGGCGTCCCCGGTTCGTCATGTACTACCGGACGTTCCCCCTCCCCGGCGTGCGCCGGGAACTGGCCGACGCGGGGTTCGAGGTGGGCACGCTGCCGCTGGAGGAGCTCGGCAGGCGGGAGGACGGCAGCCCCCGCTGCAGGCTGGTCGTGGCCCGGCGCGTCTGAGAGACGGCCGGGTGCGGGTGCGGGGAGGCGGTCTTGCGCGGGTCGCGCGACGGTCCGATACTCGCTGTGTTGATGTCAGGTGCACGTCATCAACGGCCCTCGGTGGACACGTCTCCGCGCGCCGCGCGACACCCCCCACGTGCCGTCGCCCACCGGCTTCCCCACCACCAGGAGGAGACCACGTGAGGACCAGACGCACCACCACAAGGAGCACCGCAAGGAGCACCATCCGCCGCGCCCGGCTGCTCGCCGCGGTGATCGGCCTGGGCGTCGCCGCCGTGACCACCGCGCCGAGCGCCACCGCGGCCGCCCCGCGCGCCTACGGCGCGGCCGAACTCTCCCGGGCGAGCGACGCCGTGCTCCAGACGGAGGTCGACGGCATCGCCTGGCACGTCGACGACCGGGCCGGACGTGTCGTCGTGACCGCCGACAGCACCGTCTCGCCCGCCGACGTAGCGGCCCTGCGGAAGGCCGCGGGCGCGGCCGCGGGCGCGATCAGGATCGAGCGGACACCGGGCGTCATCGCCCCGCTGGGCTCCGCCGGCGACGCCATCTACGGCAACGGCTACCGCTGCTCACTCGGCTTCAACGTCCTCAAGGGCGGCACGTACCACTTCCTCACCGCCGGGCACTGCGGCGACGTGGTCGACACCTGGTACGCCGACTCGGGTCAGCGCACGCTCATCGGCCCGACCGTGAAGTCGAGCTTCCCCGGCAACGACTACGCCCTCGTCCGCTACGACAACACCTCCCTGGGGCATCCGGGCGGCTTCACCCCGGCCGACGCCTACGTGGGCCAGTCGGTCAAGCGCACCGGATCCACCACCGGCACCCACAGCGGCACCGTCACCGCCCTGAACGTCACGGTCCGCTACAGCGGGAGCGGCACCGTCCGCGGCATGATCCAGACGAACGTCTGCGCGGAGCCCGGCGACTCCGGCGGCCCGCTCTACGACGGTTCCAAGGCTCTGGGCATCACCTCCGGCGGCAGCGGCGACTGCCGCAGGGGCGGCACCACCTTCTACCAGCCCGTCCCCGAGGCGCTCAGCGCGTACAGGGCGAGCATGTACTGACCCGGCCGGGCGGGGGCTCGCGCCCCCGCCCTCTCCGGGTGTGCGCGGCGCAGACCAGCCCGGCCGGGAGGGCCCGGTAGCATCCGAGCCGCGAGGTCACACACCGCAGGAGGCCGTCAAGGTGGACGATGCCGGGCTGCGCCATCTGCGCCGCTGCGTGGAGCTGGCGACCGAGGCGCTGGAGGCGGGCGACGAACCGTTCGGCTCCGTACTCGTCGGCGGGGACGGGACGGTCCTGGCCGAGGACCGCAACCGGGTCGCCCTCGGCGACCGCACCCGCCACCCGGAGTTCGAGCCGGCGCGCTGGGCCGCCGCCCACATGACACCGCAGGAACGGGAGGCGGCGACCGTCTACACGTCCGGGGAGCACTGCCCGATGTGCGCCGCCGCCCACGCCTGGGTCGGGCTGGGCCGCATCGTCTACGCGAGTTCCTCCGCGCAACTGGCCTCCTGGCTGGCCGAACTGGGCGTGCCCGCACCACCGGTGCGGACGCTGCCGGTGAAGGAGATCGCGCCCGGTGTCGCGGTGGAGGGGCCGGTCCCCGGCCTCGCGCAGGAAGTGCGCGAGCTGCACCGCCGCCTCCACGGCGCGGCCTGATCCCGGAGGCGGGGGCGGAGCGCCCGCCGGGCAACTCGCCGGCCGGGCAACTCGGCCGCCGGACAGGGCGGTTCGCGGGGGAGGGGCCTCTCACCGGCGCGGCGGCCTGCCGCTACGCTTCGGACCCATGCAGCAGCCATCCGAAACCCCGGTGTCCCCTGCCCGCCGCCGCACGGGCCCGCTTCTCGCCGCGCTGGCGGCCGGACTGGTGATCGGCGGCGCGGGCGTCGGGGCCGCCTGGGCCCTCACCGGCGAAAGCGGCGCCGCCGCAGGCCCGGAGGCCGACGCGCTTGCGGCGTGCGGCGCCCTGGACCGCTTCGAGGAGTCGCGGTACACGGACAAGGGGCCGGCCGGTGAGGCGGCGCTCAACCGCTGGGGAGCGGCGCAGGCCCTCTCCGCCTCGGCGGCCGCGGGCGACGAGCGGTACGAGCCGCTCGCGGAGGCGCTCCGGAAGTCGCACCACCGGGTTCTCTCGACCTTCGGGTTCGACGCGCAGGCGAAGAAGGACCTGGAGCGGGCGCGCGGGATCTGCGCCGATCTGTGAGCCGGGCGGACCGTCAGCCGTCGGCCGCCGCCGTACGGGTGCAGGCCAGATAGGCCGCCCGGTGCACGGCGCGGGCCAGGCGGGCGCCCCACGGGGAGCGGGGACCGGCGAAGGGCTCGACGGCGGTCGGACGACCCGGCAAAGGCGGTACGGCGGCGACGCACACCGCGTCGGTCGGTGTGCCCGAGGCGTCCACACCGGCGTCCCGCAGCGCCTGGACCTTGGCCTCGGTGGCCGTGGCCACGGCGTTGACCAGGGCGGCGTCCGACAGCGCGACCGGCACCGAGACCACGATGTTGATCGTGCCGGCGGGCAGCGGTACGTCGCTGCCCGCGCCCGGCGCCGCGGCCCAGCCGTGTACGCCGATCCCGGCCGTGACCAGGGCCTCGACCCCCTCGTCCACCGCGACGCAGTGGTCCAGCACCCGGGCCGCGGTCATCAGGCCCACACCGGGGCCCTCCGCGCCCGCCCGCCCGGCCAGTTCGGCCAGGTGCCGCTCGGCGTCCAGGCGCGCGTAGCCCGGGGGCACCTGGGCGTTGAGGACCCAGCCGCGCTCACCGAGCCCGCCGCCCAGCAGTGCGCTGCTGATCATCCGCCGCCCGGACTCGGGCCGCCAGAGCAGCATCGGCCAGGAAGCGTCCTGCTCCCGGTGGTGCAGGACGCGTACGCCGGCCAGGGAGCCGTGAGGGGATCGCAGAAGCACGCTGCACCCTAGCGCGGGGCCCGCGGACGGGATCGCGGGGGCGGTGGGATACACGGTCCGGGGACGGAGGTGTGCCGCCGCGCCGGGCGGGAAGAGACGCTACCGGTGCCCCGGACCGCGGGCCATCGGTTATCCGTTCCGCGCGGCCCGTGGACGCCGGCCCCGGTGCGGCACGCACCGGGCCCGGACCGGTTCGCCGGACCGGGGCGGCCTTGCCGCATAAACTGATCACCGCAGACCTTCTTGTCACTCACAACCCGTCAGGAGCGACAGTCATGGCCACCACCCGTACCGCCAAGACCCACTGGGAAGGCAACCTTCTCGAGGGCAAGGGCAACGTCGCCCTCGAATCCTCCGGGATCGGCACCTATGAGGTGAGCTGGCCCGCCCGTGCCGAGGAGCCCGGTGGCAAGACCAGCCCCGAGGAACTGATCGCGGCGGCCCACTCCTCCTGCTACTCGATGGCCTTCTCGGGCGGCCTGGCGCGCAAGGGCCACACGGTGGAGAAGGTCGAAACCCGGGCCGACGTCACCTTCCAGCCGGGCGAGGGCATCACCGCCATCAAGCTGACCGTCCGCGCCACCGTTCCCGGGCTGTCCGAGGAGGACTTCCAGACGGCCGCGGAGGAGGCCAAGGCCAACTGCCCGGTCAGCCAGGCCCTGGCCGGCGTCAAGAACATCACCCTGGACGCCCGGCTCGTCTGACGCGCCGGAGCCGGGGCGCGGCCCCGCGCACCACCGGGCCGGGGCGGGAACGCACACGCGTCCCCGCCCCGGCCCGGTCCTGTTTCCGGGCCCGGCCCGGAGGTGTCAGCCGGGCAGCCGCCGCAGTTTGAGCACGGCGTCCTCGAGGACGGCCCGCTGCCCGTCGGGCCCGGTCGCATCGCGCCGGTACTCCCCGCTCACCAGCGGCTCCCATCCCTCCTCCGGGAGGCCGAGCGAGCCGAGGACCTCCGCCGACGTGGGCAGGGGCGGGTGGTCGTCGTGGCCGTGGTCGGCCGCCCACGGGGGAGGGCCGGCGTGCCCGACGACCAGCAGCACGCCGCCCGGCGACACGGCCGCCGCGGCGTCGCGCAGAATCCGCTCGCGGGGCAGCTCGACGGGGGAGGGGGCGTGCAGGAAGTGGGCGGAGACCAGATCGAAGACGCCGCCGGGGAAGGACTCGGCCAGATCGTGCCGCAGCCAGTCGATCCGGTCGGCGACGCCCGCCCGCCGGGCCTGCTCGGCTCCGCGTTCCAGGGCGATCCGCGAGACGTCCACCGCGGTGACGCGCCAGCCCCGCCGGGCGAGCCAGATCGCGTCGGCCCCCTCACCGCAGCCCAGGTCCAGGGCACTGCCCGGGGCCAGATCCGCCGTCTCGCGGACCAGGACGGCGTTCGGCTCGCCGCTCCAGATCCGCTCGCCCGCACCGTAGAGGTCGTCCCAGAACTCCCCGGCCCCCTGGGCGGGCGCGGCCGGGGAATGCTCGTCTTGTCCGGTCATGTCTCCTCTTCCTTCCGCCATGCGGCAAGCCTCCGCCCAGGACTGTCCGCTTGACAAACATCTTTGCCGGAACGGCAAATAGGAGGATGGCCGACGACGACCTCGAGAACGTTCTGACCGGTGTGGGCCCCCGGCTGCGGACCCTGCGCCAGGCGCGTGGCGCCACGCTCTCCCAGGTGAGCGAGACGACCGGGATATCGCTCAGCACCCTCTCGCGACTGGAGTCGGGGCAGCGCAGACCGACCCTGGAACTGCTGCTCCCCCTGGCCAGGGCCTACAGCGTCCCCCTGGACGAACTCGTCGGCGCGCCCGCCACCGGCGACCCCCGCGTCCACCCCCGCCCCTTCACCCGTTACGGGCAGACCTTCGTGCCGCTGACCCGCAGCCTGGGCGGCCTGCACGCCTACAAGCAGATCATGCCCGCCGGGTACGGCGGGGACGGGCGGCCCGAGCAGCAGACCCACGAGGGCTACGAGTGGCTCTACGTCCTGTCCGGGCGGCTGCGGCTGGCTCTGGGCGAGCACGACCTCGTCCTCGGCGCGGGGGAGGCCGCCGAGTTCGACACCCGCACCCCCCACGGCTTCGCGAACGCCGGGGAGCGGCCCGTCGAGTTCATCAGCATCTTCGGGCCGCAGGGCGAGCGGATGCACGTACGCGCCCGGCCCTCGAAGAGAGCGGGGTGACGGCCGCCGCACGTATCCGGAGGTTCGGCACGGGTGCGGCGGCCGGCGCGGGGCGTGGGCCGGTTCCGGCCACGGCGCGGGGCGCCAAACGCTCCCCGGGCCGGACGGGATCCGGCACCGGCCCGCACCGACCGCAAATCGACGCGCCGAGGGACTTGCGCATTCGTCCTGTTGGCGATGCCCGATTTCGCGGGACGGGCTCCTCGTTGATCTTATTTCCATATCTTTTAATCTCCGTAAATCGGCTTGGTCGGGCGGAATTCGAGGAAGCGGCGCGCCGGCCGGGAGATCTTTCCGGATGACCGAAACCCCTCCTTGACCCGTCGTACGGCAGGGCTCGACACTTCCTGGAGAACTCATGCATCAGGGGTTACGGGCCGCCCGGCCCGGCCGTGCGAAACCGACCGTGCACGGGGTGTGTGACGGGGGAATCGAAAAAGGCGTGCGCGGCGCGTTGCCGCCTGCGCGCATTCTCTTCACCCTTTCTCCTCAACCCTCGGTGCGCGAAGGGAATGGAGGGGAATGCCGGTGCAAACGGGCCATCCCGGCGTGTACATCGAGGAACTTCCCAGTAGCGTCCGCACCATCTCGGCGGTCACCACCTCGGTCACCGCCTTCGTGGGTCACACCCGCCGAGGCCCGCTCAACCAGCCGGTGAGAGTCACCGGCTTCGCGGACTTCGAGCGCCGCTTCGGCGGGCTCACGGCGCAGAGCGCCGTCGCCTACGCCGTACACCAGTTCTTCGGCAACGGCGGCACCACCGCGGTTGTCGTGCGCGTCGCCGCGGCCGGCACCGGCGAGGAGGCCGGCGCCACCCTGGAGTCGACCGAGGGGCACAGCGCCTGCCCGGTGATGACCGTGCACGCCAAGGAGCCCGGCGTCTGGGGCTCCCGGCTGCGCCTGGCCGTCGACCACGACACCCGTGAGCCCGAGGAGACCTTCAACCTGCGGATCCTGGACGCGGACGGCGGCACGCGCGAGACCTTCACCGGCCTGTCCATGGACCCGGGCCACGGCCGCCACGCCGAGACGGTGGTGAACGCCGGCTCCGCTCTGGTGAGGGCCGACGTCGTCGGCGAGGGCAGGCCGGACCCCTCGGGCACGGTCTCCAAGCCGTTCGCCGACGAGCTGCCCGACCTCGCCGTCGACCTGACCGTGAAGATCGGCGACGTGGAGCGCGAGTTCACGCTCCACGACCCCGACCGGGACGGCGAGCCCCCGCGGAACGTCGCCGAGCTGGCCCTGCTCCTGGAACGCAGACTGCGTGCCCTGCCGGACGCGCCCGGCAAGCGGGCCTTCGCCGGCGCGGAGGTCACCGCCTTCGGCCGCCGCCTCCAGGTCGTCGCGGGCTCCACCGACCCCCGTGACACCGTCCGCTTCGTCGGCGAGTGCGCCAACGACCTGGGCCTGGAGGCCACCGTCAACCCGCCGGTCTTCCCGCTGACCGGAGGTGTGGACGGAGACCCGCCCGGTCCGCGCGACATCATCGGCGACGAGGCCGGCAAGACCGGGCTCCACGCGCTGCGCGAGGTCGACGACGTCAACCTGCTGTCCCTCCCGGAACTCGCGGCCTACGACTCCACCGACGACATGATCACGGTGATCTCGGCCGCGCAGGCGCTCTGCCGGGAGCGGCGGATCTTCCTGCTCGCGGACGCCCCCGGCTCCTGGACCGACGTCGACAGCGCCCGCGCCGGGCTGAGCGCCTTCGACCCCGTACGGGACGGGCGGACGGCGCTGTACTTCCCCCAGGTGCAGATGAACGACCCGCTCACGGGACGGCTGCGCTCCTTCCCGCCCTCGGGCGCGATCGCCGGCGTCTGCGCCCGCACCGACGCCGAGCGCGGCGTGTGGAAGGCGCCCGCGGGCACCGAGGCGCGGCTGGCCGGCGTCCGCTCGCTGAGCGTGCGGCTCACCGACCGCGAGAACGCCCTGCTGAACCCGCTCGGCGTCAACTGCCTGCGCACCCTGCCGGCCGTCGGATCGGTGGTCTGGGGCGCCCGCACCCTCCAGGGCGCGGACGCCCTCGACAGCGAGTGGAAGTACGTCTCAGTGCGGCGGCTGACACTGCACATCGAGGAGAGCCTGTACCGCGGACTGCAGTGGGTGGTGTTCGAACCCAACGGCGAGCAGTTGTGGCAGCAGATCCGGCTGGACGCCTCGGCCTACCTCAACACCCTCTTCCGGCAGGGCGCGTTCAAGGGCGCCACCCCGCGCGAGGCGTACTTCGTCAAGTGCGACAAGGAGACCACCACCGACGAGGACGTCGCGCGCGGTGTGGTGAACGTCCTGGTCGGAATCGCGCCGGTCAAGCCCGCCGAATTCGTGGTCGTCAAGATCCAGCAGACCGCCGGACAGTTCGAGATTTAGGATTCCGATGGCTGAATTCCAGGTCAACGCGCAGCGCTTTGACCCCTACAAGAACTTCAAGTTCCTGGTGCTGTGGGGCGGGCGCACGGTCGCGGGCGTCAGCAAGGTCAGCCCGCTGAAGCGGACCACGGAAGTGGTCAAGCACCGGCACGGCGGCGATCCGAGCTCACCGCGCAAATCGCCGGGCCGCTCCGAGTTCGAGGGCATCACCCTGGAGCGCGGCGTCACGCACGACCCCGAATTCGACCGCTGGGCCAACAAGGTGTGGCAGGTCGGCGCCGGTCTCGGCGCAGAGGTGTCGCTCGCCGACTTCCGCAAGGACATCGTCATCCAGGTCCTCAACGAGGCCGGGCAGGTGGCCGTCTCGCACAAGCTCTACCGGACCTGGCCGAGCGAGTACCAGGTGCTGGGCGAGCTGGACGCCAACGCCAACGCGGTGGCCATCCAGAGCCTCAAGCTGGAGTGCGAGGGCTGGGAGCGCGACTACGAGGTGCCCGAGCCCACCGAGCCCTCCTTCACCAACCCCTGAGCGGACGGTACGGCGGATGACGGCGGGGGCGGCGGCGCAGACGGCGGCGGCGATGGCGGCGGTGGCGGCGGGGCCCGCGGAACTGCTGGCCGTCTGGGAGGCGGGGCTGGGGCTGGCCGGTCCCGGACGCGCCCTTCTGCTGCACCGGACCGCCCGCCCGGAGGCCGGCGACGGCGAACTGCTGTCGGCGCCGGTCGGCGAGCGGGAGGCGGATCTGCTCGCGCTGCGCCGGGCGCTGTTCGGCGAGCGGATGCAGGTGCGGGTGGAGTGCGAACCGTGCGGAGAGGCGATGGAGTTCGACCTCGGCACGGACGACCTGGCCGCCCGGCCGCCCCGGCGGGACGCCCCGCTGCGGGTGGCCGAGGAGGAGTGGGAGGTGGAGTTCCGGCTGCCGACCGTCGCCGACCTCACGGCCGTGGCCGAGGCCGTGGAAGACGGCCGGGCCGCGGAGGCCGGACACGGCACGGGAGACGGGCAGGATCCGGACGGAGTCTCTGCCCGGGCCCTGCTGGTCGCACGCTGCACCGTGTCGGCCCGGCGCGCGGGACGTCCGGTCCCCGCCGACCGGTTGCCCGCCCTGCTGCCCGGGACGGTGCTGCGGCGCGTCGCCGAGGCCGCCGAACAGGCCGACCCGGCCGCCGACGTGACGCTCAAGGTCCACTGCCCCGAATGCGGCGGAACCACCCGGGCCGAGCTCGACATCGCCTCCTACCTCTGGGGCGAACTCGACGCCTGGGCGAGGGACTTGCTCCTCGACGTCCATCTGCTCGCCGGCGCGTACGGCTGGACCGAGCCGGAGATCCTGGCGCTCAGCCCACTGCGCCGCCGCTACTACCTGGAGTTGTGCGCCGATGTCTGACTACTTCGACCGGCTGCTGACCCGGCACGTCCCCGCGGTCCCGGGTGCCGGGGCCGCCCCGGGCGGCGGGCCGGACACCCCCGTGCGGGTGCGTCCGCGGCTGCCCGAGCCGTACGAGCGCGTCGAGGCACTACGGGCGGAGCCCCGGGGCACGGAGGAAGCCGGCCCCTTCCTCCGCCCCGCGCCCCGTCCGGCCGTGCGGCGAGAGGAGCGGACGGCGGTCCGGCACGAGCGGGAGATCCGCACCGAGCACCGCACCGTGGTGCGGACCGAACCCGCCCCGCACGGCGACCGGGAGCGACCGCCGGAGTCGGCTCGGCCCGCCCGGCCGCCGCGGACCACCGGCCGCACGGCGGCACCGCCACGTCCCGGAACGGAACCCACCCCCCGGCGCGGCGGGCGTACGGTCCCGGCGCGTGCGGCTCAGGACGTGCCCCCCGCGGCGGTGCCCGCCCCCGCCCGCCGGAACACGGGCCCCGCCCTCGCCCCCGCCGGCACCGTGCCCCTGCGGCCCAGCGCCGCCGGCGCCTCGGCCGCACGCGACGCCGCACGCGCCGCCGGCGGGAGGCGCCGGCCCCGGACGGCGGAGCGGACCGTACACGTTCGGATCGGCCGGCTGGAGGTCAGCGCCGCACCCCCGGCCGCGGGCCCCACCGGTGCGGGCCGGCCGCAGCGGCCGGCGCGGCCCGCACCCGCGTTGAGCCTCGCGGACTACCTGGCCGACAGCGGGCGGAGGGACTGAGGAGATGAGCAACGCACTCGCCATCGCCACGGTCACACAGGCACTCGCCCTGCTGATCGAGCACAATCTGCAACCCGAGATCGACATGCAGGTCGCGGTGAAGACCGAGCGGCCGCCGGCGGAGGCCACCGACGACGCCACCATCACCGTCTTCCTCTACCAGGTCACCCCGAACGCCTCCCGGCGCAACGACGACCTGCCCACCCGCGCCCCGGACGGCACCCTGCTCAGGCGCCCGGCGGCGGCCCTGGACCTGCACTATCTGATCAGCGCCTACGGCAACGAGGCGGAACTGGTCGGGCAGCGGCTCATCGGCTGTGTGGTACGCACCCTGCACGAGTTCCCGGTGCTGCCGGGGGAGCTGATCGAGGAGGCCGCGCAACGGCCGTACCTGGCGGGCAGCGACCTGGCGGAAGCCGTCCAGAGGGTGCGCTTCACACCGACCCGGATGGACATCGACGAGACCTCCAGGCTGTGGGGGATGCTCCACCAGACGCCGTACTCGCTGTCGGTCGCCTACCAGGCGGCCCTGGTGCTGATCGAGGGCCGCGAACAGCCCGTCGTGCCCCGGCCGGTCCAGCGGCACACGGTGCGCGCGCTGCCCTTCGGAGCCCCGGGCGCACCGGAGCCACCGAGGCGGCCGGGCACCGGCCCCGCCGGCCCCGCCGTACCCGCCACCGCGCCCGCGGAGCGCTCATCCGGGGCGGCCGTCCGGAAGGCGGCCGCCCGGGCGAGCCGGACGAGCGGCATGGCCGCCAGATCCACCGCGCCCACACCGCAGGCGGAGTCGGGGAGCGAGCCGGAGACATCGACGTCCGCCAAGAAGACGTCCGCCAAGAAGACCGCCGGCAAGAAGACCGCCGGCAAGCGGCGCGCCACGGCCAGGACCGCCGCGTCCCGGCCCCGTACGCGCGAGCAGCCCGGCACCGGATCCACACGCGCAGGCGGAAGCGCACCGGCGGGCAGGGACGACGGCACCACGAACGACCAGGAGGGCTGAGACGAGGTGACGACGACGGGGGCGGACAGGAACACGGACGGCACCGCCGGCGGGACGGGCACTGCCGAGGGCCCGGCGCTGGCCGCCGCCATGCGTGCCGTCCTGGCCCGCCTCGACGCCCACGCCGCCCGTGCCCGCGGGGGCGGTGCGGACACGGACGCCCCCGGTCCCACGGGCACCTCCGAACCGGCCGGCGCCTCGGAACCCGCCGCACTGGAGGCGCTCGTCCGCTGCTTCGGGCTGACACCCTTCGAACGCGAGATCGTCCTGCTGCTGGCCGCCGCCGAACTGGAGCCCACCGCCGGCAGCCGCTGCGCCGCCGCGAGCGGGGACCCCGAGCGCGCCCACCCCACCTTCTCCCTCGCGCTCGCCGCCCTCGGCGAGCCCCACTGGAGCGCCCTCACCCCCGTCGCACCGCTGCGCCGCTGGCGCCTGGCCGAACTCGACGACGAGACCCGGCTGACCACCACCCGGATCCGTCTGGACGAGCGCGTCCTGCACTTCCTCCTCGGCTCCCCGTACCTCGACACGCGGCTGCACGGCATGCTCAGCCGCGCCACCGCGCCCGACGGGCTGCCGCCCTCCTTCGAGCACGCCGCGGACCGCGTCGCCGCTGTCTGGGCCGGGGCCGGCCCCGGCACGCCGCCGAGAGTGGAACTCACCGGCGGCGACCGGCACAGCCGCCACGACATCGCAGCGGCCGCCGCCCGCGCCTGCGGACTCGGCCTCTACACCCTGAACGCCGAGGACCTGCCCACCGACCACACCGAACGCGACCGGCTCGCCCGGCTGTGGCAGCGCGAGGCGATCCTGCTGCCCGCCGCCCTGCTGCTGGAGGCGGGTGAGCCGGACCGCGAACAGGACGCCGCGGTCGACGCGTTCGCCGCCTCCGCCGCCGTACCGCTCGCCGTCTCCAGCCCCGACCCGAGGCGGACGGAGCGGACGCGCGCCGAGCGCGTCACCGTGCCGGCACTGGGGGAGGAGGAGCAACTCGGCCTGTGGGCCGACGCCCTCGCCGGGACGCCGCAGCTCGGGGAAGGACGACTGCGCGGACTGGTCGCACAGTTCGCGCTGCCGCCGCACATCATCCGCTCCGCCGCCGCGGCCGTGCGCCGGCAGGCCGGGGAAGCCGGGAACGACGGGGCGGCCGGGCCGGGGGCGGACGTCTGCGAGCTGGCCTGGCGGGCCGGGCTCGCCGAAGCCCGCATCGGCCTGGACGAACTGGGCCGCCGTATCGAGCCGGAGGCGGGCTGGGACGATCTGGTCCTGCCCGAGCGCCAGTCGCGCGTCCTGCGCGAGATCGTCGCCCACGTACGGCAGCGGGGCACCGTGCACCAGGAGTGGGGCTTCGCCCGTACCCTGCGCCGGGGCCTGGGGGTCACGGCCCTGTTCGCGGGCGGCTCGGGCACCGGAAAGACCCTGGCCGCCGAGGTGATGGCCCGCGAGCTGGGGCTCGACCTGTTCGTCGTGGACCTCTCCCAGGTCGTCTCCAAGTACATCGGCGAGACCGAGAAGAACCTGCGCCGCGTCTTCGACGCCGCCGAACGCGGCGGCGCACTGCTGCTGTTCGACGAGGCCGACGCCCTCTTCGGCAAGCGCAGCGAGGTCAGGGACAGCCACGACCGCTACGCCAACCTCGAGGTCTCCTACCTGCTGATGCGGATGGAGGCCTACCGGGGCCTGGCGATCCTCACCACCAACATGAAGAAGGCGCTCGACACCGCCTTCATGCGCCGCATCCGCTTCGTCGTCGACTTCCCCTTCCCCGGCGAGGCCGAACGGGCCGAGATCTGGCGCCGGGTGCTGCCCGGGAGCGCCCCGGCCAAGGACATCGCCCCCGAACTGCTGGCCCGGCTGACGGTCGCGGGCGGCTCGATCCGCAACATCGCCCTCTCCGCGGCCTTCCTGGCCGCCGAGGAGGGGGACGTACTGCGGATGCGCCACATGCTCGCCGCCGCACGTACCGAGTACCTGAAGCTGGAGCGCTCCCTGACGCCTTCGGAGGTCCGCGGATGGGTGTGAACGAGGCGCCGCGCGACACCACGCACGCCGCCGGGCGCGGTACGGCACACGGCACGGCACGCGACACGGCGGTCCGGGTGGACATCGGCGAGCTGGTGCTCGACGGCTTCGACGCGCGAGTGGATCCCGAGCGGGTGACGGCGGCGTTCGAGGCGGAACTGACCCGGCTGGTGCGCGAGCGCGGCGTACCGCTGGCGGCGGACGGCGAAGGGCGCGCCCTGGAGGCGCTGTCGGGCCTGCCGCCGCTGCCCGCCACCACCTCACCGGCCCGTCTCGGCGAGGCACTGGCACGCGCGGTGCACGCGGGCCTGTCGGGGCGCGGCGATGCGGAGCACGGCGATGCGGAGCACGGCGATACGGGGCCCGTGGACGAGGGGAGGCGCCGATGAGTTCGCACACCGCGTCACAGGAGACCCGCTCGGCGCAGGACGCCAAACGCCGCAGGCGCGGGGAGCGCAAGGAGCGCGGCGCCAAGTCCCCGGTGCCCGAACCCAAGGACATCGTCGGCGGCGCCGGCCGGCCGCTCGACACGAGCGTCCGCCGCGAACTGGAGGAACGGCTCGGCCACGACCTGGGCCGCGTACGCCTGCACACCGACCGGGACGCCGCCGCCCTCACCGACCTGCTCGGCGCGGACGCCGTCGCCGTCGGCCAGGACATCTTCTTCCGCGAGGGCGCGTACCGCCCGGGCACCGCCGACGGCATGCGCCTGCTCGCCCATGAACTGCTCCACACCGTCCAGAACCCCGACGGCCTCGGCGCGCTGCGCGCCGGCCGCGACCTGGGCGCGGTGAGCCTGCCGCAGCAGACGGTGGAACGCGAGGCGGAGGCGGCGGCCCAGGAGACGGCGGCGCGGGACGCGGCCCGCGACGGCGGAGCGGGCGGCCCGGCCGCCGAGCGCGTGGAGGAGGGCCGGGCCACCCCGGGCTGGCTGCGCTACGCCACGGTCGACGCCGACCGGCGGCGCATGGAGCAACTGGACCCGGCGATGCTGCTCGACCGTCTGGCCAACGGCGTGCTCCGCTCCCTGCGCGGCGACCCGCAGGACCGCTCCAAGCGCGTGCGCATACAACTCGCCCGGTTCTCACCGGAGATGCAGGACGCCGTTCTCGACCGACTGGAATCGCACCTGCTCTCCTCGGAGTTCGACAGGCTGATCGAGCTGGTCGAGGAGGCCGAGGACGAGGGAACACCCGAACCGGAGGCGCTCGGCGCCCCCGAGGCCGTTCCGGACGCCACCGAGCAACTGGAGGACGACCGGGAGGAGGCCGAAGCCGCCGACCGGAGGCAGCGGACCGAGGACGAGCGGCTCCGCGAACAGCGTACGGACGGGGAGCGGCAGGACTCCGAAGGAGCTGCCGGGCGAGAGGGGAAAGGGAGGGCCGCACCGGTGCGGCCGGACCGGCAACGGCGCGGTCGTGGTGACACAGGTGCGGTTCACCCGGGCACACAACGGCCCACCGGGCGCTCCGGGGGTTCGGAAAGGCCGGGCGAAGGCACCGGGGCGTCAGGACCGAGCGGCGACCGTGCCACGGCCTCGGGAGCCGGAGCCGCCCGGCCCCGGCAGCAGGACGGCAGCGGTACGGACGGCCGGTCCGAGGAGCCCGGAGCCGGCGGCACCCCTGTGGCGAGCAAGGAGGAGTCCGCGGCCAGGAACCGGCCCGGAGCCGTGGAGCCCCTGATCGCGGGGCAGCAGCCGGTCCAGGCGGACGGGCGGGACACGCGCGGCGGCAAGCGGGCCGGCGTGGAGCCCGGCCCCCTGCTGAGGACGGCCGATCCGGGCGACCGCAGCACCCTGGAAGGGAAGCGGCCCCAGGACGAGCCGGCGCTCGCACAGGACGAGCCGATCGGCCTGGAACCCGGCCCGAGCGGTGAGCCCGGAGCGCTCGACGGACTCGAGGACGAGCGGGCCGCCGACCGGGACAGCGCGTGGAACGTCGAGCTCAGGCCCGAGGACTTCCTCCCCGCCACCGACCTCGACGTCTCCGGCGTACCGACCGCCGACGAGACCGTGCCCGGCTCGGACACCGGAGGGCGGGTGCCGAGCTTCCCCGAACCGCCCGCCACCAAGGCCGAACAGGTACAGGCCAGGCGGGACGCGGAGGACGCGGAGGAGGCCGCTTCCGAAGACGCCGGGTTCGCCGCACCGCTGCCCGCCGACAGTGGTGCGTCCATCTCCCCGGCGACCGGTGCCGAAGCCGGTGAACGCATGACACGTGGCCTCGGCACCGGGACGCCGGGCCCGCGGGAGGCCGACCCGCGGCCTCCGTCCCCCGATACCGCCGGCGACCGCACCGACGCCCCCGAGCCGAAGCCCGACCCCACAGCCCCCGAAGGCCCGCAGCAGGAGGAGGAGCGGCAAACCGAACCGGAGAAGGCGCCCGAAACCGATACGGCCGATACGGCCGATACGGGAGCCTCGAAGGAGGAAGCGACGGAGTCCGGAACCTCTGGTTCCTCCGGCACCGGCACCTCGTCCGGCACGTCCACCGCGTCCTCCGCCACGGCTCCGGGCGCGGGTGCCTCGGGCGCGCCTTCGGGGGGCGGCGCCACCGGTACGACCGCTCCCGGACCGGCCGCGGACACGCCGGCCGAGGCGTCTCCGGCCCGGGACACCCATGTCTCGGGCGCGGACGGCGGTGACGGCTTCACCAGCGACGCCACGCCGGGGGACGGGGCGGGCTCCCGGCAGCGGCGGGAGCCTGTGGCCCCGGAGCCCCGGCCCGGGCCCGCTCCCGCACCGAGGTCCACATCCAGGCCCTCACGGTCGGTCAGCGGCGGTGGCGGCACCCGTAGCGCATCGGGCGGTGGCGGGGGAGGGGGCGGCGGTGCCCGCCCCACCGCCTCGTCCCGGCCGAAGAAGGACCCCGCGGCCCCCAACCTGTCGAAGGTGACGCCGGAAGCCGGCCTGTCCACCGCCGCCGGGCTGAGACCGCACCGCGCACTCGAAGCGCTGGGCGGAGTGAACGGCGCGGTCGACAAGACGGTCGGGGACGAGCACCAGGCCCTCCAGGACGCGCCGCCGACGACGGAGCGCCCCGCGGGCGCCCCGCAGACCCTGCACGGCGCGCCGAAGACCTCGGCTCCGGGACAGTACTCAGGTGACCCGGCCGCCCGGATCGACGCTCCGGAGAAGGAGAAGGCCGAGGTCACGGGAGACAAGGCCCCGGAGGGCGAGATCCCGGGGGAGGACATCGAGGAGCCCAGCACCCTCGAAGGTCTTCTGGCGGGCGGGGCCCAGCTGGTGGTGGGGGCGATCAACGGTGTCGCCGACTTCCTGGGAGCCGACGAGGACCTCATCGACTCCGACGCGGTGGTCCAGTGGATCCTCGACCTGCCCACCGAGGACGAGATGCTCGCCCAGGCGGACGTCGGCACGGCGCCAGGGGTCGGCCTCCAGGGCGAGACGGACGGGCGCGCCGGCGAACAGGGCGGTGAACTCGACGCCAAAGGCCAGGAACTCCACGCCTCCGGACGTGACGACGCCGGGCGCCCCCTGGGCGAGGACCAGATCTACCCCGATGTGCCCGAGGAGACCCTGACCGCGAAGGTCCCGCGCGGAAAGGGCCAGGGCGGCCCCGGCGGAGGCGGCGGTCCGTCCGTGGGCGGACGCATCCCGCCCGAGGCCGTGTCCGCGGTGGCGGAGCACGAGCGCGGACCGCAGATCCAGACCGCGTTCACCGACGGACAGAAGCAGATGTCCGACAAGCGGCAGGCCAAGGACAGGGGTTTTAGGGAGTCCCAGGAGCGCCACAGGCGGCAGGTTCGCAGCGAGGTCGAGAGCAACACCCGTACGCAGGCCGCCGAACGCCGGAAGACCAGGGCCGAGGCGGAGTCCTCCCGTGAGCAGTGGCGCAAGGAGCAGGACGGTGAACTCGATTCCCTCGGCACAAAGAAGACCGAGAAGACCGAGAAGATCCGCAGGGATGTCAGGGAGAGGGAGGAGCAGACCGACAAGGACGCCGAGGAGCACCGCAAGAAGAAGCAGGAGGACATCGGCAAGGAGAAGACCAAGGCCGAGGACGACGCCAGGAACAAGCGCGACACGGCCAAGAGCGACTCCGGCAACTGGCTCTCCAGGGCGTTCGACTGGATCCGCGACAAGCTCATCGAGCTGAAGAACGCGATCGTCGGCTTCTTCCGCGCCGCCCGCGAGGCGATCACCAGCCTCATCAAGGATTTCAAGGGCACCGTCATCCGCTGGATCGAGGCGGCCCGGCAGTTCGTCGTCGACAAGTTCAAGGAGTTCACCGAGGCCCTGGTCCAGCTGGGCAAGGACCTCCTCGACGCGATCGTGGAGATCGCGAACCGGCTGCGGACCCTCATCATCCGCATCAGGGACGCGGCCATCGCCCTGGTCAACCGGATCGCGGACGAGCTGAAGCGGATCGTCACCGAACTCCTCGACGAGATCGGCAAGATCCTCAGCGGCGTCCTCGATGCCCTGATGGAGGGCCTCCGGGCGGCGGTCGAGGCCGTCAAGAGCGCGCTCAAGGGCATCATGGACTTCGCCATGGGCCTGCTCAGCGCCCTGGGCGAGTGGGCGATGATCGCCGCCGACATCCTCTCCGACCCGGGCGGCTGGCTCAGCGGCGCCAAGACCTCGGCCGAGGACGGAGCCAGGAACCATCTGTTCCGGGAAGTCACCTCGGCGATCAGGAACTGGTTCAACGAGAAGATCCAGGAGATCCTCGGGCTCCCCAAGGCCGTCTTCGAGAAGCTGATCGGCGGGGGCGTCAGCAGGGAGCAGATGGCCAAGGAGGCCTGGGACGCCGCGCTCCCCCAACTCCCCCTCATCATCGGGGAGATCATCATCACCAAGGTGATCGCCAAGCTGATCCCCGGTGCCGGCTGGGTGATGGCGATCATCGACGCCTTCAAGGCGGCCTGGGAGTCGCTGAGCGAGATTCTGCGGGCCTTCGGCGCCTTCATGGACTACCTCAAGGCAGTCAAGGGCGGCAACGCCGGTGTGCTGTTCGCCAAGGCCGTGGCCTCGGGCGTGGTGGCCCTGCTGGAACTGGCCTACCAGGCGCTGCTCAGCGGCATCGGCAAGTACGTGGGCAAGGTCGGCGACCGGCTCAAGGACGTCGCGGCCAACCTCGGGAAGAAGAAGCCCGGCGCCAGGGACGAGGACGAACCGCGGGACACCGACAGGCCGCCGACGGCGGACAGGCCGAAGGACGATCCGAAGAAGCGCCAGGACCCGCAGGAGGAGGCGAGGAGGGCACAGGAGCGGACGCGCCGGGCGAACGCGGAGATGTCACGCAGGCCGCCGGCGAAGCCGAAGCGGTCCCGCCCGCAGAACCGCCCGCAGAACCGCCCGACCCGGCAGCCGGACCCGCCCCGGTCCCGCCCCGACCCCCGACGCCCGGACGACCGTTCGCGTACGGACCGGCCCGAGCGCCGTACCCAGGACACCGGACGGGACCGCGACCAGGACCGCGACCGGTCCCGCCCGCGCCGCGAGACGGAGGGCACGAGGCCCACCACATCGCGCCCGCGCCGCACGTCACCGGAGACCCGCGCCGCGAACCGCGCGCGGCAGACGGTCAGGGCCGCCCAGAACCGCATCCGCAGAGCCCGGCAGGCCCTCGACCGCAAGGACCGCGACGGCCGCCTCGACCGCTCCCTGGACAACAACGCCCGTCGCATGCGCGACGCCCACCGTCGCCGCCGTGCCCTCCTGCTCGACCAGCGCCATCGCCGCCAGGAACGGAAGCGCCGACTGCGCGACCAGCGCCGGAGGAAGGAGAACTCGCCGGAGTCGAAACAGGAGCGCCTTTCCCGGATCGTCGCAAAGCTTCGCCGGATTCTGCTGCCGCTTCTGAAGGTAGGGATACGCGGACCTGTGTACCACGCACTGCTGAGGGCGCTGCGTGCTTGGCACAGGCTGACGAGGCTGTACGTGTCAGGTTTTTCCGAGCCTCGTGTCATCGCCGCGCTCAATCCGTCTAGGACCGTCACTCCTTTCGAGTGGGAAGAGGACGAAGAGGGTTATACGGTAGCCACCTTCGAATCCTTTGACACGGAAAACAGATTTCCGCAGCGGAGTCGGAAGAAGGACAAGCAGCCAGTGGAGGACGATCCGAGAGTTGCGGAGTTCCGTCGGATCATCGCAAGGGAGTTGGGTAGCCTTCCGGAAGATTCCGACCTGGAGACGGTTAAGGAAATGTGTCGGTCGATCACGCGAAACAACCCGAAGCTTGACGTGAGGGCGAACCACCTTAGGTGGCTGGACGAGTCGGAGGACTCCTCCACTCTGCTTCTGAACCACCCCGGTGCGGCCGTACCGGCCGTCGGCAGATTTCAGAAGAACAACTACTACGAACCTACCGGGGAGCGAAACGCGCAGCTTGTGATCGCCGACGTGTACGGCAATGAATACGTCCGGGACAAGATGGGGAAAAAGGTTCCCAGGCGCGTTGCGCGTAACTTGTCGAAACAGGACAAGAAAACCTATGGCAGTATGGGTATAAAACCCCGCGACGCGGACGCGAATGTGCCCGTTTGGCTGCATGTCGCGGGCGCGCAGGACTCCCCTTTCATATCGACCACGAAAGTGAGGAGCGGGAACATCACAAACCCGGAAGGAAGGCTGTTCGGTGAAGGCGAGGGGTTCGGCTATTTTGGAACCGTCGAGATCGACCTCTCCCACGTGGCCCCGTCGAACATCTATGACCTCACCAGGAGGGAGGGGCAGGACGAATGGCAGTTGAGTGCACCGAACACGCCGATCAAGCAGCAGGCGCTCGGTGACGTCGTGAGGACTCAGGAAGTCCTCGTGAAGGGACCGATTCCCAAGAAGGCCATCAAACTCATCAGAGCCCAGAGGTAGGGTCCGGATTTTACAGAGGATGGTAATGCGGAAATTTGACAGCTATCATTGGCAGAACGCTGTTCTGGATGATCCCGACCTGCAGGCCGCCAGGAACCGTCTGGGGCGCTCGCCGGGCGATGAAGAGGGTGTGCGTTCCTTCTTGACGCTCCTGCGCAGTTCTGAGGAAGCAGCCCGAGGGATCGCCCTGGACTACTATTATCACGCCGCTTCGCAGGAGAGATACGGCTCTCCGAATCCTTTCTCCGGATTCCGTTCCGAAGTACTGGAGGCTGCGCGAAACATACTGCGCGCTCCCGCTCGTCCGGCCCGTGAATCCGGCGGTGACTTCGATGGGGCGGAGCATGCGAGTGCGCTTGTCGCGCTGGCGAACGAGGCAACCGAGCAGGATTCCGGTCTTGTGGTCGATGCTCTGCGGAAAGCGTCGAGTTTTGACACCGTATCGGCGGCACTCCAGGTGGCGGGGCGAATCATGCGATGGTCGGACCCGCCTCCCGATAACCTGGTTTCATCCATTCTGTTGATTGTTCACGACGAAGATCTCGATCTGGACGAACGCCTGGAGGCCCTGCAGGCCCTTGCGCGGGGGAAGACCCCGGAAACCCTCCGTGAGCTTGCCCGGGTGGCGGAATTTCGCGATCCGGTGCTGCAGGTGACGGCGACGCACGCCCTGGCCTTCCATGACCTGGAGACATATAGGTCTTTCGTCGAGGAGCGATTCGCTTCCTGGCCGGACGATTCCCCTTACCCGGCGAGCGAAGTTCGAGACCTGCTGAGCAGCGAGTGATCAAGGAGAAGACAATGACCCGCTACGCGGACATTCCCAGGCCCATCCGGTCCGGGATCGTGATCGTCGACCCCGAGCGGGGGATACCGCAGCGCATCATCGTGCTGCAGTTCAACCCCGACACCCTGGAGCGCGGCATCAGCCCGCAGGCCGCGGGCGGGAGCGGGGACGCCGGGGGCGGGGGGAGCGGAGGGGACCGGAACGAGGCGCTGCGGCTGAAGGGGCCGGCGCAGGAGACGTGGAAGTTCACCGCCGAGATCGACGCCACCGACCAGTTGGAGCTGGCGGCGCCCGACGGAATCCATCCGCAGCTCGCGACGCTGGAGATGCTCGTACAGCCGACCACCGCCCAGCTCAGGGAGGCCACGCGGCTGTCGGAGAAGGGCGCCATCGAGATCAGCCCGATCGAGATGCCGCTGACCCTGTTCACCTGGGGCAGCAAGCGCGTCATGCCGGTGCGGCTGACGGAGCTGTCGGTCAACGAGTCCGCCTTCGACGTGAACCTCAACCCGATACGGGCCTCCCTGAGCATCGGGATGAAGGTGCTGACGGTGAGCGACCTGCCCGCCGGGCACCGCGGCGCCGAGCTGTACCTGGCCCACCTGGCGCAGAAGGAGCGGCTGGCGGGCACCGCGCGGGCGGGGACTTTGGGGGCGCTCGGGCTGACCGGGGCCGACATCGGAGCGGGGAGGGTGTGAGGGGCCATGGCCGATGAGAGCGGGACATACGGCAGCTTGCCGGACGGGCTCCCGGGATCACATCCATACCCGAGGACGAGCCGGTACCACGACGCCGAGATCGCCGTGCACCGCATGCCCGACGGCACCGAAGTCCGTTACACCAGGCGGCGGTTGCTGCCCCCGCTCCCGGCCGGTGGGGGCGAGGACACCGCCGTCCACACCGTCAGCGGCGGCGAGCGCCCGGACCAGCTCGCCCAGCGCTACTTCGGCGACCCCTCCCAGTGGTGGCGGATCGCCGATGCCAACCCCGTCCTCGACCCGCGCGAGCTGACCGCCGAGCCGGGACAGGAGATCGACGTGCCGCTGCCCGGCGGCTTCCCGGGAGGAGGCGCACATGGCCGATGAGCGTGTCGGCGGCGGACCGATCCATCTGATCCTGAGCATGGGCCCCCACCTCGCCCGGCCCGTTCCCCGGGCGGTGAGCGAGGCGCTGCTGTCCGCGCAGATCACCAGCACCGCGGGCGAGCGCTCCGGCTTCCAGCTGGCGTTCGACCTCACCAAGAAGGGCGCGATCATCTCGAACCTGCTGCCCGAGGGGTTCTTCGACCCGCGCACCCGCGTCATCGTCACCACGGTGATCAGGGGAACGCCCACCGTCCTCCTCGACGGCCTGATCGTGCGCCAGGAGGTCGGGGCGAGCAACCAGCCCGGCCAGACGACCCTGACCGTCACCGGCGAGGACCTGAGCATCCTGATGGATCTGGAGGAGAGGGTGGACCGCTACCCGAACCTCTCCCCGGCCCGCCGGGTGGAGCGCATCCTGGCCCGGTACGCCGACTACGGCGTCCACCCGGACGTCCACCCCGAGCAGATCGTCCAGCAGCCCCGCGCCGAGCGCCGCGTGGACTACCAGACCGGCACGGACCTGGCCTACGTCAACGAACTGGCCCGCGCCAACGGCTACGTCTTCTACCTGGAGCCCGGTCCGCGGCCCGGCCGCTCCACCGCCTACTGGGGCCCGCAGCGCCGCGTCGGCCTGCCGCAGCACGCGCTCAACGTCAACATGGACGTCCACTCCACCGTCGACCAGCTCACCTTCGCCTACGACGGCGCCGCCCGTGAGGAGCCGCAGGCCCACTGGCAGGACCCGCGCACCCGCGAGTCCACCCTGATCCCCCAGCCCGACATCGGCCCGCTGCGCCCGCCGCTGGGCAGGCGCGCGAGCCCGGCGCTCAAGCGCCGCCGACTGGCCGGCACCGCCAAGAAGGACCAGGCGCAGGCCAGGGCCGAGGCGCTGGCGCGGGCCGCGACGTCCGCCGACGCGATCTCCGGCTCCGGGCAGCTCGACGTCAACCGCCACGGCTACGTACTGCGCCCGCGCGAGCTCGTCGGCGTGCGCGGGGCGGGCGTGACCTACGACGGCGAGTACTACGTCACCTCCGTCACGCACAACCTCACGCCCGGCTCGTACCGGCAGAACTTCACGCTCTCGCGCGAGGGCCTGATCGCACGCGGGGACACCGTCCGCCCGTAGGGGCCACCGAGACCATCCAGACCGACCAGGAGCAGTCCGTATGGCGCCAGCACCGAACAACCGCTTCCTCGGCAAGTTCAGAGGCCGGGTGGCGGACAACGACGATCCGCTGGGGATCGGCCGGATCACCGCCCACGTCCCGGACGTGCTCGGCGACGAGGCCTCCACCTGGGCCATGCCCTGCCTCCCCTTCACGGGCGAGCGGTCCGGCCAGTACGTGGTCCCGGGCCGGGGAGCGGGCGTCTGGATCGAGTTCGAGCAGGGCGACCCGAGCTACCCGATCTGGACGGGCTGCTGGTACGGCGAGGCGGGCGAGTTGCCGGAGGACGCCCGGGCCGCGGCGCGTACGGGCGCCGAGCCGGTCGTCATCCAGACCCGCGGCGGGCACAAGATCGTGGTCTCCGACGACCCGGAGACCGGGATCCTGCTCCAGGCGCCGGGCCCCGGCGAGGGCAGGCCGGGTCCGTACATCCGCGTCACCCGGGACGGAATCCACATCGACAACGGGCAGGGGGCCTCGGTCTCGGTGGCCGGGGACCGGGTCGACGTCAACCAGGGCCGGCTGATCGTGCCCATCAAACGCTGAACGGGACGGGGAGAAGAGTCTTGCCGGGAGAAGTCACGCACACGGGAACCGCGGTCGGCTGCCCGCACGGCGGCCGGGCGAGCGCCGCGGGCGCCGACGCGCACGGGGTGCTGGTCGACGGCCTGCCGGCCGCCACCGGCACGCTCGTCCACACCGTCACCGGCTGCCGCCACACCGTCGACGGGGTGCCGGTGCCGTGCACCACCGTCCGCTGGACGCCGGCGGAGGGCGGGGTGACGGTGGACGGCTCGCCGCTGCTGGCGGAGGGCACACCGGGCATATGCCTCACCGCACGGCTCGTGCCGCAGGGGCAGCCGCTTGTCGCACCGGCGGCGCACAAGGGGGTGACCTGCGGATGAGGGCCGGGGCGGCACGCCGGGACATCGCCTTCCCCTTCCGCGCCGACCGGCGCGGCCGCACCGCGCACGCGGCGTACGAGGAGCACGTGCGCGATCTGATCGAGCAGTTGCTGTTCACCAGCCCCGGCGAGCGCGTGATGCGCCCCGACTTCGGGTGCGGGCTGCTGGACCTGGTGTTCACGCCCAACAGCCCGGAGCTGGCCTCCGCGCTGGAGCTGTCGGTGCAGGCCTCGCTCCAGCGCTGGCTGGGCGAGCTGATCGCCGTGGAGGACCTGGACGTGGTCGACGAGGAGAACACCGTCCGCGTTCATCTGCGCTACACGGTGCGCGCCACGGCGAGCAGACGCGACGAGGTCTTCGAGGGGAGGGCCGCGGCATGAGCGGCGGCAGGGAAACGACGGTCCCGCACCGGGGAGGCAGGCGCGGCAGAGTACGTGCGGCACGGCTGAACGGCGTGGACGCGGTGGAGGTCGGTGACGACGGGCTCACCCTCACCGTCACCTTCCTGGGCAAGGCGCCGCACGGCCTGTGCCCGGAGAACGTCCGCATCGAACCGGGCCGCGGGGGCAGGGACATCCGGGCCGTCGCGGTGGAGGTCGAGCGCGAGGAGGACCCCGAACTCGACGACCGGCTGCACGTCACCGTGGACCGGACGGGGGGTTTCGGCCGCCACCGGCTGGCGATCGTCGGCACCGACCCCTACGGCCGCCCCGGCACCGAGCCGTTCCCCGGCTTCGACCAGCGCTACCACGCGGCCGAGTTCTCCTTCCGGCCCGACTGCCCCTCGCCCCTCGACTGCCGGGAGCCGGGGGATCCGGAGGAGACGGCGCAGGTGCCCGGGACCTTCCGGCCCGCCCCCGTGATCGACTACACCGCCCGCGACTACGACACCCTGCGCCGGCTCGTCATGGACCGCCTGACCCTGACGGCGCCCGACTGGACCGAACGCAACCCCGCCGACCTGGGCACCACCCTGGCCGAGCTGCTGGCGTACACCGCCGACCAGATCAGCCACCAGCAGGACGCGGTCGCCACCGAGGCGTACCTGGACACCGCCCGCCGCCGCGTCTCGGTGCGCCGCCATGCGCGGCTGGTCGACTACCCGGTGCACGACGGCTGCAGCGCCCGCGCGCTGGTCGCCGTCGAGGTGGCCCGGCCGCTGACGCTGCTCGCCGGGACGTACCGCTTCGCCGCCGTGGACGTGCGCACCCTCGGCCCGCACGACCGGCCGCGCACCGGCACGGTCATCGACGACCGCGACCTGGCGGTACTTCAGGAGCGCGGCCCGGTCGAGGTCTTCGAACCGGTCACCGGCGCGCCGCTGCGGCTGCGGCCCGAGCACAACACCATCCGTCTGTGGACCTGGGACGGCGAGCAGTGCGCACTGCCCGAGGGCGCCACCTCCGCCACCCTGCGCGACGAGTGGGCCGGCGAGCGGGCCGACGAGCGGGCCGGCGAGGGGAGCGACGAGACCGCCGGCAAGGGCGGCCGGGAGCGGCGGCTGGACCTGCGCCCCGGCGATCTGCTGGTACTGGAGGAGGTGAAGGGCCCGCGCTCGGGAACCCCCGGCGACGCCGACCCCACCCGCCGGCAGGCGGTACGGCTGACCTCCGTCACCCCGGCCGTCGACCGGCTGTGCGACCAGCCGGTGCTGGAGGTCACCTGGGCCCGCGAGGACGCGCTCGCCTTCCCGCTGCATCTGACCACCCTCGGCGGCCGGGACTGCGAACCGGTGGAGGACGTCACCGTCGCGCGCGGCAACGTGGCCCTCGTCGACCACGGCCGCTCGCTCACCTTCTGCGGACACCTCCCCGAGCGCCTGCGCGTACCACCGGTGCCCGCCGTCGTCCCGTCCTGCGAGCCGTCCTCCGGCTGCCGGACGGGCACGGACACGGACACGGCCCAGGGCAACCGGCCCGGCAGGCTGATCCTGGACCGGCTCCGGCAGACCGGCTGCGGCCGGCCGCTGACACCGGCGCACATCCGCGAACTGTCCGAGGTCGTCGGCGAGGAGGCGGTACGGCGGGCCGGGCTCGGTGTGGAGCGGGCGGGACGGAGGGGGGAGAAGGCGGTGCCCGGCACCGCCTACGAGCAGGAGGCCGCGCTGGAGGCGCTGCTCGCCCAGTCGGTCTACCCCGGCATCGCTCCGCGCCTCCGCCCCCGCCCGAACCGCTTCCCCGTCGCCCAGGCCGCGCCGTTCCCCGACCCCCGCCATGTCTCGGCCGGCCAGGCCGAACGGCTGGCCGCCGTCCCCGGACGGGTGCGGCAGCGGCTGGTGGAGCTGTGGCGCAGCGCCCGCGACCGCGACGGGCTGGACGAGGGGGAGATCGCCGAACTGACCGTGCTGTTCGGGCTGGAGACGCTGGAGCGGCTGGAGCTGCGCCGCCACCCGGTACCCGCCCTGCGCGAGCTGCTCCACCGCGCCGAACGGCTGCTGGCGGCGAAGCTGCGCCGACTGGAGGTGCTGACGGCACGGGCCCGCGCCGGACGCGTCCTGGACGGGCGCACGGCCTGGGAGATCGCGCACGGCTGGGGCCCGGTGTACGCCGCCGGACTCCACCCGGACGAGCCGGAGCTGCACGGACCCGCGTCCGCGCTGACCCCTGATCCGCGCACGGCGCTCCCGGCCGTACGGCTGACCGGCGGCACCAGGGGCGGAAGCGGGTACGGCGGGGACGGAGGGGAAGCCGTGTGGGAGCCGCGCCGCGACCTCCTTGCCAGCGGCCCCCGCGACCGCCACTTCGTCGGTGAACTGGAGGACGACGGACGGCTCGCGCTGCGCTTCGGCGACGGTCTGCACGGCGCCCGGCCCGAACCGGGCACCACCCTGGAGGCCCACTACCGGCTGGGCGGCGGCAGGGCCGGCAACGTCGGCGCCGAGGCCATCAACCACCTGGTGCTGTGCCGGGAAGCCGGGAAGGCCGACGAGGCCGGGGAGGCCGGGGAGGGCGCGGACGCGGGCGAGCCGATGCCCGTGGCCGGGGTGCGCAACCCGCTGCCGGCCGCCGGCGGCACCGATCCGGAGCCCGTCGACCAGGTGCGCCGGCTCGCGCCTTCGGCTCCGGGACGGGTGCGGCTGCGCGCCGTGACCGCGCGGGACTACGCCGAACTGGCCTCCGCCCTGCCCGGCGTGCAGCGGGCGGCGGCCGAGATCCGCTGGACGGGCAGTGTGCGGGAGGCGCATGTCGCCGTCGACGCCGACGGCACCGGACAGGCGCCCGCGGAACTCCTGGACGCGGTGGCGCAGTCGCTGGAGGCCTACCGCCTCATCGGTCACGACCTGGTGGTCGGGCCCGCGCGGCCGGTGCCGCTCGACATCGAGGTGGAGGTGTGCGTGACGCCCGGCCATCAGACGGGCCGGATCCTGGCCGATCTGCGCCGGGTGCTCGGCAACCGCCGGCTGCCCGGAGGCCGGCTCGGCCTCTTCCACCCGGATGCGCTCGGCTTCGGCGAACCGGTGCGGCTCAGCCGCCTGGTGGCCGTCGCCGCGGCCGTCCAGGGCGTGGAGAGCGTGCGCGTCACCAGGCTGCGGCGGCTGTTCGCGGACGCCTCCACCGACGCCCCGGACCCGGCCGGCGACCCGCTGCCGGACGACGGTGTGCTGCGGCCGGCCCCGCTGGAGGTCGCCCGATGCGACAACGACCCGGAGCGGCCCGAGAACGGCCGCCTCGCCCTGAGGCTGGGAGGTACGCGATGACCGGCTACCACAGCGGCGGCCGCTCCTGCGGCTGCTCCCGCGACCGCGCACCCGCCGGCGGCGGGCGCCACGACGAGCGCCGCGCGCCGCGGCCCCTTCACAACCCGCCGGGCCGCACCGCGCTCGACCACCGGGTGGGCGAGTACGGCTCCTTCCTGGCGGCGATGCTCGACCGGCTGGCCTCGCCCGCCTACCCGGCCCTGCGCCGGCTGACCGTCCGCACCCCCGACGACCCGGCGATCGCGCTGCTGGACGCCTGGGCGGTCCTGGGCGACCTGCTGACCTTCCACTGCGAGCGGATCGCCGACGAGGGCTATCTGCGCACCGCCGACGACCACCGCTCGCTGGTACGGCTGGGCCGGCTGGTCGGGTACCGGCCGCGCCCCGGGATCGCCGCCGACACTCACCTGGCGTACACGGTGGAACGGGATCCGCGCAGCCGCGAGGACGTCCCCGTGCTGATCCCGCGCGGCTCGCGCAGCCACAGCGTGCCCGCCTCCTCCCGGGAGGAGGCGCAGACGTTCGAGACGACCGAGGACCTGACGGCCCGCTGGTCGTGGAACGACCTGAGGGTGCGGCGGCGCCGCCCGGCCCCGCTGACCTACGAGGATCTGCGGGAGCGGTCGGAGCTGTACGTCGCGGGCACGGCCAACGCCCTCTCGGTGGGCGACCGCCTGCTGTTCGTCTTCGGCGGCGACAGTTCGGGCGATTTCGGTGATCCCGTAAATCCCGGCGACTCCGCGGACCCCGCGGACCCCGCGGACTCCGGGCGGCGGCTGCTGCTGCCGGTGACGCGGATCCGCACCGACCGGGACGACGACAGCACGGCCCTCGGCCTGCCCGTGTCGCCGCCCCCGACCCTGGCCGAGCTGGTCGGCGAGCTGCAGCGGTGGATCACACCGGCCGCAGACAGCCCCAATCCGCGGCCGGTGGGCAGCCTGCTCGTCGAGGAGTTCGACGAGCAGGTGCTCGGCCGGCTGCGGGCCGACCTCGACCTGCTGGACACGCCCGCGGCGTTCGCCCGCCGCCTGGAGGAACCGGTGGACCGGCTGGAGGAGGCGCGGGCGCTGGCCGAGCCCCACCAGGAGAGCGCCGCCTGGTTCGAGCGGCTGGCCGCCGTGCTCGTCGACCTCCAGGAGAGGGCGGCGGAGCTGGAGCCGCTGCGGCCGGACGGCTTTGAGGGCCGGTTCGCGGCAGGGGGCGCCCCGGGCACGGGAGCCGGCGAAGGGCCGGGCGGCGCGGCCGCCCGCGCCCTCGGCGAACTGCTGCCCGCGCTGCGCTCCCGGGGCGCGGGCGGGGGAGGGGCGGCGCACCGCCCGCCCGCGGCCGGCGCCGCACCGGCGGACCCGGCACGGCTGTTCGGCCCGGAGTCCGACCTGGGCGCACGGCTGGCGGCGGCGCTGGACCCGTCGCTGTCCGGCGAGCTCCACCGGGCCTGGCGCCGCTCGGTGCCGGCCGCGCCCCCGGCCCCCGGGGCCCTCACCGATCTGCTGGCCATGCGGGTGACGGCCGCGCCCTTCGGCTCGACGGCACCGCTCAAGCCGGTGCAGGACGAGCGCGGCCGGGTGATCCGGCAGTCCGACTGGCCGCTGACGGGCAACACGCTGACCACCGCGCGGGTCGTGTTCGACACGAGCGGGAAGGTGCCGGTCAGGGCCGAGTTCGTGCACGCCGAGACGACCGCGTCGGTGCAGCGTGCCGAGAACCTCCCCGCCGACCTCCGCTTCGCCCTCGGCCCCGGCGAGGTCCGGCTGTCCACCCGCACCGGGCAGGACAACGATCTGAGCTGGCTGCGGCGGCGCCCGGCCGACTCCCAGGAACCGGGAGTGACGGCCGAACTGAGCGGCGGACTGCCGGAGTTGACGCTGTTCGTCTCCCGGCCGGGGGCGGACGCCCGGGTACAGGTCGCCATAAGGAACGGCGAACCGCCGCTGCAGTGGCACCTGGCCCCGGACAGGCCGGAGCGGGCCACGTACGGCGGCCACGAGCTGACCGTCGTCCACCGGACCGGAGGAGGGCCGGCGGCCGTGGAGATCGGCATCGCCACCGTCCCCGAGCCCGTCCACCGCAACGTCATCGCCCTGGACACCGTGCACGAGAGGATCACCGCGGGCAGCCGGGTCGCGATCGAGCGCCCCCGCAAGGGCGCCCCGAGCGGCATTCCCGGAGACAGCGGGCTCTCGCTGGTCACCACCCGTGTGACGGCCGTGCGCACCGGCTCCTACGCCCGGTACGGCATCACCGGGCGGGGCACCGAGCTGACCCTCGCCGACCCCTGGCTGGACGAGCACGACGTGCTGCTGTCCCACATCCGGGACGCCACCGTGCACGCGGCGGGCGAGCCGCTGCGGCCCGCCGACGAGCCGCTGGGCGACGACGTGGGCGGCAACGAGCTCGAACTGGCCGAGCTGTACGACGGGTTGCGGCCCGGCCGGACACTGATCCTCTCCGGCGAGCGCACCGACGTCCCCGGCACCACCGGGGTGCGCGGAACCGAACTCGCGGTGATCGCCGCCGTCGAACAGCGGGTCGATCCGGAACTGCCCGGCGACCACGTCCACACCGTGCTCACCCTCACCGCCGACCTCGCCCACCGGTACCGGCGCGAGACCCTGGTGATCCACGGCAACGTGGTGCCCGCGACACACGGCGAGACGCGCGACGAGGCCGTCGGCAGCGGCGACACGGGCCGGGCGGGCCAGACGTTCGCCCTCTGGAACGCGCCGCTGACCTGGCTGCCCGCGGACAGCGCTCCCCCGGCCTCCGGCCGGGGGTACCACCACGGCGCCCGGCCGGCCCTGGAGGTACGCGTCGACGGGCTGCTGTGGCACCCCGTCGACAGCCTCGCCGGACGCGGGCCGCGGGAGCGGGTGTACGTCATCGGCGCGGACGCCGACGGCCGCACCACCGTCACGTTCGGCGACGGCGTGAACGGCGCGCGGCTGCCCACCGGGCACGAGAACGTACGCGCCCGCTACCGCTTCGGCACCGGAGGCGCCGCCAACGTCGCGGCCGGCCGCATCACCCAGGCCGTCTCCCGGCCGCTGGGCGTCACCGCCGTCACCAACCCGCTGCCCGCGACCGGCGGCGCGGACGCCGACGGACCGGAGGCGACCAGGCGCGGCATCCCGCTCGCCGTCTCCGCGCTCGACCGGCTGGTCTCCGTCCAGGACTACGAGGACTTCACCCGCTGCCGCGCCGGCATCGGCCGGGCCGCCGCGCGCGAGGTGTTCGACGGGCGGCGGCAGGTGCTGCACGTGACGGTCGCGGGCGTGGACGACGCGCCGATCGGCGCGGACGCCGACACCCTGCACGCCCTGCGCGCCGCCCTCGCCGCCCACGGCGACTCCCGGCTGCCGGTGCGCGTGGACGTGCGCGAACCGGTGCTGCTGCTCCTGGCGGCCCGGGTGGCGGTCGGGCCCGACCACTCCTGGGCCGTCGTCCAGCCCCGGCTGCGGCAGGCGCTGCTGGACGCGATGGGCTTCCACGGGCGGGAACTGGGGCAGCCCGCCCGGCTCTCGGAGGTCCTGGCGACGGCCCACTCGGTGCCCGGCGTGGACCACGTGGACGTGGACGTCTTCTCGGGCGTGTCCGCGTCCGCCCTGTCCGGCGGACCACTCCTCCCGGACGGATGGCGTACCGGACCGCAGGAGACCGTGCCGGCCGGCCCCGCCCGCTACGAGGAGCGCGTCCACACCGTCACCGCCGGGGACGGCGAGACGCTCGGTGACATCGCCGCCCGCCACGGCATCACGCTCACCGAACTGCTGCGGCTCAACCCCGACATCACCGACACCCGGCCGCTCCCCAGGGGCCGCTCGGTGTACGTCTTCCGCGGTGTCCGCCCGGCCCGGCTCGCGATGTTCTCGCCCGCGGCGGCGGACACGCTGATCCTCACGGAGGCCCCCCGATGAGCCCGGCGACTCCCACGGCCCGCTCGGCCCCGATCCCCACGACCCCGACGGACGACGGAAGGACACGGCCATGAGCAGGGAGCCGGACGGGCTCGCGGAACTGCTGCCGCAGTGGCACAGGCTGCGGGACGGCGGACGCGGGACGCGGGGGGCGGGGGAGGAGCCCCTGCGCGCCCTGCTCGCCGTGATCGCCGAGCAGGTCGACCTCGTGCGCACCGGGGTGGAGCAGGCTTACGACGACTGGTTCGTGGAGACCGCCGCCGACTGGGTGCTGCCCTACCTCGGCGATCTGGTCGGCTACCGGCCGCTGCCCGGCTACGAGCGGGTCCTGGCCACCGGCCTGCGGGACGGCAGCCCGGACGACGTCTCGCGGCAGCGGCTGGCCCGCGCGCTCGCGCCGCGCCGGGACGTGGCGTCCACGGTCGCCAACCGGCGCCGCAAGGGCACCCCCCACCTGCTGGAGGAACTGGCGCGGTCGGCGGCGGACTGGCCCGCGCGAGTGGTGGAGTTCTCCCGGCTGACCGCCCACCACCAGCCGGTGAGGCTCCACGGCACGGGCACCGCGGCGGCCGGCCGGCGGCGGCTCGAGCGCGGCCGTCTGGCCGACCTGCGCGACGGGGCGGCGCTGGACCTGGCGGGCGGTCCCTTCGCCGCCACGGCGCGATCGGCGGACGTACGGCGCGCAGACTCACGCCGCACGCCCGGCGGGCACACCCCGGCCGGGGTCGGCCTGTACGTGTGGCGGCTCAAGCCGTACCCGGTCACGAACGCCCCCGCCTACTGCGTCGACCGGGCCCGCAGCCTCTACACCTTCTCCATCCTCGGCAACGACACCCCGCTGGTGACCCGGCCCGAACCGGAACCGTCGGCCACCCACATCGCCGCGATCGACAACGTCCCCGCGTACATCCGCCGCCGGCAGCTCAGCGACCGGCTCGCGGACTACTACGGGCCGGGCAAGTCCTTCGTGATCCGGCGGGACGGGGACGGGGACGGGGAGCCGGTGCCGCCTTCGGACATCACCGTCGCCGACCTCACCGACTGGCGCTACCGCCCGCGCCGCGGCCAGGTCGTGGTCGACCCGGTGCTCGGCCGGATCGCCTTCGGCTCCCGCTCCGCTCCGCGCCGGGGCGTCTGGGTCGACTACCACCACGCCTTCCCCGACGACACCGGCGGCGGCGAGTACGCCCGCCCCGGCCGCACCACCCCCGACGCCGCCGCGGTCTACCGGGTCGGCCCCGGGCGGGCCCACCAGCGCATCATGGACGCCTACGCGCGGTGGCGCGAGGACCGGCGGGCCGGGCGCTGCGGCCCCGAGGGCGTCATCGAGATCACCCACAGCGGCGCCTACCAGGAGCAGCTCGACTTCGACCTCGGCCCCGGCGACCGGCTCCAACTGCGCGCCGCCGAGGGCGCCCGCCCGGTGATCCGCCTGCTGGACTGGTACAGCAACCGGCCGGACGCGCTCAACATCCGCGCGGACGAGGAGTGCGCACCGGGCCGGGACGCGCCGCGCGTCACCCTGGACGGACTGCTGGTCAGCGGGCGCGGCCTGAACGTCACCGGCCCGGTCGGCACGGTCGTCGTCCGGCACTGCACCCTGGTGCCGGGCTGGTCGCTGGAGCCGGAGTGCGAACCGCGGTCGCCGGACGAGCCGAGCCTGGTCCTGGAGCGCACCACCGCGTGCGTGCGGATCGAGCGCAGCATCCTGGGCACCGTCCAGGTCACCGGCGACGAGGTGGGCGCCGACCCGCTGGAGATCCACATCAGCGACAGCGTCCTGGACGCCACCGGCCACGACCGGGAGGCACTGTCCGGGCCCGACTGCCGCCACGCGCACGCCGTCCTGCACACGCACCGCACCACCGTCATCGGCGAGGTGTACACGCACGCCGTCGCCATCGGCGAGAACAGCGTGTTCACCGGACGGATGCACGTGGCCCGGCGCGGGACCGGCTGCCTGCGCCACTCGTACGTGCCGCCGGGCTCGCGCACCCCGCGCCGGTACCGCTGCGTGCCCGGCCACCCGGTGCGGCCGGGGGAGGCGGAACGGACGCGCCCGCTGTTCGCGAGCGAACGCTACGGCACGCCCGCGTACGCGCAACTGGCCGACGACTGCCCTCCGCAGATCCTCCGGGGAGCGGAGGACGGCGCCTCCATGGGCGCCTTCCACGACCTGTACCTGCCGCAGCGCGAGGACAACCTGCGCGCCCGGCTCGCCGAGTACACGCCCGCCGGTACCGACGCGGGGGTCCTGTTCGTGACCTGAACCACCGGCCGGCCAGGAGCCCGGATCCGCAGACCTCGCAGACGTACGGAAAACCTTTCGAGGGGGACCCCTTCCATGCACGCTGATCTCTCCCGCATCACCTTCCGGCCGGAGCGGCACTACTCGGCGGTGCTCGCCCAGCAGGGCCGTGTCCAGCTCGACGCGGACGCCAACGAGCAGACGGCGATCCAGCTGCACCGGGCCCGCACCGTCGCCGCCGACCTGATCGGACGGCACGGCGGGCCGGCCGGCGCCACCGGCTTCGCCATCGGGCTCGACAGCCGCGGCCACGAACTGGACGACCTGACCATCGGGGGCGGCCGCTACTACGTCGACGGCATCCTGTGCGAGGCCTCCCGCCCCGCTCCCGGCGACGCCGTCGAGGACGACGGCGACGGCGACGGCGACGACGGACGGCCCGACGGTGAGGACGGCGGCGGGGGCAGGGCGGCGGACCAGGCCGGCGACGCGGACGGGACACCCGCCCACTGGACCTACTGGGACCAGCCCGACGGCCACCGCGACCCCGAGCGGCCCGGCGACCGGCTGCCCACCGCCTTCCCCTACCTGGCCTATCTGAAGGTGTGGGAGCGGACGGTGACCGCGGCCGAGGATCCGGTACTGCGCGAGGTGGCGCTCGGCCCGTCGGTGGCGGACACCGCCGCCCGCGTCAAGGTGGTCTGGCAGGTGCTGGCACTGCCCGCCTCCGAACTGGAGGTGGAGGACGGCGAGACCGACAAGGACGCCCTGCGCACCGCCTTCCACCGGTGGGCCGACGAGCGCTCCGCGCCGAAGTCGCGCATGGCGGCGCGCAGCCGGCGCCCCGGGCGGGCCGACGAGGACCCCTGCCTGCTGCGGCCCGACGCCCGCTACCGGGGCCCGGAGAACCAGCTCTACCGGGTGGAGGTGCACGAAGGCGGAACGGCGGACGAGGCGACCTTCAAGTGGTCCAGGGAGAACGGCTCGGTGGTCCTGCCCGTCGACGGCCTCGACGGCACCTGGGCGGAGCTGGCCACGCTCGGCGAGGACGGCAGGCTCGACCTGAACACCGGGGACCGGGTGGAGTTCGCCGACACCGCCTACACCAGCCGCGGCGAGCCGCTGCCGCTGCTGAGGGTGGAGGAGGTGGACCTGCCCGGGCGGCGCGTGAGGCTGTCGGGGGAACCGGGCGGCGGCGTGGGCCGCCGCCCCGGGCTGCACCCGTACCTGCGCCGCTGGGACCACCGCGAGGCGCCGGGGCGCGGCGGACACGGCGCGCGCGGCCGGCTGAGGGGCGGGGCGGCCCGGGTCGAGGAGGGCCGCTGGCTGCCGCTGGAGGACGGCGTCGAGGTGTACTTCGAACCGGGCGGCGCCTACCGGCCCGGAGACCACTGGCTGATCCCGGCCCGTACCGCCACCGGGGCGGTGGAGTGGCCGGTGAACGCCGCCCGCAAACCGCTGCTGCGCGCGCCGGCCGGCGTCCAGGTGCACCATGCGCCGCTGGCCTGGGTGATGGGCGAGCACGGCGTCTCCGACCTGAGGCTGTCCTTCCGTCCCCTGGCCGGGCCCGTCCCCTCGGCGACCGAGGAGGAGCTGGCGGCCGAGGCCCGGGCGGAGGCCGAGGAGGAGGCCGCGGCGCGGGCGCCGGCCGCCCAGGGGGAGCCGGGGAGCGAGACGGACACGGCACCGGGCACACCCGAGAGGAGCGAGTGACGCAATGGCCACACCCCTGAGCGCCTCCAGGCTGGTCAAGGCACTGCGGGACGAGGGCCTGGAGGTCCGCGAGTACCGCGGCTGGCGCACCCACAACCGCAACCACAAGGGGCCCTGGGGCCCGGTGAACGGGGTGATGATCCACCACACCGTCACCCGCGGCACAGGCCACACCGTCGAGCTGTGCTACGAGGGGCACTCCACGCTGCCGGGCCCGCTGTGCCACGGAGTCATCGACAAGGAGGGCGTGGTGCACCTGGTCGGCAACGGCCGCGCCAACCACGCCGGTCTGGGCGACGGCGACGTGCTCAGAGCCGTCGTCGCCGAGCGGGACCTCCCCGGCGACAACGAGGCCGACACCGACGGCAACCGCCACTTCTACGGCTTCGAGTGCGTCAACCTCGGCGACGGGAAGGACCCGTGGCCCGAGGCGCAGAAACTGGCGATCGAGAAGGCCGCGGCCGCCGTCTGCCGCGCGCACGGCTGGAACGAGAAGTCCGTGATCGGCCACCGGGAGTGGCAGCCGGGCAAGGTGGACCCGCGCGGCTTCCCGATGGGCACCATGCGGAGCCGTATCGCCGGGCGACTGGGCAGAAAGGCGGACGGCCCCGCCGAGCCGGCGCCCAAGCCGCCCGCGCGGTACGAGCCGTACCCGGGCGCGGACTTCTTCCGGGTCGGCCGCAGAAGCGCGATCGTCACCGCGATGGGCAAGCGGCTGGTGGCCGAGGGCTGCGGGCGCTACAAGGTGGGCCCCGGCCCCCGGTGGAGCGAGGCCGACCGGCAGTCCTACGCCGCCTGGCAGCGCAAGCTGGGCTTCACCGGCAAGGACGCCGACGGCATCCCCGGTCCCACCAGCTGGAGGAAGCTGCGCGTCCCCAACGTCTGACGACGCGCCACGCGCCCTCGCCGGCCGGCCACCGGGACTCCCCGGCACGCACCGGGCCCGGCCGGAGGGCCGGGCCCGGTGGAGGGCGGCGGTTCTCAGAGGGCCGAGGGGAAGCGCTCCCAGACCCGGTGGCGGGTCAGCAGCCGGACCACCTCGGGCAGGACGTCCCGGCCGTCGCCGCCGCCGACCACGCCGGGCGCGTCCGAGGCGATGCCCGCCGCCTGCCAGACCCGCTCGGCGCCCGCCCAGCCACCGAGGGCCTTGGAGTGCCGGTACGCCTCACCGACCAGCAGCACCACCCGGGGATCGACCGCCGCCCCGGCGTCCCCGCTCCGGTCGCCGCTGCCGGCCTTGGCGTCCCGGGCCCCGTGGGCGTCGGCGGCCGGAGCGGGCGCGCCGGCCAGGAGCAGGGCGTCGAACTCGATGGAACGGGCGGCCGCGAAGGTCCGCTGGACGGTGACGGGGTCACCGGTGTCCGCGCCCAGCACGCCGCCGGTGGGCGCGACCACCAGCGGCACCATGTCCTGGTCGAGCACCGCCTGCCGGACCGCGCGCACGGACTCCAGGTCACCGCCGTCGGTGACGATCCCCACGATCCGCCCGGCCGCGGGCCACTCCCGCCCCACCTGGGAGAGCGCCGGGCTGGGCGCGACATCGGCCAGGGGCTCCGACGGCTCGGGGGCCGGCAGCCCGAGACCCTCGGCGACCTCCCGGCACAGCCGGGGGTCGATGTTGGCGAGCGTGCGCAGCACCCGCTCCTTGATCGCGTTCTCGTAGCACCGGCTCAGCTCGAAGGTGTAGGCGGAGATCACATGCTCCTGCTCGACCGGCGACAGGCTGAGCCAGAACTGCCGCGGCTGGCTGAAGTGGTCGGCGAAGGAGGCCGGGGCCTCCCGCACCTTCCGCCCGGCCGGCACCTCCACGGGCACCTCGACGTACGCGCCCGCGTCGGCCCCGGCGGTGAACGGGCACCCCCCGTCAAGGGAGTTGGGCCGGTAGGGGGCCGTACCCCGGTGCACGGCGGTCTGGTGCATGCCGTCCCGCAGCATGTCGTTGACCGGCGCGTGCGGGCGGTTGATCGGCAGCTGGGCGAAGTTGGGGCCGCCCAGCCGGGTGATCTGGGTGTCGATGTAGGAGAACAGCCGCCCGGCCAGCAGCGGGTCGTCGGTGACGTCGATGCCCGGCACCAGATGGCCCGGGTGGAAGGCGACCTGCTCGGTCTCGGCGAAGAAGTTGCTCGGGTTGCGGTCGAGCGTCAGCAGCCCGATCGGCTGCACCGGGGCCAGCTCCTCGGGGACGATCTTGGTCGGGTCCAGCAGGTCGATGCCCTCGAAGGTCTGCTCGGGCGTGTCGGGGAACGTCTGGATGCCCAGCTCCCACTGCGGGTGGGCGCCCGCCTCGATCGCGTCGGCGAGGTCGCGCCGGTGGAAGTCGGGGTCGGCGCCGCCCGTGATCTGGGCCTCCTCCCACACCTGGGAGTGCACGCCGAGCTTCGGCTTCCAGTGGAACTTCGCCAGCGTCGTTCCGCCGTCGGCGTTCACCAGCCGGAAGGTGTGGACTCCGAAGCCCTCCATCATCCGGTACGAGCGGGGAATGCCCCGGTCGGACATGTTCCACAGCGTGTGGTGGGTGGCCTCGGTGTGCAGGGAGACGAAGTCCCAGAAGGTGTCGTGCGCGCTCTGCGCCTGCGGGATCTCCCGGTCCGGGTGCGGCTTGCCCGCGTGGATGACGTCGGGGAACTTGATGGCGTCCTGGATGAAGAAGACCGGGATGTTGTTCCCCACCAGGTCGAAGACGCCCTCGCCGGTGTAGAACTTCACGGCGAACCCCCGGGTGTCCCGGACGGTGTCCGCGGACCCCCGGGAGCCGAGCACCGTGGAGAAGCGGACGAAGACCGGGGTCTCTACGTCCTTGTCCAGGAAGGCGGCCCTGGTCACACTCGCCGCCGTGCCGTACCCCCGGAACACGCCGTGGGCCGCGGCGCCCCGCGCGTGCACCACGCGCTCGGGGATGCGCTCGTGGTCGAAGTGGGTGACCTTCTCCCGCAGATGATGGTCCCGCAGCAGCACCGGCCCGCGGGCGCCCACCTTCAGGGAGTGGTCGGTGTCCGGCAGCCGGTGCCCCTGCGCGGTGGTGAGGTACTCCCCGCCCTGCGCCATCACCGCCCGGTCCGCGCCGGTGGGCTGACCGGTGGGGCTGACGGTGGCGGGGCCGCCCTGGTCGGGCTTGGGAGGCAGCGGCCCCCGGGGCTCGGTCGGCTCCTCGAGCGGGGGCGGCTCGGGACCGGGGCGGCCGGGAACGGGGTGCTGCTGTTCCATGTTCGCTCCTCCGTGTGGGGCAGACGGGCAACGGCACACTCGTCACCTGCGAACCGGACGTCGAAACGCGAAAAGCGAAAAGTCACCTTCCTGTCCGTCCCGTCCGTTCCGGGCAGCCCCCCCCAAAAAACCCGGCACGCACGCGGCCGTGTCTCCGGCAGGCCCTGCGCACACCCGCCCGGTTCGCCCCCGCCCCCGCCGTCGCCGTACCCGCCGCCGCTCCCGTCGCTTCCGCCGGCCCGCCGGCCCGCCGGCCCGGGCGGCTCCGGGAGCCCCTCAGGGCTTGCGGGCCACGCCGCAGTAGAAGGCCACCTCGTCGGGGAGTTCACCGGACGGTGAGGGCTCCGGCCGCCACCGCGAGCACGACACCACGCCCGGCTCCAGCAGTTCCAGCCCGTCGAAGAACCGCGCGACCTCCTCGGGCGTGCGCTGGTGGAGTTTCGGAGTACCGACGCTGTTCCAGTACTCGACCGCCGCGTCCACGTCGTCCAGCCCGGGGGCGGTGATGGTGTGCGACAGCACCAGGTGACTGCCGGAGGGGACCGCGTCCATGAGCCGCCTCACGATCGCGCGGGCACGGTCGGTCTCCTCGACGAACATCACGATGCCCAGCAGCATGACCGCCACCGGCTCGGTGAAGTCCAGAGTCCTGGCCGCCTCCCGCAGGATGGCGTCGGGGTCGTGCAGATCGGCGTCGAGGTAGTCGGTGACGCCCTCGGGGGTGGAGGTCAGCAGGGCCCTGGCGTGCGCCAGCACGATGGGGTCGTTGTCGGTGTAGACGATCCGGGCGTCCGGCGCGATGCGCTGGGCGACCTCATGGGTGTTCTCGCTGGTCGGCAGACCGGTGCCGATGTCCAGGAACTGCCGGACGCCCGCCTCGCCGGCCAGATGGGTCACCGCTCGGCCCAGGAAGGCCCGGTCGGCCCGGGCGTAGTCCAGGATGCCCGGGTGGATGCTGCGGACCTGGTCGCCGGCGGCCTTGTCCACCTCGTAGTAGTTCTTGCCGCCCAGCCAGTAGTCCCACATCCGGGCCGAGTGCGGAACGGTGGTGTCGATCCGGGCCGAAACCTGCTCGGATGTGGTCGTTCCATCTGTCATGGGAGCCCCCTCCTGAGGTTCTGCGCGATTGCTTCCGTCAAACTACGCGCTCGAACTCGCCCTGGCAGCAGCTCTGTTGATCAGAGTCGGCAGTCGGCAGTCGGCGGTCGGCAGCCGGCCGGGCGGAAGCCGCTGCGAGGAGACGGAAGGAGTCGGATCAGAGCCCGGCGGCGTCCTCGTCCCCGTCCTCGTCCCCGTCCCCGTCCTCGGCGGTCAGCCCGGACTCGGCGGCGGCCAGCGCCGGTGCGTGGCCGAAGAGACCGGGCAGGCCGCCGGAGTGCAGCAGGACCGTGCGCTGCCCGGGCCGGACCGTGCCGTCCGCGACGGCCGCCGCCAGACCGGCCAGGGCCCGGCCGGTGTAGACGGGGTCGAGCACGAGCCCCTCGGTGCGCGCGGCGAGGAGAAGCGCGGACCGGGCCGGCTCCGTCAGCGTGCCGTAGCCGGCCCCCACCTGGTCCATGCGCAGCCGCAGCGACTCCGGTGGGCAGTACGTGCCGGTCAGGCCGGAGGCCAGACGGGAGACGGTGACGGCGGGGGCGGACACGGCGCCGACGTGGACGCCCAGGACCCGGTGCGCGCCCAGCTCGCCGGCGAGCCCCGCCATGGTCCCCCCGGAGCCGACGGCGGTGACCACCGTGTCCAGGCCGGGAGCCTGGGCGAGGAGTTCGCGCCCGCACTCGGCGTAGCCCCGGGCGCCGAGCACACTGGAGCCCCCGAAGGGCACGAGCGACGGAACGGCACCCTGCCGGCTCAGCTTCTCGGCGATCTCGTGTGCGACGGAGTCGAGCGCGGCCGCGTCGGTGTCACCGGCCCACACCACCCGGGCACCGAGGAGCCCGTCGAGCGCGAGGTTCCCGGAGGAGGACGCCCCCGGACGGCCGGCGAGCACCAGCACGGCACCCAGGCCGAGCCGGGCGGCCGCGGCCGCCGTCAGCCGGGCGTGGTTGCTCTGCGGCGCGCCGGTGGTGACCAGGACGGTGGCGCGCTCGGCCAGGGCCGCCCCGCACAGCCACTCCAGCTTGCGCACCTTGTTGCCGCCACCGCCGAGGCCGGTGAGGTCGTCCCGCTTGATCCACAGGTCCTCCGCCCCCAGCCCGAGGGCGAGGGCCAGGCGCGGCGCGGGTTCCAGCGGCGTCGGCCAGGTGCCGAGGACCGCCCGCCGCGGAGCGCCGTCCGGTGTCGTCATCCGTGTGGTCACCTTGGTGTGCCGTCCGTGAGCGGGGCTTCGGTGGAGTACATGGTGACACACGGTGGCGGCGCACCGGGGAATCCGGTACGCCGCCAGGACACCGGCGCACCGCGGCGTACCGCACGGAACCCGCCGCCGCGCGGTTGACCGCCGGAAGTCGCGGGGACGGTTCACCTCCGTAAGGGTCTCCCGTATCCGGGGGCCGCGGCGCGACGCAGTGACGCAGTGACGCAGGAGGAGGAGACGGCGGGATGAGAACGAACCGGCTGGGGCGCAGCACGGTCGAGGTCACGGAACTGGGCTTCGGCGGCGGACCGCTCGGAGGACTCTTCGAACCGCTGGACGACGACACCGCGGCCGGGGCGCTCGCGGCGGCCTGGGAGGGCGGGATCCGCTACTTCGACACCGCCCCGCACTACGGCATCGGGCACTCCGAGCGCCGCATCGGCGGCTTCCTGCGGAGCAGACCCCGGGAGGAGTACACCCTGTCGACCAAGGTCGGCAGGGTCCTGGTCCCGCAGGACCCGCGGGGCCGCACGGACGAGAGCTTCCAGGTGCCCGCCACGCACCGCCGGGTGAGGGACTTCTCCCGCGACGGGGTGCTGCGCAGTGTCGAGGACTCGCTCGCCCGCATGGGGACCGACCGCGTCGACGTGCTCTTCCTCCACGACGCGGAGGAGTGCTTCGAGGACGCGCTGCGCCACGGATACCCGGCGCTCGCCGAGCTGCGCTCCCAGGGCGTGGTGGGCGCCATCGGCGCGGGGATGCACCACACCGGCCTGCTGACCCGGCTCGTTGAGGAGACCGACGTCGACGTGGTCATGCTGGCCGGCCGCTACACCCTGCTGGACCACAGCGCCCTGGACGACCTGCTGCCCGCGTGCGCCGGACGCGGCGTCTCCGTGCTGGCGGCCGCGGTGTTCAACTCCGGGATCCTCGCCGAGCCGCGCCCGGCCGCAGGGGCGCGGTACGAGTACGCGCAGGCCCCGCCGGAGACGCTGCGGCGTGCGCACCGCATCGCCGACGTCTGCGAGGCGCACGGGGTGACGCTCCCGCGGGCGGCGATGGCGTTCCCGCTGCGTCACCCCGCCGTCGCGGGCGTCGTGCTCGGCATGCGCTCGGCCGGGGAGGTGCGGCGCGACATCGAGGCGTTCGTCGCGGGCGTCCCCGAGGGCCTGTGGGCCGACCTGCGTGAGCAGGGCCTGATCGACGAGCGCGCACAGGCGCCGGGTTGAGAAACCGCCCGGCACCGGCACCGGGCCTGGTGCCGGGAGCACCGCACGGGCGCGGGCGCGCCCGGCCGGGCATCCTGGACATCAGGGGGTGATCAGGCGGGGAACGCCCCCTGTCACCGGAAGGGGTGCCCATGGTGCGGAACGCCCAGCGGTTCCACGGGTGGATCGCCGGTGCGGGGACGTCCTCCGGGACGCGGATCGTACTCGGACACTGGCCCCGGTCGCCGTTCGGACCGTTCAGCGACGTGATGCTGGAGCGGGCCGACGGGCAGCGGCTGCTGCTGGCCCCGTCCCGGCGGATCGCGGACTTCGTCGCCGCGGTCTACCGCTTCGACCGGGTGCTGGTCGTCCCGGTGGCGGTGGACGCGGCCGGACGGCACTGGCACGTCGCGGCCGGACCGCTGCGGATGAGCCTCACCACCGGCCGCCGGGGCGGGCTCGGACTGCTGCTGCGGTGTGTGCCCGCCCCGCTCGCCGCCCGGCCCGCCTGGGTCGCGCTCACCGACCTCCCCGCCCGGCTGATGCCCGGGGTGCGGACCAGGGGCAGCGCGGGCGGCGGATACCAGGAGTGGTACGGCGTACGGGACCTGCGCGGGATCACCGGGATCGAGGCCTCCTGGGAGGGCCGGGATCTGGGCCCGCTCGCGCCGGTCGACCCACCGGTGCGGTTCGGGTTCGGCTCCGCACCCCGGACACCCGCCCTGGTGCGGGTGGTCACCACCGTCGCGGGACCGCACGGGCCCTCCGCCCCCGCCCCCGCCTCCGCGCCTGCCTCCGGCCGGAGAGATCTGTAGCGTGGGAGGTGTCCTTTCGGACCTCGGAGGTGCGGCATGCGCGTTCCGGCCATACACACCGAGGGGCTGACGAAGCACTTCGGCGCGGTCACCGCCCTGGAGGACCTGGACCTCCGGGTGGAGCAGGGCGAGATCTTCGGCTTCCTGGGCCCCAACGGGGCGGGCAAGTCCACCACGATCCGCCTGCTGCTCCACCTCGTCCGCCCGACCGCGGGGACGGCGCGGATCATGGGGGTGCCGGTCGAGGACGTCGAGCGCGCCCACCGGCACGTCTCCTACGTCTCGGGCGACGTCTCCCTGTGGCCGCAGCTGACCGGCATGGAGATCCTCACCCACCTGGCCAACCTGTCCGGCGGCGCCGACGAGGCCTTCCGGGACGAACTCGTCGAACGGCTGAGGGTCGACCCGGGCGTGCGGGCCCGCTCGTACTCCAAGGGCAACCGGCAGAAGATCGCTCTGACCGCCGCGTTCATGACCCGGCCCGACGTGCTGCTGCTGGACGAGCCGACCAGCGGCCTCGACCCCCTGATGGAGGCGGAGTTCCAGGCGCTGGCCCGGGAGGCCGCCGACCGCGGCCAGACGGTCTTCCTCTCCTCGCACCTGCTGGATCAGGTGGAGGACATCTGCCATCGCGTGGCGATCCTGCGCGCGGGGCGGCTCGTGGAGGTCGCGGCGCTGGAGGATCTGCGCAAGCTGAACACCACGGTGTTCGAGGCGGTCCTGGACGGTCCCGCGCCCCGGCTCGACGGAGTGCCGGGCGTGGTCGCCGTGGAGCGGATCGACCGCGGCCTGCGGGTGTCCGTCACCGGGCCGCCGTCGGCCGCGCTCTCCAGGCTGGCCTCGGCCGGACTGGTCAGGCTCCGCAGCCGGGAACCGAGCCTGGAGGAGATCTTCCTGACCTACTACGAGGCCACCTCCGGGCAGCGCGGGGCCGTCGCCGCCGCGCACGGCGCCCGGGAAGAACGGGACGCGCCGGAACCGCGGGACGCGCCGAGTCCGCGGGACCCGCGGTAGGAGGCGATGACGATGGCCAGGGCCGTACCCGCACCCCGGGCCGCCCGCCCGGCGCGGCGGCACCGCACGGAGGCGGCGATCGCCGGGCTGGCGGCCCGGCTGATCCGCCGCGGCACCCTGGTGCTGGCCCTGTCGACCGCCCTCTACGCGGTCGTCGAGGTCCTCACCTACCTCGCCGCCTACCCCGACGCCGCGTCGCGCCGCACCATCTCCACCTTCCAGGACAACCCGGCCGTGCGGATGCTCCAGGGCATCCCGCACGCCGTCGACACCCCCGGCGGCTTCGCCGCCTGGGACGCCGGCTGGATCCTGGCCGCGATCGCCGGGATCTGGGCATTGCTGACCACCGGACGGCTGCTGCGCGGGGAGGAGGAGACGGGCCGGGCCGAGTCCGTACTGGCGGCGCCGGTGCGGGCGGGCCGCGCCCTGCTGGTGCAGCTGCTGGTCGTCGCCGCCGCGATCACCGTGATCGGCGCCGCGATCGCGACGGCACTGACGCTGTCGGGCGCCGCCGCGGCGGGCTCGGCGCTGTTCGGGCTGGGCGTCGCGGGCTTCGCGGCCACGTTCGCCGGGGTCTGCGCCGTCACCGCGCAGGTCTTCGAGGTGCGCCGCCGGGCCACCGGCGCCGCGGCCGCGGTGCTCGGCGCGTCCTTCCTGCTCAGAATGGCCGCCAACAGCAGCGACTCCCGCGGCTGGCTGCGCTGGCTGACCCCGTTCGGCTGGATGGACGAGCTCCACGCCTACCGCGACCCCCGGTGGGCGGCCCTGCTCCTGCTGTCGGCCGCGCCGGTGCTCCTGGGCGCCGTCGCCGTGCGGCTGCGCGCACTGCGCGACACCGGCGGCGCCCTGATCGCCGGCTCCGACAGCCGCCGCGCCAGGCTCGGGCTGCTGGGCGGCCCGGCGGCGTTCGCCTGGCGCGGGACGCAGGGCATGCTGGCCGGCTGGCTGACCGGCATCACCCTCTACGCCCTGGTGACCGGATCGGTGGCCAAGGCGGTCACCGACTTCGTGGCCGAGCAGGCGTCCTACCGGGAGATGCTCCGGCGGCTCGGGTGGGACCTGCAGCGGGTCACCGAGGGCTACCTGGGCACCATGGGTCTGCTGTTCGGCCTGCTGCTCTGCCTCCACGCCTGCTGGCGGATCGGCGCGGCGCGCGCCGAGGAGGCCGCCGGGCGTCTGGAGTCCACCCTCACCAGGCCGGTCTCCCGCTACCGCTGGCTGGGCGGCCACATCCTGCTCGCCCTGGCCGCCTCCCTGCTGCTCGCGGCCGTCGCGGCACTGGCCGTGTGGGCCGGCGCGGTGGCCGGCGGGGCCGAGGTGGGGGCGGCCGGCGCGTTCGGATCGGTGCTGAACACCCTGCCCGTGGTGGTGCTCCTGACCGGCCTGGCCGTGCTGGTCTACGGCACCGCGCCCCGGCTCACCGTCGGTCTGCCGGTGACCGTGGCGGTCGCCGCCTACCTGGTGGAGACGATCGGGACGGCGCTGGACTGGCCGGGTCAGGTGCTGGATCTGTCGCCGTTCCACCACCTGGCCACCGTGCCCGTCGAGCCGTTCGAGCTCCTGCCCGCGGCGGTCATGACCGGCCTCGGGCTGCTGGCCGCGCTGGCGGGCGTCGCGGCCTTCGAACGCCGGGACGTCACCGGGGACTGAGGTGCGGCGGTACGGCGGGCCCGGCCCGCCGGCCCCCAGCCCTTCGGAGGGACCTCTGCGGACCGGAAAGGAAACGGGGCCGCCGGCGCTTTCGAGCGCCGGCGGCCCCGCCGCCCGTACGAGAGCCCTGCCTCGGCTCGCCCTACCGCAGCTGGTCCTCGTCGTTGCCGTAGGAGCGGCGCACGGACTCGGCGGCCTTGTCCGTCTGGGCGTCGTACTTGCCGCCGGTGCGCTCGTCGATGGTCTGGTCGGCGCGGTCGACGCCCTTGTCCGCCTGGTCGGGGTGGCGCTTGGCCATCTTCTTGGCCTTGTTCGCCATGTCGCCCAGCTTGCCCATAACGGCCTCCTCGCGGTGGTGTCGTACCGTCTTGTCCTATATCGCCTAACCGCTGCCAAATGGGGGAAACATGTCGTTCTCCTGTGGATGGGCGCCGGGCCGCGGAATCCGGGCGATCTCCGAGGCGGAGGAGGAGGTGGCCCGGCAGCGGGGAAGGTGGGGTTCGCTGGACCGGACCGCGGGAAGCGGAGTACAGCCTTCCCGCTGGCCGGGCCGGGGCCGGGGCCGGGGCCGGGGCCGGGCCGGAGCGGCCGGCCCGCTGAACGGCCCGGCCGCCGTCGTCGGCCACAGTCGGTCACAGTTGGTAACCAGCGGGAAACCCCTGGCCGAAGCATTGTCGGTGCCGCATGATATTCGTTCTCCAGACGATCATTCAGAGGCCCCCGGCGGGGCCTTCACGGGGGGATGCACATGACGACCATCAGTCGGCACTCCGCGGCCGGGGAGCAGTCGGCGGGCGGGCGGCGCCGGCCGGTGTTCCCGTTCGGGCTGTGGAAGCGCGGACCGGCGGCGCGCCTGGTCACCGACTTCGGCGATCCGGAGCTGGCCCGGCTGCGGGAGGCGATCGGTGCGGGGGACTGGCCCGCCGTCCGCGAGCGGCTGGCGGCCGTGACCGACGGGGAGGAGCTGTGCCGGCTGGTGTGGCACGCCTCCAAGGCGCCGGGCACAGGCGAGCTGATGGGCCGTGTCATGGACCGCGAGCCGGACGGGACCCTGGCCCTGCTCATGGCCGGCGCGCACCACATCGACTGGGCCTGGGAGGCCCGCACCTCCGCACAGGCCTCCCAGGTCTCCCGTGAGCAGTTCCGGGTCTTCCACCAGCGGCTGGAGGTCGCCGAGGATCTGCTGTACCGGGTGGCCGAGCGCGAGCCGGAGTGGGTCGCCCCCTGGTTCATGCTCCAGGTCTGCGGCCGCGGCCTCCAGGTCGGACCCCAGATCGCCCGGCTCCGCTTCGAGGCGGCGGTGCGCCGCTGTCCCGGCCACCCGGGCGCGCACCGGCAGCACCTGCAGCAGGTGTGCGCCAAGTGGGGCGGATCCCACGAGGAGATGCACGAGTTCGCGCGCGAGTCGATGCTCTCGGCCCCCGAGGGCAGCCCGCTGGGCGAACTGGTGGCCATCGCCCACCTGGAGCACTGGCTGGACCTGGAGCGGGGGGAGGACGCGGAGTACATCGGCCGCCCCGACGTACGCGCCCGGCTGCTGGAGGCCGCTCACCGGTCCATCGGGGACCCGGCCTTCGGACGTCCGTACGACTGGATCGGCGTGCACAACACCTTCGCCATGGCCCTCTCGCTGGCCGGCGAACGGGAGGCGGCGGCCGCCGCCTTCGCACCGCTGGAGGGACGGGTCACCGAGTTCCCCTGGCAGTACCTCGACTCCGGCGATCCGGTCGCGGCGTTCCGCAAGTGGCGCTCGCGCGCCGGCCGCTGACCGCGCCGGCCCGCCGGCCCACCGTCCCGCCGACTCGACGGCCCCTCCCGCCACCCACGGAAGAAAGCCCACCCGGTGTCCCAGCATCAGACGTCCCACACCTTCCAGGTCGATCTGCGCGGCCTGGTCGACCTGCTCTCCCACCACCTCTACTCCAGCCCCCGCGTCTACCTGCGCGAGCTGCTGCAGAACGCGGTGGACGCCATCACCGCCCGCCAGGCGCTGTCCCCGGGCGCCCCCGCCCGGATCACCGTGGAGACCGGTGAGACGCTCACCGTCACGGACACCGGCGTCGGCCTGTCCGAGAAGGACGTCCACACCTTCCTCGCGACGATCGGCCGCAGTTCCAAGCGCTCCGCCGACGGAGGCCTCGACGGAACGGCCATCGCCTCGGCCCGCTCGGAGTTCATCGGCCAGTTCGGCATCGGACTGCTCGCCTGCTTCGTGGTGGCCGACGAGATCACCGTGGTCAGCCGCTCGGCGGCCACCCCCGACGCGCCGGTCGTCGAATGGCGCGGACGCGCCGACGGCAGCTACACCATCCGCACCCTGCCTGCGCACACCAGGCCGGAGCCGGGCACCACGGTGCGGCTCACCCCCCGCGCGGACGGCACCGAGTGGACACGTCCCGACCGGGTCCTGGAACTGGCCCGGCACTACGGCGGCCTGCTGCGGCACGAGGTCACCGTGACCGACGCCCGCGGCACGGCCACCCGCATCGACCGGACCCCGCCGTGGCAGGAGCGCCACGCCTCCCCGCGGGCCCGCCGCGAGGCGCTGGCCGAGCACTGCCGCTCCACCTTCGGCTTCACCCCGCTGGACACCGTCGAACTGGACCTGCCCGTCGTCGGGCTGCGCGGCGTCGCCTACGTCCTGCCGACCGCCGTCAGCCCCTCCCAGCGAGCCGGCCACCGGGTGCACCTCAAGGGCATGCTCCTGTCGGACCAGGCGTCCGAGCTGCTGCCCGACTGGGCGTTCTTCGTGCGCTGCGTGGTGGACACCACCGGTCTGCGGCCCACCGCCTCCCGCGAGGCGCTGTACGAGGACGAGACGCTCGACGCCGTGCGCGAGGCGCTCGGCGACCGGCTGCGCGACTGGCTCACCGGCCTGGCCGCCGGCGACCCCACCCTCCTGCACCGCTTCATCGAGACTCACCACCTGGCCGTCAAGGCACTGGCCCGCCACGACGACGCGCTGCTGCGGATGCTGCTGCCGTGGCTGCCCTTCGAGACGACCGACGGCAACGTCACCCTGGACGAGTTCGCCCGCACCCACCCCACGATCCTGGTCACCCGGAGCGTGGAGGAGTTCCGGCAGGTCGCGCCGATCGCCGCGGCGGCCGGCCTCGGAGTCGTCAACGGCGGCTACACCTACGACCGGGACCTGGTGCACCGGCTGCCGGAGATACGCTCCGGCACCACCGTCGGCGACCTGGACCCGGCCACCGTCACCGCGCACCTGGACGCGGTGGAGCCCGCCGCCGAACTGGCCGCGGCCTCCTTCCTGGCCGTGGCCCGCGAGGTGATCGGCGTCCACGACTGCGACGTGGTGCTGCGCAGCTTCCAGCCGGTGACCGCCCCCGCCCTCCTGCTGGACAACCGGGAGGCCCGGCACGAGCGCACCCGCTCCGAACTGGCCGGCACCGGCGACGGGCTGTGGGCCGACATCCTCGGCTCCCTGCGCACCGAGGCCCCCCGCGCCCAACTGGTCCTCAACCACCTCAACCCGCTGGTCCGCCGCGCGGCGACGATCACCGAACGCGGGCTGGCCACGGCCACGGCGGAGGCACTGTACGGGCAGGCGCTGCTGCTCAGCCGCCGCCCGCTGCGCGCCGCCGAGAGCGCGCTGCTCAACCGGGCCTTCCTCGGCCTGCTCGACCACGCCATGCACGACCGGGCCGACACCCCCGGCGGCCCGGCCTCCCGGAAGGAGCCGTGATGCTGGAGACCCCGGAGGCCGTGCTCGACGCGCTGCGGGAGAACGACGAACGACCCTACGGCCTGCCCAGAACGGTGAGGGCCGAGGAACTGGTCGAAGCCGCCGGGCAGTTCGAGGACAAGGGACTCCTCGTCACCGCGCTGCTGGAACTGATGGAGGCCTACGAGTACACCGGCGAGCACCGCAAGTCGCCGGTGGTCTTCGCCCGGCTGCTCCAGCTGTGGGACGAGGACCGCGGAGCCTTCAACGAGTGGGAGGGCCACCAGGTCTACTGGCGCTTCAAGTGGGTGACGACCTCGCTGCTGGAGGTGCCGGACGTACCGCTGGCCACCATCGAGCAGTGGATCGGCCGGATGCGCGAGCGCTACCGCGAGGCCGGCCACGGCATGCAGCCGGTGGCGGCCATGGCACACCGCGTCGCGCTGCACACCGGCAGCGGCCTGGAGTCCGCCTACGACCTGTGGGTGACCCGCCCCCGGGAGCGGCTGAGCGACTGCGAGGCGTGCGAGATACGCCACCGGGCGCTGCACCACGTCCTCCTCGGGGAGGACGAGCAGGCCCTGCGGATCTGGGCGCCGCTGTTCGCCGGGGCCGTGAGCTGCCAGGAGGAGCCGTACGTCAGCCACGCCTTCGCGCTGCTCCCGCTGCTGCGCACCGGCCGCGTGGACGAGGCCCGCTCGCACCATCTGGCCGGATACCGCTACGCCCGCGGCAGGACGGGCATGGCCGAGGAGGTCGGCCTCCACCTGGAGTTCTGCGCCCTGACCCGCAACGAGGGCCGCGGACTGGAGATCCTCGCCGAGAACCGCGGACTGTTCGAGGTCACCGGCGCCCCCAAGGCGCGGCTGGCCTTCCTCACCGGCCTCCAGGTGCTGCTCGGCCGCCTCGTGGAGCAGGGATACGCCGACACACCCGTCGCCGGGCCGCCCGGGCGGCAGTGGACGGCGCGGACGCTGAACGAGGAGATCGGGACGGAGGCGGACGAGCTGGCCGCCGCGTTCGACCGGCGCAACGGCACGGCGGCGGTCGGCGAGCGCCGCCGCGAGCGCCTGGAGCGGCGCCCCGTGCTGGACGAGCCGCTCGCGCTGGGGCTGCGCGTCACCCCGCTGACCGGACCGAAGGACGGCGGGGCCGCCGCGGAGCCCGTCCCCGCTCCCGCCACCGCGCACCGGGTGGCCGTTCCCGAGGACTTCGCCGAACTGGTCGCCGAGGCACGGCGACTGGCCGACCGGGGGCACCCCGGTGACACACCGCTGTGGGAACGCGTCGCCGAGCGCGTGGCCGCCGAAGGATACGTCCACGACCCCGCGCTCGGCCCCCTCGACCTGCTCCTGGCCGAGCTGGCCGAGCAGCGCGCGTTCGCCGAGGACGAGCGGGGCGGGAACGGCCGGGACGCGATGGCCGAGGCGGCCGGCCTCTACGCCCGGGCCGGCCTGCCCTGGCACGAGCTGGCCGCCCGGGCCCGCGTGGCCTGTCGGCCCGGGGCCGGGAAGGGGCACGGTGAGCACGGTGAGGGATCCGCCGACGAGCCCGCCGGCCACCTCGCGGTACGGCGGGAGCTGGAGCCCCTGATGGAGCTCGCCGAACGGATGCTCCCCGGCGGGGACCGGGAGCCGGACGCGGACTTCCGGCCGGACAAGTACCTCGTCGTGCTCCACTGCCGGGCCTTCGCCGCGCACACCGAACTGGTCGACGCGCTGCCGGACGCCGGCCCGGAGACCGCGGCGCGCTTCCAGGACGCGGTCGCGGCGCTGCGCGCGGCGGCCGAACGCCGGGAGGTCCCCCACCAGGTGGCCGCAGCCCACCTCTACGAAGCCGACATCGCCGCCCGCACCGGGCGCATCGAGGAGGCCGTCGAGCGGCAGCGGCGTTCCCAGGAGATCCTGGAGGAGACCGGCACCCCGTGGCGGGCGACCCGCGGCATGCTGCTGCTGGGCCAGATCCTGATGCGCACCGGCCGGCCCGGGGAGGCGGCCGAGGTGTTCCGGCAGGCCATGGCCCGGGCCGCGCGGTACGACGACCGCTCCTTCCCGGCCACGGCCGTCCACGCGATGCTCGGCCACGCCTGCCGGCACGCCGGTGAGCTCTCCGGAGCCGTCCGGCACCTGTCCGAGGCCGCCGCCCGGATGGAGCGGGAGGGGGACCACAACGGCGCGGCCGAGTGCCGCCTGGAACTCGCCGACGCCCTGGCCGCCTCCGGGCAGCCGGAGGACGCCGTCGCGGTGCTGGAGTCGGTGGTCCGTGAGGGCGGCGCGGAATCCGGCGGCCCGCTCGACGAGCGGCTGCTGGCCCAGATCCGCCTCACCCTCGCCCGGGGCCTGACGGAGCTGGGGGAGCACCGCGCGGCGGCCGAGGAGTTCCTGAGCCTGGCCGACACGGTGGCCGGGTGGGAGGAGCAGTTCACCCACACCATGGTCGCCGCCCAGGCGGCGGCGGCCCTGGCCCGGGCCGGCCGCCCTCAGGCGGCCGGGGCCGCGCGCGAACGCGCTCTGGACTCCCACCGCCGGGCGCCCAGCCCGGTACCGGTCCTGGAGATGCTCCGGGAGTTCGCCGACCTCGCCACGCGCGGCGAGGAGGAGGACCTTCAGGCGGCGCTCGGTCACCTGGCCGCCGCCGACGAGCTGCTGGCCGGGGTCCCCGAGGACCCGGAGGAGTTCCCCCACTGGTACCACGCCGGCCACAACCACCTGTGCCGCGCCCGCTGCCTGGCCCGCGCCGAGCGCTTCGAGGAGGCGCTGGCCGAGGCGGACCGGGCCGACTCGCGTCTGGCGGAGGGCGGCCCGGACGGGGAGGCGGGCCGGGCGGAGACGGCACGGCTGGCCGCCCTGATCGAGGGCAACGGGCTGGAACGGCCGAAGGGGGCGGTGGCCCGCCTGGACGCGGCGGTCCGCCGCTGCGCCGGGGCGGGCCTGCAGGAGGCGGCCGGGATCCTCACCGCACTGCGCGAGGACATGGCCTCCCGCTGAGCGGTCGGGCAGCCGATCCGCCGAGCGGCTTCCGGCCGGGACGGCGCGCCGTCCCGGCCGGAAGCCCACGTTCGGCCTCTGAGCTGCGTAAACGCCTTTCCGGGCGGCCGTTTGCCGTCACCCGACCGGCCCCTTTGACCGCGAGATCCGCGGTGAGCGGAGGCAGGGTGGGGGCATGTGGTACCCACGACTTGTGCTGGGCGCCGCCCTTCTGCCGCTGGCGCTGCTGGTGGCGCGGGACGTTCCCGCCCATCTCCTCGACCCCCCGGTGCCGGAGACCGCCGGCCCCGCCACCGCCTACACCGCACCACGGCCCGCGGTCGTCAGCCGGAAGGTCTGGCGCGCCGACGAGAGCCTGGTCAGGGAGGAGGCCAGCTACACGGGCCCGGTGAGCGCCGTCTTCGTCCACCACACCGGCCACCCCAACGGCTACGACTGCTCGGACGTCCCGCGGATGCTGCGGGCCCTGGAGACGGACCACGTCGAGGGCCAGGGGTGGGACGACATCGGCTACAACTTCGTCGTGGACCGGTGCGGGACCATCTACGAGGGGCGGGGCGGCGGCATCGGACGCCCGGTGTACGGCGCGCACACCAAGGGGTTCAACCGCAACAGCGTCGGTGTGGCGGCGCTGGGCACCTTCGGCGCGGGGCAGGAGGTGCCGCGTGTGGTGATCGACGCGATCGCCGAGGTCGCGGCGTGGAAGCTGCGGCCCGGAGCGGACCCGCGAGGCAGGGTGCGGCTGGTCTCGACGAACGACGAGAGCCGCTACGACGAGGGCGAGGCGGCGACGTTCGACGTCATCGCGGGCCACCGTGACAGCCACCAGACCGACTGCCCCGGTCAGGAGCTGTACGACAGGCTGCCGGAGATCCGGGAGGAGGCCACCCGTCTGCGCGACCTCGGCCCCTGACGGCCCGGGCACCGCCGGCTCTGTCCACCGCCGCGAGGCCGCCGCCGTCCGTACGGCGGCGGCCTCGCGGCGTTTCCGGGCACGCGACAGGGGGCCGGGAACCAGGCCGGGGTCCGGGGCGGTACCGCCGGCGGGCTCAGAAGGAGAAGACCGCGGGGGCGGTGTCCGCCATGACGCAGGAGTTGGGGAAGGTGTGCGTGTACGAGACCCTGCGGCCCTCCCAGACCCCGTCGGCGGTCACGGTGACCGGATCCCAGACCATCGGGCACATCCGGTCGCCGGGCTCGAGCAGCGAGGCGAACTCGCCGTCCGCGGAACGCAGCTCATCGCATGCCTCGGCAGGCGCCGGGTGGGTGCCGCCCGGCGCCGGCGAGCAGCGCAGCACGGTGGCCCGCAGCACGGTGGCGGTCGCAGGGTCCTCCCCCTCGCCGACGGTGAGCACCAGGGCCGAGGGCGCGTACAGCCCTTCGGGCTGCGCGGGCGAAGCGGCCGCGGTGGCCGCCGAGCCCGTCAGGCAGGTGACGGCCAGAGCGGTGCTCACTCCCAGAGCCTTGATGGCGTACCGCATTTCGAACACTCCTTGGTTCGGTTCGGCAGATTCCGAACAGGAGTCTTGCTGGGGCGAGGGGCGAACGCACATCGGATGGATCACTTCCGGTCACATTCGGCGACATCGCGGTCGCTCAAAGTGGCTCCGGGGCGGCCGTGAGCCTTCCGGTCTCCCGCGGAAGTGTGTCCGGCGTGCGAACAAAGGAGAGCCGGGCTCCCGGTGGGGCGACCGTGACCTGCGGTTCGGTGGGCGGGCCGCCCCGTCCGAGCGCCTCACCACGGCCGGAAGGCGGCGTGGCTGCCTTTGGCCGACAGTGTCGGGTACCCCCCTCGAACCCGTCCGGGGGGCGGGGCGTCCGGCGGTCCGGAGGCGGCCGGGGCCGCCGGAGGCATGCCTCATCCTCCTCCGGGCCGCTGCCCGTCGCTCCCGGAGTCGGCCGGCGTCCGTGCGGGGGAGGACGCGGCGTACGGGACCTGCGAGGGCGGGACCTGCGAGGGCGGGACCTGTGGGGGAGCGGCCTGCGCGGAGGGCGCCCCACCCGGCTGAGGAGTCTGCTGAGCCCTTTCCAGGAACCGCAGCAGTTCGACGGGGAAGGGCAGGACCAGGGTGGAGTTCTTCTCGGCCGCGACCGCCACCACCGTCTGCAGAAGCCGCAACTGCAGCGCGGACGGCGTGTCGGCCATCTGCTGCGCGGCCTCCGCCAGCTTCTTCGACGCCTGGAACTCCGCGTCGGCGTTGATGACGCGGGCCCGCCGGTCGCGGGCGGCCTCCGCCTGGCGGGCCATCGACCGCTTCATCGTCTCCGGCAGGGAGACGTCCTTGATCTCGACCCGGTCGACGTGGACGCCCCAGCCCACGGCGGGGCTGTCGATCATCAGCTCCAGGCCCTGGTTCAGCTTCTCCCGGTTGGACAGCAGATCGTCCAGATCGCTCTTGCCGATGATGGAGCGCAGCGAGGTCTGGGCCATCTGGGAGACCGCGAAGCGGTAGTCCTCCACCCGGACGATCGCGTCGACGGGGTCGACGACCTTGAAGTACACGACGGCGTCGACCCGGACGGTCACGTTGTCCCTGCTGATGCCCTCCTGCGCGGGCACCGGCAGGGTCACTATCTGCAGGTTGACCTTGCGCATCCGGTCGACGAACGGAACGATCATGGTGAAGCCCGGTGGGCGTACGTCCTTCATGACCCGCCCGAGCCGGAAGACCACGCCGCGTTCGTACTGTTTGACCACCCGGGCCGCCAGCGCGACGTAGACGGCGCAGACGCAGAGCAGCACGATCCCCGCCGCCGCGAGTCCCTGGAGCATCGCAGACACCTACTGTCCGTGGGTTGGGCTGTCCCCCCGTCGAATTTGTCTGATATTTACGATAACTCCGCATGAAGATCGGCGGGAGTCCCGTCTCCGGGGCGCCTCAGCGAGTGGAGACCGTGCCCGACACGGCGTCGCCGTCAGAGGAGGGCGGGTGGTCGACGAACCTCCGCTCCACCTCGGCCCGTTCGGCCTCCGACGGGTCGCTGTCGAGGGAGTCGAGCAGTGCGTCGCGCGCCGTGCTGCCCTCGGGCCGCACCAGCCCGACGACGACGTACAGCGTCAGCGAGGTGAGGACCGGCAGTCCGACGTTCGCGGTCTGCCCGGCGTCCTCCACCCCCCAGTAGAGATACGCCCAGACCGCCAGGCCGCCCGCCCAGGAGACCAGTGCCGCGCGCGGCCCGTGACGCCGGAACCAGGGCAGCAGGCCCAGCATCAGCGGAATGGAGATCGGCCCCATGGTGGCGGCGACGATGCTCACCACGACCGTCATGATGAAGCCGTCCGGGTCGGCGAGGAGGGCGAGAGCCATGCTGAACGTGACGAAGGCGACCGTGGTGACCCGCGCGAACAGCAGCTGCCCGGCCTCCGTCAGACGCCGTACGCGAGGGACGACCAGCGGGGCGAGGTCGCGGGTGATGACGGCGGTGATGACGTTGGAGTCGGAGGCCACCATGGCCATGGTGTGGGAGAAGAAACCGGCCAGGAGCAGTCCGATGAGCCCGGCGGGCAGCAGTTCCTGGGCGAGCATGATGTACGACTTCTCGCCGTCGTCCAGACCGGGGACGACGAGAGGGGCGGCGATCATCGGGACGAAGAGGATGAACGGCCACACGATCCACAGGAAGCTGGAGAGCAGTGCCGATCTCCTGGCCCGCGAGCCGGAGGGCGCGGCCATGTAGCGCTGCGCCAGGTTCCACATGCCGCCGTTGTACTCGAAGGTCTTCACCAGCAGGAACGCCATGATCAGCCCGGTGGTGACGGGGCCGCTGACCGGGTCGCCGCGGCCGGCCGGGAGGTCGTCCCACATCGTCCAGAGTGTGGCCACCCCGTCGAGGTGGGCGAAGAGGGCGAAGAGCATCGCGAACCCGGCGACGGCCTGGATGACGAACTGGCCGAAGTCGGTGAGGACGTCGGCCCACAGGCCGCCGAACGCCATGTAGAGCATGGTGCAGGCGCCGGTCAGGGCTATGCCCCACACCAGCGGAATGTCCGCGAACCCCTGGAGCAGCAGGGCGATGGCGACCCACTTCGCGGCGATGTCCACCACCTTGAGCGCGGTTCCGCTGTAGGCGAGGACCTGCTGGGTGGGCAGGTCGTAGCGGACGGCGAGGTAGGCGAGCGGCGAGTTGACGCCGTGTCCGGCGCGCAGCCGGTTCCAGCGCGCGGCGAAGAGGAAGGCGCCGACGCCGATGCCCAGTCCAATGGTGAGGGGCCACCAGAAGTAGACGGTGACGCCGTGGTCATACGCGACCGCGGCGAAGGTCACGAACATGATCGCGCTGTAGCCGGACATGTGGTGCGATATCCCGGAGAGCCACCACGGGATACGGCCGCGGGCCGTGAAGAAGTCGGCGATGGTGTGGATGCGTTTCCTCGACCACAGGCCGATGCCCACCATCACGAGGAAGTACGCGCCCAGCACGGTCCAGTCCAGTGCGGCCATGACGGCTCCTTTGGTTCATAGATGTGAACTACTGTCAACTCTATGAATGCGTGCCGTCACAGTAGGAGCGCCCTCGTGGGGCGTCAATACGCGTGAACAGTTGGAGCGGCAAGAGGAGTTGAGTCGATCGAGCCCTGGATCGATGTTCACGTACATGGAAGCCGATGCGGCTCTGCCCTCTTTCGGGGATGTCCGCGCGGAGGCCCGGTCCGGGCCTCCGCGCCCGCCTCAGGCCAGCAGGGCGCGCCCGTGTTCCATCAGGGCGGACAGTTCCTCGATGTGCGCGCCGTCCGGCTCGCTCAGCGGCGGACGCACCTCGCCCACGTCCAGACCGCGCAGGCGCACCCCGGCCTTGACCAGCGAGACCGCGTAGCCGCGCCCCTTGTTCCGCAGCTCCACCAGGGGGCGGTAGAAGCCGTCGATCAGCCGGCGCACGGTGGCGTCGTCGCCCCCGTCGAAGGCGCGGTGGAAGGCGACGGCGATCTCCGGTGCGAAACAGAAGGCGGCGGAGGAGTAGAGGCCGACCCCGATGCCCCGGTAGGCGAGGCAGGTGAGTTCGGCGGTGGGCAGCCCGTTGAAGTACAGGAACTCGCGGCCGGGCTCCGCGGTGCGCACCGCGCTGACGATCCGCTGCATCAGGTCGAGGTCGCCGACGCCGTCCTTCAGACCCGCGATCCGGGGGTGGCGGGCGAGCTCGGCCACCGTGGCCGGTGCGAGGACGGCGTTGTCCCGCTGGTAGACGATGACGTCCAGCCCGGTGGAGTCCGCGAGGGCGGTGTAGTGGGCCCGCAGCCCCTCCTGGCCGGGTACGACCAGATAGGGGGGCATGGCCAGAAGTCCGTCGGCGCCCGCCTCCTCCGCGGCGCGGGCGTACCGCACGGCGAGGGCGGTGCCGTAGCCGGTGCCCGCGACCACCGGCACCCGCCCCGCCGCCTCCGTCACCGCCGCGAAGACGCACGCGCCGTACTCCTCGGGGGTCAGGGCGTGGAACTCGCCGGTGCCGCAGCAGGCGAAGACGGCGGCGGCACCGGCGTCGATGCCGCCGCGCACATGCGCCCGGAACACATCGGTGTCGAGGGCGCCGTCCGGTCCGTACGCGGTGACGGGGAAGAAGAGCAGGCCGTCGAGCCGGGCGGCGAGAGGAGGTGTGGTCACGGCACTCCCTGGGTGTCGCGGGCTGGGTGTCGCGGGGCGGTAGACGCTGTACATATTCACGACCGCTGTCCATATTCATGAACACCGTTACGGTAGGGCAGGGGTTCACCGTGGTCAAGACGGTCCGCTGCTGCGGGAGTGCCGCCCGGTCGGAGGCGCGGGAAAGCGCTTTCCCTTACACTTGACGACGTCGGGGCGACCTCCTACCGTCTCCACAGTTGTGAATGACGATCGGTGATTCGCTCCTTCGTCGAGCCCGCTCGGCGTGTGCGCGCCGGCCTCCCCACCGCACCGAGGAGACAGCCCATGCCCGCCCCCAGAACCGTCCTGCTCACCGGTGCCGCGGGCGGCCTCGGCACCCTGATGCGGGGACTGCTCCCCTCCTACGGCCACACCCTCCGGCTCCTCGACGTCGCTCCCGTCGAGCCGCTTCCCGGAGCGGGGGAGCGGGCCGAGGAGACGATCACCGCCGACCTCGCGGACCGGGCGGCCCTGCGCGAGGCCGTGCGGGGCGTGGACGCCGTGGTCCATCTCGCCGGGATCTCCCTGGAGGCCCCCTTCGAGAAGATCGTGCGGGCGAACATCGAGGGCACCTACAACCTCTACGAGGCGGTCCGCGAGGAGGGCGTCGGACGCGTCGTCTTCGCCTCCTCCAACCACGCCGTCGGCTACACCCCCCGTCCGCGCGAGGGCGATCCGCTGATTCCGGTGGACACCCCGCGCCGCCCCGACACCTTCTACGGGCTGTCGAAGTGCTTCGGCGAGGACCTGGCCCAGCTCTACTGGGACCGGCACGGCATCGAGACCGTCTCCATCCGCATCGGCTCCTGCTTCCCCGAACCCACGACGGTGCGGATGCTCTCGGTCTGGATGAGCCCCGCCGACGGGGCCCGGCTGCTGCACGCCGCCCTGACCGCCGAGGGCGTCGGGCACACCGTCGTCCACGGCTCCTCCGCCAACACCCGGCTGTGGTGGGACCTCTCCTCGGCCCGGGCCCTGGGGTACGAGCCGCAGGACGACTCCGAGCCGTACGCGGCCGAGCTCATCGCCGAACAGGGCGAACTCGATCCGGACCGGCCGGAACACGCCCGCCTGGGCGGTCACTTCACCACCGAACCGCCGATCTGGCCGCACTGACCAGCCGCCCAGCCGCCCAGCCGCCCAGCCGCCCAGCCGCCCAGCCGCCCAGCCGCCCAGCCGCCCAGCCGCCCCGTCGCTCCGGTGATCCGTCGCTCCGGCGGACGCCGGGCCGTCTCAGCCCAGGTCGTCGAACATGGCCAGCAGCGCCTGCTCGTCCGCCTCCCCCAGGGCGGGCTCCTCCCGGCGGCCGGAGCCGGAGTCCTCGGGGCGCGGCACCTGCTCGGCCCACACCGTCTTCCCCCGCGACATGTAGCGCACCCCCCAGTTCCTGGTGAACTGCGCCACCAGGAACAGGCCGCGCCCACCCTCCTCGGTCACCCCGGCACGCCGGATGCGGGGGGAGGAGTTGCTGCGGTCGGAGACCTCGCAGAGCAGGGACGCGCCGCGCAGCAGTCGCAGCCGTACAGGCCCCCCGCCGCCGTACCGCACGGCGTTGGTGACCAGCTCGCTCACCACCAGGCCGGTGCCGTACTCCAGTTCCGGCAGGCTCCACTCGTCCAGCTGCCGCCGGGTCAGCGCCCTGGCATCGGCGACCACCGACGGGTCGGAGGGCAGCTCCCAGGACGCCACCCGGTCGGCGGGCAGCGCGTGCACACGGGCCAGCAGCAGGGCCACGTCGTCCCGGGGGCCGTCCCGGGCCCCGTCGTGCGGGTCGCCGGGCAGCAGGGCGCCGGTGACCCGGTCGCAGATCCGCTCCAGAGACGGCTCCGGCGGTGAAGACGGCGGCGAATCCGTACCGCGCAGCGCTGAGGTGAGCAGCCCCGTGCGCGCTTCGGTGTCGCCGTAGCCGCGGCCCTCCTTGAGCAGGCCGTCGGTGTACAGCGCCAGCAGACTGCCCGCGGGCAGCTCCACGGTGGCGGACTCGTAGGGCTGGAGCCCGCCGAGCCCCAGCGGCGGCCCGGCCGGCAGGTCCAGCGTCCGCGTTCCGCCGCCGGGCAGCACGGCGACGGGCGGCGGATGCCCGGCGCGGGCGGCCGTACAGCGGCAGGTCACCGGGTCGTACACCGCGTACAGGCAGGTCGCGGCCGTGGCCGGGTCGTCGGGCGCGCGGCCGACCAGGTCGTCCAGGTGGGCCAGCACCTCCTCCGGCGGCATGTCCAGATCGGCCAGGGTGCGCACCGCCGTGCGCAGCCGGCCCATGGTGGCCGCCGCCTCCAGCCCGTGGCCCGCCACGTCCCCGACGACCAGCGCCGAACGCATCCCGGACAGCGGGATCGCGTCGAACCAGTCGCCGCCCACCCCGCTCCTGGCGTCGGCCGGCAGATAGCGGTGGGCGAGATCGACGGCGGCCAGCCGGGGCGTGTCACGCGGCAGCAGACTGCGCTGCAGGGTCAGGGCGGCGTCACGCTCCCGGCTGAAGCGGCGGGCGTTGTCCACGCTGATCGCGGTGCGGGCCGCCAGCTCACCCGCCAGGGCCAGGTCGTCCTCCTCGTAGGTGCGCGCCCTGCCGCGCCGGTAGAAACCGGCCAGGCCCAGGACGGCGCCCCCGACACGCAGTGGCGCGGCCAGATACGAGTGCTCGCCCTCGCCGAGCAGTTCGCGCAGCAGTTCACCGGGGTGGGCGCCGCTCAGGGAGGGGGCCGTGAGGATCTCGGTCCGCACCGAGTCCGCGACGGGCCGCCCGGCCTCCAGGCACCGGGCCTGCGGAGTGCCGGGCGCGTAGCCGACCGGGGCGTCCGCGCCGTCGCCCGGCGCGCCCTCCGCCCGCCCTCCGCCCCGTACGGCCACCCGGCGCAGCGCCGGCGCTGCGCCGGGGGTTCCCGGCGGGGGCTCCTCGCCGGCCAGGACGTCCTCGGCCAGGTCCACCACGACGACGTCGGCGAACCTCGGAACGGTGATCTCCGCCAGTTCCTCCGCCGTGCGCCGGATGTCCAGTGTGGTGCCGATCCGGGTGCCCGCCTCGTTCAGCAGCGACAGCCGCCGACGGGCCTCGACGGCCAGGCGGCCGACCCCCGGCTCGCCCACCATCAGCAGCCACGCTTCGGGGCCGCCGCCCTCCGTCCCGCCGGGCCGGCGCTCCCGTTCCGCCTCCCGCGGCCCCTCCGCCTCCCGCGGCCCCTCCGGCTCCTGCCGTACACCGCCAGGTACGTCCGTCTCCTCCCGAGTGTCCGCGGGCCGCCCGGCGGGGGAGGGCGGACGCAGCAGCGGCACCCTCCGGCCGTCCGGGCCGCCCGCCGCGGCCGCGGGCGCTCCCGGTGCGGTGACGGTGGAGCGGGCCTCCCGGAAACTGATCTCGACGGCGGCGCCCTCCGCGTCGCCGTGGTGCAGGAGTTTGCGCCGCAGCGTCGCCACCCGCCCGCCCGTCAGCGGCACCTCGGCGAACGTCTCGCTGCTGGAGGAGATCAACTCGGTGGCGGTCTCCAGCAGCGCCAGCTCCTCTCGCGGGGCCAGCCGGGGCGCCGCCCCGCCGCGCCGGGCCGGCGTCCCCGAGGCGAGATCGATCTCGGCGTGCTCGCCGCGCCGCCTGGCCCGCAGGAACGACTCCATCAGGCCGCGTTCCCGGGCCGATCCCATCTCCAGCAGCCGCTCGCCGATGCGGTCGGTGGCGTTCTGGAGCATCAGCGCCATCCCGGGCCTGGCCAGCTCTATGGGGACCGAGAGGTTCACCGCGCCCTGCACGGTGCCGCCCACCGGGTCGCGCACCGGGGCGGCCATGCAGGTCAGCGTCTTGAGGCTGTGCAGGAAGTGCTCGTGCCCGACGACCACGAACGGGGCCCGGGTGCTCAGCACCATGCTGACGCTGCTGGTTCCCATGAACCGCTCGTCGACATTGGCGCCCGGGACGAGGGAGGCGGCGTCCATCAGCTCCAGCCCCCCCGGTCTCCCCGAGCCGGTCGACGATGTTGGCCCGCGAATCGGTCAGCACCACGGTGACGGGCATCCCGGAGAACCGCTCGTACAGCCGCCGCAGTACCGGCATGGCAGCCCTGACCAGCCGGGAGTCCGGATCCAGGTCGCTCTCCACGGGTAGCGAGGGATTCTCCTGGTCGACGCCGAGCAGGCGCGATCGCTGCCAGGAGGCGAGGATCTCCGCACGCACCTCGGGGGTGGGCGGTCGCACACCGCGGCCGTCCCTCGCGAGGATCGGGAAAGAAGTCACCGGAACGAAATAATAGGACAAAAAGGGTGGAAGTTCATATCGGTGTGTCCGGGGCGGCGGGGGAACCCGCGGGGCGGCACCGGCTGCCCCCGCCGCCGCGGGGGCGCGCCCAGCGGCGGCACGTCGCCGAAGGGCCGCGCGGGACCGTTCTGGAACGGGCGGGCCGGGTGGTGCGCAGCGCCGAGGAGGAGGAGCGAACCCTCCCGGGACGGGCCCCGGAATATTCGCTGCGGTGACGGGGCCGCCGACTTCTATGATCGGCGGATGACGGATCCCGTATACCCGGCGAAGCCCCGGCCCGGTGACATGGTCGCGGTGCTGTCCCCCTCGTCCGGCCTGCCCGGCGTCCTCCCCATGCCGTACGAGCTGGGCCTGCGCAGACTGCGGGAGGAGTTCGGGTTGAAGACGGTGGAGTACCCGGCCTCCAGGAAGATGGGGTCGACGCCCGGGGAGCGGGCCGCCGACATCCACGCGGCCTTCGCGGACCCCCGTGTCAAGGCCGTGTTCGCCAGCATCGGAGGTGACGACCAGATCACCGTCCTGCCCCACCTCGACCGCGACCTCCTCCGCGCCAACCCCAAACCCTTCTTCGGGTACAGCGACAACACCAACCTGCTGCTCCTGCTGCGGAACCTGGGCATCGTCGGATACCACGGCGGCACGGTGATGGTCGAGCTCGGGCGCCCCGGCGCGATGCACCCGCTGACCGCCGACTCGCTCAGGGCGGCGCTGTTCACCTCCGGCGAGTACGAACTCACCGCAGCGGACGCCTACGGGGACATCAGCCGCCCCTGGGACGACCCGCGCACCTTCGACTCCGAACCGGAGATGGAACCCGCCGACGGCTGGTCCTGGCACAACGGCGACCGGGTGGTCGAGGGGATCAGCTGGGGCGGCGAACTGGAGATCGTCTCCTGGCTGCTGATGGCCGACCGCGAGGTCCTTCCGGTCGACTCCTACGCCGGCGGCGTGCTCTTCCTGGAGACGTCCGAGGAGATGCCGCGCGCCGAACAGGTCTACCGGATCCTGCGCAACATGGGCGAACGCGGTCTGCTCCGGCAGTTCCCGGCGCTGCTGATGGGCAGGGCGAGGAGCTGGTCGTTCGAGAACCGGTTCACCGCCCCGGAGAAGGCACGGTTCCGCCGGGACCAGCGGGAGGCCGTCCTGCGGGCCCTTGGGCAGTACGCCCCCGACACCATGGCGGTGTTCGACGTCGACCTCGGCCACACCGACCCTCAGCTCGTCATCCCCGTCGGAGGACGGATCCGGGTGGACGGCCCCGCGCGCCGTATCACGGTCACCTACTGAGCCGGTCCCCCGGCCGGCAGGGGAACGACCCCCATCCCGGCGCCGGCGGTGACCGGCCGCCTCATCGTCGCCTTCGCGCAGGGCGCACCGGTCCGTCCCGGGGTCGGCGGGGCACTGGAGCGGCTCACGCCCCGCGAACGGAAGGTGCTGCTCCTGGTCGTCTCGATGGCGGTGGTGTGGCCCGTGGCAGCCACCGCCCCGACCAGACTGCTCGCCCTCGCCGTGCCGCTGCCGGACGGTCCCGTGGGAGCGGCGCTCCTGCTCGGCCTGGTCTCCCTGGCCGCCGTGGTCAACGCCGGGGTCCTCAGCGCCGTGCTGCGCCGGTTCCGCACCCGCGCCGCCCGGGCCTGAGGCACCCCGCGGGCGGCGGTGCGACGTCGCCGCCCGCGGGGGGTGCATGCTCCCGCGTTCGGCGCCGGCGGTGTGTGATGCTGGGCGGGACCATGTCGGTCGGACGGCGTACAGCGACGTACAGCGATGTGTCGAGGAGTGCCACCCATGTCGAAGCCACCGCTCCCCGAAGCGGCCGTGACCATGCTGAAGAAGGCCAACCCGGCCGTCATCACGACCCTGCGGCCGGACGGCCAGCCGGTGTCCACCGCCACCTGGTACCTGTGGGAGGACGGCCGGGTGCTGGTCAACATGGACGAGGCCCGCAAACGGCTGCGGCATGTGCGCGACGACCCCCGTGTCACCCTCACCGTGCTCGACGAGGGCAACTGGTACACGCACGTCAGCCTCATCGGCCGCGTGACCGAGATCCGCGACGACCCGGAGCTCGCCGACATCGACCGGCTGGCCCGCCACTACCTCGGCGAGCCGTATCCGCGGCGGGACCGCCGCCGCGTCAGCGCCTGGATCGGGATCGACCGCTGGCACGGCTGGGGCTCCCTGAAGGACAGCGACCAGCCCGGATGACGCCCCCGGCCGAGCCCCCGGCAGCGTGCTCGTCCGCGTGCTCGTCCGCGAGGCCCGGTCGAGGCGGCCGCGAGCCGGCAGGAGTGTTCTTCTCCGTACGGGGCACCGGTCGATGACAGCCCGGTTCGGTTGTTTCAGGAGGCACCGTGACGGAAACCGTCGTTCTCATCCTCGGCCTGGTGGTCGCGCCCATCGCAGCCCTGGCCCTGCTCACCTGGGGTCTGAACGGCACCGTGCGGCTGCTGGACCACTTCGCCGGCCGGAGGGAGCCGGCGGCGCGGACCGTGCGGTGGCGGGCGCCGGAGACGACCCCGGGCGGCGCAGCCGAGACCCTTTCCCGCTGACTCCCCTCCCCATGCCCCCGCAGGTTCTCCGCTGACCCTGCCGGGGCATGGAGAGGGGAGTCCGGCATGGCATCCGGCCCGGCCGGTCACACGTCGGAACATGAACGATTCACCGAGCACATCCCCCGCCGGCGACCCGGCGGACGAACAGGCCGTCCGGCGCCTGGTACCGGTCTGGCTGGAGGAGGCCGCCCGCCACGACGCGGAGGCGGCCGGGCGGGCCCGGCAGGAGTGGGAACAGGGCCGTCTGTCCCCCGACGCCGCGAGGGAACTGGCCGACTGGGTGACGGCCCGGGTCACCGACACCGGGTTCAACGAGGACGAGGGGCCTTCCAGGCAGGGGCCCGCGCACGTCAGCGTGGCCGACAAGACCGCGGTCCACCGGTGGCTCGCCGCCCGGGGACACGACGTGTGAGGCGGCGCCGCCCCCGGAGCGGGGCGGCGGCTCAGGTCCAGGTGTACTTGCCCCCGCCCACCCAGCGCACGGTGGCCGGGTCGTCCAGGTCCACCGGGCTCAGCCCCGCGTCGTACGCCAGCCGGACCACGTCGGTGATGTCATGGGCGAGGCCGACCGTCCCGTCACTGAGCTGGACCGTGCGGAACGGCCGGTCCCCGTGTGTCACGCCCCAGACGATGATCGGGGGCTGCGACGGCGTCTGGTCGGTCACGCCTTCCATCGTGGACGGGCGGGGCCGCTCCCGCATCCCGCGTCCCGCATCCCGGCCGACCGTGCGCCGGTCCGGCCGGGACGCGGGACGCGGGGGTCAGTCGACCTCCGCCGCGGCCTGCGCGAACTGCGCCCGGTACAGACGCGCGTACGCGCCGTCCGCGGCCAGCAGCGCCTCGTGCGTGCCCTGCTCCACGATCGAGCCGTCCTCCATCACCAGGATGGTGTCGGCGTCCCTGACGGTGGAGAGCCGGTGCGCGATCACGAAGCTGGTGCGGCCGTGGGACAGCCGCGCCATCGCCCGCTGGATCAGCACCTCGGTGCGGGTGTCCACCGAACTGGTCGCCTCGTCCAGCACCAGGATCACCGGATCGGACAGGAAGGCGCGCGCGATGGTGATCAGCTGCCTCTCGCCGGCGCTCACCCCCGAGCCCTCGTCGTCGAGGACGGTGTCGTAGCCGTCGGGGAGGGTGCGCACGAAGCGGTCGGCGTGGGCCGCGCGGGCCGCCTCCTCGACCTCCTGCCGCGTCACGTCGCGGGAGGCGCCGTACGCGATGTTCTCCGCGATCGTGCCGCCGAACAGCCAGGTGTCCTGCAGCACCATGCCGATCCGCGAGCGCAGCTCCTCCCGCCGCATCGCGGCGATGTCCACCCCGTCCAGGGTGATGCGCCCCCCGGTCGTCTCGTAGAACCGCAGCAGGAGGTTGACCAGGGTGGTCTTGCCCGCCCCCGTCGGGCCGACGACGGCCACGGTCCGCCCCGGCTCCACCGTCAGCGACAGGTCCTCGATGAGCGGCCTGTCGGGGGTGTAGCGGAAGGACACCTTCTCCAGCACGACCCTGCCGCGCACGGTGTCGGGGCGCTCGCCCGGCACCGGATCGGGCTCCTGCTCCCCGGCGTCGAGGAGCTCGAAGACCCGCTCGGCCGAGGCGACGCCCGACTGCACCAGGTTGGCCATCGACGCCAGCTGGGTGAGCGGTGTCGAGAACTGCCGCGAGTACTGGATGAAGGCCTGCACGTCGCCGATGGACAGCGCGCCGGAGGCGACCCGCAGACCGCCGGCCACGGCCACCAGGACGTAGTTGAGGTTGGAGACGAAGAACATCAGCGGCTGCATGATCCCGCTGTTGAACTGGGCCCGGAACGAGGCCTCGTACAGCTCCCCGTTCTGTTCGGCGAACATCGCGGCCGACTCCTCCTGCCGCCCGAAGACCTTCACCAGGGCGTGCCCGGTGTACATCTCCTCGATGTGGGCGTTGAGCCTGCCGGTGGAGCCCCACTGCCGCACGAACTGCGGCTGCGACCGCCTGCCGACCCGCCGGGCCACCACGACGGACAGCGGCACGGTCACCAGCGCGACCAGCGCGAGCAGCGGCGAGATCCAGAACATCACCATCAGCACCCCGACCACGGTCAGCAGCGAGTTGACCAGCTGGCCCATCGTCTGCTGGAGGGTCTGCCCGATGTTGTCGATGTCGTTGGTGGCCCGGCTGAGCACCTCACCGCGCTGCCGGCCGTCGAAGTACGACAGCGGCAGCCGGGACAGCTTCGCCTGTACGTCCTCGCGCAGGCGGAACACGGTGTTGTTCACCGCCAGGTTCACCAGGCGGGTCGCCACGGCCATCAGCAGCCCCGCCGCGGCGAACACCGCAAGGGCCAGCAGCAGGACCTCGCCGACGGCGGTGAAGTCGATGCCCGCGCCGGGGGTGAACTCCATGCCCGAGAGCATGTCGGCCTCGTCGCCCCGGCCCTGTCGGCGCATGTCCTCCAGGACCTGCTCCCGGTCGGCGCCGGCGGGCATCTCGCGCCCCACGATCCCGGCGAAGACCAGATCGGTGGCCCGTCCCAGGATCTTCGGCCCGGCCACCGACAGCGCCACGCTCAGCACCACGGCCAGCAGCATCCCGGACAGCACGGTCCTCTCCGGCCGGAACCGCGCCAGCAGCCGCCGGGCGGACCCCTGGAAGTCCGCCGACCGCTGGTCCGGGGCTCCGGCCGTCATCCGGCCCATGGCCATCAGGCGGCCTCCGCTTCCGTCAGCTGGGAGAGGACGATCTCCCGGTACGTCGTGTTGGCCGTCATCAGCTCGTGGTGGTCCCCGACGCCCACGACCCGGCCCTCGTCGAGGACGACGATGCGGTCGGCGTCGCGGACGGTGGACACCCGCTGGGCGACGATCACGACCGTCGCGTCGGCGGTCTCCCGCGCCAGCGCGGCGCGCAGCGCCGCGTCGGTGGCGTAGTCCAGGGCCGAGAAGGAGTCGTCGAAGAGATAGATCTCCGGGCGGCGCACCAGGGTGCGCGCGATCGCGAGCCGCTGCCGCTGGCCGCCGGAGACGTTCGTCCCGCCCTGTGCGACGGGGGCCTCCAGCCCGCCCTCCAGCCGCCGGACGAAGTCGGCCGCCTGGGCCACCTCCAGGGCGTGCCACAGCTCCCCGTCCGTCGCCTCCGGGTTGCCGTAGCGCAGGTTCGTCGCGACCGTCCCCGAGAACAGATAGGGCTTCTGCGGCACCAGGCTCACCGTCCTGGCCAGCAGCGCGGGGTCCAGGTCGCGTACGTCCACGCCGCCGACCAGGACCTCGCCGCCGGTGGCGTCGAACAGCCGGGCCACCAGGCCGAGCAGGGTCGACTTCCCGCTGCCGGTCGGCCCGATGACCGCCGTGGTCTCGCCGGGCCCGGCCGCCAGGCGCACATCGCGCAGGACCGGCTCCTCGGCGCCCGGGTAGCGGAACCCGGCCCCGCGGATCTCCAGCCGGCCGCGGCGGGGCAGTTCCCGCACCGGCTTTGCGGGCGGCGCGACACTGGTGGAGGTGGCCAGGACCTCCTCGATGCGCTCGGCGCACACCTCGGCACGCGGCACCATCATGAACATGAAGGTGGCCATCATCACGCTCATCACGATCTGCATGAGATAGGCGAGGAACGCGGTCAGCGCGCCGATCCGCATGTCGCCGTCGTCGATGCGGTGCGCGCCGAACCAGACCACGGCGACGGACGAGAGGTTCACCACGGTCATGACGATCGGGAACATCAGCGCCAGCAGCCGCCCGGCGCCCAGCGACACCTCGGTCAGCTCGGAGTTGGCGGTGCGGAAGCGTTCGCCCTCGTGCGCGTCGCGCACGAAGGCCCTGATGACGCGGTTGCCGGTGATCTGCTCGCGCAGCACCCGGTTCACCGTGTCGAGTCGTGTCTGCATGGCGCGGAACAGCGGACGCAGGCGCCGTACGACCACGGCCACGCAGACGCCGAGCACCGGCACGGTCGCCACCAGCACCGCGGACAGCGGCACGTCGAGCCGCAGGGCCATCAGGATGCCGCCCACGCACATGATCGGGGCCGACACCATGAGCGTGAAGCCCGTGAGCGCCAGCGCCTGCACCTGCTGGACGTCGTTGGTGGTCCGCGTGATCAGCGAGGGGGCGCCGAAGCGGCCGACCTCGCGCGCCGAGAAGGACTGCACGCGGTCGAAGACCGCGGCCCGCACATCCCTCCCGAGCGCCGCGGCGGTCCGCGCGCCGTGGCGGACGGCGCCGACGTTGCACGCCACCTGCAGGACGGTGACCGCGACCATGACGGAGCCGAGGACGAGGATGCGGCCGGTGTCGCCCTTCACCACGCCCTCGTCGATGATGTCCGCGTTGAGGGCGGGCAGGTAGAGGGTGGCGCAGGTCTGCAGGAGCTGCAGCAGCACCAGGGCGGTGATCGCTCCCCGGTAGGGGGCCAGATGTCTTCTGAGCAATCCGGTCAGCAAGCGGTGGTCCCCCGTATCGGCGTATCGGCGTATCGGCGTGGTGCGGCGCGGCGGGCCGTGCCGGGTGGTGAGGGGTTCATCATCCGTCATGCGGCGAGGAGTTCTCAGGCGACCGAGTCAACTGCCCGAAGATCCACCGGACTCGCGTCCGATCAGCGACCGGTGGGACTCCTGCAGTCCCTCGGGCAGGTCGCCGGGCGCGAACCACCTGGCCTCCAGGACCTCGAAAGGATCGATCTCGAGCCTGCCGCCGGTGAGCCGGGCCTCGTAGGCGGCCTCCGCCCGCAGCCGGTACCCGCTGGTGAGACGGACGAGTTCGCCGACGCGCACGTCGAGTCCGGTCTCCTCGCGCACCTCGCGGACGACCGTCTCCTGGAAGGTCTCGCCCTTCTTGGCGTACCCCGTCGGCAGCCCCCAGGGGCGGTCCGCGTGCCACAAGCGGTGCCTGAGGAGGAGCACGTTGCCGTCCGCGTCGCGTACGACACCGGTGACGCCCACCATGAACTTCGGGTTGGCCAGCCACATCAGGCGCCACTGCAGCGGGCCGCCGATGCGGTGCCAGATCCGGGCGGCGATCCTCTTCACGGCGTCTTCTCCTTCGGTGGGTCCGGCATGGGCGGCCCTCCGCGCCGCGCCGGTGCGCAGCCGTGCGGAGGCGCCGCCGCCCACGATGGCGCATCCGCCCCCGCCGGTGCGTCAGGCGCTCGTCGTGGGCCGGTGCGCGCCGTCAGCCGGACGGAGCCCTCCAGCCTCATCCCCCTTGCCGCACAAGCGACTTGAACGTGTTCAAAAACAGGTCTACAGTCCAGTGCAACAGCTTTTTGAACACGTTCAAAGAGCGCTTCACGAAGGGGCGGGACATGGACCTCACCGTGGTCACGTACGTCGTCTACCTGGCCGTCAGCATCGGTCTGACGGTCTGGGTGGCGCGCACGCTCAGCCGGAACGGGAAGATCTTCCTCGAGGACGTCCTGCGCGGGAACGAGAAGCTCGCGGACGCCGTGAACCACCTGCTGGTGGTCGGGTTCTACCTCGTCAACCTCGGTTTCGTCGCCCTGTACCTGAGGGTCGGCTCCCCGGTGGACGACACCAGGGAGGTGTTCGAGGCGCTGTCGAAGCAACTGGGCGTGGTGCTGCTGGTCCTCGGTGTGCTGCACCTGGGGAACGTCTACGTGCTCAACCGGATCCGGCGGCGGGGCACGATGGAGCGGGAGCAGACGCCCCCGGTGCCGCCGCAGGGCTGGACCGCGCCGGCCGCCGAGGCGTGAGGGGCGTGCCGGGGACGGACGCCGGGCACCGGGACGCCGTGCGCGTCCCGGTCCACCGGCTGACGGTGCTCTACGACGCGGGCTGCCCGCTGTGCCGGCACATCTGCGACTGGCTGGCGCGGCAGCGCAAGCTCGTCCCCCTCGACCTGGTGCCCGCCGGCTCGGACGAGGCGCGGCGCAGGCTGCCGGGACTCGACCACGGCCGAACCCTGGAGGAGATCACGGTCGTGGGGGACGGCGGACAGGTCTACCGAGGGCCGGCGGCCTGGGTCGTGTGCCTGTGGGCCCTGGCCGAGTACCGGCCCACGGCCCACCGGCTCAGCACCCCGGCGGGCGCGCCGCTGGCACGCGCGGCGGTGCTCGCCGCCGCGAAGTACCGGCAGGTGGCGCGCAGGCCGGAGTGGAGCGGCGACCGGGGCGGGCGGGCCTACGGCGCGCACGACGGCTGGAGTTACGACCCGGCCACGGGCTGGACCTTCACCGGCCGGGCCCCGGGCCAGGCCCCGCCCTCCTCCCTCCCCCCGGCCTGCGGGGGAGAATGTCCGGCGCCCGATTAGGCTCACCCGTGTGGAAGCAGCACCGAGATCCGTACGCGAGGGCGCCGTGGCCGGCTCCTCCGAGCCCACCGCGGCCCCCGGAGCCGGGAAGCGGGGCGAGCCGGAGAAGGCCGCCGGGCCCGCCCGGCGGCCCAGGAGCGAGCAGACGCGGGCCCTCATCCTGGAGACCGCCCTGCGCCTGTTCCGCGAGCGCGGATACGACCGCACGACCATGCGTGCCATCGCCCAGGAGGCCGGGGTCTCCGTCGGCAACGCCTACTACTACTTCGGGAGCAAGGAGCACCTGATCCAGGGCTTCTACGACCGGATCGCCGAGCAGCACCAGGCGGCCGCCGAGGCCGTCCTGGACGGCGAGGGGGACCTCGCGGCACGCATCCGCGGGGTCCTCCTCGCATGGCTGGACATCGCCGAGCCGTACCACGAGTTCGCGGCCCAGTTCTTCAAGAACGCCGCCGACCCCGACAGTCCGCTCAGCCCCTTCTCCGCGGAGTCCGAGGGCCCGCGGGAGGCCGCGATCGAGGTCCACCGCAGGGTCCTGGCGGGGGCGGACACCGCCTATGACCCCGAACTCGCCGAGCAGTTGCCCCGGTTGCTCTGGCTCCAGCAGATGGGCATGGTCCTGTTCTGGGTCTACGACCGCTCCGAGGGCTCGGCGAACAGCCGCCGCCTGGCCGAGCGCGTGGCGCCGATCGTCGCCCGCGCGATATCCCTGACCCGCTTCCGCCTGCTGCGGCCCCTGGTGCGCGAGACCCACGAACTGCTCAGCGACTTCATGCCGACGGCGGCGGGGATGGCGGCGAACGGCCCGCAGCGCGAGGAGCCGGGGAAGGCGGGCAGGCCGGCGGGGCGAAGGACGGGAAGGAAGGCGGGGGAGAGGAGGGCGGCGGGCGGGCGTACGGCCGCCCGCCGCGACCCCGGGGAGCGGGACGGGGAGGGCTGACGGCCGCCCGCCGCGGCTTCGGTGTCAGGCGCGGAAGTCGGCCGGCCGCTCCGGGGACGCCTCGGCCAGCGCGGCGGCGACCTCCCCGGTCCCGGCCCGCAGCCCGTACACGGGCGTGCCGGGCTGCTGGCGCCAGGAGTCGTCGATGCCGCCCGCGTCGACGGTGTCGAAGCCCATCTCCTCGACGAGGTCCCGCACCCGGCGCTTGGCGTCCTCGTCGTCCCCGGCCACGGGCAGGGCCATGCGCCCGGGGTCGCCGGCGGGGCGGGGCCTGTCGAGGATGTCCTGGGCGTAGGTGCCGTTGAACGCCTTGACCACCGGGTGGCCGATCTGCCGCTCGGTCCAGCGGCTCTCGGTCAGCCCCTCGTCCTCGATGGCGTCGATCCGGCCGTCGCGCTGCCGGGGGTAGTAGTTGCCGGTGTCGATGACGGCCGCCCCGGGCGCGGCCCCGTCGAGCAGTCCGGAGGGCAGGTCGGGCACGGCCTTCAGCGGGACGGTGACCACCACGACCTCCGCGCCGCGCGCCGCCTCGGCGGCGGCGACGGGGGTGGCTCCGGTCTCCTCGGCCAGTGCGGTGAGGGTGTGGGGTCCGCGCGAGTTCGCCACCGACACCTCGTGGCCGAGCGCGGTCAGCCGCCGGGTCAGATTGCCGCCGATGTTGCCCGCGCCGATGATGCCGATCTTCATCGCTTGCCTTTCCGAGTCCGTCGTCCGGGACGACCGGTGGTCGCGCCCGTGCCGGCCCCGGCCGGGCCGGCTTCCTGCGCAACCCCGCCGCAGGGGGATCTGTTCCCCGGCTCACCGCTCGTCCCGCCCGGCGTCGGCGGTGTCGGGCGCAGAAAATCATGCATGCGTGCTTGCTTGTTTCCTCCGTCCCTGTCACGCTCGCCGGACGGGAAGGCCCGCACGGCCGAGGCGAGGGAGGGCGGTATGCCGGGTACGGCTGCGGACGAGGTGCTGGAGGACCTGCGGCGCGAGGGCGAGGAACTGGACGCGCTCGTGGCCCCCCTGGCCGAGGGGGCCGGCGGGCGGTGGACGGCCGGCACCCCGGCGCCCGGCTGGACCGTCGCCCACCAGATCGCCCACCTGGCCTGGACCGATGAGCGCTCCCTGCTCGCCGCCCGCGACCCGGAGGCGTTCCGGCGGGAGGCGGAGGCGGCGTTCGCGGACCCGGCGGCCGTGGACACCTACGTCGACGACGGAGCCCGCCGCGGTGCCGCGCTGCCGCCCGGCGCGCTGCTGGCGCTGTGGCGCGCCGGGCGGCGGAAGCTCGCCGGCGCGCTCGAGGAACTGGCCGGAGGTCCGGGCAGGCACCGCATCCCCTGGTACGGGCCGCCGATGAGCCCCGCCGGCATGGCCACGGCCCGGCTGATGGAGACCTGGGCGCACGGCGAGGACATCGCCGGGGCGCTCGGCGTGCGACGCGAGCCGACCGCCCGTCTGCGCCATGTCGCCCGGCTCGGCGTGCGGACGAGGGACTTCGCCCATCTGGTGAACGGACTGGAGCCGCCCGCCGAGCCGTTCCGCGTCGAACTCACCCCGCCCCCGACGGCCGGCAACGGCCCCGGTGAGCTGTGGACGTACGGCCCCGCCGACGCCCCGCAGCGCGTCGGCGGGCCCGCGCTGGACTTCTGCCTGCTCGTCACCCGGCGCGTCCACCGCGACGACACCGCCCTGCGCGCCACCGGCGCCGGCGCCGAGGGCTGGCTCTCCATCGCCCAGGCCTTCGCGGGCCCGCCCGGCGCCGGAAGGGCGCGGGGGACGCGCGGCCACACGGACGGGGGCACGCGATGACCGCCGCCGGCGGCGGAGTGCTGCGGATCGGGAACGCCTCCGGCTTCTACGGCGACCGCTTCGACGCGGTGCGCGAGATGCTCACCGGCGGCGAGCTGGACGTCCTGACCGGCGACTACCTGGCCGAGCTGACCATGCTGATCCTGGGCCGGGACCGGATGAGGGACCCCGGTCTCGGCTACGCGAAGACCTTCCTGCGGCAGCTGGAGGACACCCTCGGCCCCGCCGTCGAGCGCGGTGTGCCGCTGGTGGTCAACGCCGGAGGACTCAACCCGGCCGGACTGGCCGGTGCCGTGAGGGAGCTGGCCGACAGACTCGGCCTGCCGGCGGGAGTGGCGCACGTCGAGGGCGACGACGTGACCGCCCGCGGCGGCTGGGGCGAGGGCGTCCTCACCGCCAACGCCTACCTCGGCGGGGCCGGCATCACCGCATGCCTGGAGGCGGGCGCCGACGTGGTGGTGACCGGCCGGGTCACCGACGCCGCACTGGTCACCGGGGCCGCCGCCGCCCGCTTCGGCTGGGACACCGGCGACCCGCGCGACCACGACGCGCTGGCCGGCGCCGTGGTCGCCGGGCACGTGCTGGAGTGCGGCACCCAGGCCACCGGCGGCAACTACGCCTTCTTCGCCTCCGAGGGGATCGACGTGCGCCGCCCCGGCTTCCCGCTGGCCGAACTGCACCACGACGGCAGCTCGGTGATCACCAAGCACCCGGACACCGGCGGGGCGGTGACCGTCGGCACCGTCACCGCCCAGCTGCTGTACGAGACGGCCGGCGCGCGCTACGCCGGGCCCGATGTGACGGCACGCCTGGACACCGTACGGCTGCGGGCCGACGGGCGGGACCGGGTGCGGATCGAGGGCGTGCGCGGCGAGGCGCCGCCGCCCGCGCTCAAGGTGGGCCTGACCCGCCTGGGCGGCTTCCGCAACGAGGTGACCTTCGTCCTCACCGGCCTGGACATAGAGGCCAAGGCGGCACTGGTGCGCGAGCAGATGGAGGACCGGCTGGACGCCGCGCCCGGCGGCCGCCCCGCCGAGGTCCGCTGGACCCTGGCCCGCACCGACCGCGCGGACGCGCCCGTACAGCAGGAGGCGAGCGCCCTGCTCCGCCTCGTGGTGCGGGACGCGGACGCCGACCGGGTGGGGCGGGCCGTCAGCGGCGCCGCCGTCGAGCTGGCGCTCGGCAGCTACCCCGGCTTCCACGTCACCGCCCCACCGGGCAGAGCGGCGCCGTACGGGGTGTTCGGGGCGGCGTACCTGGACGCGGCCGAGGTGCCGCACACGGCCGTACTGCCCGACGGGCGGCGGATCGCGGTGCCGCCGCCCCGCACCACTCGGCCGCTGGAACCGGTGGCCGGGCCCCCGCTGCCCGAGCCGCTGCCGCAGGAGAGCCTGAACACCGTCCGCCGGGCGCCGCTGGGGGCGGTGGCCGGGGCGCGCAGCGGGGACAAGGGCGGCGGCGCCAACATCGGTGTGTGGGCGCGCGAGGAGCGGACCTGGCGCTGGCTGGCGCACACCCTCACCGCCGGCCGGCTGCGAGAGCTGCTGCCGGAGACCGCCGAGCTGCCCGTCACCCGGCATGTGCTGCCCGGTCTGCGCGCCCTGAACTTCGTGATCGACGGCGTCCTCGGCGAGGGCGTGGCCTCCCAGGCCCGCTTAGACCCGCAGGGCAAGGCGCTGGGGGAGTGGCTGCGCTCCCGCCGCATCGACATACCCGAGGAGCTGCTGTGACCGTGCTGCGCTCGGTGCTGGACACCACGGCGCCGGAGTACGCCGCCAACCGCGAGGCGATGCTCGCGAAACTGGACGCACTGGAGGCCGAACACGCCAAGGCCCTGGCCGGGGGAGGGGAGAAGTACCTCGCCCGCCACCGTGGGCGCGGCAGACTCCCGGCCCGCGAACGGGTCGAGCTGCTGCTCGACCCCGACACCCCCTTCCTGGAGCTGTCCCCGCTGGCGGCCTGGGGCAGCGACTACACCGTCGGCGCCTCGCTGGTCACCGGCATCGGCGTGGTCGAGGGCGTCGAGTGCCTGATCACCGCCAACGACCCGACCGTGCGCGGCGGGGCCAGCAACCCCTGGACGCTGAAGAAGGCCCTGCGGGCCAACGAGATCGCCCGGGCCAACCGGCTGCCGCTCATCAGCCTGGTGGAGTCCGGTGGGGCGGACCTGCCCAGCCAGAAGGAGATCTTCATCCCCGGCGGCGCCCTCTTCCGCGACCTCACCCGGCTCAGTGAGGCCGGCATCCCCACGATCGCGGTCGTCTTCGGCAACTCCACCGCCGGCGGCGCCTACGTCCCCGGCATGTCCGACCACGTGATCATGGTGGACCGGGGCGCCAAGGTGTTCCTCGGCGGCCCGCCGCTGGTGAGGATGGCCACCGGCGAGGAGGCCGACGACGAGGAACTGGGCGGCGCCGGCATGCACGCCCGGGTCTCCGGACTCGCCGACCACTTCGCGGTGGACGAGCCCGACGCGCTGCGCCAGGCCCGCCGCGTCGTCGCCCGCCTCAACCGGCCCAAGGCCCACCCCGCCCCCGGCGCGGCGGACGTACGCCCGCCGCGCCACGACGAGGAGGAGCTGCTGGGCGTGGTGCCCGGCGACCTCAAGGTCCCCTTCGACCCGCGCGAGGTGATCGCCCGGATCGTCGACGACTCCGACTTCGACGAGTTCAAACCGCTCTACGGCACCAGCCTGACCACCGGCTGGGCGACCCTGCACGGCTACCCCGTCGGCATCCTGGCCAACGCCCGCGGCGTGCTGTTCAGCCAGGAGTCCCGGAAGGCGGCCCAGTTCATCCAGCTCGCCAACCAGCGCGACATCCCGCTGCTGTTCCTCCACAACACCACCGGCTACATGGTCGGCACCGAGTACGAGCAGGGCGGCATCATCAAGCACGGCGCGATGATGATCAACGCGGTCTCCAACTCCAGGGTGCCGCACCTGTCGGTGCTGATGGGAGCGAGCTACGGCGCCGGCCACTACGGCATGTGCGGCCGGGCCTACGACCCGCGTTTCCTGTTCGCCTGGCCCAGCGCCAAGTCCGCCGTCATGGGACCGCAGCAGCTCGCCGGAGTGCTCTCCATCGTGATGCGCGAGTCCGCGGCGGCCAGGGGCAGGCCCTACGACGAGGAGGGCGACGCGGCGCTGCGCGCCATGGTCGAGCAGCAGATCGAGGCCGAGTCACTGCCGGTGTTCCTGTCCGGGCGGCTCTACGACGACGGCGTCATCGACCCGCGCGACACACGCACCGTGCTCGGCGTGTGCCTGTCGGCCGTGCACACCGCGCCGGTGGCGGGCGCACGCGGCGGCTTCGGCGTCTTCCGGATGTGAGGAGTGGACATGTCGACACAGCCGGACGCGGAGCGGACCATCGGCTCCGTCCTGGTCGCGGGCCGCGGCGAGATCGCCCGGCGCGTCTTCCGTACCTGCCGGGAGATGGGCGTCGCCACCGTCGCCGTCCACTCCGACGCCGACGCGGACGCCCCCCACGCGCGGGAGGCCGACGCGGCCGTGCCGCTGCCCGGCGACGCGCCCGCCGACACCTATCTGCGCGGCGACCTGATCGTGGCGGCCGCCCTGGCGGCGGGCGCGGACGCCGTCCACCCCGGCTACGGCTTCCTCTCCGAGAACGCCGGCTTCGCCCGGGCGGTGCTGGAGGCGGGCCTGGTCTGGATCGGTCCGCCGCCCGGAGCGATCGAGGCCATGGCCTCCAAGACCCGCGCCAAGGAGCTGATGAGGAAGGCCGGGGTGCCGCTGCTGGAAACGGTGCGGCCCGGTGAGGTGCGCGAGGAGGACCTGCCGCTGCTGGTCAAGGCCGCGGCGGGCGGCGGCGGGCGCGGCATGCGGATCGTGCGCGAGGCGGCCGCGCTGGAGGGCGGGATCCGCGCCGCGTCGGCCGAGGCGGAGGCGGCCTTCGGCGACGGGGAGGTCTTCACCGAGCCCTACGTCGAGCGCGGCCGCCATGTGGAGGTGCAGGTGCTCGCGGACGGCCACGGCACGGTGTGGGCCCTGGGCACCCGCGACTGCTCGCTCCAGCGCCGCCACCAGAAGGTGATCGAGGAGGCCCCCGCGCCGGGCCTGACCGGGGAGCAGCGCGCCGCACTGCACGGCGCGGCCGGGCGGGCCGCCCGCGCGGTCGGCTACCGGGGCGCGGGCACGGTGGAGTTCCTCCTCGCACCGGACGGGCGGGCGTACTTCCTGGAGATGAACACCCGCCTCCAGGTTGAGCACCCCGTCACCGAGTGCGTGTACGGCCTCGACCTCGTCGCGCTGCAACTGCGGATCGCCGAAGGCTCCCCGCTGCCCGCCGCGCGGCCGCCCGAACCGGGCGGCCATGCCGTCGAGGCCCGCCTCTACGCGGAGGACCCGGCCCGGCAGTGGCGCCCGCAGACCGGCCGGGTGCACCGTCTGGAGGTGCCCGGCGGCCCAGGAGTGCGGCTGGACGCGGGCGTGGGCGTGGGCGACGAGATCACCGTCCACTACGACCCGATGCTCGCCAAGGTCATCGCCTGGGCGCCCACCCGCGCCGAGGCCGTGCGGAAACTGGCACACGCGCTGGAGAGGGCCCGCGTCCACGGCCCGGCCACCAACCGCGACCTGCTGGTGCGCTCACTGCGGCACCCCGAATTCGCCTCCGGACGTATGGACACCGGCTTCTACGACCGGCATCTGGCAAGCCTGTGCCAGGAACCCCCGGACGGCGGACGGCGCCTGCGGGCGGCGGCCCTCGCGGCGGCCCTGGCGGACGCCGAGGCGCGCCGCACGGCCGCGCGGACCGTCTCCGGGCGGCTCGGCGGCTGGCGCAGCCTCCCTTCCGGCCCGCAGACCAAGCGCTACCGGGCCGAACCCGGCGGGACGGAGGTGGAGGTGCGCTACCGGCCCGCGCGCGGCGGCCCGCCGCTCGCCGAGGACCTGCCGGGTGTACGCGCCCTGCGCGTGGCCGCCGACCGCGTCGAGCTGGAGATCGACGGTGTACGGCACCGCTTCGACGTCACGGCGTACCCGGACGGGCCGGGCGGGCGGACCGGACCGGGCGGCGGGGAGGGGCGGACGAGGGTCTTCGTGGACTCGCCGCTGGGCGCTCACACCTTCACGGCGCTGCCTCGCTTCTCCGACCCGCAGGGCAGCACCGAGCCGGGCTCGCTGCTGGCGCAGATGCCCGGCACGGTCGTACGCGTCGCCGACCGCCTGGCCGCCGGCGACGCGGTGACGGCGGGACAGCCGCTGCTGTGGCTGGAGGCGATGAAGATGGAGCACCGCGTCACGGCGCCGGCCGACGGGGTGCTGCGGGAGCTGCGGGTGACCGCCGGGCAGCGCGTGGAGGTCGGGGCCGTCCTGGCGGTCGTCACCTCCCGGGAGCAGGGCCGCGACGGCACCGGGGAAACGCCGGCGAGTCCGGCGACCGACGAAGGGGCGGACATATGACCACCGATCAGCACACCGGGCACACGGCGGCCGCACTGCTGGAGACCGACGAGCAGCGGGCGCTGCGCGCGGCCGTCTCCGCGCTCGGCGAGCGCTACGGCCGCGCGTACTTCGAGCGGGTGCGCCGGGCCGGCGGGCAGACCGACGAGCTGTGGCGGGAGGCCGGAAAGCTCGGCTACCTCGGCGTCAGCCTCCCCGAGGAGTACGGGGGAGGGGGCGGCGGCGTCACCGAGCTGTCGATCGTGCTGGAGGAGCTGGGAGCGGTGGGCTGCCCGCTGCTGATGCTCATCGTCACCCCCGCCATCACCGGCACCGTCATCGCCCGCTTCGGCACCGCGGAGCAGAAGCGGGCCTGGCTGCCCGGACTGGCCGACGGCAGCCGCAAGATGGCGTTCGGCATCACCGAGCCGGACGCCGGATCCAACTCCCACCGCATCACCACCACCGCCCGCCGCGACGGCGGGGGGTGGGTCCTGACCGGCCGCAAGGTCTTCGTCTCCGGTGTGGACATCGCCGACGCCACCCTGATCGTGGGCCGGGCCGAGGACGCCCGCACCGGCCGCCTCAAGCCCTGCCTGTTCATCGTCCCCAGGGACACCCCCGGCTTCTCCCGCAGCATGATCGAGATGGAACTGTCCGCCCCCGAGAAGCAGTTCGAGCTGGTGCTGGACGACGTACGGCTGCCCGCGGACGCACTCGTCGGCGACGAGGACGCCGGACTGCTCCAGCTCTTCGCCGGACTCAACCCCGAGCGGATCATGACCGCCGCGTTCGCGCTCGGCATGGGCCGCTTCGCCGTCGCCCGGGCGGTGGACTACGCCCGCACCCGGCAGGTGTGGAAGGAGCCGATCGGCGCCCACCAGGCCATCGCCCACCCGCTGGCCGAGGCGCACGTGGAGATCGAGCTGGCCCGTCTGCTGACGCGGAAGGCGGCCCTGCTGTACGACGCGGGCGACGACGCGGGGGCGGGCGAGGCGGCCAACATGGCCAAGTACGCGGCGGCGGAGGCCTGCGCGAAGGCCGTCGACCGCGCCGTGCACACCCTCGGCGGCAACGGCCTGACCAGTGAGTACGGTCTGGGCTCCCTCGTCACCGCCTCCCGCGTCGCCCGGATCGCGCCGGTCAGCCGGGAGATGATCCTCAACTTCGTCTCCCACCGGACCCTGGGACTGCCCAGGTCCTACTGAGACACCCGCCCCCCTTGTCCGGAGGACACCGCGTTCCGCGGCGAGCACACCGATGTCCCACACCTCGGCCGAAGAGTCCACGACGCCGTGTGGCGCGAACCGCGGGCCGGGGAGCGGGAGCAGGAGAGGAGCACCACGGCATGAGAGGCACGGACGACGGCGGGAACACGGACGACGGCGAGAACACGGGCGGCGGCGGGGACAGGCCCCTGGTGCGGAGCTCGGCCGGGCGGGGCGTCACCACCCTCATCCTCGACTCGCCGCACAACCGCAACGCGCTCTCCGCCCGGCTGGTGGGCGAGCTGTACGCGCACCTGGAGGCGGCCGGGCACGACCCGGACACCCGGGCGGTGCTGCTCACCCACACCGGCACCACCTTCTGCGCCGGCGCCGACCTGGGCGAGGCGGGCGCGTCGGCCGGGCCGGCCGACGCGCCCCTGGGCCTGGCACGGCTGCTGCGCACGGTCGTGGCCTTCCCCAGGCCCGTCGTCGCCCGCGTCACCGGGCACGTACGGGCGGGCGGCGCCGGGCTGGTGGGCGCCTGCGACATCGCGGTGGCCGGCCCCGGCGCGACCTTCGCCTTCACCGAGGCGCGGCTCGGACTGGCCCCCGCGGTGATCTCCCTGCCACTGCTGCCGCGGCTGGACGCGCGGGCGGCCGGACGGTACTACCTGACCGGCGAGCGGTTCGGCGCGGCGGAGGCGGCCCGCATCGGGCTGGTCACCCTGGCCGCCGAGGACGTGGACGCCGCGCTGGAGCCGGTCCTGGACGGTCTGCGGCGTGCCTCGCCGCAGGGCCTGGCGGAGTCCAAACGCCTGGTCACGGCGGAGGTGCTGCGGGCCTTCGACCGGGACACCGATAGCCTGGCGGAGCTCTCCGCGCGGCTGTTCGCGTCAAGCGAGGCGCGCGAGGGCATGTCCGCCTTCCTCGAACGACGGGACCCCCGATGGGTGCACCACTGACCGCACGGGGCAACGCGCCCAAGCAGGACCGCAGCCGCGCCACCCGGCGGCGTCTGCTCCAGTCCGCGGTGGCCTGCCTGGCCGAGCGCGGCTGGACGGGCAGCACGGTCGCGGTCGTCGCCGAGCACGCGGGCGTCACCCGCGGGGCGGCCCAGCACCACTTCCCCACCCGCGAGGACCTGTTCACGGCGGCGGTGGAGTACGTCGCCGAGGAGCGGTCGGCCGTTGTACGGGACCTGCCCAGGCCGGCCGGCGTCCCAGAGGCCGTCGAGGCGATCGTGGGTCTCTACACCGGCGAACTCTTCCGCGCCGCGCTCCAGTTGTGGGTGGCCGCCTCCAACGAACCCCAGCTCGCGCCCCGGGTGGTCGCGCTGGAGGCGCGCATCGGCCGGGAGACGCACCGCATGGCGGTGCGTCTGCTGGGCGCGGACGAGAGCGTGCCCGGGGTGCGGGAGACCGTGCAGGGCCTGCTCGACATGGCCCGCGGTCTGGGCCTGGCCAACCTTCTGACCGACGACGGCGCCCGCCGCGAGCGGGTCGTGGCCCAGTGGGCGGCCGTCGTCGAGGCGGCCCTGCGCGGCTGACGGCCGCCCGGTCCGCCCCCGCGCGGGAGCGGACCGGGCGGCCGCCGTGCCCGTGCCCTACAGGGCGGCCGCCAGACGGGTGCCCTGGTCGATCGCGCGCTTGGCGTCGAGCTCGGCGGCGATGTCGGCGCCGCCGATGAGGTGGGCCTTGACTCCGCGTCCGGCCAGCTCGTCGTACAGGTCGCGCCGGGGCTCCTGCCCGGTGCACAGCACGACGGTGTCCACCGGCAGCACCCGGGGCCGCCCGTCGACGGTGATGTGCAGGCCCTCGTCGTCGATGCGCTCGTAGGCGACACCGGGGAGCATGGTGACGCCGCGCTGCCTGAGCTCGGTGCGGTGGATCCAGCCGGTGGTCTTGCCCAGGCCCGCGCCGACCTTGCTCGTCTTGCGCTGGAGCAGGTGGACGGTGCGCTCGGCGGCGGGGTGGGCGGGCTCGGTCAGGCCGCCGGGGGAGCGGTGCCCGGTGTCGACGCCCCAGCGGGTGAGGAACGCCTCGGTGCTCTCCGGCTCGCCCGGCCCGCCGGAACCGGGGTGGGTGAGGTAGGCGGCGACGTCGAAGCCGATGCCGCCCGCGCCCAGGATCGCCACGCGCCGGCCGACGGGCCTGCGGTCGTGGAGGACGTCGAGGTAACCCACCACGCTGGGGTGGTCGATGCCGGGGATCCCGGGGACGCGGGGGGTGACGCCGGTGGCCAGGACGACCTCGTCGTGGCCGGCGTCCGCGAGCTGCTCCGCGGTCGCCTCGGCGCCCAGGCGCAGCCGGACGCCGAGGGCGTCGAGCCGGTGGCGGTAGTAGCGCAGGGTCTCGTCGAACTCCTGCTTACCGGGGACGCGGCGGGCGGTGTTGAGCTGCCCGCCGATCTCGGGGGCGGCGTCGTACAGGGTGACGGTGTGGCCGCGCTCGGCCGCGGAGACGGCGAAGGCGAGCCCGGCAGGCCCGGCGCCGACCACCGCGACGTCCCTGACCCGGCGGGTGGGCTCCAGGACGAGCTCGGTCTCGTGGCAGGCGCGGGGGTTGACCAGACAGGAAGTGATCTTGAGGCTGAAGGTGTGGTCGAGGCAGGCCTGGTTGCAGCCGATGCAGGTGTTGATCGCCTCGGGGGTACCGGCGGCGGCCTTGGCGACGAAGTCGGCGTCGGCGAGCATGGGGCGGGCCAGGGAGACCATGTCGGCGTCGCCGTCGGCGAGGATCCGCTCGGCCAGCTCGGGGTTGTTGATGCGGTTGCAGGTGACCAGCGGGACGGAGACGGACCCCATCAGCCTGCGGGTGACCCAGGTGTAGGCGCCGCGGGGCACGGAGGTGGCGATGGTGGGGATGCGCGCCTCGTGCCAGCCGATACCGGTGTTGATGATGGTGGCGCCCGCGGCCTCGACGGCGCGGGCGAGCTCGACGACCTCGGGGAAGGTGGAGCCGCCGGGCACCAGGTCGAGCATGGACAGCCGGTAGACGATGATGAAGTCCTCGCCGACGCGCTCGCGGACCCGGCGCACGATCTCGACGGGGAAGCGCATGCGGTTGGCGTACGAGCCGCCCCAGCGGTCGGTGCGGTGGTTGGTGGCGGAGGCGATGAACTCGTTGACGAGATAGCCCTCGGAGCCCATGATCTCCACGCCGTCGTAGCCCGCGGACCGGGCGAGGGCGGCGCTGTGGGCGAAGTCCTCGATGGTCTGCTCGATCTCGGCGTCGGTGAGTTCGCGCGGGGTGTGGGGGCTGATCGGGGCCTTCAGCGGGCTCGGGGCGACGAGGTCGGGGTGGTAGGCGTAGCGGCCGAAGTGGAGGATCTGCATCGCGATGCGGCCGCCCTCGGCGTGGACGGCGTCGGTGACGGCGCGGTGGCGTTCGGCCTCCTCCTCGGTGGTGAGCATGGCGCCGCCGGGGTAGGGGCGTCCGGCCTCGTTGGGGGCTATGCCGCCGGTGACGATCAGGCCGACGCCGCCGCGGGCGCGCTCGGCGTAGAAGGCCGCCATCCGGGAGAAGCCGTCGGGGGCCTCCTCCAGTCCGACGTGCATCGAGCCCATGAGGACCCGGTTGGGCAGGGTGGTGAAGCCCAGGTCCAGCGGCCGGAGCAGGTGGGGGTAGGCGGTCATGCGGTCGGTCTCCCGGTTCGGTGCGGGTGAGGGCTGCGGGTGCGGGTGAGGGCTGCGGGTGAGGGCGAGGCGGCGGAAGGAGGAGCGGGACCGGCCGGCGGTCAGCGGCCGGCGGCCTCGCGCGAGATCCGCTCGAACTGCGCGCCCATGGCCTCGGCCAGCGCCTGGGCGGCGGACAGCGGGCGGACCATGACGGTGAGGTCGTCGATCCTGCCCTCCTCGTCGAAGTGCAGGAAGTCGCAGCCCTGGATCTGCCGGCCGCCGACCGTGGCGGTGAAGACGAGGGCGTGGTCGCGGCCGTCCGGGCCGGAGAACTCGCGGGTGTAGGAGAAGTCCTCGAAGACCCGCATCACGCCGCGCAGGATCGCCGCGGTGATCGCCCTGCCCTCGTAGGGCCTGAACGCGACGGGGCTGGTGAAGACGACGTCCTCGGCCAGCAGGTCCGCCAGGGCCTGCTCGTCGCGGGCCTCCACGGCGCGCCGGAAGGGGTTCATGCCGACCACCTCGATAGCCAAAAAGTTTACTAGGTGCATTGGAGAGTAAATCCTGGCGGGAAGTCTGTCCACACCGGGCCGGAGCCGTGCCCGCCGGCACGGAACCGAAGGGGGAGCCGGTGCGGAACGGTCGATTTGTCGGCAGGTCGCCCTCGTGCTCCAATACGGGGATGGCTCTGCGCAACGCGGTGATGGCAGCCCTTCTGGAAGGCGAGGCGTCGGGCTGGGACCTGGCCAAGGGATTCGACTCCTCGGTCGCCAACTTCTGGACGGCCACCCCCCAGCAGCTCTACCGCGAACTCGAGCGCATGGAGCGGGAGGGGCTCGTGGCGGCCCGCGTCGTCCAGCAGGAGCGCCGGCCCAACAAGCGGCTGTTCTCCCTGACCGAGGCGGGATACGCCGCACTGCGCGACTACACCGCCGCCGCCCTGGCCCGGCCCACCGTCATCCGCGACGAACTGCTGGTGAAGGTCCAGAGCGCCGACGTGGGCGACATCGAGGGCGTCCGGGCCGCCGTCGAGACGCAACTGGAGTGGTCGACGGCCAAACTGGCCCGCTACGAGCGGGGGCGCGCCAAGCTGCTGGACGGGCGCACCGAGGAGGAGTACTTCGCCCGGGCCCGGCGCGTGGGCCCCTACCTCACACTGCTGCGCGGCATCGCCTTCGAGCGCGAGAACCTGCAGTGGTGCGAGACCGCCCTGAGGGTCCTGCGGCAGCGCGGCGCCGGTGCGGGCCCCGGCGACGGCGGGCGCGGGGACACGGTGGAGGCGTCCGGCCGCCGGCGATGAGCGGCCGGACGCCCGCGGACCGGGCTCCGGATGACGGCCCGGACGGTGCCCCGGACTATGCTCCGGATCCCACCGCACCACCGGGCACCAGATCCGGATGCGCCTCCAGCAGCCGCTCGGGCGCCGCCTGCCGCCACGAGTCGACGAGGATGTCCCGCAGCTCGGCGATGTCCTCCAGGGCGGCCAGCCTGACCCGCACCCACGCCGAGGACACCTCGTGGGGCGGCACCCAGAACTTCTCCGGCTCAGCCGCGATCAGCTCGGTGCGCTCAAGGCGCGGGCAGCGCACGGCGACGGAGGTCTCGTCGTCGGGGACCGTGATGTACATCTTCCCGGCCACCCGGAAGGTGGGCATGCTCCACGCCTCCTTCTCCACGGTCTCCGGGAGGGACAGCGCGATACGTCGGACGTCGTCGGAATCGATCACGGCGATACCGTAGCCGCGACCACCGACACGGCCGTGCCGCGCCGGGGCCCCGGTCCCTCAGGAGGGCCGGGAGGCGGTGCGGGAGAGGAAGGCGTCCCGGTCGAGGAAGACCAACCGGGCCCGCTTGTGCGGCAGTTCGATCTCGGGGCCGAGGACGAAACCGGTACGCAGCAGCCGGGAGACCGCCTTCTCGTTGCGGGCGTCGGGCTCGGCGACGATCCGCCTGCGGCCGGGGTCCTCGGCCAGCAGGTGGGCCAGGAAGACGGTCAGCAGGGTGCCGGTGAAGCCCGGCCGCGCCCCGCCGTCCGCCGGGCCGACCATCAGATGGAGGCCGTAGTCCCCCGGCCGCACCTCGTAGTACTCGCCGACCGGGTCGGCGTCCGGCTCGTAGGTCTGGAAGAGGGCGACCGGCCGGTCGTCGAGGTGGATCAGGTAGGCGTGGTGCGTGGACAGGGAGTCCAGGTACTCGTAGATCTCCAGGACCTGCTCGCGGGTGTGGTCCAGCATCCCCCAGAAGCGGGCCCGCTCCCGGGTCACCCAGTCATACAGCAGATCGATGTCGCGGGCGGGGTCCACGGGGACGACGCGGACCGTGCCGAAGCCCTCGACGCGGGCCTCGTGCACGGCTTGGCGACGCCGGGGGGCCGAGGGCGCGGAGGGGGCGGAGGCGCCGGAGGGCGCGGCCGGGTCGGTCACTTCTCTCCTCGGTCGGAGGCTGCGGACGGTACGGATGGTACCGGCGGTGCGGCGGGCTCCTCGGCGAGCTTCTCCCAGTCGGTGACGACCGGGACCAGCTCGCAGCGCGCCCACGGCGAAAGCTGGTCGCGGTGGTGCGGGTCCCCGGGCACGCCCGAGGCACCGAGCGGCACCACCCAGGCGCTGTCCTCACGGCGGGCGAGGTCCCACACGTAGCGGGCGGCGGAGGCGCGGGCGCTGAGGTCGGTGACCCCGGGCACGCTGGAGGTGGCCAGCACGCAGTCGTGGTCGCCGGCGAGGGAGGGCCAGGGCTCGCCGGGATCGGCCGGCAGCGCCTGCCAGGGCGCGAGCCGGTGGGTGTCGCCCCACCGCGCCGGCGGGCCCTGGACGGCGGCCTCGCCGGCCGCCACCTCCTCGACGGCGGCCCGTACGGCCGCGGCCCGGTCCGCGAGTGGCAGGAGGTCCGTGGCCAGCAGATGCTCCAGGGCGTATCCGACGCGGGGCACGAGCGCGAGCCAGGGCCGGAAGACCTCCGGTGCGGGCGGCGGGTCCGCCAGCGGCCGCAGCAGCGGATGCCTCGCCAGCAGCCTGACCGTCGCGGTGCGGACGGCGGCGAAGGAGGCGGCGCCGGCGCTGTCGGCGTCCATACGGCGGTCCCAGTCCAGCAGCCGTTCCCGCAACCGCCGGGCGTCCGGCCCCAGTTCCCCGGGGTCGGTGCGCGCCAGCAGGTCCAGCAGGGGCGCGGCCGAGGCCAGCAGGGTGTCGCGGTGGACGGCCGCCATGTCCTTCGCGGACCACACGGCCCGCTCCGCCAGCAGCTCCCGGATGCGTTCGGCCCGGTGCGGCGGTGCGAACTCCGCACCGAGGGGTTCGGCGATCCCGCGCTGGTTGGCCATGACCGCCACGCCCTCGACACGTTCGCGCGGCATCGGCCCGTGCCAGGCCCGCCAGGCGTACCGGGGCTCCCAGGCGGGCACGACCCGTATCCGGTTGTCCGGGTGGCGCACGGGGACGGCGCCCGCCACCCGGTGCAGCGTCCCGCCCGCGGTGTCGGCGGCCAGGACGACGTTGACGGGCTCCACCCAGCCGTCCAGGGCGCGGTCGACGTCGGCGACGGAGCGGGCCCGCAGCAGGGCGGGAAGCACCCGGAAGCCGAGGTCCGCGCTCACCCGCGGGGGGTGGCGCAGGGAGAGCGCGCCGAAGACGTCCCCGGCCGGGGAGTCCCGCACCGGGGAGTCCGGGTCCGCCCAGTGCGCCGCCTCGTCGCCGTCGGCGATGACGGGGCCGCGCTCGGTCTCGATCACCTCGACCGTCACCGGCTCGCCGCCGGCCACCTCGATCGTCTCCACCCGGCGCTCGGCGGGCCGCCACCCGTCCGGGCCCAGCGCCTCCACCCGCTCCCCGCCCGGCCCGGTGCGCCGCAGCCGCTCGCGGTAGAGGTCCTGGTAGTCGGCCATGGCGTTGGTGATGGCCCAGGCCACCGGGCCGGCATGGCCGAAGTGGGCGATGCCGGGGACACCGGGGACGGCGAGGCCGACGACGTCGAACTCCGGGCAGGCCAGCCGGATCTGCTGGTAGACCCCCGGGGCCTCGATGAACCGGTGGGGGTCGCCCGCGACGATCGCCGCGCCCGTGGTGCTGTGTTCCGGCGGGACGAGCCAGCTGTTGCTGCCGGAGGTGCCGGGCCCGTCGGTGGCGAACACCCCCACCCACTCGGGCCCCAGACGGCGGGCGACGGCGTCGCGCCAGAGCTTGGCCGGGAAGCCCGCGAACAGGATGTGCGCCGACAGCCAGACGCCCAGCGGCGTCCACGGCCGCCAGCGGCCGGGGGCCAGGCCAGTGGCGGCGAACTCCGGGGCCCGGGCGGCCCCTTCCGCCAGCCCGTCGTTGACCCCGTCGACATAGAAGCGGATCCAGGCGGCGGTGCCGGGATCCTCGCGCTCCAGGGTGTCCATGCACCGCCGGGCGGTGTCCTCCAGCCGCACCCGCCGCGCGAACCGGTCCCAGGAGACGGCCTCCGCACCGAGGAACGACGCGGTGGTGCCCTGCGCGCGGTGCCGCTCGACCTCGATCTGCCAGGCGCGGTCGGCCGCCGCGTTGCGTCCCTGGGCGTACGCCAGCTCGTCCGCGCCGTCCGCGCGCAGATGCGGTACGCCCCAGGCGTCCCGGTAGACCCTCACGGTCATGCTCGATCCCCCTTCCCGGCGGCGGACCGCCCGGCGCGGCCCAGCAGCAGGCCGGCCGCGCAGCCGCCCGCGAGGACCGCCGCGGCGCCGGCCAGCTGCCCGGTCCGCAGACCGGAGGCGAACGCCTCGGCGACCGCGGCCAGATCCGCCTCCCGGGAGACCCGGGCCAGGGCGGCGGGCAGCGACTGCGCGGCGCCGGCCGAGTCCGGCAGCAGGGCGGCGAACCGGGAGGCCAGGACCGCCCCCAGGACGGCGACGCCCAGACCGGCGCCCATCTCGGTGAGGGTGCCGTTGACACCGGCTCCCGCGCCCGCCTTCTCCTTGGGGATCGAGCTCATGACGGCCTCGGCGATGGCCGGATTGGCGCAGCCGCAGCCCGCCCCCATCAGCACCAGGCCGAACAGGATCCCGCCGTAGCCCCCGTCGCCGACGAGTGCGACGACCGCGAGGCCGGCCGCCATCACGGCCATGCCCGAGGCGATCATCACCGGCAGGCCGAAGCGCGCGATCAGCCGCGCGGAGGCGCCGGTGAAGTTCACCAGCACCACCGTCAGCGCGAAGGGCGCGACGGCCAGCCCCGCCTGGAGCGGGCTGTCGCCGCGGACGAACTGGAACTGCTGCGTGAGCAGGTACAGGGCGCCGCCGCTGCCGAAGGTGATCAGCACGACACCCGTCACGGCCCCGGTGAAGCGGCGGCTGCGGAACAGGGCCGGGTCCAGCATCGGATGCTCCGTGCGCCGCTCCCAGCGCAGGAAGACCGCCAGCACGGCGGCGCCCAGCACGGCCGGCACCAGGATCCGGGGAGAGCCCCAGCCCTCCTCCGGCCCGGTGATGACGGCGTAGACCACACAGGTCATGCCGGTGACGGAGAGCACCAGGCCCGGCAGGTCGAGGCGGCCGCCGCGAGGGTCGCGGCTCTCGGGTACCAGGACCGCGACGGCGACCAGGCCGATGAGCACCACCGGGATGTTGATCAGGAAGATCGCACCCCACCAGTAGTGGCTGAGCACCAGCCCGCCGACGACCGGCCCGGAGGCGAAGCCGAGGGCGTTGACGGCACCCCACAGGCCGATGGCCTTGGGCCGCTCGCTCGCGTCGAAGACCTGCATGACGACGGCGAGGGTGGTCGTCAGCAGCAGCGCCGCGCCCACGCCCATGCCCGCGCGGGCCGCGATGAGCTGGGCGGAGGAGGAGGCGAGTCCCGCCGCCAGCGAGCCGGCCCCGAACAGGGCCAGCCCGGCCAGCAGCATCCGCTTGCGTCCGTAGCGGTCGGCGGCGTTGCCCGCCGCGAGCAGCAGGCCCGCCTGCACCAGCGCGTAGGCGTTGATCATCCACTGGATGTCGGCGGTGGACGCGCCCAGCTCGCCGGTCAGCGACGGGATCGCCACGTTGAGCACGGTGTTGTCGAGCACCACGACGAGCTCGGCCAGGCAGACCACGGCCAGGATCGCCCAGCGGGCGGGGTGCCCGCCGGGTGGTCCGGCCGCCGCCGAATCGGGTGCGGGACCGGGCGCCGGGCCGGCGCCGGTGGCCGGGTCGGTCGTCACCACGGTGTGTCAGGCCCTCCCCGGGGCGTAGGGGGCGATGGGGTTCCTCAGGCTACCGACGAGCTGGAGCGCGCCGGAGGGGTCCGCCAGGTCCACCATCTGCCGGTTGTCGCGCAGCTGGAGCCGGTTGAGGCAGGACAGCGCGAACTCCTCGGCGAAGATGTCGTACCGCTCGAACCGCCCGGCCAGCTCCGGCACGGACTCCTGGTAGCGGATCACCGCCTCGGCGACGGTGCGCCAGAAGGCGTCCTCGGTCAGCACGCCCCGGTCGGCGAGGATCGCGCCGAGGTGGCGCAGGAAGCAGTCGAAGACGTCGGTGAGGATCGCCAGCAGCCGCATGTCCTCGGGTGTCTCGGCGCGGATGCGCTCCACATCGGGGGGCAGCTCCACGCCGGAGTCCATCACGACGATCTCCTCGGCGATGTCCTTGAACACCGCCCGCGCCACCGCGTCGTCCTCCAGGACGAGGATGACGTTCTCGCCGTGCGGCATGTACGCCAGGTCGTAGGCGTAGAAGCTGTGCAGCAGCGGGGCGAGGTAGGCGTCCAGGTAGCGGCCCAGCCAGGCCTCGGGGGTCAGGCCCGAGCGCTCGATCAGCGCGGCGGCCAGCGAGCCCCCCTCGGTGTCGGTGTGGAGCAGGGACGCCATGGTGGCCAGGCGCTGCCCCTCCTCCAGGGCGGGGACGGGGCTCTCGCGCCACAGGGCCGCGAGCATCTTGCGGTAGGGCGAGTAGCGGTCGGTGGCGGCCTCGTAGCCGGGGTGGCGGTAGCCGACGGCGGCGCGCTCGCGGATGATCTCCAGGCCGGTGGCGCGCAGGACGGGGTCCTTGGCGACCAGGTCGGCCAGCCAGTCGTTGATGGCGGGGGTGGCCTCCATGTAGGCCGCCGAAAGGCCTCGCATGAAGCCCATGTTCAGCACGGACAGGGCCGTCTTGACGTAGTGCTTGTCCGGCGCGGAGGTGTTGAAGAAGGTGCGGATGGACTGCTGGGCCAGGTACTCGTCCCCGCCCTCGCCCAGCAGCACGATCCGGCGCTGGGCGACCTCGGCGGAGAAGGTCACGGCGAGCTTGTTCCACCACTGCCAGGGGTGGACGGGGATCAGCAGGTAGTGCGCCGGGTCCAGGCCCTGGCCGCGCAGGACGGAGCCGAACCGGTCCAGGGTCTCCTCGCCGAGTTCGGCGCGCAGCAGCGCGTGGTAGTCGGTGTCGGCCGAGCAGGTGAAGGTGGTGTGGTCGCGGTGGGCGGCCACCCACAGCAGCCGTACCGGGGCCGCGGTCTCGGGCGCGTAGGCCAGGTACTCGTGGATCCCGAAGCCGAGGCGGCCGTTGTTGGCGACGAAGCAGGGATGCCCCTCGGTCATACCGGTCTCGATCGCCTGGAAGCCGGCGCCGGCCAGTTCGGCGGCGGTGACCGGCTCCTTGGCCAGTTTGTACGCGGTGCTCGCCAGGGTGGAGCTGATCTCCTCCAGGTAGACGGGCAGGATCTCGTCGCTCAGGCCCAGGGCGCCGCGGAACTCGGTGAAGAACGCGAAGGCGTCCAGGGGCAGTTCGGCGCCGCCGCGGTGGCGGGTGATGCTGTCGGCGTCGATCTGCCAGTGGTCGAGCGCCATCAGACGGGCCGTGAAACGGTACTCGGTCTCCTCGCCGCCGTCCCCGTCCCCGTCCCCGCCACCGGTGACGGCGTAGCGTCCGCCGCCCAGTTCGGCGGGGACCAGCAGGCGCTCGTGGGAGAACTCCGACAGGGCCTTGCGCAGCAGCAGCCGTACGGCGGTGTCCCAGTTGCCGGGGGTCAGATGGGCCACGGCCCCGTGCGGATCGGGCTGCGGTACGGCGTGGGGGGAGGGGGCGGTCACAGGGCGGCTCCTCGTGTGGCGGCCTCGAAGCGCTCGCGGGTGCAGAAGCTCAGCAGGGCCTCCTTCTCCGGTTTGGCGATCGTGCCGGCGACCTCGAAGCCGACGGCGGCGTTGAGGGCGTGCACGGCGGTGTTGCGGGCGTCGGGCTCGACGACCACGCGGCGGGTGGCCGGGTCGTCGAAGAGCATCGCCATCACCGTGGTGATGACGGCGAGGGTGAACCCGTGGACCGGGGTGCCGGACGGCGCGGTGAGGAAGTGCATCCCGACGTCGCCCGCCCGGTGGTCGTACAGCCCGGCCAGCTCCACGTGCGCGGGGTCGTAGCGCTCGACGAGGAAGGCCGGGCCGCCGCGGTGCAGGCCCAGGAAGGCGTCGTGGTGCGGGTGTTCGGCGATCCGCCGGTACTCGTCGGCGACCTGCCGCTCGTCGGCGTCCTGCATCATCCAGTACACGGCCTTGGGATGGGTCACCCAGGAGTGCAGCAGGGGCGCGTCGGCGGCGGGGTCGAGGGCGACCACGGAGAATCCCCCCAGACGGGGGTCCTCGCGGTGGAAGAGGACGTCGCTCACGCGATGCCTCCCTCGGGGGCGCCGAAGTCCTGGAAGGTGATGGACTTCTCGACGGGGTAGACCTCGCGGCCGAGGATGTCGCGGATGATCCAGGAGTTGCGGTACGGGCCCATGCCCAGGTCCGGCGAGGTGACGCTGTGGGCGTGGACGGCGCCGTTCTGCAGGAAGACGCCGCGTCCGGTGACGTCGACGCTGTAGTTGCGGGCGACGTCGAAGCGGCCCGAGGAGTCGAAGCGGAGGCGGTCACGGATCCCGTCCAGGAAGGCGGGGACGCGGTGGCGGTAGCCGGTGGCCAGGACCAGGCCCTCGGTGGTGAGGGTGAACTCCTCGTCCTGCTCGACCTGGTGCAGGCCCAGGGTGTAGGAGCCGCTCGCCTCGTCGTGGGAGGCGGAGGTCAGCGCGGTGTTGGTCAGCAGCCGGGTGGGGACGGGGCCGGCGGCGCTCTTGGCGTACAGCAGGTCGAAGATGTCGTTGATCAACGCCTCGTTGATGCCCTTGAACAGGCCCTTCTGCTCGCCCTCCAGCCGGTGCCGGGTGGTCTCGGGCAGGGCGTGGAAGTAGTCGATGTAGTCGGGGGAGGTCATCTCCAGGGTCAGCTTGGTGTACTCCAGCGGGAAGAACCGCGGGGAGCGGGTGACCCAGTTCAGGCGGTAGCCGTGGGTGTCGATCTCCGAGAGCAGGTCGTGGTAGATCTCGGCGGCGCTCTGCCCGCTGCCCACGATCGTGATGCTCTTCTTGGCCTGGAGCGCCTTCCTGTGCTCCAGGTAGCGGGAGTTGTGGATCACATCGCCGCCCAGCCCCTCGCAGGACTCGGGGAGGTAGGGCGGGGTGCCGGTGCCCAGCACCAGATGGCGGGCCCGGTGCTCGCCGAGCTCGCCGGTGGAGGTGTCGCGGGCGGTGACGGTGTACAGGCCCTCGGTCTCGTCGTGGGAGACGGCGACGACCTCGCGGCCGAAGCGGACGCAGGACAGCCGGCCGGCGGCCCAGCGGCAGTAGGCGTTGTACTCGGCGCGCAGCGGATAGAAGCTCTCGCGGATGTAGAACTGGTACAGGCGCCCGGACTGCTTGAGGTAGTTGAGGAAGGAGTAGGGGGAGGTGGGGTCGGCCATGGTCACCAGATCCGCCATGAAGGGCGTCTGCAGGGTGACGCCGTCCAGCAGCATGCCGGGGTGCCAGTCGAACTCCGGGCGGCTCTCCAGGAAGAGCCCGTCGAGGTCGTCGACCGGCTCGGTCAGGCAGGCCAGCCCCAGGTTGAAGGGGCCCAGTCCGATGGCTATGAAGTCGTGAGGGGTGGACACGTCGTCTCCGTGGGTCTGGTGATCCGGTGGTTCAGGCGGCCGGTGAGCCGCTGAGGCGGGCGGCGGAGGAAGCCAGGTGCTCCTGGGCGTGCCCGGCGATCAGGTCGAGGACGGCGCGGATGTCGTCCGTCGTCGTCTCCGGGTTGAGCAGGGTGAACTTCAGGTGGTGGCGGCCGTCGACCACCGTTCCGGCGACCACGGCCTCGCCGGAGGCGGCCAGGGCTTCGCGGGCGTGCAGGTTGGCCAGGTCCACGGCCGTCTCGTCGGAGCTTGCGCCGGTGTCCCCGCCGGGGGTGCAGCGGAAGACCAGGGTGGACAGCGTCGGCCTGGTGACGACGGTGAAGCGGGGGTCGTCCTCCAGGATCCGCCAGGCTTCGGCGGCGAGGTCAACCACCTGGTCGAAGAGGGCGCCGACGCCGTCGGCGCCCATGATGCGCAGGGTCAGCCACAGCTTGAGCGCGTCGAAGCGCCGGGTGGTCTGCAGGGACTTGTCGACCTGGTTGGGGATGCGCTTCTCCGCGCTGCGGGCCGGGTTGAGGTAGTCGGCGTGGTACGTGGCGTGCCGCAGGGTGGCGCCGTCGCGGACGAGGACGGCGCTGGAACTGACCGGCTGGAAGAAGGACTTGTGGTAGTCGACGGTGACCGAGTCGGCCCGCTCGATGCCGTTCAGCAGATGGCGGCGTGTGGGCGAGGCCAGCAGCCCGCAGCCGTAGGCGGCGTCGACGTGGAACCACGTCCCGGCCTCCTGGCACAGTTCGGCGATCTCGGGCAGGGGATCGATGGAGCCGAAGTCGGTGGTGCCGGCGGTGGCGGAGACGGCCATCACCGTCAGGCCCTCCTCCCGGCAGCGGCGCAGCTCGCGGGCGAGGGCGTCGGTGCGCATCCGGCGGTCGCCGTCGCAGGGGACGCAGACGACCGATCCCGGCTCCAGGCCGAGGAGTTTGGCGGCCTTCAGCACGGAGAAGTGGCCGGCCTCGGAGGTCAGGACGCGCAGTTTCGGCAGCATCTCGCAGACCGGCGGCGGGGTGGGGGAGTTCTTCCGCAGCACCCGGAGGGCCTCCTCGCGGGCCAGCAGCAGCGCCTGGAGGTTGGACTGGGTGCCGCCGCTGGTGAAGATGCCGTCGGCGGCGCGGCCCAGGCCGATGCGGGCGGCGGTCCAGTCGATGAGCCGGCGCTCCATCAGAGTGCCGCCGGCGCTCTGGTCCCAGGTGTCCAGGGAGGAGTTGACGGCGGAGAGGACGGCCTCGCCGAGGAGAGCGGGAAGCACCACCGGGCAGTTGAGGTGGGCGAGGTAGCGGGGGTGGTGGAAGTAGACCGCGTCGCGGAGGTAGACCCGCTCCAGTTCGTCGAGGGCGGCGGCCGGATCGCCCAGGGGGCGGTCGAGGTCGATGCCGTCGATCACCGGGGCCAGTTCACCGGGGGTGACACCGGTGAACGGGCGGCTGGTTCCGGCGACGGTCCGGGCGACCCGTGCCACGCCTTCGGAGACCAGCCGCCGGTAGTACTCGGCGGTGGAGTCGTTCAGCAGGTGGGAGCGGGGGTCGCCGCCGGCGGGGTCGGCCGTGTCGGCAGGAGCGAGAGGGGAGGCGGATCCCTGGGGGCTCACGCGCGGGTCCTCCGAATCGGGGGAGCGGGAAACTTAGGTAAGGCTATCCTAACTTACTTTGATCATGTGAGAGCCCCTCGTACCGCGGGTGGTACGTGGGGCTCTGTGCGGGGTTGACCTCCCGTCAGGCGGCGCCGGCGAGCGCCTCGGCGCGCAGATCCTCCTCCGAGGCGCCCAGCCGCCAGTACCCGGAGAAGGCCACCCGACCGCGGGCGAAGCCCCGTTCGGACACCAGATGACGGCGCAGCGCCCGCACCGCGGCGGCCTCGCCCGCCAGCCACGCGTACGCGCCGCTCCAGGCGTCCGCGGGCAGCACGGCCTCGCGTACGGCGTCCACCACCGCGCCGTGCCGCCGGAAGTCCTCCCGGACCAGCCAGGTGACCTCCGCGTCGGCCGCGGTGGGCAGCGGCCGTACGTCCCCGGCCCGGGGCACCTCCACCCACACCCGCGCCCGGACGCCGGCCGGCAGCCAGGCCAGGATCCCGGCGACGGCGGGCAGCGCCGTCTCGTCGGCGGCGAGCAGCACCCGGTCCGTGCCGGCGGGAGGACGGAATCCGACGCTCTTGTTCTCCGCGGTGACCGGGCCCAGCAGGCGGACCCGGTCACCCGGCCGGGCACGCCGCGCCCAGCGGGTCGCGGGCCCGGTGTCGCCGTGCAGGACGAAGTCGACGTCCACCTCGCCCGCACCCGGGCGCTGCGCGGCCACGGTGTAGGAGCGCATGACCGCGCGCACCGCCGGGTCCATCGCCCGCCAGGCCGCGAACCAGCCGTCGCCCAGCTCCACCGGGACGAGGGGCTCGCTCTGGCCGGGCTGCGGCAGGAAGAGCGAGAAACTCTGGTCCCTTCCGCCGCCCGCGAACCGCCCGATCCGCTCCTCGCCGAAGGTGATCCGGACCAGGGACGGCCCCAGCCGCGCGGTGCGTACGACCGAGGCCTCGAAGAACTCGAACGCCGAGGCGGCCTGCCGGGCGGCGGGAGCGCGACGGGGAGCCGGCCGCCGGTGAGCCGCGGGAGAGGCGGCGACGGGAGAGGCGGCGACGGGAGAGGCGGCGGGGGTGGCGGTGCGCGGTGTCATCTGCGGGCTCTCCTTCTCGGAGGTTGCTGTCCTGCGCGGTCTGGGGTTGCGCGATCGGGGCCGAAAGGCGACGCGGCGCCTTTCGGCCCCGGCTCAGCCGAGCTTCTTCGCCCTGGAGATGGCGTCGGCGAGGTTCTCCATCAGCGGGGCGGCGCCCTGGTAGGAGAAGCGCGGCACCGGGTCCCACTCGGCGACCTGGTCGGCCTTCACCGCCGGCAGCGCCTCCCAGGTGGGCTTGGACTTCAGGTCCTTCGGCTGCAGGGCGGTGCTGCGGTTGTCCAGGATGATGAGGTCGGCCTCGTACTGCCCGGCGTTCTCCCAGCTGAGGCTCTCGAAGTAGCCGCCGCTGGCCTTGACGTCCTCGGGGATGACGAACTCGACGCCCAGCTCGGCGAAGTACTTCAGGTCGGCCGCGGGCGCGGGGGTGGAGACGTAGAAGTAGTCCGCGCTTCCGGAGGCGGCCAGCACCCGCAGCCCGCCGCTGGCCTTGGCGGCCTTGCGGAGCTTCTCGGCCGCCGCCTCGAAACGGGCCTTGCCGTCGGTGACCTGCTTGGACTTCAGGTCGGCGCCCAGGGACTCGGCCAGGGCGGCGTAGCGCTGGATCGGCTTGAGCAGGGAGACGTCCGCGACCTGGACGGCGACGCTGGGGGCCAGCTTGAGGATCTTGTCCGCGCTCTCCTCCGGCACGTACCACAGCGAGGCGGCGTCGTACTGGTGCGTGACCAGCAGTTCGGGGTTGAGCGCGGCGTACTTCTCGATGTCGAACTCGCCCCAGGCGTTGCCGATGACCTCGATCTTCTTCACATCCAGATCGCCGGCCTGCGGGTGGGCCGAGCCGTCCTCCAGGACCGTCTCGCCGAAGACGCCGACGATCCGGTCCTTCAGGCCGAAGTCGGCCAGGGCGGCGGCGGTGCCGGTGAAGGCGACGATGCGCTCGGGAGTTCTGTCGGCGGTGACCTTCTTCTTGCGGTCGTCGGTGAACGACCAGGGGCCGGCGTCCTTCCCGGCGGTCCTGCCCGACGTCTGCGAACCGCCGTCCCCGCACGCCGCGAGCAGGGCGCCCAGGCCGAGGGCGCCGCCCGCCGTGAGAATGCCCCGGCGGGAGAGGTTGGCGGTTCTTGCGTAGGACATGACTGGGCCTCTCTGAGCAAACGCACAAGGATGCGACAGGTGTTCAGACCACCGGCCGCGGCTGTTAGGTTAACCTAACCAAAGTTCGAGCCCAAGGGGGCGGTCGCCGATCTCCCCCCGGCACACCGGAGTCCGCACGTGTCACTCATCAAACCGAGCCCCGCGGGGGAGACAACGGAACCGGCGCCGCCCCCTGCCGTGGAGGGGCCGCCGACGCGAACCCGTACCGCCCTGCGCTCCGCCGGACTGGCGGGCGCCGTGGCCCTTCTGCTCGTCCTGCTGGTGCTGAGCCTCGGCTTCGGCGCCCGGCCGCTGTCGGCGGGCGAGGTCTGGTCCGGGCTCTTCGACAGCGGTTCCGCGACCTGGAGCGTGGTGCACGAGATGCGGCTGCCGCGCACCCTGCTCGGGCTGCTCGTCGGCCTCGCCCTCGGCCTGGCCGGCGCGGTGATGCAGGCGCTGACCCGCAACCCGCTGGCGGATCCCGGACTGCTGGGCATCAACGCCGGCGCGTCGGCCGCGGTGGTCACCTCCATCGCCTTCCTCGGCGTGACCGGCTTCACCGGCTACGTGTGGTTCGCCCTGGCCGGCGCGGCGGTCGTCTCCGTCCTCGTCTACGCCGTCGGCGGCGGGCGCGGGGCGACCCCGGCACGGCTGGCGCTGGCCGGTGCGGCGCTCAACGCCGCCCTGTACTCCTATGTCAACGCCGCGATGATCCTGGACGCCGCGTCACTGGAGCGGATGCGTTTTTGGACCGTCGGCTCGCTGGCCTCGGCCCGGATGGACGCCGTGGTGCAGGTGCTGCCGTTCATCGCCACCGGCACCCTGGCCGCCCTCGCCCTCGCCCGGCCGCTCAACGCCCTCACGCTCGGCGACGACCAGGCCCGCGCCCTGGGCGCCCGGCCGGAGAAGGTGCGCGCCGCCTGCGTCGTCGCCGTCACCCTGCTGTGCGGTGCGGCCACCGCCGCCGCCGGCCCCATCGTCTTCGTCGGACTGATGGTGCCGCATCTGGTCCGCGCGATCACCGGCCCCGACCTGCGCTGGGTGCTGCCGTACTGCGCGGTGCTCGCCCCCGTGCTGCTGCTCGGCTCCGATGTGCTCGGCCGGCTGCTGGGCCGCCCCGGCGAGCTCCAGGTGGGCGTCGTCACCGCCGTCCTCGGCGGCCCCCTCTTCCTCTACGTCCTGCGGCGGCGGAAGGTGGCCGCCGCATGAGGACCGCCACGGGAACCGCCACGAGGAACGCCACGGGAACCGGCGCCGGAACCGGTGAGGGAACCGGCACGAGGACCCTCCGCGCCGGGCCGGCGCTCAGCCTCCGCTTCCGCCCCCGCGCCCTGGCCGCCGCCGTCGTCTGCCTGCTCGTGGCCCTGGCCGCCGGCGTCGTCACCATCGGCAGCGGCGACTACCCCATGAGCCCCGCCGAGGTGCTGACCACCCTCACCGGGGGCGGCACCCCGGCCCAGGACTTCATCGTCAACGAGCTGCGGCTGCCCCGGGTGTTCGCCGCCCTCCTCACCGGCGCCTCGCTCGGCCTGGCCGGGGCCGTCTTCCAGTCCGTGGTGCGCAATCCGCTGGGCAGCCCCGACATGCTCGGCATCACCCAGGGCGCCTCCACCGGCGCACTGCTCGTCGTCCTCGCCGGCGGCAGCAGCGCGGCCCTGGCCGGCGGCGCCATCGCCGGAGGGCTTCTGACCGGACTGCTCATCTACGCCCTCGCCTGGCGCCAGGGGCTCCACGGCTACCGGCTGGTGCTCACCGGCATCGGTGTCCTGGCGATGCTCACCGGCGTCAACGGCTACCTGCTCACCCGCGGCAAGCTGATGGAGGCCTCCCGCGCGATCCTGTGGATCACCGGCAGCCTCGACGGCCGCGGCTGGCCCGAACTCACCCCGCTGCTGATCGCCCTGGCGGTGCTGGGCCCGGTCACCGTCCTGGGCTGCGGACGGGCCCTGCGGATGACGGAGATGGGCGACGACGCGGCACACGCCCTCGGTGTGAGCGTCGAGCGCGCCCGCACCACGGCGCTGGGCTCCGCCGTCGTCCTGGTCTCCTTCGCCGCGGCCTGCGCCGGACCCGTCTCCTTCGTCGCGCTCACCGCGCCCCAGCTCGCCAAGCGCCTCACCCGCGCACCCGGCCCCAACCTGCTGCCCGCCGCCTGCATGGGCGCGGCCGTGCTGGTGGTCGCCGACTGGGTCGCCCAGAACCTCTTCACCGGACGGCAGATCCCCGTGGGCGTCGTCACCGGCCTCCTCGGCGGCTGCTACCTGGTGTGGCTGCTGGCCACCCAGCGGAAGGCGGGAAGGATATGAACATCCCCGCGGCGGTACGGGACCTCCCCGGCCCCCGGAACCTCCAGGCCCCGGTCGGACACCCTCAGGACGGAGCAGAACGGATGACGCAGGGCAACCACCGCGACCACGGCACCCCGGAAGCCGGGGGGACGAGGCTGAGCGGCGAGGGCCTGACCCTCGCCTACGACCGGCGGACGATAGCCGAGGACCTCACGGTCGCGATACCGGACCGCTCCTTCACCGTCGTCATCGGCCCCAACGCCTGCGGCAAGTCCACCCTGCTGCGCGCCCTGTCACGGATGCTGAAGCCGGCCGCCGGGGCGGTGCTCCTGGACGGCAGGGACATCTCCTCGACGGGCGCCAAGCAGGTCGCCCGCACTCTCGGCCTGCTGCCGCAGTCCTCCGTCGCACCCGAGGGCATCTCCGTGTCCGAACTGGTCTCCCGGGGCCGCTATCCGCACCAGAGCCTGCTGCGCCAGTGGTCGGCCGAGGACGAGCGCGTCGTCGCGGAGGCGATGTCCTCCACCGGCGTCGCCGACCTCGCCGACCGCTCGGTGGACGAACTGTCCGGCGGGCAGCGGCAGCGGGTGTGGATCGCCATGGCGCTGGCCCAGCAGACCCCCCTGCTGCTGCTGGACGAGCCGACCACCTACCTCGACCTCGCCCACCAGATCGACATCCTGGACCTGTGCGCCCGCCTCCACCAGGAGGAGGGCCGCACCCTGGTCGCCGTCCTCCACGACCTCAACCACGCCGCCCGCTACGCCACCCATCTGATCGCCATGCGCGACGGGCGGGTGGTGGCCTCCGGGCCGCCGGAGCAGATCGTGACCGCCGAACTGGTCGAGGAGGTCTTCGGCCTGCCCTGCCGGGTCATCGAGGACCCGGAGACCGGGACCCCGCTGGTGGTGCCCGCGGCGCGGCGCCGCGCCCGCAGGCCGCAGGCGGCCGGTCACCTCTCCTGATCCGTCACCTCTCCCGACCTGTCACCTATCCCGGCCCGACTCCTCGTCCAGCTGCCCCGACACCAGGGGTGCCCCCCGGAGGCGGCCTCCCACTCGTGTTCCGGCCGGGCCAGCAGCCGTCGCAGCTCGCCGGCCGGGGCGGCCAGGCCCGCCGGGCGGTACCGGCGGCCGCCCGCAGCAGCCCGGACGCCCGCCACCCTCTTCCCGCCGGACCGCAGCGCGCGCACGGCCCAGGGCAGGACGCCGGGGCGCCACGCGCCTGCGGCGATCCGTCCGACGGAGACCTGCTGGAGGAAGTCCCGGCGGGCGTGGGGCACTTCCTCCCGGTGGGCCAGGACGGGGATCCCGTACCGCGTGCGCAGGTACTCGGCCGAGCAGATGTGGTCGCTGTGGGCGTGCGTGACCAGTACGGCCGCCACCGCGGACGGATCGGCGCCGACCGCGTGGAGCGAGGCGAGCAGCAGCTCGCGGTCTTTGGGACACCCGGTGTCCACCAGGGTCACGGGGTCGCCGTCCTGGACGATCACCCAGTTGGTGTCGCTGCCGTGACCAGGTGGACGCCCGTCTCCACCCGGACCGTCTCCGGTGCGCGCATCGCTTCTCCTTCCGGCTCCCCGGCAGGGTACGGCGGAGACGGGCAGAGACGCCGGGCCGGTGACCGCGGCCAGGGAGGGGATGGCAGGATCGCAGGGTGCTGGAACGGATCATCGCCGCGTGTGACGGCGCCTCGAAGGGAAACCCCGGACCCGCGGCCTGGGCATGGGTCATCGCCGGAACAGACGGGGACGTGGAGCGGTGGGAGGCCGGCCCGCTGGGCCGGGCGACCAACAACGTGGCGGAACTGACCGCGCTGGAGAGACTGCTCCAGGCCCTGGACCCGGCCGTACCGGCACAGGTGCGGATGGACTCCCAGTACGCGATGAAGGCGGTCACCACCTGGCTGCCGGGCTGGCGCCGCAAGGGCTGGAAGACCTCGGCCGGCACACCGGTGGCCAACCGGGACCTGGTGATGCGCATCGACGAACTACTGGCCGGACGGGACGTCGAGTTCGTCCACACCCCGGCCCACCGGGCGGGCGGGGACCGGCTCAACGACGCCGCCGACCGCGCCGCGAGCCACAGCGCCCGCACCCAGCGGCCGATCGGCTCCGCGGCGGGGGACGACCTGCCGCCGCCCGAGCCCGGCACCGCCCCCGCCGGCGGGCGTTCCCGCGCGACGGGGGCGAAGCCGGCGCGGAAGGCCGGGGCACCGGGCCGCTCCTCCGGGAGGTCGCTCAAGGCCCGCTTCCCGGGCCGGTGCCGCTGCGGCCGGCCGTACGCGAAGGGCGAGACGATCGCGAAGAACCCCGACGGCTGGGGTCACCCCGCCTGCGCCGTCCCCGGAGCGGGCGGGGCGTGACACCGGTCCGCCGGATGATTCGGACGCCGGCGGGCCTCCCGGCGCGCCCCGCCCTATCGGGCGGTGCCGAAGGTCTGCGTCCAGTAGTCGCCGGGCTGGGCCAGGCCGACACCGATCTCCTCGAACGAGCAGTTGAGGATGTTGCGCTTGTGGCCGGGGCTGGACATCCAGCCGTCCATCACGCTCTCGGGGGTCCGGTAGCCGTAGGCGACGTTCTCGCCGTAGGTCCGCCACTCGTAGCCGGCCCGCTCGATCCGGTCCCCGGGGCCGGAGCCGTCGGAGCCGGTGTGGGACATGTTCCGGTGGTCGGCCATGTCCTGACTGTGGGCCCGGGCGGCCTCGGTCAGCTTCTCGTTCGCCTTCAGGGGCGCGCATCCGGCCTTGGCCCGCTCGCTGTTGACGAGTTCCACGACGCGGGCCGCGGCATCGTCGGCCGGGGCGGGTGCGGAGGGAGTGGAAGGCGTGGAGGTGCTGGGAGCGGGGGAGGAGGGAGTGGAAGGCGCGGAGGTGCTGGGAGCGGGGGAGGAGGGAGTGGAAGGCGCGGAGGAGTCGGGGGCCGGGGAGGCGCTCGGGGGAGCGGCGGGCGTGCGGGTCTTCTCCGCCTCGGGCCGCGAGGTCGACCTGGAGACGGGCGACCGGTCCTCGGAGCGCCGGCTTCGCCAGGAGCGGTCCCGGTCGCCGGAGGAACGGTCCTGCCAGGAGCGTTCACGGTCATCGTGGGAACGGCTCTGCCACGAGTGGGAGCGGTTGTCGGCGGTCGCCGGCCGGTCCACGCACGCAAGGGCCACGGTGGGCACTCCCAGGGCGGTCACGGCGAGGGCCGCGACGGATATCTTCCGGTAGCGCCTCGTTCTGCGGTGCTTGTTCATGTGTGGCCCCAATCGTCGGATCGCGGATCCCCCCGGGATATGGACGACCCGCACGGAACCCACCTCTGAGCTGTGGGAACGCGGTGCGGGCCGTCATTGTCGGAAGCGTTCGGCCGACTGGGCAACGAGCGCTGGTACTACGCCGCCTCGTAGGTCTCCGCGCCCCTTGCGGTCGGCGCGGGACCGTGCCGGGGCGGGCGCCGGGGTGCGCGGTGGTGCCGTGTCGCCCCGTCAGGAGCCGTCCCGTGCCGTCGTGCACGGAGGAGTGCGCGAAGCGGGGCGGAGTCCACCGAACCGGACGCGCGGTATGACCGTTTCGGGTGGGACGGGCCTCTATGTCCGCCGGGTGTCGTCTACTACCCGGCAGGCGTAGTACCGATATGCGCTGTGACGGATGTCACGGAACCGGTGGGCGTCCGGCGCTCCGGGTGTGTGTGGGCCGCCCTGCGGGGGAGGTTCGCCGAGGCGCTGCTCACCAACGTCCTCAACCCCAAGGAGGCGCTCCTCTTCCCCGGTGTCTCGGTGAGGGCGCCCCGAGGTGTCGTCTGGAGCACGCGGGAAGCGCGCGCCGGCGCGGATCCCGGTGTCCCGCCGACCGCCCCGCGCCCGCGCGCAACGGCATCCGGACCCGCGCCCCGATATCACCGTCGGTTTCGAGTCAGTCACTTGACCCGTATCCCGGGAGTCGATTGGCTGAGCCCGAGGGACGGCGCAGACCGACACGAGGAGGTCCGGTGGCACAAGGTGACGCCGACCAGCTGCTCGACTACCCCATTCCCGCTCCGACTCCACTGGAGCCCCCGGCCGAGTGGGCCGATCTGCGGCGGGAGTGCCCGGTGGCCAGGGTGAGGCTGCCCAGCGGTGACGAGGCGTCACTGCTGACCCGTTACGAGGACGTCAGGCAGGTCCTGGCGGACCCGCGGTTCAGCCGCCACCTCAGTGCCCCCGACGCCGCCCGTGTGACGGCCGACGAGTCCGGCGGCGTGTTCAGCGGGACGCTGGCCAGGCCGATGGACGCCGCCACCCACCGGCAGTGGCGGCGCATGGTCGGCAAGTGGTTCACCGCCAGGCGGATGACCGCTCTGCGCCCGGGCATCGAGGCGATGGCCGAGCGGCTGATCGACGGGATGGTCGAGAGCGGCGCGCCCGCCGACCTGCGGGCGGAACTCGGCTTCCCGCTGCCGGTGTGGGTCATCTGCGACATGCTCGGGGTGCCGGAGCGGGACAGGGAGAAGTTCGCGTACTGGTCCGACACACTGCTCAGCCTGACCCGTTACACCCAGGACGAGATCGACGCGGCGCAGGCGGAGTTCCGCGTCTACATGGCCGATCACATCGCCGCGACCCGTGAGCGCCCCGGCGAGGACCTGGTCAGCGAACTGATCTCCGCCGCTGCCGACGCGGGCCACGTCATGCCCGACGACGTGCTGCTGTCGACCGCCCAGGGGCTGCTGGTCGCCGGGCACGAGACCACCTCCAACATGATCGGCAAGATGGTCGGGATGCTGCTGGCCGACCGCGGCCGCTGGGAGGAACTGCTCGCCGACCGGTCACTGGTGCGAACCGCGGTCGAGGAGGCGCTGCGGATGGACGCCAACGGAGGCTTCGGTCTGCCCCGGTACATCACCGAGGACACGTGGGTCGGGGAGACGGTGCTTGCGCGCGGTACGACCGTGGTGTGCAGCCTGTCCTCGGCCAACCGCGACGAGAACGCCTTCACCGGTGCGGAGACGATGGATCTGCGCCGCGCCCCCAACACCCACCTGGCCTTCGGGGTCGGCGCACACTCGTGCCTGGGGCAGGCACTGGCCCGCACCGAACTGCAGGCCGTGCTCGAGGTGCTGCTGCGCAGACTCCCCGGACTGGAACTCGCCGTACCCGCAGACGAGTTGGAAGGGCTGGAGGGGCTCGTGGTGGGTGGGCTGCGCACGCTGCCGGTGCGCTGGTAGCGGTGGCGGACGCGCGGGCCGGGCAGGGCGGGCGTCCGCCGCCTCCGGCCGCCGGATCGGCGAGGCGGCCCGCCGGGGCGGCGGCCTCGCGGCCGACCACCGCTTCGGCGCCGGGACCGATCCGGTGCGCGCCGTCGTGCGCCGTCACGCCGGACCGATCGAACCGAGGAGTCGAGACGTGAAGATCACCGTTGACGAGGACAAGTGCTGCGGCGCCGGCTCCTGTGTACTGGCCGCACCGGACGTGTTCGACCAGCGGGACGAGGACGGGGTGGTCGTCCTGCTGGACCCGGCGCCCGCCGGGCATCTGCACACCGCGGTCCGCGAGGCCGCCGCCGTCTGCCCGGCCGCGGCGATCACGCTGGACGAGCAGGGCTGAGAGCGCCCGCGGGCACGCTCCTGGTCGGGCGCCTTCGCGGCCGGGCAGAGCGGCCGCGAAGGCGCCGCGGCGCCTGGGTCGGGCGGCCCTGCGGCACGCCGGCGCCCGCCCGCCGTGCCGGTGGCGGTCCTCAGACCGCCGACCAGCCGTTGTCGACCGGGACGATCGCGCCGTTGACGTTGCTCGCCGCGTCCGAGGCGAGGAACACGATCACCGCCGCCTGCTCCTCGGCCTCGGCGATGCGGCCGACGCCGCCCATGTAGGGCATGAGGGTGGCCGGGCCGTGTCCCTCCGCGGCGCCGCCGGTGATGGAGGTCCTGGTCCCGCCGGGCGCTACGGCGTTGGTGCGGATGCCGGAGTTCCGGTACATCACGGCCAGGGACTTGGTCAGGCCCACGACACCGTGCTTGGAGGCCGTGTACGCGGCCCCCGCCGAGCGAGCGGCGCAAGGCCGAGACCAGGGCCGAGATCGCGCGTGCCGCCGTCCGGCTGCTCACCGAACGCGGGGTGGCGGCGACCTTCGTGGAGGACATCGCCGTCGAGGCCGGGATCTCGCTGCGCACCTTCTGGCGCTACTCCTCCGGCAAGGAGGACTGCGTCCGCCCGCTGCTCACCACGGGCACCGACGTCGTGGCGCGCGCCCCGGGGGAGTGGCGGCCCGGCGACGACATCACCGCGCTCGTCGACGAGGCCGCGCGCCGCACCGGCCGGCCCGCCGGCGGTCTGTGGGTGGCGGTGGGGCGGCCATGGTCAACGGTGCCCTCCGCGCCGCCGTCGAGCACCACGCACTGCGCGCCGCCGAGGGGACGCGGGCCGGCGGGGAGGGTCCGGTCGAGGCGGTCCGCGAGGCCCTGCGCACCGCGGTTCGCGGTCTGCGCGTCTGAACGGCGCCGTACACGCGCGCGGTCACTTCTCCCGGCCGGTCATCGGAAGTGTTACCAGGGGTAGCATGCACGGCACCCCTTGATTTACATTTTGTCTAACAAGCCTGGAGGGCGCCTTCGGTGGGCCGCGGGACGCGGGAGCGGACCGGCGGCTTCACGGCCGCCTCCGGCGCGGCGGACGGACAGGGAACGTCGTACACGAGTTCGAGGAGTGCGCATGGCGAGCAGCACCGGCATCGTCCGACCGGCGGGGCGACCGACGGGACGTCAGGCGGAACGACCGGCGGAACACGACCGGCACGACGAGCAGGACGTCGCCCGCCGGTTGCTCGACTCGGCGGCGAGGCTGGCCTACGACCCGGCCGTCGAGGTGGACTGGGAGACGCCGCTGGACAAGGACTTCCACGGCGCCAGCCCCGAGTGGAGCACCCTCTACGGCACCCCGTACTGGGACGAGCTGGCCGATGAGCAGCGCAAGGAGCTGACCCGGCAGGAGGCCGCCTCGGTGGCCAGCACCGGCATCTGGTTCGAGATGATCCTCCAGCAGATGGTGCTGCGCGACATCTACTCCAAGGACCCGACCAGTGCCGAGTTCCAGTGGGCGCTGACCGAGATCGCCGAGGAGTGCCGGCACTCGATCATGTTCGCCCGGGGGGCCCGGAAGCTGGGCGCCCCGCCGTACCGCCCCCACCGGTTCGCCTTCGAACTCGGCCGGGCGTTCAAGACGCTGGCGTTCGGCGAGGCGGCGTACGCGGCGATCCTGGTCGCCGAGGAGGTCCTGGACGTCATGCAGCGCGACTGGATGCGCGACGAGCGGGTCGTGCCGTTCGTCCGCACCATCAACAACATCCATGTCGTCGAGGAGTCCCGGCACATGAAGTTCGCCCGTGACGAGACGCGCAAGCGCCTGGCGGGCGCCGGCCGGCTGCGCCGCCGGATCCACGCCCTGGTGATCGCGATCTCGGCCTACGTCATCGTCACCAGCATGGTGAACCGCAAGGTGTACGCCAACGCGGGGCTCGACGAGAAGCGCGCGGTCCGGGAGGCGAGGACCAACGAGCACCACAAGGCGATGATGCGCTCCAGCTGCTCGGGCCTGATGGAGTTCCTCGCCTCCACCGGCCTGCTGACGAAGCCCGCGCTGGTGTTCTACAAGCGCGCCAACCTCATCTGAGACCGGACGGGCCGCGACATGACCCACGTCATCACCCAGAACTGCTGCGGCGACGCCACCTGCGTCGCCGTCTGCCCGGTCAACTGCATCCACCCGACTCCGCAGGAGAGGGACTTCGGCAGCACGGAGATGCTGTACGTCGACCCCGGGGCGTGCATCGACTGCGGTGCCTGCGCGGACGCCTGCCCGGTGGACGCGATCCTCCCGGAGGACCGGCTCACCGGGGCGCAGCGCGAGTACGCAGCCGTCAACGCGGCGTACTTCGAGGACCGCGCGGGCGGCGCGGACGGCGGATCCGGCTCCGGACCCGCCGACCACGGGCCGAACTTCCACGCCTGGGGCAGGCCGGCGTTCGAGCGCGTCCTGCCCTCCGACTTCGCGCCGCTGCGGGTCGCGGTCGTCGGCACCGGCCCGGCCGGTATGTACGCCGCCGAGGACCTGCTGCTCCACACCGGCGCCGAGGTGACCCTCGTCGACCGGATGCCGGTGGCCGGCGGTCTCGTGCGCTACGGGGTGGCCCCCGACCACCCCGGGACCAAGGGGGTCGGGGACACCTTCGCGCGGCTGTACGCGCACCCGCGGGTCCGGATGTACCTGGGCCTGGAGGTGGGCGCCGACGTCACCGCGGAGGAACTGGCCGCGCACCACGACGCGGTCGTCTACGCCGTCGGGGCCCGCGCCGACCGCCGCCTGGGGATCCCGGGTGAGGAGCTGCCCGGAAGCATCTCCGCGACCACGCTGGTGGCCTGGTACAACGCCCACCCGGAGACCGCCCCGGACGCCGTCGACCCGTCCGCCGAGCGAGTGGTCGTGGTCGGCAACGGCAACGTCGCCCTCGACGTCGCCCGGATCCTGACGGCCGACCCGCAGGAGCTGGCCGGTACCGACATCGCCGCCCACGCGCTCGGCGCGCTGCGCACCGGAAAGGTGCGGGAGGTGGTCCTCCTCGGACGCCGGGGTCCGGCCGACGCGGCGTACACCAGGCCGGAACTGCTCGCCCTGAAGCATCTGCCGGGTGTGGAGCTGGTCGTGGACGACCACGACCCCCGCATCGCCGGAAGCATCGACGCGGCAGGCCCGGGGGACAAGGCGGCCGTACTGCGGGACGTCTCCCGGCAGACGGTGGACTGGTCCCTCCCGCCCGCGCCGGGGCGGCGCATCGTGCTGCGCTTCCACAGCGCGCCGGCGGAGGTGCTCGGCGACGGGCGGGTGCGGGCGGTGCGCGCCACGGCGGCGGGGGGAGAGCTGGAGATACCGGCCGGCCTGGTGGTGCGGGCGGTCGGCTACCGCGGCGCGCCGGTTCCCGGTCTGCCCTTCGACGAGGCCACCGGCACCGTCCCGCACGAGGGCGGGCGCGTGACCGGGCGGCCGGGGACATACGTCGTGGGCTGGATCAAACGCGGCCCCTCGGGCGGTATCGGAGCCAACCGCGCCTGCGCGGCCGAGACGGTCGGCACCCTGCTCGCCGACGCGCTCGACGGCGCCCTGCCCGCGCCCGAGCACGGCGCGAGAGCCTTCCGCCGACTGGTGAGAGGCCGCAACCGCCGCCTGGTCGACGCCCGGGGCCAGGCGGCGATCGACCGGGTGGAGGTGGCCCGCGGACTGCGGGCCGGACGGCCCAGGGAGAAGCTGGCCACCGTCCCCGAACTGGTGGCGGCGGCCCGCGGCCGCCGGCGGCTTCCGGGGTGAAACACCCGCCCCGCTCCGGCCTCCCGCTCCGGAGCGGGGCGGGTGGCGGCCCCGTCCGGGTGGCGGCCCCGTCCGGGTGGTGGCCCCGTCCGGGAAGCGTCAGGGAGCGGGCCGCCGACCGCGGTCGGTCCTGGTCTCGAGGGCGTGCAGAACGGCCACCATGTCGCGGTCGCCGTGCCCCAGCGCGACCGTCTCGCCGAAGAGGGCGTGGCAGACCTCCAGCAGGGGAGAGGCCAGACCGGCCTCCCGGGCCGCCTCGTGGATCAGCCGGTTGTTCTTCAGTACGTCCAGGGCGGCGGCCTGGACGCCGAAGTCGCGCGCCAGCAGTTTGGGCGCCTTCATACGGGAGACGCCGCTGGCCATCGGGCCGGCGTCGAGCACGTCCAGGAACAGCCGCCGGTCCAGACCGTGGCGGTCGGCGAAGTGGAACGCCTCGGTGAGACCGGTGACCATGGTGATCAGGAACAGGTTCACCGAGAGCTTCATCAGCAGCGCGCTCGGAGCGGGCCCGCACACGAACACCTCCCGGCACATCGGCCGCAGCAGCGGGCGCACCGGCTCCACGGCCGCCGGCTCCCCGGCCACCATCGCCACCAGCCGCCCCGCCTCGGCGGGCACGCGGGAGCCGGAGACGGGGGCCTCGACGTAACCGCCGCCGGCCGCGCGGACGTCGGCCTCCAGCCCGCGCGAGTAGTGGGGCGAGGTCGTCCCCATGTGCACGACCGTGCGCCCGGCGACGCGCGGGGCGAAGTCCGGTGTGCCGCGGCCCAGTACGGCGTCCGTCGCCGCCTCGTCGGCCAGCATCAGGAAGACGGTGCCGGCCCGCTGGAAGACCTCGGAGGGGCTCGCCGCCACCTCGGCCCCGGCCGCGCGCAGCGGCTCGCTCCGGGCGGCGGTGCGGTTCCAGACGACCGGCGCCATGCCGGCGCGGGCCAGATTCAGCGCCATGGGCTGTCCCATGACGCCGAGGCCGACGAAACCCACGTCCACGCTGTGCCGCCCTTCCGACCGGAGGGCCCCGGCCCTCGCCTGCCTGCCGGCCCCGCCCTCTATGACAGCCGTCATAGTAGCGGCCGTTGTGACGTGTGTCATAGCGCCGGGCGCGGTCCGGTCCTGGGTGGGCCGGACGGGATCTCTCTCCCGTACCGGGACGGCCGGAGCGGCACCGATAGGCTGGCCGGACCGGCGGGGCGAGCGCCGCCCGCCCGGTTCGCCAGGGGATCGGAGGTCGGCGATGGCGGTTTCCCGGCGGGGACCGCGCGAGCGGATGGTCTTCAGCGCGGCCCAGCTCATCCGGCGCGACGGAGTCGCCGCGACCGGCCTGCGCGATGTCGTCGAGCACGCGCAGGCCCCGAGAGGATCGCTGCGGCACTACTTCCCGGGCGGCAAGGAGCAGCTCGTCAACGAGGCCGTGGAGTGGGCCGGACACTACGCGGCCAAGCGCGTGGCCCGGTTCCTGGCCGAGATGCCCGAGCCGTCGCCGAGCCGCCTGTTCGAGGCGATGGTGCGTCAGTGGACCGACGAGTACCGGTCGGCCGGGTTCGCGACGGGCTGCCCCGTCGTCGCCGCCACGGTGGACCGCGCCGGCTCCGCCGAGTCCACCAGGCAGGCGACCGCCGCCGCGTTCGCCGCCTGGAACCGCCCGGTGGCGCGGGCGCTGACGGAGATGGGCGTGCCGTCCGGGCGGGCCGCCTCGCTGGCGACCCTGATGATCAGCGCGCTGGAAGGGGCGATCGTGATAGCCAGGGCCGAGCGCGACGTACGCGCCCTCGAGACCGTGGCGCGGGAGCTCGGTCCCGTCCTGGACGCCGGCGCCGCCCCGCGGGACTGACGCCCGCGCCGGGAGGAGCCGGGCGGCGGCGGTGGCGGAGCGTAGCGTGGGCATACGGAGGCCGGGGCCGACGCGTGCCCGGTACGGCGAAGGGAGCACACACCATGGCGACCGCGCAGCGCATGGTGGTCATCGGAGGCAACGCGGCGGGCATGTCCGCCGCGTCGCAGGCACGAAGACTGAAGGGGCCCGGGGAACTGCAGATCATCGCCCTCGAACGGGGCGGTTACGCCTCCTACTCCGCCTGCGGCATCCCCTACTGGGTCGGGGGTGATGTCGCGGCCGCCGAGGACCTGATCGCACGGACCCCCGAGGAGCACCGCGGGCGGGACATCGATCTGCGGCTGCACACCGAGGTCACCGAGCTCGACCCGGACGGCTGCCGCGTCCGCGTCCGCGTCCGCGACGGCGGTGACGGCGGCGGCCCCGGGAAGTGGCTGGGCTACGACCACCTGGTCATCGCCACCGGCGCCCGCCCCCTGCGCCCCGGCCTGCCGGGCATCGACGCGCAGGGCGTACACGGCGTACAGACCATGGACGACGGCAGATCCCTGCTGGAGGCCCTGGAGGAGACCGAGTCGGCGCGCACCGGGCGGCGCGCGGTCGTGGTCGGCGCCGGCTACATCGGCGTGGAGATGGCCGAGGCGCTGGTCCGCCGCGGTTACCGGGTCACGGTGCTGGACCGGGCCGAGGAGCCGATGACCACCCTGGACCCCGACATGGGCCGGCTGGTGCGCGAGGCGATGGCCGGTATGGGCATCGAGACGGTCACCGAGGCCGCCGTCACCGCCGTCCGCACCGGTGAGGACGGCCGGGTGCGGGCCGTCGCCACCGAGGACGCCGAGTACGCGGCCGACCTGGTGGTCCTCGGACTGGGGGTGCGGCCCGAGACCGGGCTCGCGCGCGAGGCGGGACTGCCGCTGGGGGAGTCCGGAGGCCTGCTCACCGATCTGGCGATGCGGGTGCGGGGGAGGGAGAACATCTGGGCCGGCGGAGACTGCGTCGAGGTCCTGGACCTCGTCTCCGGCCTCGACCGCCACATCGCGCTGGGCACGCACGCCAACAAGCACGGTCAGGTCATCGGCACCAACATCGGCGGGGGCTACGCCACCTTCCCCGGCGTCGTCGGCACGGCCGTCAGCAAGGTCTGCGATCTGGAGATCGCCCGCACCGGCCTGCTGGAGAGCCAGGCCAGGGCAGCGGGGCTGCGGTTCGTGACCGTGACGATCGAGTCGACCAGCCGCGCCGGCTACTACCCGGGCGCCGCGCCGATGCATGTGAAAATGCTCGCCGAGCACCGCACGGGCCGCCTGCTGGGCGTGCAGATCGTCGGACGCGAGGGCGCGGGCAAACGCGTGGACGTGGCCGCGGTCGCCCTGTCCGCGTCCATGACGGTCGAACAGATGACGTTCCTGGACCTGGGATACGCGCCGCCGTTCTCCCCGCTGTGGGATCCGGTGCTGGTGGCGGCCCGGAAGGCGACCGCGGCGGTGCGCCGGACCGGCGCGCACTGACGGCACGGCGCACCACCCCCTCCCGTTCCCGGCACCGGCGCGCCTACCGTTTCCGCCGGGGGGTGACGCACCCCCGGCAGGACGCCCCGACCCGTGGGAGGCCACCGATGACGACCGCGCCCGTACACGTGACCACCTGGCAGGACGGCGACGCCGACGCGCCGGTGGCGGTTTTCGTCCACAACATCATGACCTGGGGCGACGACGCCGAGTACGGCTTCGCGGCGCAGCGCCCACTGGCCGCCCGCGCCCGGCTGCTGCTGATGGACCGCCGGGGCTACGGCCGCAGCCCGGACACCGACCGCAGCGACTACGCGGTGGACGCCGAGGACATCGTCTCCCTCCTGGGGGAGGGCGCCCATCTGGTCGGGCACGCCTACGGCGGCGTCGGCGCGATGCTCGCCGCCTCGCGGCGGCCCGATCTGGTCCGCTCCCTGACGCTCATCCAGCCGGGGGCGCTGCGGGTGGCCGAGCGGCACCCGGTGGTGGCCGAGGCGCTGGCCCGCGCACGGCGGAGCACCGCGGAACTCCCCGCGGACATGTCGGCGCAGGACTACCTGCGCGCCTCCACCGAGGGACTGGGGCTGCCGATGCCGGAGCCGACACGGGAGCGGCTGCGCGCCGCGCGCACCTCGATGCGGGAACGCCCCTGCTGGGACGCGGACATCCCGCTGCGGCCGATCGCCGACGCGCCCTGGCCCACGCTGCTGGTCTCCGGCGACTGGGCCGGCGCCCCGGAGCCGTACCGGAAGTACGCGGGCGAACCGCTGATCGCCTGTGCCGAGGTGATCGCCGAGACGGTCGGCGCACGTCATCTGAGAGTCCCCGGCTTCTACCCGCACACCCAGCAGCCACAGGCGGTCAACGAGGCGCTGTGGCAGTTGTGGCGCGACGCGGAAGCGGCAAGCTGACGCGCCGGGACCGGGCGCGGTGGTTCAGGCCGGTTGACGTGCGAAGAGCTCCAGATGCCCGCACCTCGGGCAGCGGTAGGCGTCGATCCACCACCGGGGACGGCCCACACGCCTGGCGCCACCGAACACGCCGCGCTCCAGCGGTCCGGCGATCCAGCGGGCGTATCCGCGGGAGTTGTCGCCCGAGTCCTCGGTGAATCCCGGCTCCAGGCCGGTCGTGCCGCACTGGGTGCACTTCGCGGTGCCCATCGCAGGAGTCCGCGAGCCGTGGAAGATCGAGGGCGAGGCGCTCGCCATCGAACTCGTGCCGTGCGGCGAGCCGCACCGGGGCCAGGCCGTCGGTGAGTTCGACATCGAGGAGAAGGGGGACTCCCCCGGCGAGGAGGCGGTCACGGCGATCGCCGACGAGCGGTGCCCGGCCGAGGCGGGCGAGTTCGCCCCGGACACCTGGGCGCTGCCCGAAGGGGTCGGCCTCTCCTGTTACACCCCCACCGCGGAGAGCTGGGCCACCGGCGACCGCGCCGTGAGCTGCACCTACACCAAGGAGTCGGGCGAGTTCACCGGCTCGCTCAAGGTCGGCGCGAAGTCGCTGAAGCCGGGCCGGAAGACCTACCTGAACGACGCGAACGCCGTCTACGAGGCTCTGTGGGCGAACCAGCCCGAGGCGGAGACCGTCGAGGAGGACCTCGACGCCTACAAGGCGCAGGCCGACGCCGTCGCCACCGCCCTCGACGCGCACCTCGACGGTCTGCGCGGCATCGAGGGGACGGAGACCGGCAGGCTCCGCACCCGGCTGGAGAAGACCGCCGGCCACTGGAAGGACGCCGCCAAGGCCGGCGACGCCGACGCGTTCTACATCGCCTACGACCCCGCCTTCACCGGCCTGGACCCCGGTGACACGGTCGCCGCCCGCAAGGAGCTCGGCCTGGCCACCACCGTCCCGGCTGACGACGCCGAGATCTGGGCGAGCTGACCCCTCGCCGGCCACCCCGCGACCGGGCGGCGGTGCCGGTCCACAGCGGCCGGTCCCGCCGCCCGATCGGTCCCGCCGCCCGATCGGTCCCGCCGCCGGGAGCGTGCCGATTGACGGATTGGGGTGCGCCGCGGCTGGGCAGGGAGCTTGCAGCATGTCATGAGCACGCTCAACCCCCCACAAGGAGGACGACCATGCACGTCCGCACACTCGTCCGCGGCTTCACCGCGGCCCTGGCGGTTGCCTTCGCACTGGCCGGCGGCCAGGCCGCCGCCGCGCCGGCCGCCCCCGCGGCCGGGGACCGCGCCCTCGCCCCGCGGATCCTCACCTACGACGCGAGCGGGGCGGCGGAGTTCAGGGCCGCGGTCGACCGGGGCGCGGCGATCTGGAACGAGAGTGTCGACGCCGTCGAACTGCGGCCGGTGGCGGCCGGGCAGCGCGCCAACATCCGGATCCTCGCCGACAACGGCTGGCCCCGCGCCTACACCTACTCGCTGGGCAACGGCGTCGTATACATGGGCCGGCAGGCCGTCGACCAGGGCTACAACACCGTTCGCATCTCCTCCCACGAACTGGGCCACATCCTGGGGCTGCCGGACCGCAAGCCCGGCCCCTGCTCGAGCCTGATGTCCGGTTCCAGCGCCGGGACCGCGTGCACGAACCCCTATCCGAACGCGGCGGAGAAGGCGGAGGTCGAAAGCGACTTCGGCGGGGCGTTCGCCTGGCCGGCCGGGGCGCCGCGCAATGTGATGACCGTGGACTGACGCACGGGGCGGGGGCGCCGCGCCCCCGCGCCCACCGCGGTCGGGAGGGTCCCGTCGCGCACCTGCGCAGGTGCGCGACGGGACCCTCCGTCCGTACCGCCGGGGCGGCGCTTCCGCCCCGGTCAGCTGTCGCCGTGGCGGAGCAGGGAACGGACCATGCGGCAGGTCGCCCCGGAGGGCGGGTGGACGCCGATCTGCTCGGCCGTGGCGCGGATCCTGCGGTCGGTGGCCCGCTCCGGACGGTGGACGCCGGTGTCGAGCAGGGCTATGGCCAGGCGCATGGCCTTCAGGCGGCGGTTGTGCGAGACGTACCACTCGCGGGGCCGGCCGGCCGGGAGCGGCTTCTTGGGCAGGGTGGTCAGGGTCGTCAGCGCGGTGGCGGCGGGTGTGGTCGGGACCTTCGAGGGGTGCTTGGCGGCGAGCGCGGCAGAGGCCATCGGCTTCCTCCTGAGGTGGTCGTCCGGCCGTCTCGATCTGCCTTCCATTTTACTGTGGGCCACTGACAAAAGGCCTGGTCAAAGAGGAGTGAGAGGCTCCGGGGCGCCTTGTCCGCAGGTCTTGGCGGCGGGTCGTGCCGCAGCTCGGGGAGTCGGCGGTCCGGGCGCCGGAGCCCATGGGACTTTCCGTCCCGTAAGTGTTGATTTGTCGACAAGACGTGCCTAGTCTGTGACTCAGGACAGATTTCGAACGTAGATTCGAACTGAAGCTTCGGCCGTGGGGTGTACGTCCCGCCGGACCGGGACCGCGTCCCGCCAACCGGCGAGCCCACCCCGAACCGCCGTCGGATGCGCCAGAGGAGAAATGGCGTGAACACCTTCACCTTCGCCCCCGCCACCAAGGAACAGGCCAAGGCCCGCATCGCGCTGACCGGACCGACCGGATCGGGCAAGACCTACACCGCGCTCATCACCGGCACCGCGATCGGTGAGCGGGTGGCCCTCATCGACACCGAGCACGGCAGCGCGTCCAAGTACGCCGACGAGTTCGCCTTCGACACCCTCCAGCTCACCTCGTTCGAGCCCACCGGGCTCATCGACGTCCTCGCGGTGGCCGCCCACCAGGGCTACGACACCGTGATCGTCGACTCGCTCTCGCACTTCTGGTCCGGCGCGGGCGGAGTGCTCGAACAGGTCGACAACGCCGCGAAACGCTACGGGACGGGCAGCAGCTTCGCCGCCTGGAAGGAGACCCGCCCCATGGAGCGGGCGATGATCGACGCCCTGCTCGCCTACCCCGGTCACCTCATCGTCACCATGCGCACCAAGACCGAGTACGTCGTGGAGACCGACGACCGCGGGCGCAAGGTGCCGCGCAAGGTCGGGCTCAAGCCCGAGCAGCGGGAGGGCATCGAGTACGAGTTCGACATCGTCGGCGACCTCGACCACGAGAACACCCTGGTGATCTCCAAGTCGCGGGCGAAGCCGCTGTCCGGGCTGGTGATCCGCAAACCGGGCACGGAGTTCGCCGACTCCGTCCTCGACTGGCTCAACGCGGGCAAGCCCACCCCGAGCGCGTCCGACTACCTCGCCACCGCCACCGCCCCGAACACCACCTACGAGGAACTGCGCGCCCTCTACGAGGAGGCCCGCCGGCACAACCTGCTCGCCGCCGCCGTCCTGGACCCGGCGGGGGAGCCCACCACACTGGGCGACCTCATCGTGCGCCGCGGGACTGAGGCGAGGAAGGAGGCCGGGAAAGCCGGGGAGACCCGGAAGGAGACCGATCGGAAAGCCGTGCCGGCATGAACCTCAAGGAGCACGCGACCAGGGTCGCCGTACTCAAGGCGCTGCGCGACGCGGTGGAGGAGCAGTATCAGGCCACCCGCCGCGAGGTCCTCGACGAACTGCGTGCGGCCCGCGAGGAGTACGCGCTGAAGTCGATACGGGTGACCCTGCGGGACGGCACGCCCATCGCCACCATCACGCTCATCGACCCCAGGCCGGAGGTCGTGGTCGCCGACGAGGACGCCTTCACCACCTGGGTGGTCGAGAACCACCCGGACGAGGTGGAGACGCTCGTGAGGGTGCGCCCCAGCTGGCGCAGGCAGTTCACCGCCGGGCTCACCGCCTGGCCGGGGCCGGTCACCGACCCGCACACCGGAGAGGTGGTCCCGGGCCTGGAGACGGCCCCGCCGCCGGAGCCGCGCTCGTTCAGCCTCCGGCCCGTGCCGGGCGGAACGGAGCACGTCGCCCGGGCCTGGCGCACCGGCGAGATCGACCTGCCCCGGCTGCTCGCCCTCGATGGCGGCGAAGGGCGCGGCGAGATCCGGGGCGAGACCCGTAGCGAGGCCCGTAGCGAGGCCCGGGGCGAGGAGCGCTGACCACCGGCGCCGCGCGCCCACGGCGCGTCCGCTTCGCAGCCGCCCCACATCCGCCGTACATCCCTGGCACGAGAGGAGCCGGCCATGGCCGGTGAGCCCGTCATCACCGTCGTCGGCAACCTGACCGACGACCCCGACATCCGCACCACCCCGTCCGGAGACACGGTCACCCACTTCACCGTCGCCTCCACACCCCGCACCTTCGACCGGCGGAGCAACGAGTGGAGGGACTCCGCCGAGACGCTGTTCCTGCGCTGCTCGGCCTGGAGGCAGGAGGCGGAGCACGTCGCCGAGTCCCTCACACGCGGCACGCGCGTCATCGTCCAGGGCCGGCTGCGCCAGCGGACCTTCGAGACACGACAGGGCGAGAAGCGCACCGTGGTGGAGTGCGAGGTGGACGAGGTCGGTCCCTCCCTGCGGTTCGCCAGCGCGACCCTCGCCAGGGGCCCGCGTACGGGTGTCCCCGCCGGCGACCGCTTCGGCGCCGCACCGGCGGCCGAAGGCCCGCCCGGACGGGACGACGGTGAGCGGCACGCACCCAGGGAGAGCGAACTCCCCTTCTGACCGCGGCGGTCTTCCACAAGGCCGCACACCCGGCGCCACGGCGGCGGGCGGCCGCGACCGACACCCCAGGCCGCCCGCCGCGCCGGCGCAACCCGACCCACCGAGGTGGACCCAGTGAAAGCACAGGACCGCGAGAAGGCGCTCGACGCCGCGCTCGCACAGATTGAACGGCAGTTCGGCAAGGGTGCGGTGATGCGCCTGGGCGACGGGGCGTGGGATCCCATCGAGGCCATTCCGACCGGGTCGACCGCCCTGGACGTGGCGCTGGGCGTGGGCGGTCTGCCGCGCGGCCGGGTGGTGGAGGTCTACGGGCCGGAGGCCTCCGGCAAGACCACCCTGACCCTGCACGCGGTGGCCAACGCCCAGCGGATGGGCGGCACGGTCGCCTTCGTCGACGCCGAGCACGCGCTGGACCCGGAGTACGCCAAGCGGCTGGGGGTGGACGTGGACTCGCTGATCCTGTCCCAGCCCGACAACGGCGAGCAGGCGCTGGAGATCACCGACATGCTCATCCGCTCCGGGGCGCTGGACCTGATCGTGATCGACTCGGTGGCCGCGCTGGTGCCGCGCGCGGAGATCGAGGGCGAGATGGGCGACTCGCACGTGGGCCTGCAGGCGCGGCTGATGAGCCAGGCGCTGCGCAAGATCACCGGTGCGCTCAGCCAGTCCAAGACCACCGCCATCTTCATCAACCAGCTCCGCGAGAAGGTCGGAGTGATGTTCGGGTCGCCGGAGACGACCACCGGTGGGCGGGCGCTGAAGTTCTACGCCTCGGTGCGGCTGGACATCCGCCGGATCGAGACGCTCAAGGACGGCACCGATGCGGTGGGCAACCGCACCCGGGTGAAGGTGGTCAAGAACAAGGTGGCGCCGCCGTTCAAGCAGGCGGAGTTCGACATCCTCTACGGGGTGGGGATCAGCCGGGAGGGCGGGCTGATCGACATGGGGGTGGAGCACGGCTTCATCCGCAAGTCGGGCGCCTGGTACACCTATGAGGGCGATCAGCTGGGGCAGGGCAAGGAGAACGCCCGCAACTTCCTGCGCGACAACCCGGATCTGGCCGACGAGATCGAGAAGAAGATCAAGGAGAAGCTCGGCATCGG
>NZ_PGSG01000111.1 GCF_002843305.1 Streptomyces barkulensis
GGGGGTGGCCGCAGAGACCAGCGAGAAGCGACTGTTTACTAAAAACACAGGTCCGTGCGAAGCCGTAAGGCGAGGTATACGGACTGACGCCTGCCCGGTGCTGGAACGTTAAGGGGACCGGTCAGTCATCTTTCGGGGTGGCGAAGCTGAGAACTTAAGCGCCAGTAAACGGCGGTGGTAACTATAACCATCCTAAGGTAGCGAAATTCCTTGTCGGGTAAGTTCCGACCTGCACGAATGGCGTAACGACTTCTCGACTGTCTCAACCATAGGCCCGGTGAAATTGCACTACGAGTAAAGATGCTCGTTTCGCGCAGCAGGACGGAAAGACCCCGGGACCTTTACTACAGCTTGATATTGGTGTTCGGTTCGGCTTGTGTAGGATAGGTGGGAGCCGGTGAAGCATGCACGCCAGTGTGTGTGGAGGCGTTGTTGAAATACCACTCTGGTCGTGCTGGATGTCTAACCCGGGTCCGTGATCCGGATCGGGGACAGTGTCTGGTGGGTAGTTTAACTGGGGCGGTTGCCTCCCAAAGGGTAACGGAGGCGCCCAAAGGTTCCCTCAGCCTGGTTGGTCATCAGGTGGTGAGTGTAAGTGCACAAGGGAGCTTGACTGTGAGACTGACGGGTCGAGCAGGGACGAAAGTCGGGACTAGTGATCCGGCGGTGGCTGGTGGAAGCGCCGTCGCTCAACGGATAAAAGGTACCCCGGGGATAACAGGCTGATCTTCCCCAAGAGTCCATATCGACGGGATGGTTTGGCACCTCGATGTCGGCTCGTCGCATCCTGGGGCTGGAGTCGGTCCCAAGGGTTGGGCTGTTCGCCCATTAAAGCGGTACGCGAGCTGGGTTTAGAACGTCGTGAGACAGTTCGGTCCCTATCCGCTGTGCGCGTAGGAGTCTTGAGAAGGGCTGTCCCTAGTACGAGAGGACCGGGACGGACGAACCTCTGGTGTGCCAGTTGTTCTGCCAAGGGCATGGCTGGTTGGCTACGTTCGGGAGGGATAACCGCTGAAAGCATCTAAGCGGGAAGCCTGCTTCGAGATGAGGGCTCCCACCCCCTGGAGGGGGTAAGGCTCCCGGGAGACGACCGGGTTGATAGGCCGGAGATGGAAGCCCTGTGAGGGGTGGAGTTGACCGGTACTAATAGGCCGAGGGCTTGACCGTAGATGTTCGCGTCCACTGTGTGGGTTCTGAGACCACGAACGGCCTCGGCAGGTTTTTCGGGTTTCTAATTGAACAGTGTGCTTGTTCGCTTGGAACACTCGAGTGGTGTTTCGGTGGTCAGAGCGAGAGGGAAACGCCCGGTTACATTCCGAACCCGGAAGCTAAGCCTTTCAGCGCCGATGGTACTGCATGGGGGACCGTGTGGGAGAGTAGGACGCCGCCGAACAATATTTGAAGGACCCTTGGTCCCAGCGTGCATGCTGGGACCAAGGGTCCTTTTTCTGTTTGTGAGCAAGACCGAACGTGTATCACCCCAAGACAGGAGCCACACCAATGTCCAATTCCTCGGAGGAGCGCTCGGGCCGGCCCGAGCGCTCGGACAGGCCGCGTCGCCAGAGCGGTGACGAAAGGCGTAGTGGTTTCCGTCGTGATGATCGTCCGTCGTTCCGTCGGGATGACCGGGGTGAGCGGCCTCGTGGTCCGCGCAGGGATGACCGTCGGGACGACCGTGGTGGTTTCCGTCGTGATGACCGCCGTGATGATCGTCCGTCGTTCCGTCGGGATGACCGGGGTGAGCGGCCTCGTGGTCCGCGCAGGGATGACCGTCGGGACGACCGTGGTGGTTTCCGTCGTGATGACCGCCGTGATGATCGTCCGTCGTTCCGTCGGGACGACCGGGGTGAGCGGCCTCGTGGTCCGCGCAGGGATGACCGTCGGGACGACCGTGGTGGTTTCCGTCGGGATGACCGCCGTGATGACCGGCCGTCGTTCCGTCGGGATGACCGGGAGCAGGGGCGTGGCTTCAGCCGTGATGACCGGCCGTCGTTCCGGCGCGATGACCGGCGCGATGAGCGGCCTCGTGGCCCGCGCAGGGACGACGACCGGGGGAGGCGCCCGTACGGTCAGGGCGGCGGCCGGGGCCGCGACGAGCGGGGTGGTTTCCGCGGGCGGCGGGAGGGCGGAGGCGCCGGTTACCGGCGTGAGGAGCGTCCGCGTGACCGCGGCCAGGACAGGGAGCCCATCAGGAGGTTGCCGATCCCGGAGGATGTCACCGGGCAGGAACTGGACAAGGACGTGCGGCAGGAGCTGATGAGCCTGCCCAAGACACTCGCCGAGGACGTCGCCAGGAACTTGGTGATGGTGGCGAAGCTGCTGGACGAGGACGCGGAGCAGGCGTACGGCTACGCCAAGGTCGCTCTGCGGCTGGCCTCCCGTGTCGCCGCGGTGCGCGAGGCCGCGGGCTTCGCCGCCTATGGGGTGGGGAAGTACGCCGAGGCGCTGGCCGAGTTCCGGGCCGCCCGCCGAATGACCGGTTCTTCTCACCTGTGGCCCGTGATGGCCGACTGCGAGCGCGGCCTCGGCCGGCCGGAGAAGGCACTGGCCATGGCCGGTGAGCCGGAGGTGCAGAAGCTCGACAAGGCCGGGCAGGTGGAGATGCGGCTGGTCGCGGCGGGAGCACGGCGCGACATGGGGCAGGCCGAGGCAGCCGTGGTCACGCTCCAGAGTTCCGAGCTGGCCTCGAACTCCGTGCAGCCGTGGACGGCCCGGCTGCGTTACGCGTACGCCGACGCGCTGCTGGCCGTGGGCCGCGAGGAGGAGGCCCGTGAGTGGTTCGCCAGGGCGCTGGAGGCGGACCAGGGCGGGATGACCGACGCGTCGGACCGGCTGGCCCAGCTGGACGGTGTGGAGTTCCTGGACGCGCTCGACCCGGAGGCGGATTCTGAGGCGGATCTGGAAGGGGCGCCCGGGCGGGAGAAGTCGAGCGGGGAGCTTCCCGCCGAGGCCGCCGAGGCCGGCCGGGAGGACCGGGAGAGCGGGGCCGGGGGGCGGGACCGCGACCGGGGCGCGGAGGACGAGCGCTGAGCGGCGTCTGAGGCGCGTTCTACGGCGGGGGCGGGATCCGTCCCGGGCAGATCCCGCCCCCGCCGTACGGTCAGGCAGGCCCTTCCGGCAGGCCGTCCAGGGCGCGCAGCACCAGGCCGGTGGCGGGCTTGGGACCGAAGGACGTGGACTTGCGCGGCATGGTCACGCCCTGGCGGGCCAGCCCGCGCACGGTTTCCTCCGCGACCGCGCGCATCAGGACCGCCGAGCCGCCCAGGCGCTCGGCCTGCTCCACGGCCGCCGCCGCGTCGTGGAGGTAGCCGATCCCGGAGGAGTTGTCCGGCACGTGCCAGACGGCGGCCAGCAGGGTCGAGTGCAGGACCGTGGCGTCCAGCCGCCGCCACTCCTCGGGAAGGCCGTCGCGGACGGTGCGCGCGAGCAGGGCCGGGTCGGGGTCGTGGAGCAGGTGGAAGGAGCCGTCGCCGGTGAGCAGAAAGGCGTTGCCGGGGGTGGTCTCCAGGGTGCGCAGGGCGCGGGGGAGGGGACCGTCGACGGTCCGGACGCGGAAGGAGCCCCCCAGCCGGGACAGGGCCTCGGCCACCGTAAGGCGGGGCAGCACGCGGTGGATGGCCTGCACCCGCAGTGGGTAGCGGGCGGTGTCCACCAGCAGCACCAGGCCGTGGTCCCAGAAGCCGTGCGGGCCGGCGGCCCCCCCGACGCGCTCGGACCGCAGGCGCAGATAGGTGGCCCAGCGGTGGTGGCCGTCGGCGATGAGCGCCTGGCGGCGGGAGAGGTCGTGCCCGGCCTCGGCGATCTCCTGTTCGTCGGTGACCGCCCACAGCCGGTGCGAGAAGCCGTCCTCGGTGGTGGTGGAGAGCAGCGGGGGTCTGCCGGTGGTGCGCTCGATGACGGCGGTCGCGCCGGTCGCGGTGCCGTCGCCGCGGTACGACAGCAGCAGTGGTTCGAGGTTGGCGGCGGTCTCGCGCATCAGGGCCGCGCGGTCCTCGACGACCTCCGGCATCACGTCCTCGTGGGGCAGCACGACGCCCTCCTCCGGCGGGGTCAGCCGCAGGGCGCCGATCAGGCCGCGCTGGAGTACGTCGCCCCGGCGCTGCTCGTAGACGTACAGGGCCGGCTCCGGGTCCCGTACGAGGACGCCCTGCGTCTCCCAGCGGCGCAGGGTCCGCGCGGCCTGCAGATGCCGGGCGGCCGGGTCGGCGGCCTCCGGGAGGATCAGCCGCACGATGTTGTGGGGGTCCGCGGTCTGCAGATGGTGCAGGCCGTCGGGCCGTACCACGACGTCGTACGGGGGCGAGGTCACGGCGGCCAGGCTGCCGACCCGGTCGGGGGCGTAGCGCAGGCCGCGGAAGGGGGCGAGGAGGAGGCCGCCCGAGGGGTGTTCGGGGCCCGGGGATCGCAGCATTGGTGCATGTTATGCCGGTGTGCCGGGTGGGAGATGATCGGGGGAGGAAGACCGCCGGCGCGAGGAGCGAGACGACGATGACCGGATACCACCGCCCGATACGCACCCGGCCGGAGGGCTGCGGAGCCCCGCCGAGCCGGGTGTACGACACCGCGCTGCTCGACCTGGACGGTGTGGTCTACGCGGGCGGCGAGGCGGTCGTCCATGCGGTCGAGTCGCTCGCGGCGGCCCGGGAGGCCGGCATGCGGCTGGCGTACGTGACGAACAACGCGGCGCGCACCCCCGAGACCGTCGCCGGGCATCTGACGCGGTTGGGGGTGCCCGCCGAGCCGGATGAGGTGGTCACCTCGGCGCAGGCGGTGGCGCGGATGATCTCCGAGGAGCTGCCGGCCGGTTCGCGGGTGCTGTGTGTGGGCGCGGAGGGTCTGCGGGTGGCGCTGCGCGAGCGCGGCCTGGAACCGGTGGAGTCGGCGGACGACGCCCCGGCGGCGGTCGTGCAGGGGTACGGCGGGCCGGAGATGCCCTGGGGGCGGCTGGCGGAGGCGGCGATCGCGGTGGGGCGCGGACTGCCGTGGTTCGCCTCCAACGGGGACCTGACGATCCCCAGCGGCCGGGGTATCGCGCCGGGCAACGGCGCGGCCGTGGAGGTGGTGCGGATCGCGACGCGCTGGATGCGCCCGGCGCCGGAGCCGAGGACGGCGGGCAAGCCCCTGCCGCCGATGCACCGCGAGACGATCCTGCGCACGGGCGCGCAGCGGCCGCTGGTGGTCGGGGACCGGCTGGACACCGACATCGAGGGCGCGTACGCGGGGGGTGTGGACTCGCTGCTGGTGCTCACGGGGGTGACGGACGCGGCGCAGTTGCTGGCCGCTCCCCCCGAGCACCGGCCGACGTATGTGGCCGCCGATCTGCGGGCGCTGCACCGGGCGCAGCCGGAGGTGGAGGAGCTGCGCGGCGGGGAGCGGGGCGGGTTCCTGTGCGGTGGCTGGGCGGCCTCTGCGGAGGGCGGCGTGCTGCGGCTGGAGGGACGGGGGGAGGATCCGCTGGACGGCTTGCGGGCGCTGTGCGCCGCCGCGTGGACTCAGGCCGGGGAGGGCGTGTGCGGGGCCGGCGCGGACGAGGCGCTCGCGGTCCTCGGGATGTGACACCGGCTCCCGCGCCCGGGGCCCCGTGACCGCTCTCGCTCGGGCACGAGGCGCCGGGCGCGGCCGCGGGCTCGTTGGTCACGGGCCCGGGCCCGGGGCGGTCAGCGGACGGTGACGCTCGCCGAGGCCACGTAGCGTTCCTCGACCGTCCCGTCCGGGAAGAGCGCCGCCAGCCGCTCGCGTTCCTCGTCGAGGAAGGCGGCGGCGCGCCTCTCACCGATGACGAGGAAGTCGGAGTGGCTGGCGAGGTTGGCCAGATGGGTCTCCATCGGCACCCGCCGGGACCAGCGCGTCTGCCGGCGGGCGAAGCCGGGCCCGGACGGCAGCGCGCGGGCCCGGGCCGCCTCCACCGTCTCCCGGTCGGCGCCGAAGAAGCGGCGCGCCCGGTCAGCCTGGCCGGCGATCCAGCCGACGGACTCGTCGGAGTCGTTGCGCAGGACGGCGAGGGCGCCGCCGGGGCGCAGGACACGCAGGGCCTCGGGCACCGACCGCCCGGGGTCGGTCCAGTGCCAGGCGGTGGCGTAGGTGACCAGGTCGAAGCGGTCGGAGGCCAGCGGCAGGCGGTTTCCGTCGCCGCGCACCACGGGGACGCCGGGGAGTGCGCGGCGGAACTCGGCCGCCATGCCGCCGCCGGGCTCGACGGCCACGGTACGGGCGCCGCGGGCGACCAGGAGCGCGGTGAGGATCCCGGTGCCGGCTCCGGCGTCGGCGGCGCGGGCGCCGGCGATGGGGCGGCCCCAGAGTTCCTCGACGGCGTCCAGGAGGGCGGGCGGGTAGGAGGGGCGGCCCGCGGCGTACAGGGCCGCCGCGGAGTCGAAGGAGCGGGCGTGGGAGGCGGTGGTCATAGGGCCATCGTCGCCGCCCGGGGCACCGCCCACACCCGGTTTCCGGCGCCCTTGGGGCCGTGAGGCGTCCGGCCGCCGGGCTTCCGGGGCCCAAGGCCGCTCAGAGCAGCGACCGCAGCCGCAGCAGGTCCCGCAGGCCCGCCTCCAGTCTGACGCGGCCCCGGGCCCAGGCCCGGGCGAAGTTCAGCCGTCCGTCCACCAGCGAGACCAGGTCGTCGCTGGTCATGGCCAGTCTGATCTGGGCGCGTTCGGAGGGCGGACCGTGGACGGTGGTCATGTCCTCGATGCGGCCGTGGACGAGCCGGCCGGTGAAGGTGGTGTCCAGATCGGTGAGATGGCAGCTGACCGAGCGCTCCAGGGCGGCGGCGCTGCGCACGTCGTCGTCCGCGTCCGCGAGGTTCCTCGCCAGCCGCTCCAGTGCGGTCCGGCACTGCTGTGTGGTCGCCATCGCCTCACGACGGTACCGCAGGGGGAGTGCCCGCCGTCGTGGAGGACGCCGCGCACGGTAGCGTCGTGACCATGGACGAGCCGATGTCCGGCACCGCGCCGGAGACGGAACCAGCAGCACAGGACCCGGTGGGCGCGGGAACGGCGCCGGGGGAGGAGCCCCTGGCCGGGGACGGCGGGCCGCGGCCCCCGGGGGTGCGGGTGACCCCCACCGGGAACGCCGGTGTCGACGCCCGGCTGCGTCGCCTGGCGGACGCCGACCACCTCGCCGTCTCCGGCCATCTGGAGGTGTACGAGGATGTGCACCGCGGGCTGCGTGACACGCTGACCGCGCTCGACCAGCGACCCGGGCCGCCCGCACCGGGCGCGCCGCACGACACCGGGAGCTGAACCGCACGTGGCAGCGTCACGAAACCAGCGTGGCCGGCGCAACCGGCTCGACGCGGAGCTGGTACGCCGCGGCCTGGCCCGCTCGCGCGAGCACGCCGGCCGGCTCATCGCCGCCGGACGGGTCGCCGTCGGCGGCGCCACCGCGACCAAACCCGCCACCCAGGTGGAGACCGGGGCGGCCGTCGTCGTGGCCGAGGACACGGCCGACCCCGACTACGTCTCGCGCGGTGGCCACAAGCTGGCCGGCGCCCTGGAGGCGTTCGCCCCGCGCGGGCTGACCGTGGCCGGGCGGCGGGCGCTGGACGCCGGGGCGTCCACCGGTGGCTTCACCGACGTGCTGCTGCGGGCCGGCGCCGAGCGGGTGGTGGCCGTGGACGTCGGCTACGGGCAGCTCGCCTGGTCGCTGCAGAGCGACGAGCGGGTGCTGGTGCGCGACCGCACCAACGTCCGCGAGCTGACCCTGGAGCAGATCGGCGGCGAGCCGGTGGATCTCGTCGTCGGCGACCTGTCCTTCATCCCGCTCGGCCTGGTGCTGCCCGCCCTGGCACGCTGCGCGGCGCCCGGGGCCGATCTGGTCCTGATGGTCAAGCCGCAGTTCGAGGTGGGCCGGGAGCGGCTGGGCAGCGGGGGCGTGGTGCGCAGCCCGGCCCTGCGGGCCGAGGCGGTCCGCACCGTCGCCGGCCAGGCCGCGGAACTGGGTTTCGGTGTGCTCGGAGTGACCGCCAGTCCTCTGCCGGGGCCCTCCGGTAACGTCGAGTACTTCCTGTGGCTGCGTGCCGGGGCACCCGAACTGGACCCGGCCGATGTCGACCGAGCCGTGGCGGAGGGCCCCCAGTGACCACGCAGAGCACGAAGCAGAGCACAACCGGGCAGACCGGACAGGCCTCGTCGGCCGCCGAGAGCGCCGGGAGCGCCGGGAGCGCGGAGGGCGCCGCGCGGACGGTGTTCCTGATCGCCCACACCGGCCGACCGGCCGCCGTCCGCAGCGCCGAGCTCGTCGTCCAGGGGCTGCTGCGCAACGGCATCGGCGCGCGTGTCCTGGCCCAGGAGGCGGCCGACCTGACGCTGCCGCCGTCCGTGCGGACGGTGGCGGACGGCGAGATCTGCGAGAAGGCCGTGGAGGGCTGTGAGCTGATCGTCGTCCTCGGCGGGGACGGGACGCTGCTGCGCGGCGCGGAGTTCGCACGCGCCTCGGGGGTGCCGATGCTGGGGGTCAACCTCGGCCGGGTCGGCTTCCTCGCCGAGGCCGAGCGCGACGACCTGGACAAGGTCGTGCGGCGGGTGGTCGCGCGCTCCTACGAGGTGGAGGAGCGGATGACTCTCGATGTGCTCGTCCGCAACGACGGGGACGTCGTCCACCGCGACTGGGCGCTGAACGAGGCCTCGGTGGAGAAGGCCGCCCGTGAGCGGATGCTGGAGGTCGTCGCGGAGGTCGACGGCCGGCCGGTCTCCCGCTTCGGCTGCGACGGTGTGGTGTGCGCCACGCCCACCGGTTCGACGGCCTACGCCTTCTCCGCGGGCGGGCCGGTGGTCTGGCCGGAGGTCGAAGCGCTGCTGCTGGTGCCCATCAGCGCCCACGCGCTGTTCGCCAAGCCCCTGGTGACCACACCCGATTCGGTGCTGGCCGTCGAGGTGCAGCCGCAGACGCAGGGGGGCGTCCTGTGGTGCGACGGGAGGCGCACCGCGGAGCTGCCCGCCGGGGCCCGGGTGGAGGTGCGGCGCGGCGCGGTGCCGGTGCGGCTGGCGCGGCTGCACCACGCCTCCTTCACCGACCGCCTGGTGGCGAAGTTCGCCCTGCCGGTGGCCGGGTGGCGCGGGGCGCCGCACTGACCGCGCCGCGCCGGCCCGCCGGCCGCACCGGCCGCACCGCCCGTGCGTGCGCGCGGCGGGGAGGAAGGGGCGCGCGGGGCGTGTGGTGCGGACCGTGAGTGGGGATCCCGCCGTGGAACCTCGTATGGTCGTATCCGTGTTGGAGGAGATGCGGATTCGGGCCCTGGGCGTGATCGATGACGCCGTCGTCGAGCTGTCCCCCGGCTTCACCGCGGTGACCGGCGAGACCGGCGCGGGCAAGACCATGGTCGTCACCAGTCTGGGACTGCTGCTCGGCGGACGGGCGGACGCCGCCCTGGTGCGGGTGGGGGCCAAGGCCGCCGTGGTGGAGGGCCGGATCGTGCTGCCGCCCGGCGCGCCCGCGGCGCGGCGCGCCGAGGAGGCGGGCGCGGAGCTGGACGAGGGCGCTCTGCTGGTCAGCCGGACGATCTCGGCCGAGGGGCGCTCGCGCGCCCATGTCGGCGGGCGCTCGGCGCCCGTCGGGCTGCTGTCGGAACTGGGCGAGGACCTGGTCGCGGTGCACGGTCAGACGGATCAGCAGGGCCTGCTGAGGCCGGCCCGGCAGCGAGAGGCCCTGGACCGGTACGCGGGCGAGGCGGTCTCCGCCCCCCTGGCCGAGTACGGCCGGGCCTACCGGCGGCTGCGCGCGGTCTTTGCCGAGCTGGCCGAGCTGACCACGCGCGCCCGTGAGCGCGCCCAGGAGGCCGATCTGCTGCGCTTCGGTCTGGAGGAGATCGCCGCCGCCGAGCCCCGGGCGGGGGAGGACGCCGAGCTGGCCGCCGAGGCCGAGCGGCTCGGCCACGCCGAGGCCCTGGCGTCGGCGGCGGCCACCGCCCACGGCGCGCTGGCCGGCGATCCCGCCGACCCGGAGTCGGTGGACGCGGGCGCGCTGGTCGCCGGCGCCCAGCGCGCGCTGGAGGCCGTGCGGTCGCACGATCCGGCGCTGGCGGCGCTGGCCGACCGGCTGGGCGAGGTGGGAATCCTGCTGACGGACGTCGCGGGGGAACTGGCCGGGTACGCCGACGACCTGGACGCCGATCCGGCGCGGCTGGCCGCCGTCGAGGAGCGACGGGCCGTCCTGTCCCATCTGACCCGCAAGTACGGCGAGGACACCGCCGCCGTCCTGGCCTGGGCCGAGGGGAGCACCGCCCGGCTGGCCGAACTCGAGGGGGACGACGACCGGATCGGGGAACTGGCCGCCGAGCGCGACGCGCTCCGCGCCGAACTGGGCGCCCTGGCCCAGCGGTTGACCCAGGCGCGGACGGAGGCCGCCAAGCGGTTCGCCGACGCGGTCACCGCCGAGCTGGCCGAGCTGGCCATGCCGCACGCCCGTGTCACCGTGGAACTGCGGCAGCACGAGACGGCCGACGAGGAGTCGGGGATCGAGGTGGACGGACGGTCGGTCGTCTTCGGCCCCCACGGCGTGGACGAGGTGGAGCTGCTGCTGGCCCCGCACCCCGGCGCCCCGCCCCGCCCCATCGCCAAGGGCGCCTCGGGCGGTGAGCTGTCGCGGGTGATGCTCGCGGTCGAGGTCGTCTTCGCGGGCACCGCCCCGGTGCCGACCTATCTCTTCGACGAGGTGGACGCCGGTGTGGGCGGCCGGGCGGCCGTGGAGGTCGGGCGTCGGCTGGCGCGGCTGGCGAAGTCGGCGCAGGTCGTGGTCGTCACCCACCTTCCGCAGGTCGCGGCGTTCGCCGACCGGCATCTGGTGGTGGAGAAGACCTCCGACGGCTCGGTGACGCGCAGTGGTGTGAAGACCCTCCGGGGCGAGGACCGGGTGCGCGAGCTGTCCCGGATGCTGGCCGGGCAGGAGGACTCGCGACTCGCCCGTGCCCATGCCGAGGAACTGCTGGAGGCGGCCCGCTCCGGCATCTGAACCCGGGCTTCGGGCATCCGGTCCGGGCATCCGGTCCGGTCGCCCGTGTTTCACCCGTACGGCGTGGCCTCCCGCCGGGGCCGGGGTGGCATCCTGGAGACGCCGCACCGCCTGTACGCCGTACGCTGCTGTGCGTGATCCGCGACCCCGGCGGGGCGGATCCGCGAGTCCGAGCCCTCCGACCCCTCCGCCCCCCGATCCCTCACCCCAGGAGTCCCGGCCTCTTGTGAAGACCACCCCGGTTCCACCGCGCGACAGGACGCCGCTGCACGTCGTGCAGGTGATCGGCGGCGGCAGCGCCCGCGTCTGCGCACATGTGCGCTCCCTGACCGCCGGGCTGGTGGCGCGGGGGGTGCGGGTGACCGTCTGCGCGCCGCCGGGCACCGAGCCGGATTACGGCTTCACCGGCCTCGGAGCCCACTTCGTGCCCCTGACCTGCGGCACCGGTCCCGAGGCGGCCGCGGTGCTGCGCGTGGTGTGCGCGGACGCCGCGGTGGTGCACGCCCACGGGCTGCGCGCCGGTGTGCCGGCCGCCCTGGCGCTGTGCGGGTGGCGCCGGACACCGCTGGTGGTCACCTGGCACGCCCGGGCCCAGCCGGCGGGTGTGCGGGCCCGGCTGATGTGGCTGCTGGAGCGGCGGGTGGTGCGGGCCGCGCGGGTGGTGTTCGGTACCACCTCGGACCTGGTGGACCGGGCCCGCCGCCACGGCGCCCGCGACGCCCGGCTGGCTCCGGTGACCGTGTCCGTGCCGTGCGGCGGGCACGAGGGGCGCCCGGGCCCGCCGGACGGGACGGACGACGTGGCGCGGGAGAAGACCCGGGCCGAACTGGGCGTCACCGGCCGCCCGCTGGTCCTCGCCGTCGGCCGGCTCGTCCCCCGCCAGGGGCACACCACCTTGCTGACCGCCTCCCGGGCCTGGCGCCGGCTGGAACCGCAGCCGCTGCTGGCCATCGCCGGGGAGGGTCCGGCGCGCCCCGCGCTGCAGCGCCGCATCGAGGCCGAGGAACTGCCGGTACGGCTGCTGGGGCGGCGCGAGGACGCCCTGGAGCTGCTCGCCGCCGCCGACATCGCCGTGCTGCCCGCGCGCTGGGAGGGCCGGGCGGTGATGGCGCAGGAGGCGCTGCGGGCCGGGGTGCCGCTGGTGGCGAGTGCGGTGGGCGGTCTGCCCGAGCTGGTCGGCGACGCCGCGCTGCTGGTGCCCTACGGCGACGCGGAAGCGCTGGCGGAGGCGGTCGGCGGGCTGCTCGGCGACCCCGCCCGGCGCCGCGGGCTGGCCGCGGCCGGCCGCGCCCAGGCCGCGACCTGGCCGAGCGAGGACGACACGGTGACCCAGGTGCTGAGCGTGTACGACGAGCTGGCGCAGGGAGGCTGACCGCCTGGGCCCGCTCGGTGCCGGGGGGCGCCGGACTCCGCGCCCGACGTCGCGCCGGAATCCGCGCCGGAATCCGCGCCGGAATCCGCGCCGGACTCCGGGCCCGGCCGGGTCAGCTGGAGTCGCGGACGACCAGGTGAGCGGGGGTGACGACCGGGGCCGGCCGCTCGCCGCCGGAGGCGTCGCCCAGCCCGAGCCGCCGCAGCAGCAGCTCCGCCATCATCCGTCCCATTCCCTGGATGTCCTGGCGCACGGTGGTCAGCGCCGGCTCGGCCCAGGCGGCCTGCTCCAGATCGTCGTAGCCGACCACCGCCACGTCCTGCGGCACCCGCAGCCCGCGGGCGCGCAGCGTCCGCAGTGCGCCGGTGGCCGTCAGGTCGTTGCCCGCGAACACCGCGTCCGGGCCGGGCGAGCGGTCCAGCAGCTCGGCCATGGCCCGCTCGCCGCCCTCGGCCGTGAAGTCGCCGTGGGCGACCAGGGCGGGGTCGGGCTCGGACACGCCCAGGGCGTCGAGGTAGCCGTCGAGCCGGTCCAGGGCGGAGGTCTGGTCCAGCGGGCCGGTGATCACCGCGATCCGCCGCCGCCCCCGCCGCAGCAGGTGCTCCACCGCCTGCCGGGCGCCGCCCCGGTTGTCGGTGTCCACGTACAGCAGTTCGGGGTCGTCCTCGGCGCCGGGCCAGCCCGGCCGGCCGCCGAAGACCGTGGGCAGGCCGGAGGCGTTCGCCATGGACGGCAGCGGATCGTCGCGGTGCAGCGAGAACATCAGCGCGCCGTCCACGTGCCCGCCCGCCAGATAGCGGCCGATGCGGTCGTAGTCCGTGCGGCCCTCCAGCAGCATGAGCAGCAGTTGTGTGTCGCACGCCGCCAGCTCGCGGCTGATGCCGCGCAACTGCTGGGCGAAGAAGGGGTCGGAGAACACCCGGGTCTCGGGCTCGGCGATCACCACGGCGACGGCTCCGGTGCGGCGGGTGACCAGGCTGCGCGCCGCGCTGTTGGGGACGTAGCCCAGCTCGGCCACGGATGCCTGGACCCGGTCCCGCAGGGTCTTGCGGACACCGGCGCCCCCGTTGACCACGCGCGACACGGTGGCGCGGGAGACCCCGGCGTGGGCGGCGACCGCTTCGAGGGTGGGTCTGGGACCGTGCACGGGCGAACAACTCCTTCTCTCGCGGAACCCCGACGCTACCGCCGGACGCGGGAGGCCGGTCCACTCTGCTGGTGAGAGCGCTTTCACGGCCCCGTCGTAGGTTGTACAGCACCATGGCGCGGCACCGCCCGGCGCGTCCGGGAAACGGACGTCACCGGGCGGTGCCGGGCGGAGCCGGGGAGCCGGGGCCGTCAGCCGCCGTAGGCGCCCGAGGCAGTCAGTCGCAGGGCGGTGTCGATCAGCGGAACGTGGCTGAACGCCTGCGGGAAGTTGCCCACCTGGCGTCCCAGACGGGAGTCCCACTCCTCCGCGAGCAGCCCCAGGTCGTTGCGGAGCGAGAGCAGCTTCTCGAAGAGCCTGCGCGCCTCCTCCACCCGGCCGATCATCGCCAGGTCGTCCGCCAGCCAGAAGGAGCAGGCCAGGAACGCGCCCTCGTCGCCCTCCAGTCCGTCCAGGCCCGCGTGCTCGCCCGAGGTCGGGTAGCGCAGTACGAAGCCGTCCGGCGTGGACAGCTCGCGCTGGATGGCCTCGATGGTGCCGATGACCCGCTTGTCGTCCGGCGGCAGGAAGCCCACCTGCGGGATCAGCAGCAGGGAGGCGTCCAGCTCCTTCGAGCCGTAGGACTGGGTGAAGGTGTTGCGCTCGGGGTCGTAGCCCTTCTCGCACACGTCGCGGTGTATCTCGTCGCGCAGCGCGCGCCACCGTTCCAGCGGGCCGTCGGCCTCGCCGGACTCGATCAGGCGGATCGTGCGGTCCACCGCCACCCAGGCCATGACCTTGGAGTGCACGAAGTGGCGGCGCGGGCCGCGCACCTCCCATATCCCCTCGTCCGGCTCGTTCCAGTGGTCCTCCAGATAACCGATCAGCTTGATCTGCAGGAGACTGGCGTAGTCGTTGCGCGCCAGGCCGGTCATGTGCGCCAGGTGCAGGGCCTCGATGGTTTCGCCGTAGACGTCGAGCTGGAGCTGGGAGGCGGCGCCGTTGCCGACCCTCACCGGCTGGGAGTTCTCGTAGCCGGGCAGCCAGGTCAGCTCCGTCTCGCCCAGCTCGCGCTCGCCGGCGATGCCGTACATGATCTGCAGGTTCTCCGGGTCGCCGGCGACCGCGCGCAGCAGCCACTCGCGCCAGGCCAGCGCCTCGCTGCGGTAGCCGGTGCGCAGCAGCGACGACAGCGTGATCGCCGCGTCGCGCAGCCAGGTGAAGCGGTAGTCCCAGTTGCGCACGCCGCCGATGTGCTCGGGCAGTGAGGTGGTGGGGGCCGCGACGATGCCGCCGGTCGGGGCGTAGGTGAGGGCCTTGAGCGTGATCAGGGAGCGGACCACCGCCTCGCGGTACGGGCCGTGGTACGTGCACTGGCGCACCCAGTCGCGCCAGAAGTCCTCGGTCGCCGCCAGCGACGTCTCCGGTTCCGCCGGCGCCGGGGGCTCCTTGTGCGAGGGCTGCCAGCTGATGGTCATCGCCACCCGGTCGCCCGGCGCGACGGTGAAGTCGGCGTAGGTGGTCAGGTCCTTGCCGTAGGTGTCGGCCTCGGAGTCCACCCACACGGAGTCGGGGCCGGCCACGGCGACGGTGCGGCCGTCCACCTTGTGCACCCACGGCACCACCCAGCCGTAGGAGAACCGCATCCGCAGCGCCGAGCGCATCGGCACACGGCCGCTGACGCCCTCCACGACGCGGATGAGCTGCGGCGCGTGGTGCTCGCGAGGCGGCATGAAGTCGATGACCCGTACCGTCCCGCGCGGGGTGTCCCACTCGGACTCCAGGATCAGCGAGTCGCCCCGGTAGCGGCGGCGGCTGGCCACCGGCGGCTCCTGGTCGGCGGGGTACGCGGGGCCCAGGCGCCAGAAGCCGTGCTCCTCGGTGCCCAGGAGCCCGGCGAAGACGGCGTGCGAGTCGAACCGGGGCAGGCACAGCCAGTCCACCGAACCGTCCCGGCATACCAGGGCGGCGGTCTGCATGTCCCCGATGAGTGCGTAATCCTCGATGCGCCCGGCCACGAGCATCTCCAGTCGAACAGTGGCTACGCCCCGTGGGACGTGCGGTTTTCCGTCCTGCCGCACGGGAGGGCCCGCGCGGACAGTCTGAGCAGGATACGACGCGGCCAGATGTTCCGCGCCGAGGTCACCTTAGGGGTGACGGGGCCTTCCGGGTGACAACAATTCGGTGATTGACAACCTCGGTGGACGGCTTCGGTGACGATCGCCGGGGCTGCCGCACGGCCGGCCGGCCGTGCGGCAGCCCCGGTAACTGTGCCACGGTCCGGGCGGTGGCGGGCCGCGCCTCGGCACCCCGGACGCGCCGCTGATACCCTGGTAGCCCGTGGAGCGGAGGGCACAACAACCCCCGAACCGCAGCGACGGCACCCCCGCCGGCCGAACCGGTCCGGCCGGGGCGGCCGCAGCGCACGTCACCTCGCGACCACGGGAGCCCCCTCTTGGCCATGCCGACTCGATCCTCGACATCCATGACGACCAAGCACCTCTTCGTCACCGGGGGTGTCGCCTCCTCGCTCGGCAAGGGCCTGACCGCCTCCAGCCTGGGCGCCCTGCTCAAGGCGCGGGGACTGCGGGTCACCATGCAGAAGCTCGACCCGTACCTCAACGTCGACCCCGGCACGATGAACCCCTTCCAGCACGGCGAGGTGTTCGTCACCAACGACGGCGCCGAGACCGACCTGGACATCGGCCACTACGAGCGGTTCCTCGACGTCGACCTCGACGGCTCCGCCAACGTCACCACCGGCCAGATCTACTCCACGGTCATCGCCAAGGAGCGGCGCGGTGAGTACCTGGGCGACACCGTGCAGGTCATCCCGCACATCACCAACGAGATCAAGCACCGCATCCGCCGGATGGCCACAGACGACGTCGACGTGGTGATCACCGAGGTCGGCGGCACCGTCGGCGACATCGAGTCGCTGCCGTTCCTGGAGGCCGTGCGCCAGGTGCGGCACGAGGTCGGCCGCGACAACGTCTTCGTCGTCCACATCTCGCTGCTGCCCTACATCGGGCCCTCCGGCGAGCTGAAGACCAAGCCCACCCAGCACTCGGTCGCCGCCCTGCGCAACATCGGCATCCAGCCCGACGCCATCGTGCTGCGCGCCGACCGCGACGTGCCCGTCTCCATCAAGCGCAAGATCTCGCTGATGTGCGACGTGGACGAGGAGGCGGTGGTGGCCTGCAAGGACGCCCCGTCGATCTACGACATCCCCAAGGTGCTGCACACCGAGGGCCTGGACGCCTACGTGGTGCGCCGGATGGGCCTGCCCTTCCGCGACGTGGACTGGACCCAGTGGGACGACCTGCTGCGCCGTGTCCACCAGCCCGACCACGAGGTGACCGTCGCACTGGTCGGCAAGTACATCGACCTGCCCGACGCCTATCTGTCGGTCACCGAGGCGCTGCGCGCCGGAGGCTTCGCCAACAACGCCCGGGTGAAGATCAAGTGGGTCACCTCCGACGACTGCCGCGTCCCCGGCGGGGCGAGGAAGCAACTCGGCGACGTGGACGCGGTCTGCATCCCCGGCGGCTTCGGTGAGCGCGGTGTGGAGGGCAAGGTCGCCGCGATCACCTACGCCCGCGAGAACGGCATTCCGCTGCTGGGGCTGTGTCTGGGTCTGCAGTGCATCGTCGTCGAGGCTGCCCGCAACCTGGCCGGCATCGAGGGCGCCAACTCCACCGAGTTCGACCGGGCCGCGCCCCACCCGGTGGTCTCCACCATGGAGGAGCAGCTCGACATCGTCGCCGGCGAGGGCGACATGGGCGGCACCATGCGGCTGGGGATGTACCCGGCCAAGCTCGCCGAGGGCTCGATCGTGCGCGAGGTCTACGGCGGCGAGCCGTACGTCGAGGAGCGCCACCGCCACCGCTACGAGGTCAACAACGCCTACCGGGCCGAGCTGGAGAAGACCGGCCTGGTGTTCTCCGGCACCTCCCCGGACAACAAGCTGGTGGAGTACGTGGAGTACCCGCGCGAGACCCATCCCTACCTGGTCGCCACCCAGGCCCACCCCGAGCTGCGCTCCCGGCCCACCCGCCCGCACCCGCTCTTCGCCGGCCTGGTCGGGGCGGCCGTGAAGCGGCAGCAGGATTCCGGAGCAGCCCAGGCCGCCCCCGCCTCGGCCTCCGCCCCCGCCTCGGCGGGCCGGGAGGCCTGAGCCGTGGCGGACAGGGACGGGCGGGCCGCCGGGCCCGCGGACGGACAGGCGCCGCGGGACGTCCCGCGGCAGTGGCGGGTCACCGCCTCCGAGACGCCCTTCGAGGGCGCCAAGACCAGCGTGCGCACCGACCGTGTGGTGATGCCGGACGGCTCCGTCGCCGCCCGCGACTACCAGGTCCACCCCGGTTCGGTGGCCGTCCTCGCCCTCGACGAGCGGGACCGGGTGCTGGTGATCAGCCAGTACCGGCACCCGGTGCGGCACAAGCTGTGGGAGATCCCCGCCGGCCTGCTCGACGTCCCCGGCGAGAACCCGCTGAGCGCCGCCAGGCGCGAGCTGTACGAGGAGGCGCACGTCGAGGCCGAGGACTGGCGGGTGCTGATCGACATCTACACCTCGCCCGGCGGCAGCGACGAGGCGGTGCGCATCTTCCTGGCCCGCGGTCTGTCGGACGCCGAGGGCGAGCGCTTCGAGGTCAGCGACGAGGAGGCCGACATGGAGGTGGCCCGCGTGCCCCTGGCGCAGCTGGTGCGCGGCGCGCTGGCGGGGGACCTGCACAACAACTGCCTGGCGACCGCGGTCATGGCACTGACCGCCGCACGGACCGAGGGCGGCCTGGACGCACTGCGTCCGGCCGAGGCGCCCTGGCCCGCCAGGCCCTTCGAGGCATGAGGCGCCGGCCGTGACGGCCGGAGTGTGAACGCGCCCCGGGGGCGGAGCGGCCGCTCCGCCCCCGGGGCGCGCGGCGCCGGTGCGGACCGTCCGCGGTGAACTACCCTTCCAGCCGTGACGGATCAGGCGGTGCACACCGGCGGACCGGCCCCGTCCGCCGGAGCCGTGGACGGAGGCGGGGCAGCGGGCGGTCTCCTCGGACGGCGGCGCGAACTGGACCGGTTGCGCGCCGACCTCGCGGGCCCCGGCCTCGACGCCCTCCCCGGCCGCGACTCCTCCCGCTGCCGCGTCCTGCTCGTCGTGGGCCGGCCCGGTTCGGGCCGCACCGCGCTGGCGGAGGAGTTCGCGCGGCGGACGGCCGCCGACTACCCCGACGGGATCCTGCGCGCCCGGCTCAGCGACCCGGACGGCACCCCCGTCCCCACCGAACGCACCGCCCGTGACCTGCTCCGCGCTCTCGCCGCAGCCCGCGGCGCGGCCGGGGGGTCCGCGGCCGCGCCTCCCGCCGGGGCGGGGGACGCGGAGCTCGCCGAGGCGCTGCGCGCCGCCCTGGCGGACCGCCGCGCCCTGCTCCTGCTGGACGACGTGGCCGCCCCCGAGCAGCTTCACGGCCTCCTGCCCGACAGCCGGGGCTGCCTCGTGCTGGCCGTCTCCCGCGGACCGCTGACCGGCATTCCGGATGTGCGGCCCTGCCCGCTGGAGGGTCTGGACACGGCCGCGGCCGTCGCGCTGCTGGAGCGACGGGCCGGAGACACCCCGCGCGTCACCGTCGACCCGCGTGCGGCGGAGTCCCTGGCCGAGGCCTGCGGCGGGCGTCCCGCCGCGCTCGCCCTGGTCGGAGGCTGGCTGGCGGCCCACCCCATGGCGTCCGTGGCCGAGGCGGTCCGGCGGTTCGCCGCTCTCCCCGACGACCTTCCCGGCGGTGCGGCGGACGACGCCCACGCACCCGAGGACGCGTCGGGGCGTGTGCCCGGCGGCCGTCCCGGCCGTCTTCCCGGCGGCCTGCCCGGTGCAGCGCGAGCCGCCGTCCCCGGCCCCCGCACCCGTCCGGCTCCGGTGGCCCGGCCACTGGTCCGCGCCTTCCACCTGGTCCACGGCTCGCTGCCGCCCTCTGCCGCGCGATTCCTGCGTCTGCTGGCGCTCGCCCCGGCCGGACTCGCCGACGCCCACACCGCCGCCGCTCTCGCCGGGTGCCGGGCGGACGAGGCCGCGGCCACGCTGGAGGCCTTCACCGGACTCGGCCTGCTGCGCACCACCGCCACCCCGGGGCTGTACGCCGTCCCGGGCTGCCTCGCCCCCGTCCTGGCGGCCGTGCTGGAGGAGCGGGAGCGCCCGGAGGATGTGAGACTGGCCCGGGCCAGGGTGCTGGAGCGGTCGGTGCGGCTGCTGCGGTCCTGCCGGGCCGCGGCCGAGCCGCCCGGTTCACCGGCCCGCCGGGCGGCGGCCGAACTGCCGCGCGCCCTGCGTTTCGAGAGCCGTGCCGCCGCTGCCGTCTGGCTCGGCCCCCGGCTGCCGGGCCTGCGCGCCGCCGCCCGCACCGCCGTGGCGGACGGGGAACTGGACACCCTGGCCCGGCGGCTGGCCGCCGCCCTCGCCGGAGCGCTGACCGCGCACCTGGGACCCGGGCGGGCCGCCCCCGAGCTGTACCGGCTCCACGAACTGCTGCTGCCCGTCACCGAGCGGTGCGGGCTGCACGGCGAGCGCGCCGCGATCCTGCTCGATCTCGGAGACCTCGACGCCCACGCCGGCCGCCCGCACCGGGCGCTGACGCGCTACCGCGCCGCGCTGGAGGCCGCCCGGGCCGACGGCGGGCGTGGTGGCGACCGGAGCGCGGCGGCGGCCGCGCGGGCGCAGGAGTCCCTGGGCGACACCTATGCGCACCTGGGCGACGACCGGCGCGCCGGCGACTGGTACGGCCGGGCGCTGGCGCTGTGCCAGACCCGCGGCGAGCCGGCCGGCGAGGCCCGGCTGCACGGGCTGATCGGGGCCGCGCTGCTGCGGGAGGGGCGCTGGGAGGAGGCCCTGCGGGCCTGGCGGGCCTGTGCCGCGGCCTGCCGGCGGCTGCGGGACGGCGAGGCGTACGCGCGGGCGCTGGAGGAGGTGGCCAGGGTCCAGGAGTACGCGGGCCGCACCGAGGAGGCGCGGCGCACCCGCCGCCGGGCCCTGCGGTGGGGGCGTCCGGGAGCGGGGCGCGTGGAGGGGGGCGCGGAGCGGGGAGGGGAGACGGCCGGGGAGACGGCCGGGAAGAGGGGCGGAGGAGACGGCGCCCGTTCGCGTCCCGCGGTGGCGCGGTGGATGCTGGAAGAAGCCTCGCGCACCACCGAGAGCGGCAGTCGGCCTGCGAAATAGACAGCGATCCTCGCAAAAATTGACCCTTTGCAAGGCTGGACAGGGAGAAACCCTTCATTAAACTGGCCGAGCTGCGGCCGCTCGACCGCATCCGACATTTACCCCATGTACCGGTGCGGTGGGGTGGGCCCCGGTCCATTCCGCAACCATGACACCCCCATGAGACAAGGACCGTGATCGACGTGAAGGTCGGCATCCCCCGCGAAGTCAAGAACAACGAGTTCCGCGTGGCCATCACCCCGGCCGGTGTGCACGAGCTCGTACGCAACGGGCACCAGGTCCACGTGGAGCGGAGCGCCGGTGAGGGCTCCTCCATCCCCGACCGGGAGTACACCGAGGCCGGCGCCGTCATCCTGGACAGCGCCGACGAGGTGTGGGCCACCGCCGAACTGCTGCTGAAGGTCAAGGAGCCGGTCGCCGAGGAGTACCACCGGCTGCGCAAGGACCAGACGCTGTTCACCTACCTCCACCTGGCCGCGTCCCGTGAGTGCACCGACGCGCTGCTGCGCTCGGGCACCACCGCCATCGCCTACGAGACGGTGGAGAGCGCCGACCGCGCGCTGCCGCTGCTGGCGCCGATGTCGGAGGTCGCGGGCCGGATCGCCCCGCAGGTGGGCGCGTACCACCTGATGCGCTCGGCCGGCGGACGCGGAGTGCTGCCCGGCGGCGTGCCGGGCGTCGCGCCGAGCCGGGCCGTGGTCATAGGCGGCGGCGTCTCGGGCTGGAACGCCACCCAGATCGCCGTTGGGATGGGCTTCCACGTCACCCTGCTCGACAAGGACGTGCGCAAGCTGCGCGAGGCCGACCGGATCTTCGGCACCCGGGTGCGGACGATCACCTCCAACGCGTACGAGCTGGAGAAGGCCGTCCTCGACGCCGACCTGGTCGTCGGCGCCGTGCTGATCCCGGGGGCCAAGGCGCCGAAGCTGGTCGCCAACGAGCTGGTGTCGCGGATGAAGCCGGGCAGCGTCCTGGTGGACATCGCGATCGACCAGGGCGGCTGCTTCGAGGACTCGCGCCCCACCACCCACGCGGAGCCGACCTTCACCGTCCACGACTCGGTCTTCTACTGCGTCGCCAACATGCCCGGCGCGGTGCCGAGCACCTCGACGTACGCGCTGACCAACGCCACGCTGCCGTACATCGTCGAACTGGCCAACCACGGCTGGCGCGACGCCCTGCGCCGCGACCCGGTGCTCGCCCGGGGGCTCAACGTCCACGACGGAGAGGTCACCTACGGCCCGGTCGCCGAGGCGCACGGGCTGCCGGTGCGCGAGCCGGCCGCGCTGCTCGGCTGACGGCCCGCCGGCGGGCCGCGGACGGACGACGGCGGTCGGTCGGCGGACTGCCGACGGGCTGCCGACGGAGTAGACAAGTCGTCATATGAAGTGCCGGTGACGGTCAACGGTGTGCGTCAACATCACCCGTCAACACCGTTACCACCGTTCCGTCGGCCGGACCCCGGGCCCTCCGGGGTCCGGCCGGCGGTTTCCCTCGTGCGGCCGGGGGTTGACCCCGAGACGGGACCGGCGCCGGGCCGACGCGGCGTCAACTCGCCGCGATCGTCGCACTTCGCCCCTTTCGCGCCCCCGGAAGACCCCGTCCGCGCGGCTGTTACACCCTTGACAGACGGGTACAAGGTTGCCGACACATCCGGCCGTCTGCGGCGGATTGTGTTGCTGTGGACGGCCGACACGCCATAGAGTCGCCAATCATCGGCATGGTGCCACGCTGACCTGTCTAGAAGTTTCCTGGTCACCAAGGAGGTAGGACGACTTGTGAATGAGTCGACATTTACTCCCCCAGGTGCTCGACCGGGAATGCCTTCGCGGGGCGAAGCCCCCTCGGGACTCAAAGCCGTCGGCTCCGTCGCTGTCCAGACTTTCGCAGCCCACCAGAACCAGGCGAGCATGACAGCCCATCAGAGCATGGACGGCCACCGAGCGAACGCCATGGCCGCCGACCGCAGGGGCGGCGAGACCGGCCGGCCGGCCGACCACGCGGACCCCCACTACGAGGAACTCCCCGAGGGGCACTTCTACGACCCCGACGCGGAGTACGAACCCGATCCCGAGTACGCGGCCACCCTCGCGCCCGACGCCGCCCGCCAGCGCCGTGAGCGCATCGGGCCCACGGGCCGGCCGCTGCCGTACTTCCCGATCCCCGGCCCGGTCGCCGAGCACGGCCCGGCGAAGATCATCGCGATGTGCAACCAGAAGGGCGGGGTGGGCAAGACCACCTCGACCATCAACCTGGGCGCCGCGCTCGCCGAGTACGGCCGCCGGGTGCTGCTGGTGGACTTCGACCCCCAGGGCGCCCTCTCCGTCGGCCTCGGCGTCAACCCGATGGAACTGGACCTGACCGTCTACAACCTGCTCATGGAGCGGGGCATGTCGGCGGACGAGGTGCTGCTGAAGACGGCCGTGGCGGGTATGGACCTGCTGCCCAGCAACATCGACCTGTCCGCGGCCGAGGTGCAGCTCGTCAGCGAGGTCGCCCGCGAGTCGACACTCCAGCGCGCCCTGACGCCGCTGCTGCCCGACTACGACTTCATCGTCATCGACTGCCAGCCGTCCCTCGGCCTGCTCACCGTCAACGCGCTGACCGCCGCGCACAAGGTGATCGTGCCGCTGGAGTGCGAGTTCTTCGCGCTGCGCGGGGTGGCGCTGCTGACCGAGACGATCGAGAAGGTCCAGGAGCGGCTCAACCCGGAACTGGAGCTCGACGGCATCCTGGCGACGATGTACGACTCGCGCACCGTGCACAGCAGGGAGGTGCTCGCGCGCGTGGTCGAGGCGTTCGACGACAACGTGTACCACACCGTCATCGGGCGCACGGTCCGCTTCCCGGAGACCACGGTCGCCGGCGAGCCGATCACCACCTACGCCTCCAACTCCGTCGGCGCCGCCGCCTACCGCCAGCTCGCCAGGGAGGTGCTCGCCCGGTGCCACGCCGAGTGAGTCTCCCGGCAGCTGACGAACTGTTCCGTTCCACCGGGGGGTCCCCGGTCCAGCCGTCGACCCCCCAGCAGCACACCGGCGGCGACGCCTCCGCCGCCACCCGGCTCCCCGCCCCGGCGGGCGAGCAGGGCGCCGCGGGAGAGCGCGCTCCCGCGGACGACGGCGACGGCCCGGAGCGTGCGGCGGGCGCCGCCGGGGCCCCGGAGGCCGGCGGACACGGCGGCCGCGGACCCCGGCAGACCCCGGTGCCCGGCCAGAACGCCGGGCGCGGCGACCACGACACGGCGGAGGCCCGCCGGGGCGTGGGCCAGCCCCCCGCCCAGCCCGCCGCGGGCGCGGCCCGGGGCCAGGGCAGAGGCCGTACGGCCGTGGGCGCGGCGGCGCCCCGGCGCGGCAGGCCCGCGGCACGGCGCCCCAGCGGGCGGGAGCGCCACGACGAGAAGATCACGGTCTACGTCTCCGCCGAGGAGCTGATGGACCTCGAGCACGCCCGGCTGGTGCTCCGCGGCGAGCACGGCCTGGCCGTGGACCGCGGCCGGATCGTCCGCGAGGCGGTCGCCGTGGTCCTCGCGGACCTGGAGGCGCGCGGCGACGCGAGCATCCTGGTGCGCCGCCTGCGCGGCCGCTGACCCGCGGGGCGGTAGCCTGCCCCGCGATGCCGACCGCCGACGACCCCGCGCCGAACCCCCGGCGCTCCCGCCGCCCCCTGGGCCGGGGACCGGGGGCGGCGCCGGCCGCTCCGCGGCCGCCGGAACCCCCGGCGGCCTCCGGACCCGAGCCCTCCGGTTCCGGGCCCTCCGGGGAGCCGGGACCGGCCGGTCCGGCCACCACCGAACCCGAGCCCGAGCACGTATCCGCGCCCGGGCCCGTACGGGAACCGGCTCCGGTACGCGGGCCCGGGCCGGAACGGGTACCGCAGCCGCCGTCCGGGAAGGACCCGCGTCCGGGGGAGGGCGAAGAGCCCGGGGAGAGCGGAGAGGGCGAGGAGGGCGGAGAGGGCGAGGAAGGCGCGGGCGGGGGCGCCGGGCCCGGCGACGGCCGCTTCAAAGTGGTCCTGGACAACTTCGAAGGCCCCTTCGACCTCCTCCTCCAGCTCATCTCCCGGCACAAGCTGGACGTCACCGAGGTCGCCCTGTCGAAGGTCACCGACGAGTTCATGGCGCACATCCGCGCCATGGGCCCCGACTGGGACCTCGACCAGACCACCGAGTTCCTGGTCGTCGCCGCCACCCTGCTCGACCTGAAGGCCGCGCGGCTGCTGCCCGCCGCCGAGGTCGAGGACGAGGCGGACCTCGCGCTGCTGGAGGCACGGGACCTGCTCTTCGCCCGGCTGCTGCAGTACCGCGCGTACAAGCAGGTCGCCGAGATCTTCGACGGCCGCCTGGCCGCCGAGGCGCGCCGCCACCCGCGTACGGTGGGACTGGAGCCGCACCACGCCGAGCTGCTGCCCGAGGTGGTCATCAGCATCGGCCCCGAGGGCTTCGCCCGGCTCGCGGTCAAGGCGATGCAGCCCAGACCGGAACCGCAGGTCTACGTGGACCACATCCACGCCCCGCTGGTCAGCGTGCGCGAGCAGGCGGAGATCCTGGTGGCCAGGCTGCGGGAGCTGGGCGAGGCGAGCTTCGCGTCGCTCACCGAGGACGCGGCCGACACCCTCACCGTCGTCGCCCGCTTCCTGGCGCTGCTGGAGCTCTACCGCGAGCGCGCGGTCGTCCTCGAACAGCAGGAGGCACTCGGCGGCCTCACCGTGCGCTGGAGCGGCGGGGAGACGACGCGGCCGCTGGTCACCGACGAGTTCGACGCCGGTGACGGCGCGGGCAGGGGCACAGGCGACGACGGGAAGGACGGCCTCGGATGAGTACGGACACGGGAACGGACCCGGACCCGGGCGCTACCGGCACGGAAGCGGGCACGGAAGCGGGCACGGAAGCGGCCGGGGAGCCCCACCCGCCGGCCGGTGCCCTCGCCGTCGCCGAGCTGGACCTCAAGCCCGCCCTGGAGGCGGTGCTGATGGTCGTCGACGAGCCGGCCACCGAGGAGCACCTGGCCAAGGTGCTCCAGCGCCCCCGGCGCGCGATCGCCGTGGCGCTGCGCGAGCTGTCCGACGAGTACGCCCGGCAGGGCCGCGGCTTCGACCTGCGGCTGGTCGCCGGCGGCTGGCGGTACTACACCCGCCCCGAGTACGCCGACGCCGTCGAGAGCTTCGTCCTGGACGGCCGGCAGGCCCGGCTGACCCAGGCCGCGCTGGAGACCCTGGCCGTGGTCGCGTACCGTCAACCGGTCAGCCGCTCGCGGGTCTCGGCCGTGCGCGGAGTGAACTGCGACGGGGTCATGCGCACCCTCCTCCAGCGCGGGCTGATCGAGGAGGCGGGCACCGAACCCGAAACAGGTGCGATCCTGTACAGGACGACGAACTACTTCCTGGAGCGGATGGGCCTGCGCGGTCTGGACGAGCTTCCGGAACTGGCGCCCTTCCTCCCCGAGGCGGACGCGGTCGAGGCCGAGAGCCAGGAGGGCGTGCCGTCGTTCGACGTGGACGACAGCGGCGATTCCCAGACTTAGAGACAGTTAGACGGAAACCTTGATGCGAAGCAGCGGCAGGAACAGCAACCGGAACCACCGGGGCGCGGGCAACAGCCGCGACGACAGGCAGAAGCGCGCGGGCCGCCCCCGCCCGGAGGAGCGCCGTTACGACGCCGGCTCCGGCGGCCGGCCCGACAAGCCGGGCAGGCCGGGCGGGCCGGGCAAGTCCGCCAAGCCCGGCGGTGCCAAGGGCCAGGACCGGCGGCAGGGCCAGGGCCAGGAGGGCAGGCAGGGGCAGGGCCCCGGGGGCGCCCCCCGGGGCGGGCCGAAGGCGGGCGCCGGGACGGGAGGCCCCAAGGGCCCCGGGGCCGGCTCCAGGCAGGGGCCCAAGGCCGGCCCCAGGCAGGGCGGCAAGAGCGGTGCCCGCGGGCGTTCGATCCCGGCGCGCCCCCGCGAGTACGAGGCCCAGATCGAGGAGCGCAACCGCGAACGGCACGCCAAGCCGGCGCTCAAGCTCCCCAAGACCTTCGGCGAGGCGGAGGGCGAGAGGCTGCAGAAGGTCCTGGCCCGCGCCGGCATGGGCTCGCGCCGGGCCTGCGAGGAGCTGATCGACCAGCGCCGGGTCGAGGTCAACGGCGAGATCGTGGTCGAGCAGGGGCTGCGGGTGGACCCGGAGAAGGACGAGATCAAGGTCGACGGCCTGACGATCGCCACGCAGTCCTACCTGTTCTTCGCGCTCAACAAGCCCGCCGGCGTCGTCTCCTCCATGGAGGACCCGGAGGGCCGCCAGTGCCTGGGCGACTACGTCACCAACCGGGAGACCCGGCTGTTCCACGTCGGCCGCCTCGACACCGAGACCGAGGGCCTGATCCTGCTCACCAACCACGGCGAGCTGGCCCACCGCCTCACCCACCCCCGCTACGGCGTGGCGAAGACCTACCTCGCCGCGATCCAGGGGCCCATCCCGCGCGACCTCGGCAAGCGGCTCAAGGACGGCGTCAAGCTGGAGGACGGCTACGCACGCGCCGACCACTTCAAGGTCGTGGAGAACACCGGCAAGAACTACCTCGTCGAGGTCACCCTCCACGAGGGCCGCAAGCACATCGTCCGCCGCATGCTCGCCGAGGCCGGCTTCCCCGTCGACAAGCTGGTGCGCACCCGCTTCGGCCCCATCGCGCTGGGCGACCAGAAGTCCGGCTGGCTGCGTCGGCTGACCAACACCGAGGTCGGCATGCTGATGCGGGAGGTCGACCTCTAGACCGCCGCCCGTCCGCCCAGTGTCGGCCCCGGCCAGGGAAAACCCCTGGCCGGGGCCGGTGCGCACCCGCCAGGATGGGCGCATGGTCACCTCGATCGCCGCCGCCGGCCTGCCCGACCTGCGCCCCGTGCTCGCCCAGCAGCGCCACCCCCTGGTCTTCGCGACCGTCTCCGGAGCGCACCTGTACGGCTTCCCCTCCCGTGACTCCGACGTCGACCTGCGCGGGGTCCATCTGCTGCCGGTGGAGGAGCTGATCGGACTGCGGGAGGGCGAGGAGACCGTGAGCCGGATGTGGGACCGGGACGGGACCGAACTGGACCTGGTCACCCACGACCTGCGGAAGTTCGTCCGCTTGATGCTCCGCCGCAACGGCTATGTCCTGGAGCAGCTGCTGTCCCCGCTGGTGGTGCACACCACCGAGGCGCACGCCGAGCTGGCCGCCCTCGCGCCCACTGTGCTCACCCGGCACCACGCCCACCACTACCGGGGTTTCGCCGGCACCCAGTGGCGGCTGTACGGCAGGACCGGTGAGCTCAAGCCGCTGCTCTACACCTTCCGCGCGCTGCTCACCGGCATCCATCTGATGCGCACCGGCGAGGTCTGCGCTCATCTGCCCACCCTCGTGGAGGAGGTGAGGGAGGCGCCCGGTCATCTCGCCGGCCTGATCGATGCCAAGGCCGAGGCCGAGCACGGGTCGGCCCCGCTGGACGGCGGGGACGCCGAGCGCGTACGCGCGGACGTCGAGGCGCTGCACGCCGTACTGGCCGGCGCCCGGGACGTCTCCCGGCTCCCGGACGAGCCCTCGGGCCGGGACGCCCTCCACGATCTGGTCGTCCGGGTCCGCACGGAGACCGGGTGGCCGGCTCAGACGTAGGCGCGGCGGACGCGGACCAGGAAGTCCTCCACCCGGGCGCGGTCCGGCCCGGCGGGCAGCGGGGTGCCGGCGGCGGCTTTGTCCACCTCCTCGCGGAGGCGGACCAGCCAGGACTCCACCTCGGGCCAGGACATCTCGCCGCGCCGTACGGCCAGCAGACGGTCGCGGTACGGACCGGCGTCCAGGACGAGTTCCCCGGTGCGCAGCAGGTCGCGGCAGGACAGCAGCAGCCGCGCCAGGTGCATGGCCTGCTTCCAGCGGATCTCGCCGTGGCTCTGCAGCCTTGCCCGCAGTCTGCGGTGCTGCCCCTCGGCGTACCCGGCGAAGGTGCGGTGCGCCTCCCGGGAGAGGAACGCGCCGCGCAGGGCCAGAAGCTCCCGGCCGGTCTCGTCCAGGCGTTCGACGATGGGGGAGTGCAGGCACTCCAGGATGTTCGGATTCGCGGCCAGCCCCAGCGCGCAGAAGCGCTCCAGCTCCCAGGAGAACTCCTCCGGGCGCGGGCCCTCCACATGGGTCGGTGGCTTGTCCAGGCGCCAGAAGAGCGGGGTCGGCGCGGCGTACACGCCGCGCCGGTCGGTGTCGCTGCCCTCGGTCGCCAGACCGAAGGCGCGCGAGCCCATCACACACGAGTAGACGGTGTGGTCGCGCACCAGGTCGCGCGGGGCCGGACCGTGCGGCACCTGATCGTGGGGGGCCTGGTCGTGCGGGACGGGTATGCCGGGCGCGGAGGACATGGCCGCGATTGTGGCACGCGGCCGTCTCGCAGGGCGGGCGCGGGCGCGGGGGCCGGAGCGGCGCCTCTACGCTGGTCGGGACAGCAGGACGGCCGCGGACGCAGGGGAGCGAGCAGGTGACGGTACGAGCGGTGCGGGGCGCCGTGCGGTTGGACCGGGGTGTGGCCGGACACGGGGCCGGGCGCACGGGCGAGCGGGCCTCGCGGCCGCTCACCGGGGTTCCGGAGCACGGCGCGCCGCCGGCCGGCGTCCGGCCCACCGCTGCCCTCGGCCCGCGCGGCGGCTTCCCCGCCGCCCCGCGCAGGGACATCGCGCGATGAGGACCGCGCTCGTCATCGGCACCGGACTGATCGGCACCTCCATCGCCCTGGCGCTGGCCGGGCGCGGGGTGCGGGTGCACCTGGAGGACCACGACGCCGACCAGGCCCGCACCGCCGCGTCCCTGGGCGCGGGGACCGACCGGCCGCCGGAGGGGCCGGTGGACCTCGCCGTCGTGGCCGTGCCGCCCGCCCACATCCCCGCCGTCCTCGCCGCGGCCCAGCGACGGAAGGCTGCACGCGGCTACCTGGACGTCGGCAGCGTCAAGGGCGGCCCGCGCCGGGAGGCCGAGGCACTGGGCTGCGACCCGGTCACCTACCTGGGCACGCACCCGATGTCCGGACGCGAGATCTCCGGCCCGCTGGCCGCCACCGCAGACCTCTTCGAGGGACGGCCCTGGGTTCTGACCCCGACACCGGAGACCGACACCGAGGTTCTCAACCTCGCACTGGAGCTGATCTCGCTCTGCCGAGCCGTCCCCGTGGTGATGGACGCCGACGCCCACGACCGGGCCGTCGCCCTGGTCTCGCACACCCCGCAGCTGCTGTCCAGCCTGGTCGCGGCCCGTCTGGAGGGCGCCGACGAGACGGCCGTGCGCCTGTGCGGCCAGGGCATCCGCGACGTGACGCGGATCGCCGCCTCCGACCCGGGCATGTGGATCGACATCCTCTCCGCCAACCCCGGCCCCGTGGCCGACGTCCTGGCCGCGGTGGCCGGCGATCTGGAGGAGACGGTGCGGGCACTGCGCGCACTGCAGTCCGCCGACGAGACCGAGCGCACCGGCGGGGCGGTGGGCATCGAGGACGTGCTGCGCCGCGGCAACAGCGGACGGGCCCGGATTCCGGGCAAGCACGGGCAGGCCCCGGCCGCCTACGAGACGGTGGCGGTGCTCATCAGCGACCGGCCGGGCGAGCTGGCCGGCATCTTCGCCGACGCCGGACGGGTCGGCGTCAACATCGAGGACGTCCGGATCGAGCACGCCACCGGCCAGCAGGCCGGCCATGTCCAGCTCATGGTCGAGCCGGGCAGCGTCCCCGTACTGACGGCGGCGCTGCGCGAGCGGGGCTGGGCCATCCGGCAGCAGTAGGGGCCCCGGCCGGCGGTAGCCTTGTGCCGGACGGGGAGGGCGTGCCGGCGTTCCCCTCGCCGGCGCTCCCGCGCCCGCGTTCCGACCCGTGCTCCGAGCAGTTCGAGAAAGGTGCCCGACACCGTGGCAGCAACCTCCCGGCAGGCGTCCTCCGTGTCCCCGGACGCCCCGGCCCCCGTCATCGTCGCCATCGACGGCCCCTCCGGCACGGGCAAGTCGAGCACCTCCCGGGCCGTCGCGGCCAAGCTCGGCCTGAGCTACCTGGACACCGGTGCGCAGTACCGTGCGATCACCTGGTGGATGCTGACCCACGACATCGACGTGAAGGACACCGAGGCCGTCGCCGCCGCCGCGGACCGCCCCGAGATCCTCTCCGGCACCGACCCGGCCGAGCCGACCATCACCGTGGACGGCGCGGACGCCTCCGGCCCGATCCGCACCCAGGAGGTCACCGGCGCGGTCAGTGCGGTCAGCGCGGTGCCCGCGGTGCGCACCAGGATCACCGAACTCCAGCGCGCCATCGCCGCGGGAGCCCCCACCGGCATCGTCGTCGAGGGCCGCGACATCGGCACCACCGTCCTGCCCGACGCGGACCTGAAGATCTTCCTCACCGCCTCGCCCGAGGCCCGCGCGGCCCGGCGCGGCGGCGAGCTGAAGGGCAGCGGCGGCCGCCCGGTCGACCTGGACGCCACCCGCGAGGCCCTCCTCAGGAGGGACGCCGCCGACGCCGGCCGCAAGACCTCCCCGCTGCGCAAGGCGGACGACGCGGTCGAGGTGGACACCACGGAACTGACCCTGGAGCAGGTCATCGAGTGCGTCGTCACCCTGGTCGAAGACAAGCAGCAGGCCAGGTGAGCGTGGCGGACGGGGGCGGCGACCCGGGTCTGCCCAGCGCACGGGGCGCCGCGGTCGGGCGCCGCATCGGGATCGGCCTGATGTACGGGCTGTGGCGGCCCAGGGTGCTCGGCGCCTGGCGGGTTCCGGCGGCCGGGCCGGTGATCCTCGCCGTCAACCACACGCACGCCGTGGACGGCCCGCTGCTGATGGGGACCGCGCCCCGGCCGGTGCACTTCCTGATCAAGAAGGAGGCGTTCACCGGCCCCCTCGACCCCTTCCTGACCGGCATCGGCCAGATCGAGGTGGACCGGAAGGCCGCCGACCGCGTCGCGATCACCAGGGCGCTGGGAGTGCTGGGCGCCGGCGGCGTGCTGGGGATCTTCCCGGAGGGCACCCGGGGTGATGGCGACTTCGCCTCGCTCCGCTCGGGCCTGGCCTACTTCGCCCTGCGGTCGGGAGCGCCCGTCGTACCCGTCGCGGTGCTGGGGACGGCCGGGAGGCGGGGGCGTGCGATACCCGCGCTGCCTCCGCTGCGGGCCCGCGTCGACATCGTGTTCGGCGAGCCCTTCGAGGCGGGCGACGGCAGCGGCAGGCGCACCCGGTCGGCGCTGGACGAGGCGACGGTGCGCATCGGCGAGCGGCTGACGGCCCACCTGGCCGACGCCCGGCGCATCACCGGTCGCGGTTAGGCGACACTGGACCTCTGCACCCGTGGCACCCCGCGCCCACCGCGCGGGGCGCCGCGGTCCCGAAACGGGGGAGGTGCCCGCAGGGGCACGCAGGGGCACGGACAACACGTACACACGAGGACAGGACTTCATGAACGAGCAGACCCACGTCGGCGACGAGCACGGGCACGGTGAGCTCGGCGACGCCGAGTACGCGGAGTTCATGGAGCTCGCCGCGCAGGAGGGGTTCGACGCCGAGGACGTCGAGGGGGCGCTCGGCGAGGCCGGGCACGGGCCGCTGCCGGTGCTGGCCGTCGTCGGCCGTCCGAACGTCGGCAAGTCGACCCTGGTCAACCGCATCCTCGGCCGCCGCGAGGCCGTCGTGGAGGACCGCCCCGGCGTCACCCGGGACCGGGTCACCTACGAGGCCGAGTGGGCGGGCCGCCGCTTCAAGGTGGTCGACACCGGCGGCTGGGAGCAGGACGTCCTGGGCATCGACGCCTCGGTGGCGGCCCAGGCGGAGTTCGCGATCGAGGCCGCCGACGCGGTGGTCTTCGTGGTGGACGCCACGGTCGGCGCGACCGACACCGACGAGGCGGTCGTCAGGCTGCTGCGCAAGGCGGGCAAGCCCGTGGTGCTGTGCGCCAACAAGGTCGACGGCCCCTCCGGCGAGGCGGACGCCGCCATGCTGTGGTCGCTCGGCCTCGGCGAGCCCCACCCGGTCTCCGCCCTGCACGGCCGGGGCACCGGCGACATGCTGGACGAGGTGCTCAAGGCACTGCCCGAGGCGCCGCCGCAGACCTTCGGCGGCGGGATCGGCGGGCCGCGACGGGTGGCGCTGATCGGCCGCCCCAACGTCGGCAAGTCCTCGCTGCTGAACAAGGTGGCGGGGGAGGACCGGGTGGTCGTGGACCAGCTGGCGGGCACCACCCGCGACCCGGTCGACGAACTGATCGAACTCGGCGGCAAGACCTGGAAGTTCGTCGACACCGCCGGCATCCGGCGCCGGGTGCACCTGACCGAGGGCGCCGACTACTACGCCTCGCTGCGCACGGCCGCCGCCCTGGAGAAGGCCGAGGTCGCGGTCGTCCTCATCGACGTCAGCGAGCCGGTCAGCGTGCAGGACACCCGCATCATCACCATGGCGGTCGACGCCGGGCGCGCGCTGGTCCTCGCGTACAACAAGTGGGACACCCTGGACGAGGAGCGCCGCTACTACCTGGAGCGCGAGATCGAGACCGATCTGGGCCAGGTGAAGTGGGCGCCGCGGGTGAACGTCTCGGCGCGCACCGGCCGCCACATGGAGAAGCTGGTGCCGGCGATCGAGACCGCGCTGGCCGGCTGGGAGACCCGGGTGCCGACCGGGCGGCTCAACGCCTTCCTCGGCGAACTGGTCGCCGCCCATCCCCACCCGATCCGGGGCGGCAAGCAGCCCCGCATCCTCTTCGGCACCCAGGCGGGCACCCGTCCGCCGCGCTTCGTGCTGTTCGCCTCCGGCTTCCTGGAGGCCGGCTACCGCCGGTTCATCGAGCGGAGGCTGCGCGAGGAGTTCGGCTTCGAGGGCACGCCCGTCCACATCTCGGTGCGGGTGCGCGAGAAGCGCGGGCGCAAGAAGTGAGGTGAGGGGCGGGGCGGACGCCGGTGTCCGCCCCGCCCCTCGAAAGGACCGGTGAGGACCGTGACCCACGGTGGGTCACGGTCCTCACCGGTCGTAGGGGCGGCCGTCCCGCGGAGCGGGCGGCAGGACGGCGGGTGCCGGGCCGGCGGGGAGGAAGCCGGCGATCCGGCGCCCGCCGTGCCAGTGGGCCGTCCCGGTGCCGAAGCCCGTGAACCGCAGCTCCTCCTCGCCGCTCCGGTCCCCGGGCAGGGCCCGGAACAGGCGCCGGTACTCGGCGTACAGCGCGTCGTAGATCGGAGTGGCCGGGAAGTGGCCCGACACGGGCTCGTGGGGGGCGCGCATCCCCGGGATCCGGCCGCGGTTGAGATGCGCGTCGTGGGCGCGGGAAGGTTCGTAAGGCTGCACGTCAGTGCCAACGATCACGTCGCCCGGCGGATGCGGGCCCGGCAGGGGGAAACCCCGGTAGGGGGACGAGGGGCCGTGATCCTCAGGTGCCCGCCAGCGGCATGGCCGCGGCCACCAGGAGACCACCCGCCGCGGCCTTCTCCAGCGCCTCGCGCAGCAGGTCCTCGCGCGGCTGCTGCCCGATGGTGCCGACCGGTGCGGCGTAGACGTGGACCGTCCGGCTCCGGTTGGCCGCGGTCCGCCAGTCGTCGGTGACGGGCAGCGGCTGGTGCGCCTGCCACCAGGAGGTGGGCTGTCCGCCGGCGGGGCCCGGCTGGAGGATGGCGTGGAGCCGGCCCATGGCCAGCAGGACGGACCAGCCGCCGACCGGCGCGGGGGCCCTGGCCACGTCGTTCACCGGCATGAAGCCCTGCTCGATGAGGAGCGGCAGGAAGTCGTCGCCAAGGCCGTCGGAGCCTGGGCGGGTGATGGGCGCGGTGGGCTCGACGACGAGGGCGGGGTGGAGCTGGTCGTCGATGAGTACCTGGCCGCAGGTAACGCCCAGCACGGCCTGGCGCGGGGCGGAGGAGGGGACGGGCCCGGGACCGGCGGGGGGCGCGCCGGCCGGTGCGGGGGTGTCGGCGGCCTGCCCGCCGGTGATGGTGCGCACGGCGTCCTTGAGCTGCTCCTCGGAGACCGGGACGACCTGGGACGGGATGCAGGTCGCGTGGGCGAAGGCGAGCACGGCCGTCTCCTCGCCGAGGAAGAGCACGGTGCTGGTGCGCTCCTGCTCGGGGTCGCCGGGGGCGCGGCAGGAGGTGCAGTCGTAGCTGCCGGGGGCGCTGTCACCGGCGATCAGCCGGGCGGCTTCCTCCTCGCCGATCTCGGCGCGGACGTCGTCGCTGACATCGAGCATGGGGGACACGGGGAAACTCCTGGCGTTCGGTTCTGGTTCACATGCACAACGGGGGACCGAGTGCCGTGGTAACGCGCCGGGGGGAGCGCAGGTCGCACGGGCGGATGCGCGGTGCGCGACGCGCGCCGGGGCGTTCCACTTCCCCCCGGAGACCGGGGGCGCGGGGGAGGAGGCGGCGGCGAGGAGCGCCCGGCGCCCGGTGCGCGGTGCGCCGACCGGGTGGGGCCTCGGCCCCGCACTGGCGCGTTTGCGCCGGTCGCGCGCCTGCGGGGCCCTAGCGTGGAGAGGTGCAGCACATGTGTCTCGGCCTCCGGGCCACCCCCGTCACCGCTTCGCCCCGCGCCGCCCCACCGGCCCCGGCCGCCGCGCCGTGCCGGTCGCGCGGCCGTCTCGGGCCGGGCGGGCGCGGTACCGTCCGACGCCGCCGGGGCCCCCGTGCCGCCGCCCACCGGACAGGAACTCCCCGGGCCGCGCGTGGACGGCGGAACGAGTCGTCCGGTTCCTGAAAAAGGCTCACAACAGACGAACCTTTCGGGTACAAGGCGATCAAGGGGGACAACCCGCGGCGGCCTTCCGAGGTCTCTTCCGGCAGAGACACGGCATCAACAGGAGCGCGACACAGGAAAACACGGCGCCGGGATGCTTACCCGCGCGCTTTTGTGGGACATGGAGACGGATGCATATCTCTTTTCTGCTGCATCACGGGTACGGCATGGGCGGGACGATCCGGACCACCTTCAACCTCGCGTGCGCGCTCGCGCAGCAGCACGACGTCGAGATCGTCTCGGTCTTCCGGCACCGCGACCGTCCCGTCTTCGACCTGGACCCCGCGGTGCGCCTGCGCCACCTGGTGGACATGCGCAAGCACAGCCCGGACTACGACGGAGGCGACCCCGAGCACGCCCGGCCGTCCAGGCTGTTCCCGCGCGCCGACGGAAACCACCGCAAGTACAGCGCGCTCACCGACCGCCGGATCACCGAACACCTGGCAGGCGTCGAGGCGGACGTCGTGATCGGCACCCGCCCCGGCCTCAACACCATGCTCGCCCTGCACACCAGGCCCGGTCCGGTGCGCATGGGGCAGGAGCACCTCACCCTCTCCACCCACTCGCGGGCCCTGCGGGCGACCCTGCGCGGCGCCTACCCGCGCCTGGACGCACTCACCACCGTCACCGAGGCCGACGCGCGCGACTACCGGCGCATGATGCGCCTGCCCGGGGTACACGTGAGGGCGGTGCCCAACGGAGTCCCCGAGCCGGCGGTGGAACCCTCCGACGGCACCGGGAAGTGGGTGGTCGCCGCCGGCCGGCTGGCTCCGGCCAAACGCTACGACGTGCTGCTGAGGGCCTTCGCCAAGGTGGTCGAGCAGCGGCCCGACTGGCGGCTGAGGCTCTACGGGGCCGGACGTGAGGAGGCGAAGCTGCGGGCCATGGTGGAGGAACTCGGCCTGTACAACCACGCGTTCCTCATGGGACCGGCCCACCCCATCGAGGCCGAGTGGGTCAAGGGCTCGGTCGCGGCCGTGACGTCGAGTCTGGAGTCCTTCGGAATGACGATCGTGGAGGCGATGCGCTGCGGTCTGCCGGTGGTGGCCACCACCTGCCCGCACGGGCCGGGAGAGATCATCGCCGACGGGGTGGACGGGCGGCTGGTGCCCACCGGCGACGTCGACGCCATCGCCGGGGCCCTGCTGGAACTGATCAACGACGACGGGCTGCGCCGGAGGATGGGCCGCGCCGCGATCGCGGACGCCGCCCGCTACGACCCCGCGCGGATCGGCGAGATGTACTCCTCGCTGTGCACGGAACTCGTCGCACGCGGCGGGCGCGGCGGGATCGGCCGGCTGCGCTCCTCCCTGCACCGGAGCCGGGGAGCCCTGCTCGGCGGGGCGTACGCCACCAAGGAGGCCTTGGTCCGCGCCCGCCGGGGCGCGCTGAGAAGAGGAAGGACCGCATGACCGCGACCACCCGCAGGCCCGCCGGCGCCCCCGACGTCCCCGGGGAGACGGCACCGCGGGCCGACTGCACGGCGGACAGTGCGGGCGGCCTCAGCTTCGACATCGCGCTGCCCGGCGTCGCGGAGCGGTGGGACGCCGCCCTGCTGCTGCGGCTGCGCGACCGCGACCCCGAGGAGTCGGTGCGCCTGCCGCTGGAACCGCTCTCCGGCGCCCCCGACGGCTCCGTGCTGCGCGCCACCCTGCCCAGTACGGTTCCGCTGGAGGAAGGGCGCTGGGACGCCTATCTGGTGATCGGCGAGGGCGAGGCGCGGCGGCTGCTGCCCGGGTGCAGCGACCTGCGCCCGCTGGTCGACCGGGTGCCGCGCACCGACCGGACCTGGCTGGGCGTGCGCATTCCGTACGCCACCAAGTACGGCAACCTCTCGGTGCGTTCCTGGCTGCGCTGGCCGCACGCCGAGGCGGGCGACATCTGGCCCGCCGACGGCGGACTGACCGTCCATGGAACGCTGTACGGGGCCGAGCTGACCCCCACCGCGCGGCTGGAGGCCCGCCCCCGCCGCGCCGCCGCGGACGGCGGGCAGATGCGGCCCGTCACCGCACCGGTCACCCCGGTCGGCGCGCCCGCCGAGGGGCACGGCTTCACGGCGAGGCTGGCGTACGGCGATCTGGCCCGGGAGGAGGGCGCGGCGGACGACTGGCAGCTGTGGCTGCGCCCCGGCGAGGACGCCGAGCCGGTGCGCGTGGCCCGGATCCTGGACGACATCGTCGACAAGCACAAGATCCTGCGCTACCCGGCGCGGCCGGTCGCCGCGGACGAGGCGGGCGGGAGCGGGGGGATGACGGCCCGCCCGTACTACACCGGCGCCAACGATCTGTCCGTGCGGCTGGAGGACACGGAGCCGGCCGGCTCCTGACCATCCGGCCCGCAGGACCAGACCCGCAGGACCAGACCCGCAGGACCAGGCCCGCAGGACCCGGCCCGTCCGGAGAAACTCCGGACGGGCCGGCCGTACCCGGCGGACATCGCGGACGGCCCCTGTCCTCAAGGGGTGGCAGAATCGGCCGCATGATGGAGACATCGGCACGACTGCTGCGTCTGCTGTCCCTGCTCCAGGCCCACCGGGAGTGGTCCGGTGCCGAGCTGGCCGAGCGTCTCCGGGTGACCTCGCGGACGGTGCGCCGCGACGTGGAACGGCTGCGGACACTGGGCTACCCCGTCCACTCCACCACCGGGACCGCCGGCGGCTACCGGCTCGGCGCGGGCGCCGAACTGCCGCCGCTGCTCCTGGACGACGACGAGGCGGTGGCCGTCGCGGTCGGGCTGCGCACGGCCGCGCACAACGCGGTGCAGGGGATGGAGGAGTCCTCGGTGCGGGCCCTGGCCAAGCTGGAACAGGTGCTGCCGGACCGGCTGCGCCGCAGAGTGGGCGCGCTGGCCGCCTTCACCGACCCGCTCGGCGGACGGCGCGGCCCGGCGGTCGGGGTGGAGACCATCACCGAGCTGGTGAACGCCTGCCGCGACCGCCAACGGCTGCGCTTCACCTACCGGGGGCACGACGGTTCGGACTCGCGCCGGACCGTCGACCCCTACCGCCTGGTGTGCAGCAGCCACCGCTGGTACCTGGTGGGCTGGGACGCCGGCCGCGCCGACTGGCGCACGTTCCGCGTCGACCGGCTCGCCCTCACCCCGCCGCACGGTCCCCGCTTCACCCCCCGCGAACCACCCGCCGAGGACTGGGCCGCCTATGTCTCCGAGGGCATCTCCACAGCGGCGTACCCGGAGCGGGCGACCGTACTGCTGCACGCCCCGGCGGACCGGGTCGCGGAGCGGATCGCGCCCACGGCCGGCGTGCTGGAACCGGTGGACGGGCGCACCTGCCTGCTGCGCACCGGCGCCCTCTCCTTGGACGAGATGGCCCTCCACGTCCTGATGCTGGGCTTCGAGTTCGAGGTGCGCGAACCGGCCGGGCTGGGCGAGCGGATAGCCGAGCTGGCGGAGCGCCTCGGCCGGGCGGCGCGGGCATGGAAGGCGGACGGGGAGGGCCGGGGGAGGGGGTGAGCGCGGGACCGTGAGGACCGGGAGGGCGGTGAGGGCCGTTAGGTCACCTGACCTCCTCCACCTCGCCCGCCTCGTTCACTTCGCCCACCTCGTCCGCCGCGTCTCCGGACTCACCGTCACCGTCGAGTGCCGCGCCGCCGCCGTCGACCTCGATGCCCAGGCTCACCGAGCGCTGGAAGTCCGCGAGATCCAGCCGTACGCGGCGGGCCTGGGCGTGCCAGAGGCCCGCGGCCCTCTCCGGCAGGCTCCGCGGACGGTACTCCAGTACGACCAGCACCCGGGTCAGGTTCCCGGCCGGCTGGTGGAAGGTGGCCACGCCCCGGACCGCTGCCCTGGAGTCGCGGGCGTCCCATACGACGAGGTCGCCCGGGATCCGGTCGGCGACGCGCACCGTCCGGCCGCGCCCGGGCCACAGGACCCTCGCGCCGTGTGAGGCCCCGTCACCCGCTCCGTCCTCCAGGAACCCCAGCCACCGGTCGTACGCCTCGCGAACGGGTACGCCGACCTCGACACACTCGCCGACCGTCAGCGGCCGGGCCGCTGCGCCGGCCCGTTCCCTCACCTCGCCCAGCCCGCGGGCGGCGGCGAGCAGCAGGTGCCGGGCCGGCGCCGCGGCCCGGCCGCCGGACGCCTCCAGGAGGCGTCCGGCGGCCGGAACGGCGGTGGCCACGGCGGTCCGCCGGCGGCCGTCGGCAGCGTCAGCCACGCTCGGAGCCTCCCGTGCGCTTGGCCGTGCCGGTCGTCCTCCGGGTGTTCCCGGAGGACTTGCCGGTCTGCTTGCCTGCCGAACCCGTGGCCTTCTTGGCGGCTCCGGCCGGCTTGCGGGACGCGGAGGCCGTCTTCCCGGAGGTCCGCGACGCGGTCTTCTTGGCCGGGGCACGCCGGGAGGCGCCCCGCCCGCTGCCCTCCGACTTTCCGCTGCCCTCCGATTTCCCGGCGTCCGCGGACTCCCCGCGGGAACCACCGTCGCTCCGCGAGCCGTTCGCGTCCTTCCCGGACTTCTCCTCCCGCTTCTCCCGCTCCTCCCGCTTCTCCGGGCCGCGGGAGTCCTCGGATCCGGAACCGGCCGGCTCGGAGCCGTCCCTGCCGCCGCTCTTCCACGGCGCCCTGCCGAGCTGCCCCCGTACGCCGCCGGTCAGCGACTCCAGGCGCTCGGCCGGCAGTGCGCCGGTGGCGGCCCTGCCGGCCTGCCTGACGTTGTTCCGCAGCCGGCCGGTGGCCTCCGCGAGCTGCGGGGTCCTCTCCTTGAACTGCTCGCCGATGCGGCCGGGGTCCACCCCGAGCCGCCTGGCCAGCAGCGCCCCGCCCGCGCCGAGGGGGATTTTGGTCCTGCTGAGCCCCGCCACGTAACCCGTGGCGAAGGCCAGCGCCAGTGCCGACCGGTTCGTCATGTCAGTAGTCTCCTTGGTTGCGCCGTCTGTGCTCCTGCACGGCCTCCAGACGGTCGAGCAGTTCGTCCTCCCGGCGGTCGAACTCCTCCTCGTCGATCAGGCCGTCGTCCAGCTGTCCGGACAGTTCGTGGAGTTCACGCTGGATCGCCGACGGGTCGTAGTACTGCCGTTCCGCCTCGGCGACCACCTGCCGCAGCACCCATCCGGCGCCGTGGAACGGCGCCGCGGGCAGCTTCAGGAGCCCGCCGATCAGCCCCACGCCGGCTCACCCCGCGGGCGAGCCCGCGGCCTGGGCGGTCCGCCCGGCCTCGTCGGGCCGGCCCACGAAGCTGTACGGCGGAAGCGGACCCGTGGCACGGATGTCCAGGTGGGGGTTGGCGCGCCCCAGCTCCTCGACGGCGGCGGTGAACTCCTCGGACCTGTCCCGGCCGAGGAGGAAGGAGAGGTTCGCCAGCCAGCCGGAGCCCTCCGGGCCCGGCACGTACCGCTGGGCCAGGGGCGCGAGCGTCTCCTCGATCAGCCGGGCGTCCTGGGCCTCGCGCTCGCGCACGGCGTTCGCCACGAGCTCGCCCAGGCGCAGCTTGTCCTCGTGGGAGCCGCCGCCGGCGGCGCGGTTGCGCTCCGCCAGGCTCCGCGCCTCGGTGTCCTGCGAGAGCACCATGCGCAGCACCTCGTCCTCGCGGTGCACGGCCTTCACGTTGTACTCGGAGCGGCCGTCCAGCTCCTCCAACTGCCGGAGGTAGTGGGCGGCGTGGTCGGTGAGGACTCGGCGCACGGCCTCCTCGTCCTCGGAGAGGCTGCCGAACCGCAGCGGCAGGACCGACCCCTTGGCGCCGACCTCGGTCAGCACCTGCTGGTGCGCCAGGAGGTCGCGGCGCTTGGGCCGCAGGTCGTCCGGGCAGTCGCTGACGATCGCGGCGAGGTTCCCCTCGCGGACGATCCGGACCTCGCGCGGCGGCCGGCCGACGCCGGGCGCCTTCTCGGGCAGCGCCGGATGGTCCGAGCGCGCGATTCCGTAGACGTAGACGCTCACTCCGTCTCCTCCTTGCGCCGGGCGGAGGCCCGGCGCCTGCGGGGTGCCGACTCCTCCTCGTCGGAATCGCCCTGGCGGAAGGCGTCGGATATGCTCTCGGCGGCCCCGGCCAGGGCGCCCTTGGTCTTGCTGCTGGCGCCGCTCTCGGTGGCGTTCTCCAGCACCTCGGGCAGACCGGGCGACTTCCTGGGCCCGGACTCCAGGTCGAGGCGGTTGCACGCCTCGGCGAAACGCAGATACGTGTCGACGCTGGCGACCACGACGCGCACGTCGATCTTCAGGATCTCGATGCCGACCAGTGAGACGCGGACGAACGCGTCGATCACCAGTCCGCGGTCCAGTATGAGTTCCAGGACGTCGTAGAGACCGCTGCTGCCGCCTCCACCTCCGGTGGAACGCTGTGCGGGGACTGCCGTGGTCATGTACGGCCACTCCTCTCGGGTGTCGCGGCTCTCAGCCGCGGCGGGACGAATCGGCCCGGCCGCGCTCGTAACGGCGGACGCGGCGGTAACCGGTGAGGTGGCCGGCCTCGTCGAGCGTCACCTCGTACGAGGCCATCAGGCTCATCGTGTCCGGAACCCGCTCGAGTTCCATGACCTCCACCTCCAGGGCCCAGCCGTCCCCGGTCCGTTCGAACCGGGAGACGCTCTCGGCGTGCAGACCGGTGAGGTCGGTGAACTCCGACCGGGCTGTGCGCATCGCCTCGCCGAGCGGTATGGGACGGTCCTCTTCCTCCGCCGTCCGCTTGCTGTCGTCGCTTGTCTTCTTCTCTGTCATGGGGCTCCTCTCAACCCCGGATACCGCGAGAGGGTTTCCGTAAACATGCCTGTTTTCGAGGGGAACTGATGGCCCTTCTGAATTCCTGTTCCGGTGTCCCGCACGGCGAGCCGGATTTTCTTTCCGGGAAATCCCTCACAAGGTGTCCGGAGAACGGCGCGGACGGAATTCGAAGCGGGGAGCGCGGGTCTCGCGAACGGCGCGACCGGACAGCGCCCGGACTGCGGAGAGTTGTGACACAGATGTGACGCCGCCATGATCCGTCCGGAACTTCCGGCTGCGCCGCCGACGCCGTACGGTGCTGCCATGGCACCGTCACCCACGAACCCGCACACACCGGACGACGACCCCGAGACCTACGTCGGACTCGACGTGGCCACCGCCGAACGGCAGGCCCGCGAACGCGGCTGGACCACCGTGAGGTCCCTTCCGCCGGACGCGGTCATCACCATGGAGTACCTGTCAGGACGGCTGAACTTCACGGTGGAGGACGGCGCCGTGGCCCGCTGCTGGAAGGGCTGACCGGACGCATGCGGCGGCCCTGCCCCCCTCGGCCGAGGGGGGCAGGGCCGCCGCATGCGTCCGGCTCCGCGGAGCGGGAAGAGGGAGGGTGCGTACCGTCCTGCCCCGAGAAGCCGGACCGGCGCTACGGCGCCGTCACTTGCGCGGTCCCATCGGTGCGGTCCGCGACACCGTGCGCTCGCCGTACGGCCGGCGGCTGCCGGCGGGGGTGACGGGGGAGCGCTCCGAGCGGGCCGCGTGCTGCCGCGCGTGTGCGGGGTGGTGGGTGCGCGGCTCCCCGGCCCGGGGCGGCAGGTCGGCGGGCAGCACCGCTTCGGCCAGGGCCGGCTCGGGACCGGAGGCCGGGTACGCCCCGCCCGCGCCGAGCCGGGCGGCGACCGGCGGGACGCCGGCCCCGGCGGGGCGCAGACGCGCGGACAGGGGCGCGACACCCTCCCGGAAGCGGTACCAGTGGCTCAGCAGATACGCCTCGACGCGGGCGATGAGGGGCTCGAACCAGGGCAGCGCCAGCAGGATGAGCAGTCCTGCGGCCCAGCCCAGGAGCACATCGCTGACCCAGTGGGTGCCGATGTAGACGGTGGTGGTGCCGACGCCGAGCGCGAAGACCGCCGCCACGACCGACAGCCGGCGCCGGGCCCGCGGCGTGGTGGCCAGATAGGCGAGGATTCCCCAGGTGACCACCGCGTTCGCCGTGTGGCCGGAGGGGAATATGTCGCCGGTCAGGAACATCTCGTTGGCGCCTATGCGGTTCGCGTAGTGCGGACCCTCGCGCCCCATGCCGAGTTTCGCCGCTCCCACCGTCACGTTCAGCAACAGCAGGGAGGCGCCCAGGGCCAGCAGCGGGCGCAGCGTCCGCTGCCGCCAGGAGCGCCAGCCGAGCCAGGCGGCGACCAGCACCGCGGTGGGGCCGCGCTGGCCCAGGACCACGAAGTAGTCGAGGAAGGCGTGGAGCTCCGGCCACTGCTTGTACGGGCGGAAGAGCATGACCTGCCAGTCCAGCCGGACCAGCCGGGAGGTGGTCAGCACCGCCGCCACGATGGCCGCGTAGAGGCCCAGCATGGTGAAGAAGAGCGCCCTGCGGGTGCCGCTCATCCCCGGCGGAGGGACGAGCGGCCGCGCTGGCTCCTGTTCCAGGCGGGCGAAGATCCGGTCGGTACGCACTCAAACGAGATTACAGGCGGTGACCGGCGGCGCCGAACCGGCCACCTGCTTCGTAATGCCTATGTGATGTGCAGCGGGCTTCCATCCGTACATGGGGAGACTGTTTTCCCATGTCCGGGAGAAGTCGGCGGATTTTCCGACCGGCGTGCCCCAGAGCTGTTATCGAAGTTGCGTCGTATGTTCTTTTTCCCGGAAGACGGGTACGGTCCACCGGCCGTTAACCTCGATCTTTCGTGAGGGTCCGCCGACGGAGTCGGCGGGCCCTCACGCGTGCTGTTTCTGAGTCCGGGCAGGCCGAGGGCCCGGCTGTCGCGTCGGGTGGGCGCCGGGTTCCACTGCTCCGGGTCGGGGTGGTGCTGCTCGCAGGAACAGGCGGATCCGCTGGTCAGCCGGGGTTGGGCAGGAGGGCGAGCCGTTCGAGGGCGGCGGTGATGTGGCCGGTCCAGGGCCAGTGCCGGGCGAGGCGGAGGATGCGGCGGCGGCCGGTGGTGACGAGCTGGCCGGCCGCGGTGAACAGGCGCAGCCGCAGGCGGCGGGGTTCCCAGAGGCGGGCGGTGCCGGTGAGGGCGAGCATGGGCATCCAGGCCAGCAGGTCGAGGGCTATCTGGACGATCTCGAGCCAGACCTTGTTCTGGGCGGTGGTGTGCAGGGGCAGGTTGCGCAGGCCGGTCGTGCGGGCGGCCCGGATGCGGTCCTCGGCCCGGGCCCGCAGCCGGTGACGGAGCTCGAGCTCGGCGATCGGCCGGTCAGGGGTGTTGGTCGCGAAACACGTGATCCGCATGCCGTCGGCGTCGGTGAGCCGCAGCTGGGCGCCGGGGTGCGGTCTTTCCTTGCGGACGATCAGCCGCATGCCCTTGGGCCATCCGTCCAGGAGCTTGCCGGTGAGCTCGGCGACCCAGGCCCCGTCGCGGATCTCGCCGCCGGTCTCGACGGCCGCCGTCCAGGCTGAGGCGGGGGCCTTCAGCACGTGTTCGTGGATCGCGTCGGTGACCGTCATGCCGACTGAGTAGGACAGCCACCGCCCTCGCCGGGCGAGCCAGGACACGAAGTCGTGGGTGCCGCCCGCGGAGTCGGTGCGGACCAGGGTCCGGCGCCCTCGCCGGTATTGCTTGGGCAGCTGGGCCAGGGCCAGTTGGGCGGTGGTGATGTGGTCGGCAGCGGTGTTCGAGCCCGCGTTCCCCGGCCTGAGCAGGGCGGCGACCGGCTCTCCGGTTCCGCCCGGGCCGTGGTCGACGAAGGCCGTCAGCGGGTGGTGGCCGTAGGTCTTCTTCCAAGTCGCGGCCGCGTCCTGTTTGTCGGAGTGGGCGACCACGAGGACGCCGTCGAGATCGACCGTGACCTGGTCGTCGGCGTCCGGGGCGTTCTCGCCGGCCAACGACCAGACCCGCTGCCGGGCTTCGGACCGTGCGGCGCGGATGGCGGTCAGGGCCTTCTCGCCGGAGGCGGCGAGGGTGTCGATCAGACGGGAGACGGTCGGGTCGGAGGCGACCGGCCCGAAGAGGGCCGGCTCACACCGCAGCACCGCAACGTCCGCGAGGCAGTCTCCGCCCAGAGCGACCGCCAGGGCGACGTCCAGAAGGACCTTGCCGGGATCGTGGACGGCCCGCGGTTTGCGCCACGGTGCCAGAGCTGCGGATATGGCCTGGTCAAGACCGGTCTTGCGGACCGTTTCGACGAGCAGGACCGACCCGGCCTGGGAGACGACCTGGCGGCCGTCGTCCTGGACACGGACGCGGGGGTAGGGCCCGGTAGAGTGCTTCACCTGGGAAGTGCCTCCGGCGATGGCAGGAACAAGGACCTCGACAATCCTCATTCTTGCTGGTCAGAGGCACTTTCTGCTTTCCTGACCGCCTGCCGGACAGCCCACTTCATGAAAGCGCGAGGCTA
>NZ_PGSG01000112.1:0-272 GCF_002843305.1 Streptomyces barkulensis
CGCACCGAAGCGTGGACGCGGCAGGAGCGGGTGAACTACAACCAGACGTCGGCGATGCTGACGGCCTGGAAGAAGACCGAGGAACTCGCCTACCTCAACGAGGTGTCCTCCGTCCCGCTCCAGCAGGCCCTGCGGCACCTTCAGACGGCGTTCACGAACTTCTTCGGCAAGCGGGCGAAGTACCCGCGCTTCAAGTCGCGGAAGAAGTCCCGCAAGTCCGCGGAGTACACCACCAGCGCGTTCCGGTTCCGCGACGGCAGCCTCACCCTGGC
>NZ_PGSG01000112.1:322-534 GCF_002843305.1 Streptomyces barkulensis
CCGGAGGGTGCGTCGCCGTCCACGGTGACCGTGTCCCAGGACGCGGCCGGACGCTGGTTCGTGTCCCTGCTGTGCGAGGACCCGTCCGTCAAGCCGCTGCCCGCCACCAGCGCGGCCGTCGGCATCGACGTCGGGCTCGACCACCTGCTGACCCTCTCGACCGGGGAGAAGATCGCCAACCCCCGCCACGAGCGGCGCGACCGTACCCGCCT
>NZ_PGSG01000113.1:0-1690 GCF_002843305.1 Streptomyces barkulensis
GTGGCCCCCCTTCTCCCGAAGTTACGGGGGCATTTTGCCGAGTTCCTTAACCATAGTTCACCCGAACGCCTCGGTATTCTCTACCAGACCACCTGAGTCGGTTTGGGGTACGGGCCGCCGTGCAACTCGCTAGAGGCTTTTCTCGACAGCATAGGATCATCCACTTCACCGTCATCGGCTCGGCATCAGGTCTCACCCTCACATGTTGCGCGGATTTACCTGCACAACGGGCTACACCCTTACCCCGGGACAACCACCGCCCGGGCTGGACTACCTTCCTGCGTCACCCCATCACTCACCTACTACCGGATCGGGCCGTCGGCTCCACCGGCACCACACCCCGAAGGATGCGGGCGGCTTCACGGACTTAGCATCACCGGGCTCGGCCCTTGCGCTCCACAGCGGGTACCGGAATATCAACCGGTTATCCATCGACTACGCCTGTCGGCCTCGCCTTAGGCCCCGACTTACCCTGGGCAGATCAGCTTGACCCAGGAACCCTTGGTCAATCGGCGCAGGAGTTTCCCACTCCTGTATCGCTACTCATGCCTGCATTCTCACTCGTGTACCGTCCACCCCTGCCTTCCGGCGCGGCTTCACCCGGCACACGACGCTCCCCTACCCATCGACACCCCCGTTGGAGGTTATGTGCCGATGACACGACGTCGGCGGTGTGCTTGAGCCCCGCTACATTGTCGGCGCAGAATCACTTGACCAGTGAGCTATTACGCACTCTTTCAAGGATGGCTGCTTCTAAGCCAACCTCCTGGTTGTCTCTGCGACTCCACATCCTTTCCCACTTAGCACACGCTTGGGGGCCTTAGTCGATGCTCTGGGCTGTTTCCCTCTCGACCATGGAGCTTATCCCCCACAGTCTCACTGCCGCGCTTACCACTTGCCGGCATTCGGAGTTTGGCTAAGGTCAGTAACCCGGTAGGGCCCATCGCCTATCCAGTGCTCTACCTCCGGCAAGCAACACGCGACGCTGCACCTAAATGCATTTCGGGGAGAACCAGCTATCACGGAGTTTGATTGGCCTTTCACCCCTAACCACAGGTCATCCCCCAGGTTTTCAACCCTGGTGGGTTCGGGCCTCCACGACCTCTTACAGCCGCTTCACCCTGCCCATGGCTAGATCACTCCGCTTCGGGTCTTGGGCACGCTACTGAAACCGCCCTGTTCGGACTCGCTTTCGCTACGGCTTCCCCACACGGGTTAACCTCGCAACGCACCGCAAACTCGCAGGCTCATTCTTCAAAAGGCACGCAGTCACGACACACCGGACAAGTCCGGTGTGCGACGCTCCCACGGCTTGTAGGCACACGGTTTCAGGTACTATTTCACTCCGCTCCCGCGGTACTTTTCACCATTCCCTCACGGTACTCTCCGCTATCGGTCACCAGGGAATATTCAGGCTTAGCGGGTGGTCCCGCCAGATTCACACGGGATTTCTCGGGCCCCGTGCTACTTGGGAAATACGCAAGAGAGCCGCCATGATTTCGGCTACGGGGGTCTTACCCTCTACGCCGGGCCTTTCGCATGCCCTTCGCCTATCACGACGGTTTCTGACTCTCCGACCGGCCGGCAGACCGGTCCAGCACACTCCCACAACCCCGACCACGCAACCCCTGCCGGGTCTCGCACGTGACCGGTTTGGCCTCATCCGGTTTCGCTCGCCACTACTCCCGGA
>NZ_PGSG01000113.1:1740-2257 GCF_002843305.1 Streptomyces barkulensis
TTGGGAAATACGCAAGAGAGCCGCCATGATTTCGGCTACGGGGGTCTTACCCTCTACGCCGGGCCTTTCGCATGCCCTTCGCCTATCACAACGGTTTCTGACTCTCCGACCGGCCGGCAGACCGGTCCAGCACACTCCCACAACCCCGACCACGCAACCCCTGCCGGGTCTCACACGTGACCGGTTTGGCCTCATCCGGTTTCGCTCGCCACTACTCCCGGAATCACGGTTGTTTTCTCTTCCTGCGGGTACTGAGATGTTTCACTTCCCCGCGTTCCCTCCACACTGCCTATGTGTTCAGCAGCGGGTGACAGCCCATGACGACTGCCGGGTTTCCCCATTCGGACACCCCCGGATCACAGCTCGGTTGACAGCTCCCCGGGGCCTATCGCGGCCTCCCGCGTCCTTCATCGGTTCCTGGTGCCAAGGCATCCACCGTGCGCCCTTAAAAACTTGGCCTATAGATGCTCGCGTCCACTGTGCAGTTCTCAAACAACGACCAGCCACCCGCCACCCC
>NZ_PGSG01000114.1 GCF_002843305.1 Streptomyces barkulensis
TGAACGCTTCTCATCCTGTGGTTCGTGGGTGATGGCGGCTGGTGGTCGGGGGGCCGTAACGCGGCAGGGCTCCTGGTCGTTGCGGCTGGTGATCTCACTCGCCAACGTCTCGACACAGGAGCCCTGTTGGTCCCGTATCGTGCCATGCTCGACGTCCCCCACGAAGTCGTGGAGCACGTTTCCTGGCTCATCTACGCCCGAAGGCGTGAGCTGAACTCCCGCTGGCGGAAGCTGGGCTGCTTCCGCCAGGCCCTGCTGGTCCTGGTGCACCTGCGCAAGAACGAGACCCTGGCCCAGGCCGCAGCGGGGTTCGGCATCTCCACCGCCACCGCCGGCCGGTACGTGAGCGAAACGGTCGACCTCCTCGCCGAGCGCGCCCCGAGCCTGCACGAGGCCCTGCGCGAGCTGCCGCCGGAGGGGTTCGTCATCCTCGACGGCACTTTGATCACTACCAACCGCATCGCGGCGGACGAGCCGTACTACTCGCAGAAGCACCGCCGCCACGGGATGAACGTGCAGGTCATCGCCCGCCCGGACGGCACCCCGCTCTGGTTCTCCCGCGCGACACCGGGCCGCACGCACGACCTGACCGCAGCCCGCGCCCACGGTGTGATCCAAGCCTGCCTGTCCCGTCAGCTCCTCGTCCTGGCCGACCGCGCCTACCAGGGCGCCGGCGCGACCGTCCGCACCCCCTACTACGGTCATCGCGACCTGCCCGAGCACTACCAGCAGTACAACCGCGACCACGCCCGGCTGCGCGCCCCGGGCGAACGCGCCTTCGCCCGCCTCAAGCAATGGCGGATCCTCCGCAAGGCCCGGTGCAGCACCAACCGCATCGGTCGCACGGTCGCCGCCGTTCACGCCATCGAGATCGCCTGGCGCTCAGGATGAGAAGCGTTCACTAACGCACTCATTCGGCAGAAAATCCCTCGAACAGGAAATTCCACTTCATACAGTCGTTCCGTCGGAGACGACGGGAGGGCGAAGCCCCCGTTCAGAGGGTCACCGAGATGAGCCCATAAGCCGCCAGTACTTGATCTCGGAGTCGGGTGATCACCGGCCGTCCAGTGGATGCCGGTTCCCGAAGCCTGACGAGCACCCGGAGATGGTGGTCGACTTCGTCCGCCGCACGGTGGAGCTGTCGGAGGGGACCGTGCCGTTGTGGGTGGCGGGTCGGCCCGCTCCGCCACCGGGTCAGTCCGGCTCGATACCGAGTGGTCCAGCGGGATCGGCGTTCCGGATGCGTTCCTCGGTCCAGTACTCCCGGGCCCGCTCCCTCTCCTCCTCGGGCACCCGGTGCTCGACGATGCGGCCGCTGGGATCACGGTGTGCGGTGTAGGCCGTCGCAGCGCCCGCGACGGCTGCCTCGATGCCCACTGTCAGCAGAATCGCAACGCAAGCCTTCCGCAGGCTTCCATGCCTGCCGTTCCGACGTTCTCCCACGCCTGCCACTTTCGACATCCTCCGCTGGAAACCTTCCCGTGACCGTAACCGCACACTGTCCGCCGAACGGGCTCGTGCACGGTAGGCGGTGAGACGTCGCGTTCTCGGTCGGCGATACGGCGCATCCGCGTCGAGCACGGCACCGGCGCCGTCGCCCGACACGTCACCGAACGCGCCCCCGCCGCCCGCTGGAAGCACCGACGCCTCCGAGATCAACTGTTGCCGGCTTCCGGGTTCACTTCGACGAGGCCCCTGCCCGTCGCGCCGGTGGACTCGTCCACCAGCGCTTCGGACAGGGGCCTCGTCGGTCGGCGTCCCCTACCGGGTCACGCCCTTACGAGTAGTTCCAGCGCTGCCCGTCGGCGCGCTGCTTGCAGTAGATGATCCGGCCGGCGGAGTTGTGCGTCTGCATACCGAGGTGCTTGTTGGCGCAGAACTGGCCTGCCTGGTAGCAGTTGCCCGCCGGGGAGGTCAGTTCGCACTGGCCGTTCCACTGGGCGGTACCGCCGGAGCCGCCCGAACCACCCGAGCCGCCCGAGGAGCCGGAACCGCCGCCGGTGGAACCACTGGCGGCCGGAGGCGGCGGCGGGGTGTAGTCGGGGTCGTTCTTGCGGTCCTTGTAGGTGCCCTTGCCGGACGGGCAGGAGCCGCCCTCGACCAGGGTCAGCTTCGCCTCGGTGTCCGGCTTGGCGTCCTTGCCCGCCGAGGGCGACTGGAAGCAGACCTTGTGGCCTTCCGGGTCCTCCTCCACGTCGGAGGCGGAGATGGAGACGTCCTTGTACGCCGACTCGACGTCGATGTCGTCCTCGTCGACCCCCACCTTGGCCAGCGCCTTGACGGCCTTGGCATAGACCTTGCCGGTGACGTCGGGAATCCGGGGCCAGGCGAGCGGGCCGCCGTCCTTCTTCGGGCAGAGAGCGCCCTCACGGACGGCCCCGTAGTCGACGGTGCCGTAGCCGATCTCCTCGAAACACACCTTCCATTTCCCGGAAGGCTCGGCGTCGCCCTTGTTGGCGTTGTGGACGGAGACCTCGTAACCGGCCTCCTCTGCGGCCTCCCTGGCCGCTTCGAGGGCCTCGCCCTTCTGGGAGGAGATCCTCTCCGGCTCCGCCGTCACGGTGGCCGTCGCCGTCGCCGTCACGGTGACGGTCTCCTTCGGTTCCGCCCCGGCGCCGGCCTCCGAGCAGGCCCCGAGCAGAAAAGCGCCGAAGACCCCGAAGGCGATGAACCTCCCGCGGATCGCGGCACGGCCCCCCGCCCGCTTTCCCCGCCCCGGAAGACTCCGGATCATCCGCCGACCATGTGCTTGCCGTCCGCGCGATATGTTCCGCGCAGCGTGAAACAACGTCATCCCGCCCCCCCTGGCAGTGCCGTTCGTGCCGCGAATGCTAGCCGCGCGGGGCCGCCGGGGCGGGCGATACGCAAAACCGGTTCTCCGCCCGTGACGGGCGTCTGGGTCGAATGCCGCGCACAGCGGGGCGGGACGGCTCACCCCTCACGCACCGGCCGCACAAGCCCGCACAAGAGCCGAACAGGATCCCCCTGAGCAGGAGCCAGGTATGGCCGGGGCGGGTACGGGCGGACACGCTGGGTGACGTGACTCCAGAGACCACCCGCACCGAGAGCCCCGCCCCGGCCCCCGCCCCCGCCCGGGAGCTCGCCGTGCTCCTGTCCTCGACCCGCCGGGGAGCCCGGCTGGCCCGGCTCCTGACCGTCGCGCACCTGGCCGACCAGGGGCTGCCCACCGAGACGGCCGCGCAGATCACCGCCGAGCTGGCGGGCAACGCCGTCCTGCACGGGCGCGTACTCGGCCGGGACTTCCGGCTGGTCCTGCGCGTCACCGGGAACGGCGGTGACGGCGGTGGCGTCACGCTGCGCATCGAGGTGTCCGACGCGCGCGGTGACCGTCTCCCGGCCGTGCCCGGCCCGTCGGCGTCCGAGGAGGCGGAGGGCGGGCGCGGGCTGCTGCTCGTCGAGGCGCTGGCCGACCGCTGGGGCGTGGAGAGCTGGCCGCCGCCGCGCAAGACGGTCTGGGCCGAACTCGACCTCCGCCCCTGATCCCGGCGGCGCCCGCGAAACTGCCGCTCAGGCGGCGGAGGAGCGGCCGGGCGGGGCGTTCCCGCCGGACGGGCCGTCGCCGTCGCGGCGCGGGGCGAAGACGAACGCCGACTCGTCACCGTTCAACTCGACAGTCAGCGAGGCGTTCAGCGCCTTGGCCAGGCGGGTCAGCAAAGGCAGGGTCGGCACCGAGTCGCCCCCCTCGATGGTGGAGATCTGCGGCTGAGTCATTCCAGCACGCCTGGCCAACTCGGTCTGAGAGAAACCGAGTTCGGTACGCCGATCATAGACCGCCTGGCCGAGCGCGAACGCGTGCCCGGCCTCGGTGTAGGCCGAGGACTCCTCGACCGCCTCGCCCAGGAGTCTCCTGGTCCGGCGGGTCTTCCACCGCGCGTGGTTCACAGTCCGTCCTCCTCGGTCCGGTCACAGGTGTGCCCGGCTGGGCCCGTCCACCGGCTCGCGGGAAAGCACGTTCCGGTGGGTGGAGACCCGGCGGGGCACGGCGTCAGAAGCATCAAAGGACCGGAGAGAGAACCCCACCCAACCCAACCGGACCCCGTCACTCGTACGGGTGAGTCGTGGGGCCGGACCGGCGTGGCGGCAGACTCCCCGGCATAGGCTCGCCGCGACAGGCACCAGCGAGCCCTGCGGGACACCGCAGAGCACCACGCATCACCGCCGCCACCGCAGACATGCGACGGCCCTCGTCCGGGACGGCCATCCCGGACGAGGGCCTGACCACCGAGGAAGTAGGGCTTCCCGATGGCTGAACCGCAGCCTAGCGCGCCCCCGCGCACGCCGTCCGCCGTTCCGCGCGGCGGCGTCGTCCACGTCACCGCCCGGCACACCGAGCGCTTCACGGTCGTCGGCAACCACCTCGCCCAGCACCACGAGCTGTCGCTGACAGCGATCGGGCTGGCCGTCCACATCCAGTCGCTGCCCGACGGCGCGCGGGTGGACATCCGCACCCTCGCCGCCCGCTTCGCCGAGGGCGAGACGCGGATCGCGGCCGCCCTGCGGGAGCTGGAGGCGCACGGCTATCTGTCGCGCAAGCGGGAGCGGCTGCCGAGCGGGCGGGTGGTCACCCGCACGGTTTCCTACGACAACCCGGCGGCGGTACGGGCGGGGCAGGCCGAGCGGGTGCGGCCGTCCCGGCCGCGGTTCCAGCCGCCGCGACCGCCCGTACACCCGCCGGAGCCCCGGCCGGCCCCGGCCCCCGCCGCCGAGCCGACGCCCGTACCCGCCCCCGCACCCGCACCCGCGCCCGTGGTGGCGCCGCCTCCCCCGCCCCCACCGTCGCTGCCACAGCCGCGCACCACCGGCAACCCGGTGCGCGAGCGGGCCGCCACAGCGATCCTGGCCGAGCTGCGGCGCGACGATCCCCGCCTGCTGCTCTCCGAGCGGGACGTGACGCGCCTGGCCCCCGCCGTGGTGGCCTGGCTGGAACGCGGGACGGACCCCGACGCCGTACGCCGCACCCTGGCCGCCGACCTGCCCGCCGAGCCGCTGCGCCACCCGGCCGCCCTGCTCGCCCACCGCCTCACCGCGCTGCTGCCGCCGCACCTCCCGGCCGCGCCGCCGCCCGCGCCCCGGCCACCGCGCCCGGACCCGCTCCAGAACTGCGACGGCTGCGACCGTGCCTTCCGCTCCCCCGCCCCGGGCCTGTGCCGCGACTGCCGCGAGGCCGGGGCCGCCGCCCCACCGCCCCTGGCCGCATGACCGCCTCGGCCGGCAGCCCGGCACGTCTCACACGCACTCCGAGGAGGACGACCGCGTGCAGCGCGGGTCACGGGCGCCGCACCGGCACCAGAGGAGGCCCATGGGATCAAGGTCCGCACGAAGAAGCGATTCCCGGGTCGTCTTCGCTGGCGGCCATGGGTGTACAGGACACGATCAGGCCATTCGTTTGTTGCGCCTGTTTCGAATGCTGCGAATAATGGAAGGATGTCGAAGAAGGCCCCTGCCGGCATACACCCGCACCCGAGGGAGCCCCACATGAGCAAGACGGACATCCACCCCGTCCGCCTCCCCCCGGAGGAGACGGAAACAGCCAACCGAGCCCTGTCCCGGGTACGCAGCTACCTGGAGAGGCACCGTGACGTTCCGAGGATCGGCGTCACGGTCGAGGGGGAAGGAGCCGAGCCACTCACACTGCCGCGAGAAGCGGTCGAGCTACTGGCCACCACACTCGCCCACCTGGCAGCCGGCCGCAGCGTCTCCATCGTTCCGCAGAACGCGGAACTCACCACCCAACAGGCAGCCGACCTACTCAACGTCTCACGCCCGTTCCTCATCGGGCTCCTACAAGCCGGAGAGATCGAATACCGCAAGGTCGGCAAACACCGGAGGATTCCGGCCTCCTCCCTGATGGACTACAAGCGACAGGACGACGAACGCCGCCGTCAAGCCGCCGATGAGCTCACCCAACTGGGCCAAGAGATGGGACTGATCTGAAGCATGGCCTTCGTTGCCCTGTACGACGCCAACGTGCTGTACCCGAGCACCCTGCGTGATCTGCTCGTCTCCATAGCACAGGACGGCCTCGTGCAGGCCAAGTGGACCGATCGCATCCTCGATGAGACGTTCCGCAGCCTGAAGGCCAAACGGCCCGACCTCGATCCCGTCCGGCTCGGCCGGACCAGGGAGGCCATGATGAGGGCCGTGCGTGACTGCATGGTCAAGGGTTACGAGCCCCTCATCGAGGCCCTTGAGCTCCCCGACCCGGATGACCGCCACGTCCTCGCGGCGGCCATCCGGGCCAAAGCCCAGGTCATCGTCACGTTCAACCTCAAGGACTTCCCTTCCGACGTCCTGTCGGCGTGGGACGTGGAAGCCAAGCACCCGGACGCTTTCATCGAGGACCAGATCGACCTGGACCCTGCCGCCATGTACGCGGCGGTGCGCCGGATCGCGGACAGGTGGAGGAATCCGCCGGGGACCGTGGAGGACGTGCTCGGATCGCTGGAGCGAGACGGCATGGTCGCCGCCGCCGCGGCTCTGCGGGCGCTCTGACCGGACTTGGGAACCCCCTGCCCGGCCATCCCGGCGAAGGGCCCGGTCACCTCGTGTGCCGGAAAGCCCGTCCGCTGTCGGCGGCCGTCACTGGGGTGTGGCGGTGTGAGCCAGCACAGCGACACCACAGGACATCCTTGCCGTCCTGGTCGTCATCGGCCTTCTCGCCGTCGACGGTGATGATGCGGGGCACGGGTTCGAACATGTCGTCGCCGACCCCGTCCGCGCCGCCGCTCCCGCCACTGGCCGTGTGAGCCGGCGGTCCTCCCGCCGTCGTGTGCGGCACGGGTCGGCTTTCGGGTTTCCGCCGGCGGGCCGGAAGTGTCATTCCGCGACCGGACTGCTCCGCGCCGCCCGCCGGTGGGCGCCGAGATTGTCCCGGACCCACACGAATACCAGCAGCAGCATGGTGATCACCATCATGAGCCCGACGAGGATCACCACGCCGTACGCGATCCCGTCGTTCGCCGTGGAGTGGACGGTCGCCGTCCCCCCGGGGCGCTCCGGAAGGTAGCGCACACGGACCGTGTCGCCGACGGCCTTGTCACCGGTGGCCCAGAACTGGTGGGACGTACCGTCGGCCGTGGTGAAACGTACCTTGATCCTCTCGGTGGTGCCGCCCTGCGGAGACGATCTCACCTTGTCCTTCGCCAGGACGGTCCCGTCGACCGACCGACCGCGCTCGACGACTGCGGAGACGTCGCGCAGCTCGTCGATCCCCTTGAGGACGGCCCAGCACCCGATGACGGCACAGAGCACCACCACGGCTGCTCCGGCCACCGTCTTCCCCGTGATATGCGCCCTCGTACCAGCCCGGCGCGACCGCCCCCGCGCGCTCACCGGCTCCCGCCCGTCCAACGGATCACAGCCCCTCCCGGACCTCGCACCAGGCCGCCTCCTCCTGTGCTCCTCCGAGGCGTTATCCCCGTCGCACGGCCCCCTCACCCGGGAGACCCGGTACTCGTTCGCGGCTTACGGCGCCGCCTTGGGCAGGGGCCTCACTTCACCGTGTGCTTGCAGCCCAGGACGTCCTTGCCGTCCTGGTTGTCGTCGACCTTCTCGCCGTCGACGGTGATGGTGCAGGGCGCCGGCTTGAGCATGCCGTCCTCGCCCGGGACAGATCCGGGCACGACCGACACCAGGACGCCGACCTCCTGCTCGGCCTTGGTCAGGGAGAGCTCGACCGTCTTCTTCCACGGGAGTGTGACCTGTTCGGCCTTGTTCCCGTCCGCGACATAGGCGATCTGCGTCTTTCCGGTGCCCCCGACCTCAAGGGTCACCTCGCGCACCACCTCGCCGCCCTTGTCCGCGCCGCCACCCGCGTCTCCACCCGAGCCCCCGCCCGGCTCCTGGCTGCCGGAGGCCGACGGGGCGGGCTTCCCCTCGGCTCCCCCGTCGTCCCCGCCGCCGCATCCCGTCAGCAGCACACCGGACACGATCAGGGCCAGTCCCGCGGTCGCCTTGCGCATACCCATACCCACTCCCCCTCGCGGATCGGAAACCGCCCGGGGCGTCTCCCGGACCGCGCCGACGATCCTAGTCAGCCGGACCCGGCCAACGGCCTCGGGGGCAGTCCCGTTCACCGGCCAGGACAGCTGCGCGGACCGGCGGGCAACGGAAAGGGCCCGTACGACCGACGTCGTACGGGCCCTTTCGCCGACCGAGAGGTCAGCGGTGCCTCAAGAGGCGGACCGGGTCACTTGACGATCTTGGTGACCTGGCCGGCGCCCACGGTCCGGCCACCCTCGCGGATGGCGAACTTCAGGCCCTCCTCCATGGCGACCGGCTGGATGAGCTCGACCTTCATCTCGGTGTTGTCGCCCGGCATGACCATCTCGGTGCCCTCGGGGAGGGTCACCACGCCGGTCACGTCCGTGGTACGGAAGTAGAACTGCGGGCGGTAGTTGTTGAAGAACGGGGTGTGGCGGCCACCCTCGTCCTTCGACAGGATGTAGGCCTGGGCCTCGAACTCGGTGTGCGGGGTGACCGAACCCGGCTTGATGATGACCTGGCCGCGCTCGACGTCCTCGCGCTTGATGCCGCGGAGCAGCAGACCGACGTTCTCACCGGCCTGGCCCTCGTCGAGCAGCTTGCGGAACATCTCGATGCCGGTGACCGTGGTGGAGGTCTTCTCCGGCTTGATGCCGATGATGTCGACGTTCTCGTTGACCTTCAGGACACCGCGCTCGATACGGCCGGTGACGACCGTACCGCGACCGGTGATCGTGAAGACGTCCTCGATCGGCATCAGGAACGGCTTCTCGACGTCACGCTCGGGCTCGGGGATGGACTCGTCCACGGCCTTCATCAGCTCGAGGACGGAGTCGGCCCACTTCTGGTCGCCCTCGAGCGCCTTCAGCGCCGAGACGCGGATGACCGGAACCTCGTCACCCGGGAACTCGTACTCGGAGAGCAGCTCACGGACCTCGAGCTCGACGAGCTCCATGATCTCCTCGTCGTCCACCATGTCGGCCTTGTTCAGGGCGACGACGATGTACGGGACGCCGACCTGGCGGGCCAGGAGCACGTGCTCCTTGGTCTGCGGCATCGGGCCGTCGGTGGCGGCGACCACGAGGATGGCGCCGTCCATCTGGGCAGCACCGGTGATCATGTTCTTGATGTAGTCCGCGTGACCCGGGCAGTCGACGTGGGCGTAGTGACGGGACTCCGTCTGGTACTCGACGTGCGCGATGGAGATGGTGATACCGCGCTGGCGCTCCTCGGGCGCCTTGTCGATGTTCTCGAACGCCGAGGCCTCGTTCACGTCCGGGTAGGCGTCGTGCAGCACCTTGGTGATCGCCGCGGTAAGAGTGGTCTTACCGTGGTCGATGTGACCGATGGTGCCGATGTTGACGTGCGGCTTAGTCCGCTCGAACTTCGCCTTCGCCACTGGGGTCCTCCTGTGGACTGGTGCTGTACTCCCCCGCGCTCTGCGGAGGGGTTCAGGTGGTCGTGCCGAACCGGTCAGGACCCCTGAGGGACGACCTTGACCGTTTCGTATCTGGGTGGGCGGGCTGCCGGGGCCCCGTCACCGCGCGGTGTGCGCCCGGTGACGGGAGACCCCGAAGGCCTTGTTGTGCTCCAGCCTAATGGGTGGATAGCGCCACGAAACGTGTGCTACTCGCCCTTGGCCTTCGCGATGATCTCCTCGGCGACGTTCCGCGGAACCTCGGCGTAGGAGTCGAACTGCATCGAGTAGCTCGCGCGACCGGAGGTCTTGCTGCGCAGGTCACCGACGTAACCGAACATCTCCGACAGCGGAACCAGGCCCTTGACGAGCTTGGCGCCGGCGCGGTCCTCCATGGCCTGGATCTGGCCACGGCGGGAGTTGATGTCACCGATCACATCGCCCATGTAGTCCTCGGGCGTGGTGACCTCGACGGCCATCATCGGCTCCAGCAGGGCCGGGCTGGCCTTGCGGGCGGCCTCCTTGAAGACCATGGAGCCGGCGATCTTGAACGCCATCTCGGAGGAGTCGACGTCGTGGTAGGCGCCGTCCAGCAGCGTCACCCGCACGCCGGTGAGCGGGTAGCCCGCCAGCACGCCGAACTCCATGGCCTCCTGGCAGCCGGCGTCCACCGAGGGGATGTACTCCTTGGGGATGCGGCCACCGGTGACCTTGTTGACGAACTCGTAGCCGTCGCCCTCGAGGGGCTCGACCGCGATCTGCACCTTCGCGAACTGGCCGGAACCACCAGTCTGCTTCTTGTGCGTGTAGTCGACCTTCTCGACGGCCTTGCGCAGGGTCTCGCGGTAGGCCACCTGCGGCTTACCGACGTTGGCCTCGACCTTGAACTCGCGCTTCATCCGGTCGACCAGCACCTCAAGGTGCAGCTCGCCCATGCCCGCGATGATGGTCTGCCCGGTCTCCTCGTTCGTCTTGACCTGGAAGGACGGGTCCTCCTCGGCCAGACGCTGGATGGCGACACCCAGCTTCTCCTGGTCGCCCTTGGACTTCGGCTCGATGGCGACCTCGATCACCGGGGCCGGGAAGTCCATGGACTCCAGGATCACCGGAGCGGACGCGTCGCAGAGGGTCTCACCGGTGGTGGTCTGCTTCAGACCCATGACGGCGACGATGTCGCCGGCACCCACGCTCTGGATCTCCTCACGCTTGTTCGCGTGCATCCGGTAGATCTTGCCGATGCGCTCCTTCTTGCCCTTCACCGAGTTCAGCACCTGGGTGCCGGACTCCAGGCGGCCCGAGTAGACCCGGATGAAGGTCAGCTTGCCGAGGTGCGGGTCGCTCGCGATCTTGAAGGCGAGCGCGGCCAGCGGCTCCTCGTCGGAAGGCTTGCGCTTGATGACCTCGTCGGCGTCGGAGGGGGCCTGCCCCTCGATCGCCTCGATGTCGACCGGCGACGGCAGGTAGCGCACGACCGCGTCGAGCAGGGGCTGAACGCCCTTGTTCTTGAACGCGGTACCGGTGAACACCGGGGTGACGGTGGTGCCCTCGCCCTTGCCGGACTCGATGGTGATACGGCGGATCGCCGAGTACAGCTGCTCCTCGGAGGGCTCCTCGCCCTCCAGGTACAGCTCCATCAGCTCCTCGTCGTTCTCGGCGACGGCCTCGAGCAGCTTGCCGCGCCACTCCTGGGCCTGCTCCGCCATGTCGGCCGGGATGTCGACGGTGTCGTACATCTCGCCCTTGGCGGCCTCGGCCGACCAGACCAGGGCCTTCATGCGGACCAGGTCCACGACGCCCTGGAAGTCGGACTCGGCGCCGATCGGGAGCTGCATGACCAGCGGCTGTGCGCCCAGACGGCTCACGATCATGTCGACGCAGCGGAAGAAGTCCGCGCCGGTGCGGTCGAGCTTGTTGACGAAGCAGATGCGAGGAACGCCGTAGCGGTCCGCCTGGCGCCACACCGTCTCGGACTGGGGCTCGACACCGGCCACCCCGTCGAACACCGTCACCGCACCGTCGAGCACGCGCAGCGAACGCTCCACCTCGACGGTGAAGTCGACGTGGCCCGGGGTGTCGATGATGTTGATGGTGTGGTCGACGTTCTCGAGCGGCCAGTGGCAGGTCGTCGCGGCCGACGTGATGGTGATGCCGCGCTCCTGCTCCTGCTCCATCCAGTCCATGGTGGCAGCGCCGTCGTGGACCTCACCGATCTTGTAGCTCACACCGGTGTAGAACAGGATCCGCTCGGTGGTGGTCGTCTTGCCCGCGTCGATGTGGGCCATGATCCCGATGTTTCGGACCTTGGCCAGGTCAAGTGAAGTGGTAGCCATAAGGCTCAGTCTTCTCTCGGTTCTCGATGGGGGAAGCGACTACCAGCGGTAGTGCGCGAAGGCCTTGTTGGACTCGGCCATCTTGTGGGTGTCCTCGCGCTTCTTCACAGCGGCGCCGAGCCCGTTGGAGGCGTCGAGCAGCTCGTTCATCAGACGCTCGGTCATCGTCTTCTCGCGGCGCGCGCGGGCGTAGCCCACGATCCAACGCAGCGCGAGAGTGGAGGAACGGCCGGGGCGGACCTCGACCGGAACCTGGTAGGTGGCGCCACCGACGCGGCGGGAGCGGACCTCGAGGGTCGGCTTCACGTTCTCGAGCGCGCGCTTGAGCGTGATGACCGGGTCGTTGCCGGTCTTCTCACGCAGGCCCTCCATGGCGCCGTACACGATGCGCTCGGCGGTGGAGCGCTTGCCGTGCAGCAGCACCTTGTTGATGAGGGAGGTCACCAGAGGAGAGCCGTAGACCGGGTCGATGATGACCGGTCGCTTCGGGGCGGGGCCCTTACGAGGCATGCTTACTTCTCCTTCTTGGCGCCGTAGCGGCTGCGAGCCTGCTTGCGGTTCTTGACGCCCTGGGTGTCGAGGGAGCCGCGGATGATCTTGTAGCGAACACCCGGCAGGTCCTTCACACGGCCACCGCGCACGAGCACGATGGAGTGCTCCTGCAGGTTGTGACCCTCACCCGGAATGTAAGCGGTGACCTCGATGCCGCTGGTCAGACGCACACGCGCGACCTTACGCAGGGCCGAGTTCGGCTTCTTGGGGGTGGTGGTGAAAACGCGCGTGCAGACGCCGCGGCGCTGGGGCGAACCCTCGAGTGCCGGCGTCTTGTTCTTCTCGACCTTGTCCTGTCGGCCCTTGCGGACCAACTGCTGGATCGTAGGCACCGTTTCTCCGGTTTCTGTGTGCCAGTCTCGGTACAACTAACCCGGGCCACTCGCCGACCCACGCGGTCGGGTGTGTCGAAGGCTGCACACTCCCGCGATGCGGGGCCCACTGGGTGAGAAGCATGCAGATTTCGGTGTCCCCGCCTCACATCCCGCGGCGTATTGGCGCACACGAGAGCGCAGGGGATACCCCAGGCACAAGGTCAGAGCGTACCTACCGCATCGGCTCCGGTCAAAACAAATGCCCATGCCACCGTAGTGGGCGCAAAGCGGGAGCGGAAGGGCGTCCGAAGGCCCGCGCGGCCTGCGCCGACCGCTTCCTCCCGGCTCCTTTCCCCGTCCCTTCCCCTCCTCTTCTCCAGCCCCTTTCCCGGCAGTTCCCGGCACTTCCCGGCACCTCTCCGGCGGCGGGCGGCCCCGCGGGGACGGCTCAAGGGGAATTGGCGGCGAACATCATGAACCCCAGCACCGCGAGCACCACGAACCCGATCGTCAGCCAGCCCAGGACCAGGCCGGCCATGGCCATCCCGTCGCCCTTCTCCCCGGTGCGGCGGATCTCGGCACGCGCCTTGTGCCCCAGGATCACCGCGGGGATGGCGGTGACCCCGTAGAACGGCGTGAGGACGCCGCAGATCAGGGCGCCCACCGCGGAGTTGTTCGTCTGGGGCGGGGGCGGCAGGAAGGTGCGCGGCACCGCCTGCTGGTACGGCTGCGCGTACTGCGGCGCGGGCGCGGGCACCGCCATCGGCCCCTGCGGCAGATCGGCGATGAGCGCGTGCAACTCCCCGTACGTCTGCGCGTGGTGGGCCCGGCCCATCCGCTGCTCGTACTCGGCGTGGCTCAGCCGCCCCTCCGCGTACCCGGCCTTGAGCACGTCGACGGTGCGTTCCCGGTCCGCGTGGGAGGCGCGCATCATCGGCAGCTGCGACGCCTGGTGTGCGGCCTGCGCGGGCTGCGCGGCCCGCGGAGGATGCGGCGGGTTCGGAAGATGCGGAAGATGATGCCCGGACTGCCCGGGCGGTCCGCCGTACTTGCCCTGCTGACCCGGCTGTCCCCACTGTTGGTACGACACCGGCTCCACCTCCCCACGTTCGGGCTGCCCCCATCATCCATGACGTCCGCACCCCTTGGGGAGTTCCGGGCACCCGGGACACACCTCGCACACCGGCGAGAAACGCCGCGGGGCGGCCCCTCCGAGGAGGGACCGCCCCACGAGCGCGTCCGGCGGGCCGTACGGCCTCGGTCAGCCGTTGTACGGACCGTAGTCGTAGTCCTCCAGCGGGACCGCCTGGCCGGAGCCGGTGCCGAAGGGCGAGTAGTCGATGTCGTCGTAGCCGACGGCCGAGTACATCGCGGCCTTCGCCTCCTCGGTCGGCTCGACCCGGATGTTGCGGTAGCGGGACAGGCCCGTACCGGCCGGGATGAGCTTACCGATGATGACGTTCTCCTTGAGGCCGATCAGGGAGTCCGACTTGGCGTTGATCGCCGCGTCGGTCAGGACCCTGGTCGTCTCCTGGAAGGACGCCGCCGACAGCCAGGACTCCGTGGCCAGCGAGGCCTTGGTGATGCCCATCAGCTGCGGACGGCCGGAGGCCGGCTGGCCGCCCTCCTGCACGACGCGGCGGTTCTCGCCCTCGAACTTCGAGCGCTCGACCAGCTCGCCCGGCAGCAGCTCGGCGTCGCCGGACTCGATGATCGTCACACGGCGCAGCATCTGCCGGATGATGATCTCGATGTGCTTGTCGTGGATCGACACGCCCTGCGAGTTGTAGACCTTCTGGACCTCGCCCACCAGGTGCACCTGCACCGCGCGCTGGCCGAGGATGCGCAGCACGTCGTGCGGGTTGGTGGCGCCGACCGTCAGCGGCTGGCCGACGTCGACGTGGTCGCCCTCGGAGACCAGCAGACGGGCGCGCTTGGACACGCCGTAGGAGGTCTCGTCGGAGCCGTCGTCGGGGGTGACGACGATCTTCTTGGTCTTCTCGGTCTCCTCGATCCGCACGCGGCCGGCGGCCTCGGAGATCGGGGCGACACCCTTGGGGGTACGGGCCTCGAAGAGCTCGACGACACGCGGCAGACCCTGGGTGATGTCGTCACCGGCCACACCACCGGTGTGGAAGGTGCGCATCGTCAGCTGGGTGCCGGGCTCACCGATGGACTGGGCGGCGATGATGCCGACGGCCTCGCCGATGTCCACCAGCTTGCCGGTCGCCAGCGAGCGGCCGTAGCACATGGCGCAGGTGCCGACGGCGGACTCGCAGGTGAGGACCGAGCGGGTCTTGACCGTCTCCACGCCGTGCCGCACCAGCTCGTCGATGAGCACGTCGCCCAGGTCGGTGCCGGCCGGGGCCAGCACCTTGCCGTCGACGGTGATGTCCTCGGCGAGGCAGCGCGCGTACACGCTGGTCTCGGCGTCCTCCGCCTTGCGCAGAACGCCGTCCGCGCCCTTGGAGGCGATCACGAGCTTCAGGCCGCGGTCGGTGCCGCAGTCCTCCTCGCGGATGATCACGTCCTGCGAGACGTCCACCAGACGACGGGTCAGGTAACCCGAGTCGGCGGTGCGCAGCGCGGTGTCCGCCAGACCCTTACGGGCACCGTGCGTGGAGATGAAGTACTCCAGCACGGACAGACCCTCGCGGAACGACGCCTTGATCGGCCGCGGGATGGTCTCGTTCTTGGCGTTGGACACCAGACCGCGCATACCGGCGATCTGGCGCATCTGCATCATGTTTCCGCGAGCGCCCGAGTCGACCATCATGAAGATCGGGTTGGTCTTCGGGAAGTTCTCCGACATGGCCTCGGCGACCTCGTTGGTCGCGCGGGTCCAGATGCCGATGAGCTCGTTGGAACGCTCGTCCTTGGTGATCAGACCGCGCTCGTACTGCTTCTGGACCTTCTCGTCCTGCGCCTCGTAGTTCGCGATGATCTCCTTCTTGGCCTCGGGGACCACGACGTCGGAGATCGCGATGGTGACGCCGGAACGGGTCGCCCAGTGGAAACCGGCCGACTTCAGGTTGTCCAGCGCCGCGGCGACGACGACCTTGGGGTAGCGCTCGGCGAGGTCGTTGACGATCGCGGAGAGCTGCTTCTTGCCCACGGTGTAGTCGACGAACGGGTAGTCCTCGGGCAGCAGCTCGTTGAAGAGCGCGCGGCCCAGGGTGGTGCGCAGCCGGAACGGGTCACCGGTCTGCCACTCCCCCGAGGCGAAGCCTCCGTCGGACGCGGCGCCCTCCTCCGCGGCCGGCGGGGTCCAGCCGCGGGGCGGGACCGAGCCGACGGGGAAGCGGACGTCGATCTTCGCCTGGAGCGACAGCTCCCGGGCGTCGAACGCCATGATCGCCTCGGCCACCGAGTTGAACGACCGGCCCTCGCCCTTGACCTCGCCCTCCACCTTGTCGGTGGTGAGGAAGAACAGGCCCAGCACCATGTCCTGGGTCGGCATGGTGACGGGGCGGCCGTCGGCCGGCTTGAGGATGTTGTTCGAGGACAGCATCAGGATGCGGGCCTCGGCCTGCGCCTCCGCGGACAGCGGCAGGTGCACGGCCATCTGGTCGCCGTCGAAGTCCGCGTTGAACGCGGTGCACACCAGCGGGTGGATCTGGATGGCCTTGCCCTCGACCAGCTGCGGCTCGAAGGCCTGGATGCCCAGGCGGTGCAGGGTCGGCGCACGGTTGAGCAGCACCGGGTGCTCGGCGATGACCTCTTCGAGCACGTCGTACACGACCGTGCGGCCGCGCTCGACCATGCGCTTGGCCGACTTGATGTTCTGCGCGTGGTTGAGGTCCACCAGGCGCTTCATCACGAACGGCTTGAACAGCTCCAGCGCCATGGCCTTGGGCAGACCGCACTGGTGCAGCTTGAGCTGCGGGCCGACGACGATCACCGAACGCGCCGAGTAGTCGACGCGCTTGCCCAGCAGGTTCTGACGGAAGCGGCCCTGCTTGCCCTTGAGCATGTCGGACAGCGACTTCAGCGGACGGTTGCCGGGGCCCGTGACCGGGCGGCCGCGGCGGCCGTTGTCGAAGAGCGCGTCGACGGCCTCCTGGAGCATGCGCTTCTCGTTGTTCACGATGATCTCGGGCGCGCCGAGGTCGAGAAGCCGCTTCAGGCGGTTGTTGCGGTTGATGACGCGGCGGTACAGGTCGTTCAGGTCGCTGGTCGCGAAGCGGCCACCGTCGAGCTGCACCATCGGACGCAGGTCCGGCGGGATGACCGGCACGCAGTCCAGCACCATGCCCTTGGGGCTGTTGCGGGTCTGCAGGAAGGCGGAGACGACCTTGAGGCGCTTGAGCGCGCGGGTCTTCTTCTGCCCCTTGCCGGTGCGGATGATCTCGCGGAGCTTCTCCGCCTCCTCGTCCAGGTCGAAGGTCTCCAGCCGCTTCTGCAGCGCGGCGGCGCCCATCGAGCCGTCGAAGTAGGTCCCGAAGCGGTCGCGCAGCTCGCGGTAGAGCAGCTCGTCACCCTCCAGGTCCTGGACCTTGAGGTTCTTGAAGCGGTTCCAGACCTCGTCCAGGCGGTCGATCTCGCGCTGGGCGCGGTCGCGGATCTGCTTCATCTCGCGCTCGGCGCCCTCGCGCACCTTGCGGCGGACGTCCGCCTTGGCGCCCTCGGCCTCCAGCTCCGCGAGGTCGGCCTCCTGCTTCTTGGCCCGGGCCTCCAGATCGGCGTCGCGGCGCTGCTCGATCTGCTGGCGCTCCACGGAGACATGGGCCTCCAGGGAGGGCAGGTCGCGCGTGCGGCGCTCCTCGTCCACCCACGTGATCATGTAGGCGGCGAAGTAGATGACCTTCTCCAGGTCCTTCGGGGCGAGGTCGAGCAGGTAGCCCAGACGGGAGGGCACGCCCTTGAAGTACCAGATGTGGGTGACGGGGGCGGCGAGCTCGATGTGGCCCATCCGCTCACGGCGCACCTTGGCGCGGGTCACCTCGACGCCGCAGCGCTCGCAGATGATGCCCTTGAAGCGGACGCGCTTGTACTTGCCGCAGTAGCACTCCCAGTCCCGGGTCGGACCGAAGATCTTCTCGCAGAAGAGCCCGTCCTTTTCCGGCTTGAGGGTGCGGTAGTTGATGGTCTCCGGCTTCTTGACCTCGCCGTGGGACCACTGACGGATGTCGTCAGCGGTGGCCAGGCCGATTCGCAGCTCGTCGAAGAAGTTGACGTCGAGCACTCTCGTCAATCCCTCTCAGGGTTTGTGCCCCTCGCGTCGGTGGGACCGAGGAGCTCTGTGGTGGTCTGAACGGGGGTCGCGGGGAGGCCGGGGCCGCGCCCTGCCGCCTTCGGCGGGAGGGCGCGGCTTCCCGGCCGGCCCGTCAGACCTCTTCGACGCTGCTCGGCTCGCGCCGGGACAGGTCGATGCCGAGCTCTTCCGCGGCGCGGAAGACGTCCTCGTCGGTGTCGCGCATCTCGATGGACATGCCGTCACTGGACAGCACCTCCACGTTGAGGCACAGGGACTGCATCTCCTTGATGAGCACCTTGAAGGACTCGGGGATGCCGGGCTCGGGGATGTTCTCGCCCTTGACGATGGCCTCGTAGACCTTCACACGGCCGGTGACGTCGTCGGACTTGATGGTCAGCAGCTCCTGGAGGGCGTACGCGGCGCCGTAAGCCTCCAGCGCCCACACCTCCATCTCACCGAAGCGCTGGCCACCGAACTGAGCCTTACCGCCCAGCGGCTGCTGGGTGATCATGGAGTACGGGCCGGTCGAGCGGGCGTGCAGCTTGTCGTCGACCAGGTGGTGCAGCTTGAGGATGTACATGTAGCCGACCGAGATCGGGTCCGGGAACGGCTCGCCGGAGCGGCCGTCGTAGAGCCGGGCCTTGCCGGAGGGCAGCACCATCCGCTCGCCGTCGCGGTTGGGCAGGGTCGCCGTGAACAGACCGGCGATCTCGTCCTCGCGGGCGCCGTCGAACACCGGGGTGGCGACGTTGGTGCCGGGCTCGACCTCGTCGGCGCCGATCGAGGCCAGCCGCCTCTGCCACTCCTCCTCGATCCCCTCGACCTTCCAGCCCTGGGAGGCGAGCCAGCCCAGGTGGATCTCCAGGACCTGGCCCGGGTTCATCCGGGACGGGACGCCCAGCGGGTTGAGGATGACGTCGACCGGGGTGCCGTCCTCCATGAACGGCATGTCCTCGATCGGCAGGATCTTGGAGATGACGCCCTTGTTGCCGTGGCGGCCGGCGAGCTTGTCACCGTCGGTGATCTTGCGCTTCTGGGCCACGTAGACGCGGACGAGCTGGTTGACGCCCGGAGGCAGCTCGTCGCCCTCCTCGCGGTCGAAGACGCGGACGCCGATGACCTTGCCGGTCTCGCCGTGCGGCACCTTCAGCGAGGTGTCGCGGACCTCGCGCGCCTTCTCACCGAAGATCGCGCGCAGCAGCCGCTCCTCCGGGGTCAGCTCGGTCTCGCCCTTCGGGGTGACCTTGCCGACCAGGATGTCGCCCGCCTCGACCTCGGCACCGATGCGGATGATGCCGCGCTCGTCGAGGTCGGCCAGGACCTCCTCGGAGACGTTCGGGATGTCCCGGGTGATCTCCTCGGGGCCCAGCTTGGTGTCCCGGGCGTCGACCTCGTGCTCCTCGATGTGGATCGAGGACAGGACGTCGTCCTGGACGAGGCGCTGCGACAGGATGATCGCGTCCTCGTAGTTGTGGCCCTCCCACGGCATGAACGCCACCAGGAGGTTCTTGCCGAGCGCCATCTCGCCCTGCTCGGTCGAGGGGCCGTCGGCGAGGACCTGGCCGGTGATCACGCGGTCGCCCTCGTCCACGACGACCTTCTGGTTGAAGGAGGTGCCCTGGTTGGAGCGGAAGAACTTGGCGACCCGGTAGGTGGTGTAGGTGCCGTCGTCGTTGGCCACGGTGACGTAGTCGGCGGAGACCTCCTGGACCACGCCGTCCTTCTCGGCCTTGATCACGTCGCCGGCGTCGACCGCGCAGCGGTACTCCATGCCGGTGCCGACCAGCGGGGCCTCGGCGCGGATCAGCGGGACGGCCTGGCGCATCATGTTCGAGCCCATGAGCGCGCGGTTGGCGTCGTCGTGCTCCAGGAACGGGATCATGGCGGTCGCGACCGACACCATCTGGCGCGGCGAGACGTCCATGTAGTCGACCTCGTCGCCGGGGATGAGGTCGACCTCGCCGCCGCGGCGGCGGACCAGGACGCGGTCCTCGGCGAACCGCATGTCCTCGCCCAGCGGCGCGTTGGCCTGGGCGATGACGTAGCGGTCCTCCTCGTCGGCGGTCAGGTAGTTCACCTCGTCGGTGACCACACCGTCGACCACGCGGCGGTAGGGGGTCTCCACGAAGCCGAACGCGTTGACCCGGCCGTAGGAGGCCAGCGAGCCGATCAGACCGATGTTCGGGCCTTCGGGGGTCTCGATCGGGCACATCCGGCCGTAGTGCGAGGGGTGCACGTCGCGGACCTCGAAGCCCGCCCGCTCACGGGACAGACCGCCGGGGCCCAGCGCGGACAGACGGCGCTTGTGGGTCAGGCCCGACAGCGGGTTCGTCTGGTCCATGAACTGCGACAGCTGGCTGGTGCCGAAGAACTCCTTGATGGAGGCGACGACCGGCCGGATGTTGATCAGGGTCTGCGGCGTGATCGCCTCGACGTCCTGGGTCGTCATCCGCTCGCGGACGACGCGCTCCATACGGGCCAGACCGGTGCGGACCTGGTTCTGGATGAGCTCGCCGACGTTGCGCAGGCGGCGGTTTCCGAAGTGGTCGATGTCGTCGGTCTCGACGACGATCGTCCGGCCGTTCTCCCCGGGCGTCTCGGTCTCGCCGGCGTGCAGCTTGACCAGGTACTTGATCGTGGCGATGACGTCGTCGACGGTCAGCACGCCGGAGTCCAGCGGCTGGTCGCCGCCGAGCTTCCGGTTGATCTTGTACCGGCCGACCTTGGCCAGGTCGTAGCGCTTGGGGTTGAAGTAGAGGTTCTCCAGCAGCGTCTGCGCGGCCTCGCGCGTCGGCGGCTCGCCCGGACGCAGCTTGCGGTAGATGTCGAGCAGCGCGTCGTCCTGGCCCTGGGTGTGGTCCTTCTCCAGGGTGGCGCGCATGGACTCGTACTGGCCGAACTCCTCCAGGATCTGCTCGGTGGTCCAGCCGAGCGCCTTGAGCAGGACGGTGACGGACTGCTTGCGCTTGCGGTCGATGCGGACACCGACCATGTCGCGCTTGTCGATCTCCATCTCCAGCCAGGCGCCGCGAGACGGAATGATCTTGGCGGAGAAGATGTCCTTGTCGGACGTCTTGTCGATGTTGCTGTCGAAGTAGACGCCCGGGGAGCGCACCAGCTGGGAGACCACGACACGCTCGGTGCCGTTGATCACGAAGGTGCCCTTGTTGGTCATGAGCGGGAAGTCGCCCATGAAGACCGTCTGGGACTTGATCTCACCGGTCTCGTTGTTGGTGAACTCGGCGGTGACGAACAGGGGCGCGGCGTAGGTGAAGTCGCGCTCCTTGCACTCGTCGATCGAGTTCTTCGGCGGTTCGAAGCGGTGATCGCGGAAGGTGAGCGACATCGACCCGGAGAAGTCCTCGATCGGGGAGATCTCCTCGAAGATCTCCTCCAGACCGGACTTGGTGGGGACATCCTCACCGCGCTCCAGCGCCGCCTCGACGCGAGCCTTCCAGGCGTCGTTGCCGAGCAGCCAGTCGAAGCTCTCGGTCTGCAGCGCAAGGAGGTTCGGAACCCCGAGGGGCTCCTTGATCTTCGCAAAGGAGATACGCAGCGGGGCGGTGCCGGCGCCGTTGTTCGAATGAGCGGTCGAGGCGTTGCGCGAGGCGGCCAAGAGGGGGTCCTTCCGAGGGCTCGGACTCACTACGCGCATGCCGTGCCCCTGGTGACGGGCAGGGAGCAGTTAATAGGCAGCGCAAAGGGTCAGTGTAGCCACAAGGCCCACTGATGTCCAGTGCGGTATCCGGAGACCGGCACGCGGTACCAATCTCTCCCTCCGGAGGGGCGAGCCCCTCATCAGTTGTTCAACGCCTGCCGCAAGGTTTCCCACTTCGCCCGCGATCCATGCCTCGGATTGTGGATCGGTGTGACGACGCGTCCTGAGAATTGCGCGCTACGTGCGGTTCGTCAAGGCCCCACCCTCTTCCGGGACCACAGGGAGCGTACGGCCGGACAGCGTTGATCACCATACCCGCAGGCCCTCGCCAGGCGATACGGCCGTCGCGGAAACGACCGAGGGCGACCACCCGCATGGGTGATCGCCCTCGGAAGGAGAGGAGTCAGCGGACTCCTTCGGTGACCTGGGTCACTCGGTTCACTTGACCTCGACGGAGGCGCCGGCGCCCTTGAGGGACTCGGCGGCCTTGTCCGCGGCCTCCTTGTTGACCTTCTCCAGGACCGGCTTCGGGGTGCCGTCGACCAGGTCCTTGGCCTCCTTCAGGCCGAGGGAGGTCAGCTCGCGCACGACCTTGATGACCTGGATCTTCTTGTCGCCGGCGCCGGTGAGGATGACGTCGAACTCGTCCTTCTCCGGCTCGGCCTCGGCGGCCGGGCCACCCTGGGCGGGGCCGGCGGCGACGGCGACCGGGGCGGCGGCCTCGACGTCGAACTTCTCCTCGAAGGCCTTCACGAACTCGGAGAGCTCGATGAGGGTCATCTCGCTGAACTGCTCGAGCAGCTCGTCCTGGCTGAGCTTCGCCATGGTGGCGGTCCTTCCACTAAGTCGGCTGGTGCCGGGGGGTTCATGTCGGCGGGCGTACTGGGGCCCGCTGCGACCGAGTGCGCCTGGAGTGGGTTACTCGGCCTCGGCGGGAGCCGGCGTACCGGCACCGCCCTGCTCCTGCTTGGCGCGAAGGGCGTCCGCGGTGCGGACGAACTTCGACAGCGGGGCCTGGAAGGTCGCCGCGGCCTTGGCCATGGACGCCTTCATGCCGCCGGCCAGCTTGGCGAGCAGCACCTCGCGGGACTCGAGGTCCGCGAGCTTCTTGATCTCGTCGGCGCTGAGCGACTTGCCCTCGAGGACACCGCCCTTGATGACGAGCTGGGGGTTGTCCTTGGCGAAGTCACGCAGGCTCTTCGCCGCCTCGACCGGGTCACCGGTGACGAAGGCGACGGCGGTGGAGCCGACGAAGAACTCGTCGAGCTCGGTGACCCCGGCCTCGTTGGCCGCGATCTTGGTGAGCGTGTTCTTCGCCACACGGTACTGAGCGTTCTCACCGAGAGAACGGCGCAGGTCCTTGAGCTGAGCGACGCTGAGACCGGTGTACGCGGTCACAACGGCGGCGTTGGAGTTCTGGAACTTCTCCCTGATCTCCTCGACAGCTTCGACCTTGTCGGGACTCGCCATGAGCCTCGGCCCTCCTTTCCGGGTGATGCGATCCTCGACCGTGCCTTTCGGCAGGTCATGACGCCGGACCGCCCACGTCGGGCGCACGAGGAAGGGGTTTTGCACAAAACGAAACGCCCCGGCGCAGGCGCACGGGGCGTGACTCGACCGGCACACACGCCGGGAGTCCTCCAGTGTCACCTGCGCAGGTCGCCCGCTCCAAGCGGATCCTTCGGCCACCGGCCCCGGATCTGCGGGAGATCTGGGAGCACGGCAACGACCAGCGGTCTTTGGCTTCGGTGGAAGCGTACGCGAACGCCGTCACGACAGGCAAATCCGGTGATGGGACTCCACCGGACTCCGTCGGCACTCCCACCCCGGCCGCCCCGTGCCCCACGCCCCGCACCGCCCGCGCAAAGGGCCGGGCCCCGCCTCCGAACAGGAAGCGGGGCCCGGCCACCGTGCTGGACCGCTCTCGCGGGGTCGCGCGCCGGATCAGGCGGCGACGTCCTCCTCGGCGAGGAGGTTCCGGGTGCGGTTGGGGTCGACGGGGACACCGGGGCCCATCGTGGTGCTGATGACGGCCTTCTTGATGTACCGGCCCTTGGCCGCGGACGGCTTCAGCCGCAGGACCTCTTCCAGCGCCGCCGCGTAGTTCTCCACCAGCTGCTTCTCGTCGAACGAGACCTTGCCGATGATGAAGTGGAGGTTCGCGTGCTTGTCGACGCGGAACTCGATCTTGCCGCCCTTGATCTCGGTGACGGCCTTGGCGACGTCCGGGGTGACGGTGCCGGTCTTCGGGTTCGGCATCAGACCACGCGGACCGAGCACACGGCCGAGGCGGCCGACCTTGCCCATCAGGTCCGGGGTCGCGACGACGGCGTCGAAGTCCAGGCGGCCCTTGGAGACCTCGTCGATCAGTTCGTCGGAGCCGACGATGTCGGCGCCGGCGGCCTCCGCGGCCGCGGCACGCTCACCGGTCGCGAAGACCAGGACCCGGGCGGTCTTGCCGGTGCCGTGCGGGAGGTTCACGGTGCCGCGCACCATCTGGTCGGCCTTGCGCGGGTCGACACCCAGGCGCATGGCGATCTCGACGGTCGCGTCGAACTTGGTCGGGGAGGTCTCCTTGGCGAGACGGACGGCCTCCAGCGGGGCGTAGAGCCGCGTCCGGTCGAACTTGGCGTCCGCGTTGCGGAGAGCCTTGCTGCGCTTCACTTCTGCTCCAGTTTTCTGGTGTACGGAGTCGTGGTCCAGGGGGCCAGCGCCTGACCCTGCCACTTCCATCTGTCTGTGCTCGGCGCGCGTGTCCGGCTCACCCGCCCCCAGGGAAGGAGCGGAGCCGGGCGCACCTCGCGGGTACCGCGAGCGGAGCCGCTCAGCCCTCGACGGTGACGCCCATCGACCGGGCGGTGCCGGCGATGATCTTCTCGGCGGCGTCCAGGTCGTTGGCGTTGAGGTCGGGCATCTTGGTCGTGGCGATCTCGCGCACCTGCTCGCGCGTGATCTTGGCGACCTTCTTGGTGTGGGGCTCGCCGGAGCCCTTCTCCACGCCCGCGGCCTTGAGGATCATCTTCGCGGCCGGCGGGGTCTTGGTGATGAAGGTGAAGGAGCGGTCCTCGTAGACCGTGATCTCCACCGGGATGACCCAGCCGCGCTGCGACTCGGTCGCGGCGTTGTAGGCCTTGCAGAACTCCATGATGTTCACGCCGTGCTGACCCAGCGCGGGGCCGACCGGCGGGGCCGGGTTCGCGGCACCGGCCTGGATCTGGAGCTTGATCAGCCCCGTGACCTTCTTCTTCTTGGGAGGCATGTTCTCTCCGGGTCCTGGTGAGAGGTGTCGAATCCTCCGGCGGGCTGATCCACCCGTACGGAGGCATACCGCACAACGATAGCCCGTATCGCGGTGCGGTCGGAAACCGGCCAGGCCGGGCGGCCCCTCAGGGCTGCCCGACCTGGCCGGAAATCGGTGACCGGAAGAACCTCGTCAGTTCTTCTGGATCTGGTCGAAGCTCAGCTCGACCGGGGTCTCGCGGCCGAAGATCTCGACGAGGCCCTTGACCTTCTTCGAGTCCGGGTTGATCTCGTTGATCGTCGCCTGGAGCGTCGCGAACGGACCGTCGGTGACGGTGACGGAGTCCCCGACCTCGAAGTCCAGCACCTGGACCTCGACCTTGCGGCTCGGCGCCGGCAGGCCGGCCTCGGCGGCGGCCTCCGCGGCGGCGCGCTCCTCCGCCTCGGGGGCGAGCATCTTGACGACCTCGTCCAGGGTCAGCGGGTACGGGTCGTAGGCGTTGCCCACGAAGCCGGTGACGCCCGGGGTGTTGCGCACGACGCCCCAGGACTCGTTCGTCAGGTCCATGCGCACCAGCACATAGCCGGGGAGCTTGTTCTGGCGGACGTTCTTGCGCTCGCCGTTCTTGATCTGGACGATCTCTTCCTCGGGGACCTCGGCCTGGTAGATGAAGTCCTCGACGTTCAGCGAGACGGCGCGCTGCTCCAGGTTGGCCTTCACGCGCTTCTCGTAGCCCGCGTAGGTGTGGATGACGTACCACTCGCCGGGGAGATGACGCAGCTCGTCGCGGAGGGCGGCGACCGGGTCGACCGGCTCCTCCTGTGCGGCCTCGGCCTCGGTCTCGGTCTCGCCGACGGCCTCGGTCTCGCCGGCGGTGGCCGCCGCCTCGGCCGACTCGTCCCCGGCGGTGTCGGCAGCTTCGGCCTGGTCGACGCCGTCCGCCGCCGCCTTGTCCGCCGTCTCGACGGCGTCGGGCGCGGTGTCGTCACCCTCGACGGGGTCGACGGCGTCGTTGAGGTTCGGGTCAGACACGGTGGCTGCTTCTTCCTGGCTTCAAGGGGGTCGAACATGCGGAAAGGTGCCCCGGAGGGGCACTCCGCGGGCGTATCAGCCGAAGACGTACTTGACGACCTCGGTGAACCCCCAGTCAATCACGGTCACCAGGCCGATGATGACGAGGACGAAGATGATCACCACGGTCGTGTAGGTGGAGAGCTGCTTCTTGGTGGGCCAGACGACCTTGCGCAGCTCGGCGATGATCTGCCGGTAGAACAGTGCGAGACGGCCCAGCGGGCCCTTCTTCGCGCGCTTGCCACCGCGCCGGGGCTTGTTGTCGTCCTGCGACCGCCCGGGCTCGGGGACCTCGATGGAGTCCGTGATCTCCGCCACTCGTCCTCACCTGATCCGGGTCCTGGCCGCGTGCCGTGCCGCGTCCGGCCCGGCCGTACGGCGGTGCGTCCAGTTACGTACACGTGCACGCATCCCTGGTTCAGATGCGTGAAGCAGGGCCGGAGGGACTTGAACCCCCAACCGCCGGTTTTGGAGACCGGTGCTCTACCAATTGAGCTACGACCCTTCGCCGTTCCCAACCTACCGCATCCGGTCGGCGCCGCGGAGTGCGCGGACCGCCGGTGATCGGCCGGGACCAACGACGGTGAGTGTACGTGCTTCCCGCGCCGTCGTCGAACACGTAACCCGTATCGCCCCGATCCTCCCCTTCCTCCCGCCCGTACGCCGGGTCTCTCCCCCGTCCGCTCCCCGTCCGCTCCCCCTCCGGCCCAGGTGCCCGGGCGACCCCCCGTCTGCGACGATGCCCCCATGACCGCTGAAACCCCTTCCAACCAGTCACCCACCGAGCGCCGGGTCTCGGCCCGCGTCGGCTCGATCTCCGAGTCCGCCACGCTCGCCGTCGACGCCAAGGCCAAGGCCCTCAAGGCCGCCGGGCGTCCGGTGATCGGCTTCGGCGCGGGCGAGCCCGACTTCCCGACCCCCGACTACATCGTCGAGGCCGCGGTGGAGGCCTGCCGGAACCCGCGCTTCCACCGCTACACCCCGGCCGGCGGACTCCCCGAGCTGAAGGAGGCCATCGCCGCGAAGACGCTGCGCGACTCCGGCTACTCGGTCGAGGCCTCCCAGGTGCTGGTCACCAACGGCGGCAAGCAGGCCATCTACGAGGCCTTCGCCGCCATCCTCGACCCGGGCGACGAGGTCATCGTCCCCGCGCCGTACTGGACCACCTACCCCGAGTCGATCCGGCTGGCCGGAGGCGTCCCCGTGGACGTGGTCGCCGACGAGACCACCGGTTACCGGGTCTCGGTGGAGCAGCTGGAGGCGGCCCGCACCGAGCGCACCAAGGTGCTGGTGTTCGTCTCCCCCTCCAACCCGACCGGCGCCGTCTACTCCCGCGCCCAGGTCGAGGAGATCGGCCGCTGGGCGGCCGAACACGGTCTGTGGGTGCTCACCGACGAGATCTACGAGCACCTGGTCTACGGCGACGCCGAGTTCTCCTCGCTGCCGGTGGTCGTGCCCGAGCTGGCCGACCGCTGCGTGGTCGTCAACGGCGTGGCCAAGACGTACGCCATGACCGGCTGGCGAGTGGGGTGGATCATCGGCCCGAAGGACGTGGTGAAGGCCGCCACCAACCTCCAGTCGCACGCCACCTCCAACGTCTCCAACGTCGCCCAGGCCGCCGCGCTGGCCGCCGTCTCCGGCGACCTGGAGGCCGTGGCGCGCATGCGCGAGGCGTTCGACCGCCGCCGCAGGACGATCGTGCGGATGCTGAACGAGATCGACGGCGTCACCTGCCCCGAGCCGGAGGGCGCCTTCTACGCCTACCCGTCGGTCAAGGGCGTGCTGGGCCGGGAGATCCGCGGCCGGCGCCCCCGGTCGAGCGTGGAGCTGGCCGAGCTGATCCTGGAGGAGGCCGAGGTCGCGGTCGTCCCCGGTGAGGCGTTCGGCACCCCGGGCTATCTGCGGCTGTCCTACGCGCTGGGCGACGAGGACCTGGTCGAGGGCGTCTCCCGGATCCAGAAGCTGCTGGCCGAGGCCAAGGCCTGAACCAGACTGAACCGGCCTGAACCGGCCTGAACCGGCCCGGAGCACACAGGGGCGGGCCCGCGGAAGCAGTGCTTGCGCGGGCCCGCTCGCATGTTCCGGCCCGCCCCCGATCGTGGTGGTGACTTCCGGGCGTGTCGCGAGTGCGGCAAAATTTTCGGATGGAAAACGCTCGTGACGTCCGCAAGCTCCCGAAGGCCCATCTCCATCTGCACTTCACCGGGTCCATGCGCCCCGGCACACTGCTGGAGCTCGCCGACAGACACGGCGTCCACCTCCCGGACGCGCTGAGCAGCGGCCGTCCCCCGAAGCTGCGGGCCACCGACGAGCGCGGCTGGTTCCGCTTCCAGCGGCTGTACGACGCCGCGCGCTCCTGCCTGCGTACGCCCGACGACATCCGGCGGCTGGTACGCGAGGCCGCCGAGGAGGACGTGCGGGACGGGTCGCGCTGGCTGGAGATCCAGGTGGACCCGACCTCCTACGCGCCGCGCCTGGGCGGGCTGATCCCGGCACTGGAGATCATCCTGGACGCGGTGGAGAGCGCCTCCGCCCAGACCGGGCTCGGCATGCGCGTGCTGGTCGCCGCGAACCGGATGAAGCACCCGCTGGACGCCCGCACCCTGGCCCGGCTGGCCGTGCGCTACGCCGACCGCGGCGTGGTCGGCTTCGGTCTGTCCAACGACGAACGGCGCGGTTTCGCCCGGGACTTCGACCGGGCCTTCGCCATCGCGCGCCGGGGCGGCCTGCTGGCGGCCCCGCACGGCGGTGAGCTGTCGGGGCCGCAGTCCGTCGCCGACTGCCTGGACGACCTGCGCGCGGGCCGCGTCGGGCACGGGGTGCGCGCCACCGAGGACCCGCGGCTGCTGGCGCGGCTGGCCGCGCAGGGCGTCACCTGCGAGGTCTGCCCGGCCTCCAACGTGGCGCTGGGGGTGTACGACCGGCACGAGGACGTACCGCTGCGGGCCATGTTCGAGGCGGGGGTGCCGCTGGCGCTGGGTGCCGACGACCCGCTGCTGTTCGGCTCCCGGCTGGCCGCGCAGTACGAGATCGCGCGGCGGTACCACGGCTTCACGGACGATGAGCTGGCGGAGCTGGCCCGCCAGTCGGTGCGCGGCTCGCGCGCTCCGGAGGACGTCCGGAAGGCGATCCTGGCGGACATCGACGCCTGGCTGGTGGAGGAGCCGGAGCAGGTCCCGTCCCGGGGACTCTCCTGAGTCCCCGGAGCTCTCCTGAATCAGCTTTCCCGGACCGGCTCTCCCGGGTCCGTCCGGGGCGGACCCTCAGAGCGAGCAGCCGACGGTCACCGGCTCGTTGACCAGCGTCACGCCGAAGGCCTCGTGCACGCCGTCGCGGACCTCGCGGGCCAGGGCGAGGAGGTCGGCGGTGGTGGCCGAGCCCCGGTTGGTCAGGGCGAGGGTGTGCTTGGTGGAGATCCGGGCCGGGCCGTCGCCGTAGCCCTTGGCGAAGCCGGCCCTGTCGATCAGCCAGGCGGCGGAGGTCTTCACCAGGCCGTCCCCGGCCGGGTAGGCGGGCGGGGCGGCGTCCGGCCCCAGCCGCTCGGCGACACGGGCGAGGAAGGCGGCGTGCTCGGCCTCGGTGAGGACGGGATTGGTGAAGAAGGAGCCGGCCGACCAGGTGTCGTGGTCCTCCGGGTCGAGCACCATGCCCTTGCCCGCGCGCAGCTTCAGAACGGTCTCGCGGGCCCGCTCCACCGGCACCCGCTCGCCGGTCTCCACGCCCAGCGCCCGTGCGGTCTCGGCGTAGCGCAGGGGTGCCGAGAGGCCGCCCGCGTCCTCCAGTTCGAAGCGGACGCGCAGCACGACGAAGCGGGTGGGGTCGGCCTTGAAGCGGCTGTGCCGGTAGGAGAAGCCGCACTCGGCGGCGGGAATGGTGACGGTCTCGCCGGACCGGCGGTCGTAGGCGACGACCTCGGTGACCGTGGAGGAGACCTCCTGGCCGTACGCGCCGACGTTCTGGATGGGTGTGGCGCCCGCCGATCCGGGGATGCCGGCCATGCACTCGACGCCCGCGAGTCCGGCCTCGACGGTACGGGCGACGGCCTCGGACCAGTTCTCGCCCGCCGCCAGTTCCAGCCGGGTGCCCTCCAGGCGGAAGCCGGTGGTGGCGATGCGCAGGGCGGTTCCGCCGAAGCCCTCGTCGGCGATGACGAGGTTGCTGCCGCCGCCGACGAGCAGCAGCGGGGTGCCGCCGGCGTCGGCGGTCCGTACCGCCTCGGTCACCTCCTCGTCGGTGGTGGCCGTGACCAGGCGGGCCGCGGGGCCGCCCAGGCGGAAGGTGGTCAGCGGGGCGAGGGGCGCGTCGTGGAGTTCCTGCACGCGCCAAGGGTACGAGAGCGGCCGTACGGGCATCCGTACGGCCGCTCCCGCCCGGCGTGTGCCCGCGGCGCCGGCCCGGCGGCGCGGCGGCGCGCTCAGGCGAGCCGGACCACCGCGCGGGACATGCCCAGCACCTTCTGTCCGGAGCTGGTGACCGTGAGGTCCACCCGGACGGTGCGAGCCTCGTCGTCGAGCTTGGCCGCGACCCTGCCCGAAACCTCGATCACGGCGCCCTTGTCGTCGTCGGGGACGACGACGGGCTTGGTGAAGCGCACGCCGTACTCCACGAGCGCGCCCGGGTCGCCGGTCCAGTCGGTCACCACGCGGGCGGCCTCGGCCATGGTGAACATGCCGTGCGCGATGACGTCGGGGAGGCCGACCTCACGTGCGAACCGCTCGTTCCAGTGAATCGGGTTGAAGTCGCCGGAGGCGCCCGCGTACCGCACGAGCGTGTCGCGGGTCACGGGGAAGCTCCGTGCGGGCAGCTCGGTGCCGGCCTCGACGTCCGCGTACGCGATCCTCGCCGTCATCCGCCTCACTCCCCCTGCTTCCCGGCAGCGTCGTCCGCCGCGTCGTCCGCCGCGCGGGCCACCAGCTTGGTCCAGGCCGTCACCACGTGCTCGCCCGCCTCATCGCGCACCTCGCCGCGGATGTCCAGGATGTCGTTGCCCGCCATGGACTTGACCGCCTCGATGGTGGAGGTCACCGTGAGCCGGTCGCCGGCGCGCACCGGCCGCGTGTAGGCGAACTTCTGGTCGCCGTGCACCACCCGGCTGTAGTCCAGCCCCAGCCTCGGGTCCGCGACGACCTCTCCGGCCGCCTTGAAGGTGATGGCGAAGACGAAGGTGGGCGGGGCGATCACGTCGGGGTGACCGAGCTCACCGGCCGCCTCCGGGTCGGTGTACGCGGGGTGGGCGTCACCGATGGCCTCGGCGAACTCGCGGATCTTCTCCCGGCCGACCTCGTACGGCGCGGTGGGCGGATAGCTCCGCCCCACGAAGGACTGGTCGAGCGCCATGGCCCGGTACCTCCATACGGCTTGCTGGTGGTTGCTGATCGGACGGCTCGGACGGCGCAAAGCCGTGAGGCCGTCCCCGCGAACGGGGACGGCCTCACGGCTTTGCCTGTCTTGCGCGGCGGCCTGGCCGGTCGCGGCGTTTATCGCGTCTCGCGGTGCGCGGTGTGCGCGTTGCAGCGCGGGCAGTGCTTCTTCATCTCAAGACGGTCCGGGTTGTTTCGCCGGTTCTTCTTGGTGATGTAGTTCCGCTCCTTGCACTCCACGCAGGCCAGCGTGATCTTCGGGCGGACGTCGGTGGCAGCCACGTGAGTGCTCCTTGACGGCTGGGACGGGTTTAACGCAGAAAGAGTAGCCGATCGGAGGACCGACCCCGCAATCGGCTACTGGGTTTGGTAGCGGTGACCGGACTCGAACCGGTGACACAACGATTATGAGCCGTTTGCTCTACCGACTGAGCTACACCGCCGCGATGCGGGCGGCCCCCGTCTCTCGACGGGGAGCCTCACACATCAGAGCCCCAATACGGAATCGAACCGTAGACCTTCTCCTTACCATGGAGACGCTCTGCCGACTGAGCTATTGGGGCGAGCGATGAAGACATTACACGCTCAGGGCGCCGAACGTGAAATCCGTATCGGCCACACCTCCGTACGGCCGTGCCGGCCGGGACCCCGCGCCCTCCTTCCGGCGTAGTGGAGCGGCCACCGGTACGACTATTGGGCTCCCACGTGATGGCGGCACACCCCGGAACCGGCCTGGTCCTAGGCTTCGGTGCACCCAGCGATCATGAGCGAAACGCGGGAGCCCCATGCCCGACAGCCAGCCGCAGGAACCGGCGCAGCCCGATCGCGACGCACCGCCTCCCCCGAGTCCGTCCGGTCCCTCCGGTCCCCCGGATCCGCCGGGCGGCCCCTCCGGCACCGCCCCCGGCGCCGCTCCGGGGGGCGCCCCGTCCCCGGCGCCGGCCGCGCTCCTCCTGTGCGGCGCCCGGCTCGCCGACGGCCGCACCGTGGACGTGCGGATCGGCGGCGGGCGGATCGAGGCGGTCGGGACCGCGGGCAGCCTCTCCTGCCCCGCCCCTTTGCGGGCCACCCGGATCGACCTCACCGGCTATCTGCTGCTGCCCGCACCGGCCGAGCCCCACGCCCACTACGACACCGCGCTGACGGCGGACGGTGACGTGCCCGGCGCCTGCGGCGCCTCCCCCTACGGCCCCCGGGACCCGTACGACCCCAAACGCGTCCAGCGCCGCGCCGCCGAGGCCGCACTGCTCCAGCTCGGCCACGGAGCGACCGCGGTGCGCACCCATGTGCGCGTCGGCGACGTCGCCGGGCTGCGCGCCCTGCGGGCCGTGCTGCGGGCCCGCAGCGCCCTGCACGGGCTGGCCGACCTCACCGCCGTCGCCGTACCCCGGCTGCTGACCGGCGCGGCGGGGGCCGACGGCCTGGCGATGCTGCGCGAAGCGGTGGACATGGGGGCCGCGGCGGTGGGCGGCTGCCCGGACCTCGACCCCGATCCGGTCGGCTACACGGAAACCGTGCTGGAGGTGGCGGCCGAGCACGGCTGCGCGGTGGACCTGCACACCGACGGCTCCGACCCGGTCCGGCTGTCCCGTCTCGCCTCGGTGGCCGGCGGGCTGCGGCCCAAAGTGGCCATCGGCCCGTGCGACGGACTGTCCCGGCTGCCGCGGGAGACCGCGGCCCGGGCGGCCGAGTCCCTCGCGGCGGCCGGGATCACGGTGGTCTGCCTGCCCCAGGGCGGCTGCGGTCTGCCGCCGCGGACGGCCGACGGCCCCTACGCCGCGCCGGTACGGCTGCTGCGGGCGGCGGGGGTACGGGTCGCCGCGGGCAGCGGCGCCCTGCGCGACACGGCCAACCCGGTGGGCCGCGGCGACCCGCTGGAGGCCGCCTACCTGCTGGCCTCGCACGGTCAGGCCGGCCCGGAGGACGCCTACGAGGCGGTGAGCGCGCGGGCGCGGGAGGCCATGGGACTGCCGCGGGTGCGGATCGAGGCCGGCTTCCCGGCGGAACTGCTGGCCGTACGCGGCCGCACGCTCACCGGAACGCTCTCGCTGGCGTACAGCCGCCTGGTCGTCCACCGCGGCCGGGTGGTGGCCCGCACCAGCGCGGTGCGCGAGTACTGCGACGCCACGGACCCGGGCGGCCCGGCGGACACGGCGGCGGCGGAACCGGGCGGTCCCGCCGCCGAACTGGGGCTTCCCCGCCAGTCGCAGCGCTGACGGCGGCGTACACGACGGCGTACACCGCGGAGGGCGGCCCCGGCGGCGTACGGTCGGAGTATGCGCACAGTCATCGCTGGAGGACACGGTCAGATCGCACTGCGGCTGGAGCGGCTGCTCGCCGCGCGCGGTGAGGAGGTCGTCGGGCTCATCCGGCGGCCCGAGCACGCGGACGACCTGCGCTCGGCAGGGGCCGAGCCGGTCGTCTGCGACCTGGAGTCGTCGTCCGCGGAGGAGGTCGCCCGGCACCTGCGGGACGCCGACGCCGCGGTCTTCGCGGCGGGGGCGGGACCGGGCAGCGGCACGGCCCGCAAGGAGACGGTGGACCGCGCGGCCGCGGTCCTCTTCGCGGACGCCGCCGAACTCGCCGGAGTACGCCGCTTCCTGGTCATCTCCGCGATGGGGGCGGACGACGAGCCCCCCGCGGACATGGAGCCCGTCTTCGCCGCCTACCTGCGCGCCAAGGGCGCCGCGGACGACGACATCCGCCGGCGCGTCAACCTGGACTGGACGATCCTGCGCCCCGGTCGTCTCACCAACCACCCCGGCACTGGACGGGTGCGGCTGGAGCCCCGCACGGGCCGCGGCGAGATCTCCCGCGACGACGTGGCCGCCGTCCTCCTCGCCCTCCTGGACGATCCGCGCGCGGCGCGGGTGACGCTGGAGCTGGTCTCCGGAGATGTCCCGGTCGACCAGGCGATCGCGGAACTGGGCTCGGAGGCGACGGAGGTGCCGGACTAGGCCCTGTCTGACAAATAGCGCTGTCCGCCCGAAGGGCGGGCTCCGCGGCGTCTGGTGCGTGCGATCGCAAGGCGGAGGAGGAGAGCGCAGCGTGCTGCGCCGACGATCGACAACGCAGCGAGCGTGCGTGCCAGACGCCGCGGAGCAGGCGGGATTTGTCAGACAGGGCCTAGGCTCCGCGCCGGACAGGACGCCGGGCGAAACGGCGAACGGCCCCCTACCGGTGGACCGGTGGGGGGCCGTTTCCCTCGTGTGGCGGCGCTAGGATTCGAACCTAGGAAGGCTGAGCCGGCAGATTTACAGTCTGCTCCCTTTGGCCACTCGGGCACACCGCCTGGGATTGCCGCCTCGGGGGCGTTCGCTCCCTGGCAACGCGCACAACCATACCCGATGGTGGGGGGTGGTCCGCCACCTCGTTGTCCGGCGGTGGATCACCGCGGCGGATGACTAGGCTGACGGCGCGGACCGAGCCGGACCGGGCCGGACCGCACCCTGACGGATCTACGCACGAGGAGCCAATCCACGATGGCCGACTCCAGTTTCGACATCGTCTCGAAGGTCGAGCGGCAGGAGGTCGACAACGCCCTCAACCAGGCAGCCAAGGAGATCTCCCAGCGCTTCGACTTCAAGGGCGTGGGGGCCTCCATCGCCTGGTCGGGCGAGAAGATCGAGATGCGGGCCAACTCCGAGGAGCGGGTCAAGGCCATCCTCGACATCTTCCAGACCAAGCTGGTCAAGCGGGGCATCTCCCTGAAGTCCCTGGACGCCGGGGAGCCCCAGGTGTCCGGCAAGGAGTACAAGCTCTTCGCGTCGATCCAGGAGGGCATCTCCCAGGACAACGCCAAGAAGGTCGCGAAGATCATCCGCGACGAGGGCCCCAAGGGCGTCAAGGCCCAGGTGCAGGGTGACGAGCTGCGCGTCAGCCACAAGAGCCGGGACGCCCTGCAGGAGGTCATCGCCCTGCTCAAGGGCAAGGACTTCGACTTCGCGATCCAGTTCACCAACTACCGCTGAGCACGGGGCCGGCGGTGGGCGCCGGCCGAGGACGGAGGGGCACCCGCCGCCGGCGGGTGCCCCTCCGTCCTCCGTCCTCCGCGGCGGTGGGGAAGGCGCCCGGAAGGTTGGCGGCACCGCGCGTCGGGCACCCGGACACGGAATCTTCCACGCGTACGGGCCCAGGAGGACGTATGGGAAAGAAGACCGGGCGGGCCACTCTGCCGGCCGCGTTGCTGTGCGGCGCGTTTCTGCTCTCGGGCTGCGGGGACGGCGGCACCGGGGAGGAGATCTCCGGGACCCTCGCCCGCAACAGTGCGGCCGAGGCCGGCGAACTCGCCTTCGACCAGGCCGGGAACGAGATCGACGGCGACCTCGCCTGCACCGACGAGGGCACCGGGGAGGATCTGAGGGTCACCTGCGAGGGCACCACCGTGGACGGCGGGGAGGCCCGGATGGTGGCCGACGCCGGCAGCGACCCCCGGATCGAGACGGAGGGCGGCGTCACGCTCGAGGGCTTCACGGTCGTCGGCACGGTGGACGGCGAGGAGGTCTTCCGGCAGGACTGCATCGGCGTCGGCTGCTGACCTCGGTGCGGCGGGCCCCTCCCGGCGACTCGCTCCCGGCGGGCCCCTCCCGGCGGCCCGTTGAAAACGGGGAGGCGGGGCAGACGGCAGTAGCGAGCAGTGATGTTCCACGCCGAACCGCCAGGGGGGATCAGCACCGATGGCCATATCCGCGCGCCGGAGGCGTACGCCGGACGGCAGGCCCGTCTTCGACCTGCGTGTGACGGCCCTGGCCTTCGTGCTGGCCGCCGTCGTCCTGCTGGGTGTGTGGTTCGCCGGGCGGGTGGTGCTGGAGGCGGCCGGGCGGCATCCGGTCGCGGCGGTGGCCGTCTGCCTGATCGCCGTGCCGGCCGCCGTGGCCGGTCTGCGCGGCGGGCGCCGCTTCCGGGCGTCCAGGGCCGCGCGGCGGGCCGCCACGGTCCTGACCGAGGCGGCCGAGACAGCGCTGGACACGCTGGAGGAGGAGGTCCCGGGCGACGGGCCGGAGAGCGGTGAGCACGCGGAGCGTCCCGGACCGGTGGAGGGATCGGAGGCCGTCCGGTACGCGGAACCGGCCGGGGCCGGGACCGCCACGGCCCGCTCCGACTGTCCCGACCGTCCCGGCCGCCCGGATTACGAGGCCATGGAGGCGGAGGAGTTCGAGCAGGCGGTCGCGGCCCTGTGCGAGCGGGACGGCTGCCGGGACGTGGAGGTCGTCGGCGGCGCGGGCGACCTCGGCGCCGATGTCGTCGCCACCGCCCCGGACGGGTGGCGTGTGGTCATCCAGTGCAAGCGCTACAGCGACACCAACAAGGTCGGCTCGCAGGACGTGCAGCGCTTCGGCGGCACCTGCTACACCGTCCACGAGGCCCAGGTGGCGGCCGTGGTCACCACCGGCGACTTCACCGCGCCCGCCGCCGAGTACGCACGGCAGTGCGGCATCCTGTGCTTCGACCGGCACGCGCTGGCCGCCTGGAGCGACGGCACCGGACCGGCCCCCTGGGAGGGCGCGGGCGAGCCGCCGGCCGGGGCGGATCCGTACGGCGGGCGGCGCGAGGGCCCGCACGAGGGCGTGTACGACGGTCTGCACGACGAGGGGACCGCCCGGTCCTGAGAGGCCTCCGGGACCTTCGACGCCCGGTGGGGCGTCCTAACGGGGAGCCGCGTTCCAGCGGTACGACGGGTACGCGGCGTCGCTGCGGACGATCTCACGGCCCAGCGGCATCAGGGAGACCGGAATCATCTTGAAGTGGGCGATGCCGAACGGGATGCCGATGATCGTCAGGAAGAAGCCGATGCCCGCGGCTATGTGTCCCAGGGTGAGCCATATCCCGGCGAAGACCAGCCAGACGATGTTGCCCGCGGCGGAGGCCGCGCCCGCGCCGGGCCGCTGGACGACGGTGTACCCGAAGGGCCACAGGGCGTAGACGGCGATCCGGAAGCAGGCGATGCCCCACGGGATCGTGACGATCAGCAGGAAGCAGATCAGACCGGCGACCACGTACCCCAGGGCCAGCCAGAGGCCGGAGAAGACCAGCCACAGGATGTTGAGGAGCGTCCTCACAGCCGCCTCCCGGCCATGCGCTCCAGCCGGGCGATGCGCTCGGCCATCGGGGGATGGGTGGAGAACATCCTGGACAGGCCGTCTCCGGGACGGAAGGGATTGGCGATCATCATGTGGCTCGCGGTCTCCAGCCGGGGCTCGGGGGGCAGGGGGAGCTGCTTGGTGCCGGCCTCCAGCTTGGCCAGGGCCGAGGCCAGGGCCAGCGGGTCGCCGGTGAGCTGGGAGCCGGAGGCGTCCGCCTCGTACTCCCGGGAGCGGCTGACCGCGAGCCTGATCAGGGACGCGGCGAGCGGACCGAGCAGCATGATCAGCAGCATCCCGGCCAGACCGGGGCCCTCCTCGTCGTCCGAGCGGCCGATCGGGATCAGCCAGGCGAAGTTGACCAGGAACATCACCACCGAGGCCAGTGCGCCCGCGACGGAGGCGATGAGGATGTCGCGGTTGTAGACGTGGCTCAGCTCGTGCCCGAGGACGGCGCGCAGCTCACGCTCGTCCAGGATGCGCAGGATGCCGTCGGTGCAGCAGACGGCGGCGTTGCGCGGGTTGCGGCCGGTGGCGAACGCGTTGGGCGCCTGGGTGGGTGAGATGTACAGGCGGGGCATGGGCCGGCGGGCGGCCGTGGACAGCTCGCGGACCGTCCGGTACAGGCCCGGGGCCTCGAACTCGCTGACCGGGCGGGCTCTCATGGCTCGCAGGGCGAGCTTGTCGCTGTTCCAGTAGGCGTAGGCGTTGGTGCCCAGTGCCAGGACGACCGCGACGACCAGCCCGGTGCGGCCGAAGAAACCGCCGATGACGATGATGAGTGCGGACAGGCCCCCGAGTAGCAGGGCGGTCTTCAGCCCGTTGTGCCGGCGGTGCACGGTACGCCCTCCAGGTGGTGCGGCAGGGGGGATCCCCCGTGTGGCCCTTCGTTGCGGCGGTGCCTCCGTCCGAAGGCGGATTCGTGGACCCTTCCTGTGAGGTCAACGCCATGTGAAGGCGCCGGGTTCCCGGGCCGCCCCCCGTCTAAAGCAGCACGTCGGCGGCGAAGCGCAGGGCGAGCTGGGGAGCACCCGAAAGGCCGACGGCGAGCAGCCCCGTCAGGGCGATCGCGGCCGTGAGCGGCGCGGCGACGCGCACGCGCGCGTGTGCGGCGGGCGCGTGTACGGGGGCCCGGAAGATCTGCGCCGTCCACGCCAGGTAGTAGTACAGGGCGATCACGACGTTCACCGCCATCACCGCCGCGAGCCAGCCCAGTCCCGCGTCCACGGCCGTGGAGAGGACCGCGACCTTGGCGAACAGGCCGATGATCCCCGGCGGCAGCCCGGCCAGGCAGAGCAGGAAGAAGGCCAGGGCCAGGGCGGCCAGGGGGTGGGCGGCGTACAGGCCGCGGTAGTCGGTGATCCGGTTGGCTGCGGCGCTCCGGCCGACATGGGCGGCCACGGCGAAGGCCCCGAGGTTCACGGCGGCGTACATCAGGGCGTACGCGACGGTCGCGCCGACGGCCCGCCCCGGCTCGGCGGCGTACGCCGCCGCGGCGATGGGCACCAGCAGGTAGCCGGCCTGGCCGACGGAGGACCACGCCAGCAGCCGTACCGCGCTGTGCGGGCGCTCCGGGCGCTGCCGCAGGGCGGCCACGTTGCCCCCGGTCATGGTGAGGGCGGCCAGGACGGCGAGCGCCGGTCCCCAGACGTGGCCGTAGGAGGGGAAGGCCTCGACGGTCACCAGGATCAGCCCGGAGAAGCCGACCGCCTTGCCGATCACCGAAAGGTAGGCGGCCACCGGCAAGGGGGCGCCCACGTAGGTGTCCGGCACCCAGGAGTGGAAGGGGACGGCCGCGGTCTTGAACGCGAAGCCGACGAGGGTGAGGGCGACTCCGGTGGCGGCCAGGGTCTCCAGGCCGGGGGCGGTCTCGCGCAGCCCTTCGGCGACCCGGTCCAGGTGCAGGGAGCCGGTCGCGGCGTAGACGAAGCTGACGCCCATCAGGCTGACGGCGGTGGCGGTGACCGAGGAGAGGAAGAACTTCAGGGCCGCCTCGGAGGAGCGTCCGTCCGCGCGGCGCAGTCCGACCAGGGCGAAGGACGGCAGGGATGCGACCTCCAGCGCCACGATCAGGGTCGCCAGATCGCGGGCGGCGGGCAGCAGCGCCGCTCCCGCGGCGGAGGCCAGCAGCAGGAACCAGTACTCGCCGCCCGGCAGCGCGTCGTCCCGTACGGCCGTCATCGACAGCAGGGCGGCGATCAGGGCGGCGCCCAGCACCAGGAACTGGACGGCCAGAGTGAACGGGTCGGCGACGTAGGAGCACACCGCCGGGTCGGCGGTGAGGCAGAAGGTGGTGCGGTCGCCGTCCAGGAGGGGCAGCAGAGCGAGCGCGGCGAGCGCGAGGACGGCGACGGCGACCGGGCCGAGCAGCGGCTTGCGGCGCTCGGGCAGGAACAGGTCGGCGACCAGGACGGCCAGCGCGCCCAGTGCGGCGAGGGCGGGCGGGGCGATGGCGATCCAGTCGACGGACTGGACGACCGACCGGACGGGGTCCTGGGCGAGCGCGTTCATCGGCTGACTCCCGGCAGGAGGTTCTGCACGGCCGGATCGGTGAGCCCCAGGAGGATCGCGGGCCACAGTCCGGCCAGGACGGTGAGGACGACGAGCGGGATCCAGGCGGCGAACTCGTGGCCGCGTACGTCCGGCAGGGTCGCGCCCGGGGCGGGGACGGCGCCCGGGGCGGAGGCGGTGCCCGGGGCGGAGGCGGCACCCGGGGTGGAGGGCGACCCCATGCAGACCCGGCGCACGACCACCAGCAGATAGGCGGCGGTCAGCAGGGTGCCGAGGGCCGCGAGGGCCATGAAGACCAGGTACGCGGGCCGGCTGAGCCCGTCGGCGGGGTGGTACGCGCCGAGCAGCGCGAGCATCTCGCCCCAGAAGCCGGCCAGTCCGGGCAGGCCGAGGGAGGCGACGGCGGCGAAGGCGAGCAGCCCGCCGAGCCGGGGGGCGCGCCCGTACAACGCCGCGCCCCCGTCGTCCTTTCCTGCGCCGTCGAGTGCGAGGCGGTCCAGGTCGGTGGTGCCGGTGCGGTCCTTGACCGCACCGGCGAGGAAGAACAGCAGTCCGGTGATGAGGCCGTGGGCGATGTTGGCGAACAGCGCGCCGTTGACGCCGGTGCGGGTGAGGGTGGCGACGCCCAGCAGCACGAAGCCCATGTGGCCCACCGAGGAGTAGGCGATGAGGCGCTTGAGGTCGCCCCTGGCTCCGGGAAGGGCCAGCGCCAGGCAGGCCAGCGATCCGTAGACGATGCCGGTGACCGCGAAGGCCGCCAGATACGGCGCGAGGGTGTGGATGCCGTCGGGGACGACCGGCAGGACGATCCGGACGAAGCCGTAGGTGCCCATCTTCAGCAGGACGCCCGCCAGCAGCACCGAGCCGACGGTCGGGGCGGCGGTGTGGGCGTCCGGGAGCCAGCTGTGCAGCGGCCACATCGGCGTCTTGACGGCCAGGCCGGTGCCGATGGCGAGGGCGGCCACGACCTGGGTGGTGTGGGTCAGCCCCCGGCCACCGTCCTCGGCGAGCACCGTCATGTCGAACGTCGGGCCACCCTCGGCGCCCAGTCCGACCAGCAGCAGGCCCAGCAGCATCACCACGGAGCCGAGCAGGGTGTAGAGGACGAACTTCCACGCGGCCCGCTCCCGCCCCGCGCCGCCCCAGCGTGCGATGAGGAAGTACATCGGGATCAGGACCGTCTCGAAGGCCAGGAAGAACAGCATCAGGTCCAGCACGGCGAAGGTCGCCAGGGTGCCGGCCTCCAGCAGGAGCACGAGCGCGACGAACGCCTGCGGGCGCGGGCCCTCGGGGGGCCGGTGGTAGCTGTACAGGGCGCACAGGAAGGTCAGCAGCGCCGTCAGGACGAGCAGGGGCAGTGAGACGCCGTCGGTGCCCAGGTGGACACGGACGCCGAGCGCCGGGATCCAGGCGATGTCGGTCTCGGCCTGCACCGTGCCGGGCCGGTCGTGGTCGAAGCCGAGCGCGAGCACCGCGGTGGCGGCCAGCACGGCGCCGGTGACGGTGACCCCGTGGCGCAGCACGGCCTGCTCGGGACTCCTGCCCCGCAGCCCGGGCGGGGCCGGCAGCAGGGCGGCGGCCGCGCCGAGCAGAGGCAGGACGACGACGGCCGCCAGGAGCAGCCGCATCGCGGTGTCGTTCAGGGGGATCACTGGTCACGCTCCGGCGGCGACGAGGGCGGCGGCCACGGCCAGGACGAGGGAACCGGCGAGCAGGAGGCCGAGATAGGTCTGCACGTTGCCGGTCTGGGCTCGGCGCACGGCCGCCCCCAGCAGCCGCGCGGTGCCTGTGGCGCCGCGCACGTAGGTGTCGACGACCTCGCGGTCCAGGAAGCGCACCAGCCGCGCCGCGGCCAGGACCGGGCGTACGGCGACGGCCGCGTAGAGGGCGTCGAGGTGGAAGCCGCGGGCGGCGTGGCGGTGCAGCGGGCCGAGCAGGAGCCGGCCCGGGTCGGCCGGGTCGTCGGCGGCGGCGATGTCGCCGTAGGCCGCCCGGTGGGTGGCGATGGCCTCGGCCTCGGAGACCGCCGGCTCGGCTTCCGGGTGGGCGGCGACGGCACCGAGCGGGGCACGGGCGGCGGCGGTGGCGGTGCTGTGCCGCCAGGCCGCGTACATCACCACGATGCCGGCGGCGGCCAGGCCGGTGCCCAGGACGGAGGTGGTGAGGGTGGGGGCCAGCGAGCGGCCGTCGAACCAGTCGGGCAGGGCGCCGTAGAGCAGTCCGACGGCGATGGTCGGCCCGGCCAGCGCCCACAGCACCGCGTTCATGACGACCGGTTGTCCGGCGCGGTCGGGCTGTCCGGCGCGGTCGGGTGCGGTGTTCTCGCCGGGCGCGGCGAAGCCGCGGCCGTGGAAGGCCAGCAGCCACAGCCGGGTGGCGTACGCGGCGGTGAGCGCGGCGGTCAGCAACCCGGCGAGCAGGACCGTCCAGCCCACGGCGGCGGGAACGGCGTGGGCGGCCCCGCCGGCAGGGTCGAGGGCGGCGTGCTCGGCCGCGGCGAGGACGGCCTCCTTGGAGAAGAAACCGGCGAAGGGTGGCACGGCGGCCAGCGCCAGCAGGGCGACGGTCATCGTCCAGTAGGCGTCCGGCGCCCGCCTGCCCAGACCGCCGGTGCGGGACATCGCGGCCAGGGAGTTGGTGCCGGCCGCGTGAATGAGCACGCCCGCGGCGAGGAAGAGCAGCGCCTTGAACACGCCGTGGGAGATGAGGTGGAAGACGGCCGCGCCGCGGTCGGCGACGGCCAGGGCGCCGGTCATGTAGCCGAGCTGGCCGACGGTGGAGTAGGCCAGGACCCGCTTGACGTCGTCCTGGGCGAGGGCGGCGAGCGCCGAGCCGACCATGGTGACCGCCGCCATCGCGGCCAGGACGGCGAGCGCGGCGGCGGAGGAGGTGAAGACGGGCAGCAGCCGCGCGACGAAGTACACCCCGGCCGCGACCATGGTGGCGGCGTGGATCAGCGCGGAGACCGGAGTCGGGCCCGCCATCGCGTCCGGCAGCCAGGTGTGCAGCGGGAACTGGGCGGACTTGCCCGCGACCCCCGCGAGCAGCAGCAGTGCGATGACGGTGGGGTGCTCCAGCTCGAAGCCGGACAGCGGGGAGGTCAGCCGGGTCACGATCGTGCTGATCCGGAAGGTGCCGGCCTGGGAGGCCAGCGCCAGGATGCCGATGACGAACGGCACGTCGCCGAGCTTGGTGACGAGGAACGCCTTGAGGGAGGCGGAGCGCGCGGCGGCCGTCTCCCAGTAGTGGCCGACCAGGAAGTACGAGCAGATGCCCATGACCTCCCAGCCGACCAGCAGCACGATCAGGTCGTCGCTGTAGACGACCAGCAGCATCGCGGCCGTGAAGAGGGAGACCAGCGCGGCGTAGGAGGGGTAGCGCGGGTCGTCGCGCAGATAGCCGGTGGAGTAGATCTGCACACAGGACGCGACGGCGGCGACCAGGACGGCCACGAGGACGGCGAAGCCGTCGAGGTGGAGGGCGAGCTCGACGGGGAGGGCGTCGTCGCCGGTGGGGGTCAGCCGGGTCGCGCCGGTCAGGGCGCCCTCCCCGCCCTGGCGTACGGCGACGGCCGCGGCGAGGACGGCGGAGGTGAGGGTGGGCAGGACGGCCAGGGGGCGGACGTAGGCGGGGGCGCGGCGGCCGAGGAGGAGCCCGGCGAGGGCGCCGAGGAAGGGCAGCAGTGGGACGAGGACGGCGAGGGTCGTGGTGCTCACGCGGTGGCCTCTCCCCTGGTCAGGCGCGTGTCCGCGGGGTTGTCAGTGGTGCCTGCCACAGTTGGATCGTCACTGTCCGCAGCGGTCCCGCCGGTTCTGTCGGTTCCGGCGGTTCTGTCGGTTCCGCCGGTTTCCGCGAGCTCGCGGAGCCGGTCGATGTGGGAGGTGCCCCGGTTGCGGTGGACGAGCAGCACGATGGCGAGGCCGATGCCGATCTCGGCGGCGGCGATGGTGATGGTGAAGAGGGTGAGGGCCTGGCCCGCGTGGAGGGTGTCGCGGAGCCAGACGTCGAAGGCGACGAGGTTGAGGTTGACGGCGTTGAGCATCAGCTCGACCGACATCAGTACGAGGATCGCGTTGCGCCGGGCGAGGACTCCGTACAGACCGGTGCAGAAGAGGAGGACGGCCAGGACGGCGGGGTAGGCCAGATGCATCAGCGCTCTCCCCCGTCCGCGGCCCCGGTTCCGTGCTCGGCGCCGGCGGCACCGCCGTCGCCGCCGTCGCTGTCGTCGCCGCCGTTCCCGTTCCGTCCGTTTCCCCGGCGGGAGAGGACGATCGCTCCGACGAGGGCCGCGAGCAGCAGGACGGAGAGGGCCTCGAAGGGGAGCACCCAGTGCTGGAAGAGGATCCTGCCGGTGACGTCGGTGGTGCCCTGCGGCGCGCCGCTCTCCAGGTCGATCCAGGTGGTGCGGAAGGCGTCCACCACGACGGTGACCAGGACGGCGGCGGCGGTGACGGCGACCGCGAGGGCGACCGGGCGGTTGCCGGAGTCGGCGTCCGGCGAGCGGCCGATGGGCGCCCTGGTGAGCATCAGCCCGAACAGGAGGAGCACGACGACGGCCCCGACGTAGATCAGGACCTGCACCCAGGCGATGAACTCGGCGGACAGCAGCAGGTACTCGACGGCGATCCCGCCCAGTGCCACCACCAGCCACAGGGCGGCGTGCACCAGCTGCCGGGTGGTGACGGCGGTGATCGCGGCACCGAGGGTGAGCAGGCCGACGAGCAGGAAGAGGATCTCGACGCCGGTGGGCGACAGGAAGCCGGGGGTGCCGGAGGCGGTGGAGGTGCCGGAAACGGTGAAGACGGCGGAGGCGGCGGCGAGGCTCACGGTGGCGCTCACGCGTCACCGTCCCGCCGGCCCGTCTCCGGCCGCTCCGTCTCCGGCCGCTCCGTCTCCGGCCGCTCCGTCTCCGGCCGCGAGGTCCCCGGCTGCCCGGCCTCGCGGTCGCGGGCCTCGGCGGCGAGCTGCTTCTCGGCGGCCTTGCGGGCGGCGGCGATCTCCTTGGGCTCCTCCGCGGCGGGGTCGAGCGGCGGCGGGGCGGGCACGGTCCACATCCACTCGCGCAGCCGGTCCCGTTCGTGGACGAGATCGCGGATGTCGGTCTCGGCGTACTCGAACTCCGGTGACCAGAAAAGCGCGTCGAAGGGGCAGACCTCGATGCAGATACCGCAGTACATGCACAGGGAGAAGTCGATGGCGAAGCGGTCCAGGACGTTGCGACTGCGCTCGCGCCCTCCCGGAGCGGCGGGCGGCACCGTCTCCTTGTGGGAGTCGATGTAGATGCACCAGTCGGGGCACTCGCGGGCGCACAGCATGCACACCGTGCAGTTCTCCTCGAACAGCCCGATCACCCCGCGGCTGCGGGCGGGCAGCTCGGGCTGGACGTCCGGATAGTGCGCGGTGACCGAGCGCCGGGTCATGGTGCGGAGGGTGACGGCCAGGCCCTTGGCCAGGCCGCTGCCGGGAACGGCCATTACTGGATCACCACCTTGACGACGCCGGTGAGCGCGATCTGGAAGAGGGCGAGGGGGACGAGCACGGTCCAGGCGAGCCTCTGGAGCTGGTCCTCGCGCAGCCGGGGGTAGCTCACCCGCAGCCAGATGACGACGAAGGCGAGGACGGAGGTCTTCATCAGGGTCCACAGCCAGCCGAGGTCGGCGGCGAACGGCCCGTGCCAGCCCCCCAGGAACAGCACCGTGGTCAGTGCGCACAGGATGACGATGCCCGCGTACTCGGCGAGCAGGAAGAGCGCGAAGCGCAGACCCGTGTACTCGGTGTACGCGCCGAAGATGATCTCGGAGTCGGCGATGGGGGCGTCGAAGGGCGGGCGCTGGAGCTCGGCGAGCCCGGCGGTGAAGAAGACCAGTGCGCCGATGATCTGCCACGGCACCCACCACCACTCGAACGCCTCCAGGATCCCGGGCAGCGAGAGCGTCCCGGCGGCCATGGCGACGGAGGCGGCCGCGAGCAGCAGCGGCAGCTCGTACGCCATGAGCTGGGCGGCGGTGCGCAGGCCTCCCAGGAGGGAGAACTTGTTGGCCGAGGCCCAGCCGCCCATCAGCGAGCCGAGCACGCCGACGCCCATCACGGCGAGCACGAAGAAGATCCCCGCGTCGATCGCCTGGCCGACCATGCCGTTCGGGCCGACCGGGATGGCGATCAGCACGAGGAGGTAGGGGATCAGGGCGACGGCCGGCGCGAGCTGGAAGACCCGGCGGTCGGCGTCAGCCGGCACCACGTCCTCCTTCTGCGCGAACTTCACGCCGTCGGCGACGAGTTGGGCCCAGCCGTGGAAGCCCCCCGCGTACATCGGGCCGACCCGGCCCTGCATGTGGGCCATCACCTTGTGCTCGGCCTGGCCCACCACCAGGGGCAGGGCGAGGAAGGCGAGCAGGACGGCCAGCAGCCGCCAGGCGACGTCGAGCACGTCCATCAGGCACCGCCTCCCGTCGCTCCGCCGCTGCCGCCACTGTCGCTGTCGCCGCTGCCGGTGCCGCTGTCGCCACTGTCGCTGTCACCGGTGCCGGGCTTCCGGGGGGCCTCGCGCTCCGGCCCCGGGGCGTCGCCCTCGGGGGCGTTCGCCGCCGAGGCGCCGCCGCCCTCGCCGAGCGGGACATCCGTCCCCTCGTCCGTCCCGTGGACGCGGCGGGCGGCCTCGTCCGAGGTCTCGCCGGACGGCCCGGGCTGCTTGAGCCAGGGGGCGTCCGTACTGCGCCGCCCCGGCTCCGCGGCTGCCCGCTGACTGGCCGATCCCTCCGACGCGCTGCGGGAGCGGCGCGGCCTACGGGCCGGTGGGGTGCCCTCCGCCCGCTGGCTGGCCGAGCCTTCGCTCGCGCTGCGGGAGCGGCGCGGCGCGGCGGCCTCCGGGGGAGCGCCTCCGGAGGCGCGCTGGCTGGCGGAACCGGCGCTCGCGCTGCGGGAGCGCCGCGGCGGGCGCTCCCCCGCGGCGCCCGCCGCACGGCCGCGTGCCGGGCGGGCGGCCGGCGCGGGAAGCTGTCCCTTGAGCGGACCCCACTCGTTCGGGTCGGGCACGCCGGGCGGCAGCGTCTGCCGCCGCCTCGGGCCGCCCTCCGCGGGCTCGCCCGGCTCCTTGGCGCCGGGCCACGCCTTGGCGACACGGGCCGCCAGCACGAAGTCCTTGCGCAGCGGATGCCCCTCGAAGCCGTCGGGCAGCAGCAGCGGAGCCGGGTTCGGGTGTCCGGTGAAGGAGACGCCGAACATCTCGTGCGTCTCCCGCTCGTGCCAGGCCGCCCCGGCGTACACACCGGTGGCGGTGGGCAGTTCGGGCGTCTCGTGCGGCACGGTGGTCCGCAGCAGCAGCCGCCGGACCGGTGTGCCCAGAGCGGCCAGGTGCGCGCAGATCCGAAAACCCTCGCCCGGCTCGTCCACGGCGCTCAGCCAGTCGAAGAACGTGCAGCCCAGTTCGTCGCGCGCGGTGGTCAGCGCCTCGGTCCAGCGGGCGGCCGGCACGTCGACGGTCAGCAGCCCGTACGCCTCGGCCGCGCTCGCGCCCTCGCCGAAGACCTCCCCGGCGGGCCGGGGCAGCCATCCGACGGGGGACGGCCGCGGATCCGGCGGATTCGGATTCGGGTTCGGTCCGGTCATGCGCGCCCCTCCCCCGCTGCCGGGCCCGGAGACGAGGGCGGGGGCGGGGCGACCAGGCCGCTGGTCAGCGCCGCCCCCGACGGGCCCGGCCGGCTCGACGGCGCGGCTTTGGGGGCGGAGGCGGAGGTGGGAGCGTTCCCGTACCGCTCGGCCGTCGACTCGCCGGCGATCTTCTCCTGGAGCTTGAGAATGCCCTGGAGCAGCGCCTCGGGCCGGGGCGGACAGCCGGGCACATAGACGTCGACCGGGACGATCTGGTCCACGCCCTTGGTGACGGAGTACGAGTCCCAGTACGGGCCGCCGCAGTTGGAGCAGGCCCCGAAGGAGATCACGTACTTCGGCTCGGGCATCTGCTCGTACAGCCGCCTGATCGCCGGGGCCATCTTGTCGGTGACCGTGCCCGAGACGACCATCAGGTCGGCCTGGCGCGGCCCCGGGGCGAAGGGGATGACGCCGAGGCGGATGAAGTCGTGGCGGGACATCGACGCGGCGATGAACTCGATCGCGCAGCAGGCCAGTCCGAAGTTGAAGACCCACAGGCTGTAGCGGCGGCCCCAGTTGAGGACCACCTTCATCGGCTCGGGAGCGAGCCGGGCCAGTCCGCCCAGCCGACGGGGCTCGGGCAGGGGCTCCGGCAGGCCGGCCGGGCCGGGGGTCCCGCGGGTGCCGGGGGTCTCGGGGTTCACGTCCATGCCAGAACGCCCTTCCTCCAGGCGTAGAGCAGTCCCACGGCCAGGAAGCCGAGGAAGACGAACATCTCCACCAGTGTCACTCCGCCGAAACCGGGCTCGGCGAAGACCGTCGCCCAGGGGAAGAGGAAGATCGAGTCGACGGCGAAGACGACGTAGAGGAAGGCGTACACGTAGTAGCGGATCCGGGTGTGCGCCCAGCCCTCGCCGACGGGGTCCACTCCGCACTCGTAGGTCAGCAGCTTCTCCGGCGTCGGCACCACGGGCCGCAACAGCCGCCCGGCGCCGAAGGCCACCGCCACGAAGAGCACCCCGACGACCGCGACCAGCCCGACGACCGCGTAGCCGTGGAAGTAGTCCGGCACGTCCGCCCCTCGCTCCGTGGTGTTCGCATCGGTTACGACGCTCCGTTCGGAAGGGGAGTCTAGGCCCTGGGCCCGTACACGGAAGCGGGCCTCCACCGCATCCGCGCCCCGGCCTTCGCCGCGTCCCCGCCCGATGGTGGGGTTAGCCCCACCGCCCACCGCCCACGAACCCCATGGCGGCGCACCCCCGCGCCCGGCAGTCTTGTGCCCATGACCGCGAGCCCCCCGACCTCCGGCCGCGCCGCGCCCGGCGGCCCGCACGCCCCGCATGTCCCTCCCGCCGAGGAGGCGCCCCGGCCCCCGGAAACACCGGATGCGCCCGGTGCGCCGGGCGCATCGGACACCCCGGACCCGGCGGACGCCTCGCGCGCCCCGCTGACCACCGGGACCGCACGGGTGGGAGGGACCGCACGGACCGGCGGGGCCGGAGGGGCCGGAGGGGCCGCCGGCGTCCCCGGGGCCCGCGAGGACGAACGGCTGCCCCCGCCACGGGCCCCGCTCGGCGCGCAGACCTGGAAGGAGATCGCGCATCTCCTGCTCAACCTGCCGATGGACATCGTGGGCTTCCTCTATGTCTCCGTGTGGGTCTACTGCGGCCTGCTGCTGTCGGTCACCGTCGTGGGGCTGCCGGTGCTGGTGCTGGGCCTGATGGGCGGCCGCCGGTTCGGCAGGGCGGAACGGGTCCGCGCACGGCTGCTGCTCGGGATGCGGATCGAGGAGCCGACGCCGATCCGGCACCGGGCGCACGGCGGCTTCTTCCCCTGGCTGTGGGCCTGCCTGAAGGACCCGGTCGGCTGGCGGCACGCGCTCTACTCCTTCGTCCGCCTGCCCTGGGGCATCGCCACCTTCACCGTCTGTCTCGTCTCGCTCTTCGTCGCCTGGCCCGTCCTGCCGTGGCTGGCCCGCGGGCTGACCCATGTGGACCGGATGATGGTGCGCGCGCTGCTGTCGCCCTCGGACGCGCTGGAGCGGCGCATCGCGGAGCTGGAGTCGGGCCGGCGGACGGTGGCCGACACCGCCTCCGCCGATCTGCGCCGCATCGAGCGCGACCTCCACGACGGGGCGCAGGCCCGTCTGGTCTCCCTGGCCATGGGCCTCGGCCTGGCCAGGGAGAAGCTGCTGGAGGACCCGCAGGCCGCCGCCAGGATGGTCGACGAGGCCCACGGCGAGGTGAAGCTCGCCCTCGCCGAGCTCCGCGACCTCGCCCGCGGCATCCATCCGGCCATCCTCACCGACCGCGGCCTGGGCCCCGCGCTGTCCAACGTCGCCGCCCGCTGCCCCGTGACCGTGTCCGTGTCCGTGGACCTCCCGGCCCGCCCCGCGCCCGCCATCGAGGGCATCGCCTACTTCACCGTCTCCGAGCTCCTCCAGAACGTCGGCAAGCACAGCGGCGCCGCACGGGCCTCGGTGGATCTGCGTCGCTCGGGCGACCGCCTGCTCATCCGGGTCTTCGACGACGGCCGCGGCGGCGCCCGCGCCGATCGCGGCACCGGTCTGGCCGGCCTCACCGAGCGTCTGGGCTCCGTCGACGGGCTCCTCCTGGTGGACTCCCCCGACGGCGGGCCCACCACCGTCACCGCCGAGCTGCCCTGGCGCGATTCCGCCGACGGCTGACCCCCGGTTTTCCACAGCCCCTCCGCCGCCGGGCCCCGGTCCTGGAATGCTGTGCACGGGATTTTCGTGCACAGCGTTCGGACGACGGGGGCAAGGGGGAGCCGTGGAGGACGTGAGGGACAGGGTGCGGGTGGTCATCGCCGAGGATTCGGTGCTGCTCAGAGAGGGTCTGACGCGCCTGCTCGGCGATCGCGGTCACGAGGTCGTAGCGGGTGTCGGCGACGGCGAGGCGCTGGTGAAGGTCGTCGGCGAGCTGGCCGACGCGGGCGAGCTGCCGGACGTGGTGGTGGCGGACGTGCGGATGCCGCCGTCGCACACCGACGAGGGGCTGCGGGCGGCCGTCCGGCTGCGCGCCTGTCATCCGGCTCTGGCGGTGCTGGTGCTGTCGCAGTACGTGGAGGAGCAGTACGCCACCGAGCTGCTGGCGGGTTCCGGCCGGGGCGTGGGCTATCTGCTCAAGGACCGGGTCGCCGATGTCCGCGAGTTCGCGGACGCGGTGGTCCGGGTGGCCCGCGGCGGCACGGCGCTCGACCCCGAGGTGGTCGCGCAGCTGCTCGGCCGCAGCCGCAGACAGGACGTGCTGGCGGGGCTCACGCCACGTGAACGCGAGGTGCTGGGTCTGATGGCCGAGGGCCGTACGAACTCCGCGATCGCCCGGCAGCTGGTGGTCAGCGACGGAGCGGTGGAGAAGCACGTCGGCAACATCTTCCTGAAGCTGGGCCTGGCACCGGGCGGCGAGGACCACCGCCGGGTGCTGGCCGTGCTGACGTACCTCAGGTCGTAAGTCCGGCGGCGGTTCCGGCCGGGGGCTCCAGAAGGGCTCCAGAGCGGCGCCGGAATATACCCACGTCCCCGAGTGTCGTCTCATCCGAACGTCCACCATGTGACCAGCCTCAGGAAGGTCACCCTTACCCACGTACGATGGCTGACGAGCCGCCGCCTCAAGGGAGGTCCAGTCCAGTGACCAGCCAGGTCAGTAGCCCAGCCGATCAGCAGCCCTCGCCCGGCTCACCGGCCAAGGAGGTTCGGCGGCTGGAGCGGGTCATCATCCGTTTCGCCGGCGACTCCGGTGACGGTATGCAGCTGACGGGCGACCGGTTCACCTCGGAGACGGCGGCCTTCGGCAACGATCTGTCCACGCTGCCCAACTTCCCCGCCGAGATCCGGGCGCCCGCCGGGACGCTGCCGGGGGTGTCGTCCTTCCAGCTGCACTTCGCCGACCACGACATCCTCACCCCCGGCGACGCGCCGGACGTGCTGGTGGCGATGAACCCGGCCGCGCTGAAGGCGAACCTGCCCGACCTGCCGCGGGGCGCTGAGGTCATCGTCAACACCGACGAGTTCACCAAGCGGGCGATGGCCAAGGTGGGCTACGCCGCCAGCCCGCTGGAGGACGGCTCGCTGGACGCATACCGGGTGCATCCGGTGCCGCTGACGACGCTGACGATCGAGGCGCTGAAGGACTCCGGTCTGGCCCGCCGGGACGCCGAGCGGGCCAAGAACATGTTCGCGCTGGGCCTGCTGAGCTGGATGTACCACCGGCCCACCGAGGGCACCGAGTCCTTCCTGCGCAGGAAGTTCGCGAGGAAGCCGCAGGTGGCCGAGGCGAACGTGGCCGCCTTCCGGGCGGGCTGGAACTTCGGCGAGACCACCGAGGACTTCGCCGTCTCCTACGAGGTCGCCCCGGCGTCGGCCGCCTTCCCCCCGGGCACCTACCGCAACATCTCCGGCAATCTGGCGCTGTCCTACGGGCTGATCGCCGCGTCTCAGCAGGCGGACCTTCCGCTGTATCTGGGCTCTTATCCGATCACCCCGGCCTCGGACATCCTCCACGAGCTGAGCCGCCACAAGAACTTCGGCGTGCGCACCTTCCAGGCCGAGGACGAGATCGCGGGCATCGGCGCCGCGCTGGGCGCCGCCTTCGGCGGGGCGCTGGCGGTGACCACCACCTCCGGCCCCGGGGTGGCGCTGAAGTCGGAGACGATCGGGCTGGCGGTCTCCCTGGAGCTGCCGCTGCTGATCGTGGACATCCAGCGCGGCGGCCCCTCGACGGGCCTGCCGACCAAGACCGAGCAGGCCGACCTGCTCCAGGCGATGTACGGGCGCAACGGCGAGGCGCCGGTGCCGATCGTCGCCCCGGCCACCCCCGGTGACTGCTTCACCGCGGCGCTGGACGCGGCCCGGATCGCGCTGACGTACCGCACCCCGGTCTTCCTGCTGAGCGACGGCTACCTGGCCAACGGCTCCGAGCCGTGGCGGATCCCTGAGCCCGACGAGCTGCCCGACCTGCGGGTGCGGTTCGCGTCCGGACCGAACCACACCACCGAGGCCGGCACCGAGGTCTTCTGGCCGTACAAGCGCGACCCGCAGACCCTGGCGCGTCCCTGGGCCGTCCCGGGCACGCCGGGCCTGGAGCACCGCATCGGCGGCATCGAGAAGCAGGACGGCACGGGCAACATCTCCTACGACCCGGCCAACCACGACTTCATGGTCCGCACCCGTCAGGCCAAGGTCGACGGCGTCGAGGTGCCGGACGCCCTCGTCGACGACCCCACCGGCGAGGCGAGGGTGCTGGTGCTGGGATGGGGCTCCACCTACGGGCCGATCACCGCCGCGGTGCGCCGCCTGCGCGCCGCGGGCGAGAAGGTCGCCCAGACCCATCTGCGCCACATCAACCCCTTCCCCGGCAATCTCGGCGAGGTGCTGAAGCGCTACGACAAGGTGGTCGTCCCCGAGATGAACCTCGGACAGCTGGCCACCCTGCTGCGGGCGAGGTATCTGGTCGACGCCCAGTCGTTCACGCAGGTGACCGGCCTGCCGTTCAAGGCCGAGCAACTCGCCACCGTTCTGAAGGAGGCCATCGATGGCTGAGACCACGACGCAGGCGCCCGCCTTCGAGGCGCTCTCCCTGGTCCCCAAGGCCGACGGCAAGCAGACCATGAAGGACTTCAAGTCCGACCAGGAGGTCCGCTGGTGCCCCGGCTGCGGCGACTACGCCGTCCTGGCCGCCGTCCAGGGCTTCATGCCCGAACTCGGGCTGGCGAAGGAGAACATCGTCTTCGTCTCCGGCATCGGCTGCTCCTCCCGCTTCCCGTACTACATGAACACCTACGGGATGCACTCCATCCACGGTCGCGCCCCGGCCATCGCCACCGGGCTGGCCTCCTCCCGGCCGGACCTGTCGGTGTGGGTGGTCACCGGTGACGGCGACGCGCTGTCCATCGGCGGCAACCACCTCATCCACGCTCTGCGCCGGAACGTGAACCTGAAGATCCTGCTGTTCAACAACCGGATCTACGGACTCACCAAGGGCCAGTACTCCCCCACCTCCGAGGTGGGCAAGATCACCAAGTCGACTCCGATGGGTTCGCTGGACGCGCCCTTCAACCCGGTGTCGCTGGCGATCGGCGCGGAGGCGTCCTTCGTGGCCCGTACCGTCGACTCCGACCGCAAGCACCTCACGAGCGTGCTGCGCGCGGCCGCCGACCACCCGGGCACCGCCCTGGTGGAGATCTACCAGAACTGCAACATCTTCAACGACGGCGCCTTCGAGGCGCTCAAGGACAAGGAACAGGCCCAGGAGGCCGTGATCCGGCTGGAGCACGGACAGCCGATCCGCTTCGGCGCGCCGTTCGGAGCAGAGCGGGGAGGCGACGGCCTGGGTTCCAAGGGCGTGGTCCGCGACCAGGCCACCGGAGACCTGAAGGTGGTCGACGTCACGGCGGAGGGCACCGACGCCGTCCTGGTCCACGACGCCCACGCGGCCTCCCCGACGACCGCCTTCGCCCTCTCCCGGCTCGCCGACGCCGACACCCTGCACCGCACCCCCATCGGCGTCCTGCGGGACGTGCGCCGCCCGGTCTACGACACCCTGATGGCCGAGCAGTTGGAGAAGGCCGTCGTGCAGAACGGCAAGGGAGACCTCGGTGCGCTCCTGGCCGGCAGCGACACCTGGACAGTCGTGGGCTGACGACGCGTTCGCCCATGTGAGGGGCCGGTTCCGCCTGGCGGGACCGGCCTCTCGGCCGTTCGGACGACGCGGGATCCCCGCCAGGGGTCGGCCGGGGTTCGGCCGGGGTTCGGCCGGGGTGGGCCGAGCGTGCGGGACGGAGCACGATGCGTAAGCACCGTACGTCGGAACGGGAATGACAGCGGGGGCGTACGGCGCTACCGTCTTGAGGTCGGTCAGCCAGGCCGGTCCGGCCGGACCGGCCACCCCCGAGGAGGAACGTTGGAGTCGCAGGGCGAGCAGCGCACAGGACTGTTGTTCGGCTTCGCCGCCTACGGGATGTGGGGCCTGCTACCGCTGTACTGGGCGCTGCTGGAGCCCGCCGGCGCCACCGAGGTCCTGGCCCACCGGATGGCGTGGTCGCTGCCCACCGCCCTGCTCATCCTGGCCGCGCTGCGCCGCTGGGCGTGGGTGCGCCCGCTGCTGCGCGACCCCCGCAGGCTCGCTCTGATCGCCCTGGCGGCCGGGTTGATCTCGGTCAACTGGGGCCTGTTCATCTGGGCCGTGGGGGCCGGGAAGGTCATCGAGGCGTCGCTCGGCTACTTCATCAACCCGCTGATATCGATCGCCTTCGGCGTCCTGCTGCTGCGCGAGCGACTGCGGCCCGCCCAGTGGGTGGCCGTCGGCATCGGAGCGCTGGCGGTAGGGGTGATGACCGTCGCATACGGTCGGCTGCCCTGGCTCTCGCTCGCCCTGGCCGTCAGCTTCGCGCTCTACGGGCTGATCAAGAAGGGGGTCCGGCTGGACGGGGTGGCGAGCTTCGGGGCCGAGACGGCCGTGCAGTTCCTGCCCGCCGTCGCCTTCCTGGTCTTCCTGGGTTCGCGGGGCGAGGCCACCTTCACCACCGAGGGCACCGGGCACACGCTGCTGCTCTCCTTCGCCGGGCTGGCCACCGCACTGCCGCTGATCTTCTTCGGCGGAGCCGCCGTACGGCTGCCGCTGTCCACGATCGGCCTGCTGCAGTACCTTGCGCCCGCCTCGATGTTCCTGCTGGGCCTGCTGGCCTTCGACGAGGAGATGCCGCCCGAGCGCTGGGCCGGCTTCCTGCTCGTCTGGACCGCGCTGTGCCTGCTCACCTGGGACGCCCTGCGCACCGCACGCCGTTCGCGGGCACGCCTGCGGGCGGCTGCCGCGGCGGCGTCCGCGCGGGCACCGCGGGCGGGGGCCGCGGAGGCCGCGGAGGCCGCGGAGGCCAAAAGCGCGGCGCCCGGGGGAGCAGGCCGCCCGGGGGAGCACCCGGCGGCGGCCGGCACATCGTCGGACCCCGCGAAAAACTGATCCCGGGAGGCCGGCCGTGGCCGTCTGACCGGTTCCGGCCGGTCCTCCCTAAGAGAATTCCAAAGGGGGGAACGGCCGGAACCGGCCATTTCGAGGCGCGCCGCGAGTCGGTGGCACGTCAGCGCAGAACCGTCCGATATTCGAACGCATATGTCCGGATTCCGCCCTTGACGGCGCACTGACGCACTATCAACATCATGCCCACGTCAACCCCTCACAGGAGGCATGATGCCCACTCCCGCCGGACGACGGCTCCCCCGAAGATCCCCCTTCCGCCGCGCCGTTCTCGGAGCCGGACTCGCCGGTGCGCTCGCCGCCGGACTGCTCACCGCGACGACCGCCCCGGCCACGGCCGAGGCCGCCCCGGCCGCAGCGGCACCGGACATCCCGCTGACCAACGTCAAGGCGCACCTCTCGCAGTTCCAGACGATCGCGAACGCCAACGGCGGCAACCGCGCCCACGGCCGCCCCGGCTACCGGGCTTCGGTCGACTACGTCAGGGGCAAGCTGGACGCCGCCGGCTACACCACGTCCCTCCAGCAGTTCACCTACAACGGGACCACCGGCTACAACCTCATCGCCGACTGGCCCGGGGGCGACACCGGCGCCGTCCTCATGTCCGGAGCACACCTGGACTCGGTCAGCAGCGGCGCCGGCATCAACGACAACGGCTCCGGTTCCGCCGCCGTCCTGGAGACCGCCCTCGCCGTGGCCCGTGCGGGGTACCAGCCCGACAAGCACCTGCGGTTCGCCTGGTGGGGCGCCGAGGAACTGGGTCTGGTGGGATCGCGGCACTACGTCAACAGCCTCTCCTCCACGGAACGGTCGAAGATCGACGGCTACCTCAACTTCGACATGATCGGCTCGCCGAACGCCGGCTACTTCGTCTACGACGACGACCCGGCCATCGAGAAGGTCTTCAAGGACTGGTTCGCCGCCGAGGGCGTCCCGACCGAGATCGAGACGGAGGGCGACGGACGCTCCGACCACGCCCCGTTCAAGAGCGCCGGTGTCCCCGTCGGCGGGCTGTTCACCGGTGCCGGGCGCGTCAAGACCAGCGCTCAGGCGCAGAAATGGGGCGGCACCGCCGGGCAGTCCTTCGACCGCTGCTACCACTCCTCCTGCGACACCACCGCCAACATCAACGACACCGCCCTGGACCGCAACAGCGACGCCGCCGCCCACGCGGTGTGGACGCTGAGTTCGGGCACCACCACCCCGCCGGACGGCGACGTCTTCGAGAACACCGACGACCACGCCATCCCGGACCCGGGCACCGTGGAGTCGCCGATCACGGTGAACAGGTCCGGCAACGCTCCCGGCGACCTGAAGGTGGACGTGGACATCGTCCACACCTACCGCGGTGACCTCGTCATCGACCTGGTGGCCCCGGACGGGAGCACCTACCGGCTGAAGAACTCCGGCTGGGACTCGGGCGACGACGTCCGGGCGTCCTACACCGTCGACGCCTCCTCCGAGACGGCCTCCGGCACCTGGAAGCTGCGGGTGAGGGACGTCTACCGCACCGACTCCGGCTACATCAACAGCTGGAAGCTCACCTTCTGATCCGTCCGGCTCCCTCGGCCCCGCCTCCCGGCCCGCCCGGACCCCGAGTCCGCACCGCCGGGTCCGAGCACCACCGCCCGCCGGCGCGACCGCGCCGGCGGGCGCGTCCGTCCCCGCGGGCCGGTGGGGCTGTGGGCGGCGGGGCGGGCGGTCGCAGCCGGACTCCGGTCACCCCCCTTCCCCGTGCTCCTCATGCTCCCCGCGCTCCCCGCGGCGGGCGCGCAGCGCCCGGACCTTGTGGCGGTTGCCGCAGCGCTCCATCGAGCACCAGCGGCGGCGGCCGGGACGCGAGGTGTCCACGAAGACCAGACGGCAGTCGTCCGAGGCGCACTCCCGTATCCGGTGGGCGTACGGGCCGCCGAACAGGTCGACGGCGTCGCGCGCGACGGTCGAGAGCAGTTGCGTGCCCGTCGCGTCCGGCCCCCACTCCCTCGCCCAGCCCCGCCCGCCGTCCTGCCGCAACCGCACCGGCAGCGGCGGACGGGAAGCGGCCTCGTTGACCGCCGCCACATCCTGCGGGCGCGGCGTACGGCCGTGCGCCCGGTCCACCGCCATCCGCCACAGCGCGGCGCGCAGCTCCCTGGCGGCGGCCAGCTCGGCCTGCGTCACCTCGATCGAGGGCGCGGGGCGCAGCCGGGAGCGGGCGGCCCAGACCACGAGGTTCGCCGGCTCGTGCAGCACCTCGTAGCGCGCGTAACTCCCGGACCCGCCCGTCGGCAGCAGTTCCAGGCACAGGGACCCCGGATCGAAGCGATAGGGCACTCCTTCGGGTGAGTGCAGCACAAGACCCATTGCGGACTCCGTCACGTAACCAATATAACTGGTTACCGACCAAAGGGAAGAAGTCCGGCGGACGGGAGACGGGGCGATGACGGAGACATCGGGCGGGACGAACACGACGGACAGGGCTCAGGAGGTGCTGGGCTGGAAGCTGGTGATCGACTGCGCGGACCCGCACCGGCAGGCCGACTTCTGGGCCACGGCCCTGGGCCATCCGGTGGAGGACAACAGCGTCCTGATCGAGCGTCTGCTCGGTCTCGGCGTCGTGGGCGAGGACATCCTGGTCGAGCACCACGGCCGCCGCGCCTGGTGCGACCTGGCCGCGGCGCGCCACCCGGAGGACCCGGCCGACCCCGACAGCGGCGCCGGGCTGGGACGGCGGCTGCTCTTCCAGCGCGTCCCGGAGCCGAAGACGGTCAAGAACCGCCTGCACATCGATGTCCATTCGGGCCCCGGGCGACGCGAGGGGACCGTTGCCCGGCTGGAAGGCCTGGGCGCGACGGTCATACGGCAGGTGAGGGAGCCCGGCGGCGAGTGGACGGTGATGGCGGATCCCGAGGGCAACGAGTTCTGCGTGTCATGAGAACGCCGCCCCGGCCGTCGGCCGACGGCCGGGGCGGCACTCAGACGGTGATGTCCCGGCCGGCGAAGCGAGCCCATGCGGCGGAGCCGAAGACGGCCGCGTACAGCCCCTGGAGGCGGAGGTTGTCGAGCAGGCCGTCCCAGTGGACGGGATCGCGCAGGATGTCGGCGAAGGACATCCGTTGGTGGGGGAAGAGGTACGGATGGATCGCGTCCAGTTGTGGGATCGCACCGAGGATCTGCACGGTGATCAGCAGGCCGACGGTGGTGGCCATGGCTGCGATACCGCTGTTGGTCAGGGTCGAGACGAACAGCCCCAGCGCTGCCAGACCGACCAGTGAGGCGGCGACGGCGAGCTGTCCGCCGCGGTACCGCTTGGTGAGTCCGCGGGCCTCGACGACCGTGTCCGGAGCGGGCGGTGGCTGCATGGCGCTTCCCGGGGTCGGGGGGACGGTGCGGTGCGGCGGTGCCGCACCGGTCCCGCCGCACCGTCTCGCGGACGGGCAGCGGGACCGGGCGGCGGGCGTGCTACCCGGCTCCGCCGGCGGAGTCCGCCGCCTTGACCAGGCCCTCACGGGTGACGGCTCCGACGTACACGGTGCCGTCGTCGGTGATCAGGGCGTTGACGAGGCGGGTGCCGAAGAACCGGCCGGTGCCGAAGTCTCCCTTGACCTCCTCGGTGAAGCCGTCGAGCAGCTTGCGCGCCTCGGGCGCCGTCTCCTGCCCGGCGCCCGTGCCGGGCACCGGACCCCTGCCGGGCAGTTCGATCCGGGCGACCGAGCCCCAGCCCTCACCGAGGACGTCCAGGCCGGACGGCAGCCCCCCGGCACCGTCCCGGCCCTTGCCGTCGCCGCCCCTGCCGTCCTTGCCGTCCTTGTGCGGCGTCTTGCCGGAGCCGTTCCGTGCGCCGTCCGGCTTCTCCTCGGTGACCTTCGCGCCCTTCGGCGGCTTGAAGTCGAAGGTGCCGGCGTCCGGCTCGGCGAAGTCCACCTCGGTGAAGCCCACGTCGACGGCGGCCTTCCCGCCGCCCTTGGGAGTCAGGGTGAACTTCAGCGGCACACCGCTGTCCGCGTCCACCGCGATCCGCACCGACCCGACCGTGCTGTCCGGCTGCTTCGGCTCGATCAGCAGTTGGTGGGCGTCCTGACCGGCGACCTTCGCCGTACCGTCGACGGTGACCGAGGTGGTGGCGTCGACGGCTTTGAGAACCTCCTGGGCGGCCTTCTGCGGGGTCACCTTCTCCAGTCCTCCGGGGGTCTTCCCCGGGCCGGCGCCCCGCCCGTCCTCCCGCGGGAGGACGGTGTGATGGACGGTGTTCGTGGCGCTGTCGTACGCCCACACGTCGCCGCCGTTGCGGATGAGGCTGTACTCCGCGGCCTTCTCCACGATCGACAGACGCTGTCTGTCCGGTCCGTCCACCGCCACGCGCAGGGTGTGGGAGCCGGAGGCCAGTTCGGTGAGCCTGCCGCGCGGATCGGCGTCCCCGGCCCCCTGCCCGCCGTTCTCCCCGGCGCCGTTCTCCCGGCCGCCGCCGTGACCGCCCGAGCCCATGCCGGGCAGGGCGGGCAGACCGAGATCGGTGGTGATCCTCACCGTCCCGGACAGCTGCTGGGTGTCCGAGGCCGCGATCTTCGCGGCCAGTTCCTCGGCGGTGATCCTCGGCAGATCCGGGCTGTCGCCGGAACTGGCCAGTGCCGGTACGAGGCCGACGGCCGCCACCGCCGCTCCGGCCACGGTGGCCGGCACCGCGTAACGCAACGCCTTCTTCATCGGTCGGGTCCGTGCCATGTGTGCCCTTACCTCCGTGATCGGCGGCGGTTCATTGGTGCGTCGCACTCGTCAACCCCTGGCCGCCATTCTCACCTATTCCGGTGCGGGGTGACGGTGTCAATCCCACCAAATTGCTCCGGACAGGGCGTCAGCCGACAGGGTCGAGCCGATCTACTCCCGGGGTATGACACCACCGGCACCGCCTCGTCCCATCGGCGCCGCACGCGGTCCGACACCCCCTTCCCGAGGCGTACGGACCCGTCCGGGCCGGGGGGAACGGGATCCCCGGCGCGGTCAGCCCGCGCGGTGTACCACCGAGTCGCACAGATAGGAGAGGGCCTCCTTGGCCGCGCAGTCCGGCAGGGGCGCCAGTACGTTGCGGGCCTCATCCGCACAGCGGATCGTGTCACGCCGGGCCTCCTCCAGCGCCGGATGGGCACGGAGTCCCGCCAGCGCCTCGGCATGCCGGGCGTCGTCGCTCAGGTCGCCGTCCAGCAGCGCGCACAGGGCCAGGTCCTCCGGCGAACCGCCGTCGGCCGCGCGGGCGCGCAGGCGCAGGACCGGCAGCGTCGCGATGCCCTCCCGCAGATCCGTGCCGGGTGTCTTGCCGGACTCGTGGGAGTCGCTGGCGATGTCGAGTACGTCGTCGGCGAGCTGGAAGGCGGTGCCGATCCGCTCCCCGTACTGGGTGAGGATGTCCACGACGTTCTCGTCCGCGCCCGACATCATCGCGCCGAAGCGTCCGGCCACCGCGATCAGCGAGCCGGTCTTGCCCGCGATCACGTCGAGGTAGTGGGCGATCGGGTCGTCGCCCTCCCGCGGTCCCGCCGTCTCCAGGATCTGTCCGGTCACCAGCCGCTCGAACGCCTCGGCCTGGATCCGGACCGCCTCCGGTCCCAGGTCGGCCAGGATGTGCGAGGCCCGGGCGAAGAGGAAGTCACCGGTGAGGACGGCCACGGAGTTGTCCCAGCGGGCGTTGGCGCTGGGCACTCCGCGCCGCACGTCCGCCTCGTCCATCACGTCGTCGTGGTAGAGCGTCGCCAGATGCGTCAGCTCCACGACCACCGCCGAGGGCACCACCCCGGGGGCGTGCGGATCGCCGAACTGCGCCGCCAGCATCACCAGCAGCGGGCGGAATCGCTTCCCGCCGGCCCGCACCAGATGCTGCGCGGCTTCGGTTATGAAGGGCACGCCGCTCTTGGTGGCCTCGATGAGACCCTCCTCGACAGCCGCCAACCCCGCCTGGACACCGGTTTCCAGCGCTTGGTCCCGCACGCTCAGCCCGAAGGGCCCGACGACGGTCACGAGGGGTACTCCTGTCTGCGTACGATCAGCCAACGATCACGTGGCTCGTCGCGGCCTTCACGGTGTGTCGCCGTACCGCCGGGCCGCTGTCGCCATCATCATCCCTGGCAGCGTAGCCGGTCCCGAGACGATCACAGCCGTCGCGTTGCCTCTGTGACGGAGGCCGCATCCCGGCCCTCCCCGCGCCCCGCAGCGGGTCGCTTCTGCCGCGGATCACCACCGCGTAGCCTGTTCGCGGCCCTGACCGGCGACGACCTCGAAGGCGAGGCACCTCACCCATGTCCGACGCGACCCCGCTCGAACTGCCCGAAGGCGATCTCTTCGGCCCGGACAACCTGCCCTACGGCGTCTTCACCACCGAGGACGACCCCGACCTGCGCCGGATCGGCGTGCGCTACGGCCCGTACGTCCTGGACGCGGGCTCGGCCGCCGACGCGTTCGGCTCGTCCCACACCGGCCTGCTCCAGAAGCCGAACCTCAACCCCCTGATGGCGGCGGGCCGCCCGGTCTGGCAGGCGGTGCGCGCGGAGCTGCGTTCCTGGCTGACCGCGCCCGAGCACGCCGGCACCGTCACGCAGTACCTGATCCGGCTCGAGGACGTCACCCTCCACCTTCCCTTCGAGGTGGCCGACTACGTCGACTTCTACGCCAGCGAGCACCACGCCACCAACGTCGGGCGGATCTTCCGGCCCGGCGGCGAACCGCTCACCCCCAACTGGAAGCACCTGCCGATCGGCTACCACGGCCGCTCCGGCACCGTCGTGGTCTCCGGCACCCCCGTCGTCCGCCCGCAGGGGCAGCGCAAGGCCCCCGACGATGCCTCCCCCTCCTTCGGCCCCTCCCGCCGTCTGGACATCGAGGCGGAGGTCGGCTTCGTCGTCGGCACTCCCTCCGGGCTGGGCGAACCGGTGCCGCAGTCGGACTTCCGGGAGCACGTCTTCGGTGTCTGCCTGGTCAACGACTGGTCGGCGCGTGACATCCAGGCCTGGGAGTACGTGCCGCTGGGCCCGTTCCTGGGGAAGTCCTTCGCGACCTCCGTCTCGCCCTGGGTCACCCCGCTGGACGCCCTCGACGCCGCCCGCACCGAGCCGCCGCGGCGCACCCACCCGCTGCTGGACTACCTGGAGGACTCCGCGGGCGGGGAGCCCGGCGGACTGGATCTGCGGATCTCGGTCTCCCTCAACGGCCACACCATCGCCGAGCCGCCGTTCTCCGCGATGTACTGGACGGCCGCCCAGCAGCTCGCCCACATGACCGTGAACGGCGCCTCGCTGCGCACCGGGGACCTCTTCGCCTCCGGCACCGTCAGCGGCCCGGAGGTGCGTCAGCGCGGCTGCCTGCTGGAGCTGACCTGGTCCGGCCGCGACCCGGTCGAGCTCCCCGACGGCAAGCGGACGTTCCTGGAGGACGGCGACGAGGTCGTCATCACCGCCTGGGCACCGGGACCGGACGGTTCCCGCATCGGCCTGGGCGAGGTGTCCGGCCGCATCCACCCGGCCACCGGCCGGAACAGCTGACACCGCACCGGTCCCCGCACGCCGGTCCGGGATTCGTTCCGGACCGGCCCGCCGGCCGGTGCCACCTGCTAGCTTGGCGTGTCCTTGCAACAAGCAGTGATACGCGGCGATACGCATGGAGGGGGACCAGGTGCGCACATCAGCACGGTACGCGGGAGCGGCCGCCGCCTTGGCCACAGCCCTGCTGGTGAGCGGCTGCGGAAGCGGCGGCGGCTCCGGGGAGCCCGAGCCGAAGCCGAGCTCCGAGCAGACCGCCGAACCCACCGGCGACCCCGGCGGGGAGGCGGCGACCGGCGGGGTGAACGGCACCTGGAGCGCCAAGGACGGAGACAAGGCGATGGTGCTGAGCGTCAACGACGACCAGGTGGCGCTGTTGGGCGAGACCGCCTGCACGGGCACGGCGGACACCGACGCCGACCCGGTCACCTTCGCCCTCAAGTGCACCGACGGCAGCACCGACCGCACCAAGGGCACGGTGAAGAGCGTGAAGGGCGAGAGCCTCACCGTCGCCTGGGAGTCGGGCACCACCGACACCTTCACCAAGGTGGAGGTTCCCGAGGTCTCCACCGAGATTCCCGAGGTCGGCGACCTGCCCAGCGACCTGCCCAGCGGTCTGGAGCTCCCCACCGAGTGAGCGCGCCCGAGGGAGGGGCGGACCTCATGCGACGCCCCTCACACAGCGCCCCTTACACAGCGCCCTTCACACGGCATCACACGGTGCCCCTCATACGACGGCCGCCCGGCACGGATGCCGGGCGGCCGTCGTATGCGCCGTCGTACGGGCGCCTCAGCGGGCGAACACCCCCGCCTGGGAGGCGAGGTCCAGGAAGTACTGCGGGGCCACGCCCAGCACCAGGGTGACCGCCACACCGACGGCGATCGCCGTGGTGGTCAGCGGGCTCGGCACCGCGACCGACGGCCCCTCCACCTTCGGCTCGCTGAAGAACATCAGGACGATGACGCGGATGTAGAAGAACGCCGCGATGGCCGAGGCGATCACGCCCACGACCACCAGCGCCCCCGCGCCGCCCTCCGCCGCCGCCTTGAACACCGCGAACTTGCCCGCGAACCCTGAGGTCAGCGGGATCCCCGCGAAGGCCAGCAGGAAGACCGCGAAGACCGCGGCCACCAGCGGGGAGCGGCGCCCCAGACCGGCCCACTTGGACAGATGCGTGGCCTCGCCGCCCGCGTCCCGCACCAGCGTCACCACGGCGAAGGCGCCGAGCGTGACGAAGGAGTAGGCCGCCAGGTAGAACAGCACCGACGAGATGCCGGAGGGCGTCGCCGCGACCACACCGGCGAGGATGAAGCCGGCGTGCGCGATCGAGGAGTACGCCAGCAGCCGTTTGACGTCGGTCTGGGTGATGGCGATGACCGCGCCGGCCAGCATCGACACGATCGCCACGCCCCACATCACCGGCCGCCAGTCCCAGGTGAGCCCCGGCAGCACGACGTACAGCAGCCGCAGCAGGGCGCCGAAGGCGGCGACCTTGGTGGCGGCGGCCATGAAGCCGGTCACGGGGGTCGGGGCGCCCTGGTAGACGTCCGGCGTCCACATGTGGAACGGCACGGCGCCGACCTTGAACAGCAGGCCCATCACCAGCAGCGCGCCGCCGATGAGCAGCAGTACGTCGTTGCCCGTCGTCCCGGCGAGCGCCTCGGTCGTGCCGCGGTTGGTGTCCGCGATGACCGAGGCGATGTCCGCGTACTTCACGCTGCCCGCGTAGCCGTACAGCAGGGCGATGCCGAAGAGCAGGAAGGCGGAGGAGAAGGCGCCCAGCAGGAAGTACTTGAGCGCGGCCTCCTGCGACATCAGCCGCTTGCGGCGGGCCAGCGCGCACAGCACGTACAGCGGCAGGGAGAAGACCTCCAGCGCGATGAAGAGCGTCAGCAGGTCGTTGGCGGCCGGGAAGACCAGCATGCCGCCGACCGCGAAGAGCAGCAGCGGGTAGACCTCGGTGGTGGTGAAGCCGGCCCGCACCGCCGCCTTCTCGCCCTCGCCGCCGGGCACGGCCGCGCCCTCGGCGGCGAAGGAGTCCACGTGCCTGCCGTGCGCCCGCGGGTCGAGCCTGCGCTCGGCGAAGGTGAGCAGCGCGACCAGCGAGACCAGCAGGATCACGCCCTGCAGGAAGAGGGCCGGTCCGTCGACGGCGAGGGCGCCCATGGCGATCAGCCCCGCCTCGGTGGTGGCCCTCCCGGCCGCGGCCAGCCCGACGACGGCCGCGAAGGCCGACGCCAGGGCCAGGCCCGCCAGCAGCGCCTGGGCGGTGTACCGCGCCCGGCGCGGCAGGAACGCCTCGAACAGGACGCCGATGACGGCGGCGCCGATGACGATCAGCACCGGGGCGAGTTGCCCGTACTCGATGTCGGGCGCGGGGATCAGCTCCTGCGCCCGCAGGGTGAGTTCCGTGGTGGTGCTCACTTGGCGGCCTCCACCTCAGGATCGGGGTCGGTCTTCTGCACGTCCGAGAGGGTGTGCTCGACCGCCGGGTTGACGATGTCCGTCAGCGGCTTGGGGAAGACGCCGAGGAGGATCAGCAGGGCGATCAGCGGTGCCACCACCGCCAGTTCGCGCTTCCTCAGGTCGGGCATGCGCTCGACCCCGGGCCTGACCGGCCCGGTCATGGTGCGCTGGTAGAGCACCAGCACGTACAGCGCGGCCAGGACGATGCCGAACGTGGCGACGATCCCGGCGGCCGGATAGCGGGTGAACGTGCCCACCAGCACCAGGAACTCGCTGACGAACGGCGCGAGCCCCGGCAGCGACAGGGTGGCGAGTCCACCGATCAGGAAGGTGCCGGCCAGCACCGGGGCGACCTTCTGCACCCCGCCGTAGTCGGCGATGAGCCGGGAGCCGCGGCGCGAGATCAGGAAGCCGGCGACCAGCATCAGGGCGGCGGTGGAGATCCCGTGGTTGACCATGTAGAGCGTCGCGCCGCCCTGGCCCTGGCTGGTCATCGCGAAGATGCCCAGGATGATGAAGCCGAAGTGGGAGATCGACGCGTAGGCGATCAGCCGCTTGATGTCGCGCTGTCCGATGGCGAGCAGGGCGCCGTAGATGATGCTGACCAGCGCCAGCACCAGCACCACCGGGGTGGCCCAGGCGCTGGCCTCGGGGAAGAGCCCGAGGCAGAAGCGGAGCATCGCGAAGGTGCCGACCTTGTCGACGACCGCCGTGATGAGGACCGCGACCGGTGCGGTGGACTCGCCCATGGCGTTGGGCAGCCAGGTGTGCAGCGGCCACAGCGGCGCCTTGACCGCGAAGGCGAGGAAGAAGCCGAGGAACAGCAGCCGCTCGGTGTTCTGTGCCATCGCCAGTTCGCCGGAGGCGCGGGCCTCGACGATCGCCTGGAGGGAGAAGGTGCCCTCGCCCAGCTGGTCGGCGGTGACGGCGTACAGGCCGATCACCGCGGCCAGCATGATCAGGCCGCCGGCGAGGTTGTAGAGCAGGAACTTCACGGCCGCGTAGGAGCGCTGCTTGGCCGCCTCCGCCTCGTCACGGGCGCCCGCCCGGTCCCCGAAACCCCCGATGAGGAAGTACATCGGGATGAGCATGGCCTCGAAGAAGACGTAGAAGAGGAAGACGTCCGTGGCCGCGAAGGAGATGATCACCATCGCCTCGACGGCCAGGATCAGCGCGAAGAAGCCCTGGGTGGGCCGCCACCGGCGGCCTGACGCCGCCTCTTCCACGGGGTCGGCGTCGTGCCAGCCCGCCAGGACGACGAACGGGATCAGCAGGGCGGTCAGGGCGATCAGGGCGACCCCGATGCCGTCCACGCCCAGTTCGTAGCGGACGCCGAAGTCGGCGATCCACGTGTGCGACTCGGTCAGTTGGTAGCGGTCGCCGCCGGGGTCGAAGCGGAAGGCCACGACCGCGGCGAGGACCAGGGTGGCCAGGGAGACGGCCAGCGCCAGCCACTTGGCGGCGGTGCGCCGGGCCGCGGGTACGGCGGCGGTGGCGACCGCGCCGATCGCGGGCAGCGCGGCCACCGCCGTCAGCAGGGGAAATGACATGGGATCAGACCGCCCTCATCAGCAGGGTCGCGGCGACCAGGACCGCCGCACCGCCGAGCATCGAGACCGCGTAACTGCGGGCGTAACCGTTCTGGATCCGCCGCGACCGGCCGGACAGGCCGCCGACCGCCGCGGCGGTGCCGTTGACGGCGCCGTCGACGACCTTGTGGTCGAGGTAGACCAGGCCGCGGGTGAGGTACTCGCCGGGCTTGACCAGTACCACGTGGTTGAAGTCGTCCTGGAGCAGGTCGCGGCGCGCGGCCCGGGTGAGCAGCGAGCCGCGCGGGGCGAGCGCGGGCACGGGCTTGCGCCCGTACTGCAGCCAGGCGGCGCCGACACCGATGAGCAGGGCCACGACCGTGGCCGCGGTGACGGTGAGCGCGCTGACCGGCGGGTGGCCGTGCTCGAAGGGGACGACCGGCTCCAGCCAGTGGACGAACGCCTCGCCCCAGCTGAACAGGCCGCCGGCGAAGACCGATCCGAAGGCCAGGACGATCATCGGGACCGTCATCGACTTCGGGGACTCGTGCGGGTGGGGCACCTCGTACTCGCCCCCGGTCTCGGCGGCCGGCTCCACGCTCGGCTCCTTCGGCGACGGGGTGGGGGCGTTGCGCCAGCGCTCCTCGCCGAAGAACGTCATCAGCATCACGCGCGTCATGTAGAACGCGGTGACGGCCGCACCCAGCAGGGCCGCGCCGCCCAGGATCCAGCCCTCGGTGCCACCCTTGGCGAAGGCCGCCTCGATGATCTTGTCCTTGGAGAAGAAGCCGGACAGACCGGGGAAACCGATGATCGCCAGGTAGCCCAGCCCGAAGGTGGCGAAGGTGATGGGCATGTACTTGCGCAGACCGCCGTAGCGGCGCATGTCCACCTCGTCGTTCATGCCGTGCATCACCGAGCCGGCGCCGAGGAAGAGCCCGGCCTTGAAGAAGCCGTGGGTGACCAGGTGCATGATCGCGAAGGCGTAGCCGATCGGGCCCAGCCCCGCGGCCAGCACCATGTAGCCGATCTGCGACATCGTCGAGCCCGCCAGGGCCTTCTTGATGTCGTCCTTGGCGCAACCGACGATCGCACCGAACAGCAGCGTGACCGCGCCGACGGTGACCACCGCGGTCTGCGCGGCGGGCGCGGCATCGAAGATCGCGCCGGAGCGGACGATCAGGTAGACGCCGGCGGTGACCATCGTCGCGGCGTGGATGAGGGCGGAGACCGGGGTCGGGCCCTCCATCGCGTCGCCCAGCCAGGACTGGAGCGGCACCTGGGCGGACTTGCCGCAGGCCGCCAGCAGCAGCATCAGGCCGATGGCCGTCGCCGTGCCCTCGCTCGTCTCCCCCACCGACTCCAGCACCGGGGAGAAGGCGAAGGTGCCGAAGGTGGTGAACATGATCATGATGGCGATGGACAGGCCGATGTCGCCGACGCGGTTGACGATGAACGCCTTCTTCGCCGCCGTCGCCGCGCTGGGCTTGTGCTGCCAGAAGCCGATCAGCAGGTACGAGGCGAGGCCCACGCCCTCCCACCCGGCGTACAGCAGCAGGTAGTTGTCGGCGAGGACGAGCAGGAGCATCGCCGTGAGGAACAGGTTCAGGTAGCCGAAGAAGCGGCGCCGCCGCTCGTCGTGCTCCATGTAGCCGATCGAGTAGACGTGGATGAGCGTGCCCACGCCGGTGATCAGCAGGACGAAGGTCATCGACAGCTGGTCGAGCCGGAAGGCCACGTCGGCCTGGAAGCCGCCGACCGGGATCCAGCTGAAGACGTGCTGGCTCAGGGTGCGGTCCTCGGCCTCGCGGCCGAGCATGTCGGCGAAGAGCACCGCGCCGAGGAGGAAGGACGCGGCGGCCAGCGCCGTGCCGATCCAGTGGCCGGTGCGGTCCAGCCTCCGGCCGCCGCACAGCAGCACCGCCGCGCCCAGCAGTGGCGCCGCGACGAGCAGTCCGATCAAAGTCTCCACTGTTCGCTACCCCTTACAGCTTCATCAGACTGGCGTCGTCGACCGAGGCCGAGTGGCGGGAGCGGAAGATCGTCACGATGATCGCCAGCCCGACCACGACCTCGGCGGCGGCGACGACCATCGTGAAGAACGCGATGATCTGGCCGTCGAGGTTGCCGTGCAGCCGGGAGAAGGCGACGAGCGCGAGGTTGGCCGCGTTCAGCATCAGCTCGACGCTCATGAACACGACGATCGCGTTGCGCCGCAGCAGTACCCCGCTGGCCCCGATGGTGAACAGCAGCGCGGCCAGATAGAGGTAGTTGACCGGGTTCACTTGGCGGCCTCCCTGTCACGGTCTGCGTCGCGGTCCCCGTCACGGTCACGGTCACGGTCCGCGGCCGGGGAGTCGTCCGAGACGTCCTTGCGTACGTCCGCCGCGTCGCGTGCGTCCCGGCCGCCGCCCTCGCCCGGGCCGCCTCGGGCGGTGCTCTCGCCCCGGCCCAGGTAATCCTCGGTGCGCCGCTCCAGCGCCGCCAGGTCGGACAGGGACTTGCGGGAGACGTCCCGGACCTGGCCGCGGGAGCGCAGCGTCTGGCTGACGGTGAGTTCGGAAGGTGTGCCGTCCGGCAGCAGGCCGGGGATGTCCACGGCGTTGTGCCGGGCGTACACGCCGGGCGCGGGCAGCGGCGGGAGGTGCTTGCCCTCGCGGACGCGCTTCTCGGCCATCTCGCGCTGGGTGTCGCGGCGCTCGGTGCGCTCGCGGTGGGTGAGCACCATGGCGGCGACGGCCGCGGTGACCAGGAGCGCGCCGGTGATCTCGAAGGCGAACACGTAGTCGGTGAAGATCGACCGGGCCAGGCCCTGGACGTTTCCGCCCGCGTTGGCCTCCGCCAGACCGGTGAAGGTGCCGACGGAGGCGTTGCCGATGCCGCCGACCAGCAGGATGCCGAAGCCGAGCCCGCACAGGACCGCCATCCAGCGCTGCCCCTTGATGGTCTCCTTCAGCGAGTCGGCGGCGGTGACGCCGACGAGCATCAGCACGAACAGGAAGAGCATCATGACCGCGCCGGTGTAGACGACGATCTGCACGATGCCCAGGAAGTAGGCGCCGTTGGCCAGGTAGAACACGGCCAGGACGATCATCGTCCCGGCCAGGCAGAGCGCCGAGTGCACCGACCGCCTCATCAGCACGGTCCCGAGCGCGCCCAGCACCGCGACGGTGCCCAGGATCCAGAACTGCACCGCCTCGCCGGTGGAGGTGGCGGAGGCGGCCGCCAGCAGGGTGCCGTTCACTTCTCGCTCACCGCCTCGGAGGCCGGCTCGTCGGGGCCGAAGGTGTCGGCGGCGGCCTGCGGGGCCTCGTTCTTCGGGTTCTTCGAGTGGGCCTCCTGCCGGACCGTCCCCGGAGCGGCCTCGGTGACCAGTCCCCGGTAGTAGTCCTTCTCGGTCATGCCCGGGAAGATCGCGTGCGGGGTGTCGACCATGCCCTCCTCCAGCCCGGCGAGCAGCTCCTCCTTGGTGTAGATGAGCGACTCGCGGCTCCGGTCGGCCAGTTCGTACTCGTTGGTCATGGTCAGCGCCCGGGTGGGGCACGCCTCGACGCACAGGCCGCACAGGATGCAGCGCAGGTAGTTGATCTGGTAGACGCGCCCGTAGCGCTCACCGGGCGAGTAGCGCTCCTCGTCGGTGTTGTCCGCGCCCTCCACGTAGATCGCGTCGGCCGGGCAGGCCCAGGCGCACAGCTCGCAGCCCACGCACTTCTCCAGCCCGTCCGGGTGCCGGTTGAGCTGGTGCCGGCCGTGGAAGCGCGGCGCGGTGGGCTTCTTCTCCTCGGGGTACTGCTCGGTGAGCCGCTTCTTGAACATGGCCTTGAAGGTCACGCCGAAGCCGGCCACCGGGTTCTCGAACTCAGGCATCGTCGGCCTCCCTGGCCTTGCCGGTCTCGCTGGACTCGCCGTCCGCGCCGGCCCCCACGCCCGCGGTCTCCCGCTCGCGGCGCGGCCGCCGGCGCGGTACGGGCGGCAGGGTCTGTCCCGGCAGCGGCGGTACGGGGTAGCCGCCCGCCATCGGGTCGAAGGTCTCGTCTCCGGCCGTCTTCCCGGCCTCCTCCCCCTCCTTCTCCCCGGCGCGCTCGCCGCGTGCGCGGACGGCGTCGTAGACGAAGGACAGCAGGAGCAGCACCAGCGCCGCGCCGACGACCCAGAGCACGATGTCGCCGAAGGCGTAGCCCTCGTTGCGCAGCGCCCGCACGGTGGCCACCAGCATCAGCCAGGCCAGCGAGACGGGGATGAGGACCTTCCAGCCCAGCCTCATGAACTGGTCGTAGCGCACGCGCGGGAGCGTGCCGCGCAGCCAGACGAAGAGGAACAGCAGCAGGTTCACCTTGACGACGAACCACAGCAGCGGCCACCAGCCGTGGTTGGCGCCCTCCCAGTAGGTGCTGATCGGCGCCGGGGCGCGCCAGCCGCCCAGGAAGAGGGTGACCGCCAGGGCCGAGACGGTGACCATGTGGATGTACTCGGCGAGCATGAAGAACGCGAACTTGATCGACGAGTACTCGGTGTTGAAACCGCCGACCAGGTCGCCCTCGGACTCGGGCATGTCGAAGGGCGCGCGGTGCGCCTCACCGACCATCGCCACCATGTAGATGAGGAACGACACCGGCAGCAGCAGCGCGAACCAGGTGTCGGCCTGCGCCCCGACGATCGTCGAGGTGGACATCGACCCGGAGTAGAGGAAGACCGCCGCGAAGCTCAGGCCCATGGCGACCTCGTAGGAGATCACCTGGGCCGTGGCTCGCACACCGCCCAGCAGCGGGTAGGTGGAGCCCGAGGACCAGCCGGCCAGCACCGTGCCGTAGGCGGCGATGGAGGCGGTGGCCAGGATGTACAGGATCGCCACCGGCAGGTCGGTGAGCTGCATCGCGGTACGGGTGCCGAAGACCGACACCTCGTTGCCGGGCGGGCCGAAGGGGATCACCGCGATGGCCATGAAGGCGGGGATCGCGCCGATGATGGGGGCCAGGATGTAGACGGCCTTGTCGGCCGCCTTGACGTTGACGTCCTCCTTCAGCATCAGCTTCACGCCGTCGGCCAGCGACTGGAGCATCCCCCAGGGGCCGTGCCGGTTGGGGCCGATGCGCAGCTGCATCCAGGCGACGACCTTGCGCTCCATGACGATGGAGATCAGCACGGTCAGCATCAGGAAGGCGAAGCAGAACACCGCCTTGAGGCCGATCAGCCACCAGGGATCGGTGCCGAACATCGACAGGTCCTCCTCGGCGAGGACCGTCGTGCCCGTGGCCAGGACGGACGGGCTCATCACGCCTCCACCCCCTTCGTCTCCTCCGGGCCCGCGGCGGCCGCGGTGGTCGCGGTGGCCGCGGTGGTCGCACCGGCCGCCGACAGCTTCACGAGCCGGCCGGGCACGGTGCCCAGGTCGCCGGCGACTCCGGATCCCGTGGAGTTCAGCGGCAGCCAGACCACGCGGTCGGGCATCTCGGTGATCTCCAGCGGCAGGGTGACCGTCCCGGCCGGGCCGGTCACGGTCAGCGGCTGGCCGCCCGCGACCTCGACCTCGGCGGCCGTGGCGGCCGACAGCCGGGCGACGGCGGCGTGCCGGGTGCCGGCCAGCGCCTCGTCGCCGTCCTGGAGCCGGCCCCGGTCGAGCAGCAGCCGGTGGCCGGCGAGCACGGCCTCGCCCGCGGCGGGCCGCGGGACCTGCCGGGTGCCGGCCTCCGGCGCGTCCGCGCGGGGGCCGTCCCAGACGCCCAGGCGCCGCATCTCGGCGCGGACGGTGCGTACGTCCGGCAGTCCGAGGTGGACGTCGAGGGCGTCGGCGAGCATGTGCAGCACGCGGTGGTCGGACTGGACGAGCCGGCGGGTCATCTGGTCGGGCTTGATGGCGGCCTCGAACGGCCGCGAGCGGCCCTCCCAGTTGAGGAAGGAGCCCGCCTTCTCCACGACCGCGGCGACGGGCAGGACCACGTCGGCCCGCTCGGTGACCTCCGAGGGCCGCTGCTCCAGGCTGACGACGAAGCCGGCCTTCTCCAGCGCCCTGCGGGCCAGCTCCGGGTCGGGCAGGTCGGCGATCTCCACGCCTCCGACCAGCAGGGCCGCGAGTTCGCCGTCCGCGGCGGCCTCGACGATCTGTCCGGTGTCGCGGCCGAAGCGGACCGGCAGCTGCGCCACGCCCCAGACGGCGGCCGTCTCGGCGCGGGCGTCCGGGTCGGTGGCGGGGCGTCCGCCGGGCAGCAGCGTCGGGAGCGCTCCGGCCTCGACCGCGCCCCGCTCGCCGGCCCGGCGCGGGATCCACACCAGGCGGGCACCGGTGGCGGTGGCCGTCCGCAGGGCGGCGGTGAACCCGCCGGGCACGGCGGCCAGCCGCTCCCCGGCGATGATCACCGATCCCTCGGCGCGCAGCGCCTCGGCGGCCTTCTGCCCGGTCTCGTCGAGCCCGACGCCGCCGGCCAGCGCGTCCAGCCACTCGTTCTCGGTGTGGGGCGCGGCCGGCAGCAGGGTGCCGCCGGCCTTCCTCAGCCCGCGGGTGGCGTGGGTGGCCAGGGAGAAGACGCGCTGCCCGTGCTTGCGGTACGCCTTGCGCAGCCGCAGGAAGACGCCGGGGGCCTCCTCCTCGGACTCGAAGCCGACCAGCAGCACGGCCGGGGCCTTCTCCAGTGCGGAGTGGGTGACGCCGCTTTTGTCGGCGTCCAGTCCGCGTCCGGCGACGTGGGAGGCGAGGAAGTCGGCCTCCTCGGTGCTGTGGACGCGGGCGCGGAAGTCGATGTCGTTGGTGTCGAGGGCGACCCGCGCGAACTTGGCGTACGCGTAGGCGTCCTCGACCGTCAGCCGTCCGCCGGCGAGGACGCCGGTACGGCCGCGGGCCGCCGCCAGTCCCCTGGCCGCGGCGTCCAGCGCCTCGGGCCAGCTCGCGGGCTCCAGCTCACCGGTTTCGGTGTTGCGCAGCAGCGGGTGGGTGAGCCGGTCGCGCTGCTGGGCGTAGCGGAAGGCGAAGCGGCCCTTGTCGCAGATCCACTCCTCGTTGACCTCCGGGTCGTCGGCGGCCAGCCGCCGCATGACCTTGCCGCGCCGGTGGTCGGTGCGGGTGGCGCAGCCCGTGGAGCAGTGCTCGCACACGCTCGGCGAGGAGATCAGGTCGAAGGGGCGGGAGCGGAACCGGTAGGCGGCCGAGGTGAGCGCGCCGACCGGGCAGATCTGGATGGTGTTGCCGGAGAAGTAGGACTCGAAGGGCGGCCCCTCACCGGTGCCGACCTGCTGCAGGGCGCCGCGCTCCAGCAGCTCGATCATCGGGTCGCCCGCGATCTGGTTGGAGAAGCGGGTGCAGCGGGCGCACAGTACGCAGCGCTCGCGGTCCAGCAGCACCTGTGCCGACAGCGGCACGGGCTTGGCGAAGGTGCGCTTGCGGCCGTCGAAGCGGCTGTCGGCCTGCCCGTGGGACATGGCCTGGTTCTGCAGCGGGCACTCGCCGCCCTTGTCGCAGACCGGGCAGTCCAGCGGGTGGTTGATGAGCAGCAGCTCCATCACGCCCCGCTGGGCCTTCTCGGCCACCGGTGAGGTCAGGTGCGTCTTGACGACCATGCCGTCGGTGCAGGTGATCGTGCAGGAGGCCATGGGCTTGCGCTGGCCCTCGACCTCGACGATGCACTGGCGGCAGGCCCCGGCCGGGTCCAGCAGGGGGTGGTCGCAGAAGCGCGGGATCTCGATGCCGATCAGTTCGGCGGCACGGATGACCAGGGTGCCCTTGGGCACGCTGACCTCGATGCCGTCGATCGTCAGCGTCACCGCGTCCTCGGGAGCCTTGGGCGGCTCGGCCTCTCCGCCTCCGGAGGCCTTGGCGTCGGTGGTGACGGTCACGCGTTCACCTCCAGGTGTGCGGTCCTGTCGTCGGCCCACAGGGTCGACTTGGCCGGGTCGAAGGGACAGCCCCGCCCGGTGACGTGCTGTTCGTACTCCTCGCGGAAGTACTTCAGGGAGGAGAAGATCGGGCTGGCGGCGCCGTCGCCGAGGGCGCAGAAGGCCTTGCCGTTGATGTTGTCGGCGATGTCGTTGATCTTGTCGAGGTCGGACATGGCCGCCTTGCCGGCCTCGATGTCGCGCATGAGCTGGACGAGCCAGTACGTGCCCTCGCGGCAGGGGGTGCACTTGCCGCAGGACTCGTGGGCGTAGAACTCCGTCCAGCGGGTCACCGCGCGGACCACGCAGGTGGTCTCGTCGAAGCACTGGAGCGCCTTGGTGCCGAGCATCGAGCCCGCGGCGCCGACGCCCTCGTAGTCCAGGGGTACGTCGAGGTGCTCGTCGGTCAGCAGCGGGGTCGAGGAGCCTCCCGGGGTCCAGAACTTCAGCCGGTGGCCGGGGCGCATGCCGCCGCTCATCTCCAGCAGCTGGCGCAGCGTGATGCCCAGCGGCGCCTCGTACTGGCCGGGTGCGGCGACGTGGCCGCTGAGGGAGTACAGCGTGAAGCCGGGGGACTTCTCGCTGCCCATCGTGCGGAACCACTCCTTGCCCCGGTTCATGATCGCGGGAACCGAGGCGATGGACTCGACGTTGTTGACGACGGTGGGGCACGCGTACAGGCCCGCGACGGCCGGGAAGGGGGGACGCAGCCTGGGCTGGCCGCGGCGGCCCTCCAGGGAGTCCAGCAGGGCGGTCTCCTCGCCGCAGATGTACGCGCCGGCGCCCGCGTGCACGGTGATGTCCACGTCCAGGCCGGAGCCGAGGACGTCCTTGCCGAGGTAGCCGGCCTCGTAGGCCTGGCGGACCGCGGCGTGCAGACGGCGCAGCACGGGGACGACCTCGCCGCGCAGGTAGATGAAGGCGTGGTTGGAGCGGATCGCGTGGCAGGCGATCACGATGCCCTCGATCAGCGCGTGCGGGTTGGCGAAGAGCAGGGGGATGTCCTTGCAGGTGCCCGGCTCGGACTCGTCGGCGTTGACCACCAGGTAGTGCGGCTTGCCGTCGCCCTGGGGGATGAACTGCCACTTCATACCGGTGGGGAAGCCGGCGCCGCCGCGGCCGCGCAGACCGGACTCCTTGACGTAGGCGATGACGTCGTCGGGTTTCATCGCCAGGGCCTTGCGCAGGCCCTCGTAGCCCTCGTGCGCCCGGTAGGTGTCCAGCGTCCAGGACGTCGGGTCGTCCCAGAAGGCCGAGAGCACCGGGGCCAGCAGCTTCTCCGCTGATTCGGCGGTCATCACTTGCCCTCCTTCGCCACCGGGCCGGCCGGGTTGTCGGGGTCGGAGGCGGCCGTCTTGCGCGGCGCGTCGTGGGAGCTGGGGTGGGGCTGGGGCGCCTCGCCGGTCTCGGTGACGGGCTGTCCGGCCGACGCGGGCCCCTCCCCGCCGCGCGGCGAGACCACCTTCGGCCCGGCCTTCTCGCCCCTGGCCAGTTTCAGTCCGGCCAGCGAGGCCTCCCCCGCGCTGCCGCTCGCCTCGACGGCGCCGGGCCGCTCGTCGGGGAATCCGGCGAGGATGCGGGCGGTCTCCTTGAAGGTGCACAGCGGGGCGCCGCGGGTGGGCCGCACCTCGCGCCCGGCGCGCAGGTCGTCCACGAGCTTCCTGGCGCTCTCGGGCGTCTGGTTGTCGAAGAACTCCCAGTTGACCATCACCACGGGGGCGAAGTCGCAGGCCGCGTTGCACTCGATGTGCTCCAGCGTCACCTTGCCGTCCTCGGTGGTCTCGTCGTTGCCGACGCCGAGGTGTTCCTGGAGCGACTCGAAGATGGCGTCGCCGCCCATCACCGCGCACAGGGTGTTGGTGCACACCCCCACCTGGTAGTCGCCCGAGGGCTTGCGCCGGTACATGGTGTAGAAGGTGGCCACCGCCGTGACCTCGGCCGTGGTCAGGTCGAGCAGCTCGGCGCAGAACCGCAGCCCGGTGGGGGTGACGTGCCCCTCCTCGGACTGCACCAGGTGCAGCATCGGCAGCAGCGCGGAGCGGCTGCCGGGGTAGCGGGCGATGATCTCCCTCGCGTCCGCCTCCAGCCGGGCGCGGACGTCGGCCGGGTAGTCGGGAGCGGGGAGCTGGGGCATCCCGAGCGATACGTCTGTCACCGGTCGACGCCTCCCATCACGGGGTCGATGGACGCGACGGCGACGATGACGTCGGCGACCTGGCCGCCCTCGCACATCGCCGCCATGCTCTGCAGGTTGGTGAAGGACGGGTCCCGGAAGTGGACCCGGAACGGGCGGGTGCCGCCGTCGCTGACCACGTGCACGCCCAGCTCGCCCTTGGCGGACTCCACCGCGGCGTACGCCTGGCCCGGCGGCACCCGGAAGCCCTCGGTCACCAGCTTGAAGTGGTGGATGAGGGCCTCCATCGAGGTGCCCATGATGTTCCTGATGTGGTCCAGCGAGTTGCCGAGCCCGTCCGGGCCGAGCGCGAGCTGCGCGGGCCAGGCGATCTTCTTGTCGCCGACCATCACCGGGCCGGGCTCCAGCCGGTCCAGGCACTGCTCGACGATCCGCAGCGACTGGCGCATCTCCTCCAGCCGGATCAGGAAGCGGCCGTAGGAGTCGCAGGTGGTGTCGGTGGGGACGTCGAAGTCGTAGGTCTCGTAGCCGCAGTACGGCTGGGCCTTGCGCAGGTCGTGCGGGAGTCCGGTGGAGCGCAGGATGGGGCCGGTGGCGCCGAGCGCCATGCAGCCGGCCAGGTCCAGGTAGCCGACGTCCTGCAGACGTGCCTTGAAGACGGGGTTGCCGGTGCAGAGCTTGTCGTACTCCGGCAGGTTCTTCCGCATCTTCTTGACGAACTCGCGGACCTGGTCCACCGCGCCGGCCGGCAGGTCCTGGGCGAGCCCGCCGGGCCGGATGTAGGCGTGGTTCATCCGCAGGCCGGTGATGAGCTCGAAGAGGTCCAGGACCAGTTCGCGGTCCCGGAAGCCGTAGATCATCACCGTGGTGGCGCCCAGCTCCATGCCGCCGGTGGCGATGGCCACCAGGTGGGAGGAGATCCGGTTGAGCTCCATCATCATCACGCGGATGACGCTGGCGCGGTCGGGCACCTGGTCCTCGATGCCCAGCAGCCTCTCCACCGCCAGGCAGTACGCCGTCTCGTTGAAGAACGGCGTGAGGTAGTCCATGCGCGTCACGAAGGTCGTGCCCTGCGTCCAGGTGCGGTATTCGAGGTTCTTCTCGATGCCGGTGTGCAGGTAGCCGATGCCGCAGCGGGCCTCGGTGACCGTCTCGCCGTCGATCTCCAGGATGAGCCGGAGCACGCCGTGCGTGGACGGGTGCTGCGGGCCCATGTTGACGATGATCTTCTCGTCGTCGCCCCTGGCCGCGGCGGTGGCGACCTCGTCCCAGTCGCCGCCGGTGACGGTGTAGACGGTGCCCTCGGTGGTCTCGCGGGCGCTCGCCTGCGAGGCGGTGGGGTCCGTCGCGTGCGGGGATGCGTGCGAGGTGCTCATCAGCTGTACGACCTCCGCTGGTCGGGAGCCGGGATCTGGGCGCCCTTGTACTCGACGGGGATGCCGCCGAGGGGGTAGTCCTTGCGCTGCGGGAAGCCCTGCCAGTCGTCGGGCATCATGATCCGCGTGAGCGCGGGATGGCCGTCGAAGACGATGCCGAAGAAGTCGTACGCCTCGCGCTCGTGCCAGTCGTTGGCCGGGTAGACCGAGACGATCGACGGGATGTGCGGATCGCCGTCGGGCACGCTCACCTCCAGCCGGATCAGCCGGTTGTGGGTGATCGAGCGCAGGTGGTAGACGGCGTGCAGTTCGCGTCCGGACTCACCGGGGAAGTGGACGCCGCTGACTCCGGTGCACATCTCGAAGCGGAGCGCGGGGTCGTCGCGCAGGACGCGGGCCACCACCGGCAGGTGGTCGCGGGCGATGTGGAAGGTGATCTCGCCGCGGTCCACGACCGTCTTCTCGATCACCTCCTCCGGCACCAGGCCCTGCTCCTCGAGCACGCCCTCCAGTTCGTCGGCCACCTCGTCGAACCAGCCGCCGTACGGCCGGGACGACGCGCCCGGCAGCCGGACGGTGCGCACCAGCCCGCCGTAGCCGGAGGTGTCGCCGCCCTCCTTGGCGCCGAACATGCCCCGGCGGACGTCGATCACCTCGCCCGTCCCGCCGCGCGGCGACGGGACGGCGCCGTTGCCGTTCGCCTCTGCCTCGCTCATCGGAGCAGCCCCTTCATCTCGATCGTCGGAAGCGCCTTGAGTGCCGCCTCCTCCGCCTCGCGGGCGGCCTGCTCCCGGTTGACCCCGAGCTTCTCGCCCTGGATCTTCTGGTGGAGCTTGAGGATCGCGTCCAGCAGCATCTCGGGGCGCGGCGGGCAGCCGGGCAGGTAGATGTCGACCGGCACGATGTGGTCGACGCCCTGCACGATCGCGTAGTTGTTGAACATGCCGCCCGAGGAGGCGCACACGCCCATGGAGATGACCCACTTGGGGTTCGGCATCTGGTCGTAGACCTGCCGCAGGACCGGCGCCATCTTCTGGCTGACCCGGCCGGCCACGATCATCAGGTCCGCCTGCCTCGGCGAACCGCGGAAGACCTCCATCCCGAAGCGGGCGAGGTCGTAGCGGCCGGCGCCGGTGGTCATCATCTCGATGGCGCAGCAGGCCAGTCCGAAGGTCGCCGGGAAGACCGACGACTTGCGCACCCAGCCCGCGGCCTGCTCGACGGTGGTCAGCAGGAAGCCGCTCGGCAGTTTCTCTTCGATACCCATGTGTACGCCCCTAGTCCCATTCCAGGCCGCCGCGACGCCAGACGTAGGCGTAGGCGACGAAGACGGTGAGCACGAAGAGCAGCATCTCCACGAGCCCGAACAGCCCCAGGGCGTCGAAGGTGACGGCCCAGGGGTAGAGGAAGACGATCTCGATGTCGAAGACGATGAAGAGCATCGCCGTCAGGTAGTACTTGATCGGGAAGCGCCCGCCCCCCGCTGCCTGCGGGGTGGGCTCGATGCCGCACTCGTATGCCTCGAGCTTGGCCCTGTTGTAGCGCTTGGGGCCGACGATCGAGGCCATGACCACGGAGAAGACAGCGAAGGCTGCCCCGAGCGCTCCCAGTACGAGGATGGGCGCGTAGACGTTCACCGCTCCTCGCTCCTTCCAGTCGACGACGCTGCCGGCGGGCCGTTGCGGGCCGTTTTCGGACCGGTGTTCCGTTCACGAAGATCGCGTATATGTGAGGCAGTTCACAAGCCCGAGTCGACTGCATCCTATGCCCGTCCTTCTGTGATCTGCGACACGGGGTGCGGCAACAAGTTTGTGATCTCCACCACCTGACGAATGATCATGAAGCCGGATGGACGGCGATCTTCACACGTGAAGCGGCCGACTGATCACCACACGTGACAATCCGATGCGTCTTCGCTGGTCGGAGGGGGTGCGCCCTACCAAGAGATGCCCGCTACACGCAAATTTGCCCTGGACATCCGGACTCGCTAGACGGCGCGGAAGAGGGTCTCGGCGGGAGCCGGGACCACCTCCGGACCCGGCCCCGGGGCCGGCTTCGGGCCCGGCTTCGAACCCGGCCCCGGATCCGCCTTCGCGACCCCTCCGGGGCGCCGGCACGGCAAGATCGTGAATCCGTGCTCAATCTGTGACCTCCGCCACGTCCGCCCCTCGCGGCGCGGGCCCGTCTTTGCGCGACGACGACCGCCCGTGCTAGGCGCACGGAGCGAAGTGGATCAATCGGACAATGTCATGGTCACGGCCCCTTAACAGGGCAATGATCGACTTCCGGGAGAGCCCTCCGGAGCACCCCGCTCCGGTCAAAGTGGTCGCGTACACGCCGAGTGTGGCGTAACACACCTTTGTTGAACGGAACCTCCCACGGCTGATAGCCGTGGTGACATGTCCCAGACCGCCCACATACCCAGCCACCGGAAACCCCGCAGAGCCGGCAGGAACCCCCTGCTGCGCACGGGCGTTGCCGGTGGCGTCCTCAGCACTCTCGCGGTGACCGCCGCGGCCGCCCCCGCCTCCGCCGAGGAGCGCCGGACGGCCGCCGACACCGCCGAGATGCCCGTGATCGTCCCCGACGCGGCCACCGGCGCCCTGCGGGCCGCCGACGCCAACCGGACGGTCGCGACCCGGTACGAGACCGAGGCCGCACGGGCCCTGGCCGCCGAGCAGGCCATGGACCGGGCCGGAGAACTGGCCGAGAAGAAGAAGGCCGAGGCCGAGCGCAGGGCGGCGGAGGCCGCCGAGGCCGAGCGCGAGCGCGCCGCCCGGGAGCGCGCGGCGCGCGACTCCCGGCGCACCTCCCTCAGCGCCGCACCCGCCGAGAACGCCGCACCCGCCACATCCGCACCGGCCGGCAGCGGCAACGCGGCGACCCTGGTGAACTTCCTGCGCGCGCAGGTCGGCAAGGCGTACGTCCTGGGCGCCACCGGCCCGAGCGCCTACGACTGCTCCAGCCTCACCCAGGCCGCCTTCCGCCAGATCGGGGTCAGCCTCCCGCGGACCTCACAGCCGCAGTCCACTGCGGGCACCCAGGTCTCCCTGAGCAACGTGCGGCCGGGCGACATCCTCTACTGGGGCAGCGCCGGCAACGCCTACCACGTCGCCGTCTACATCGGGAACGGCCGCTTCATCGGCGCCCAGAACCCCTCCACCGGCGTCGTCGAGCGCGACATGAGCTACGACATGCCGACGGGCGCGGTGCGCGTGCTCTGACGCCGCGCGGCGCGCGTACGGCACGTACGCGTACACGGTGAAGGGCCGTCCGGTCTCCCGGACGGCCCTTCACCCGTCTCCCGCTCGCCCGCGCGCTACGCGCGCGGGGCGACCTTCGTCAGCCCGTTGATGATGCGGTCCATCGCGTCGCCGCCCGTCGGGTCCGTCAGGTTCGCCAGCAGCTTCAGCGTGAAGCGCATCAGCACCGGATGGGTCAGACCGCGCTCGGCCGCCAGCTTCATGACCCTGGGGTTGCCGATCAGCTTCACGAAGGCGCGGCCCAGCGTGTAGTAGCCGCCGTAGGTGTCCTTGAGGATCCTCGGATAGCGCCGCAGCACCAGCTCGCGCTGGGCCGGGCTCTGCCGGGCGTGGGCCTGGACGATGACGTCGGCCGCGATCTGCCCGGACTCCATGGCGTACGCGATGCCCTCGCCGTTGAACGGGTTGACCATGCCGCCCGCGTCACCGACCAGCAGCAGTCCCCGCGTGTAGTGCGGCTGCCGGTTGAAGGCCATCGGCAGGGCCGCGCCGCGGATCGGGCCGGTCATGTTCTCGGGCGTGTAACCCCACTCCTCGGGCATCGAGGCGCACCACGCCTTGAGGACCTCGCGCCAGTCCAGCTCCTTGAAGGACGAGGAGGTGTTGAGCACGCCCAGACCCACGTTGGAGGTGCCGTCGCCCATCCCGAAGACCCAGCCGTAGCCGGGCAGCAGCCGGTCCTCCGCCCCCCGCCGGTCCCACAGCTCCAACCAGGACTCCAGGTAGTCGTCGTCGTGGCGCGGCGAGGTGAAGTACGTGCGCACGGCCACGCCCATCGGGCGGTCCTCGCGCCGGTGCAGGCCCATCGCCAGCGACAGCCGCGTGGAGTTGCCGTCCGCGGCGACCACCAGCGGGGCACGGAAGGAGACCGGCGTCCTCTCCTCGCCCAGCTTCGCCTCCACACCGGTGATCCGGCCGGTGCGCCCGTCGGTGATCGGCGCACCGACGTTGCACCGCTCGTACAGCCGCGCCCCGGCCTTCTCGGCCTGCCGGGCGAGCTGCTCGTCGAAGTCGTCGCGCCTGCGGACCAGTCCGTAGTCCGGGTAGCTCGCCAGCTCCGGCCAGTCGAGCTGGAGCCGGGTGCCGCCGGCGATGATCCGCAGGCCCTTGTTGCGCAGCCAGCCCGCCTCCTCGGAGACGTCGACGCCCATCGCCACGAGCTGCTTGACCGCACGCGGGGTCAGCCCGTCGCCGCAGACCTTCTCCCGGGGGAAGGCCGTCTTCTCCAGCAGCAGGACGTCGAGCCCGGAACGGGCCAGGTGATAGGCGGTGGTGGACCCGGCGGGGCCGGCCCCGACCACGATCACATCGGCGCTGTGCTCGGAGGCTGCCTTCGAGGGGGACTCAGTCACGACGGACTCCCGCAAGACTCGGTATTCAACGTGCCGGTCGCGCCGGGCACTGGACGGATGCAGTCTATGCAGGGGCCTTCGGCCCGCCGGGAACAGGGATGCGCGGGCGAACTCCCGCTCCCGTGCCGACGATCGCCCCGCGCACCCGGTCCGTCCCGTCCCGTCCTGCCCCGTTCCAGGTCCTACGGGGCGAACCCCCGGTGCAGGGCGACGATCCCGCCCGTCAGATCGCGCCAGGCGACCTTCTCCCACCCCGCGTCCTGGAGCCTGCGGGCCAGGCCGGGCTGGTCGGGCCAGGCGCGGATGGACTCGGCGAGGTAGACGTAGGCGTCCGGGTTGCTGGACACGGCCTCCGCCACGGGCGGCAGGGCCCGCATCAGGTACTCGGTGTAGACGGTGCGCAGCGGCGCCCAGGTGGGGTGGCTGAACTCGCAGATCACCACCCGCCCGCCGGGCCTGGTCACCCGCAGCATCTCGCGCAGCGCGGCGTCGGTGTCGCGGATGTTGCGCAGCCCGAAGGAGATGGTGACGGCGTCGAACGCGTCGTCGGCGAACGGCAGCCGGGTCGCGTCCCCGGCCGTGAACGGCATCCACGGCTCGCGCCTCTTGCCCTCCCGCAGCATCCCGAGGGAGAAGTCGCACGGCACGGTGTACGCCCCGGCGGTCGCGAACGGCACCGACGACGTGCCCGTCCCGGCCGCCAGGTCCAGCACCCGCTCCCCCGGCCGCGCGTCCACCGCACGGGCGACCTCGCGCCGCCACAGCCGGGCCTGTCCGAGGGACAGCACGTCGTTGGTGATGTCGTACCGGGCCGCCACCTTGTCGAACATCGCGGCGACTTCGTTGGGCTGCTTGTCCAGGGATGCGCGCGTCATGTGCCCATCCTCCCAGTCCCACCCCCCTGCCCCCGCCCCGGCTCCCCGGCTCCCCGGCCGCTTCCTTCCGTACGGACAGCGCGCCTCCGGCAGGACGGCCCCCGGGCGTGCGAACCCTCCGGCGCCCCTGCAGGAACAGCCGGGGAGAGTCAAGGACATCCCGGGGATCCTTCCTCCCGGCCGTCCCCTCCGGCGCCTACACTGGGCGGGGCTTACACGACCGCGCGGGCTCAGGAACTGTCCGGGGGGACGGGTGATCGACCGGTACGTCACCGAGCTGAGCCGGACGCTGCGCGGCCCGCGAACGGCCAAGGCCGACCTGCTCGCCGAAGCTCGCGACGGGCTGATCGACGCGGCGGATGCTTACGAGGACTCCGGTCTGAATCGGGAGAGCGCCGAGCGGCAGGCCGTCGCGGACTTCGGTCCCGTACACGTGGTCGCCCCGGACTACCAGGCCGAACTGGGTCTCGCCCAGGGCCGGCGCACCGCGATACTCATCTGCGCGGTGATGCTGACTCAGCCCGTGGCATGGCGGGTGATGCAGACCCTCACCAAAGACGCCCCCGGCGGGCACGGCGGCCGCGGCTACGAACTGGTCGACGCGGCGGCCCGCTGGTCCGGCGGCATCACCATCGCCCTGGGACTGGCGGTGCTCTTCGCGACGGGCACGGGAGTGCGCCGTCTGGGCTCCCCGCGCCTGGTCGCCCGCGTCACCGGGATCTTCGCCTTCACCGTCTGCGCCGTCTTCGCGGTGCTGGGGCTGCTGCTCACCCTGTCCGACCCGGCCACGCACTCACCGCTGAGCCCCACCGGGCTGCCGAGCACCCTGGTGGTGCTGGGCATTCCACTGGCCGGTATCGGGGTGGCCGGCCGCCGCTGCCTGAGCGCGGCCTGACCAGCCGGCCGGGTCAGCTGGAGGCCGTACCGGGGCGCAACACGCCCTCGACCACGGCGGCGAAGTCCCGCCATTCCGAGCGCTCGGTGTCCAGAGCGCGCCTGCCCGCCGCGGTCAGCTCGTAGGTGCGACGTCGGCGTCCGCCGACCATTCGCCACTCACTCCGCACGTATCCGGCCCGCTCCAGCCGGCGCAGTGCGGGATAGAGCGACCCGGTGGGCAGTTCCAGCGCTCCCCCGCTGCTCTCCCGGAGCGCCTGCATCACGGCGTAGCCGTGCAGGGCTCCCTTCTCCAGCGTCGCCAGGATCAGGGCATCGAGATGCCCTCTCACCGCATCAGGCTTCATGTAGCCAATCTACATAATGTGCTAGCGTAGGCTTCCTACATGTAGACAGCCTGACTTGTATGACGGTCCAGCGGCACACGACCGAGCACCGGGAAGGAGCATCCGATGTCCACGACGGACACGCGCCGAGGTTCCCTGCGGCAGTTACCCTGGGTGCTGATCGTCGCCCTGGGCGCCTTCGCGCTCATCCGGCCGGTACTCAGCATCGCCGGTGCCTACGATTCCGGGCCGTTGGAGAAACCGGTGGGTCCCGTCCTGCTCACGGTGCTGATCGCCGTGATCTGGGTGGGCGCCGCGGCGGCGCTGCGCGTCCCCCGGCCGGTACCGACCCTCCTGTTCGCCGGAGTGGCCTACGGAGTGCTCGCACTCCTCCTGAACCTGGCGCTGCAGCCGTTCCTGGAGGACGCCGAAGTCCCCCCGGTGCCCGGGATGATCGGCATACTGTTCTTCAACTCCCTGCTGGGTGCGGCGCTGGGACTGATTGCCGCGGGCCTCCAGCGCGTCCTGCACCGCACCGGCGGCTGACACGGCACCACCCGTGTACGCATCGGCTCCATTCCGGCGCCTCGGAAAACCACCCGGCCGTGGCCGACCGTCATTCCCGTCGACCGGGCCCTCCCCGGAACCACGCCGTGAGCCGACGCCCACCCTGGCCCGCTTCCCCGCCGAAGTGACCGCCGAGGCACTCGGCAGACACCGCCCCCGCCCTGCGCACAGGCTGCCGGGGGCCGATTGTCCAACCCCGCCTTCGCGGCCCCACTTCCCTCCTGCCGCACAGGGCTCGGTCTTCCGGCCGCAGGACGAACAACGCCCCCATACTGTTCCCGGAACGGGCGACGCCTGCGCCCCCACGCACCCCACAGCACACTGCCGTCCCGGGACACGCCGTCGGAACCGACAGACGGCGCCCTGAAACCCCAGGCATTCCCCCCGCCCCGGCCCCGGTGGTGCCGGCCGCACCGTCAGGTCACGCGACGAGGCACATCACGGGGCGAACATGCCTTCTGGGCCCCCTCCTCGACACAGGCTGTGTCCGAATCCTTTGCCTCACCATCAGCAGGACCGGTACACAGGGCACTCACAAGTGTCCGCACTGTGACCAGAGGAAGCACCATGTCGTTCGACGAAGAGTGGGACCAGCTCGTGGCCAAGGCCACGCGCGAGCAGGCGACCCGCACCCGCCTCAACACACTCGACGGGGACGAGGGCGGTGGCGGCACGACCAAGCTCCTCCACGTCACCCCGAACGAGCTCACCAAACGCGCGGGCAGGACCGACACCATCCGCGGCAACTTCGCCGACGCGGACAACGCAGTCATCGAGAAGACCAAGGAAGTTCCCGGCGGGCTCAAGGGCTTCAAGTCCGCCACCGCGTTCACCACCTTCCAGGAACGCTGGGAGGAACAGATGAAGTATCTCCAGGGACTGCTGGACAGCGGAGTGGCCAAGCCCCTGCGCGCCGCGGCCGGCGAACTCCAGCAGGAGGACGGCGACCGGGCCAAGGTGATCGACGGTCTCAAGATGGAGGACGGGAAGGGTTCGGACAAGTGACACTGAGCTACAGCACGGTCAAGGAGGCTGACCTCACACCGCTGTCGGAGGCTGTGGCCAAGTGGCGGAACCTGCCTGGCAAGTTCACCACCATCGCCACATCCTTCAAGACCGAGGTGTCCGGTGCCCTACTCGCTTCCGACTGGGAGGGGGAGGCGGCGAAGGCCGCGTTCAAGAAGTTCGATCAAGTGCAGAAGCAGATGGGGAACGCCGCGGAGGAGGCCGGTGACGTCCACCGGCTGCTCGACAGCGCTCTGGAAAGCTTCCGCTCCGCCCAGAAACGACTCCGGAACGTCACCGACGAGGTCTCCGAGGACAGGAACCTCAAGCTCTCCTCCGCCGGGCTCGTATACCTGGACCCGGACGACAAGAAGAAGCCCGAGCGGCTCGCCGTCCTCAAGCAGGCCTACGAGGACGTGATCCGCGGGTACAACGACCGCATCAAAGCGGCCCTCGATGACGCCACCGAGGCGGACACCGCACTTCACTGGGCGCTCTCCCAGGACCCCAACGGACGCTCCCCCGGCTTCCACCCCGACATGTTCCGCAGCATCCGGGAGGCCCAGCAGGGACAGGGCCGGGCCCGCAAGGACGCCGACACACTCGTCAAGCTCACCTCTCTCGGTCCCGGCATCACCGACGAACAGCTCGAACAGTTCAACCGCCTGGCCCGGAAGCACGAAGGCGACCCCTACTTCGCCGAACGGTTCGCCGTCAAAACGGGCCCCGAGGGCACTCTGCGCTTCTGGCAGGGCATCGCCGACGCCCGTCCGTCCAGCAGCGCAGCAGAAAAAACCCTGGCGGGCATCCAAAAATCTCTTTCCCACACTCTCGCCACCGCCTCGCATTCCCAGAGCGAAGCCATGCAGGAGTGGAAGGAGAAAATGGTCGAACTCGGGAAAGAACGCATCTATTTCACCCACTCGGGCGCGACGGCGAACCTCCCGAGCCAGGGGTCCTACGGTTTTTCCATCATGAGCAGCTTGATGCGCCACGGCGAGTACGAAACAGAATTTCTCAAAGAGTACGGCACTGAACTCTACTACTTCGAGAAGGAGCACAAGGGCGACCTCGAAGATCTTTGGCATGTCGATGACCACAAAGCCCGCCTCAATTTTGGGTCCGATGAAGGAAACGACCCCATGTCCGGTTACCTGGAGGCCCTCGGCCACAACCCGGAAGCTTCCAAGGCGATGTTCAACTCAGTGCCCTGGGCTGTAAACGGGAACCATGAGAACAACCTCAGCCCGTTCCTCGATTACCTGATGCGTGAACGTGAATGGCTCCAAGACCCGACTACGGGCGAAGAAGCCCAAAAAGGGTACGGGTACGATGAACTTGGGCACGCCCTGGAGTCAGCGACCCTCGGTTTCCCGTACGATCGCCCCGATCTTGGCCTGAAGCGCGACGAGGCGACGGCAAACGTCATGAGTCAAGTTGTCGCACTTGTCAGCACGGACGTGAGTTTCGCCTCCGACAGGCCCGGAGTGGGAGACAGTTTGGCAAGGATGGGGGCTGGCTACATCGACGACCTGAATTGGGCAGTCTCTGATTTCGGGGAAGCGGATTACACAGAAGAGGCAAGGAACTCCGCCTTCCGCCATAAAGAAGGGGGCGGCCACTTCAGTGTAAATGCCAGCACTGCCGAAAGGTTCCTCGCTTCTGCCGGAAGAGTCGAAGGTGGATACGAAATACTTGCATCAGCTCAACAGGAGTACGTCGCATCCCTGATGAGAGTGCAACCCGGGCCCAATGATGAGGCGAAACTTATCCTCGAATCAGGATCCAAGTTCAACGGAGTGATTGACGGTGCGCGAACCTTGGACATCCTGAACACATATGAGGACAACAAGGAGGAGGCGGAGCGCAAATTGACCGAGGCTGCGGAGTGGGAAAAATTTGCCGTCAGCCAGGGAATCGGCTTGGGTGCCGGACTTCTGACTCTTCCTTTTGGAGGCCCTACCACTTCTGCAGCGGTTGCTTTCGCGGTTCCCGCTGTGGTGGAAGGGGTGGCGAGCGCTACGGAAACCCAATACGAGGTGTCCCTGAATCGCCAGATAGAGGAAAGGATGGAAAAATTCGAGGAAGAAAACAGGGTCGATGCTATGGAGTTCTACGATCGCGGGAAAGTCCGGTCCGTGGACCCGCTCGACGCCTTCGTTGTCGCTCATGAAATTCCACCAGGCAGCTCTTGGCTTCAGGAGATCAACCTTGAGGACAGGTACGACACTGGAAGGAACGACATTGCACCTCTATTTCGAAAATAATACGAGCCGCCAGCGAAGCACTTAGAAATGGGCGAAGCAACCCCAGTCGAAAGCACTCGGCCAGATCCCGAAAGTTGAACACCCGTCACCTCGAAGATGAAACCCTTAGAGAGATTATCTGGTGAGGAAGAAAATTTTTCGATTGCGCATCACCTTCTCCTTGGTGGGCATCATTCTGATGGCGTCATCTTGCTCTAGCGGAGACCGGGGAAATTCAGTTTCCGCACAGGATGTGTGCGGCGGGCTGGCAGAGAAAGCCGCCTCAGCCGTGAAGGAAATTACAGCGGCAGAGAAGTTCAGAAAAGACTCCGTCGGCGACGGCGGTAAGTTCACGGACCTCCTCTTGTCCGACCTGAAGGAAGAAAGAACAGGGAAGAGAAGAGAGTTCTGCCGAGTCCACCCCGTAGAGGGGAAAGGAGCACCTGTTCCACGCATTCATTTCGAAATAATCAGTCGAGACAACATCCCTCCTGACAGAAAAACGGCAGTCGTCGGCGAGAAGGATTTCCCGTTCGCTCTACGGGCGACTTCGACTTACACCTCCGCTGAAATATATTTTGAGTGCCACTCAAGTAGCACAAGAAGAAACAGCAGAGAACGCCCTGTAGTGCACGGAAAACTTTCCTACGGCCCTCGACTCGTTGGGGGCGAGGGTGGTTTGAAATCAATCCAATTGCACATGGACATACTTCAGCATGTGGCCCGCAATGTCGCGAGGGAATTGGGATGCGGTGGTCACGGGGGCATCCCGGAGTCGGATGGGCCTAGGGAGTAAAAGGCGAAAATAGAGAAAGACAAGTTCAAGGCTATCGGGAAGTCTCGCGCTGCATCCCCTCTCTCCGCCTACGCAAAGGCTCATGACATCCCCAGCGACGATCCATGGTTTGCAGAGCGCAGAAGGTCCATAGAACTTTACTACGGTAAGTGAGGTTTTCTCATCGGTGATCACTTCCAGATCCCGTTGAGAACGAGAGCTGCTCTGGCGATGTCGCCGATCCGGTTGGGGCTGAGCGTGACGTGCTGCAGGGCCCGCCATCGCTGCTTGAGTTCGGCGGCAGTGCGCTCGCCCAGGGCCCGGACATGCCGCAGCAGCATGTTGAGCATGCGGGTATCGGCGTGAAGTGCCTGCTCGGACTGGCCCTTTGGGCGGCGGACCGGGATGCGGATGCCGATGCCCGCGCCGATGTAGCCCTTGTCCGCCAGGGTCGGAAGGCCCTCGGCGGCCTTGTAAAGGGCGGGCAAGGCGTGCAGGCGGGCGGCGGTGATGTCGGGGACGCTGCCGGGCTCGACGTCGGAGACCCACAGGGGGGTGCCGTCCGGAGCGGACAGGAACTGGATGTTGCCGCCGAACGCCTTGTGCTTCTGGCTGAACCACAGGTCGTTACCGTTGTCCCGGAGGCCGGCGAGGCGGTCGGACTCGATCAGTGTGCCGTCGAGGATCACGTGTGTCATGCCTTCACCTCGGCAGCGGGAGAGGACCTCGTGCAGGTCCGGGGCCTGGGCGGAGAGGACGTCGATGCCTTCGTGCAGGTAGCGGTAGCCGGTGGCCTGGGAGATTCCGGCGTCACGGGCCAGGCAGTGCACGCAGCCGCGCTCGCGGAACCAGCGCAGAACCAGTACGGCCTGGCGGAACGGGCCCAGCGCCCGCGAGCCGCGCGGCGTGCCGATGCGTCGTCGGTGTGCGGCCAGCAGGCGGGACAGGTACTCCACGACATGGCGTGGGACGTCGAGCGTGGCAACATAGGTGACCAACGTGAAGCCTCTGGTGGTTACGGACATGATCTTGTGGTGAGACCTGTCCTACCAGGGGCTTTACGTCTGTCCAGAGCCGGGGCCGCCCGGCCCGATCCACCCGGACCTGCACCGATCAGCCCACTTCGCGGAGATCATTTCGCTGAGAAAACCTCA
>NZ_PGSG01000115.1:0-116437 GCF_002843305.1 Streptomyces barkulensis
TGAACGCTTCTCATCCTGTGGTTCGTGGGTGATGGCGGCTGGTGGTCGGGGGGCCGTAACGCGGCAGGGCTCCTGGTCGTTGCGGCTGGTGATCTCACTCGCCAACGTCTCGACACAGGAGCCCTGTTGGTCCCGTATCGTGCCATGCTCGACGTCCCCCACGAAGTCGTGGAGCACGTTTCCTGGCTCATCTACGCCCGAAGGCGTGAGCTGAACTCCCGCTGGCGGAAGCTGGGCTGCTTCCGCCAGGCCCTGCTGGTCCTGGTGCACCTGCGCAAGAACGAGACCCTGGCCCAGGCCGCAGCGGGGTTCGGCATCTCCACCGCCACCGCCGGCCGGTACGTGAGCGAAACGGTCGACCTCCTCGCCGAGCGCGCCCCGAGCCTGCACGAGGCCCTGCGCGAGCTGCCGCCGGAGGGGTTCGTCATCCTCGACGGCACTTTGATCACTACCAACCGCATCGCGGCGGACGAGCCGTACTACTCGCAGAAGCACCGCCGCCACGGGATGAACGTGCAGGTCATCGCCCGCCCGGACGGCACCCCGCTCTGGTTCTCCCGCGCGACACCGGGCCGCACGCACGACCTGACCGCAGCCCGCGCCCACGGTGTGATCCAAGCCTGCCTGTCCCGTCAGCTCCTCGTCCTGGCCGACCGCGCCTACCAGGGCGCCGGCGCGACCGTCCGCACCCCCTACTACGGTCATCGCGACCTGCCCGAGCACTACCAGCAGTACAACCGCGACCACGCCCGGCTGCGCGCCCCGGGCGAACGCGCCTTCGCCCGCCTCAAGCAATGGCGGATCCTCCGCAAGGCCCGGTGCAGCACCAACCGCATCGGTCGCACGGTCGCCGCCGTTCACGCCATCGAGATCGCCTGGCGCTCAGGATGAGAAGCGTTCAGTGACGCCGGCTAACCATCTGGGATCACCTTCAACGTCTTGTCAGGAGTCGCACAACCTCCGAGCACGTTGCCCCTCTCGGCATCAGTGGATTAAAGAGCATGAAACGCTCAGCTTTTAATTGGAGGCTCGGTTCCCTGAGCTGATCGAGTCATGGCCCGCCCATCCCTTGACCCTGCCGAGCTTCGCGATTGCGCGGTACGCGTGGTCGCGGAGATTATTCACAGCCACCCCACCGGGTGGGCCATGGTGAAGGCGGTGGCTGCGGCCCCGGGCATCCGGGGCCGCAGCCACTGCAGAGTGGGTCGACTGGTTCAACGACCAGCTGCTTCACATCATCGGAGACATCCCGCCCCACGAACACGAGACCAACTACTACGCTCCACAGAGGTGGGCAGGGTTGACAGCCGTACGGCTTCCGGCTGCCAACCCTGCCCTGAAGTAGCGGCTTTACCAGTCCAGGTCAGCGCTGGCGAGGATGTCGCCAACGTCGTCCTTCTCTTCTTCCAACGGAGGCTTCCTAAGCCCTTCGAGGACGAGGTTCGAGATGATCGTGTCAAGGTCCTGGTCGGACTGACGGTTTATGAGAGTCTGCAGGTGGGACAGGCCGGCGTTCGCGTACTCCTCGAAGATGAGGACCCGCTCAGGCTGGCGGTCCGCGCTAAGGATCTTCGGGTCGTCGGGGTACTCGACGGCTCCAAGCATGTCGAGGAGCACCTCCCCGTAGTCCCTGCTCTCCATGAGCGCGAGGCGGATCGGCTCATCGGCCTCGTCGAACGGCTTTCGCTCGCCTCGGCGGCGGCCGAGCAGCGCGGCGAACATCATCGCCTCGACCATGGTCGCGAACGTCCCGGTCTTTCTGTCGGTGAGCTTACCGAGCAAGTCCTCATGCGCGCGGGGCCGGCGGAATCGGTCCGTGTAGGCCATCAGAAGGTCACCTTCTCCAGAACAGTGTGCTCGAAGTCGCCGTGTGACACGTACGGAACCTCACGGTTGTTGATCACGATCGTCTCTTCGCCCGCCGACTGGTTCGGCGTGTAAGAACGCAGTACGTACATCTGATTGGCGGCCTGCTGGAGGTTCTCCAGAACCTTGCCCCGCGCCTGCGACTGCGAGAGCAGGGTAATGATCTGAGATGTCAGCGCTGGCAGGGCCTTGGAGATCTCTTCCTGATAGGTCAGGTCGAGGCTGCCGAAGGGGGCATCCATGACGACCGGGTAGACACCGCCGCTGCCGGTCTCGATGGTCACCTCCCCCCTGTTCTTCTTCCGGGCACTGATGTTCCTGGCAACCTCGGAGACCGCGCCGACGAAGCTGAGGCCGAGAATCTGGTTCTCACCGGTGGAGCGGATGGCCACTCCGCTCGCGGTGTGCAGCTCCAGCTCGAAGTCGTCGTTCAGCTCGGGTACGTAGCTCTTGATGAAGATCCGGGAGAAGACCTCCTTGACTTTCTTGTCGAGCTGGTCGCGGACCTCCTCAGTTTTGATTTCGAGGATCTCCTCCAGCGCGGCACGCACCTTCTCGACGAGCTCGACCTGCTTCTGAACCTTTCGAGCCTTTTCACTCTTGGCCTCAGCACTCCGGTACTGACGGCCTATGGACTCTGCCTCCTGCCTGATCGAGGTGACCTTGTTCTCAGCCTCCTTGTGCGCGACACGGGCGTCGGTCTCCTTAGAGGCATAGTTCTTCCGGCGCTCGATAAGGCGCTGAACGTCCTGGATGTTCACCCCCTCCAACTGCCGATCGATATCGGAGCGTTCTGCTTCCAGCTCGCTGATCTCGGCGTCTGCCTTTTGGATGTCGGAAGCGTTGAGGGTGAGCTGCTCCAGAATCTCCTGGCGCCTCTCCTCCAGGTTCTTCATCTTGCCGCTGACCCGCATCCAGCTCTCCTGGACGTCCTCGAGACCGGCGTTGTACTTACGCTTGTCCAGCTCCTCGTACTCCTGGGTCCCTTCGCGGACCTCACGGCCACACATGCACAGCTGAGCTTCGAGGATGTCCTCGATGAAGCTGCGCTGGATACCTGCGGGCAGCTGGCGGCGCTCTCGCATCGCGTCTGCGAGCTGAATCACCTTGGTGTCGATCCCGCTGGTCAGAGCCAGGAAGCCGTGTCGCGACAGCAGCTCGCGCTTGCGGCTCTTGTACTCCATGTGCCGGTCGTGTGCAGCCTTGATCCGGCGGGTCAGCGAGTCCCGCTTCTTCTGGAGCGGCTCCGCCTCCCTGTTCTGGAGCAGGGCGCGGTCAATGGACTGGACTTCCTTCTGGAAGGCGCTGATCTCGCCGGAGAGACGCAGCATCTCTGCCACCTCTTCCTTCTCGCGGATGGCGAGGTGGTCCATGTGGTCGGACAGCTGCTTCAGCCTGCTGTCCTCCTTGGAATCGATCTCGCTGGCGAGCTTTCGGGAGACCTTCGGAAGATCCTCCAGAGCACGCTCGATGGCTTCCAAGTCCAGAAGGGTCTTGATGGCCTTCTGGACCTCCTCGTTCTTGCCTTCGCCTCCCCGCTTCACGTCGCCGGAGAACATCTTCTCCATGCGCTCACCGTTGAAGAAGAAGAACTGACGCAGACCCTTGGGCAGAATCTTCTCGATCCGGTCCTGTCCGTTGAGGATGCTCTGGGCTTCGCCGTCCGTCCCGACCTCCGTGACCGTCAACTCAGGCTCGACGGGCTCCTGATCCGCCTTCTCCTTGGTCACAGTAACCTGCCGGACCACAGAGAACCGGGTCCCGTCGTGCTCGAAGTCCAGCCGAACCGAGGCCGTGACGTCCTCCCCGAACGCGGTGTCCGCCCATGCCTTGTCATGAATGACGCGATGCTGTTGCTCCACGTCTTCCGAGAAAGTGCCGTAGAGAGCCCAGGCGAATGCGTTGAGCAGGGTAGTCTTGCCAGCACCGTTGTTACCGAAGATGAGGACGGCGGGCTTTCCCTCTTCTACAGAAAGGTCGAGGACCTGCTCACCGTAGAAGGCGCGGAAGTTCTTCAGCGTCAGCTTGAGCAGCTTCACTTGGTCAGCTCCCTCACGGCGTCTACGATCTTCGGGACGACCTTGGTCGTCTCCCTGATGTGAATGTTCTCGGTCTCCAGGTCGATGACCTTCTGGACGAGGATTTTGGCTTCCCGCGGCAGCTCGTTCAGGACGTCGCGCACCGTTCGTACGGGAGGCTGGCCGGCTGTTTCGTCGCTCACGAGTTACTCCTGGTTCGAGGTAGCAGGTACGAAAGGAATGGGGGTAATTGCAATGAGGGCTCAGGTGTCGAAGATGCCGTAGTGCTCGCGCACGGGGCGGAGGACATTGAGCGTTTCCCCTTCGTTGTCAGCGAGGTGAGCGAATTCTTCGACGCGAGCCAGCTCGCGACGGAGCAGGCTGCGTTCGGTCTCGTACTGAATCGCGTCCCCGCCCGCAGGCGGCACGACGACGAAGTCGATGATGTCCGCCCGCTCCTTGCCGGGTGCCTTGCGCAGGACGCGGCCGCGGCGCTGAATGAACTGGCGGGGGTTGGAGGAACTGGACAGGAGGTAGGCGGTCCGGGAGGCCGGGACGTCCACGCCTTCATCCAGGCAGCGCATGGAGGAGATGACCTGGAGGTCGTTGTTCTCAAAGCGGCGCAGGATGTCCAGGCGGGCCGAGCGCTTGGTCTCCGAGGTGTAGCGGGCAGCGGGCATGTGCAGCTCGTTGCCGACTATCTCCATGACCTGGTCAATCTGGCGCGGGCCGTCGGTGCCATGTTCGTGGAGAAGGGGGTGCTTGCCCTCGGCGCAGTAGATCAGCTGGTGGCTGGTGTCCCGGCGCCTTTCGATCTCCGCGTGGAGGATCTCTAGCTTGCCGCGGGCATGGCCGATGATGTCAGCGCGCTTCTTCAGAAGTCGACCGAGCGGGCTGTCCCGGTCGGCGGTCTCCTTCAGGTCTGTGCCGGCCGCGATCAGGCGGGCGATCTTCGCACTGGTCTCTGCGTACAGCTCGGCTTCTTCGTCGTCCAGCTCCACGAGGATGGGCGTGTAGGTGTAACGACACAGAGCGCCGCGGCGGATGGCTTCGCCAATGCCCATCTCGAAGACGACTCGGTCGAAGTAGTCGGTGAGGGCGTCGGTGCCCTCCTCATCGAACCAGCGCTCCGGGGTGGCGGAGAGACCGAGGCGGTACTGGGCCTTCTCCGGGAGGCAGGTACGCAGGTGCGCGGCGCCGAGGTTGTGAGCCTCGTCCGCGATGAGGAGGAGGTGCCCCCGGTAGGAGCTGAGCAGGTTCTGGAAGGCATCGCCGCTAAAGGTGGCGTTGGTGGTGACGATGACACCGCCTCGGGTACCGCCGAGGGTGATGTTCTGAAGCAAGCTGTGAGCGCGCGGGGACCATCTACTGGTCGCCTCGTAGGCCCGCAACGGTGTCACGCCGAACCACTCGATGTCCTTGGCCCATTGGTCGACTAGATGCTGGTACGGGGCCACGACGACGGTGAGGAGTGAGGCGGACGCATCGCTCTTCCGAAGGAGCGTGCCGAGCTGAGAGGCAGCAGAGAGCGCGGTGAGGGTCTTGCCTGTACCTGTGGCCATGCGGAGGATGCCTCGGCAGTGGTTGCGGAACCAGTTCTGGACGGCTTCCTTCTGGTAGTCGCGAACCTTCAGACTGGGCGGGATCGCAAGCGTGCCAGGAGTAGGCAGCGGCGTGGTGCGGATGGGGGTTCCGCCGGTCGGGAGGTCATCCAGCTCGTACTGGTCGGCGGTGGCCCGGGCGCTGCGCTCGACGATCACCTTGGCGGCCTCAGTAAACGGGATGACGCGCAGCATCCGCGTGCGGTTTTCCCAGAGGTCATCGAAGTCCTTGCTTATGCGCGCGGCCCGGCGTGCATCGCTCGGATCCCAGCTCCGGTAGACCTCGATCGCCTCGAAGTTGCCGACGAGGCCGGAGCGGGTCTCGTTGGCGCTGCCCTTGAAGGCGATGACGTCTCGGCCGTCCCTGAAGACACCAATCTTCTCGTGGTATATGCCGACGCGGCCACGCTCTTCGACATAGGCCAGCTTGAAATCGACTCGGTGCTCGGCGACCAGTCGTCCGAGCTTGCCGAGGCCGCGGGCTGCCCGCGCGTCCTCGACCGCCTGCTCCAGGTCGCGGAGGGCAGCACGCTGGAGCACTTCGCGCAGCTCGTAGCCGTCCTCAATGTCCTTGATGTCGACAGGGTCAAGGTAGGGGGAGGCGATGATCCGCATAGTGCCGCCGCGCGCGGTGAACTCGTCGATTCCCTGCCCGAGCGTGGCGATCACGGACGCAGCGAAGTAGCCCACGGCCCGGTCATAGGCGGTGGAGGCAGCGAGGGCAGGCAGGTAGAAGTCCTCGACAAGGTTGTTACGGTCGCTGCGGTAGTCGGACTCAGCGCCGCAGTCGCGGAGGAAAAGGGAAGCCACCATCAGATCAACCCCAGATGGTCCATGAGGTCGTCCACGTCGGGGGCCTCGTCGACGGGGTGGGGCTGCTGCTCGGCCGACGTGTCGGCCTCAGCGGTGCGGGCTGCGGGAACAGTTGCTTCCTCGGAGCCAGTGTTCAGGTCATCACCTATACGGCGGACGATCCCTCCGCGTGCAGTGAAGGGTGCAATGGACATGGCGGCCCGCAGGCTGGACTCCTTGATATCGAAGTCTCGGCGGAGAAGCGCCACGACCTTGTCTGCCTCAACCTGGCCGCCGTGTGCATCGACCATATCGGAGATCAGTTCCTTGATCGGCTTGTACACCGGGAGGTGCCACTCGGTCAGCGCCCACTGGTTCCGCTGGCTCCGGCTGAAGCGGGCATCCCCTTCGATCTGTTGCCGGAGATACTGGATCCCGATGGTGACGCCCGTGCGCTCCTTCAGTTCCTCGGCAGTCAGCGGGATGTCCGCCTCGCGCAAGGCAGCCTCCACCTTGTCGAGGCGCTCGCGCTCACGCTGAAGCCCGCCGCGCGAGCCGACGCCGCCGGCGGCCTCGGTGGTCGAGGCGGACGCTTCTTCTCGGGAGGAAAGACCCTGGGCCGGGATCGCTGCAGCGGAGGGGGCAGTCGTGTCAGAACCGTTCTGGAGGCACCAAGCTCCCCTGGCCGTGATCGCGAAGCGCGCATCCGTGAAGAGCGCTTCTGCCACTTCTCCCTGTGGCACAACTCCGTCCAGCGCACCCTCGATGAGCGAGGTGCTCATACCCTCAGCGCAGCCTTCGAGGAGTTGCGCGATGAGGTCTCCGGGCGATGCCTCCAGACCCGCTTCGTCGGCATCCGCCAGCATGCCTGCAAGCGGAATGGATTCGTCACCCTCTGCTTCCCTGTTTCTGACTTCCTCGATCACACTCGAAGAACTATTACCCTCCGTAGCATTCTGATCCATCGAGGTTCCTTCACCTCGCACTGCCCGACGCCGCTCAGCATCGGTGGAACGATCCGGCACAACCCAGCCCTTGTCCGCCGTGAAGGTGGTGTCGCGAAGCATGCGGGAGACCACTCCAAGCTCCCCGTCCACCGTCTCCGCCTCACCAAGGAGGTCACCGAGAGTAAGAATACTCTCGCCTTTTTTATTTACTAGGATGAGGGTGGACAGCTGCTCGACCAGCTCGGACAGCTCGCCAGAGGCGACAGCGGTCTCAGTCGGCTGGAGCTTGGAGCGAGTCAACGAGATCTGGTTTCCCTCGCAGTCAAGACCGCAGTGAATCAGCCACTGACGTAGGGTGTCGAGATCACTGGGGACAGGCACCTGACGTGCGTCAAGGAGAGCGGAGGCTGTCGACAGGCTCATTACCTCGTCGACATCAAGATCAAGGGCTCTCACCGTGGCGGCGCCACAATCTTCCAGGTCGTCCGCGAAGATCCACTGTCCGGTCGGGGAAGCGGAGGTAGTCGCATCCAGCCAGCGCATGCCGGTGAGCAGGCGGAGGACGGTGAGCCTGTCACTAATACTCTCGCCAAGCCAAGCGTGGCGGTCCAGAAACGAACTGACGAGGCAAGGTTTTCGCAATTCAAGTTCCGCGTGCTCTATCCAGGCATGAAGTATCGAATCCTCCTCGACACTACGGTTGAAATTCTCCATGAGAAAGTTTCGGCGCTGCCGCGCAGTTTCCCGAAGAAGGGCATGCCGAGAAGCAAGCTCGCCTAGCGGAACCGGATCCTCTGCGCAGAAGTGCTGCAGGACGAGGTCCCGGTCGAAGTTGCTGAGCCCCTTGTACCAACGGTCGAATGCGTTCATGGCCTTCAGAGGTAGGGGTGGACGATGATCAGCACGCTGGGAGCAGCGCCTCATCACACGGAGCGACCGGACTGCCGGTCACCGCACGTTAAAAGCGTCATCGGGTTGTTCGTTCCAGCACACCCCTGTGTCTCTTCCCCCCCTCCTGGGACACCAGCGACAGCGTGTCGCTTCGACGGTACAGGGGACGCCCTAAACTCATCCATGGTTTCTTGATCTGCAGCAGAGGCGGAACGGTGGGCGCGGCTTCCTGAAGCCTCACGCCCCGTCCATGTAGCGAGCACCCCTCCAGATCGGCCTGGCCTGCCTGCCCTACCGATCAGTGGCGGCCTCTCAGCATCAGCGGGACAGTCACACCCACCGTTCCGTTCTCTTCCTCCCACCCTTCGATCCCGCTGATCTACCGCTCGTTGATCTTCACGTTCTCCGCTTTGTTCGCCGTCACGACTCCTGAGCCGTGACCGCCAGGGGGCGGCAACTAGGCCACCTGCAGGTCCGGTAGACCGAGCAGGAACTACAGGACACAGGCGGTGGCTGGCTGGGCGGCGAGAGGTCCAGGCGGCCGTTGCCAGGTACCAGTCGGCGAAGTCTTCGTCACACCACAGCCCGTCCAGGTGGTCTCTCACCCACATCGCCGTCCTACCGCCCGGTTTGCCCGCCCGCGCCATCTGCACGGTCAAAGAGGGGACTTGCTCACAAGAACGGACGTGGAGCGACAATGGGCACCTCAGCAACTGCATCGGTCCTTGAACAGAGCCGAGCGTGCTCGTTGATCACACTGCCCGTCGGGACCCCAAGATCCCCAACGGAGTCAAGTTGATGAGCGTATTTGAAGGGGTGGACGGAACATCCACGGGCAGAAAGCCGACATGGACGAACTGATCGGAGAGTGGGCAACGCAGGTAGCGGAAGCCGAACTCAGCACCGCACTCCCACGCCGATGGGCGCACGTCCAGGGAGTGTCAGAACGTGCGACCGAAGTCGGGCAGGTGCTCGGCAAAAGCACCAGCCTGCTCGTTGCTGCTGCCACGCTGCACGACGTGGGGTACGCGCCACGGCTGGCCGTGACGGGGTTCCATCCGCTGGACGGGGCCCGGTTCCTGCGTGACGAGCATGGTGCGGACGAGCGGTTGGTGCGGTTGGTGGCGAACCACTCGTTCGCTCTGCTGGAGGCCGAGGAGCGCGGGATGCGGGATGTGCTGGAGGCGGAGTTCCCGTTGCTGGAGGACCAGTTGCTGGTGGACGCGCTGGTCTACTGCGACATGACGACGACGCCCGACGGGGAGCGGACCACCGCCGAGGAGCGGGTGGCCGAGATCCGGGGCCGCTACGGGGACGACAGTGTGGTGGGGCGGTTCATCCGCCGGGCGGCGCCGGAGATCTTCGCCGCGGTGGGTCGGGTGGAGGAGGCGCTGGCAGCTCAGTCCAGGTGGGGGTAGGTGCCGGCGAGGTAGTCGCCGATCTGCTGGCGCATGCTGGGGTGGATGTCGTACCGGTCCAGGTCGGTTGGGGGAACGAAGCGGACGCCGTCGGCCTCGTCGTTGATCGTGGGTTCGCCACCGACGGGGCGGCCGATGTAGGTGGTCTCGTACTGCTGGCGGATCTCGCCGTCGGTGTAGGCGACGATGTGGTGGGGGTTGGTGTAGACGCCGAGGAAGCCGGTGATCTCGGCGACGATGCCGGTCTCCTCCAGGCACTCGCGCACCGCGCACTGCGCGGCCGTCTCGCCGATGTCCTGGGCGCCGCCGGGCAGGGCCCACTGGCCGGTGTCGCGGCGGCGCTGGAGCAGGATGGCGCCGTCCTCATCGACGACGAGCAGGTTGCTGGCGGGGATGAGGGTGTTCGCCTTGGGGGCGTCGGGGTCGTGGTAGTACTCAGTCCTGCCCATGGGCGGCCATCCCCTCCTGGTCGGGCGTCCAGGGCCGGGCACCGGCCCAGACGGCGTCGAAGCTCTGAGCGTAGTTGTCGAACCACCCGGAGGCGTCGACTCTTCGGAGGTGGAGCAGAGGGTTGGCGCTGGCCGGCTGACCCCAGATGTGCGGGTTGACCAGCAGGTGGTCGTCGTAGCGGAACATCGACGTGTAGAGCGTGGTGTCGTGCAGCCGCACCTCGCATCCCTCCTCGGAGAGCAGGGAGCGGTAGTAGGTCAGGGAGGCGCGGATCTTGGCGGCGAGGGTGTCGCCGATGCCTTCCTCCCGGCCCCGGACGGCGACCGCCCGGCCCGCCGGGTCGCCGAAGCACAGGCGGACCCGAACGCCGTCGGCCGCGCGCTCGGCGAGCATCTTGGCGACGTGCGGGTTGGACTGGGCGAAGAAGGTGCCGGAGAAGACGAGTACGCCGATCTCCCTCCGGGCCTCCCGCAGCAGTGAGAGCCACATCTCGCGGGGAACGCTGGCGCGGTTGGCGTAGGTGCCGACGAGTTCGGCGCCTGATCCTGCGGCGGGGCGGCCGGCCCGGGGCTGCGGGGCGGGCCAGAGGAACGTCTCCTCCACCCGCAGGTGCTGCGCGACACGGAAGCGGTGCCGCGGATGGGGTACGCGCCCGCCCAGCCAGCGGCTGACGGTCTTGGGGTCCACCCCGCAGGCTTCGGCAAGCGACTCGGGCGGGACGCCGCGCTGGGCGAGTACGGAGTGAAGTCGCTCGTTCACAGGGCCCATGGAAGCCGAGGCGGGCGTGATCGGGCAAGGACGTTATGGGACGTTCCTGCGAGGCCGGCGCCGCACCCGGGTGCTTACCCTGGCGGAATGCAGCTCATCGTCCTGTGGGACATCGACCACACGCTCATCGACAACGCAGGGGTGAGCAAGGAGATCTACGCGGCCGCGTTCTCGGCGCTGGCGGGCCGTCCGCCGACCGAACCGGCACGGACCGAGGGCCGCACGGACCGCCTGATCATGCGGGAGATGTTCCTGCGTGAGGGTCTGCCCGAGCCGGACTGGACCGCCGTCGAGGTCGCCCTCGCCCTCGCCGGCCAGGAGCGGCTTGAGGAGCTGCGCAGGCGTGGGACGGCTCTGCCGGGCGTACGGGACGCGCTCAAGGCCGTCTCGGTACAGGACGGTTGGGTGTCATCGATCCTGACCGGGAACATCGCGGCCAATGCCCGGGTGAAGCTGTCGGCCTTCGACCTCGACCCTCTGCTCGACCTGTCGGTCGGAGCCTACGGTGCCGACGCGCTCCAGCGCCCCGGCCTCGTGGCCGTCGCCCGGGAGCGCGCCCGCCTCCTTCGCGGTGTGCGCCCTGACGTGCCCGTGGCGCTGGTGGGTGACACGCCACGGGACGTGGAGTCCGCACTCACCACGGGCTCCGGGATCGTCGCGGTCGCCTCGGGCATCCACAGCGCCGAGGAGCTGGCCGCCGCCGGCGCGTCCGTCGTACTGCCCGACCTGTCGGACACCGCGGGCCTCCTGAGGATCTTGGAGTCCTTCGCGGCGCACTGAAAACGTCCCGGGACGTCCTCGGAGCGTCCGGATACGCGGTGACGCGGTCCCCGTACGCTCCGCCACCATCGGGTCTCCAACCAGGCGACTGGCCGGAGGAGGCCCACGTGATCGCGGAAGTCACCGGTATCCGCAGGATCCGGATGCTGTACCTGCAGCTGCTGTACCGCTGCAACTTCGAGTGCCTGCACTGCTTCCACGGCACCCGGCTCCAGCACGCCGACGCCTTCACCGCCGAGCAGGCCGCCAACCTCCTCACGCTCATGCGGAACCGGTACGGCACCGAGGCCGTCACCCTCCTCGGCGGCGAGCCGTTCGTCTACAAGGACCTCGCCCGGGTGGTCCGGCACGCCCGGCAGGAGCTGGGCCTGCGGGTCGAGATCTGCACCAACGGCTACCGGATCGAGCGCCGGCTGGCCGAGATCGCCCCGCACCTGGACCTGCTGCGGGTCTCGTTGGAGGGTGTCGGCTCGACCAACGACCACATCCGCAGGTCCGGGAGCTACCAGAGCGCGCTGAACGCGCTCGGCCTCGCCCGGGAACTCGGCGTCCCCGCGGGCGCGACCATGACGGTCACCTCCCGCAACATCGACGAGGTACTGCCGCTGGCCCGCGTCCTGGAACACTTCGGGGTACGGCAGTTGAAGCTGCACTGCCTGCGTCCGGTCGGCAACGCCGCCGCCCACCCGGAGCTCCTGGTCACCGACCCCGCCGCGTACGCCCGCCTGCGCGAGCGGCTCCGGGAGGCCCAGCCGGCCGTCGAAGTGGTCGTCGACGAGGACCTGTCCGAGCACGGCGCCCCGGAGGTCTGCGCACCCGCCGGCGGCCCGACCGAGATCGAACGGATCGAGGCCGACCCGCGCGGTGCGCTCACCATGTCCTGCAAGGCCGTCGGCAGGGACGCGCACGCCTTCTGGTACGACAAGCGCGCCAACCGCATCGTCCACCGGCCCACCGCCACCGACGAACTGGCCCTCGCGGTGCCGGACGTGGTGTACGGCCGTGTCTGAGCGCCCGCTGTTCGAGAGCCTCGAAGGACTCCGCGGCACCGGCAAGTCGACCATCGCGCCGATGCTGGCAGCGGCTCGCGGCGCGGTGCTGGTCCCGACCGTACCGCCCGCCTACCAGCACCTGCGGCGCGACGTGGACAAGCGGGGGAACGTCGAGGCACGGATGTGCTTCCACCTCTCCGCGCTGTTCACCGCGGCCGACGAGATACGGCGCCATCTCGCCCTCGGCATCCCGGTCGTCGTGGAGAGCTACTTCGCCCGCTGCCTGGCCACCCACCACGCTTTCGGCACCCGCCTCGGGATCACGCTGCCGCCCGACCTGCCACAGCCCATCACCTACCACCTGGTCTGCGACGAGGACGAGCGCCGGCGGCGCCTGGCCGGGCGGGACAAGCCGGTGACCCACTGGGACGCTCTCGCCGAGGCCACCGTCGACCGGCTCACCGCCGCCTACGCCCGGTTCCCGATGCACCGTGTGGACACCACCGGCCTCGACCCCGACGAGGTCCTCCGGGCGATCCTCACCATCGACACGCAAGGAGCCCACCACCGTGCGGACACAGAGCCTGTGGGAGCACACCCTCACCTTCTTCCCCCAGTTCCTCGCCGCGCTGAGGGAGCACATCACCGCTGATGCCACCGTCGCGGTCGTCGGCGCGAGCGACGGCAAGTTCGTCCTGCCGCTGGCAGCCGCCGGTTACCGCGTCATCGCCATCGAACGCGACCCGCTGGCCCTGCACGGCGGCGAGGTCCGCCTTCCGGGTGAGGAGCACACCCATGCGATGGGCCTGACCGACCGGCTCGAACTTGAAGAGCTCCACGAGCGCGTGCAGGTCGTCGAGGGCGACTTCCTCCAGAACGAACCGCCGGGCACGCCCTGCGACGCGGTCTGGACGAGCTGTTCCTGGCATTACAGTGCCAACCACCACCGCCCGCTCGCCGAGTTCGTCCACCACATGCAGCGCCTGGTCGGTCCGGGCGGCCTCTTCGGCGCGGAGTTCATGATGCCCGTCGAGCACCGCCACCACCTGGTCGAGCACTACACGTCCCCGGAAAGGCTCCGGCGCCACTTCATCGGCGACTGGAACGTGCTGCTCACGCTGCGCACGAACGAGTTCACCGAACGGGCCCACGTCGGCCGGCTCCAGGACCACACCCATCGCATGGGTCTGATCCTCGCGGCCCGTACGCCCGGCCCCTCCCACCGTTACGGGAAGAAGGACTCATGAAGCACGAGTACGAAGCGAAGTTCCTCGCCGTCGACGTCACCGACCTGCAGACCAGGCTGACCCGGCTCGGTGCCGTCCAGGTGCTCCCGCGCACCCTCCTCACCCGCAAGATCTTCGAGAACGACGCCCTCGACGTCGGCGCCTGGATCCGCCTGCGGAACGAGGGCACCCGGTCCACGCTCACGCTCAAGCAGGTCACCGACGCCACCACCATCGACGGCACCACCGAGGTCGAGACCGAGGTGGCCGACCTGCACGCCATGGCCGAGATCCTTCGCCGCATCGGGCTGCGCGAGGTCCGCTACCAGGAGAACTACCGGGAGGAGTGGAGCCTGGGCGAGGTCGTCTTCGACTTCGACACCTGGCCGGACCTCCCCACCTTCGTCGAGATCGAGGGCCCGGACGAGGCATCGGTCCGCCAGGCCGCCGCCCTCCTCGAACTCGACTACTCCGAGGCCCGGTTCGGCAGCGTCGACGAGATCTACAAGAGCGAGGCGGGCCGCGACATCCTCTCCGAGCCCACCCTCCTCTTCGCCGACTCCGAGAAGGACGAGTCCCGCCCCGTGCCCACCCAGGGCACCTGACCCCCGGGGGGAGCACCGTGCTTCCGGAACCGGCCGGGCCACACAGGGCGGCACCGGGCATCCCCGACTTCGCCCGGGCGGGCTTCCCGCCCCGGCGGCCACCGACGACGGAAACCGGTGGGTCGACGGCTCCTGCTGGCTCTACTGCGGCCGGCGGTGGACCCGCGTCCTGTGGATCGGTCCCGTGAACGTGGCCGGTGTCCAGGCACCGATGTACGCCTGCGGCTCCTGCATCCGGAAGCTGCAGGAGCAGGTCTGGCAAGCCGTCCTCCTCAACGACGCACCGACGCGCTCCGCGCACCCTGGCGCTCCCGCCGGAGCCGAGTCGCCCGGCAGGCGGCGTGGAGGAAGGCACCGAGCACGAGGCGGCTTCCCGCGTCGCGGCTGAACACCGCCCGGGCCGGCGAGCCGCCCCCCTCCTACCCCGTCCCCGTGGACGACTCCCCTACGGCCACGGGGCGGCCCCGGCAACACCAGCGCCTCCGCACACCACAGCTTCCCGCCGAACCCGGCGGGAGAACCGGTAGAGGAAGGAGCACCAAGTGGGAGACACCACCCCCTCCGTGGAGGAGGGTCTTCTGGTCGCCGTGGAAGTCCTCGCGAGCGTCCACGACCGGCACGACAGCAGCGCCTCCGACCCGGGGCAGGGCAGCTCCGGTGACGGCCCCTGGCCCGGTGGCGACGGCCTGAACCACGCGGCGTAACCGCCGGCTCTCCGGTGGAGGGGCCGCGCACGCGGCCCCTCCACCTTCCACCTCCCATCTGACGCAAGGAAGGGAACAGCCCATGGAGCACCGTCTGGTCCGCGCCGTCGAAGAGGCACTGGGGTGGGACGGCCCGGCCCCGCTCGGAAAGGACTTCGCCCGGGGAAGCGTCGGCGACCCCCAGCTCGTCACCCGACTGCTCACGCCCGCGCGCCTGCTCGACATGGTCATGCGCCGGAGCCTGGCCAACCCCCAGTTCCGCTTCTTCAAAGGCGGCGAGGAGCTGCACCCCGACGCGTACCTGGACCGGCAGGTCACACCCCGGGGCCAGGCGATACCGATGGCCGGCATGCGCCGCGTGGGCAGCCTGCTGCGCGAGGGTGCGACGCTGGTCCTGGACCAGTCGAACGTCTTCGACCCCACGATGGAAGTGACGTGCCGAGCCCTGCAGTGGTGGTCCCGGGAGCACGTCCAGGCGAACGTGTACCTGACCACCAACGACGCCTCCGGCTTCGACCTGCACTGGGACGACCACGACGTCCTCATCGTGCAACTCGCCGGAGAGAAGCAGTGGGAGGTGCGTGGCACGTCACGGCCCGTGCCCATGTTCCGGGACGCCGAGCGGAATAACACCCCCAGCGAGGAGATCGTGTGGACCGGCACCATGAAGGCCGGCGACGTCATGCACATTCCCCGCGGCTACTGGCACGCCGCCACCCGGGCGGGCCGGGGCGGCGGCCACAGCACCCACGTGACCTTCGGGTTCGCCAAGCGCACCGCCGTGAGCTGGCTGACCTGGCTCGCCGACTGGTCCCGCCAGGAGGAGGTGTTCCGCCATGACCTCGACCGCTGGGGCAGCCCGGAGGAGCAGCAGGTCCAGGAACGGCGGCTGACCGACGCGGCCTCCCGGCTCCTCGACGCACGCGGCCCGGCGGAGTTCCTCCGGCTCCGCGAGCGCGAGGCTCCCTCCGGTCGGCACGTCCCCTTCCTGGAGATCTTCGGACCGCTTGGGGCCGTGGTGTGTGTCAGCGAGTTCCCGCCGCTGATCCAGGAGGAACAGGAGACGGTCACCGTGGTGGCCGCAGGAAAGAAACTCACCTTCGCCTCCAAGGCCCTGCCCGGACTCCGCCTGCTCCTGAGCGGCCACCCGGTGCGGCTGGACGAGGCCGCCCAGGTCGTGGGCGCCGAGGTGGGAACCCTGGCGAAGATCCTGGTGGAGGAGGAACTGTGCGCGAACCTGACCCCCGAATTGTCCTCGGGCTACACCGATCTCGTCATGAGCGCCTGATCCTCACCAGCGCGCTGGAACTCGGTGTCGAGGCGATCGACACCAGTTTTAACTACCACGGCTTCTCGGCCCACACCGCCCTGGCGAAGGTGGGGGGCGACCTCCTGCCCCGCTTCACGGTCTCCACCAAGGTCGGATTCTTCCCGGCCGCCTGCGGGGCCGAGCACTCACTCGACCCCGGCAGGCTCCGGGCAGCCGTGGAACAGACCAACCGTGACCTCGGACGCGTCCCCGACCTGGTGTTCCTGCACAACCCGGAACGCTCCCTGCCCGAACGCTCCTCCGCTGGTCAGGAAGCGCTGGGTACGGCGTGCGCCGCCCTGGAGAAAGCCGCGGCGGACGGGCTGTGCGGGGCCTGGGGCGTCTCCTCATGGGACCCCCGCCCACTGCCCGGCCTCGTGGACGACACCATGCCCAGGCCCGACGTGCTCATGATTCGGGCGGGGCTTCTGGTTCCGATCGACGTCCTGGACGCATCGGATGCCCTGGCAGCACGATGGGGCCTCGGCCTCGATCAGCTGTGGGGCATGAGCCCCTTCGGAGGCGGGACCGGAGACCCGCTGTGGAAGACCTTCGACCCGCAGGTCTTCGTCCAAGACCCTGACGACGGTCTCTCCGCCGTACAGGCCGCGTTCCGCACCGCCTACCGGCTGCCGCAGGTGGGGAGGGTCGCCGTCGGCACGGACGATCCGTCCCACCTGGCGGAGCTGGTCACCGCCCTGCGGTACGAGGCGGATGTCGGCAGCCTGCGCACGTACCGGCGGCTTCTCCGCGAGCGGACGGGCCGTCAGCCGGTCTGAAGTTCCTCCGCGATCCGCGCCGCCGTCCGGCGTGCCGGCTCCGGGCGGGGATCCTCGGGGTGGGCGTCCGGGGCCAGGATCTTCGCACAGACGAACAGGGTCATCAGCTTGCCGTCCCGGCTCTCCAGGTCGCGGCGCCGCTCGTGGCGGACGCGTTCGGCCAGGGCCGGGACGGCGAGGGAGTTGCCCCACAGCGATGCGGCATCCAGCCCTCGAGGTGCCATGCCCCAGTCCTCCCAGTCGAACAGGCAGAACTGCGGACCGGTCATGTTCGCCCAGTTCAGGTCCGCGTGCGCGGGCCGCCACTGGCTCACCGTCGTATCGATGCCATCGGGCAGGAACCGACCGATCGCCTCGGTGACATCCCGCTGGGTGATCGTGACGGTGTCCGGGGTGGCGACGCGGCTCGTGCGGTGGGCGGCCAGCACGTCCAGCGAGGCGTTCAACGCCTGCCACCACGCATCCGGCAGCCCGGGGTCGGAGGCCAGGACGCTGGTGCCGATCGGCGCTCCGGGCAGCAGATCGGTCTCGTCGGCCCGCCACATCGCGGCACCGTCCGGCTGACGCCACACGACGGCCCGGTGCCACCGGGGCTGCGCGACTCCTTCCAGCACGGCCGCGCACTCGGTGCCGTTCCAGCCCTGGCCGCCGATCTTCTCCATCCGGCGCCGCTCGATGCGCACCCATGTGCCCCGGTCCGTCCGCGCGCCCAGCGAGCGCCGCTTGCGTACCAGCGTGTCCCGGTCCAGCCGGGTCCGGAGGGAGCGCTCGACGTCGTCGAGCACGGTGTCGACCGGCTCGATTCTCAGGTCGGCCTGTGCGGCGGCAGGCGCGGAAGATGGCATGGAACCTCCTTGGCGGCCGTCCGACGCTAGCAAGGAACCGGCCTCCCATGTCTCCGGAAGGGAAGACGCGGCACAGCGGTCCGCTCAGTGTGGTCAGCGGCGCCGTGTCCGGGACGGCTGCGGGTCTGGAGCGGCGGGGTGCTGCGCGGTGGTGCGTGCTCTGGCTGCTTGGGCTTGTGGGCTGGGGGCGTGGCGTTGGCCGAGGCGGTGGATGCGCCAGGTCAGGGTGCGGGCGGGGTGGCGGGCGTCGTTCAGGGTGCGCTGGCCCAGGGCCTGGTCGAGGAGGGTGGCGGCGTTGTGGCCTGTGGTCTCGGCGTCGGCGAGCACGGCGGCGAGGGCGTCCCAGGCGGGGTCGTTCAGGATGCGCTCGGCGTGCTCGGGGGTCGCCTGTTGGAGGTGGAGGGCGAGGCGTTGCTTGGTCTGGAGGCTGGGGGTGCGGTGGGCGAAGTGGTCCAGGACCGGCCCGGCGATTCGTGTGTAGGCGGTCTGGAGGTGGAGCAGGGTCTGCTCGGCAGCTGCTTCCTGCTGGGCGTGCCGGTGGGTGCGGTGCCAGTGCCTGGCGTAGGCCACGGCGAGGAGCGCGGCGTCCAGCAGCATGGCCAGCCCGGCCCCGTCCGCCGGGGTGGGGTCGCGCACGATCGCCTGAACGCTGCGGCGCAGGGCGCGGGCGCTGTCGAGGTCCGCGGTGATGCGGGAGCGGGTGGCGCGCTCGAAGGCGACGGCGGCCTGCTCCAGCTCGTCCCGCAGACCGGCCGGTGCGGCAACCGGCAGGAGGTCCAAGGCTCCGCCGAGGGCGACCAGCTGCCCCTGCGCCACCCTGTCGTCGCTGCCGGTGAGGTGGTGGGGGATGCGCTCGGTGGCCGCGGTGGCCTGGTGCCAGGGATCGGTCGGGCAGGCGGGTACCGGCTCGGGGGTGAGGGTGCCCAGGCGTTGGCGGACCTGGGGCAGGGAGAGGTCGCCGGCCAGGGTGGAGCCGGAGTACCACACGGGCTCGCCCTGGCCGTTGGTGTCCCCGGGCAGGGCGACGCTGTAGCCCAGCAGGTCGCCGGACGGCCCGGCCTTCGGGCGCACCTCCACGCCGGAGGCGGCCAGCAGCGCGAAGAACCCGGCCTCGTCGGTGGCGGCGGCCACCGCGCGGCGGACCCGCAGGCGCAGGACCTCCCGCGCGGTGGCGTCCCGGCCCTGCCGTTTGGCCTTGAAGTGCTCCTTGCTGGTGGGGCGCTTGGCCGCGGTGCCGTCCCCGGGCTTCAGGCGCCGAAGCCCGTAGTCGGCCTCGATTCTTCGTGCCTCCCTCTGGACGGCGCGGTAGTCGTGGCCCCGGTCGGGGCGGCGGCCGTCCTGGCGGACGAGGGTGGCGGCGATGTGGATGTGGTCCTCGGCATGCCGTACCGCCACCCAGCGGCACGCCTGGCCGTCCCTGTCGGAGGCGAGACCGGCGGCGGCCACCATCCGGCGGGCGATGTCCGCCCACTGGGCGTCGGTGAGGACCGGGTCCTCCGGTGCGGCACGGACCGGGCAGTGCCAGATGGTGGTCTTCGGCGCCCGGTCGCCCAGCAGGGCCACCGGCTGGTCGAGCTGGGCCGCGAGCTGCCTTTCCACCGCCTTCAGGTCGCGGTGCGGGCTGCGGCCGGGGTCGGGGGCGAAGTCGTTCCAGGAGGCCACCAGGTGCGGATCGGTGTGCTCGTTGGCCCGGCCCGTGCCGAACAGGTAGGCGACCAGGCGGCGGGTGCTGCCTCTGCCGAGGATGATCTTCGGTATCACCGGCTCACCGCCCCGCCGTCACCTGGGCGATGGCGGTGTCCAGCTCGGCGATCGACGCCTCGACGCGGTCCAGGAGGCGGCGGACCGCCTCCCGCTCGGGCAGGGCGCCGTCCTGGTTGAGGTGCCGGGCGAGCTGATTGAGGTTGCTGCCGACCTTGCCCAGCTGCCCGTTGGCGGCTATCAGTACTCTGACCGCGGCGCGGTAGTCGGCGACCGCCGCCGCGGGGTCGTCGGCGCGGGCGGCGGCCAGCGACGCCTCGGCGACGTAGCCGCCCACCTGCATGCCACTGGCCCCGGCCGCCTTTGCAAGGTCGGCGAACTCGCCGTCGCTGTAGCGCGGATGCACGCGGCGCTCACGTAGCTGATGCTCGCGCAGACGACGACGCGGCGTAGGCGGCTGCGGCGCGCTCGGCGACGGCTCGGTGGCCCCTCCCACGGTCGGCTCCCCCGGGCTGGCCGACCCCGGCGCCCCCACGGCGCCGGATGCCTCCGCCACCCCCGGGGCGGAGGCCGGGTAAGGACTCCTAACCCGACAACTTGCTGCCCCGAGGTCGGCTGCGGGTGCCTCCTGCTGGATGGGGACGGGTCCGTGGTGCGGCTCGTTGGTCAGGCGAGAGTTCCTGCTCGCCGCAGTGCCGTCCGTGGTGGGCGTGGTGCCGTCGGGGCTTTGGTGGGTGGTCATGAACAGCGTCTCCATGGTTGCTGGTTGGGGCGAGGCGTCTGGGCGGATGGCGACGGTGACCGACGGCCGCGGCGGGTGGAATCTGTGGGTGCGGCGGCGGCATGGCCGGTGTCCACAGGGTGTGGGCTGGTAACCGGCCCGCGCTGCAAGGAAGCGGAGTTCTGCCGATGCTGGTTGGGGTCGGCAGAAGTGAGCGCGGTCCGCTGCCCGATCCGGCACCGGGCAGCGGACCGCGTCAGGCGTCATTCGACGGCCGGGGGCTTGCGTACCTGGGATCGTGCTTCCTCTGCGCGCAGTTGGCGCATGAGCTGGGTGAAGCGGGTACTGCCCAGGGGGAGCCCTGCTGAGCGGACCGCCTGCTCGACCACAGATCGTGAGACGCGGTGCTGGGCGACGGCGGGGCGGGCGACCGCGAGGAGCTGTTCCATGGTCGCTCCGGCAGGGCGGCCCGTCTTCTTGCCTCCGCCCCTTGAATCTGCTTCGGTCGTCTCGGCTGTCCACGTGTCGGGGGTGCCGGTCTCCGTGGCGACGTCCGTGGGCGTCGGGGTGTCCTGATCCGCCAGTCCCTCGGCGGACCTGGCCATGCCGAGAGCCTGATGCACCGGGCCGGAGCTCGGATCAGGGGTGACCGGATCGGCAGTCGGGTCCGCTTCCATCCCTGCGCCCCTGACAGCCTCAGCGGTTGCGGCGGGGGTGCTGGCGGGCTCGGCGACGAGCTGGTGGATCTGCCGCATCAGGACGCCGAAGGCCAGCAGCGCGGCGGTCGGAGGGACGGCGGCGACCACGTAGTCCAGGAAGGGGACGGTGTCGGCGTCGCCCGTGCCGCTGACTCCGGCCACGTTGAGGACGATGGAGCCGATCGATCCGGTGGCGGTCAGGGCGATGGCCCACCAGTCCGGTGCCCGGCGCAGTCCCGCGCGGAGCATGAGCAGTTCGCCCGCGACGATGAAGGCGTCCAGGGTCGCAGGCCAGGCCCACCGACGGGCCGGGGAGTCACCCAGCCCGTGCTGTCCGGCGACCTCGGCCAGGTGTGCGTAGGAGAGCCAGAATCCGCCGGCGGTGAGGGCGACGATGACGATTCCGGCCGCGACGAGTACATATCGCTCGGCGGTCTGCTGGGTCACCACGTACCGCCCTTCGCCGTGGTGTGCTCCGCCACCGTCGGGATGATCCGGAGTCCGGAGATGCTGATGTTGTTGCCGCTATGGGCGGCGGCTGGTGCGGTGGGTATCGCAAGGGAGGGCATGGGGTCTGGGGTGCTCCTGCGGTGTGGCTCGGGTCGTGGTCGCGTGATCCGTCTTCGCCGTCCTGGCCGTTGCAAGCGCAGGTCAGGGTCGGTACGGCAGCCGCGTCGGCCTTCCGTCCCGGCTGGTCCTGCCAGCGTCTTCGGACCTTGGTTCCTGGGGCGGGGATGCACCGCTGTGCCTGTGTCCGTCTCAACGTGGCTCTCGCCCGTCGGGACGTTGCGTGCGGGCTTCCGTCCTGGCCCAGAGGCTGTGACCTGCGGTGATACGTCAAGGACGCCAGGGACGGCACAAGACGGATGTGGGCGCCGTCCCAGCGGGGCTGGTGATCGCGTTGCCGTCTTGCCCCCGGTTGCCGTCTTGGCCGCATGCCGGTTGGCCTGCGGTTTTACGGCAGGGACGGCAGGGACGGCAACCGGGGGACGCGGGGCTCAGGCCATCGTGGTGCTGGTTGGTGCGGTGTCCACTGAGTGGACGGTGGGGCAGTAGCGCCGCCATGGGTCGAGGAACTTGTTGCGCGTGTACCCCTTGCGCTGAGTTCCGTCGGCAAGGCGGACGTTGCCGGGCTTGACGCCGAACTCACGCAGCATGGCTGCCAGGTCGCGGGCGGTCAGCCCGCCTCGTCCCCACTCCGCCCAGGGACTCTCGGCATCCTGGCGGAGCTGGTGGAGCAGCTCGTCCGTGGGCAGGCTGTCGGGTTCGCGCTGGGCGGCGAACACCCTGCGGATGTCGGCCAGGATGCGGGCTCCGCCCGGCTGGTCCTCCTCCGCTTCGACCTCGGTGGCGACCATCCGTGCGCACGCCGCGCGGGCCCGGCGGGGCCAGGGTCCGGCGGCGAGGTCGGCGACGATCACCAGGGGCTCCCAGGTGTCGGCGGCGCGGTCCTCCACCGGCATCACCGGTTCCAGGTCCGCGGCCTCGTCCAGCAGCGGCCGGGCCCAGGCGGCGACACGGTCACGCAGGTCGTGCAGGGCCGGGATGTCGCGGCGGGAGCGGAAGGGCTTGACGCTCTCGCCCTCGGCGCGGCGGCGCATGCGGACCACCACGGAGCGGTCCATGATCGTGTCGGGCAGGTCACCGATCCCCGCGAGGGCCGCCATGGCGAAGGTGGCGAACTTGTGGGGTGTGTGGTCGTTGCCGACGACCCGGGTGACGTAGCGGTTGCGCTGGTGTCCGGCGTTGAGCAGGCCGCGCATCTCCTCGTTCTTCTCCGCCTGCTTCGGGGTGCCGAAGATGGTGTCGGCCTCGTCCACCAGGAGGGTGGGCGGCTCATCGGTGATCGAGCGGAAGACCGCGGCCGGGGTGGTGTTGATGGTGAGCATCGGCTCGTGGACCGTCTCGGTCAGCACGTCCAGCAGCCGCGACTTGCCGCACCGCTTCGCCGGTCCCACCACCGCCAGACGCGGGGCGTGCTGCCACGCGGGCTGCAGATGCGTCGCCGCCACCCACAGCGTCACCGCGTCCAACGCCTCCGCAGAAGGCAGGATCACGAACTTCGCTATCTGCGCCCGCAGCTCGCCGAGCAATACCGACCCGGTAGTCGGCTCCGGCTCCGGCACCACCTCCTCGGCGGGCTGGCCCGCCGTAGCCGTGTCCGGGGCACCGTCGTCGGCAGATGTGGAGGCTTGGCCGGTGTGGTGGCCGGGCCGGCCGGGGAGGGCGACCGGCGGCCACGAAGGCTGGCAGGGGCTGGAATAGGGCTCGGCTTCCGCATGTTCCACGGGGCAGCTCCTCGTCTGGCGGTGGCGGGCTTGCGCGCCCTTGCCGCCGGGTTGGTTCTTCCAGGGCCGTTCGGGGGTGCTGGGGCCTCCGGCGTTGCGCCGCCGGGGGCTCCTTGCCGTCTCGCGGGCGCCAGGCCATCGCGAGGGAACACGGACCGTACGTCCACGCCCGGCAACAGTCCAGCGCTTCTGTGTCAGCTCAACGCAGAATCGCCTGCTACGCTGCCGCCCCCTCACGCCGCCAGCCCGAGTAGCTGAAGCAGGTCCGCGGTCACGACCCGGTAGGCGTTGCCCAGCCGCAGGACCTTGCACGGATAGGTGCCCCGCTTGGCCAGCTCGTAGCCCTTGCTGCGCCCGAGCCCGAGTGCGCGGTTGCTTGTGTCCAGGTCAACGGCCACGGGAAGGGACAGCAGCTCCTCCCGGCTCATCCCCTTCGACCGTCCAGTTGCCGCGTCTTCGCGCATGCACTGCGCCCCTTTCGGTACCGCCCTCGGCGAACGTGCCCATCACGTCCGGCTCCAGGCGTCCACCAACCAGGATGGTCAAGTTAATGTGTCTCTGTGACACAAATCGGCTTCGATGATGAAGAGGACGACGTTCCCGAGTGGGCGGACCGGATCAAGGCCAACGTGGCCGGCGAAGTCCGGCGGAGAAGGAAGGAGATGGGGTGGAGCGCGCAGGACCTGGCGGACCGGTGCGAACGGCTCGGACACCCCATCCCGCGCAACGTGATCGCCAACATGGAGTCCGGCCGCCGGGCCAGTCTGCCGCTGGTGGACGTCATGGTCCTGGCAGCTGCCCTGGAGACGTACCCGGTCTGCCTGATCTTCCCGGTCGGATACGTGGACCGGACGCAGGAACTTCCGTTCCAGGACCTCGTCCCCACCTGGGACGCGCTGCGCCGCTTCACCGGCGAGGAGGAAGTGCCCGGCTACGACGCCGGCCTGGTCCCCGACTTCGAGCACCACGCCAGCCTCGTACAAACCGCCCTCGCCGCACTCGACGAAGAAGAACGGGCACGGTTCGCAGCCAAGACCGCCACCAGCCGCGCCCAGCAGGAAGAAGCCGAGCGCAAGCGGACCCAGTACGCCGACCAGGCCATCTCCGCCAAATACAGCCTTCGCCACCTCCGCCGCCGACTCCGCGAGGACGGCGCTACCCCACCCGATCTGCCACCCGCGCTGGGCGACGTCGACCCGCCCGAAGCAGACGCCGACACCACCCCGGAGGAACGCCTTTGAAGGGCTCCACCTACCGCCGCTGCTCGTGCCGCGACCCGAGAACCGGCAAGGAACTCGGCTCTTCCTGCCCCAGGCGCAACAGCAGGAACCACTGCACGTACTCCATACGCCAGGAGCTGCCACCCCGCGAGGACGGGGGCCGGCGCTCCTTCGCACGGGGCGGGTACAGCAGCCTCAGGGCGGCCCAGGCCGATCTCGACCACGTACGCGCCCTCCTCGGCCTCGCCGAGGCAGACGACCCCGAGGGCGTCCAGCTGATCGCCGAGATGCTGTCCGGGATCAGCCGCGACAAGCTGCCGCTCCCCGATGTAGAGGAGACGAGGCGGCGCCTCAACGCCGGCCAGGACCTCGTCGGCAGCCTCACCGTGGGTGAATGGCTGGATCGGTGGCTCGCCGGCAAGCGCATCCGGAAGTCAGGCATCAGCCGCTACGAGACCGATGTCCGCGTCCACCTCAAGCCGCGCATCGGGGACCGGCGCCTCGACCGGCTGCGCGTCAGCCACCTCAGCGAGATGTTCACCGCCATCACCGACGCCAACGCCGAGATCCTGGAGCAGAACGCCCAGCGGCGCGCAGCGGTCGAAGAGTTGGCGACTGTGCCGTGGAAGGGCGCGGAGAACCGGGCCCGTCGCAAGGCCATGAAGGCGGCGATCGACGCCATGCCGCCCTTCCGCCGCGTCACCGGACCCGCGACGCGCCAGCACATCAAGGCCACGCTCCGTGCCGCCCTGAACGACGCGATCGGCCGGCAGATCATCACGTTCAACCCGGCGGCCCACGTCGAGATCGACCCCGTCCGCAAGCCGAAGGCCCTGGTGTGGACGGACGAGCGGGTCGCCCGGTGGCAGGAGACCGGCGAGAAGCCCTCCCCCGTCATGGTCTGGACGCCGGAGCAGACGGGTGCGTTCCTCGACTTCGTGGCCGAGGACCGGCTGTACGCCATGTGGCACCTGATCGCCTTCCGCGGCCTGCGCCGCGGTGAGGCGTGCGGCCAGCCCTGGTCGGAGACCAATCTCGACCGCCACTCCCTCACGGTCGCCGGTCAGCTCGTGCAGGACGGGTGGGGCGTGGAGGCGTCGGAGCCGAAGACCGACAGCGGCTTCCGCGTCGTGGCCCTGGATGACGACACCGTCGGCGTGCTGGAGCGGCACCGCAGGCAACAGGAGGCGGACCGCGCGGAGTGGGGCTCCGCCTGGGTCGAGACCGGCCTCGTCTTCACCCAGGAAGACGGCTCCTGGCTGCACCCCGGCAAGGTCACCGACCTCTTCGAGCGGCTTGTCGCGGCCTCCGGCCTCCCGCCGATCCGGCTGCACGATCTCCGGCACGGTGCGGCCACGCTCATGCTCGCCGCCGACATCGACATCAAGATCGTGTCGGACACCCTCGGGCACAGCGACACCCGGATCACGCGGGACATCTACCAGAGCGTCCTCCCCCACGTCGGCAAGAACGCCGCCGAGGCCACCGCCAGACTCGTCCCCCTCCGACGCAAGGCGGAAGCGGAAGAGGCCGCGCGCAAGGCGGAGAAAGCCCGGAAGAAGGCCGAGCGAGCCAGGAAGACCCAGGCCGAGGGCGAGAAGAAGAGCCCGAAGGCCAAGCGGAAGAAGCCCAGGAAGTAGGGCCCGCCTGCCCCTCCGCTCACGCATCGCTCACGCGAGCCACCCCACGACGCTCCGGCCGTGTGACGCGCCATGCCCCGAGCAGCAGAAAACCCCAGGTCAGAGGCTATCTGACCTGGGGTTCCTCGGAGCCGCCTAAGGGAATCGAACCCTTGACCTACGCATTACGAGTGCGTCGCTCTGGCCGACTGAGCTAAGGCGGCGATGCGTGCGGCGAACCGCAGCGCGCCCAAGTCTACACAGTGCCCGGGGGTGCCCCGCACCGGATTCGGTGCGGGGCGGGAATCAGGGGTCAGCGGACCAGGGGGCAGGGGGGCGGGGGGGGCAGGGGGTCAGGAGCACTTCTTGCCGTCGGCGGGGACCTTCCCCCGCAGCAGGTAGGCGTTGACCGCCGAGTCGACGCAGTCGCTGCCACGCACGTACGCCGTGTGGCCGTCGCCCTCGTACGTCAGCAGGGTCGCCGAGGAGAGCTGCTCGGCCAGGCCCTGGGACCACTTGTAGGGGGTCGCCGGGTCCCGGGTGGTGCCGACGACCAGGATGGGGGCGGCGCCCTCGGCCTCGATGCGGTGGGGCTCACCGGTGGGCGGGTGCTGCCAGTACGTGCAGTTCAGGGCCGTCCAGGCGAAGTTGCGGCCGAAGACCTCGGACGCCTCGCGGAAGTCCGGGACGGCCTTCTCGGCCTCGGCCTGGCTCTTGAAGGGGGCGGGCAGGTCCAGGCAGTTCACGGCGGCGTTGGCGTACATGATGTTGCCGTAACCGCCGTCGGCGCCGCGCTCGTAGTAGTCGTCGGCCAGCGACAGCAGCTCCGCGCCGTCGCCCTTCTGCGCGGCGGTGAGCGCCGAGCGCAGCTTCGGCCAGTAGTACTCGGTGTACATGGCGTTCAGCACGCCGATCGTGGCCAGCGACTCGGTCAGTTTCCGCGACTGGCCCGTGGCGAGCGGCCTGTCGTCCGTCTTCTCGAAGAAGGCGCTCAGGCGCTCGCCCGCCTCCTTGACGCTCCCGTTGCCCAGGGGGCAGTCGTCGAGCTTGACGCAGTCCTCGGCGAAGGCGGTGAAGGCGGTGTCGAACCCCGCGGTCTGGTCGAGGTTGAGCTGCTCGGCGGTGAGCGAGGGGTCCATGGCGCCGTCCAGGACGAGCCGGCCGACACGGGACGGGAAGAGCCCGGCGTAGGTGGCGCCGAGGTAGGTGCCGTAGGAGGCTCCGAAGTAGGTCAGCTTGTCATCACCGAGCACCTGGCGCAGGACGTCCATGTCGCGGGCGGCCTCGACGGTCGAGACATGGCCGAGCAGGTCGCCCTCCCGCTTCTCGCAACCCTCCGCGAACTTCTCGAAGGCCGCCGCCAGCTTGTCGATCTCGCCCTTGTCGTCGGGGGTGACGTCGGTGCGGACGTATTCGTCCATCTCCTTGTCCGTCAGGCACTCGATGGGCTCGCTGCGGGCCACGCCGCGCGGGTCCATGCCGACGATGTCGTACCGGGCGCGCACCGGGGCCGGGTAGCCGACGCCCGCCGCGAGCTGAACGTAGTCGACGGCGGAGCCGCCCGGGCCTCCCGGGTTGACGTGCAGGGTGCCCAGCCGCTTTCCGGGGCCGGAGGCCTTCTTGCGGGTGACGGCGAGTTTCAGGTCCTCGGACTTCTTCGGCGCGGCGTAGTCCAGCGGCACCTTCAGCTCGGAGCACTGGAAGCCGGAGACGCCGCAGTCCTTCCAGCTCAGCTTCTGCTCGTAGTACGGCTCGAGGTTCGCCGGAATCGCCTCGGGCAGCGGCTGGAGCGGCTTGGCCGGACTGACCGCGCGGTCGTCCGAGGGGCGTGACGACGAACGGGAGGGCTCGGAGCCGCGCTCGGGCTCCGGATCGTCCGAACCGGAGCAGCCCGACAGCAACAGCGCGGCCGTCGCGAACGCGACGCCACCGGTACGGAGCAGACGCCTGGTGTCCATGACCTTGGAGCGTATACGGGCCGGAGCCGCCAGGGGGTGAGCCGCCGCCGGGGTCAGCGGTGGCCGAGGAGGAGGTCAGCCCGCGCGGAGCGCCACCGCCATCGCCTCAACGGCCAGCAGTGGGGCCACATTGCGCTCGATGGCGCGGCGGCACTCCAGTACCGCCTCCATGCGGCGCAGCGTCTGCTCCGGACGGGTGGAGGAGGCGATCCGCTCCACCGCGTCGCGGACGTCCTCGTTGGCGATCATCATCTGTGTGCCGAGCTGACGGACCAGCACGTCGCGGTAGAAGGCGGTGAGGTCGAGCAGGGCGAGATCGAGGGAGTCGCGCTGGGCGCGGGTGGCGCGGCTCTTCTGCCGCTTCTCCAGGTCCTTCATCACTCCTGCCGTACCGCGCGGCAGCCGGCCGCCCTCGGAGGCGCCGAGTGCGGCGCGCATCTCCTCGGTCTCCTTGGCGTCCGCCTCCTCGACGGCCTCCTTGGCGTCCTCGCCGGCCGCGTCGACCAGTTGCTGGGCGGCCCGGAGCGCGTCGCCGATGTCGTCCATCCGGGTGGGCAGGGCGAGGACGGCCGCGCGGCGCGTACGGGCCCGCGCGTCGGTGGCCAGGCGCCGGGCCCGGTCGATGTGGCCCTGGGTGGCGCGGGCGGCGGCCACCGCCACGTCCGGCTCGATGCCGTCGCGCCGGATCAGCATGTCGGCGACGGCGTCCACCGGCGGTGTGCGCAGCACCAGATGGCGGCAGCGGGAGCGGATGGTGGGCAGGACGTCGTCGGCCGAGGGCGCGCACAGCAGCCACACCGTGCGGGCGGCGGGCTCCTCGACGGCCTTGAGGAGAGCGTTGGCGGCCTGCTCGGTGAGCCGGTCGGCGGTCTCGTGGATGACCACCTGCCAGCGGCCTCCGGACGGGGAGAGCTGGGCGCGGCGCACCAGCTCTCGGGTGTCGCCGACCCCGGTGCTGAGCCCGGACGCGCGGACCACCTCGACGTCGGCGTGCGTGCCGATCAGCGCCGTGTGGCAGCCGTCGCAGAAGCCGCAGCCGGGTGCGCCGCCCAGGGCGCGGTCGGGGCTGACGCACTGCAGGGCGGCGGCGAAGGCACGGGCGGCGGTCGCCAGGCCGGAGCCGGGCGGGCCGGTGAACAGCCAGGCGTGGGTCATCGCCGAGCCGGAGAGCCCGGCCGGTCCCGGCGCCCGGTCCCCGTCCTCACCGGAGGCGGCGGCCGTGACGTACGCGTCGGCGTCGCGCGCCGCCGCGGTGAGCTGTTCCACGACCCTGTCCTGTCCGACCAGGTCGTCCCATACGGCCATGTCCCGCCGCCCTCCCTCCGCGCGTCGCCCGAGCCGTCCGGCCCGGGTGGCCCATTCGGTCCGCTCAGTGCCGTCCGGTGCCGTCCGGTGCCGTCCGCCGTTCGGCGCCGGACGGCGCCGGACGGCGCCGGACGGCTTCCCCGCCATTGTTCCGCACTGCTGTGACAGCCGCGGACGGCCGGCCCGCGCCGCGCCCCGGCCCGCGGGCCCCGCGGGGCGTCAGCCCCGGCGGCCGCGTCGCCGGCCGTCCTCCTCGTCGTCGGTGAACTCCTGGTGGGGTCCGAGGAGTTCGTCGGCGAGGGTGGGCAGGTCGTCCATCGGCGTCTCCTCCGCCCACTCGGGGCGGCGGCGGGGACGGCCCGTCTCGTCGACCTGCGGCAGCTCCCGGGTGCGCTCCTCCTCCGCGGCGGGCGGGGCGGGCGGGGGCTCGGCGCCGGGCTCGTCCTTGCGCAGCGACCACGACGGGGCCTGCTCCCCGGGCGCCACCCGCGGCAGCGGGGTGGTCTCGTCCCCCGGGGCCGCTGTCGGCCCCGCCGGAGGAGCCGGGGGAGCCGGAGGAGCCGGGGGAGCCGGAGGAGCCGGGGGAGCCGGGGGAGCCGGGGGAGCCGGGGGAGCCGGGGGAGCCTGCTGCGGCAGGACGACCGTCTCCTCCGCGTCCGGCGAGACCCTCGGCAGGACGGTGGTCTCGTCGGCCTCGCTCCCGCCGTTTCCGGTGCCGGTACCGGCACCGGCACCCGGCGTCTCGTCCTTGCGCAGCGAGTGCCTGCGTCCCGCCTCCAGGGACTCCCGTCCCCGGCGGGCCGTCTCCTCCGCCTCGGCGGCCCTGCGGGCCTGCTCGGCGCGGAGCAGGGCCTCCTCGGCCTTGCGCTGCTTCTCCAGCCGGCGCTCCTCGGCCTCGGCCCGCAGCCGGGCCTCCTCCTCGGCCATGCGGCGCCTGCGCTCCTCCTCCTGGCGGCGGGCGCGCTCCTCGGCCTCCCGGCGGGCGCGCTCCTCCTCCGCCCGGCGGCGGGCCTCCTCGGCTCGCTGCCGGGCCTCCTCGGCCCTGCGCAGTTCCTCGCGGCGCCGGGCTTCCTCCTCCTCGCGCTTCCTGCGCTCCTCCTCCTCGGCGCGCAGCCGCTCCAGACGCTCCTGGCGCTCGCGCTCCAGGCGCTCCTCCTCGGCCTTGCGCGCGGCCTCCTCCTCCGCACGCCTGCGGGCCTCCTCCTCGGCCCTGCGGCGCGCCTCCTCACGGGCGGCGATCTCGGCCTCGGACAGCGGCAGCACCTGGTCGAGCCGGTGCCGCACCACCGTGGTGACGGCCTCGGGCTCCAGGCCCGCGTCCACCACCAGGTAGCGGGTGGGGTCGGCGGCGGCCAGGGCGAGGAAGCCGGAGCGGACCCGCCGGTGGAACTCGGCGGACTCCGACTCCAGCCGGTCGGGCGCCTCGGTGAACCGCTCGCGGGCGGTCTCCGGGGAGATGTCCAGCAGTACGGTCAGATGGGGCACGAGCCCGCCGGTGGCCCAGCGGGAGATCCGGGCGACCTCCGTCGGCGACAGGTCGCGCCCGGCGCCCTGGTAGGCGACGGAGGAGTCGACGTAGCGGTCGGTGATGACGACCGCGCCGCGCTCCAGGGCCGGGCGGACGACCGAGTCGACGTGCTCGGCCCGGTCGGCGGCGTAGAGCAGGGCCTCGGCGCGGTGCGACAGACCGGCGGAGGAGACGTCCAGCAGGATCGAGCGCAGCCGCTTGCCGATCGGGGTCGCGCCCGGCTCGCGGGTGACGACGACCTCGTGGCCCTTGGAGCGGATCCACTCGGCCAGCGCCTCCACCTGCGTGGACTTGCCCGCGCCGTCGCCGCCCTCCAGGGCGATGAAGAAGCCGGTGGGCGAGGGGGCCTGGAGCGGCTCGGCACCGCCGCCGAACGCCTCGCGCAGGTCGCGCCGCAGCGGTACGCCCTGCCGGTCGTCGAGGCGGACCAGGACGAGGGCCGCCACCGGCAGCAGCAGCGCGCCGGTCAGCATCAGTGTGAAGGCCGCGCCGCCGTGGGCGAAGACGAAGTCGCCGCCGGCGACCCGGTGCGGACCGATGAGGGCCGCCAGCACGGGCGCGGCGACGGCCGCGAGCGCGACGGCGACGTGCACGGAGGCGTGCAGGTGGTCGGTCATCCGGGCGCGGCGGGACTCCTCGGTCTCCTCGTCCAGGAGGGTGTGCCCGGTGTTCGCGGCGACCCCGGCGGACAGGCCCGCGAGCAGGAGCAGCAGCAGTACGGCGGTGGTGTCGGGGGTCAGCCCGGCCGCGAGCAGGGCCAGGCCGGCCAGCGCGACGGACAGGGCGAGCAGCCGCCTGCGGGACAGTGCGGGCAGTACGCGCGGGGCCCGGCGCACCCCCGCGGCGGTGCCCGCGGTCAGTGCCAGGACGAACAGCCCGAACAGGACCGGGCCGCCGCCCAGGTCCATGGCGTGCAGCACCGCGAGCGCGGCGGCCGCGGCGACCGCGGCGGCCACGCAGGCGCCGGTCAGGACGAGCAGCGGGGCGGCGCCGGTGCGGCCCCTGTCCACGGCCTTGCGGACGGTCTTTCCGTCGGCGCCCTTCTCCGGCCTGCCGGTGCGGGGGCGGCGCAGGCCCTCCAGCGGGGAGCGGGGGCGCGGGGTGTCGCCGCCGGGCAGGTGCAGGAAGTACAGCAGGGCGATCGACGCGGAGAACAGGCCGGCGGCGGCGTACGACGCCAGTGCCGCCTGGTGGGTGGTGAACCACTCGATGCCCGCGCCCAGCAGGTTGCCGACCAGGGTGATCGCGACCAGTCCCGCGGCGGCCGCCGGGATGGCCAGGAAGCCCGTGCGCAGCCACAGGCGGCGCAGCGCGTCGTGGTGGTCCGGCAGGGGGCGCACCGCCGCGCCCTCGGGGGGCGGCGCGGGCAGCAGCGTGGGGGCGGCGCTGTCCTTGGCCACACCCCGGACCCGTTCGGCGACCCCGGTGAGGAAGACGGTGACCAGCAGGAACGCGAACGCCTGGTCGGGGGTCCAGTCGATCCACAGCGGCGCGACGATCATCAGCGCCAGCCGTACGCCGTCCGCCCCGATCATGGTCCAGCGGCGGTCGAGCACGCCGCCGGAGTCCGCGGTGAGGGAGGAGAGCGGGCCCAGCAGTACGGCGCCGAAGAGCAGGGTGGCCAGCAGCCGGACGGCGAGGACGGCGGCGACGGCGAGCGCCACGCCGCGGTAGCCGCCGCCCAGGACGGGGGCGCCTCCCATGGCCGGTACGGCGACGGCCGTCTGGAGGGCCAGCAGCACCAGGACCAGCAGGGCGAGTGCGTCGCCGACCCCGCCGGCGAGCTGTGCGCCCCACAGCCGGCGCAGGGGGGCATGCCTCAGCAGGGCCCGTACGGCGCGCTCGCGGGAGTCCGCGGCCAGGGCGTCGGAGGTGGAGGACACGACCGGTGGCTGCTCTGCACGCGTCATCCCGCCAGCCTATCGGTCGGGGATACGGGGGCGGCGATGCGGCCGGAGGAGCGGCCGGGGAAGCTGATACGGACGGGCACGTGCGGAAGGTTCCCGCACGTGCCGTCCGTATGCCTGCCCCGCGGGGCTACTCCGCGTCGGCCGCCGCGGTGTTCCGGGCGGTCGTCTTCTTCGCGGCGGTCTTCTTGGCCGTCGTCTTCTTGGCAGCGGTCTTCTTGGCCGCTGCCTTCTTCGCGGTGGTCTTCTTCGCGGTGGTCTTCTTGGCGGTGGTCTTCTTGGCGGTCTTCTTGGCGGTCTTCTTCGCCGGCCCCTTGGCGCGCTTCTCCGCCAGCAGTTCGTACGCGCGCTCCGGTGTGATCGTCTCCACGTCGTCGTCGCGGCGCAGTGTGGCGTTGGTCTCGCCGTCGGTGACGTAGGGGCCGAAGCGGCCGTCCTTGACCACCACCGGGCGCTCGCTGGCCGGGTCGGTGCCCAACTCCTTCAGCGGCGGCTTGGCCGCGGCCCGGCCGCGCTGCTTGGGCTGGGCGTAGATCGCCAGCGCCTCGTCCAGGGTGATGGCGAAGATCTGCTCCTCGCTCTGGAGCGAGCGGGAGTCGGTCCCCTTCTTCAGGTACGGCCCGTAGCGGCCGTTCTGCGCGGTGATCTCCTGGCCGCTGTCGGGGTCGGTGCCGACCACGCGCGGCAGGGAGAGCAGCTTCAGCGCGTCGTCGAGGGTGACGGTGTCCAGGGACATCGACTTCAGCAGCGATGCCGTGCGCGGCTTGACGGCGTTCTTGCCGGTCTTCGGGGTGCCCTCGGGCAGCACCTCGGTGACGTACGGCCCGTAGCGGCCGTCCTTGGCCACGATGGGGCGGCCCGTCTCCGGGTCGGTGCCCAGCTCGAACTCGCCGCTGGGCTTGGCCAGCAGCTCCCGGGCGTACTCCGCCGTCAGCTCGTCCGGCGGCAGGTCGGCGGGCACGTCGGCGCGGCGGCCGGTCTCGCCCTCGGCGGCCGGCGGCTCCTCGACGTAGGGGCCGTAGCGGCCCACCCGCAGCACGATGCCCTCCCCGACGGGGAAGGAGGAGACGCCCCGGGCGTCGATCGCGCCGAGGTCGGAGACCAGCTCCTTCAGTCCGCCGAGGTGGTCGCCGTCGCCGTTCCCGGCCGCCGCGGCGGCGGTGCCCTCGGCGCCCGGCTCGTCGGTGCCGAAGTAGAAGCGGCGCAGCCACGGCACGGCCTCGGCCTCGCCGGCGGCGATGCGGTCGAGGTCGTCCTCCATCTTGGCGGTGAAGTCGTAGTCGACCAGGCGGCCGAAGTGCTTCTCCAGCAGGCCGACGACGGCGAAGGAGAGGAAGGAGGGGACGAGCGCGGTGCCCTTCTTGAAGACGTATCCGCGGTCGAGGATGGTGCTGATGATCGACGCGTAGGTGGAGGGGCGACCGATCTCGCGCTCCTCCAGCTCCTTGACCAGCGTGGCCTCGGTGTAGCGGGCCGGGGGCTTGGTGGCGTGGCCGTCCGCGGACATCGCGGTGGCGGTCAGCGGGTCGCCCTCCTCGACGCGCGGCAGACGGCGCTCGCGGTCGTCGAGGTCGGCGCCGGGGTCGTCGGCGCCCTCGACGTAGGCCTTGAGGAAGCCGTGGAAGGTGATGACCTTGCCGGAGGCGCTGAACTCGGCGTCCCGGCCGTCCGTACCGCGACCGCCGACCTTGACCGTGACGGACTGCCCGGTGGCGTCCTTCATCTGGGAGGCGACCGTCCGCTTCCAGATCAGCTCGTACAGCCTGAACTGGTCGCCGGTCAGGCCCGTCTCGGCGGGGGTGCGGAAGCGGTCGCCGGAGGGGCGGATCGCCTCGTGGGCCTCCTGCGCGTTCTTGACCTTGCTCGCGTAGGTGCGGGGGCGCTCGGGCAGGTAGTCGGCGCCGTAGAGCTGGGTGACCTGGGCGCGGGCGGCGGCGACGGCGGTGTCGGACAGGGTGGTGGAGTCCGTGCGCATGTAGGTGATGAAGCCGTTCTCGTACAGCTTCTGCGCCACCTGCATGGTCACCTTCGCACCGAAGCCGAGCTTGCGGCTGGCCTCCTGCTGGAGGGTGGTCGTGCGGAAGGGGGCGTACGGCGAGCGGCGGTACGGCTTGGACTCCACCGAGCGGACGGCGAAGTCGGCGCCCTCCAGGGCGGCGGCCAGCGCGCGGGCGGCGGCCTCGTCCAGGTGCAGGACGTTCCCCTTGTCGCCGGAGCCGGAGCCGGAGCCGCCCTTGAGCCGCCCGTCGGGGCCGAAGTCGCGGCCCTGGGCGACGCGGCGGCCGTCCACGGCGCTCAGCCGGGCGGTGAGGGAGGCCGGGTCGGCGGCGTCGCCGGAGCGACCGGTGGCGAAGGTGCCGGTCAGGTCCCAGTACTCGGCGGAGCGGAAGGCGATGCGCTCGCGCTCGCGCTCGACGACCAGGCGGGTGGCGACGGACTGCACACGGCCCGCCGACAGGCGCGGCATGACCTTCTTCCACAGCACCGGGGAGACCTCGTAGCCGTAGAGCCGGTCGAGGATGCGGCGGGTCTCCTGGGCGTCGACCAGACGCTGGTTCAGCTCGCGGGTGTTGGAGACGGCGGCCCGGATGGCGTCCTTGGTGATCTCGTTGAAGACCATCCGGCGCACCGGGACCTTGGGCCTGAGCACCTCCTGGAGGTGCCAGGCGATGGCCTCGCCCTCGCGGTCCTCATCGGTGGCCAGGAACAGCTCGTCGGACTCCGCCAGGAGCTGCTTGAGCTTCTTGACCTGGTCCCTCTTGTCGCTGTTGACGACGTAGAGCGGCTCGAAGTCGTGGTCGACGTTGACGCCGAGCCGGGCCCAGGACTCGCCCTTGTACTTGGCGGGGACCTCGGCGGCTCCGTTCGGCAGGTCGCGGATGTGCCCGACGCTGGCCTCGACCACGTAGCCAGGACCGAGGTAGCCCTTGATCGTCTTGGCCTTGGCCGGCGACTCGACGATCACGAGTCGGCGCCCGCCGTCTGCGGTCTTGCTGGTCGGGGACAACTTCTTCTCGCTCTTCTCCGGTCGGTGATCCCGCTTCGTCGGGTCGGTCTGCTCTCGGCGTGTTTCACGCTTTCGTGCGGCTGCGCTCTCGCTGCGGAGTGTGACGGTACCTCCCGCCCCCGTGTCAAACGGGAAAAGTCCACAACGCCACTCGAACGGTAACCCGATGAGATAACCATCTCCCCGGGTTCACCGGATTCACCGGATTCACCGGATCCGCCGTCCGGATCCCGGCGCCGTGCCCGCCGGAGCGCGGCGATGGGCGGGTGTCCGGGCCTCCGGGCCGTCCGGCGGAGCCTTCACCGCTCGGTTACTCGAACGGTAACCCGGCGGCCGCCATTCCTGCGCCCCCGCACCGGCTGGCAAGATGTGGCCGTCTGTCCGTCCCAGCCACACATCGGGGGAACTTCCCATGTCCGACCCCAGCTCGCAGAACCCGTACGGCCACCCCCAGCAGCCGCAGAACAACCCCTACGCCGAGCAGCCGGGCCAGCCCGGCCAGCCCGGTCAGCCCGCGTACGGCTACCCGCAGCAGCCGGGCCAGCCCGGGTACGGCTACCCCCAGCAGCCCGGCCAGCCGGAGTACGGCTACCCGCAGCAGACCCCGCCGCCCGCACCGGGCGGCTACACCGGTGACCCGAACGCCCCGTACGGCTACGACCCCTACGGCCGCCCGTACTCCGACAAGTCCAAGGTCGTGGCGGGTGTCCTCTCCCTCTTCCTGGGTGGCTTCGGCATCGGGCGTTTCTACACCGGTCACACCGGTCTGGCCCTCGGCCAGCTGTTCACCTGCGGCGGCTGCGGCGTCTGGTCGCTGATCGACGGGATCATGCTGCTCACCCAGGACAGCCCCACGGACGCGCAGGGCCGCGTGCTGCGGAGCTGATGAGTGCGATGACCATGGTGTCCGGGAGGACGGAAACGGAAACGGAAACAGAAACGGAAGAGGCTAGAGGAGCGGAAGGGACCGCGGGGACGGACGGGAGCCGGGGCGCCGGGGTGTTCTCCCGTGCCGTGCGCACCCTGCGCACACACCCCGCCGCGCCGCCGCTGGGCGCGCTCGCGGCCGGACTGGCCGGTGCGGTCTACCTGTGGGGGACCAACCCGCACCAGGCCGGGCAGTGGCTGCCGCGCTGCCCGTTCAACGTGGTGACCGGGCTGCTGTGTCCGGCGTGCGGCGGCACCCGCATGACGTACGACCTGATGCACGGGGACGTCGTCGCGGCCTTCCACGACAACGCCCTGCTGTTGACCCTCGGCGTCCCGGCCGCCGCGTACTTCGGCGGGCGCTGGCTGGTGGAGGGGCTGCTCGGGCGCCGCTACCGGCCGAAGCTGGGGAAGGTCGGCACGGCGGTGGTGCTGGGGACGGCCGTGGCGTGGGCGGTGGTGCGCAACCTGGTCGGCTGAGCCCGGCCGGCGGCCTCCGCCGGCTGCCCACCGTCTGCGGGAAGTCCGGATGCCGGACGTTTTCGCAGGTAAGTGACGTGCCGTCGGATCACTGTTCGATCACGACCTCGGATTCGCCGCAACCTTCGCCGGGTCTCGGCGGTCTGGGATTCCGCCACGGTGCGTCTGGTACATGACATCAGCGGCCGTGGCGTGTCCCCATCTGAAGCACGAAGGAGCCACCCATGGCGTTCTCCGGTACCGCGCCCAACGGCCAGCCGTACTCCGACAAGTCCAAGATCACCGCTGGTCTGCTGCAGATCTTCCTGGGTGGCCTGGGTATCGGCCGTTTCTACACCGGCCACACCGGCATGGCGGTCGCACAGCTGCTGACCTGCGGCGGTCTGGGCTTCTGGTCGCTGATCGACGGAATCCTCTTCCTCACCAGCAACGACCGCACCGACAAGCAGGGCCGCGTCCTGCGCGGCTGACGGCCTGGTGGCGACCGGCGCCGTGAAGGCGCGCGCACCCCGGCGGCCCGTGCCTCCTGACGTCAGGAGGCACGGGCCGCCCCCGCCCCGCTCCCTGAGGAGCGGGGCGGACGGTTCACAGGCGTGTGAACGTCCAGAGCCCGGCGGCCAGGAAGGCCGCACCGAACACCGAGGCGAGCACGGCCGCGGTGACCTGCTCGGCCCCGTCGGCGACCGGCTCACGCAGTCGTACGCGCACCGAGGTCCACAGCAGCAGTCCGGCGCCGAACAGGGTGAAGGCCGCTCCGGCGAAGACGGCGGGTCCGCTTTCCATGCGGAGCACGGTGGCACCCGCGGGGATCGCGGCGGAGAACGCCGGGTGAACGCCGTTCGGACAGCCGGGCGAGCTCCGGCCAAACATCCGGTCCGCCCGCCCCGGCGGTTCCGTACCGCCCCCGCCCCCTACTCCTCCCCCGCGGGCAGCAGGAAGCCCTGCTCGACCAGGAGGCGGATGGACTCCGGGGTGCGGTCGCGCAGCCCCACCGGGTCCTCGCCGAGGAGCTGGGCGATGGCGTCGACGATGCGGCCGGCCGGAAGCGATCCGTCGCACACGCCGGCGAAGCCCGCGCCGACCGTGTCCACCCTCGTCGCGCGCCGCATGCCGCGGTTCTGACGGAGCACCACGTACTCCGGGTCGTCCGCGCCGGGCCTGCCGATCTGTTCCTGGGCGACCTCGTCGGCCAGCACGAAGTGGGTGGCGAGCAGGGCCGCGTCGTCCGCGGTGCGCAGGAAGTCCCGGCGCTCGAAGTGGGCACGCACCTCCTCGCCGAGCGGCTGCTCCACCGGGTGCGGCCACTCCTCGACGGTGACCGAAGGGTGCCGCGCGCCCGACTTGCGCAGGGTGATCCAGCCGAAGCCGACACCGGTGGTGCCGCCGGCCTCGAACTCCTCCAGCCAGGCGTCGTAGTGCGCTGCGTACGCGGCCGGGTCGCCCAGGTGCTCGCCGGCGTCGCGCAGCCACAGCTCGGCGTACTGGGCGATGTCCTGCACCTCACGCTGCACGATCCAGGCGTCGCAGCCCTCCGGCACCCAGGAGGCCAGCCGCTCGCTCCAGTCCCGGCCCTCGATGTGCCGCCAGTTGGCCAGCAGCTGGCAGTAGCCGCCGTCGGCGAGGTGGGCGGCGGAGCGCCCGACGAGGGTGCGGCACAGGTCGTCGCCGCCCATGCCGCCGTCGCGGTAGGTCAGACGGGTGCCGTCCGCCGCACGGGGGGAGATGACGAAGGGCGGGTTGGAGACGATCAGGTCGTAGGGCGCCTCGCCCTCGACCGGCTCGAAGAGGGAGCCCTCGCGCAGCTCGGCCTCGGGCGCTCCGGAGAGGGCGAGGGTGAGCCGGGCCAGGCGCAGGGCGCGGGGGTTGAGGTCGGTGGCGGTGACGGAGCCGGCGTGCCGGGCGGCGTGCAGGGCCTGGACGCCGGAGCCGGTGCCCAGGTCCAGGGCGCGGGCCACGGGGGTGCGCACGGTGATGCCCGCCAGGGTCGTCGAGGCGCCGCCGACGCCGAGGACGAGCCGCGACCGGCCGGCCGTGCCCGCAGCCGGGCCCGTACCGGCGTCCTCGGCCGTACGGATGCCGCCGGCTCCGCCGACCGCGCAGCCGAGGTCGGAGACGATCCACCAGTTCAGCCCCTCCAGTCCGGCGTACGGGCGAACGTCCACGGTGGCGGATACGGCGTCGCCGTCTCCGCCCGCGTCCGTGCCGGCTCCGGTGTGGCGGCGCAGCCAGCCGTCGGTGAGCGCGTCGTCGGCCGGGAGCGCCGAGCGGGCCCGTTCGTACGGCACCGGCCGCTGGAGCAGGAACAGCCGCACCAGCGTCTCCAGCCGCCCGCCGCCGCGCGTGGCGCGCAGCGCGGGGACGGTCTCGTTGCGGGCCAGGGCCGCGTAGGCGGGGGCGCCGAGCAGTTCCAGCAGCCCGTCGGGGGTGAAGCCGGCGGCGAGGAAGGCATCGCGCAGCCGGGGGAGGGCGGGTCCGGGGGTGGGGAGGCGGTCACTCACCTCCCCATTGTCACGCGGAGCGCCCCGGCGTACGTAAGCCCCCGCGCGCCCCTGTTCCCGGGCTGCCTCCGGGGCCGCTTCCGGGGCTGTCCTCCGGCCTCTCCGGCTCCCCCGTTCCCTGCCTTCCGCCGCTGCCTTCCGCCGCCGCCCTCCGCTGACCGCTCTCCGCTACGCCGCCGAGGCGGACGGCGCCGGCGACGGCCTCCGGCAGCCCTTCTGACCCGCTATCGCCTCCTGGAGATCGCCCTGCCGGAACTCCCCCAGCGCCTTCTCCACCTCACCGAACTGCTTGGGGAGCTTGTCCATCTCCCCGGCGATGTCCTGCAGCCCGTCGGCGAACTCCGACCGGTCCTTCTCGTTCAGGGCCTCGGCCCGCTCGCGGAGGTCCGCGTACGTGGCCGACAGCGCGTCGAGCCGCTTGATCGCGTTCTTCTGGATCCGGGAGCCGTCCTCCAGCGGCGGGACGCCCGCCTTGCGCACGGCGGCGGACAGGGCCTTGTAGGCGGTGGAGAGGTCGCCGAAGGCCTCCACGTCGGTCTTCTTGACCTCCTTGGGGGCCTTGTCCCCCTCGGTGATCCGCGCGAGTGCCTGGTTGGCGCCGTCGATGGTCTTGTTCTGCTTCTGCAGCGAGCCGCAGTACTCCTGGGCCCATCGCTCGGCCTTCTCGTTGCCCTCGTCGCCGCACCCGCTCAGGGCGAGCACGAGCACCGCGGTGCCGGACAGCGCGGCAGCAAGCTTCTTGTTCACTCCGGATCGATCCCTTCGTGGGTGTTCGGCCCGGAACATACACGCAGGAGGTTCACCGGCCGCGGGCCGGCGGGGTGAATAAGTCATATATAAGGCTTGGATACCCATTTGCGTTGAGCGCATCTCACACGGCCCGCCCCCGGCGCATGGCGGTGGGCGGAGCCCTGGCGCTCCGCCCACCGCCATGCGCCGGGGCTTCCGTACGAAGCCCCGCCGGACCCGCTACGGCGCCGCCACCGGGGCACCGGGCTCGGAAGGACCTGAGGGGCCTGAGGGACCCGACGGCCCCGACGGGCCCGGGGAGCCGGAGGAACCCGGCGCCCGGGAAGTGCGTCCGGCCGTGCCGCCGACGTCCTTCCCGCCGACTTCACCGCCTTCACCGCCTTCACCGTCCTCGCCGCCGACCGCGATACCGCGCCGCTTGGAGACGTAGACCGCCCCGACGATGATCCCGAGGGCGAGGAGCGCGATGGCGGCCCGCACGCCGGCGCTGGCGTCGTCGCCGTAGCTGAGCTGCACCACGGCGGGCGCGATCAGCAGCGCCACCAGGTTCATCACCTTCAGCAGCGGGTTGATCGCGGGACCCGCGGTGTCCTTGAACGGGTCGCCGACCGTGTCGCCGATGACCGTCGCGGCGTGCGCCTCGCTGCCCTTGCCGCCGTGGTGCCCGTCCTCGACCAGTTTCTTGGCGTTGTCCCAGGCCCCGCCGGAGTTGGCGAGGAAGACCGCCATCAGCGTGCCCGCGCCGATGGCGCCGGCGAGGAACGAGCCGAGCGCGCCGACGCCGAGTGTGAAGCCGACCGCTATGGGCGCCATGACGGCCAGCAGGCCGGGAGTGGCCAGTTCGCGCAGCGCGTCCTTGGTGCAGATGTCCACCACCCGGCCGTACTCGGGCTTCTCGCTGTAGTCCATGATCCCGGGCCGCTCGCGGAACTGGCGCCGCACCTCGAAGACCACCGAGCCCGCCGACCGGGAGACGGCGTTGATGGCCAGCCCGGAGAAGAGGAAGACGACGGAGGCCCCGAGGATCAGGCCGACCAGGTTGTTCGGCTGCGAGATGTCCAGGCTCAGGCCCAGCTCCCCGGCCCGGGCGCCCACGTCCGACACCGCGCCGGCGATCGCGTCGCGGTAGGAGCCGAAGAGGGCGGCGGCGGCCAGGACCGCGGTGGCGATGGCGATGCCCTTGGTGATGGCCTTGGTGGTGTTGCCCACCGCGTCGAGGTCGGTGAGCACCTGGGCGCCCGCACCCTCGACGTCACCGGACATCTCGGCGATGCCCTGGGCGTTGTCGGAGACCGGTCCGAAGGTGTCCATCGCGACGATGACGCCGACGGTGGTGAGCAGGCCGGTGCCCGCCAGGGCGACGGCGAACAGCGCCAGCATGATGGAGGCGCCGCCCAGCAGGAAGGCGCCGTAGACGCTGAGCGCGATCAGCAGCGCCGTGTAGACGGCGGACTCCAGACCGATGGAGATACCGGAGAGGACCACGGTGGCGGGACCGGTCAGCGAGGTCTTGCCGATGTCCCGCACGGGCCTGCGGCTCGGTTCGGTGAAGTAGCCGGTGAGCTGCTGGATCAGCGCGGCGAGCACGATGCCGATGGCGACCGAGACCAGCGCGAAGACGCGCGGGTCGCCGTCGTGGCCGGCGATGGCGGTGTCGGTGACACCCTCCAGTTCGCCGAAGCTGCCCGGCAGGTGGACGAACGCCGCGACGGCCACCAGGACCAGGGAGATCACCGCGGAGATGAAGAAGCCGCGGTTGATGGCGGTCATCCCGCTGCGGTCGGCGCGGCGCGGCGCGACCGCGAAGACGCCGATCATGGCGGTGAGGACGCCGATCGCCGGGACGAGCAGGGGGAAGGCCAGCCCCGCGTCGCCGAAGGCGACCGTGCCCAGGATGAGCGCGGCCACCAGGGTGACGGCGTAGGACTCGAAGAGGTCGGCGGCCATGCCCGCGCAGTCGCCGACGTTGTCGCCGACGTTGTCCGCGATGGTGGCGGCGTTGCGCGGGTCGTCCTCGGGGATGCCCTTCTCGACCTTGCCGACGAGGTCCGCGCCCACGTCGGCGGCCTTGGTGAAGATGCCGCCGCCCACTCGCATGAACATCGCGATCAGGGCGGCTCCCAGACCGAAGCCCTCCAGCACCTTGGGCGCGTCGGCGGCGTAGACGAGCACCACGACGGCGGCCCCGAGCAGACCGAGGCCGACGGTGAACATGCCGACGACCCCGCCCGTACGGAAGGCGATCTTCATCGCCCGGTGGGACACCTCGGTCAGGTCCTTCGCGGGTTCTCCCTCACCGGGAGTCGCCTCCCGGGCGGCGGCCGCGACCCGTACGTTGCTGCGTACGGCCAGCCACATGCCGATATAGCCGGTGGCCGCCGAGAAAGCGGCACCGACCAGGAAGAACGCCGAGCGTCCGATTCGCTGTCCCATACCGTCGGCCGGGAGCAACATCAACAGGAAGAAGACCACGACGGCGAATATGCCGAGAGTGCGCAACTGCCGCGCGAGGTAGGCGTTCGCGCCTTCCTGTACGGCGGATGCGATCTCCTTCATGCTGTCGGTGCCCTCGCCCGCGGCGAGCACTTGACGTACCAGCACCACGGCGACCGCCAGGGCTGCCGCGGCGACGAGCGCGATCACCAGCACCAGGCCGCGGTTGCCGCTGGTGAGCACGGCATCGGCCAGTTGTAGCCGGTCCTGGAAAGGCTGGAAAGCCTGCAAAGGGGTGTGGTGCCCCGCCATTCGTCCTCCTTGACGTTTGGCACATGGGCGCGCGCAAGCACGCTCAGGCGTCCTGCTGCAAAGATGTGGACGGATTGTAGGGAGCTGCTTCGTCTCACAACAGAGTGCGGTATTTCCTGCCGGTCCGCACCCGCAAAGATCGAATAGCGGGCACCGGAGATAATTCCCCTGGACGGCCGAGATATTCCTCTCCGGCGACACGGAAGAAAAAGATCTCGGAATACCCGGGAGATCCCTGCCGGGGCGCGGGACGGATATGCGCAGGCAGGCCGCGGCAGGGCGGGAGCGGGGGCGGCAGGGCGGGAGCGGGGGCGGCCGGGCCGGACAGGCGGAACGGACCGGACGGGGCCGGACATGGGACAGGCGCCCCGGTAAGGGGCGCCTGGGAGGGCTGGGAGGGCTCCGGGGGCCGGGAGAGCCAGGAAGCCGGTCGGCCGCGCGGGCGAACCCGCGCGGGACGGTCAGACGAGCGGCTCGGGGTTGGTCGGCCAGCTCATGCGGATCAGGCCGCCGCGCTCGTCGGCGGTCACCTCGACATCGTCCACCAGCCCGCTGATCACCGCGAGCCCCATGTCGACCTCGTCGTCGCCCTCGGCGCCGTCCGCGCCCTCGGGAGAAGTGCGGGCCGCGCCCCGCGCCGCCTGGGGAACGTCGTCGCCCACCTCGATGCGGAAGACCTTCTCGTCCTCGGTCAGCGCCACCCGGACGGGTGTGCCGAGATCGTGGCCGGTGTGAAGACCGACCGCTCTGCTGCACGCCTCACCCACCGCGAGCCGTACCTCGTCCAGTACGGCGTCGTCGACACCGGCCCGGCGCGCGACGGCGGCCGCCACCAGGCGCGCCGTCCTCACATGCTCGGGCAGCGCGCTGAAGCGCAGTTCGACGGTGGCCATGCCATCCCCCTCGGTAATGCCTGCGGTCACCCGGTGACCTGCTGCCTGACGGCCGTTCAGGGGCGCCGGACCGGTCAGGTGCCGGTCCGGCGCCCCTGCGCGCCTTGTGCGAGCTTGTTCGGCTCGGCTCTCAGTCGGTGGCCGCCACGGCCTCGTCGACCGAGGTGTGGATGGGGAACACCTTGGTCAGGCCGGTGATACGGAAGATCTTGAGAATGCGCTCCTGGTTGCAGACCAGACGCAGAGATCCCTCGTGGGCGCGTACGCGCTTGAGTCCGCCGACGAGCACACCGAGGCCGGTGGAGTCGAGGAAGTCAACGCCCTCCATGTCCACGACCAGGTGGTAGCTGCCGTCGTTCACCAGCTCGACCAGCTGCTCGCGCAGCTTGGGCGCGGTGTATACATCGATCTCGCCACCCACCGAGACGATCGTGCGATCGCCGACGGTACGGGTCGACAGGGACAGGTCCACAGATCCTCCAGCACCTTGCTATCGAGCGGTCCGCCCCCTTGGCACCTCCCCACCGGAAGGTGAGGACGGGCCATCCCCACCGGACGTGGGGAGGTCGTCTCCCCGCCGAAGGTAGAGGACGGATCGGCAGCCGCAGAAGCATTCAATCACTTACCCGGGGGCCTGCACGACGCCTTGCGGCCATTGTCCGTCGCGCCGGTGACACACTCGATTCCGATGGCCACCAACCACCGTGCGGCGTCCGCAGGCGCACATCCCCCGTCCCCGTCTCCCCGAGCGGTCCTCGAAAGCCTCGCCGCGGGGGCCGACCGGGCCGTGCGCATCACCCATGTGGAGCACCTGCCCCCGAGGAACGGTCGTCATGCGGACTGGCCTGGTCGGATTCGGCCGGAAGTGGTCGCCGCGATCCGCGCCGCCGGCATCGACCGTCCATGGGAGCACCAGGCCCGTGCCGCCGAGCACGCGCTGCGGGGAGAATCGGTGGTGGTCGCCACCGGTACGGCGTCGGGCAAGTCGCTGGCCTATCTGGCCCCGGTGCTCAGCGTGCTGCTGGAGGGCGCGCAGGCTCCGAACGGGCGCGGCGCCACCACCCTCTACCTCGCCCCGACCAAGGCACTGGCCTCCGACCAGCGGCGGGCCGTGAGCGAACTGGCCGCGCCGCTGGGCAGCGCCGTCCGCCCGGCGGTCTACGACGGGGACACCCCCGTCGAGGAGCGCGAGTGGGTGCGGCGGTACGCCAACCACGTGCTCACCAACCCCGACATGCTGCACCGCGGGATACTCCCCGCCCACCCCCGCTGGTCCTCCTTCCTGCGCGCCCTGCGGTATGTGGTCGTCGACGAGTGCCACACCTACCGCGGCGTGTTCGGCTCCCATGTCGCCCAGGTACTGCGCCGACTGCGGCGCGTGTGCGCCCGCCACGGCTCCGAGCCGGTCTTCCTGCTGGCCTCCGCGACCGCCGCCGAGCCGGGCGAGGCGGCCACCCGTCTCACCGGCCTGCCCGTCACCGAGATCACTCAGGACGCCTCCCCGCGCGGCGAGGTGGTCTTCGCCCTCTGGGAGCCCCCGCTGACGGAGATGCACGGCGAGCGCGGCGCCCCGGTACGACGGACCGCCACCGCCGAGGCCGCCGACCTCCTGACCGACCTCGCCGTCCAGGGCGTGCGGACCGTCGCCTTCGTACGCTCCCGGCGCGGCGCCGAGCTGATCTCGGTGATCGCCCGGGAGCGGCTGTCGGAGGTGGACCGCGCCCTGGCGGGGCGGGTCGCCGCCTACCGGGGCGGCTACCTGCCGGAGGAACGCCGCGCCCTGGAGCGGTCCCTGCACTCCGGTGAACTCCTCGGGCTGGCCGCCACCACCGCGCTCGAACTCGGCATCGACGTGTCCGGTCTCGACGCCGTGATCCTGGCCGGCTATCCCGGCACCCGCGCCTCCCTGTGGCAGCAGGCCGGGCGCGCCGGACGCGCGGGCCAGGGCGCCCTGGCCGTCCTCGTCGCCCGGGACGACCCGCTGGACACCTACCTCGTCCACCACCCCGACGCGATCTTCCGCCGCCCCGTGGAGTCCACCGTCCTGGACCCGGACAACCCCTACGTCCTCACCCCCCATCTGTGCGCCGCGGCGGCGGAGGCACCGCTCACCGAGGCGGACTTCGAAATGTTCGGGCCGTCCGTGCCCGAGCTGATGCCGCTCCTGGAGCGGCGCGGACTGCTGCGCCGCCGCGGGACGGGCTGGTACTGGACCCGCCGCGAGCGGGCCGCCGACCTCACCGACATCCGCGGCCAGGGCGGCCGGCCCGTCCAGGTGGTGGAGGACGGCACCGGGCGGCTGCTGGGCACGGTCGACGCCGCGGCGGCCCACACCACCGTCCACGACGGCGCGGTCCACCTCCATCAGGGCCGCACCTATGTGGTCCGCCGCCTCGACCTGGAGGACTCGGTCGCCCTGGTGGAGGAGGCGAGCCCGCCCTGGACGACGATGGCCAGGGACACCACCTCGGTCTCCGTGCTGGAGACCGACACCGAGATCCCCTGGGGCGAGGCACGGCTGTGTTTCGGTTCGGTCGAGGTCACCAACCAGGTCGTCTCCTATCTGCGCCGCAGGCTCGTCACCGGCGAGGTGCTCGGGGAGTCCAAACTGGACCTGCCGCCGCGCACCCTGCGCACCCGCGCGGTGTGGTGGACGGTCACCGAGGACCAGCTCGACGCCGCCCGGATCGGCCCCGAGGTGCTGCCCGGCGCCCTGCACGCCGCCGAGCACGCCTCCATCGGCATGCTGCCGCTCTTCGCCACCTGCGACCGCTGGGACATCGGCGGCGTCTCGGTGCCGCTGCACCCCGACACCCTGCTGCCGACGGTCTTCGTCTACGACGGGCACCCAGGCGGCGCGGGCTTCGCCGAACGCGCCTTCCACACCGCCCGCGACTGGCTGACCGCGACCCGCCGGGCCATCGCCGCGTGCGAGTGCGACAACGGCTGCCCGTCGTGCATCCAGTCGCCCAAGTGCGGCAACGGCAACGACCCCCTGCACAAGCGCGGCGCGGTACGGCTCCTCACGGAGCTGCTGCGGCAGGCCCCGCCCGAGCCCTCACCCCGGCGGAGTACGGACCCGCCCGCGCCCGCACCGTGAGGTCCGCGATCTCCTCCCGCACCTGGCAGCGCACCACCCTCGCCCGCTGCGCGGCGGCCACCCGCCGCGCGGCGTCGCATGCCTCCTGAGCGCCCCGAAGAGCGTGATCGGCCGCCGCGAGCGCCGCCGCGTCCGCCGCCGCGCCCGCGCGATGGCGCGTGACGACGGCCTGCCCCAGTGCCAGTACGCCCGCCGCCACCGTGCACAGCACCAGTCCGCACAGCGCGGCCCACACCGTGGCCGAACCCCGCTCCCCGGATCGGACGCCTCCGCGAGGTGGCCGGCGATCATCCCGGTTCCGCATACGCCACCGCCTCGGCTTCCAGTTCCACGCCCAGCGGACCGGGGCCGGCCGCCCTCGCCGTGACCCGTACCCGCACCAGATCGCCCTCCCGGGACGTCCGCAGCCCCGCTCCCCGCGGGGCGACCTCCCGCACGGCCCGGTGGATCCTCTCGGGCGGCTCGCCCCTCGCCGCCGCCCGCGCTCCCGCGCCCGCCGCGTCCACACAACGGACCTGTGCGACCACCGCCGCCCCGCCCCACAGCAGCAGACCGAGCAGCGCGATCAGGGAGGGCACCACCACGGCGGTCTCCGCGGTGACATAGCCCTGGTCCCGCCTTTCAGAAGCCCGCCTTTCAGAAGCCCGCATCGAGCGCCCGCTCGATCAGCTGCCGCATCGCCGTGGAGACCGGGCCGCTGGTGACGATCTTGTAGAGCACCGCCGCGAAACCCGCGGCGGCGATCGTGCCCACCGCGTACTCCGCGGTGCTCATCCCGGCCTGTGCGTCCCGGCCCCGGACTCCGCGCGTTCTCCGGCCGAGCCACGCCGCCGTCCGCCCCTGCCCGCTCCGTGCCCGCAACACCCGTGCCCGTACCGCTCGTGTCCGCACCGCTCGTGTCCGCACCGCTCGTCCTTCCGTCGTTCGTCCCCACATGACCCGCTCTCCGTCTCGCCGTCCGTCCTGTCGGCCGCACCCACCGCGGGCGCGGCCCGTACCGCGCGGTTCACAGCAGCGACCGCGCCAGACCGATGACCACCGGGACCACCCCCGCCAGCAGGAAGGCGGGCAGGAAGCACAGCCCCAGCGGTCCGGTGACCAGGACCGCGGCCCGCCGTGCCCGCCCGGTGGCCGCCCGGGCCCGCCGGGCCCGGCACTCGGCGGCCAGGCGGCCCACCGGCTCCACCGCGGGCACGCCGGTCGTCGCCGCCCGTTCCATGCACCGGGCCAGTTCCGCCGCTCCCGGCAGTCCGCCCAGCCGCGCCCAGACGGCCGCCGGGTCGCCGCCGAGCCTCAGTTCGGCCGAGGCCCGCACCAGTCCCTCACCGAGCGGACCGCCAACCGAGCCCCCCACCGCGCCGGCCGCCTCGCCCGGCCCCGATCCGGCCGCCAGACAGGCGGCCAGCAGTTCCGCGGTGATCGGCAGTTGTCCGGTCACCGCCGACCCGACACCCGCGGAACCCTCTGTATCCTTTTCGTTCACATATGATCTTTTCGCGGTGTTTCCTCGCGCCCCCCTGTCTCGCAGCAGGCACCGCACCCCGTACGCCGCCACCGCCCCGAGCAGACAGCCGACCGGACCTCCGACCAGGGCGACCCCCAGAGCGACGGCCCCGGCCATCGCGGCCGCCTCCCGGACCGGCGATCGCCGCACGCCGATCACGCGCAGCACTCTCCGCACCCCGGCCCCGGTGCCGGATCCGACCCCGACCCCGGACCCGGACCCGGACCCCAGCAGTTCCACCGGCCGGCCTCGGCGGCGCCGCACCCGGCCGGCCGCCGACGCCCCGCCGGCCAGACACAGCGCCACGGCCGACAGAGACAGCGCGGGCAGCGGCGACAGAGGCGACGAGGAGAGCTCCGCACACGTTGTCCACACACTGTGGACAAAGCCGCCACTCATCTCCGCCCGCCCTCCTCCGCCCTCCGGACGATCCTGGAAACCCACGCCAGCCCGGCCCACTCCAGCAGCCCGGCACCGGCCAGGCAGGCCCACCCGGCAGGGCTGTGGAGCAGCACGTGCAGCGGTCTCGCCCCCATCGCACCGCCCAGCAGCAGCCCGAAGAGCGGCAGCAGAGCCAGGACGAGCGCCGTGGAACGCGGCCCCGCCAACTGGGCGCGCAACTCCTCCCGCCGGTCGCGCTCCGCCCGCAGCGAACCGGCCACCCGGTCCAGCCCGTCCGCGAGGCCGGCGCCCCCGTCCACCGCCACCTGCCAGCAGGCGGCCATCCCGCCGAGTCCTTCCGCCCCCTCCTGCCGGGCCGCCTGCCGGAGTGCCCCCGGTACATCCCCTCCGAAGCGGGCGGCCGCCAGCACCACCGCTCCGGTGTCCCCGAAGCCGGGCATGCCCGTCGCCAGCAGAGCCCGCTCGGGCGTACGGCCCGCCCGCAGCTCGCCTGCGACCGACGAGCACAGGGCGATGACGGCGGCCTCCCTCACCGCCCCCACACGGCGCCGCTCCCGTGCGCGCAACCGGCGGCCGAGCAGCGGCACCGCCACCGCACCGGCCAGCAGCGGCAGCACCGACTCCCCCAGTAGCGCCAGCAGGGCGCCTCCCACCGGACACCACCCCGCAGGACCCACCCGGGCCCCGAACCCGCGCACCGTCCGGGCGACCGCCCCCACGGCACCGGCTGTCGGACCGCCCCACCGGGACACCGGTTCGGCACCGTCGGTGCACAGCAGCCGGGCTCTCCGCAGCCCCTCACCGGGGCGGCCCGGCAGCCGGCTCATCGCTTTGGCGCACACCATCGCCGCGCACAGCGAACCCGCGTACACCACCTCGGGCTGCGCACCGGCCTGCGCTCCGGCCGCCGTCACAGCGCACCACCGCCCCGTGCGCACAGCCGCTCCAGCCGCGGCCAGCCCCGCTCCCGCAGGAAGCCGTCCGGCCCCCGGACGGCGGCGGGCACCGTCACCACCAGGCCGTACCGGTCCTGCTCCAGCACATGGATCTCGGCGATCCGCCTCTGGCCCCGGCGGTCCCGGACCAGATGGACCACCACCGACAGCGCCGCCGCGAGCTGACTGTGCAGCGCCGTCCGGTCGAGCCCCGCCGTGGTGCCCAGCGCCTCCAGCCGGGCCGGTACGTCGGCCGCCGCGTTGGCGTGAACCGTCCCACAGCCCCCCTCATGGCCTGTGTTGAGCGCGGCCAGCAGATCCGTCACCTCCGCGCCGCGCACCTCGCCGACCACGAGCCGGTCCGGCCGCATGCGCAGCGCCTGCCGCACCAGATCCCGCAGGGTGACACGGCCTACGCCCTCCTGGTTGGCCGGACGCGTCTCCAGCCGCACCACATGCGGATGGTCGGGACGCAGCTCGGCGGAGTCCTCGGCCAGGACGATCCGCTCCCTCGGCCCCACCAGCCCCAGCAGGCTCGACAGCAAGGTCGTCTTTCCCGACCCCGTCCCGCCGCTGACCAGGAACGACAGCCTGGCGTCCAGGATCGCCCCCAGCAGTGCCTCTCCGCCCGGGGGCACCGTGCCGGCCGCCACCAGTTCCGGCAGGGCGAAGGCCCGCGGGCGGACCACCCGCAGGGACAGGCATGTGCAGCCGACCGCCACCGGGGGCAGCACCGCGTGCAGCCGGGTGCCGTCCGGGAGCCGGGCGTCCACCCAGGGGTGGGCGTCGTCCAGCCGCCGCCCCGCCGAGGTGGCCAGCCGCTGGGCGAGCCTGCGCACCGCCGCCGCGTCGGGGAAACGGACGGCGGTCCGCTCCACCGCGCCACCGCGATCCACCCAGACCTCGTCCGGAGCGGTCACCAGGACGTCCGTGACCTCCGGCTCCGCCAGCAGCGGCTCCAGCGGACCGGCACCGACCATCTCCGACCGCAGTGCCTCCACCACGCCCAGCACCGCGCTGTCCCCGAGCAGCCGCCCCTGGGCCCGCAGCGCCGCCGCGACCCGGGCGGGCGTGGGTTCCGCGCCGGCTTCCGCCAGCCGCAGACGCACCGCGTCCACCAGCGTCCGCGGAGCGGGCGCCCCGCCGTAAGCATCCGCCCGCGCCCGGGCGTCCGTTCCCCCGCGTGTCCCTCCCAGGGCGTGCGCACGCGCGCTCACGCGGCCACACTCCCCCGGCCGCCGGCGGGCCGTGCTCCGCCGCCCTCCGGCAGTGCGCGGGCCCAGAACTCCGAGCAGAACCGGGCCAGTGGACCACGCGTGTCCGCTCCGGGCGGCCGACCCGCTTCCACCGCGGCCGGCAGTCCTGTCTCGGAGGGCATTTCACCGGCGAGCCTCAGCCCCAGCAGCCGGGCGATCTCCGCACCGTCCAGCCCCGCCCCGAAGGGGCCCCGCACCACCGCCCGCATGTCCCGCAGTACCAGGCCGGCCCGGGAGGCGACCCGCTGCGTCGCCGCGACGGCCCGCAGTTCGGCGGGCACGACCAGCAGACCGAGGTCGAGTTGCGCCAGCACCTCGGCGACCGTCTCGTCCAGCCGCCGCGGCAGGTCGACCACGACCACTCCGCCGCGCCGTCTGGCCGCCCCCAGGACCGCGCGCACCGCCTCCGGTGGGACGGCCGCGCTCTCCCCCCTGTCCCAGCTGAGCAGCCGCAGACCGTGCAGCCTGGGCAGGGACTCCTCCAGAGCCGCACCGCCGACCCGGCCGCGCGAGTCGGCGAACGCGGGCCAGCGCAGGCCCTCCGCCCGTTCCCCTCCGAGCAGGATGTCGAGCCCGCCGCCGAGCGGATCGCCGTCGACGAGCATCGTGCGATGCCCGGCACGCGCGGCCGTAAGAGCCAGTGCGCAGGCCAGTGTGGAGGCCCCGGCCCCGCCTCGGCCTCCCATCACCCCGACGGTCAGCGCCTGCCGCCCGACGCCCTCGGCCGCGTCGGCGATCCGGCCGGTGAGCCACGACTCGCCGTCGGGCAGGAGCACCACGTGCTCCGCTCCGATCCCCACGCCGCGCCGCCAGACGCCGGGGTCGTCCAGATCCCGGCCGATCAGCAGCACCCCCGGTCGGCGCGCAGGCGCACGCGCCGACCGGTACAGCGCGTCGGCCCGGTCGTCACCGACCAGCACCAGCGGTGCGTTCTCCCATCGCCCCTGGACCGGCGGCGCCCCGTGGGCCACCTCCGCCTCGGCCCCGGCCGCCGCGCACAGACGCAGCAGATCGTCCAGCAACTTCTCGTCCTCGGTGACGATCAGGATGCTTCCGGTCACGTCCCGTTCCCCTTCCGGATTCTCGCTCTCCAGTTCGCGGCGGATCCGCGAACTCCGTGCTCAATCACCGTGCCGGGGAACGGAAAAACTCGATGATCTTGGTCTAAATACGTGGACAACTCGGCAGTTGTGAATAACTCACTCACCCAAACGAGCGACTCCGCATGAGCAGACTGACGAATACGGAGAGTGACCGATCGCAGAGAGGGGAGACCCGCACCGCCGCAGACCGCGGGAGGGGAGGAAGAGGGCCCGGCAAGGCGAAAACGCGCCCGGACATGCGACGACCCCCGCCGGGGGGGAGAGCGGGGGTCGTCTCCACGGCCGACTCGGGGGGGGGAGGAGCCGGACCGGGGTAGCACGGTCGCGAACGATCCGTGACTTCCATGGTGTACCCGAGAGCCTTCTCAGGCAAACCCACGCGCCCTACCTTACGCCGAATGGTGGGCGCATATGCTCAACCTCGTGGAAAACCACTCGCTGCCGCGCACCGCTGCCTTCTTCGACCTGGACAAGACGGTCATTGCGAAGTCGAGCACGCTCACCTTCGGCAAGTCCTTCTACCATGGCGGGCTGATCAGCCGGCGCGCCGCGCTGCGCACCGCGTACACGCAGTTCGTGTTCCTCGCCGGAGGCGCCGACCACGACCAGATGGAACGGATGCGCGCCTATCTGTCCGCGATGTGCCGCGGCTGGAACGTCCAGCAGGTCAGGGAGATCATCGCCGAGACCATCCACGAGCTCATCGACCCGATCGTCTACGACGAGGCCGCCTCCCTCATCGAGGAGCACCACCTCGCCGGACGCGACGTCGTGATCGTGAGCACCTCCGGCGCGGAGGTGGTCGAGCCGATCGGCGAGCTGATAGGCGCGGACCGCGTCGTGGCGACGCGCATGGTCGTCGAGGACGGCTGCTTCACCGGCGAGATCGAGTACTACGCGTACGGCCCGACCAAGGCGGAGGCCGTGCGGGAACTGGCGGAGTCCGAGGGATACGACCTCTCGCGCTGCTACGCCTACAGCGACTCGGCCACCGACATCCCCATGCTGGAGGCGGTCGGCCACCCGCACGCCGTCAACCCCGACCGGGCACTGCGCCGGGAGGCGGTGGCCCGGGACTGGCCGATCCTCGCCTTCCAGCGCCCGGTCCGCCTCAAGCAGCGGGTGCCCTCCCTCGCCATGCCCCGGCGTCCCGCGCTGGCCGCCGCGGTGGCGGTGGGAGCGGCGGCGGCGACCGCCGGCCTGGTCTGGTACGCGAACCGGCGGCGCGCCCGCCTCAACACGGCATGAGCGCCGCCCCTCCCCGGCCGGATCCCATGGGCGCCCCGCACACCCCCCGCAGGCACCCGTGGGCGTCCACGGGCCTTCATGGACGCCTATGGGTATCCATGGGCGTCCATGGGGCTTTTGAAAGGTAAAGCAAAGCTCTGCCGGGATGGGTTCCACTTCGTCCCCGGGTGGGGTACAAAGGAGTCAACGGCCCGCGAGACCTGGTCGATACCACCCGAAAGGGAGGCTCGGCACAGACGAAGGCCCCACGGACCGAGCATGGAAGCCGGGAACCCACGCGCAGCAGACCCGCGATAGGGCCGGCCGCACCAGGGTCGGGCGAAGTCCCCCCTGATGACGGCGATACCGTGCACGCCTGGTACCCCGGCCGACGTGCCAGCGGCGACACCGACCTCGCGCCGGTGCCGCCGCATCACTGTGTGCGGAGGTCTTCGGCAACGCCTCCCGGGTTCCCGGGCGTCAGGCCGCCCCGCGCTGAAGGGCCTCACAGACCGCGGTGCTCTCCCGCGCGCCCAGCCCCACCGCCCGGCCGCAGTGGCCGATCCATCCCGCCACTCCCTCCGGGGTGCCGGAGACATATCCCTTCAGCGCCTCGACATAGGCGTCGGCGCCCTGCTCCGCGTGACCGACCTCCGCGGGGCAGACGGACTTCGGATCCAGACCGCCGCCGATCAGCACGATCCGCTCCGCCGCCCGGGCGACCAGGCCGTTGTACGTGCCGAAGGGCCGCAGGGCCATCAGCTCGCCGTGCACCACCGCCGCCACCACCAGCGCGGGCGCGGAGGTGCCCGCCACGACGAGCTGCGCCAGGGCGTCCAGCCGGGCCGAGACCTCGGCGGCGTCCGGCAGCGCCGGCCCGGACACCAGCGTCTCCTCCACCGGTTCGCCCGCCAGCCGCGGCCGGCCCACACGGTCGCCCTCCGCCTCGCCGCCCGCCGCCACCAGATGGAGTCTGGCCAGCACCCGCAGGGGCGACTGCCGCCACACGTCCAGCAGTTGGCCCGCCTCCGCGGTGGCCCGCAGGGCCGCGCCGACCGTACGAGCCTCGGTGTCCGCACCGAAGTCGCTGCGGCGCCGCACCTCCTCCAGCGGCCAGTCGGCGCCGCCGAGCGCCGCCGAGGCGCGGGCGCCCCGCAGCACCGCCTCGGCGGTGACCTCGCTGCTGCGCCGCCGCATCACCCGGTGCCCGTACACCCGGTCCACGGCCTTGCGCACCGATTCGACGGAGTCGGCGACGCCGGGCAGCGCGCCCAGCGCGGCGAGGGGATCAGCAGTCGTAGACATGCCTAGACCCTACGCACCCCCGGCGGCGTGAACGCCCCACGATCGAGTGGTCTTCTTCACGCGGTCCCCCTCCGTACCGCGAGCACCCCACTACGCTTCCGACCATGAAAATCGCTTTCGTAGGAAAGGGCGGCAGCGGCAAGACGACGCTGTCCTCGCTGTTCGTCCGTCACCTCGCCGCCCAGCACCTTCCCGTCGTCGCCGTGGACGCCGACATCAACCAGCACCTGGGCGTCGCGCTGGGCCTGGACGAGGAGGAGGCGGCCGCCCTGCCCGCGATGGGCGCCCACCTGCCGCTGATCAAGGATTACCTGCGCGGCGCCAACCCCCGGATCGCCTCGGCCGGGACGATGATCAAGACGACTCCGCCCGGTGAGGGATCCCGGCTGCTGCGGATCACCGAGGACAATCCCGTGTACGACGCATGCGCCCGCCGCGTCCGGCCCGGCGGCGTCCCCGACGGCGGCGAGGTACGGCTGCTGGCCACCGGCCCCTTCACCGAGGCGGATCTGGGCGTGGCCTGCTACCACTCCAAGGTCGGCGCCGTCGAGCTGTGCCTGAACCATCTGGTCGACGGACGCGGGGAGTTCGTGGTCGTCGACATGACGGCGGGCTCGGACTCCTTCGCCTCCGGGATGTTCACACGCTTCGACATGACGTTCCTGGTGGCCGAGCCGACCCGCAAGGGCATGGCGGTCTACCGGCAGTACAAGGAGTACGCCCGGGACTACGACGTCCAGTTGCGTGTGGTGGGAAACAAGGTGCAGGGCCAGGACGACCTGGACTTCCTGCACGCGGAGGCCGGGGACGACCTGCTGGTGACCGTCGGGCACTCCGACTGGGTACGCGCGATGGAGAAGGGCCGTGTCCGGCCCTTCTCCGAGCTGGAGGACGCGAACCACAAGGCGCTGCGCATGATGCAGGAGACGGCGGACGCGTCGTACGGGCTGCGCGACTGGGAGCGCTACACCCGGCAGATGGTGCACTTCCACCTGAAGAACGCCGAGAGCTGGGGCAACGCGAAAACGGGAGCCGACCTGGCGGCCCAGGTCGACCCCGCCTTCGTGCTCCGCGAGGAGCCGGCCCCCGCCTCCCGGGCGGTCTGAGCCGGTTCCCGTCCCCGTCCCTCCGGTCCCGGCTCCGGCCGCACAGCTTCCACAGGAATGCCGGGGCCGGGGGCTACCTGCCGGAGGGCCGGGGGCTACGTGCCGGAGGGCCGGGAGGGGACCGCCGTCGAGGGGGCGGTCAGGAACCTCTTCCATCCGCCCTCGGGCGCCTGCCCCACCCCGAGCGTGCGGAGCCTCTCCAGGATCCGCGGGTCCTGGGCGTCGAGCCAGTCGACGAGCTGCCTGAAGGAGACGCAGTGCACGTCGGCCATGGGGCACACCTTCTTGATGACGTCCTCGACGGCCTTCATGTAGACGCCGCCGTTCCAGCCCTCGAAGTGGTTGCCGATGATCAGCGGTGCGCGGTTGCCGTCGTACGCGCGGTCGAAGCCCTCCAGCAGGCCGTCGCGCATCTGGCGCCCCCAGGCCTCGCGCTGCGCCGGATCACCGTTGACCGTCCCCGACTGGTTGGCCAGGAAGTTGTAGTCCATCGCGAGCGTCTCGAAGGAACGCCCGGGCATCGGCACCTGCTGGAGCGGCAGGTCCCACAGACCGCCCTCCTTGTCGGGCCAGACCTGGGTGCCGTTGCCGGAGGAGTCGTAGCGGAAGCCCATCTCCTTCGCGGCGGGGAGAAGGTTCTCGCGGCCCTCCAGGCAGGGGGTGCGGCCGCCGACCAGTTCCCGGTCGTAGTCGAAGGGGAGGGGCTCCAGGTCCTTCCAGCCGGTCGTGGTCTTCCAGTTCTTCACGAACCACTTGGCCTGTTCGATCTCGCTCTTCCACTGCTCGGGCGTCCAGCTGCCGACGCCGTTCGCCCCGCAGAAGTGGCCGTTGAAGTGGGTGCCTATCTCGTTCCCCTCGAGCCAGGCGCCGCGGAGCTGCTCCAGTGTGGCCCGTATGTTCTCGTCCTTGAGGTAGCCGATGTCCGAGGCGCCCCGGCCGCGGCCGGGGGGCTCGTAGCGGTGGGCCTCGTCCTCGGGCAGCACGTACACGCCGCTGAGGAAGTACGTCATGTGCGCGTCGTACTTCCTTCCCACCTCGCGGAAGTGCGAGAAGAGCTTCTTGCTGTCCTCCCCCGCGCCGTCCCAGGAGAAGACGACGAACTGCGGAGGCTTGTCGCCGGGCTTCAGACGCCCGAACTCGGGCTGGTTCGGCTGGGCGCCTATGTAGGCGGTGGAGCCGTCGCCTATGAGCTCGACCCTGCCCGCGGACTTCGCCTTCCGCCCGTCCTTGTTCGCGCGGCCCTCGTCCTTCGACACGCTCGGGGACGAGCTCGAGCAACCGACCGCCAGCACGGTCAGTACGGCCGCTCCCGCAGCGCCTCTGGTCAGCCTCCTCGCGACTCCCATGCTCTCCACCTCATCGCCTCCGTCGTCGCTTTCGCGCTCTTCCGGCCGATTCGTTCGACCTGCGACCAACCTCACACGCACTGTGAGAGGCGCAAGCGAGGAGACCGGTTCCTATGACTTATTCACCCTCGGGTGTGAACAGTGAGCCCGATTGCTTCGACCCCTCTTTCCGGCCTTCCGGCCTTCCGGCCATCCGCAGGCCCATCCGTGTACGGCCCGGCAGCTGCCCGAGGGCTCGCCGGGGTCGCATGGAATGTACTTCCACGCCGGCGAGACACAGGCGTACACACCGGATCTTCCGGGCATTTGGGAACGGAGACCAGGTGTCGGCCTTCGCTCCCGTGCGCCCCGGCGCGGCCGTCGCCCGAGCGACCCCGCACACAGCGGGGGAACGGCGCCCCGCGGCGGGGCGAAGATCAAGGAAACAAGCCGTTCGACCGCTCGTCGGCCGCTCACCGACAGGTGTCGACCCCTGAGCGCAAGAGGTCTACACCACTTGACGGACAACCCTTGTCAGGGAGCGACAAGGGCTGGTCTGCTATGACGCGGGACACACCAGACACCCTGGGAAAGGGAGATGTCGTGAGCAACGAAAGCCTGGCCAACCTGCTCAAGGAGGAACGGAGGTTCGCGCCGCCCGCCGAGCTGGCAGCGAACGCCAACGTCACCGCGGAGGCGTACGAACGGGCGAAAGCGGACCGGCTGGGCTTCTGGGCCGAGCAGGCCCGCCGACTGAGCTGGGAGACCGAGCCGACCGAGACCCTGGACTGGTCCAACCCTCCCTTCGCCAAGTGGTTCAAGGACGGCCGGCTCAACGTGGCCCACAACTGCGTCGACCGCCATGTCGAGGCAGGCCTGGGAGACCGGGTCGCCATCCACTTCGAGGGCGAGCCGGGCGACACCCGCGCGATCACCTACGCCGACCTCCAGCGCGAGGTCTCCAGGGCCGCCAACGCCCTGACCGAACTGGGTGTGCGGACCGGCGACCGGGTCGCGATCTACATGCCCATGATCCCCGAGACGGTCGTGGCGATGCTGGCCTGCGCCCGCATCGGCGCCCCCCACTCCCTGGTCTTCGGCGGCTTCTCCTCCGACGCCCTGGCCACCCGCATCCAGGACGCCGACGCCCGTGTCGTCATCACCGCCGACGGCGGCTACCGGCGCGGCAAGCCCAGCGCCCTGAAGCCCGCCGTCGACGAGGCCCTGGCCCAGCCGGGCACCGAGAACGTGCGCAACGTCCTGGTCGTCCGCCGCACCGGCGAGGAGACGGCCTGGACCGAGGGCCGGGACGTGTGGTGGCACGAGCTGGTGGACCGCCAGTCCGAGGAGCACACCCCGCAGGCGTTCGAGGCCGAGCACCCGCTGTTCATCCTCTACACCTCCGGCACCACGGGTAAGCCCAAGGGCATCCTCCACACCTCCGGCGGCTACCTCACCCAGACGGCCTACACCCACCACGCCGTCTTCGACCTCAAGCCGGAGACGGACGTCTACTGGTGCACCGCCGACGTCGGCTGGGTCACCGGCCACTCGTACATCGTCTACGGTCCGCTGGCCAACGGCGCCACCCAGGTGATCTACGAGGGCACCCCCGACACCCCGCACAAGGGCCGCTGGTGGGAGATCGTCGAGAAGTACAAGGTCACGATCCTCTACACCGCCCCGACCGCCATCCGCACCTGCATGAAGTGGGGCGACGACATCCCGGCGAAGTTCGACCTGTCCTCGCTGCGGGTGCTGGGCTCGGTCGGTGAGCCGATCAACCCCGAGGCCTGGATCTGGTACCGCCACAACATCGGCGGCGACCGCACCCCGGTGGTGGACACCTGGTGGCAGACCGAGACCGGCGCCATGATGATCAGCCCGCTGCCGGGCGTCACCGAGGCCAAGCCCGGCTCGGCCCAGGTGCCGCTGCCCGGCATCGCCGCCACGGTCGTGGACGACGAGGCCAACGAGGTCCCCGACGGCTCCGGCGGCTACCTCGTCCTGACCGAGCCGTGGCCGTCGATGCTCCGGACGATCTGGGGTGACGACCAGCGGTACCTGGACACCTACTGGTCCCGCTTCCAGGACCGCTACTTCGCGGGCGACGGCGCCAAGAAGGACGAGGACGGCGACATCTGGCTGCTGGGCCGGGTGGACGACGTGATGCTGGTCTCCGGCCACAACATCTCCACCACCGAGGTCGAGTCCGCCCTCGTCTCGCACCCGAAGGTCGCCGAGGCGGCGGTCGTCGGCGCCACCGATCCGCAGACCACCCAGGCCATCTGCGCCTTCGTCATCCTGCGTGGCAACGCCGCCGAGGACGAGGGACTGGTGGAGGAGCTGCGCGGCCATGTGGCCAAGCACCTCGGCCCGATCGCCAAGCCCAAGCGCATCCTGCCGGTCGACGAGCTGCCCAAGACCCGCTCGGGCAAGATCATGCGCCGGCTGCTGCGCGACGTCGCCGAGAACCGGGACCTGGGCGATGTCACCACCCTCACCGACTCCACGGTGATGACCCTCATCCAGTCCAGGCTGCCGGGTGCCGCCTCCAGCGAGGACTGATCCGGCACCGGACCCTTCCACAGGGGCGCCCGGCCACCGCGTGTGCGGTGGCCGGGCGCCCCTGTCCGCTGCGGCAGCCCGCGCAGCACAGGCGGCTCGCCGACACCGTGTGCGACGGCGGGCACCGCGGTCCGGCATGATGCAGACCCTGGCGCAGAGCCATCGACCGACACGACGAGAGGAAGCATGAGATGAGCCCAGCCGACGACGGCCGCAGCATCGGTCAGCTGGTCGCCTCGGCGACGACCGAACTGTCCGCACTGGTCCACGAGGAGATCGCGCTGGCCAAGGCCGAGCTGCGGCAGGACGTCAAGCGCGGCGCGATCGGCAGCGGCGCGGCAGTCGCCGCGGGCGTCCTCGCACTCTTCTCACTGCCGGTCTTCAGCTTCGCCGCGGCCTACGGCATCCACAACCTGGGGCTCGGGCTCGCCTGGTCGTTCACCATCGTGGGGGGCGTTTACCTGCTGGTCGCTCTCATGCTCCTGCTGCTGGCCAAGGCCAAGCTGTCCAAGGTCAAGCCGCCCGAGCGCTCGATCGCCTCGGCCAGGCAGTCGGCGGCCGTACTGTCGGGCGTCAAGCCCCACCCCCGGCCCGTTCCGGGCGCGCGGACGGAGCCCAAGTCCGCCGAGACGGAGACCACGGCCGTCGAGCACGTGACACGCTCTTCCGCATGACGGACAGCACGGACGGCGCGGGCGACACGGACACGGCAAACACGGCGAACACGGCGAGCACGGCAGAGATGAGCGACACGGCAGGCACGGCAGCGGCGGGCACGGCAGGCGTGAACCACTCCGGCCTCCCCTCCTCCGCCGTCCGGATGGACGGCCCCTGGACACACCGGGACGTCGCCGCCAACGGTGCGCGTTTCCACATCGCCGAGATGGGCGAGGGCCCCCTGGTGCTGCTGCTGCACGGCTTTCCGCAGTTCTGGTGGGCCTGGCGGCACCAGTTGCCCGCCCTCGCCGAGGCGGGCTACCGCGCGGTCGCGATGGACCTGAGGGGCGTGGGCGGCAGCGACCGCACCCCCCGCGGCTACGACCCGGCCAACCTCGCGCTCGACGTCACCGGTGTGATCCGCTCCCTGGGCGAGCCCGACGCCGCTCTCGTCGGCCATGACCTGGGCGGTTACCTGGCGTGGACGGCGGCGGTGATGCGTCCGAAGCTGGTCCGGCGCCTGGCCGTGGCCTCGATGCCGCACCCGCGCCGCTGGCGCGCGGCCATGCTGGGCGATCTGCGGCAGACGGCGGCCGGGGCGTACGTATGGGGCTTCCAGAGCCCCTGGGTCCCCGAGCGGCGGCTGGTGGCGGACGACGGGGCGCTGGTCGGCCGCCTGCTGCGGGAGTGGTCCGGGCCCCGGCCGCCGGAGGACGACGCGGTCGAGGTCTACCGGCGGGCGATGTGCGTCCCCTCCACCGCGCACTGCTCGATCGAGCCGTACCGGTGGATGGTCCGCTCGCTGGCACGTCTGGACGGGTTCCAGTTCAACCGCCGTATGAAGCGGCCGGTCCGTGTCCCCACCCTCCATCTGCACGGTTCACTCGACCCGGTGATGCGCACCCGCAGCGCGGCGGGCTCGGGCGAGTACGTGGAGGCCCCGTACCGCTGGCGGCTGTTCGACGGGCTGGGTCACTTCCCCCACGAGGAGGATCCGAAGGCGTTCACGAGCGAACTCGTCGACTGGCTGAATGACCCCGAACCGGACCGATGATAAGTGCACGTGACGCACGCATAGGCCAATTGACGGACCATTGGGCGGTTACCGACCTTGAGGCACGGGCAGAGTCCGGAGTATGGGTTGGACGCACGACTACCGTGACGTGTCACGCGACATCCGGGAACAGAGCAGCGCGCAGGGCTCGCCCCCGCGCTCCGCGCGGGACCACCGCGATCTCGGCGATCTCCGCGATCCCCAGCTCGGCATCCCTCACATCCTGCGCCGGCGTGCCCGCTGGGTGGGCGCGCGGCTGCGCCATACGCGCGGCTGACTCCGCCCACCGCGCGTCCGCCGCACCGCCCGGTCCTCCCCCGGTCCCCTGCCGCCGTGCACGGCCGCCGGAGCCGTGGCGGGCGGCGGAACAGGGGCCGGGCAGCCGGAGCCCCGGGCGGCGGGGCCCCGAAGGGCAGGACCGGAGACGGCCCGGGACCGGGCGGAAGCCGGTCCTCACATCGCGCACCCCTGGCTGTCCACCGGCCCCCGGGACGCCCGCCCCTGCAGGATGTCCTGGCGGATCTCGTCGTTGGTGAGCGCGTAGCCGGTGTTCTCGTTCTCCAGGGACTTGGCGAAGATGACGCCGTAGACCCTGCCGTCGGGCGTCAGCAGCGGGCCGCCGGAGTTGCCCTGCCGGACCATGGCGTGCAGGGAGTAGACGTCGCGGCGCACCGTGCCCCGGTGGTAGATGTCCGGGCCGGTCGCCTGGATACGGCCGCGTACCCGCGCGGAGCGGACGTCGAACCCGCCGTTCTCCGGGAAGCCCGCGACGATCGCGTCGTCGCCGGTCTCTGCGTCGTCCTCCACGAACCGCAGCGCCGGCGCCCGGAGTGACGGCACGTCGAGTACGGCGATGTCGCGCTCCCAGTCGTAGAGGACGACCGTGGCGTCGTGGAGTCTGCCCTCGCCGCCGACCTGCACGGTCGGCTCGTCGACGCCGCCGACCACGTGCGCGTTGGTCATCACCCGGCCGCGGTCGAAGACGAAGCCGGTGCCCTCCAGCACCTTGCCGCAGCTCTGCGCGGTGCCCAGGACCTTGACGATGGACCGCTTGGCGCGGGCCACGGCCGGGCTGCCGGCCAGGGCCGGGTCCGGCGGCTCCACCGAGGTGATCGGCTCGTTGGCGAACGGCGAGAAAACCTGCGGGAAGCCGTTGCGCGCGAGCACCGAGGTGAAGTCGGTGAACCAGGTGTCGGCGCTGTCCGGCAGCGCCCGGGAGACCCCGTGCAGCACCGCGGAGCCGCGTACCTCCCGGGCGACGACGGGCACGGCCGTGGAGGCCAGCAGCGAGCCGATCAGCCAGGCGACCAGCAGCATGGCCACGACGTTCACCAGCGCGCCGCCGGACGCGTCCAGGGCCCGGGCCGGCGACCAGGTGATGTGCCGGCGCAGCCGGTTGCCCAGATGGGTGGTGAACGCCTGGCCGACCGAGGCGCACACGATCACCACCGCCACCACCGCGATCGCGCCCGCCGTCCCCGGCGACACGCCGTCGGTGAACTCGTTCCAGACGAGCGGCAGCAGATGGACCGCCGCGAGTCCGCCCCCGAGGAAACCGGCGACCGACAGCACACCGACCACGAACCCCTGGCGGTAGCCCACGACCGCGAACCAGACCGCGGAGAGCAGCAGCAGTACGTCCAGCACGTTCACGTCGCCCACCGTCTCACGCGTGCCAGTCGAGAGGGACGCTGCGGTCGGTGTCCCACGGCCGCTCCCATCCGGCGAAGTGCAGGATGCGGTCGATGATCCCGGCCGTGAAGCCCCACACCAGCGCGTCGCTGACGAGGAAGCACGGGCCGCGGTAGCCGCTGGGGTGTCTGGCCGTGGCACGGTTCGCCGGGTCGGCGAGGTCGGCCACGGGCGTGGTGAAGACCCGGGCCGTCTCGGCCGGATCCACCGGCGCCACCGGGCTCGGCTCCCTCCACCACCCCAGTACGGGCGTGACGACGAATCCGCTCACCGGGATGTAGACGCGCGGCAGCCGCCCGAAGACCTGCACCCCGGACGGGTCGAGCCCGGTCTCCTCCTCCGCCTCCCGCAGCGCGGCGCGCAGCGGCCCGTCTCCCTCGGGATCTCCGTCCTCCGGATCGAGGGCGCCGCCGGGGAAGGACGGCTGCCCGGCGTGCGACCGGAGGCTGGAGGACCGCTCCATCAGCAGCAGTTCCGGCCCGGCCCCCGGTGCGCTCCCGCCGCCCGCTCCACCGCCGGCGCTCCCGCCGCCCTCGCCGAAGAGCACCAGGACCGCGGACTGCCGTCCGCCCCCGTCGCTGGGCGGCAGGAAGCGGCTGAGCTGCCGCGCCCGCACCGTCGAGGCCACGTCGGCCACCGGGCGCAGCCAGTCCGGCAGCCCCTGGTCGGTGATGGTTATTGGGCCGGCGGCCGGAGCGGCAACGGAACCCCGGCGCTTCTCCTGTGCTTCTCTCATCCGCGCTCCGCTCAGGCGCCCGGCCGCGGCGCCGGCTGCCCGGGATAGTCCGCGGGCGGCTTGAGCCGCTGGCCGGGCAGGCCGCCCATCTCGTATTTCAGCAGCTTCTTCGCCTTCTCCGGATCCGTCTCGCCCTCGCCGTACGAGGGGCACAGGTGCGTGATCGGGCAGGCGCCGCAGGCGGGCCTGCGGGAGTGGCAGATGCGGCGGCCGTGGAAGACGACCCGGTGCGAGAACATCGTCCACTCGCTCCTGGGGATGATCCCGGCGATCTCGGCCTCGACCTTCTCCGGGTCGGTCTGCTCCGTCAGCCGCCAGCGGCGCACCAGCCGCCCGAAGTGGGTGTCCACCGTCAGACCCGGCCTGCCGAAGGCGTTCCCCAGCACCACGTGTGCCGTCTTACGGCCGACGCCGGGCAGGGAGACCATGTCCTGGAGACTGTCCGGTACCTCGCCGCCGAAACGGTCGCGCAGCGCCGCGGAGAGCCCCAGCAGCGACTTGGCCTTGTTGCGGAAGAAGCCGGTGGGCCGGATCAGCTCCTCCAGCCGTTCGGGGTCGGCCGCGGCCATCTCCTCCGGCGTGGGGTAGGCGGCGAAGAGGGCGGGGGTGGTCTGGTTGACCCGCAGATCGGTGGTCTGGGCGGAGAGGACGGTGGCGACCAGCAGCTGAAAGGGGTTGTCGAAGTCCAGCTCGGGGTGGGCGTAGTAGTACACCTCGGCCAGCTCGCGGTTGATGCGCCGGGCGCGGCGGACCATGGCCAGCCGCGTCTCCGGCTTGCTCCCCGCCTTCCTCTTTCCTCCCCCGGCCGTTTTCGGCGGCTTCGCCTGCGTTACCCGTTCGGCGGACACTTGTTCGCCCACGGCGGAATCCTGGGATGGGTCGCGGGACACCGTCACCCGTACGCCCCCTTTCCGTCCGGTCTCACCGGTGTGTTGGACACCCGGCCAGCGTACGGGGGAGCACCGACATCCGCCCCGCTCACCGCCGATTCGGGGCCCAATCGGACCCCTGGCGCACGCGCCGGACGCCGGGTGCGTCAAACTTGTGACTGATCGCACTGTTTCACCGTCCGGCATCATGGGGGCGACAGACCCGTGGGCACGTGGACAAGGAGAGAACTCGTGGACGACGTTCTGCGGCGCGCCCCGCTCTTCGCGGCGCTTGACGACGAGCAGGCTGCCGAGCTGCGTGCCTCCATGACGGAGACGACGCTCGCGCGGGGTGAGGCCCTGTTCCACGAGGGCGACCCCGGGGACCGGCTCTACGTCGTGATCGAGGGCAAGGTCAAGCTCCACCGCACCTCCCCGGACGGCCGGGAGAACATGCTGGCCGTGCTCGGCCCCGGCGAGCTGATCGGCGAGCTGTCCCTGTTCGACCCGGGCCCCCGTACGGCCACGGCCACGGCGCTGACCGAGGTCAAGCTCTTCGGCCTGGGCCACGGCGACCTCCAGCCCTGGCTGAACGCCCGCCCCGAGGTCGCCACCGCGCTGCTGCGCGCCGTCGCCCGGCGTCTGCGGCGCACCAACGACTCGATGTCCGACCTGGTCTTCTCCGATGTGCCCGGCCGCGTCGCCAAGGCGCTGCTGGACCTGTCGCGCCGCTTCGGCGTGCAGTCCGAGGAGGGCATCCACGTGGTGCACGACCTCACCCAGGAGGAGCTGGCCCAGCTCGTCGGCGCGTCCCGCGAGACCGTCAACAAGGCGCTGGCCGACTTCGCCAGCCGCGGCTGGCTGCGGCTGGAGGCCCGCGCGGTCATCCTGCTGGACGTGGAGCGGCTGGCGAAGCGCTCGCGCTGAGCGCGCCGGCCCCTCCCCTTCGGGGAGCAGCCCGGAGCCCCGGAGACCCCGGCTCCCCCCGAGACACAGCCCGGAGGCACGGCCCGTCACACCAGGCCGTGCTCCTCCAGGTACTCCAGCTGCGCCCGCACCGACAGCTCGGCGGCGGGCCACAGCGAGCGGTCCACGTCCGCGTAGACGTGCGCCACGACCTCCCCCGGCGTCCGGTGCCCCGCCTCCACGGCCGTCTCCACCTGCGCCAGCCGGCTCGCCCGGTGCGCCAGGTAGTACTCGACGGCCCCCTGCGCGTCGTCCAGCACCGGCCCGTGCCCCGGCAGCACCGTGCGCACGCCGTCGTCCACGGTCAGCGAGCGCAGCCGCCGCAGGGAGTCCAGGTACTCGCCCAGCCGCCCGTCGGGGTGGGCCACCATCGTCGTGCCGCGCCCCAGGACGGTGTCGCCGGTCAGCACCGCCCCGTCGGCGGGCAGATGGAAGCTGAGCGAGTCCGAGGTGTGCCCGGGCGTGGGCACCACCCGCAGCTCCAGGCCGCCCGTGGTCACCACGTCCCCGGCCGCCAGGCCCTCCTCCCCCAGCCGCAGCGCCGGGTCGAGGGCGCGTACGGCCGTCCCCGTCAGCGCGGCGAAGCGGGCGGCTCCCTCGGCGTGGTCCCAGTGGCCGTGGGTGAGCAGCGTCAGCCCCACCCGCCGGCCCGACCGCTCGACGGTGTCGATCACCTGGCGCAGATGCCCCTCGTCCAGCGGGCCGGGGTCGACGACGACCGCCAGCGGCGAGTCCGGCTCGGCGACGATCCAGGTGTTGGTGCCGTCCAGTGTCATCGGCGAGGGGTTCGGCGCCAGCACGCACACCGCGCGGGCGGTGCCCGTGCCGTCGATGGCGCCGCCGCGCGGCTGCCCGGGCAGGGCGGCGGCGTCGGTCACGGCGCACCCCCCGCCGTCCGCCGGGCCGCCGGCACGTGCTTGGTGAACTCCTCGTGCCCCGGCCAGCTCAGCACCACCCGCTGCCCGCCGGATCCGTCGTCCTCCAGGCTCGCCCGGGCCAGTACGGGCGTCAGGTCCCGCTCCCCGGAGGCCTCCAGCGCCGCGGCGGCGCCGGTGTACGGCACGAGCTGCCGCAGGGTGGCGATCGTCGGGGGCATCATCGTCAGCTCGCCCCGGTCGTAGGCGGCGGCCGCGTCCGCCGGGCGGATCCACACCGTGCGGTCGGCCTCGCCGGAGACGTCTCGGGTGCGCTGCCCCTTGGGCAGGGCGGCGACGAAGAACCAGGTGTCGTAGCGCCGTGCCTCGAACTCCGGGGTGATCCAGCGCGCCCAGGCGCCCAGCAGATCGCTGCGCAGGACCAGCTCGCGGCGGGTGAGGAACTCGGCGAAGGACAGCTCGCGGGCCACCAGGGCGGTGCGGTCCGCCTCCCAGTCCTCGCCGGTGGTGTCGGCGACGACCGTGTCCGGGTCCGGGCCGGCCAGCAGGACGCCCGACTCCTCGAAGGTCTCCCGCACGGCGGCGCACACGACGGCCTGCGCGACCGCCTCCTCCACCCCGAGCCGCCGCGCCCACTCCTCGCGCGCCGGGCCGGCCCAGGCGACCGCGCCCTCGTCGCGGGGGTCCACACCGCCGCCGGGATAGGCGTACGCGCCCGCGGCGAAGGCCATGGAGGCGCGCCGGCGCAGCATGTGGACGGACGGGCCGCCCCCGGAGTCCCGCAGCAGCATCACGGTCGCCGCCCGGCGCGGGGGCACGGGCGTGAGCCGCCCCTCGGCCAGGGCGCGGATGCGCTCGGGCCACTCGGGCGGGTACCACTGCCCGTCGCGCGGGGGCTCGGACGGCCTGGCGGGAGACGCGGATGACGGCGGCGTTGACGGCATGGCCGGATCGTACGGCCGCGGGCCGCGATGTTCGAGTGCGGACCTCGAACACCGCGGACACCGCGGACACCGCGGACACCACGGCCGGCCGCCCGGCGGCTCAGTGCGCCAGCTCGACCTGGATCTCGACCTCGACCGGCGCGTCGACCGGCAGCACCGCGACGCCCACCGCGCTGCGCGCGTGCACGCCCCTGTCGCCCAGCACCTCGCCCAGCAGCTCGCTGGCGCCGTTGACCACACCGGGCTGGCCGGTGAAGTCCGGAGCGGAGGCGACGAAGCCGACCACCTTGACGACCCGGGCGATCCGGTCCAGGTCGCCGGCGACCGACTTCACGGCCGCCAGGGCGTTCAGCGCGCAGATCCGGGCCAGCTCCCTGGCCTCCTCCGGCGTCACCTCGGCGCCGACCTTGCCGGTCACCGGCAGCGCGCCGTCGACCATCGGCAGCTGGCCGGCGGTGTACACGTAGGAGCCGGAGAGCACCGCCGGGACGTACGACGCCAGCGGCGCCACCACCTCCGGCAGGGTCAGCCCCAGCTCCGCGAGCCTGGACTCGACCGAACCGCCCGCCTCGCTCACTGCTTCTCCCGCTTCAGGTACGCCACGAGCTGCTCCGGGTTGTTCGGGCCGGGCACCACCTGGACCAGCTCCCAGCCGTCCTCGCCCCAGGTGTCCAGGATCTGCTTGGTCGCGTGCACGAGCAGCGGTACGGTCGCGTATTCCCATTTCGTCATGGGGCCGACCTTAGCCCGTGCCCCGCGGCCCGCCCCGCGCCCTCCCCCGGTGTTCCACGGTGTCCCCCGTCGTCCCGGTCCGCCTCCGCCGGAGCCCGGGCGCACCTCCATGGCCCATCCGCACGAGTACTCCCCCCGTCCGGTGGTTAGGCTCCGAAGGGTGAGCAGGCTGCATGTGGTGACCGGCAAGGGCGGGACCGGAAAGACGACGGTCGCCGCCGCACTCGCGCTCGCCCTCGCCGAGGAGGGCAGACGCACACTCCTGGTGGAGGTCGAGGGGCGGCAGGGCATCGCCCAGCTCTTCGAGACCGAGGCGCTGCCGTACGAGGAGCGGAAGATCGCCGTGGGGCCGGGCGGCGGCGAGGTGTACGCGCTGGCCGTCGACGCGGAGAAGGCGCTGCTGGACTACCTGCAGATGTTCTACAAGCTCGGCGGGGCGGGACGCGCCCTGAAGCGGCTCGGCGCGATCGACTTCGCCACCACCATCGCGCCCGGCGTGCGCGACGTCCTGCTCACCGGCAAGGTCTGCGAGGCGGTGCGCCGCCGCACCCGCGCCGACGGCTTCGTCTACGACGCGGTGGTCATGGACGCGCCGCCCACCGGCCGGATAACCCGCTTCCTCGGCGTCAACGACCAGGTGGCCGGGCTGGCCCGGGTCGGACCGATCCACAACCAGGCCCAGGCCGTGATGCGGGTGCTCAAATCCTCCGAGACCGCCGTGCACCTGGTGACCCTCCTGGAGGAGATGCCCGTCCAGGAGACCGTGGACGGGGTCGCCGAGCTGCGCGCCACCGGGCTGCCGGTCGGCGGCGTGTTCGTCAACATGACGCGGCCGGCGGTACTGGACCGGGCGGCGGTGCGGGCCGCCGAGGAGTCCCGCACTGAGATCGCCAAGGCGCTCTCCCGGGCGGGCCTGGGCGGTGCGCGGCGCGGCGGCAGGGCCGAGCAGCTGATCGGCCCGCTGCTGCGCCAGGCCCACGAGCACGCCGAGCGGCTGGCGCTGGAGGGCGAGCTGCGGTCGGAGATAGCCGGGCTGGAACTGCCCGCGTACGAACTGGAGCTGCTGGCCGAGGGCGCCGACCTGCCCGGCGTCTACCTGCTCGCCGGCGAGCTGCGTGAACAGATGCGTGAACAGGGGGCGGCGAGGTGACGGTACGGACGGCCGAGACGGGCAGCACACAGGCGCGGCCCCGGACACAGGCGCACGGACAGGCGCACGGACAGGCACCCGGGCTGGGCACGCTTCCGGTGCTGGACGTCGACGCGCTGCTCGACGATCCCGGCACCCGGATCGTGGTCTGCTGCGGCGCGGGCGGCGTGGGCAAGACGACGACGGCCGCGGCCCTGGGTGTACGCGCGGCCGAGCGCGGCCGGAAGGTCGTCGTCCTCACCATCGACCCGGCCCGCCGGCTGGCCCAGTCGATGGGCCTGACCGAGCTGGACAACACCCCGCGCCGGGTCGAGGGCGTCGACGGCGCGCCGGGCGGCGAGCTGCACGCGATGATGCTCGACATGAAGCGGACCTTCGACGAGATCGTCGAGGCCCACACCGACCCCGAGCGGGCCCGCGCGATCCTGGAGAACCCCTTCTACCAGTCGCTGTCGGCCGGCTTCGCGGGGACGCAGGAGTACATGGCCATGGAGAAGCTCGGCCAGCTCCGCGCGGGCGACGAGTGGGACCTGATCGTCGTGGACACCCCGCCGAGCCGTTCCGCGCTGGACTTCCTGGACGCGCCCAAGCGCCTGGGGTCGTTCCTGGACGGGCGGTTCATCAGGCTGCTGACGGCTCCGGCGAAGGCCGGCGGCCGGGCGGGGATGAGGTTCGTGAACCTGGGCGTGTCCGGGCTGTCGGTGTTCACCGGGCTGCTCAACAAGCTGCTGGGCACGGGGCTGCTGCGCGACATGCAGACGTTCGTGGCGGCCATGGACACGATGTTCGGCGGCTTCCGCACCCGCGCCGACGCCACGTACCGGCTGCTCCAGGCGCCGGGGACGGCGTTCCTGGTGGTGGCGGCCCCGGAGCGCGACGCGCTGCGCGAGGCGGCGTACTTCGTCGAGCGGCTGGCAGCGGACCGGATGCCGCTGGCGGGACTCGTGCTGAACCGCATGCACGGCAGCGAGGCGGCCCACCTCAGCGCGGAGCGGGCGCTGGCGGCCGCGGAGAATCTCGAGGAGGACGACATCGCCGGTCTCCCCGAGGACTCCCCCTCGGCTCCCGCGACGGCCGAACGGCTGGCCGCGGGCATGCTGAGGCTGCACGCGGAGCGGATGCACGTCCTGGCGCGCGAGCGGCGCACGCGCGACCGCTTCGCCGCGCTGCACCCGGAGGTGCCGGTGGCCGAGGTGGCCGCGCTGCCGGGCGATGTGCACGACCTGGAGGGGCTGCGGGCGATCGGCGGACGTCTGGCGGAGCAGCCCGGCGTCGAGCCCGCCTAGCGCCGCCGGCGGCCGTACCGTCGGCCCTGCCGGTCTCCCGGCCGCCGCCATGGGCGTCTCCGCCGAAGGCGGTGTCCCGCCGGACCCTGCCGAGAGCCCGTGGCCCGGAGCCGGAGAACGGTTTCAGCCCGCGGCGGCGTAGTCGCCGCTGTAGCGCCGCGCCTCGTGCTCGCGCATCTCGACCTCCACGGGCAGCAGGCCCGCGCTGCGCTCGTACTCGGTGCGCGCGGTCTCCAGCAGCCGCCGCCAGGAGGTGACCGTCGGGCGGCGGCGCAGCAGCGCTCTTCGTTCCCGCTCGGTCATCCCGCCCCAGACTCCGAACTCCACACGGTTGTCCAGGGCGTCGGCCAGGCACTCGGTGCGCACCGGACATCCGGTGCAGACCGCCTTGGCGCGGTTCTGCGCCGCCCCTTGTACGAACAGTTCATCCGGATCCGCAGTGCGGCAGGCCGCCTGCGCGCTCCAGTCGGTAACCCAGCCCATGCCGGCGCCGTCCTCTCCCGAATCGAGGCTCCCCCACGGCGGCAGACGGCATATTCACCGCTGCCAGGGCAGGACGTTACGGAAGGTGGCCAGGGCGCAACACCCCCGACGGGCCCAATCTTGAATGGCCCGAACGGACTATGCGTGCGTGGCAGATCACCCAACGGAGTGACTGAAGAATGACTTCGACCCCTCGCCCCAAAACGGGCATTGGGCGCATATCCCAAGAGGCCGGGACTGGATGTTTCCTGACACCGGATTGCAATTCGGTCACATCTCAACACTCGATGGAGTGAACCGTGAGTTGACAAGGAACCGAACGACCGTGTCAGACGTGATACAGCGTAGGCGAACACACGCACACCTGTCCGGCGATTGAGAACGTAGGCTGCCCTCATGCCAAACAAGCGCTCGGGTGGCGGGCTGTCCGGGACCCAACAGGCCGCCAAGTTCCTCGGCGTCAGCGTGCTCTCGGGAGCGGTGCTGGCGGGTATCGCGCTGCCCGTGGCCGGCGGCCTCGGGCTGGCCGCCAAGGGCACCGTCGAGAGCTTCGACGAGATCCCCATGGACTTCAAGCGCCCCCCGCTCAGCCAGAAGAACCGGATCCTCGACTCCGAGGGCAACCTGATCGCGACCGACTACTACCGCGACCGCACCGTGGTGCCGCTGAAGAAGATCAGCCCCACCATGCGGAAGGCGATCGTCGCGATCGAGGACTCCCGCTTCTACGAGCACGGCGCGATCGACCTCAAGAGCGTGATGCGCGCTCTGAACAGGAACGCCCAGCAGGGCGAGGTCGCCGAGGGCGGATCCACCCTCACCCAGCAGTACGTCAAGAACGTCTTCGTGGAGCAGGCCGGCGACGACCAGGAGAAGGTCGCCGAGGCCACCCAGCAGACCATCGGCCGCAAGATCCAGGAACTGAAGTACGCGATCAGGATCGAGGAGGAGCTCAGCAAGGAGCAGATCCTCGAGAACTACCTCAACATCACGTTCTTCGGCCAGCAGGCTTACGGCATCGAGGCCGCGGCCCGGCGCTACTTCTCCAAGAACGCCGCCGACCTGGAACTCCACGAGGCCGCGCTCCTGGCCGGGCTCGTCCAGTCCCCCACCTACTACGACCCCGTCAACTACCCCGACCGGGCGGTCAAGCGCCGCAACATCGTGCTCAACCGCATGGCCGAGACGGGCGCGGCCGGCAAGGCGGACGTCGCGGCGGCCAAGAAGAAGGACCTGGGCCTCAAGGTCAGCAAGCCCAGGAGCGGCTGCATCACCGCCACCGACAAGGCGGGCTTCTTCTGCGACTACGTCCGCAAGGTCATCCTGACCGACCCGGTCTTCGGCAAGACCGAGGAGGAGCGCAAGGACCTCTGGAAGCGCGGCGGCCTCACCGTCCGCACCACGCTCTCGCCCAAGGCTCAGAAGGCCGCCGCGGAGGCCGCCACCAGCAAGGTCTACAAGGACGACCCCGTGGCCGCCTCCGTCGTCCAGGTCGAGCCCGGCACCGGGAAGATCCTCTCGATGGCCCAGAGCCGCCCCTACGGCCTGGACCAGAACAAGAACCAGACCCTGCTCAACCTCGCGGTCGACAACTCCATGGGCGGCAGCACCCACGGCTTCCAGGTCGGCTCCACCTTCAAGCCGATCATCGCCGCCGCCGCGATGGCCGACGGCGTCAGCCCCGCGAGCACCTACAAGAGCGACTGGAAGACCTCCTTCAGCCTGGGGGACTTCAAGGTCTGCGGCAACAAGCCCTACGGCAGCGGCAGCTGGGATGTCCAGAACGAGCTGGAGTCCGAGAAGGGCACCTGGGACATGACCGGCGCCCTCAGCAAGTCGATCAACACCTACTTCGTCGATCTGGGCCAGAAGGTCGGCCTGTGCGACGTCGTGGAGACGGCCGGGAAGATGGGTGTCCACCTCGGCAGCGGCAAGCCCGTCGAGCAGAAGCCGGCGATACTCCTGGGCGGGCAGAACATCAGCCCGCTGACCATGGCCGCCGCGTACGCCACATTCGCCGACCGCGGCACCTACTGCTCGCCGGTCGCGATCGAGAAGGTCACCGACTCCGACGGCAAGAAGCTCCCGGTCCCCCGGACCAAGTGCGAGCGGGCGATGTCCGAGCACATCGCGGACTCCATCAACAAGATGCTCAAGGGCGTGGTGGAGGACGGCACCGGGACGAGGGCCGGTCTGACCGACCGCGACAACGCGGGCAAGACCGGTACGACGGACGGCCGCAAGGACGCCTGGTTCGTCGGCTACACCCCGAACCTCTCCACCGCCGTCTGGGTCGGCGACGACATCGGCGACCCGCAGGAGATGTACGACATCACCATCGGCGGCCAGTTCTACCCCAAGGTCTGCGGCGGCTGTCTGCCCGGCCCCATCTGGAAGACCGCGATGACCGGGGCCCTTCAGGGCGAGCCCGTCGAGTCCTTCAACGACGTCCGGGTGCCGCGGGCCGACACCGATGACAAGAAGGACAAGGGCCGCGACCGCGACGACGACAAGCCCGGCGACCGCCGTCCCGGCAACCCGTTCCCCGACATCTCCCTCCCGCCCGGCATCATCGGCGGAGGCGGCAACGGGGGCCCCGGCGGGGGCGGGGGCACCAGCACCATGGGCGGCACCACCGACGGCACCACGGTCGGCACCACCGTGGGCGGTGTGACCGGTGGCGACACCGGTGGTGACACAGGCGGCGACAGCATCGGCGCCACCTCCACCACCGGGGGCTGGGACGCAGGCGGCGGCAACGGCACGAACGGCAGCGGGGGTTGGCAGACCTCCGGCCAGGACGGCGGCTGGAACCCGCGATAGCCGACGCGGCGGCGCCGCGGCGCTCACAAATACACACGTGAACACACTGGAGGGGCCCCGCACCGGGGCCCCTCCGCCGTTCCTCCGCCTGCCCGCGGACCTTGTGTGAACCCCCGCGGGCTGACCGCGGGCCCGCGGTCAGCCCGCCAGTCGCTTCTTGACGGCGGCGGCCACCCGGCCGCCCTCCGCGCGCCCCGCCACCTTCGGGTTCACGATCTTCATGACGGCGCCCATGGCCCTCGGCCCCTCGGCCCCGGCCGCCCTGGCCTCCGCCACGGCCTCGGCCACCAGCGCGTCCAGTTCCTCGTCGGTGAGCTGCTTGGGCAGGTACTCGGCGAGCACCTCGCCCTCCGCGCGCTCCCGCTCGGCCTGCTCGGCGCGCCCGCCCTTGGCGAACGCGTCCGCCGCCTCGCGCCGCTTCTTGGCCTCACGGGTGATGATCTTCTCGACCTCGGCGTCGGACAGTTCGCGGGCGCTCTCGCCCGCCACCTCCTCCTTCTGGATCGCGGTCAGCGTGAGGCGGAGGGTGGAGGAGCGCAGCTCGTCGCGCGCCCTGATCGCCGCGGTGAGGTCGTCCTGGAGCCGGGTCTTGAGCGTGGTCATGTCGGAAGTGTGCCAGGAGGCGGTGCCCGACGCCCACCGCATTGTGCCGCGCCGCCCAGCACCCTCTCCCCCGCGCCCTCCCCCCGCATCGCCTCCGGGCCCCTTCCGTCACCCTCACCGCGTGGCCCCGGGCCCGGACCGTTCCCGCCGCCCGTGCGCCCGCGCCCCGCCCGCATGTCTGCGACGATGGGCCCATGCCTGCGCGATACCCGCTCTCCCTCAGAATCCCCCTCGGCATCACGGCGGTAGGCGCGGCCTGCCTCGCCTACTCGGCGGGCATCGAAGCCCGTTCGTTCCGCCTCAGGCGTGTCACGGTGCCCGTACTGCCGCGCGGGATGCGGCCGCTGCGCGTACTCCAGGTCTCCGACATCCACATGGTCGGCGGTCAGCGCAAGAAGCAGCGCTGGCTCCAGTCGCTGGCCGGGCTGCGGCCCGATTTCGTGGTCAACACCGGCGACAACCTCTCCGACCCGGAGGCCGTCCCCGAGGTCCTGGACGCGCTCGGCCCGCTGATGGAGTTCCCCGGCGCGTACGTCTTCGGCTCCAACGACTACTACGGTCCCCGGCTGCGCAACCCCGCCCGTTACCTGATGGAGAAGGCCAGCGGCCGACACGGCCTCAACGGCAACCCCCCGGTCGTCGGCGCCGTCCACAACCCGTGGGAGGGAATGCGCGACGCCTTCGACTCGGCGGGCTGGGTCGGCCTGTCCAACACCCGCGGCCGGATCAAGCTCGACGGCGGCGAGGAGATCGCCCTCACCGGGCTGGACGACCCGCACATCAAGCGCGACCGCTACGACGAGGTGGCCGGCGGTCCCGAGCAGGACGCGGACCTCCCCCTCGCCGTCGTCCACGCCCCGTACCTGCGCGTCCTGGACGCCTTCGCCGCCGACCGCTATCCGCTGATCCTGGCCGGTCACACCCACGGCGGCCAGCTCCGGGTCCCCTTCCACGGCGCCCTGGTCACCAACTGCGACCTGGACACCGACCGGGCCCGCGGCCTGTCCCACCACGAGGCGGACGGCCACCGTTCCTACCTCCACGTCTCGGCGGGCTGCGGCGCCAACCGCTACACCCCGTTCCGCTTCGCCTGCCCCCCGGAGGCCACTCTCCTCACCCTCATCGAGCGCCCCTGACCGCGCCCGCCGCACCTCCGCCGCACCCGGAAACCGGATTTCTCCTGAGCGCGGGCGTGGGCTAAAGTAGTCCTCGTTGCACACGGGGTGTGGCGCAGCTTGGCAGCGCGCTTCGTTCGGGACGAAGAGGTCGTGGGTTCAAATCCCGCCACCCCGACAGCCGAAACACCAGGTCAGGGGCCTGATCCGCATAGCGGATCGGGCCCCTGAGTGGTTTCCGGGGGCCGCTTGGGAGCCGACCTCGATCTCCGGCTTTCGGGCCGTGGCGTGCCGAACGGGCCGTAGGCTCTGGACGTTGCGTTGACCTGGCAACGTCCACCGCCTCGGCCAACACCACACTCCAGCCCACAATCCCAGGCGGTCAGCCCACGCGGCCTTCCCGGCTGCCAAGGAGGTTCCATGCCGTCTTCCGCGCCTGCCGCCGCATCGGCCGACCTGAGAATCGAGCCGGTCGACACCGTGCTCGACGACGTCGAGCGCTCCCTCCGGACCCGGCTGGACCGGGACACGCTGGTACGCAAGCGGCGCTCGCTGGGCGCGCGGACGGACCGGGGCACATGGGTGCGCATCGAGCGGCGCCGGATGGAGAAGATCGGCGGCCAGGGCTGGAACGGCACCGAGTGCGCGGCCGTGCTGGAAGGAGTCGCGCAGCCCCGGTGGCACCGGGCGGTGGTGTGGCGCCGGCCGGACGGTGCCGCGATGTGGCGGGCGGATGAGACCGATCTGCTGCCCGGAGCGCCGATCGGCACCAGTGTCCTGGCCTCCGACCCCGGACTGCCGGATGCGTGGTGGCGGGCGCTGAACGCCTCGCTGGACGCGCTGGCCGCCCACCGCACGAGCCGTGTCGCCACCCCGGACACCGTCACGATCACCCAGCGGGGTGTCACCGAGGCGGTCCGCCGTTTCCTGCCCGACGGCATCGATACGACGGTGAGCCGGTGGCGGCCCGCGCACGCGGACCTGAACTGGGCGAACATGACCGGTCCGGAGTTCTGCCTGTTCGACTGGGAGGACTGGGGCATGGCACCCCGAGGGCTGGATGCCGCATCGCTGTGGGGCAACTCCCTCGCCGTCCCGGCCCTGGCCGAACGCGTCCGCCGGGAGCGGCGCCGCGATCTGGAGAGCCGGGACGGCAAGCTGATGACCCTGTTCGTCTGCGCGAAGATCCTGGCCCCGGACGCCCACCCCGAGGACCCCCGCCCGGAGCCGGCACGCCGGACGACGGCACGGATCGCGGAGGAACTTCAGACCGGCTGACGGCCCACCCGCCCGCGGAGAAGCCTGAACCGCCCCGGTCTTCGCTCCAGTACTCAGTTCCATTCGATGTCGTCGACCTCGTTCAACCTACGGGACACGGCTCTGCCCTTCTAGGCCCCGTGATCGCCCCGGCCGGACGACGGGCGTTCGCGGGTATGCGCAGGAGGTGGGGAGCGGTGAAGAGTACGGTCATCGAGGCAGCGGTGCGGGGCGGGGGCCGTCACGGCGGCGGCTTCCGGAGCTGACCGGCTACCTGAGATCGATCATTCGAACAGACTGCCCGGTGGTACGGGCAATGGTTTCGAAGTCGCGGTCGTAATGCAGCAGTGTGAGTTCTGCTTCTTCCGCGGCTGCGGCCACAAGAAGGTCGACGGGTCCGGCGCTGCGGTGCTCGCCCTTGGCGGTGAGCTCACGCTGGACGACGCGGGCCCGCCGGTAGACACCGTCGGGCATGGGACACCAGGCGAACTGGTTCAGTCGGTCCTGGACGGCTTCACGGTCTTTCCCGGAACGTGCGGAGTAGAGCATCTCCAGCTCCGTCAGATCGCACAGGGCGATCAGCCCGGCGCCCATCCGCTGCTCCCATTCCTCGGTGGCCTGACGCAGCAGCATGCGAACCAGAGCGGACGTGTCGACGAGGTAGTCGGCCACGCTCACCGGGCGGAGCCGCCTCGGTAGTTGCGCTTGTCCAGGAGGAGGTCGACGTCGAGGGCGCCTTCCTCCGCCAGGTCCTGCAGTTCGTGCAGGGCGCGCAGACGGCGGTTACGGGCCACGATCTCACGCAGGGCGGTGTTGATGGTGTCCCGCTTCGTGGAGGTGCCCAGTTCCTTCGCCGCGGCTTCCAGAGCGTCGTCGTCGAGGTCGATGACGGTTCTGCTCATGAGCCCCACCTCCGTATATATTGGACCATGCATCATGATACATGATCCAATGTATACGGAGGTGGCTCACTCGACCCGTCGCGGTGAAGGTTCCTGGAGCCGTCCAGGGCCGGGACGAAGGGGGCGTGGGTCAGTCCACCTCCGCCCCGTCGGGCGGGCGGCAATGGCCACATCGCACAGCGCCTCCAGCAGGCTTCACAGAGCGGGCTGTTCGAGGGCGGCCTCCCGTACGGCTGACGAGACCATCCTGACCGGTTCGGGGTTGCGGGCCGGGCGTACGACGGCGCAGGGATGTCGGGCACGCAACCCCAGGCCCGGCATCGGGCCGACGCCGGGACCGGCCGCGCCGAAGCCCTGCGCGGTGGCGCAGTTCTCGCCTCCGACGACGAAGCCGAGGCTGAAGCCGGGCCACCGCACGGTCCCGGAGGACAGGCGATGACCTCCGGCGCTTCCCGGCGGACACGCCGGCGGGGTGTTCTGCGTTCACAACGATGGCGGGTGTTCGGGGGAGCAACGGTCGCGTGCGGCGGTGGATGGCTTGAAATCGCCGCTCCGGCAAGGATTCTGACGCTGCATATGTGATGTGCATGTGCTTTGGCAAGGCTGTTCCAGTCGGCGGGTGATCAATACCCTGAGCCTGTCTGCCCGTCACGTCTTCGATGGAGCTCGCCTTGGCCAGCACACAGCAGTTCCCCGACATACTCTCGCCCGAGTTCGCCGCCGACCCCTACAGCGCCTACCGCGTGATGCGTGAGAGCGCGCCGCTGATCTGGCACGAAGCCACCCGCAGTTACATCGTCTCCCGCTACGAGGACGTGGAGCGGGCGTTCAAGGACGGAACCTCGTTCACCACCGACAACTACGAGTGGCAGATCGAGCCGGTGCACGGGAAGACGATCCTCCAGCTCAGCGGCCGCGAGCACGCGGTGCGCCGGGCTCTGGTGGCCCCCGCCTTCCGCGGCAGCGACCTGCGGGACAAGTTCCTGCCGGTCATCGAGCGCAACTCGCGCGACCTCATCGACGCCTTCCGCCACACCGGCAGGGTGGACCTGGTGGACGCCTACGCCACCCGCTTCCCCGTCAACGTCATCGCCGACATGCTGGGTCTGGACAAGGCCGACCACCCCAGGTTCCACCGCTGGTACACCTCGGTGATCGCCTTCCTCGGCAACCTGTCCGGCGACCCGGAGGTGACCGCGGACGGCGAGCGCACCCGGGTGGAGTTCGCCGAGTACATGATTCCCATCATCCGGGAGCGCCGCGAGAACCTGGGCGACGACCTGCTGTCCACGCTGTGCGCCGCCGAGGTGGACGGTGTGCGGATGAGCGACGAGGACATCAAGGCGTTCTGCAGTCTGCTGCTGGCCGCCGGCGGGGAGACCACCGACAAGGCGATCGCCGCCATCTTCGCCAATCTGCTGGCCCACCCCGAGCAGCTCGCCGCCGTACGGGAGGACCGCTCCCTGATCGACCGGGCGTTCGCCGAGACCCTGCGCTACACCCCGCCCGTCCATATGATCATGCGGCAGACCGCGCAGGACGTGGAGGTCAGCGGGGGCACGATTCCGGCCGGGGCGACCGTCACCTGCCTGATCGGCGCCGCCAACCGCGACCCGGGCCACTACAAGGAGCCCGACTCCTTCGACATCTTCCGCGACGACCTGACGTCCACCACCGCCTTCTCCGCCGCCGCCGACCACCTGGCCTTCGCACTGGGCCGGCACTTCTGCGTCGGGGCGCTGCTGGCCAAGGCCGAGGTCGAGATCGGCGTCAACCAACTACTGGACGCCATGCCGGACATGCGGCTGGCCGACGGCGCCGAGGTCGCCGAGCAGGGCGTGTTCACCCGCGGCCCCAAGGAGGTCCCGGTGGTGTTCACTCCCGCCGCCTGACCGGACGGGAGGAACCCGGAACAGGTCCGGATACGCCCGTGCCGCCGCCGGAAGGGAGAGTTCCGGCGGCGGCACGGGCGGCTTGTACGGGGTCGGCCGTACGGCCGGCTGCACGAGCCACCGGGCGTACGGCCCGGCGCGGGGACTACACCACGGGCGTGAAGGCGACCGGCAGGGAGGTCAGCCCCCGCATCCAGACGGACGGCCGCCAGGCCAGCTCCTCCGGCTCCACCGCCAGGACGATGTCCGGCAGCCGCTCCAGCAGCGTCTCCACCGCGGTGCGGGCGATGACGTCGGCCAGCTGGGGGGCGGGGTAGGGGCAGCGGTGCTCGCCGTTGCTGAAGCTCAGATGGGCGGAGTTGACCTGCGCCCCGACGTGCCCCTCGGGCCAGATCTGCGGGTCGGTGTTGGCCGCGGCCAGCCCCAGGACCAGGCAGTCGCCGGCCCTGATCTGCCGGCCGCCGAGCTGGATGTCGCGGACCGCCCAGCGGCCGACGAAGTTCTGCGTGGGGGTGTCCAGCCACAGCACCTCGTTGAGCGCCTGGCCCACGCTCACCCGGCCGCCGGAGACGTTGACGGCGAAGCGGTCGTCGGTGAGCAGCAGCCGCAGGGTGTTGCCGATCCAGTTGCCGGTGGGCTGCTGGGCTGCGGCGATGACGGAGATCAGGTCCTGCACGATCTCCTCGTCGGTCAGCCCGGCCGGGTCGGCGATCATGCGGGAGGTGACGTCCGGGCCGGGATCCTCGCGCTTCTCGGCGACCAGCCGCTGGATGCGCTCCTGGACGCGGACGTAGGCGGCGACCGGGTCGTCGCCCTCCGAGGCGTCCAGGGACATCCGCAGGTCCTCGACCAGTTCGTCGGTGTCGGCTCCCTCCAGCGGCATGCCGCACATCCGGACCGCCGCGCGCATCGGCAGGGCGTGGGCGTAGGCGGACATCAGCTCCGCCTGTCCGCTGCCCGCGAACTCGGCGAGGAGCTGTCCGGCGATCTCCTGGCAGTCCTGGGAGAACTCCAGCTGGTCGATCTCCTCCAGGGCCGCGCTGATGACGCCCGCCCGGCGCTGGTGCTCGGCCCCCTCGGTGAACAGCACCGACGGCTGGTAGCCGACGAACGGCATCAGCGGCCAGTCGGCGGGGATGGCGGGCCACTGGTTCCAGCGCCGCGAGTCCCGGGCGAACAGCTCGTCGTGGCTGGTGACGTAGGAGACCTCGGCGTATCCGAGCACCAGCCAGGCGGGGATGCCGCCGTCCAGCACCACGGGGGCGACCGTGCCGTGGTCGCGGCGCAGCGCCCGGTAGAGCTGGAAGGGGGTCTGCTGGTACTCCAGGCCGCTGAGCGGAACGGCGTCGGGGTGGGCCGCGGAGCAGCCGGACGGCGGTGCGGCGGTGCCCGGGGCGGGCTGGGCGGACCGGTCGGACTGGGCGGGCTGGTCGGTCATGCGGTCATCTCCCGTGCCAGTGCCTGCTGGTAGAGGTGGTCGACGAGGGTGATCAGCACGTTCTTGCCGGAATCGCGCAGCCGGGCGTCGCAGTCGACCAGCGGCACGTCCTCCGGCAGGTCCAGAGCCTGGCGGATCTCGTCCAGGGAGAAGCGCGAGCCGTCGTCGTCGAACCGGTTGACGGCCACCACGAACGGGGTCCCGTGGTACTCCAGCCGGTCGATCGCGTACCAGGAGTCGGCCATCCGCCGGGTGTCCACCAGCACCACCGCGCCGAGCGTCCCGGAGAACAGCCGGTCCCACAGGAACCAGAAGCGCTCCTGCCCGGGCGCCCCGAACAGGTACAGCACGGTCTGCTCGTTGAGGCTGATCCGGCCGAAGTCGAAGGCCACCGTGGTGGTGCTCTTGTTCCGCAGGCCGGCGACGTCGTCCACCCCGGCGCCGGCCTGGGTCATGACCTCCTCGGTGTTCAGGGGGCGGATCTCGCTGACGGATCTGACGAGCGTCGTCTTTCCGACGCCGAAGCCGCCCACTATGACGATCTTCAGTCCGGTCTCGGCGGCGTCCGCGAGCGGCATGCGCGCCGGGGCCTCAGAGGTTGCGGAGTCCAATGAGCACCTCCTTCAACAGGGCGGATTCGGGCGCGTCGCCGTGTGCTGCGGACGGACGCGGGTTCCGTGCGGTGATGCGTCCGGAGGCGAGCAGGTCGCCGAGGAGGATCTTCACCACGGTGATGGGCAGGCGCAGATCGGCCGCGATCTCGACCACCGCGGTGGGGTGGCCGCACAGCTCCAGGATGCGTACGTGCTCCGACTGCATGCCCTCCGTCGGCCGGCACTCGCTGACGATGAGCGTGACCAGGTCCAGCCCGGCCTCCTCGCCCCGGCTGCGCCCGCCTGTGACGGTGTAGAGCCGGTGGGGGTCGCCGATGTCGACGGGTTTGCGGATCATGACGGGACGCCGCCCTCGGCCGGCTTGCGGGGCTCGGCGCGCAGGTGCTCGCCGATCTGCTCGACCATCTCGTCCATCTGGTGGCCGACCACACCTGGGTCGGCGCTGTCGTCGGCGACGACGGCCAGATGGGCGCCCTCACCGGCCTCGACGATGAACAGCAGGCCGCCGTGGAACTCCGTCATCGAGTGCCGCACCCCTCCGCTCCCGTCGCCGAACTCCACGGAGGCTCCCTGTGCCAGGGCCTGCATGCCGGAGGAGATGGCCGCGAGCTGGTCGGCCCGGTCCAGGGTCAGACTGCTGCTCCAGCACAGCTTGAGCCCGTCGCGGGAGAGCACCAGGGCGTGTCGGGTCCCGGGAGTGCGGTTGAGCAGGCTCTCGAGAAGCCAGGTCAGGCTGTTGTCGGTGGTCTCCATGATCTGCATCGGGCTTCTTCGGGCCGACTGTCCGGCCACCGGCCCGTGCCTCCAATCTCACGGTCTTCGCTGGGGATGGGGCGCCCGCTGGTCGGGCGGGCGCCCCGGGTGGGTCGGAGGGGCGCGCCTACTCGGAGGGGTTCTCGGGGCGCCTGGAGCGGTGGAACGCCCCGAAGCTCGCTCCGGCGTCACGGGCGGGGCGCTTCCGCTGCGGAAGACCGGCGGAGGCGTCGGCCGCCCGCTCGCGGGCGCGGTCGGCCCGGGCCAGGGTGCGGCCCCGGGGGCGCACCGGCAGCCCGTGGGTGGTCTCCCCCGCCGCGGGCGCCGGGGTTCCGGCGGTGTCCGGCGGTACGGACGCGGCGGTGGGTGCGGCGGTGGGTGCGGCCGTGGGTGCGGCCGTGCCGGTCGGGGTCGCCGTACCGGTGGCGGCGGCCGGGGCGGCGGGGAGGGCGGGCCCGGCGGCGGGCGCCTGGGTCTGCCGCGGGGCCCTGGCGGCCGGCACCACGGCCGTCGGCGGGGCCTCGGCGCGCTGCTGGGCCAGCAGGTGCGGCGGCAGCAGGACCACCACACCGGTGCCGCCCCGGGAGGAGGGCCGGTAGCTCACGGAGATGCCGTACTTGTGGGCCAGCAGCCCGACCACGGCCAGGCCGAGCCGGGTGCCCTGGAGGTGGGCGAGGTCGGTCGAGTCGCCGGAGACGGCCTTCTCCGCGCGGCGCATCGCGGCGTCGGACATGCGCAGTCCGCTGTCCTCGATGGTCACCACGAGACCCGCGGTGCGCTCCTCGACGTAGACGTTGACCTCGTCGATGGGCGGGGAGAAGTTCGCCGCGTTGTCGATGAGCTCCGCGAGCAGGTGCATCACGCCCTCGGCGGCGAACCCGGCGATCGCGGTGGAGCTGGCGCAGTGCATACGGACCCGCTGGTAGGCGGCGATGCGTCCCACCGCGCCGCGCAGGATGCTCTCCATGATGATCGGCTTGTTCCAGGCCCGGCTGGCGCGGCCGCCCATCAGCAGGGCCAGCCGGTCGGTGAGCAGTCCGATCTGCGAGGTGCTGTGGTCCAGCCTGAGCAGGTCGCCGAAGACCTCCTCGCCGTGGCGCTCCTGCATCTCGCGCAGGTCCGCCAGCATGCCCACGGCAGCCGCCTGCACCCGGCTGAGGGCCTTGGTGCCGGCCGTCCGGGCGGCGGCGGACCGCCGCTCACTGGTCGCGTACTCCCGGATCACGAACTCCGTCAGGGCGGCCAGCCGCTCGTCGTCGGGGCGCGGCACCTTCGCCAGGGTCGTGCCCGCCGAGGCGCCGCCGCGCAGCCGCTGGAAGGCTCCGGGCAGGACGTTGGCGAGGAGGTTGTCCACACCGTCCGCCAGCGCCTGTCCCCGCCGGGCCGCCTCGTCCCGCTCGGCCTGAGCGGACAGCCGCTGCCCGGTGGCGGAGGAGACCTCGTAGGCGAAGGAGTGGAGGAGCCGCTGGAGCGGGATGTCCTCCGGGACGGGCATTCCGGCCAGCGCGTCCTCCGGCCGCGCGCCGGTCCGCAGCCGCTCGGCGACCGCCGGCAGCACGGAGTCGGCCAGGTGCGCGGTGTGCGCCTGCCGCTGCTCGGCCCGGTGGCGCAGCGCCGCGGTCTCGGCCGCCGCGCTCAAGGAGGCGGTGGTCATCCGCTGCACCGTCAGGAAGACGGCGAGGAAGGCCCCGACGGCCACTACCGCGGCCACCACGATCACGCCCAGCACCCAGGGGCGCGTGCTGTCGGGGGCCGCGGCGGCGCCGGCCGCGCCGCCCGCCACGAGCGCCGTCAGGCAGACGGCGAGCAAGGCGAGGGGCAGGCGTCCTTGGGGCACTCGGTGCTGGCCGGGGGCGGCAGGATCTGACATCGCGCAATCCCTGTGGCTGTGTGGGGGCGAGTGATGCGGTTCGGAAGACAAACGACGGCCGAAAGCCCGCTGAAAGAAGGGAAGTTGCCTTCTCGTGCGATTGCCTTCGTCATAGTAACCATGCATCACACAGCGCGTGTGCCGAGCCTGTGGAGAGTGCTTGGGCCGTTCCGCCACGGGGGGCATGATGGGGTGCGACCACGACCTTCCCGGGGGGATCATCCATGCGCGTACGCGGTACGGCCGCCTTCTTACCGGTCGTCACCACCGCCCTGCTCCTGACCACCGCGTGCGTCGGCGGAGGCGGTGGCGGGGACGACGGGGGCCCGGACGGCGGCGAGGGGCCACCGCCCTCCTCCGCACCGTCCGGGCCCCCTTCTCCCACTCCCCCGGACCCCGGGGATGTCGCCGCGCTGAAGGAGGCGGTGGGCCGGTACGTCGACGCCTACTACGAGCCGGATGCCGGGGCCGTGTACGCGATGTACTCGGCCCGCTGCCGCGAGGAGGTGACCGAGGAGGTGGTCGCCGGGACCCTGGAGCGGGCGGCGGAGGCGAACACCGAGGGCAGGCGGTACACCATGGAGCGGTTCTCAGCCGACGAGTTCTGGGGCGAGGACACCGCGTACGTGACGTACGGCGTGGGCGACGAGCCGAGGTTCGACCACCACAAGCAGCAGTGGGTCCGCGAGAAGGGCGACTGGCGGTACGACGGCTGCTGAGCCGGGCGCCGTGCCCGGTCCGTCCCCGGCCGCCCCCGTGACGCGGCCGGGGACGGGGGTCACCGGGCGGGGTCCGTCCCGTCGTCGCGGGCCCCGCCGCCGTCGTCGCTGCGGGCCCCGCCGCCTGCGTCGTTGCGCGCCAGGACGGTGCCGTCGGGGCCGTACGCGGTGACGGTGGCGCGGGTGTCGAGCCCGGTGCGGCCCGCGTCGACGTGGTACACGCCCCAGCCGGGATCGCCGGACAGCCGCACCATCCCCGCCTCCCAGGTGCGGCCGCCGGCCGTCACCGTGATGCGGGCCGGTTCGGTCTCCGTGCGGAAGGCGCCCGTGTAGAGGACGGCCCCTTCCGGGGTGGAGCTGTGGCCGAAGCTGAGGCCGCCGGGGCGGATGCTGTCGCCCACCATGCCCTTGGCGGCCTCGACGCTCTCCCGGAAGGCCTCCGGGCCGCCCCAGGAGACCACGTAGTTCTGCCTGCCCTCCGGCAGCAGGCCCATCAGCGCGCCCTGACCGATCTCCACCGGCTCGTACGGCCGCACCACCCGCACTCCCGCCGGTGTCGCGGACGGCGGTGCCGCGGAGGAGGCGGGCGGTGCGGCCGGGGCGGGCCCGGGGGAGGCAAGCAGCGGCGGCAGGAGTACGCCGCCGGCCAGGCAGGCCAGTACGGCCGCGGCCGCCGCGCCCGCGGCCGTCCGGCGGCGCCGCACCAGGCGGCGCCCCTCTCTCACCAGGGCCTCCACCGGTGCCGGGCCGGCGGCCAGGGTGTCGGCCTCGCGGCGCATGGCCTCCGTGAGGCGGGCGGTCTCGGCCGCGCCCCCGCCACCGGCCCCCGTCCGGGTCCCGTCGTCCACCGGCACGTTCCCGCTCATCGGTTCACCACCGCCGCCCTGCCGCGTCCCGGGCCCAGGCCCAGGACGGCGCCGTCGCGGCGGAGTCTGGCCAGGGCCCGGGCGGTGTGGCTCCTGACCGTGCCGACCCCGGTGCCCAGCACCGCCGCCACCTCGCTCTCACTGCGGTCCTCCAGGAAGCGCAGGACCACCACCGCCCGCTGCCGCGCCGGCAGCCGGCCCAGGGCCTCCATCAGCAGGCTGCGGTCGACGATCCGGTCGGCCCGGTCCGCGCTCTGCCGCTCGGGGAAGCGGTCGGTCAGCCACTCCCGGACCTTCAGCCTGCGGAGCCGGTCCGCGTTGGCGTTGATCATGATGCGCCAGACGTAGGCGTCCGGGTCCGCGGCACGCTGCACACGCTCCCATCCGGTGTACGCCTTCGCCAGCGCCACCTGCGCCAGGTCCTCGGCGTCGTGGTGGTTGCCGGTGAGGAGGTAGGCGGTCCTGAGCATGCGCGGCCACCGGTCGGCCACGTACTGCCGGTACTCCGCTTCCGCGCTCGTCTTCAAACGGGTGCCTCGGTTCGCCGTGGGGCCGCCGCCGGGCCGGGGGCTCGCGCCCGGCCCGGCGGCGTGCGTCCGTGGTCTCGTTGCGTGGGACGGCCGGCGGGCTACGGCGTGCCGGGCGTGCGGGGCGTACGGGGGAACGTCATCGTCAGGGTGTCGATGACGCCGCCGTCGGGCGCGTAGGCGGTCACGACGACGTCCGAGGAGAGGGCGTCGGTGCGGCCCGCGTCGAGGTGGTAGGCGCCCCAGCCCGGGTCACCGGGCAGCCGCAGCATCTTCGCGTCGAAGGTGCCGTCGACGGTGCGGACGGCGATCCGGCCCGGCACGACGTCGGTGCGGAACGCCCCGGTGAACAGCACCTCGCCGTCGTCGAAGTGGTAGCCGCCGCTGATGGTGTTCGGGCGGATGTCGTCGCCCACGATGCCCTTGGCGGCCTCGACGCTCTCCCGGAAGGCCTCCGGGCCGCCCCAGGAGACCACGTAGTTCTGCCTGCCCTCCGGCAGCAGGCCCATCAGCGCGCCCTGACCGATCTCCACCGGCTCGTACGGCCGCACCACCCGCACCACCGAGGACGTCCGCGGGCCGGTGGTCTCCGTGCCGGCCGGACGCTCGGGGGCGGCGGCCGGACGCGCCGCTCCCCGGTCCCCGCCCGGTCCCTGGCTCTGGCTCTGGCCCTGGCTCTGGCCCTGGCTCTGGAGGGCGAAGGCGGTGCCGCCCAGGCCCGCCAGTGCGACGGCGGCGACCCCGGCCGCGACGAACCGCTGCTTGCTCATGTTTCCTCCACGTCATGGGCGTACGCGTCCGCAGGGGACGTACGCCGTTCCTCGTCGTCATGACTCAGACGTGGAGGGAGGGCCGGATCTATGTCAGGGAGCGGATTTCTCCGCGGACGGGGCGCCGGAGCCCGCCGCGGCGGGCTCCTCCCGCACCGGGGACGGTTCCGCGGTGGGCTCGGTGGGCTCGGTGGGCGCCTCGATGCCGAGGGCGAGATCGCGGGCGGTCTCCGCCTCGCGGCGGAACAGCCGGTACCACATGAAGACCACGAAGCCCGCGAAGACGAACCACTGCGCGGTGTAGCCCAGGTTCTGGAACGCCTTCAGGTCCAGTCCGGTGCCCGCCGCCGCGACCGGCGGCACCGCCTCCATCGGCTCCTGCGCGCGCTGGACGGTGATCCACACGTCGTACACCTCGTACGGCACCAGGTTGACCAGCGTGGCCGCGCTGATGATGCCGACCTGGCCCTTCGGCAGGGCGCCGCCGACGGCGCCCGGCGAGCTCTGGCTCTCCGGCGCCTGGAGCACTCCGGTGACGCTCACCTCGCCGGCCGGCGGCGCGGGCACCCGCGCGGGGTCGGCCTCGCCCGGCAGCCAGCCGCGTACGACGGGCAGGGCCCGGCCGTCGCCGGTGCGCAGCGGGGTCAGCACGTAGAAGCCCTCGCGGTCGCCGAGGTGGCGGCCGGGCACCAGGAACTCGTGGCCCGCGTCGTAGCTGCCGGTGGTCCGGGCGGGCTGCCCGGCGGTCTCCTGGGTGAGGGGCAGCAGATCGTCCAGCGGTCTGGCGTCGGCCTCGGCGGTCCCCTCCGCCGAGCGCTCCTGGCGGGCCTGGTGGGAGTCCACGCGGTCCTCGAAGCGGCTCAGCTGCCAGCTCCCCATGAACAGGCAGACGGGGATCGACAGCAGCACGAAGAGGTTGATCACCCACCAGCGCGGGGTCAGCAGGAACCGGTACACGCCCTCAACGGTACGGGGGCGGGCCGGGAACGGCCCACCCGCCCCCGCCCCGCCCGCCGGGTGTTCAGCCCACCGGTACGGGGCCGGTGCGGTACACCGTCCCGGCGCAGGCCCCGGCGATCTCGATCTTGCCGATGCGCGGCTCGCCCGCCGCCGGCACGTAGCGCAGGACGACCGAGGCCGCCGCGGCGCCCGGGCCGGAGCCCGAGCCTCCGGTGTCGTACGCGAGCTGGGGGCTGACGCCGCTGCCGCTGCTCTCGGTGGGCTCGTCGACGGTGTCGCCGCCCTCGCCGCCCTGGCCGCCGTCGGGGGGTGCCGTGCCGCCGGAGGTACCGCCGCCGCCGGAGGAGTCCGTGCCGCCGCTCGTGCCGCCTCCGCCGGTGCCGCCGCCTCCGTCGCCGCCACCGCTGCCGCCGGAGGAGTCCGTGCCGCCGGAGGAGTCGCCGGGTGCCGTCGGATCGGGGCCGGGGCTCGCCGGGCAGCCGGTGGTGCCGCCGCCCTCGCTGGGCACCCAGGCGAACCGCACCGTGTACGACTTGCCCGGTTCCAGGACGAACGAGCCGGGTTCGAGCTGCGGGTCGGGCAGCTTGGCGGCCCTGTCGCCGGAGGTGTGGGCGACGACGCTGAAGCCGGTCGGGTCGGCGGCGCCCACCGGGGTGGCGGTGACGGTGTCGGACTCGTCCACCAGGCAGGAGGCGTCCGAGATGTTCTTGATCTTGAAGGCCCCGTACACATGGCCGTCCGCATCGGCGGGGCTCACGGTGGAGCCGCCGTCGCCGATCTGGGAGCGCAGACAGCTCGGGGAGGTGGGGCCGAGGGTGTCGTCGGTCTCGGGGGACGACGCGGAGCCGCCCCTGTCTGAGCCCTCGCGCGACCCCGCCGCGTCCTGCCGTCCGCCGCCCGCGGAGTACTGGTCGGCGCCCTGGTTCGCGGCGTCGCCGCTCCGGCCGTCCGTACCGGCGCCCTCCTGCCGGTCCTGGGCACTGGCGGCGTTGGTGGTGTCGCCGTCCAGGACCCGGGTGATGACGCCGCTCTGCACCAGGGCGGGGGTGGCCACACCGATGACGAGGGCGGCGGCGGCCGCCCCGACCGTCAGCTGCCTGCGGCGCGCCCGGCGGGCGGGTACGGCGTGGTGGAGGCGTTCGAGGGCGTCCGGGGCCGGCGCGACGTCCTCGACGGCGCCGTGCAGCATCAGGCGCAGCGACCGCTCGTCCAGGCCGGCCGGATCCACCGGGGTGTCCGGATCCGCCGGGGTGTCCGGATCCGCCGGAACACCGGGATTCGACGGGGTGCCCCTCGGGCCCGCCGGGTCCTCGCCCGCCGAGCCGACCGCCTCCGGCCCCCGTCCCTCCCGCCCGCCGCCCTCACCGTGTCCGGCTCCGGCTCCGGGTTCCCCCTGCGGGTCGCGCTGTTCCTCGTGCCGTCCGTCGCCGCTCATGCGGGCGCCTCCATCGCGACCCGCAGGGCGGCGATGCCCCGGGAGCCGTACGCCTTCACCGAACCGAGCGAGATGCCGAGCGTCTCGGCGACCTGCGCCTCGGTCATGTCCGCGAAGTACCGCAGGACCAGCACCTCCCGCTGGCGGCGCTGGAGCTTGCGCAGCGCCTTCTTCAACTCGTCCTGCTCGATGCGCGCGTACGCGCCCTCCTCCGCGCTGGCCATGTCCGGCATCGGCTTGGAGAGCAGCTTCAGCCCCAGGATGCGGCGGCGCAGCGTGGAGCGGGAGAGGTTGACGACGGTCTGACGCAGATACGCCAGGGTCTTCTCCGGCTCCCGCACCCGCCTGCGCGCCGAGTGCACACGGATGAACGCCTCCTGCACCACGTCCTCGCAGGACGCGGTGTCGTCGAGCAGCAGGGCGGCGAGCCCGAGCAGGGAGCGGTAGTGGGCCTGGTAGGTCTCGGTGAGGTGGTCGACGGTGGTGCCCGCCACTGTGGTGCCCGCTGCCATCGCGCCGTCAGCGTCCCTCGCCTGCGAGGGGAGCCGTGCGGGACGGGAAGCCGACCAGGGAGCGATCACGGGCATGCCCCTGCCGGACGTGCCGCCGCCCGCGGGGGCCCGTCCGGGCGCCGTTGCGATTCCGAGTGCCTCTGCCACGCCTGTTGGACACGCTTCCCCCCGTCAGGGTTGTACGCGCGGAGCGTCGTTCTTTCCGGCGAACCGGACGACCGCATGCGTACCACCTCTTCCTCTCCGCCGCCGAACAGGCGCCCTCGGCTTCCGGCAGTGGAACGGGAGACGCCCGCGCCCGGATCGCGGTTCCGGGCATGCGGAGGAAAATCCTCTTCCAGAAGACTGGTCTGGATCAAGCGGTTACTAGGTATGACTTCATTACAAGTCCTTCACAACCGGCGCCGCCCTGTCCGGATCCGGCCACCGGCGCCGGAGCACGCGGCCCGCCCTCCGCCGCCTCCCGACCACCGGGGCGGCACGCACCGGCGCCGGTCAGTCGGCCGATGCCGCGTCAGGACCGGTGCGGGTTCGACTCCCTTCCGCGGCGGATTCACCGCGGAGCACTGCGCACCGACGGCGGTTTCCGGTCATTCCGCGGCCCGCTCGGCCGCGACCAGCTCGCCGATCTGCGCCATGTTGAGCGCGGCGCCCTTGCGGAGGTTGTCGCCGCACACGAACAGCTCCAGCGCCCGCGGGTCGTCCGGCGAGCGCCGCACCCGCCCCACCCAGGCGGGATCGGTGCCGACCGCGTCGGCGGGGGTGGGGAACTCACCCGTCGCCGGATCGTCGCAGACCACCACGCCCGGCGCGTTCGCCAGGATCTCGTGCGCCTCGCCCACCGAGACCTCGTTCTCGAAGCGTGCGTGCACCGACGCCGAGTGGGTGGTGACCACGGGTACGCGCACACAGGTGGCGGTGGCGCGCAGCCCCGGCAGACCCAGGACCCTGCGGGTCTCCTCGCGGACCGCCAGTTCCTCGCTCGTCCAGCCGTCCTCGGCCGGCGCCCCGGAGAAGGGCACCACGTTCAGCGCGACCGGCGCCGCGTACGGGCCGGTGTCGCCCACCGCGCGCCGTACGTCGCCGGGGTGGACGCCCAGCTCGGTGCCGGCCACGGCCGCGAGCTGGGCGCGCAGGGTCTCCACGCCCCGCCGCCCGGACTCGGAGACGGCCTGGTAGGTGGAGACGACCAGCTCCTCCAGACCCCACTCCGCGTGCAGGGCGCCCAGCGCCACGATCATCGTCAGGGTGGCGCAGCCGGGATTGGCGACGATGCCCCGGGGCCTGGTCCGCGCCGCGTGGGCGTTGACCTCGGGGACGACCATCGGTACGTCCGGGTCCGCCCGGAACACGCCGGAATTGTCCACCACCACCGCGCCCCGGGCCGCCGCCACCGGCGCCCAGTGGGCCGCGACCCGGGCGGGCACGTCGAACATCGCGACGTCCACACCGTCGAAGACCTCCTCGCCCAGGGCGAGGACCTCGATCTCCTCACCGCGCACCGCCGGCTTGCGGCCGGCCGAGCGCTCCGAGGCGACCAGGCGGATCTCCCCCCAGACGTCCGCGCGCTCGGACAGCAGTCCCAGCAGCACGGTGCCGACGGCCCCGGTCGCGCCGACCACGGCCAGGGTTGGCCGGTCGGCGCGACCGATCGGGGCTCGGGGGAAACCCCCGGCGGGGGTCATCGCCCGGTGCCCCCGTAGACGACCGCCTCGTCGCTCTCGCTGTCCAGGCCGAACGCGGTGTGCACCGCGCGGACGGCCTCGTTGACGTCGTCCTTGCGGGTGACGACCGAGATGCGGATCTCGGAGGTCGAGATCAGCTCGATGTTGACCCCGGCGCCCGACAGCGCCTCGAAGAAGGTGGCGGTGACGCCCGGGTTGGTCTTCATGCCCGCGCCGACCAGGGAGATCTTGGCGATCTGGTCGTCGTAGCGCAGGGAGTCGAAACCGATGGAGGCCTTCGCCCGCTCCAGCGCCTCGATGGCCCGGCGGCCGTCGGTCTTGGGCAGGGTGAAGGAGATGTCGGTCAGACCGGTGGACGCGGCGGAGACGTTCTGCACCACCATGTCGATGTTCAGCTCGCCGTCCGCGATGGCCCGGAAGATCTTCGCGGCCTCGCCCGGCTTGTCCGGCACTCCGACGACCGTGATCTTCGCCTCGGAGGTGTCGTGTGCGACACCGGAGATGAGCGCCTGCTCCATCGGCTGGTCCCCTTGCGGCTGGTTGCTGACCCACGTGCCCCGCAGTCCGGAGAAGGAGGAGCGGACGTGGATCGGGATGTTGTAACGGCGTGCGTACTCCACGCACCGGTGCAGCAGCACCTTGGAGCCGGAGCTGGCCAGCTCCAGCATGTCCTCGAACGAGATCCAGTCGATCTTGCGGGCCTTCTTCACGACCCGCGGGTCGGCGGTGAAGACGCCGTCGACGTCGGTGTAGATCTCGCAGACCTCGGCGTCCAGCGCGGCGGCCAGCGCCACCGCGGTGGTGTCCGAGCCGCCCCGGCCCAGGGTGGTGATGTCCTTCTTGTCCTGGGACACGCCCTGGAAACCGGCGACGATGGCGATGTTGCCCTCGTCCAGCGCGGTCTTGATACGGCCCGGCGTGACGTCGATGATGCGGGCCTTGTTGTGGACGGAGTCGGTGATGACACCCGCCTGGCTCCCGGTGAACGACTGCGCCTCGTGGCCGAGGGATTTGATCGCCATCGCCAGCAGGGCCATGGAGATCCGCTCCCCGGCGGTCAGCAGCATGTCGAACTCGCGCCCCGATGTGACCGGGGACACCTCTCCAGCGAGATCGATCAGCTCGTCCGTCGTGTCACCCATCGCCGAAACCACGACGACCACCTGATGGCCGTTCTTCTTGGCTTCGACGATTCGCTTGGCAACGCGCTTGATGCCCTCGGCATCGGCAACGGAGGAGCCGCCGTACTTCTGCACGACAAGGCCCACGTGCGCTCCTCGTAATCTGTCTTCCGGGGCTCCCGTACAGGAGCCCAGCGGTCGCTTCAGTTTACCGAGCAGGCCTTTTCGACCCCGCCTCTACCACATCGTGAGATGTACCGCCCACAAGCAGCGCGGCGCGGCGCCACGTCGCACCGGCTCAGCGGGCACCCCTGCCCGCTCACGGCCTCTTCACACGGGAACGTTGCGCACCTCACACCCGCCGCGCGACCGCGGTCAGGTCGATATCGACCGGAAACGGGACATCCGCCTTCAGCCGCTCGTGATGGATGCCGGTCACGGCGTAGGTACGGGTGGCGGGCTCCAGCTCGAAGACGTACGCGACGGGGCTCGCGGCGCCGTCCTCCCCCTCGCCCGCCTCCACCCGCCAGAAGTGCGGGATCCCGGCCGCGGCGTACTTGCGCGGCTTGGTCTCGCGGTCGCGCGCCTCGGAGTCGTCCGACACCACCTCGACGGCCAGCACGACGTCCTCGGGGCGGAAGCCGGTCTGCCGCGGGCCGGTGTCGGCGTCCGCGCGTACGACCATGACGTCCGGTTCCGGGCGGTCCCGTTTCCCGAGGGTGACGGTCATCTCCCGGACGACGTCCAGCTCGGGCGGGGCGGCCTGGAGAAGGCGGTTCTCCAGCAGGCGCATCGCGCGCATGTGGAACTTGGTCTGCGGACTCACGAAGACGAGGCTCCCGTCGATCAGCTCCGTGTGCGGGGGCAGATCGGGGATCCGGTCCAGGTCCTCGGCGGTGTACCCGCCCGCCGGCGGTCGCGGCCACGCGTACTCGGGCTCGACACTCATCACTGCTCCCATGAGCCGTATCCTCGCCGACTTCGTCAGCCTACCCAGCGGCTTCCCCGTTCCACCGCCCGTACGGGTGAACACCGGCCCGCCCGGCCGCCCTGTCCCGTCCTGCTCCCGTCCCGCGCATGGCCGCCGCCGTCCGGGGGTACCCCGGACTCCCCTGCAACGACGGTACGGACGGCGACGACGGCACACGGCAGACGGAGCGGGAGGCGGAAGGCCATGAACCACCTGGCACGCACGGCGCTGGTCCTCGCGGGCGCCGGGGCCGCCGCGGCGGCCCTGCGCGGGGCCGCGACCGCACGGCGCAGGGCGCGGGAGAACAGCCGCCGCTGGCTGGTCGTGACCATCGACCTCGCGCCGACCGACGTGATGCCCCACGGCGGCCCGCCCCACCCGCTGGACGAGTTCGGCGACGCGCTGGAGATCACCGTACGGCCCGCCCCCGGCGACCGCGGCACCGAACTGGCCGCCCGGCTGCGCGACCCCGCGCCGCCCGCCTCCGCATCACCACCGGCCCGGCTCGCGGGCAAGGACCCGCGCCAGGAGGTGCGGCGCGCGCTGCGCGAGGCCAAGTCACTGCTGGAGGCCGGCGAGGTGATGCTGCCGGACGCGCCGCCGACCGGACGCGGCGACACGGCCGGGGGCAGGGCCGTCGGACTGGCCTCCAGGCGAGCGGGCGGGGAGGGAGTGCTGTGAGGGCTCTGTGCTGGGAAGGCGTCAACAAGCTGTCGGTCGAGCAGATCCCCGAACCGGAGATCCGCAACGACCAGGACATGGTCGTGCGGCTGCTGCTGAGCACCACCTGCGGCTCGGACCTGCACATCATCGGCGGCTACATCCCCGCCATGCGGCCCGGCGACGTGATCGGGCACGAGTTCGTCGGCGAGGTGGTCGAGACCGGCTCCGGGGTGCGCCGCCACCGGGTCGGCGACCGGGTCGTGGTGTGCTCCTTCATCGGCTGCGGCCGCTGCTGGTACTGCCGCAACGACATGTGGTCGCTGTGCGACAACACCAACACCAACCCCGGCATCGGCCAGGCCCTCTTCGGCTACGAGACCGCCGGGATCTTCGGCTACTCCCACGCCATGGGCGGCATCCGCGGCAGCCACGCCGAGTACGTGCGCGTCCCCTTCGCCGACTACGGCGCCTTCCCCGTCCCCGAGGGCGTCGACGACCTCAGCGCGCTGTTCGCCTCCGACGCCGTGCCCACCGGCTGGATGGGCGCCGACCTAGGCGGGGTGCGGCCCGGCGACGTGGTGGCGGTGTGGGGCTGCGGCGCGGTCGGCCAGATGGCTGCTCGGGCCTCCGTCCTCAAGGGCGCCGAGCGCGTCATCTGCATCGACCGCTACCCCGAGCGGCTGGCGATGGCCGAGACGTACACCGGCGCCGAGACCATCGACTACACCTCCACCGACGTCGCCGCCGAACTGCGGACGCGCACCGGCGGCCGGGGCCCGGACGTGTGCATCGAGGCCGTCGGCATGGAGGCCCACAGCACCGGCCCCGGTTACCTGTACGACCAGGCCAAGCACCAGCTCCGCCTCCAGACCGACCGCCCCACCGCCGTGCGCCAGGCCGTCCACGCCTGCCGCAAGGGCGGCACCGTCTTCGTGCTGGGCGTCTTCGCCGGAGCGGTCGACAAGTTCCCGCTCGGCATGGTCGTCAACAAGGGGCTGACGCTGCGCGGCGCGCAGATGCACGGCCAGCGCTACATCCCGATGCTGCTGGAGCGCATCGCCGCCGGCGAGATCGACACCGCCCACCTGGCCACCCACACCATGTCCCTGGACCGGGCGGCCAAGGGCTACGACATGTTCAAGCACAAGAAGGACGGCTGCGTGCGCGCGGTCTTCCACCCGTAGCCCTCGGGCGGTCCCCGGCGGGCACGTCAGGCGTAGTCCTTGAGCTTCTCCGTCCGCAGCGTGATCCCGACCGGGTCGGGGATCTCCACCACGGCTCCATACGGCCGCGTCGTCCGACTCCGGTACGTGCCGCCCTCGGGCTCGGAGTGCACGGTGACGCTGTGGTCGTCGCGGTCGACGAGGAGGTGGACGGGGATGCCCGCCGCCGCGTAGGCATCGCGCTTGTCCGGGAGGTCGCGCCGGTCGGTGTCCGGGTCGCCCGTCGTGATCTCGACGGTCATCAGCACGCCGCCGGGCTCGGACCACTCCCCGTCCCCCGCGAAGTGCCCACCGGGCGCGAGAGTCCCGTCGGGACGGGCCCGGTCCTCCCGGCCCGCCCCCACCTTCAGACCCCGGTACGGGTGGAGCGCCTGCTCGGGGCGTTCCGCCGGGAACACCCCGAGCAGGTGAACGAGGATCGCGCCCCGGGAGCCGTCCGCCCCCGGCTTCACCACCAGCCGACCGTGGACGAACTCCAGCCAGACCGTCTCGGGTGCGGCACGCTCGATCCGCTCGAACTCCTCCACGAGCATCGGGGCCTCCCGTCCCACGTCAGCGCCTCGCCCCGGCGGCGGCGCGCAGGCGGTCGACGCGCGCTCTGACCTCGTCGGGCGAGGGGCCCGCCGGGGCGGCCGGCGGCAGACCGCGGCAGTCGCGGCACAGGCCGCCGGGAAGGGCCTCGGGGCGGCCCGGGACGCCGCAGACCGTACACTCCGCCATCCGCAGCACGGCCGGTCCCGGCGGGCCGGAGGCGGACGGGGGTGCGGATTCCGGCCCGGGTGCGGGCTCGGGCTCCGGCTCGGGCGGGAGCTTGTCCGTCAGGCGCCTGCGGGCGAGGGCGGCCGGGTGGTGGACCTCCGGCGGCAGCCCCGCGAGCAGCGCGCCGGTGAGCTGCCGCTCGTCGGCCCCGCGCTCCAGCCACTGCCCGGCCAGCTCCTCCAGGGCCGCGCAGTCGGCGGCCGAGAGCGTCATGCGCGGCTCGGCGCGGCCGAGCCCGGCCAGCACGCCGTACGCCCGCGAGCGCGGCGGCCGTACGGGCTCGGAGACGGGCTCGGGCACGGTTCCGGCGGCAGGTGCGGGTACGGGGGCGGGCACGGTTCCGGCGGCGGGTGCGGGGGCGGGTGCGGGCTCGTCCCCCGGGCGCTCCCCCGCCAGGAACGCCGCCCACCACGCGTCGCCGCGCGCCGTCCGCGAGAAGTACGTGCGCGTCACCCAGCGCGGGCTGCCGCCGCCGGTGATGTGCTCGCGCCCGCGCCGCAGGTGCCCGGCCTCCGACAGCCGCCGCAGCACCGTGCCCAGCGCGCACTGCCCGTAGTCCGGCAGCACCCTGGCCAGGGTCTTCACGGAGATGTCGGCGCCGTCGGGCAGCCGGTCGAGGTAGGCGGCGACGGACGCCTCGCGCCGGGGCAGGTGCGCGAAGTCGGCCGCCGTACGCGGCCGTTGGCCGGGCGCGGTGCGCTTTCCGTAGCCCGGTGACGCCATGGGGTGCTTGTGCGCGGGCATGCCGGCGCTAAGGTCTTGTACAGCCACAGGATCGTCCTTGTCGATCTGGGTGGTCAGACCCCCGACCGGTGTTGGCGCACCGCCGGGGGTCGAGTTCTTCGATCGGCACGCTACACCGGTGCGACCGATCGTCGCGACCCGGTCACCTCAGGTCATCCCCGCAGGTGCGGTTGTTGTACGCGCGCTGCACGGGGCCGTACGGGAGGGTGGGCGGGTTGTACCAACCCGCCCATTCCTCACAAGCAGCGCTCGAATCCCGGAACCCGAGACTCGGGTCCCGCAGCGGCCCCGACACCGCCCCGAACGCCCCTGGTGAAATCCCCGCTCACCCGACGGACCTCCCGTGTACGCACCCGTGTCCGGGTCTCGGGTCACGAGCGCCGGGCGCGCCCCAGCAGCAGTTCCCGCTCGCGCTCGTTGAGCGTCAGGGACGCGGCGCGTTCGAACTCCGCGCGCGCCTCCTCCGTGCGCCCCAGGCGCTCCAGCAGATCGCCCCGGACGCTGGGCAGCAGGTGGTAGCCGCGCAGGGCGGGCTCACCGGTGAGGGCGTCCACCAGCCTCAGCCCGGCCTCGGGCCCCTCGGCCATGGCGACGGCCACCGCCCGGTTCAGCTCCACCACCGGCGAGGGCGTCAGCGCCGCCAGCCGCCCGTACAGCGCGGCGATCACCGCCCAGTCGGTGTCCTCGTACCTCACCGCCCGCGCGTGGCAGGCGGCGATCGCGGCCTGGAGGCAGTACGGGCCGTACGGGCCCTCCCCCGCGCGCCGCAGGGCCTCCAGGCCGCGCAGGATCAGCATGCGGTTCCACCTGGCGCGGTTCTGGTCGGCGAGCAGCACCGGCTCACCGCCGGGGCCGGTGCGCGCCGGGACGCGGGACGCCTGGAGTTCCAGCAGCGCCGCCAGCCCGTGCACCTCGGGCTCGCCCGGCATCAACCCCTCCAGCACACGCGCCAGACGCAGGGCGTCCTCGCACAGCGCCGGGCGGCACAGGTCGTCGCCGGCCGTCGCCGAGTAACCCTCGTTGAAGACCAGGTAGACGACCTCCAGGACGGACGACAGCCGCCCGGCCCGGTCCTCCCCGTACGGCACCTCGAAGGGCACCCCGGCCGCCGCCAGCTTCCGCTTGGCCCGCACGATCCGCTGGGCGACGGTCGCCTCGGAGGTCAGGAACGCGCGGGCGATCTCCTGCGTCGTCAGCCCGCCCAGCAGCCGCAGCGTGAGGGCGGTGCGGGCCTCCGTGGAGAGGACGGGGTGACAGGCGGTGAAGACCAGCCGCAGCAGATCGTCGTCGATGTCGTCGGGATCGGCGGGCTCGGGCGGCGGCGGAGTGTCCTCCAGCGTCCGCCCGACCTCGGCCAGCTTGCGCGCGTACGTCTCCCCGCGGCGCACGAGGTCGATCGCGCGCCGCTTGGCGACGGCCGTGAGCCAGGCGCCCGGCCGCTCCGGCACGCCTGACTCCGGCCACTGCTCCAACGCCGCCACCAGGGCGTCCTGCGCGATCTCCTCCGCCAGCCCGACGTCCCGCACGACGCGGGCCACGGCGGCGATGATCCGCGCGGACTCGATCCTGAACACCGTCTCGACCGTCTCGGCCGTCGTACTTCCCGTACCGGTCGTGTCGACCGCGTCCGCGTCCGTTCCCGTCACGGCCACCCATCAGAGCAGCCGCGCGGCCTCAGGGGCAAGGAAGTTCGGACGGGTCGGACGGACCCTCCTCGATCTGGCGGACCTCGGCGGTGACGTTCCAGTTCTCCGGGTGGACCTCCAGGAACCGCCTGGCCCACTCCAGGGCCTCGGCCCTGTCCTTGACCTGGAGGAGCGCGTAACCGCCGACGACCTCCTTGCTCTCCGTGAAGGGGCCGTCGGTCTGGCTGATCTTCCCGCCCGACCAGTGGAGCCGGGTGGCCTGGGAGGTCGGGGCGAGCCCGGCCGTGTCCAGCATGACCCCGGCCTTGGTGATCTCCTCGAACAGCGCGCCCATGCGCTTCTCGAAGTCGGGGTCGGGGGCCTGGGTGGCGATGCTCTGCTCGTCGACCTGGATCAGCGACATGAAGCGGGGCATGGTGGCTCCTCTGCTCGGTTCGGGTGGCGGAGGCGGGCTCTCTTCCCGCCTCTCACCCATGCGTCGATCGGGAGACGACCGGATCGACAGCTCCCCGCATTTTTTCTCAGAAGTTTTTTCCGGCCCGGCTCCACACCCATCGCCCTCGCCCCCGGCGGGAAACACCTCGTCGGCCGCCGCTTCGTCCAAGCACTTGCACGACCCGCGAGTTCGCCCGGTGTCGTCGACGAGAACAGCAGCCGTGCGACAGATCCGTGCTGTCGGGCGCGAGCTCAACCGGAGGACGTCACGGGGAACCGCATGCCGAGCCACTGGTCGGCGTCCCAGGCCCGGAACCGCTCCACCTCGGTGAACCCCAGCTTCGCCGCGAGGCGCATCGAGGCGGCGTTGGCGGTCTGGGTGGCGAGCGCCACCGGCTCGCCGGGAAGAACGCCGTCGAGCCAGTCGAGTGCCGCCGCGCACGCCTCGGCGGCATACCCGAACCCCCACGCCCGTGGCAGGAACAGGTAGCCGAGGTCGACCTTCCCCACGGCAGCCGGGCGACGGTGCTCCGGATCCCTCCTGAGCAGGATCTGGCCGATCATCGCCCCGTCGAGATCCACGACGAAGCTCCCGGGCCGCCGCCCGGGCACCTCGGGCATCTCGCGCTCAAGCTCGTCACGCGGCCGGGCGCCACCGAGATAGGTGTGCACCTCCGACGAGGCGTGCAGCTCGATGAACGCCGCACGGTCCCGGGCCTCGGGCTCGCGCAGCACGAGCCTCTCGGTCCTGATCGGCGCAGGCGGCCAGGCAACGGGCCCGAGATCACTGAAAGACCTCAGAGCCGGCCACCCCTGACGGCCGCCACGAACAGCCCCCAGCCCTCGGCGGAGAACACCACCACCGGGCCGGACGGCCGCTTGGAGTCGCGCACGGGTATCAGTCCGGGGAGGTTGTCGGCGACCTCGACACAGTCGCCGTTGTTGCCTCCGCTGTGGCTCGACTTGCGCCAGTGCGCGCCGGTCAGATCACGCTTCACACCCACGCTCGTACTCCTTCGCCGCCGACTCGATCATGGCCAGGGAGACGTCGGGCGACAGTGCGGACGCCCTCGCATGGTCGAAGGCGGCCTCGCACTTGCCCACCACCGCCGGATCGTCCAACAACTCCCCGCTGAAAGGGCCTTCAACGTACGCCACGGGCGGCGCGTCCACGAACGTCATCACGGTCAGGTTCCCCTCCAGCAGAGCGTGCGCCCGCGCGCTGAACGGCAGCACCTGTACGAGTACCCGGTCGCCCTGCGCGAGTTCGGCGACGTGCCGCAGTTGCTCAGCCATGTCGGCGTCGCTGCCGATGGGGCGCCGCAGGATGCTCTCGTCCAGGATCACCCACAACTCGGGGGCTGTTGGACTCGTCAGGAGCCGCGCTCTCGCCATCCGGCTCCTGACGCCCTCCTCGTTCCGCTCGGCCGGGCGGAACGGCTGAGCCGCCCGGAAGACCGCACGGGCGTACCCCTCGGTCTGGAGGAGTCCGGGCACCAGCGTCGGCGAATAGGTGCAGATCGTGGTGGCGAGGGTCTGGAACTCCGCCGCTTCCATGAAGTAGTCGGCGAACGGCGAGCTGTTGACCAGCTCCTCGCACATCCGGGCGAAGTAGCCGTCCGTGTCCAGTTCCTCGTCGAAGCGGCGGGCCGGCTCCAGTTGCGGCTTGCGGACCGCCGACTCGAACTGCCCGATGTACGAGCCCGAGCAGAACACCCGCTCACCCAGCTCCTGTTGGGTGACGCCCGCCGCCTCACGGCGGCGTCTCAGCTCCGACCCGAAGAACTCCCAGCCGATCTTCGGCCGCCCGGGACGGCCCGGTCCGCTGCCACCACTGGCCATGGCGTCACTCCCCCAACAAGGTTCACCGCATCGGTCTAACTCTGGCGAGCGTAGCTTTCGGCCGCCACTGTGGGTATCCATTCGGAAACTCTCGGCATGCACAGGAGGCCAGGCGTGGTCGTGACAGGACGACAGCCCGATCGTGAACGGCTCGGCGTCGCGGAGGAGGCGGTGGACGAGCTGCGGAAGGCGCTGCTCGGCGCGGGTGTCACGCTTCCCTCGCTGCGCGTGGACCTCGTCTCGTACGCGGGCGAGACGGCCGATCCGCCGCTGGTGGAACTGGGCCGCTGCACCCCCGCCACGGCGCGGCGGCTGGCCGCCGCGCTCACGCGGGCCGTCACGGAGGGTGAGAAGAGGTGAACCCCGTGGTCGGTTCGTACGTCGTGGACGGCCGCAGCGACCGGGTGGGGCAGGTGATGGGGACGGTGGGCGGGCTGGTGCAGCTGCGGCCGCCCGGCGGAGGGCTGGAGTGGGACTGCCCGGCCGACGCGCTGCGGCCGGCCGGGACGTGCGAGGAACTGCGCGCCCGGGTCACCGAGATCAACCGCGACCGTACGAGGAGGCTGCCGTGAGCATGCGCAGTGTGATCCGTTTCGCGAGCTGGACGCTGGAACCCGACCGCGAGCCCGACGCCGAGCCCGTCACGTACGCGATGGAGTGCGCGGTGTGCGGGCGGCGGTCGGGAGCGGGCGTCGACTACCAGGACGTCCAGCGCTGGGCGCTCGCCCACGCGGGCCGCAACCCCTCCCACCACACCTACCGCGAGGTCATCCACCGCCCCTGGCGGGCGTGGATGCGCTGACGGCCGTCCGGCCGGTGGCGACGGCGGGACGGCAGTGGGGCGACGGTGGGGCGATGACGGAGTGACGGCAGGGTGACGCGCCCCCCTGTGCTTCCGTACAACCCTCGGGCCCCTTCGGGAGTCTTCCAGAAGCCACCCGTCCGGTTTCACCACGTCATACACCCCACGCAGCAAGGAGATCGGACGGAAGGCACCCCATCGACCGGGGCCGCACCACGCCCCCCGCAGGCAGCAGGAGTGTTCCCGCATGCACCAGCACGTCCGTCTCGCCCTGGCGACTGCCACCGCGCTCTCGCTGGCGACCGGTCTGCTCGCCCTCGACCCTGCCCCGGCGTCGGCCTCGGCGTCGGACCCCCCGCAGGAGACGGTGGTCCCGGCCACCGAGCGCACCACCGACATATCGGTGGTGCCCTACCGCGCGGAGTACCCGCAGGGCAGGGGAGGCGCCGGGGCCGAGGGCTTCTTCCACACCATGGAGGGCCGCTCCGGCCTGCAGTGGACGCGCTACTCCGACGGCGAGACCGTCCCCGTCGCCGATCGGCACGGGCTGACCTCGACGATGTCCACCGGCAGCGACGCACTCGCCGACAAGGTGGGGGACCTGGTCACCCTGTGGGACGCCGCCCGGGAGACGACACGCACCGTGGAGATCCCCGAGGGGTACGGGTACTACGGCGTCTTCGGATCCACGGTCGCCGCCTACCGCAACATCACAGGCGAGGACGGGGCCGCCATCAGGGAGGCGGCCCTGCTGACCCCGGCGGCCGACGGCGGCGTGGACACCGTGGTCGTCGGCGGGCTGCCCGCCGGCTCCCAGATCGGCAGGCCCGTGGCGGCCGACGAGACGCACATGGCCTTCCTGGTCAGAGTGGACGGGCAGCAGCGGACCGCTCTCGCCGATCGCGCGACCGGACGGATCGAGGGCTGGACCGCACCGACCCCGACCGGCTACCTCCACGCCGTCCTCACGACCGAGCACCTGGTGCTGTACAGCACCCTCGACGACACCCTCCTGGTCGTACCGCGCGACGACCTCTCCGCGACCCCGGCCGAGGTCGAGCTGGAGAGCGGCGCCGTCAGCCCGGCGCACCACCTGGCCGCGGTGGGGGACTGGCTGGTCTACCGCAGGTCCCACGCGACGGAGCCCGTCAGAGCCGTACCGGCGACCGGCGGTGAGGCCGTCACGCTGTTCACCAAGGCCTACCCGAAGATCACCAAGGCCCCCTCCCACTCCGCCGTGGTCGTCGGCCGCACCGGCGAGGACGACTGGGGCATCCACCGTGTGACCGAGGGCGAGGACGGCAGGCCGGCCGTCACCGTGTTCAAACCGCTGCCGCGCCCGGACGTGACGATCCGGGGAATCTCACTGGCCCACGGACGGCTGGTCGTCACCGACGACAGCCGGGGCCGCAGGGAGTCCTGGCTGCGGGACGTCGCCACGACCGGCACCCCCGAGTTCGGCGAGCGCACCCTTTTCAACGACAGCCCCGTCCAGTACGAGCCCTGCCCGGCGCAGGACCCCGGCTGCGCGCGGGTCCACGGTCTCGCGGACGGACGGATCGCCTGGCTGGACCGGGGGGCCGACGGGCAGGACACGATCCGGATCGACGGGCGGAAGACGGAGGGAGACCTCTCCTTCCCCGCCGAGGCGGGCGGTGAGATCACCGACGTCTCCGGCGGCCACCTGCTCCACACCGCGCCCGGACGGCAGGCCGTGTACCGGATCGGGTACTTCGACAATCCCGTGCTCACCCGCGATCCGGGCCCGGCCGCGCTGTGGGGCGATGTGCTGTGGACGCCGGACGACGACCCGGGCACCGTCACCGGCTACGACCTGGCCGCGAAGAAGACGGCCGCGACGGTGGACACCGGGGCGGGCTGCGCGCCGGAGGAGCTTCAGGCCGTGGGCCGGTGGCTGTACGTCGACTGCTCCGGTGACGCGCCGTCGGTGGTCCACGACCGCGAGGCGGGGACGACGGTGGCCGTACCGGACGGTGAGGCGCTGCTGGGCGACGGCTACCTGGTCACCCACGACCGCACCTCCGGCGACCTGACGCTGACCACTGTGACCGGCGCGGCGGCCGCCGGCCGGGTCATCGGCCACCTGCCCGACACCGGGCACTCACAGCGCCGGGTGCGCTGGACGGTGGACGAGTTCGGCGGCCACGCGGCCTGGGTGGACGACCAGGGGCGCGTCCACCTGGTGCCCTCCGGCGCGCCCACCGGCGCGCTGACCGCCGTCGGCGCACCGAGGAAGGCCCCCGAGGTGTGGGCGGCCACCGCCGAGGCCGCGCCCACCCCGCTGACCTCGGTGCTGCTGTCCAAGCCGGCCGACCGCTGGACGCTGGCCGTGCGTGACGCGGTGACCGGCCGGACGGTCGGCACCTTCACCGGCGGCTCGGCCCACGGCCGGCTGGAGGTGGGCTGGCGCGGGCTGCACCTCAGCCTCACCCGGGACGTGTTCCTGCCCGACGGCCGGTACGACTGGACGCTGGCGGTCACCCCGGCCGACGGCCACGGCCCCGCCCTGACCTACGGCGGCACGACCGTGCTGCGCGGCGCCGGCAAGGTGCGCCACGACCACGCCGGGCCCAGGCAGCCGGACGGGGTGGGCGATCTGGTGACCGTCAGCCGGGGCGGCTGGCTGACCTTCCAGCACGGTGACGGATCGGGCGGCTTCTCCGGCAAGAACGGCTTCCACGGCTGGTCGAACCGGATCACCCCGGTCTCCTTCGGCGACATCGACGGCGACCGCTGCAACGACCTGCTGATCCGGATGCCGGACGGGGAGCTGCGCGGCTACCGGCCCGAATGCGGGGAGGTGGTCGGATTCGACACCCCCCACACCAGCCTGGGCACGGGCTGGGACGCCTACGACATGCTGACCTCGCCCGGCGACCTGACCGGCGACGGGCGCGCCGACCTGCTGGCACGCCGGATCGCCACCGGCGACATCCACCTGTTCGCCGCCGAGGCCGACGGGACGCTGGCGGCGGGGAAGAAGATCCGCTCGGGCTGGACGTACACGAAGATCGTCGGCGTCGGCGACCTGAACGGCGACGGCCACGGCGATCTGCTGGCCCACCGCAAGGACGGCGCCCTCTTCCGCTACGACGGCACCGGCACCGGCCTGCTGAAGAGCCGCGTCCTGGTCTCCGCCAAGTGGGGACTGTCCTACGACACGGTGGCCGGCGTCGGCGACATCACCGGCGACGGCCACGCCGACATCGTCGTGCGGCGCACCGACGGCGTGCTCTACCGCAACGACGGCAGGGGCGACGGCACCTTCACCAGGCGCACCGAGATCGGCACCGGCTGGGACGTCTACAAGGGCCTGTTCTGACCGCCGCCGACCGGCTCCCGTTCCGGCCCCGGGCCGGGCGCATCCCGCGCCCGGCCCGGGGCCGGTCTCCGTACGAGGGGTCGTCGGGCCCGGGTCAGTCGCGCGCCGGCTTGATGCCCAGCGGGGCGGCGATCTCCGCCGCCATCACCGCGCCGGCCTCCCTCTCCAGCTGGAGGTCGTCGGCGTCGGTGTCCGTGTCCAGACCCTCGAGCTCGTCGAGGGGGGTGTCGAGGCGGACGTGGGCCACCAGCGACTGCAGGGCGCGCAGGGAGGCGGAGGCGGTGGGACCCCAGTTGGACAGGTAGGAGAACTGCCACCACCACAGCGCCTCGCTGATCCGACCGGCCCGGTAGTGGGCCATGCCGTGGCGCAGGTCGGTGACCACGTCGGCGATGTCGTCGGAGATACGGCAGGCGACCGGGGCGCTGCGCGCGTACGGGTCGAAGACCTCCGAGTAGACGTCCACCGGGTCCAGCAGCCGGGCGAGCCGCATGCGCAGCTCGTCGACGTCCGGCTCGGGGCCGGTGTCCGGCTCGTACCGCTCCTCCGGGACGATGTCCTCGTGGGCGCCGAGGCGTCCGCCCGCGAGCATCAGCTGGGACACCTCCAGCAGCAGGTACGGGACGGCGCTGTCCGGATCGTCTCCCTTGGCCACCTCGGTGACCGCGACGAGGAAGCTCTCGACCTGGTCCGCGATCTGCACCGCGAAGTCGTCCGGGCTGCGATCCGGGCTGTGGTCCGGGGCACGGTCCTCGTTGCGGTCCCGGCCTCGGTTCTCGGGCTTGGCATCAGACATCGAGCAGTCTTCTCCCCTCGAAGGCACGTCCCAGCGTGACCTCGTCGGCGTACTCCAGGTCTCCTCCGACGGGGAGGCCGCTGGCCAGCCTGGTCACGCGCAGGCCCATGGAGGACACCATGCGCGCGAGGTAGGTGGCCGTCGCCTCCCCTTCGAGGTTCGGGTCCGTGGCCAGGATCAGCTCGGTGACGGTGCCGTCGGCGAGCCTGGCCAGCAGTTCCCTGATCCGCAGATCGTCCGGGCCCACACCCTCGATCGGGCTGATCGCGCCACCGAGGACGTGGTAGCGCCCCCGGAACTCGCGCGTCCGCTCGATGGCCACGACGTCCTTGGGCTCCTCGACGACGCAGATGACCGACGGATCGCGGCGCGGGTCCTGGCAGACCCTGCACCGCTCGGCCTCCGCGACGTTGCCGCAGACCTCGCAGAACCGGACTTTCTCCTTCACCTCGGTCAGCGCGTGGGCGAGGCGGCGGACGTCCGCCGGTTCGGCCTGCAGGATGTGGAAGGCGATCCGCTGCGCGCTCTTGGGACCGACGCCGGGCAGCCTGCCCAACTCGTCGATGAGGTCCTGAACCACGCCTTCGTACACGGCCGCCTACTCCACTCTTCCCGCTCTGCCCTTGTCGCTCCCGTACGGTCCCCGCGCCGACCGTACGCTCGTTTCCGCTTTTCGGTGCACCATGCACCCGACGCGCGGTCCGTGCCCGGCCGTCCTCAGAAAGGCAGGCCCGGCATACCGCCCAGCCCCTGGGCGAGGGGGCCGAGCTTCTGCTGCTGGAGCTCCTGCGCTGTGGCGTTCGCGTCGCGGACGGCCGCCAGGACCAGGTCGGCGAGGGTCTCGGTGTCCTCCGGGTCCACCGCCTTGGGGTCGATCGCCAGGCCCTTGAGCTCACCGGAGCCGGAGACCGTGGCCTTCACCAGACCGCCTCCCGCCGATCCCTCGACATCGGTGTCGGCCAGCTCCTGCTGGGCGGCGGCGAGGTCCTGCTGCATCTTCTGGGCCTGCTGGAGCAACTGCTGCATATTGGGCTGGCCACCACCGGGAATCACGGGATTCGCTCCTGGCTCGCTCGACGACGTGTGCGGGTGCGTACACGTGCTCGCCGCGTACGCGCCCGCCTTGTACTCCGTACCCCTGAGCGTACGCGTTTCCCCGCCCTCTTGGCCTCGTCAGGCCCGGACCGTTCCCGCCCCCGGCAGGCACTCGGACGCACGGGCGGGCACGCGGGCGAGCGGGCGGGCGTCACTCGTGGTACAGCTCCTCCAGCACCGTCGCGCCCAGCTCGCGCACGATCAGGTCGTGGCCGGACAGCGCGGTGTCGTCCAGATCCGGGTCGTCCTCGGCGGGCATGTCGTCCTCCGGCGCCACGGGGGGCGGAGGCGGCGGCTCGGCCTCGCCCCGCGGTGCGGGCGCCTGGGGCCGGGACGCCTGCGGCCGGGAGGGCTGCGGCGGTGACTGCTGGGGCTGGGACTGCTGCCGGGCCGGCTGCTGCCCGTACGGCGCGGAGGAAGGGGACTGCGCGGCGGGGGCGGGGGCGGGGGAGGCCGCGACGGCGGCCGGGCGGAAACCTCCCGAGCCTCCGGGGGGGTGCGGGGCCTGCCCCTGCGGCGGCGCGGAACCGCCGGAGGGATCGACGACGGACTCGATCCGCCACTGCACGCCGAACGCGTCGGCCAGCGCGGCGCGCAGCACGTCCTCGCTGCCGCCGTTGACGAAGCTGTCACGGGCTCCCTGGTTGGAGAAGCCGAGCCGGAGCGTCGTCCCGTCGAACCCGGCCACGTGCGCGTTCTGGCTGAGCAGGATCCAGGTGAACCGGCGGCGGCCCTTGACGGCCTCCAGGACGTCGGGCCACATCTGCCGTACCTGCGCGGCTCCCTGCCCGGCGTCGGCGCCGCCCTGGGGCGGCGCGGGGGCCTGAGCCGGGGAAGCCTGCGGCTGCGGTTGCGGCGCGGGGGCGGCCGGGGCCTGCGCCTGCGTGGGGGCGGACGCCGGAGTGGGCCAGGCACCGGGGCGCCGGCCGTCGTCCTGCGGCCGGTCGGGCTGCGGCGGGGAGGGCTGCTGCGCGGACTGCTGTGCCTGCTGCTGCCCGGGCCACGCCCCGGGGCGGGCCTGCGGCTCCGCCTGGCCGCCGCCGCCCGGTGCCGCCGCCGGCCAGGCGCCGGGCCGCCTGCCGGCGTCCGGTGCGGGCCCGCCCTCCGGCTGCCCCGCGGGCGCGGAGGGCTGGGCGGGCTGTGCGGGCTGGGCAGGTGGCATGGGCTGTGCGGGCGGCGGGCCCTGCGGCGCGGGCGCGTCCTGCTGCCCGGCCAGGGCCGTACGGGCCGCCGCCGGGCCACCGCCCGGCGCGGGGGGCGCCGGGGACGCCCCCGCCAAACCCGCACCCGCCGCCAGGCCGCCCGCGAGACTCGCGCCCCGCTCCAGACGGTCCAGGCGGGCCTGGAGGGAGCGCTCGTCGCCGTACGCCGCGGGCAGCAGGACCCGGGCGCAGATCAACTCCAGCTGCAGCCGCGGCGAGGTCGCGCCGCGCATGGCCGTCAGGCCCTCGTTGACGATGTCCGCCGCCCGGCTCAGCTCGGCCGGGCCGAAGACCGACGCCTGCGCCGTCATCTTCTCCACCACGTCGGCGGGGGCGTCGATCAGGCCCTTCTCCCCGGCGTCCGGCACGGCGGACAGGATCACCAGATCGCGCAGCCGCTCCAGCAGGTCGGCGACGAAGCGCCGCGGATCGTGCCCGTCCTCGATCACCCGGTCGACCACCTCGAAGGCCGCCGCGCCGTCACCCGCCGCGAAGGCGTCCACCACGGAGTCCAGCAGCACGCCGTCGGTGTAGCCCAGCAGCGCCGTGGCCATGGCGTATGTCACGCCGTCCGGGCCGGCGCCCGCCAGCAGCTGGTCCATCACCGACATCGAGTCACGCACGGACCCGGCCCCGGCGCGCACCACCAGGGGCAGCACCCCGTCCTCGACGGGGATGGCCTCGCGCTCGCACACCTCGGCGAGGTAGTCGCGCAGGGTGCCCGGCGGCACCAGGCGGAAGGGGTAGTGGTGGGTGCGCGACCGGATCGTGCCGATGACCTTCTCGGGCTCGGTCGTCGCGAAGATGAACTTCAGGTGCTCCGGGGGCTCCTCGACCACCTTCAGCAGGGCGTTGAAGCCCTGCGGGGTGACCATGTGCGCCTCGTCGATGATGTAGATCTTGTACCGGCTGGAGGCGGGACCGAAGAACGCCTTCTCGCGCAGGTCACGGGCGTCGTCCACACCGCCGTGCGACGCGGCGTCGATCTCGATGACGTCGATCGAGCCGGGCCCGTTGCGCGCCAGGTCCCGGCAGGAGCGGCACTCCCCGCACGGATCGGGCGTCGGGCCCTCCTCGCAGTTCAGGCAGCGGGCGAGGATACGGGCGCTGGTCGTCTTGCCGCAGCCGCGCGGGCCGCTGAAGAGGTACGCGTGGTTGACCCGGTTGTTGCGGAGGGCCTGCTGGAGGGGGTCGGTGACATGCTCCTGCCCGATGACCTCGGAGAAGGCCTCGGGGCGGTAGCGGCGGTACAGCGCGAGGGACGACACGCCTCCGACGATATAGGCCGCCGCCGACAACCGTGCCCCCTGTGGGAGCGGGGGGGCGCTTGTCGGCGGGAGGAAAATCAGGCGCCCCCCACGCACCCGCCAGAGCTCACCTACCCTTGCTGCCTTCCGGCCCTGGGGGAGTTCAGCGAGATAGCGCCACGTGAGGGGCTGCGCCAAGCCTACCGGATACCGGAGGGTGCTCGTGCCCGGGAGGGGGACGGGGACAGCCCCGGGGGTCGGGTTCGCAACCACCGCCCCGCGTCATGTAATGTTTCCGGCGGAGGATTCGCCTAGAGGCCTAGGGCGCACGCTTGGAAAGCGTGTTGGGGGCAACCCCTCACGAGTTCGAATCTCGTATCCTCCGCAGCCGCCTGAACAGGCGAAACGAGAACCCCGGACCGCTCAGCGGCCGGGGTTCTCGGCATGCTGTGGTCTCAGTTCTGGTCTCATTTATTTCCGACATAAAGTACTTTTCTCCGCATAGCTTTGCCGCTGGTGGGTCGATCCACAGGACAACGCCCTTCACTCACCATCGGCTTCCTGCCGCCGCAGGACACAGGCCCCCCGCGATGCGCCATTCTGGAGCGTGCGCAGGACCGGTTCCGGTTCCAAGGTCAACGGCGTCGTCTTTGTGAGGTGCCCCATCGGAAAGCCCAGCGGATCAACTCTGGCCTCGTGGCTGAGTGGTCTGGAAGTCGGCCGACTTGAGCGAGTCCTGGCGACTCGCCCGGATGCCGTGTCCCCGCCGGAGCCACGATCGTTCGGCGAACTCGCGGACCGCCTTCAGCGTCCGGCGTCGGTGGCCCCAGTGCTGGCGGAGCTCGCGCGGCCACAGCTGCAGGTGGCTGAGGCGCTGGCGGCATTGGGACCCGTTCCACGGGCCGCTTTGGCCGACCTGCTGGACGTGGCCGAAACGGAGACCGATCGCTGGCTGGATGCGGCCCTGGAGACACTGGCCGATCACGCGCTCGTCTGGCCGGACGGCCAAGGGCTGCTCCACATGACGGCGCCGTTGCGGCAGGCGTGGGATTCGCCGCTGGGGCTGGACGCGCCGCTCGCCCGGCTGCTGGCGGACACGACCTCCGAGGAACTGCGGCGCATGCTGATGGCCTTGGGCATCCCAGCTCCCGGCACCACCAAGAAAGATCGGCTGGCCGCCCTGCTGGAACACCACAGTGATCCGAAGCGGGTGGCCGCGGTGGTTGCGGCGGCGCCTGTGGCCACTCGGGAGCTGCTTGAGCGGCGAGCCCGTCACCAGGGTGAACAGAGGCAGGAACAGACGGAGTTCCTGATGCTCGGGGCCCCACGGGCCGACTCCGAACCGGGTGCGCGGTGGGCGCTGGAGCGGGGACTGCTGGTCCAGGACCGGCACTCCGGGTACGGGCCCGCACGCATGCCGGCCGAGGTGGCGCTCACGCTGCGCGGGGCCGACTGGCACGCCCCGTTCGAGCCGTGCCCGCCCATCGTGCGGACGGTGTCCGTCACCGAGGCGGAGGTGGATCGGGAGGCGGCGGCAGCCGCCACGGCGTTCGCCGCCCACGCCGCTTTGGTTCTGGCGGCGTGCTCCGCGTCTCCGCCGGCCCGTCTGAAGTCCGGAGGGGTCGGGGCGCGTGAGCTGTCCCGGATCGCCAAGGCCGCGCAGTGCGACGACATCGTCGTACGCCTTGTCCTGGAGACGGCGTACGACGCCGGGCTGCTGGCCCGGGACGGTGACCGGGTCGCGGCGACGGAAGGTTACGACGCCTGGGCGGAGCGGGAACCGGCGGAGCAGCTCACCGCGCTTCTCCAGGCGTGGCGAACGTTGCCGCAGACCCCGGCCCAGGCCCGCGACGAGGACGGCAAGGCGCTGCCCGCACTCGCCGGAACACCACCTTGTGGCGGCTGTGTGCAGGCCCGGGACGGGCTTCTCGCTGCGGCGGTGGCGCTCCCGGCGGACCAGGGGGTGCGGAGCCCCGTGGAACTGGGGCCGCTCGTCGCCTGGCACCGTCCGTTCGCCCATCCACTCCCCCAGGACGCCACGCCCTTCGCCTCCGTGGTCCGTGAAGCAGAACTACTCGGTGTGATGGCCCGCGGCTCCCTGTCCCGCATCGGTGCCGCCTTGCAGGCCGATGACGGCGAAGCACTGGCCGCGGCCAGTCGGCGGCTGCTGCCGACGGCCACCAGCACGGCCCGCTTCGGCGCGGACCTCACCGCCGTCGTCACCGGCACACCGTCAGCCCGCCTGGCCGCCCTGCTGGACGCCGTCGCAGAGCGGGAAGCCGTCGGCACGGCATCCGTGTGGCGGTTCAGCCCGGGCACCATCCGCGGCGCCCTGGACACCGGCCGTACACCCGACGCCATCACCGCCGACCTGGCCGACGTCGCCGTCGGCGCCCTTCCCCAGCCGCTGTCGTATCTGATCCACGACACCGCGCGCGCCCACGGCCGTATGCGCATCGCGCCCGCGGCCTGCGTGATCCACGGCGAGGAACCCGCCCTCCTCGCCGAACTCGCCGCCCACCGCAAGCTCGCCGAGCTCGGGCTGCGGCAGCTGGCGCCGACCGTGCTGGTCTGCCGGACTCCGCTCGACAAGACCCTCGCCGCGCTCCGGGCCGCCGGCTATGCTCCCGTCGCCGAGAAGGCCGACGGAACCGTACGCGTCGAGAAGACCCGGCACCGACGTGCCTCCGCCCCGGCTCCGACCCCACTCCCAGGCCAACGACGGCGGTCCGTGCCGACCGAGACCCCGGTGGACGTCAGCCTGAGCGCCCTGGCCGCCAGGCTGCGGGACGCCCCGTCGGCACTTCCGGATCCCGACCCGTTCGGCACCGGGGTCCCCTACGGCACGGACACCGAGGAGATCATCGCCGGGTACGCGAAGAACCTGACGTACAGCGATGTCCGCCAGCTCGCCCACGCCGTCGACGCCGGCACGGCCATCACGGTCGAGTACGTCGCCGCCTCGGGCAACCGGACCGTACGTACCCTCAGCGAGCTCGTTCTCGACCCGCCCCATCTGTATGCCTGGTGCCATTTGCGCGAGGACGAACGGGTCTTCACCCTCTCCCGCGTCCTCGGCGTCATGCCCGCGTAGCCCTCGGCATGGCCCACTGGCCCACCCCGTACACGGATCATTGTTCGACCAGCCGCCACTACGATCGCCGGTCATGGACTGGGTCGAGCGCACCGCGCAGCTGAGGCAGTGGACGAGGAGTGGGGTGCGGGCTCCGCACAAGCCGTTGCTGTTCCTGTACGCGCTCAGCCGGTTTCAGCAGGACGCCGACGGCGAGCTGCGGTACAGCGCGGTGGAGCAGGACCTGCGGCGGCTGCTCGCCGAGTACGGGCCCGGTAACCGGACGACGCCCGCCTATCCCTTCCACCACCTGGTGAGTGACGGGGTGTGGGAGGTGCGCACCGAGCGCGGGACGGGCAGCCCCGGGACCGGAGTCAGGGAGCTACGGGCGACCGGGGCCGCCGGGCGGCTGACGCCTCAGCTGCGGGCGGCACTGCGGCGGGAGCCGTCCCTGCTCGGCCGGATGACTCGGGTGCTGCTCGATCTGAACTTCCCGCCCTCCCTCCACGGCGAGCTGTGCGAAGCCGTCGGCCTGGAGTTGGAGGAGGCCGAGACCGGACGGTTCTCGGCCGCGCGCAGGCAGCGGGACCGGCGGATGCGGGAGATGGTCCTGACGGCGTACGAGTACCAGTGCGCCTTCTGCGGGTACGACGGCAGGATCGGCGCGGTGCCAGTCGGGCTTGAGGCCGCCCATGTGCGCTGGTGGGCGTTCGACGGACCGGACGACATCGACAACGGGCTGTGCCTGTGCTCGCTGCACCACAAGCTCTTCGACAAGGGCGTTCTCGGTATCGGCGACGGCCACCGCATCCTGGTCTCGCAGAGCTTCGTCGGCCGCAGTACCGCCGCCCGCGAGCACATCATCACGCTCGCCGGCCGTCCGGTCATAGGTCCCCAGCCAGGCATCCGCCCCATCGCCGCCGCCCACCGCTCCTGGCACAACAGACAGGTCTTCCACGGCAGCCCACGTCCCGCCACGATCGCCTGATCGCCGATCCGGCGGTCACAGAACGCACTGGTAAGCAAGGCGATACCAAGAGTATGGTCTCTTGTATGGCGACGAAGAAGGTGACGGTGACGATTCCCGAGGATCTCCTGGACGAGATCCGCGCGGAGGCGGCGGAGCGGGGCCTGTCGGCGTACGTCGCCGAGGCGCTGCGCTTCAAGCGCGACCGGGACCGGCTGCGGGAGCTGTCCGACTGGCTGCAGGAGGAACACGGCTCCCTCACCGAGGAGGAGCGCACGGCAGCGTTCGAGGAACTGGAGGGGCTCGACGCCGAGCACGAGCGCCGTCGCACCGCCGGAACGCACGGCGCGGGAGAGGCCGCGTGAAGAAGCGGGCCGGTGAGCCGGGCCAGCGACCACTGCGCGTCTTCGTACTCGACTGCGAAGCCTTGTCCCTGGCCGTGCGCGGCGACCGGAAGATGATGGCATGGCTCGACCTCGCGGCCGGAGGTGAAGCCGAGGTGGTGACATCTCCGCTGACGCTGATCGAGGCGTACGACGGCAGAACCACCGAGCAGCGCTGGGACTGGGTGCTCTCGCGACTCCGAGTCGCCGACATCGGAAAGAACGAGGCCCGCCAGGCCCGCCGCCTGCTGGCGGATGCCAAGCTGCATGGCCACAAGTACGCGATCGACGCGGTGCTCGCCGTCATCGCGCGCCAGCAGAAGGGGCAGGTCACCGTCTTCACCTCGGACGTGGACGACCTGGAGAAGCTGGTTCCGGAGTCGATCGTCGTCAAGAAGGTGTGACCCGGCACTCTGGTCTCATTTCTGGTCTCGTTCACCCCCGTCCAGAGCCGTTCATCAACCGTCCGGCTCCCGGCTCCGTCCCAGGTCAGAACGACCCCATCCGTCGCCGAGCCCCCAGACGAACATTTGGAAAGCGTGTTGGGGGCAACCCCTCACGAGTTCGAATCTCGTATCCTCCGCCATAGTGGCCCTGATCTGCGACAACGCGGATCAGGGCCTCTTTGCTTCTCACTGCGGCTCCGCAACCCGGCGGAGCTAGGCGAGACGCTTCGGTAACTCGGACTCGTCTAGCTCCCTGTCACGAGGAGCCAGAGAGTGACCGCAGCACGGAACCCACTGCGCGCACAGCAGCGCGTCAGGAGCGCTGAGGACGTACGTCTCGCAACGATCGCTGAGCTTGAGCTACACCTCTCGACCACGACCAACAAGCACGGGCGTCCGTTCCAGCGGCGCACGGTCAACGCGTACAAGTACGCGGCAACACAGCTCCACCACTGGCTGACCCGATCTCCGCAGATCAACGCGGCGGGTGTGGGAGTCTCCTCGTTCACCGACGTGGACACCGCCACGCTGAACCGCTACTTCCGCTGGTACTACACGGAGCACGACGTGCCCAAGAGCCAGGACGGCAAGGGCGGTTACACAGGCGGGACCAGCACGACGCAACGCAACCTCCGCGCGCTGTTCCTCTATCTCGCGGAGGAGTACGACCACCCGAACCCGTACGACGACCCGAAGCTCCAGCGCTACGCCACGCCTCCGATGGGCAAGCCCAAGACACTGTCCGAGGACTTCATCACTGACTGCCTGGCAATCACGGGCAACGGCTCACCCAAGGTCCGAGACTTCGAGACGGTTCGGAACCACGCGATCCTCCGCGTGCTCACGGAGGGTCTGCGGTCGGACGAGCTTCTGAACCTTCGAACCAACGACCTGGATCTCCCGAACGGCACCCTGGTCGTGGTTCCAATCAAGATGGACAGGAACTCTCTGGACGGCCGCGTCATCCCGCTCCAGCCCAAGACGGTCAAGGCACTGACGCGGTACCTCCGCGTACGAGCCACACACCGCATGGCAAACCCGAACTCTCCGGATCATGTCGAGTGGCTGTGGCTCGGAACGCGCAACCGTGGAGAGCTGGGCTACCAGGGTCTTCACCGGCTCGTGAAGAAGATCGCCACGGCAGCGGGCTACGACCCGGCGCACGTCTCGCCCCACTCCTTCTGTCACACCTGGGCCGACGACCTCAAGGCGGCGGGAGTCTCGGGCGAGCACATCATGGCCGTACGCGGGTGGAAGTCTCCCGCGATGCTCCGACGCTACGGCGCGGACATGGCCTCACGCCGAGCGGTAGACGCGGTTCACGCCCTGGGCGACAGGTACTGACCCAGCGCTGACCAGCCCGTCAGTCGCTCTCGTCGCCCTTCACGAACGAGCCTTGACCCAGGATCGTGTAGAGCCGTCCCTCTG
>NZ_PGSG01000115.1:116487-170733 GCF_002843305.1 Streptomyces barkulensis
CTCTGCCCTCAAGGCAGCCACGGCCTTCTGTGCCGTGGACTGGCTCACGTCGAACTCGGCGGCAATGTCCACGGTGCCGGGGAATCGCTCATCCACCGGGTAGCGCCCAGCGTCCAGCCTCTTCCTGAGTTCGGCCGCTACCTGGGGCCAGACGGGAACGGAGCGATCAAGGTCCATAACCTCAAGCCTGCGCGGTTACGCGGAATCCAGCTATCGCGCTAGTGCGGTAGTGCGGTTTCGCGATAGCGCGTAAGCTCAGTGACGCAGGACACAACAGAAGACCCCGGCGACCGATGCAAGCGGCCCCGGGGCATGGCCCGCACTGACAAGGAGTGCAGACGTGCGAACTCTACTGGCCCTCATCCTCTCGTGGCTCATGCCCGCCCAGGGCAAGCGCCGGGCACAGACTGTGCCGACACAGCACACCCCCGCCGAGGGTGCGCACAATGTGCGTACCGCTGACACGGCAGACGAGCCGACACAGCGGCTGATCATCACGCGGGCTGGTGTGGGACTTCCCAAGCCGCCTGAGTACCTGCGGGGCGAGGACGTGCCGCTCATCCGCCCGTACCTCATCGCCTGGGAGCGAACCCACGGCATCTACCACCAGGAGGCGGCGGCATGACCGAGCCGAAGCGGTACCCGAGTGCTCCGGTGGTGCTGCCGGACAGCAGTGACTACCAGGAGCCCGCACCCGTTGAAGGCTGCGCCGGGTGCACCGAGCTGGCGAAGGTTCGAGACTGGGCACGAGCCAGCGGCGACTACACCACCGTGACCGACTGCAACGTCTTCCTCCGCCGTCACCCGGAGGGGCACTGATGAGCGCCCGAGCCGTCTACCGCTTCGTTGCACACACGATCCGCCACGTGCCCGAGGGCGGCGTGACGTACGAGGTGTTCTGTGTCGCCCACGACTGCGGCGAAAACAGCGGCCCGCAGGGTGAGCAGGACGCCGCTCAGGACTGGGCGCTACGACACACGGGCCGGACGGGGCACGAGCTGTTCCGCCGCGTCTTCACCGACCACGCACGAGTGACCCGAGAGGAGTAGAGCCCAGCCGCCACCCTCCACGCGAGAGCCCCCGGCCATTTACTGTAGCTGGGGGCTCTCGCATGTCACGCTGGCGGGACGGGGCGTGCGATCAGCATCGGCACAAAGATCGCCATGGCGTACCCCCCGAGGACGAACACGGTTATGAGAACGCGCAACCACAGACCTTCCCCGAGTGGACCGGCACCCCACACCAGCGCCAACCCAACAAGAAGGCAGAGACACCACCAGCCCATCAGTACCCTCCAAGCCCGCAGCTCCTTCCCGTACTCCTGCCACTTTGCGGCCCGCGCCTCGGGAGTGTCGTGCAAGATCCGCTGGGTCCAGTTGAGGTAGGCCATGCGCTGCTCGTGTTCCATGCTGTCCCAGTCGGCCGGTCGCAGCGGAATCTGCATGCCGCGCTGCCCAAGGTAGGCCGCGCGACTGGCGGCGCTCAGTTCGTCCCAACCGGCCGGTGGCCGCCACATCATGATCTCTCTGCTGTTCCTGCCCGTCATGGCCCGAGACAGTACTGGTGCGGCGCCGACATAAACTGCCCATACGAGAGCCCCGGCGCGGTAGCTAACCTCTATCGCGGCGGGGCTCTCTTCTGTCGGCGCTCAGGTCACGCGCTGGCGACGTTCTGTGTCAGATCGGGGTACGACAGGCTCTCGGTGCTGGAGAGCTCCTTGTAACCCTTCTTGCCTTCGAGGTCGGCCAGGTAGTTCGCCTGGCTGTCAGCAGGCCACGAGTCGAACCCATCGGGCGCGTTGAACTCCTGGACGACGGTAACGACCTTGATCACTCGCATGGTTACCCCTCTCTGCTTGGCGGGTTGAGCTTACGGGTTGGTGTGTTGGGTCACCACGGGGTGATCACGTCCCACACCGCCCTGTAGACGCTGGGGATCCCGGCCCAGCCGAGCGCTGCGCCCAGCACGACGGCTTCCACGGTGATCAGTCCCGCGACGAGCCAGGCGAAGTGTGCCCGCTGGGAGATCGGCGGGGTGCAGTCGCGGCAGATCGGGTCTTCCTCGAACGAGGTCAGGGCGGGTACGAGATTCACCCCGCACGCGGTGCACGACACATAGGTCTTACCGCCGCGCTGGCCGTAGCGGAATCGTCGGGTGTGCTTTCCCATGTCGCTCTCGCTTTCGCTCAGTTGAACTGACATGGCGAACCTAGGAATGCACGGGAGACGAACCGAAGGGTCACGCCTGGATTCCATGGAGACTCGTTATCCGACTCCATGGCGAACTGTTATGCACGGCTTATGAGTTCACGTCTCGCGAGTGCAAGCGAGCGTCACGCGCTCTCTTGCTCCCAAACGCGATTCTTTGACGTCTCTCGGGCGGTGAGAGTGCGAGTGCGTCCTCTCTGTTCGCTCGCGCGCTGCTGGGCGCTCAGAACGACGCACAGAGACTTCCGATCACCGAGAGACATCCTGGCTGGTCAGCGCGTGCCGGCGAGCGCGTGAAGGTACACAGAAGTGAGTCCCTTCGAGACCACGAGAGAGCCCGGTCACTCTGACGAGTGCCGGGCTTCTCTGCTGGGTTGGCTACGGTCGCGGAGCAGATCCTTGCAGCTCAGCGGAGTTGGTCCTTCTTCACGACCGTTTGGCACTGTGAGCACTTCAACTGGTTGGTGGTGTACGGCTGAAGCGTGTTCCTGTCACAGATCGGACACTTGTGGCCCTTCGGCACATCTTTCCCTTTCGCGGGGTGTGCTCGCCCCAGAAGCAAGCAGCCGAGGCTCATGGTGGTCTGATTTTTTGATTGTGTCAATACAGGGGTGCTGACCTGCAGGTTTAGAACTAATGGTCGGACGGGGCGCGGGACTCGCTCAACTCCCCTGTGTCTCGGGGCTCTTGTGCGTCTCGTCTCGCGAGTGCAAGCGAGCGTCACGCGCGTGCATAGCTCCAAACGGAGCTGAGCGCGTCTCTCGGGCTCCCGGCAGAGCGAGTGTCAGACACTCAGGTGAGAGACCGATCTCTCCTGACGCGCTCTCAGAGACTCCGATCACAGAGCGCCGGCGAGCACGTCTCGGCTGGTCAGCCATGCGAAAGCCCCGATCACTCGGGTGAGTGTCGGGGCTCTCTGGTGGGTGTGGAACGTCAGGCAGTGAACCTCTTTCATCCTGTACTGCAAGGGTGAAACGAGCTGGTCAGCGAGGGCGGTGACGGGGCAGGGCCCCTCGTCGTTGGCGTGGTGATTCCACTCAGCACACCGGCGACCGGAGGGACCCTGTTGGTTCCGTATCCTGCCATGCCCGACGTTCCTCACGAGTTGGTCGAGCATGTCTCCTGGCTCGTCTACGCCCGAAGGCGTGAACTGAACTCGCCGTGGCGGAAGCTGGGCTGCTTCAAGCAGGCCTTGCTCGCCCTGGCCCATCTCCGCAAGAACGAGACGTTCGCCCAGCTCGGCGCCGGTTTCGGCGTCTCAGAGGCGACTGCCTGGCGCTATGTCGACGAGGTTTTGGACGTTCTCGCCTCGTGGGCGCCCGGCCTGCACGAGGCCCTCGTCGGCCTGGGCGAGGGCGACTTCGTCATCGTGGATGGCACGCTGATCCCGATCGACCGCATCGCGGCGGACGAGCCGTACTACTCGATGAAACACCGCCGACACGGCATGAACGTGCAGGTCATCGCCCGCCCGGACGGCACCCCGCATGGGGTATCCCCTGCTCGCAGAGCTTGGGGAAGGGTTCTCGCGCGCGACCCCGGGACGCACCCACGACCTGACCGCGGCCCGCGCCCACGGCATCGTCCAAGCCTGTCTGACCCGGCAGATTCTCGTGCTGGCCGACCGCGCCTACCAGGGCGCCGGCGCCACCGTCCGCACCCCGTACTACGGCCACCGCGACCTGCCCGAGCACTACCAGCAGTACAACCGAGACCAGGCCCGGCTGCGGGCACCGGGCGAGCGCGCCTTCGCCCGGCTGAAGTCCTGGCGAGCACTGCGCAGAGCCCGCTGCTCAACTCGGCGCATCGGCCGCACCGTCCAAGCCGTACACGTCCTGCTGACCTGCGACTACACAGGATGAAAGAGGTTCAGTGATGCCATGTGCTCCTCAGACCATGTAGGTCTGGCTCCTACGCGAGACGCTTCGTGTGCCAGCGTTGTGCCTGGTCTCTGTTGACCCAGGACATATGCGCTGGTCAGACTGGTCGTAGTCGCAGTGTGAACGTGGTCGTTGGGTGACCTGATTGGAAAGCGTGTTGGGGGCAGCTCCTCACGAGTTCGAATCTCGTATCCTCCGCCACGGCCGACCAGCCGAAACGAAGGTCCCGACCGCCCAGCGGCCGGGACCTTCGTCGATTCCCGGCCTCAGTTTCGGTCTCATCTATTTGCGACATTTGCGACATTTCTTTCCCATGCGCCATGACTTCCCCGGGAAGCGGCAAGCACCGAGGCCGACGGGCGCACATCACGAGGTGTGCCAGGAGGTAGGAGTATGTTTTATGGAAGCGTACTTCTATCTCCCTGGAGCAGCTCGTGGACAAGCCTGCCGAGATGTTCGACCGGGACTACGAGTGGTCGGCGCTGAGCCGGTTCATCACCGACCCGCAGCCCGGCGCGACCCTGGGCGTGGTCTCCGGGCGCCGCCGCCAGGGCAAGACGTTCCTGCTGGATGCCGCCTGCCGGGCCGCCGGAGGGTTCTACTTCGGTGCGACCGAGGCCGCCGATGCCGAGTCGCTACGGCGGATCAGCGCGTCGCTGACCGCCCACGTCCGTCCTGCCAGCCCGTTCCACTTCGCCGACTGGGCGGAGGCCGTCGACGCACTGCTCGCGCTCGGCGCCGAGCGGCCCGTCCCCGTGGTGATCGACGAGTTTCCGTACCTCGCCAAGGCCAACCCCGAGCTGCCCTCCATCATCCAGGAGGCGCTGCGGCCGCTGCGTGACCAGCGCACCGGCTCCCGTACCCGGCTGCTGCTGTGCGGATCGGCGCTGTCCTTCATGGGCAGGCTGCTCTCGGGTAACGCCCCACTGCGCGGACGGGCGGGGCTGGAACTGGTCGTCCGCCCCCTCGACCACCGCCTCGCCGCCGAGTTCTGGGACATCGCCGATCCCCACTTGGCCATGAAGGTGAACGCGATCGTGGGCGGCACCCCGGCCTATCGGCGCGAATTCGCACGCGGCGACACGCCAAAGGCTCCGGACGACTTCGACGACTGGGTCGTCCGCACCGTCCTCAACCCCGAAACTCCCCTCTTCCGCGAGGCCCGCTACCTATTGGCCGAAGAACCCGACCTTCGCGACACCGCCCTGTACCTGTCCGTCCTGGCCGCCGTCGCCGACGGCAACGCCACACGCGGGGGCATGGCCGGCTATCTGGAACGCAAGGCCACCGACATCGCCCACCCCATCAACGTCCTCGAAGACGCGGGTCTGCTGCACCGGGACGCGGACGCCTTCCGCGACAACCGGCCCACCTACCGGATCGCCGAACCCCTGATCGGCTTCTACCACGCGATCATGCGACCGGTCTGGGACCAGCTCGAACGCCCCGGCAGCGCGGCACGGGTCTGGCAGGCCAGCCGCCGCCGCTTCGTCAGCAACGTCCTCGGGCCCCACTTCGAACAGGTCTGCCGCGACTGGGCCCTCCATCACGCCGACCCCGAACTCTTGGGCGGCCTGCCCGCCCGCGTCGGACACGGTGTCGTCCACGACCCCAGGGCCCGTACCGGCAACGAGGTCGACGTGGCGGTCATCGGAATCGCGGATGGCGCCAAGCCCCCACTCCTGGCCATCGGAGAGGCCAAGTGGAACGACACCATGGGAGCTGCCCACATCGAACGTCTCCGGCACATCCGCGACCTCATCGCTCAGGCAGGCCGATACGACACCACCAGCACACAGCTCATGTGCTTCAGCGGGGCCGGATTCAACGACAAGGCGCGGGACGCGGCCGCGGCCGACCCGGACATCCGGCTGATCGACCTGGCGACCCTCTACTGCCGGGGCTGACACGCGCCCACGCCCCCGTTCCCGCTCCCGTTTCCGGCAGGGACGCGACGGTAAGCGCTGTTCCTGCCCTCCCCGGGCGTCACCGTCCTCGCCGTGATCGCTTCGTGGCGGTGTGGCTCAGCCCTCGTTGAGCGGTTCCCTGGTCGCGTAGTAGGCCTGCAGTGCGGCCTCGCCGCCGGAGCCCAGGGCGGTCATGATCCGCTGGAAGCGGGCGGAGCGCAGATCACCGGCCACGAGGACGCGGGGATGCTGGCCGGCGGGCGGGCAGTACCCGTCCGTACCGCGGACCAGATCGCCGGGCGGGGCGGCCGGCGCGTTGCCGATGCTGAGATAGGCGGCGTCCGCCGCGACCGCCCGCCGCTCACCACCCCGTCCCACCGCCTCCGCCGACACCGCGGCGCCCTCTCCGGGGCCCAGCGTCAGGTGCCCGACGGGCAGGAGCGTGACCCGGGGGTCCCCGCGGACCTCCTCGACCTTGTAGTCGTCGGCCGCCGGGTACGCCACCAGCAGGCGCGTGCCGGTGGCCGGGTGGGCGCGCAGGAAGGTGCCGATCGTGCGGTCCCCGCCCAGGACGAGGAGGGTACGGCCCTCGGCGTCGGCCTCCCCGGCCTGCCACAGCGGGGGCAGGGTCAGGCCGCCGGGAGCGGTGATCCAGGCGGCGTCGCGGGGCTGGAGGGGACCGGTGCCGGTGGCGACGACCGCGTACGGGGCGGTCAGGCGGGCGCCGGTGTCGAGCGTGGCGGTCACGCGGTCCTCGTCGGCGCGCAGCTCGGTGACGTACCGGCCCAGTTCCAGGCGGCACAGCTCCGTGTCCTCCAGCTCCGCGGTGATGGCCTCGGCCAGCCCGGAGCCGCCGGTGTGGCCGCCCAGGACATTGTTCAGGGCCGGGATCCGGTAAAGGTTGCGGCACAGCCGGTCCGGCTCGACCAGCACCGAGCGCATGCCGACACCGGCGGCCATACGGGCGGCGGCGCAGCCGGCCGGGCCGCCGCCGACGATGATCAGGTCCGTGTCACGGGCGTCGGGCGAACCGGCACGGGACGGGCACGGAGACGGGGGCGGAGACGGGGGCGGAGACGGTGTGTCGGCCATGGGGCTATTCCAGCACCGGCGCCCCCCACCGCCTCGGCGGCCAGGAGGCCGACACCGTTCAGACCGGTCTGGGAGTGGGTGCCGCTGGAGAAGGTCCTCTCGGACAGCCTTCTACCGCATGCGCTCCGCGCCCCGATCGCCGCTCTGGTCGATTCCGACGAGATCCCCACCGGCTACCTCGGCGATGTCGCCCGACCCGCCCGAACCGGCCGCCGATGGAGGCGCTGAACAGCTACGACCGGCCCTTTCACCAGCGGGGCCGGGAAATGGTCGTGGGGCCGCTGAACCCGGCCGACATCGGCGAGATGCTCGGTCTTGAGCCGGCTGCCGCATTCGACGCCGCCCTCATCACCGGCGGTCTTCCGCTGATCTGCGCGGAGTGGCGGCCCGGGGCCGATGTCTGGGGGTTCCTCCGCGACTCGCTGGACAACCCGATCTCGGCGCTGCTGGTCTCCGCCGAGCGGTCACTTGCCGCGGAGTTTCCACCGCGGGCGATGAGCAGAGAAGTCCTGCGGGCCATCGGAACCGGCGAGCGAACCTTCACCAACATCGCACGCGCCGCGGGTGGCATCGCCCACACCACCCTCACCCGAGCCACTGACGTCCTGACCGAGAAACGGGTGGTGGTAGCCGAGCTGCCCGTCTCGCTGAGACCGTCGAAGGAACGCCGCTACCGCGTGGCCGATCCTTACCTCCGGTTCTGGCTCACGTTCCTGGATCCCCACATGGCGGAAGTCGAGCGGATGCGGGGGGATCTCACGCTGAGCCGGATCAAGGAGCAGTGGACGAGCTGGCGGGGGCGTGCGATCGAGCCCCTCGTACGGGAATCCCTCGCCCGTCTCCTGCCGGAGGGGCTCCTGCCCGCCGCCCCGGCGATCGGCGGGTACTGGACCCGCAGCAACGACGTCGAAATCGACTTGGTCGGCGCCGACCGGCACCCGGTGGCCGAGGAGTTGCTCTTCCTCGGTTCGGTCAAGTGGCTGGAGAACTCCGCGTTCGACAACCACGACCTGGCGGCGCTGCAAAAGCACCGGACCGCGATCACCGACGAGCCGGTACCGCTCGTCGCGGTCTCACGCAACGGGACCACCTGTTCCGGGCTCCGGACGGCGTACGGCCCTGAGGATCTGCTCAGCGCCTGACGCAGGGCGTAGGAAGGGGCCGACACTCCTGTGGTTGCAGTCCTGGTTGCGTTCACCCCCGTCCGGCTCCGTCCGGACGGGACCGCCCCGAACGCTCCGCCGCAGCTCAGGACGGGTACGGCTCCCGCCGGGCCCCGGGGCGAACAGTTGGAAAGCGTGTTGGGGACAACCCCTCACGAGTTCGAATCTCGTATCCTCCGCCACGGCCGACCAGCCGAAGCGAAGGTCCCGACCGCCCAGCGGCCGGGGCCTTCGTCGTCGCGTGGCCGCAGCTCTGGTCGCAGTCGGTGCGAAGAGATGCGCATCGACGTGAAGTGGCCGTAGTTGGTCAGCGCCAGGGCCTGAAGGGCGTCAGGGCCGACCGGCTCGCCGTTGAGTTCCACCGTGCCCCCCAGCCTGGCACCCGCAGCCTGGCGCCCGCAGCCGGCGAGCACAGGCGGGACGGGACGGACATCCTGCTGACCGGGGACGGGCTTCCCGGCCCCGGCACAGGCTTCTCGCGCTCCACGCACTCCACGCGCTCCTCGCGCTCCTCGCTCTCCCCGCGGGGATGTGACCTTCGTCGCGGCAGTGGAGTCCCGGCGCGTTCGGCGCTGTGCCGTCCGCCGCCGGCGGCGGCAGCGGCGCGTCTGCCTCCGGCGGAGGTCACAGAGGTGCGGGTGGAAGCGCGCGGAAGAAAGACCGTGTCCGCGAACAGCAATATCTGTGCCCGCGACATGAGAAATAGACGCGGCGCGCGGCGAGTATTCCCCGGCCGCGGACCGGAGGGAAATCATCGACCGTGCAGGGCCGATCGCACCGTGCTACTGTCGATCTCAGTTGCAGGTGTGGTTGCCAGAAGGTTCATTTCCGACGAGGTAATCATCACGGCGACACGGGATTCACACAGGGTGAATCCCCGAAACCGCCTCCGAAGGAGAAATGAAATGGCTACTGGCACCGTGAAGTGGTTCAACTCGGAAAAGGGCTTCGGCTTCATCGAGCAGGACGGCGGCGGCGCCGACGTCTTCGCCCACTACTCGAACATCTCCGCCCAGGGCTTCCGCGAGCTGCTGGAAGGCCAGAAGGTGTCGTTCGACATCGCGCAGGGCCAGAAGGGCCCGACGGCCGAGAACATCGTTTCCGCCTGACACCGGCGACGCGCACTTCGCAGCCGGGGCCCGCACCTGAGGGTGCGGGCCCCGGCTCGCCGCGTTTCGGGGCATGCGACGGGAAAGGCTCCACCGCCCACCGGCCGGTGACGCTTTCCCCCGCCGGCCCGTACCGGCCCACATCGTATTCGGCTCGTCTCGAGATTCTCTGCGCCACTCATCTGCTGCGGGAATTCCTTGCCACGCGCCGCACCAAGGAAGGTTCCCCGTGAAGAGTGCCCGCACATCCCGCACCTACGACCGCTTCGGGGGAGGCTCCGGCGGCAGCCGCTCCGGTGGCCCGCGCCGTTCCGGGGGCTACGGGAACCGGCAGGCCGGACGGGCCGTGCAGGGCGAGTTCGCCCCGCCGAGGACGGTCACGCCCGCGCTGCCCGCCGTCGGGGCGTTCGCCGATCTCGCCATGCCCGCGCGGCTGCTGGCCACGCTCGGCCGCGAAGGCGTGACCGTGCCGTTCCCGATCCAGGCGGCCACCCTGCCGAACTCCCTGGCCGGCCGTGACGTGCTCGGCCGTGGCCGCACCGGCTCGGGCAAGACCCTCGCCTTCGGCCTCGCCGTGCTGGCCCGCACGGCGGGGCGGCGCACCGAGCCCCGGCAGCCGCTCGCCCTCGTCCTGGTCCCCACCCGCGAGCTCGCCCAGCAGGTCACCGACGCGCTCGCCCCGTACGCCCGCTCCGTGAGCCTGCGGCTGGCCACCGTCGTCGGCGGGATGTCCATCGGCCGCCAGGCCGCCGCGCTCAGGAACGGCGCCGAGGTGGTCGTCGCCACCCCCGGGCGGCTCAAGGACCTCATCGACCGGGGCGAGTGCCGGCTGGACGGTGTCGAGACCACGGTCCTCGACGAGGCCGACCAGATGACCGACATGGGCTTCATGCCCCAGGTCACCGCCCTGCTCGACCAGGTGCGTCCCGGCGGGCAGCGGATGCTGTTCTCCGCCACCCTCGACCGCAACGTCGACCTGCTGGTCCGCCGCTATCTGACGGACCCGGTGGTCCACTCCGTCGACCCGTCGGCGGGTGCCGTCACCACCATGGAGCACCACGTACTCCATGTGCACGGTGCGGACAAGCACCAAACGACCACCGAGATCGCCGCGCGGGACGGGCGGGTGATCATGTTCCTCGACACCAAGCACGCGGTGGACCGGCTGACCAGACACCTGCTGAGCAGCGGTGTCCGTGCCGCGGCCCTGCACGGCGGCAAGTCCCAGCCACAGCGCACGCGGACCCTGGCCCAGTTCAGGAGCGGGCATGTGGCGGTCCTGGTGGCGACCAACGTCGCCGCCCGCGGCATCCACGTCGACAACCTCGATCTGGTCGTCAACGTGGACCCGCCCGCCGACCACAAGGACTACCTGCACCGCGGCGGCCGTACCGCGCGGGCCGGCGAGTCCGGCAGCGTCGTCACCCTGGTGACCCCCGAGCAGCGTCACGGTATGAGCCGGCTGATGGCTTCGGCGGGCATCACCCCCCGGATCACCCGGGTGCGCTCGGGCGAGGCGGAACTGAGCCGCATCACGGGCGCCCAGGCCCCTTCCGGTGTCCCGGTCGTCGTCACCGCGCCGGAAGCGGAGCGTTCCCGCGGCGCGTCCTCCTCCCGTGGCCGCCGGGGCCGGCGGGGCCGCCCGGGGCAGGGCAGGCCCGTCGGCGAGACGGCCCACCGCGGGGCGCAGCGGCGGCCGGCCCCGACCCGGCTGTCCGGAGCCGCTGCGACCACGAGTCCGCTGTGATCACGGGCCCGCCGACCGCAGGCCCACCCCTTTCCGGCAGGAGACACCTTTGACACCGGTTCAGACGCAACACCACGCGACCGTTCCCTCCCCCGAGGCCCCCGAGGCCCCCGGGGCCGCCGGGGCCGTGGCCTCCGGCAGGAGCACGTCCGGGCCCTGGGTCCGTGACGACATGACGATCGAGGTGGCTCTGTCCCTCATGGCCGGCGCCCGCGTCGATCATCTCGTCCTCTGCGACGGGGACGACCAGAGCACGGGTCTGATCACCCTGGCCCGGCTCACCGTTCTCCGCGACAGCCCCGCCTACACGGACCGGATCCGCCTGCGGGACGTCCTCGCCGGACCGTCCGCCCCGCCCGCCGGTCCGCCTCGCCCGGTCGGCGCGTCCTCCCGCGCTCTGTGAGACACCGTGCGCCGTGCCGTCACCCGGCCCCCGTTCGGGCCGGGACCGCACGGGCGGATGTCCCCGCTCCGCTCCGGACCGCGTCGGCGCTGTTCGAAGGCGCCCTCTCCCCAGGGGTGTGATGCGCGGGCGGGAAACCGCCGCCAAGGACCCGGTGAGGGCTCTGCCGAAGCGCGTCGGCAGAGCCCTCACCGCTGTGTCACCGCCCGCGGCGGACGAGACCGCGGAACCCCGGAATCAGGCGTGGCCCCCGGTCACACGGCCGCGGTCCCCGCGTTCCTCCTCTCGTCGAGCCGGGCGGCGGGGGCGGAGGGCCGACACGGCACGGGAGGCGGCGGATGGTGTTGAATTTCCTTCGGGGCCCTGGTGCCGTACGGTGCCAGGGCCTCTCGACGCGTTGCACAACGAGGTGACATGGCAGCAGATACTCCGCTCAGCGACCGTCTGGACGACGACGACTACCCCGCGTACACCATGGGCCGGGCCGCCGAGATGCTCGGCACCACCCCCGGCTTCCTCCGGGCCATCGGTGAGGCCCGGCTGATCACTCCGCTGCGCTCGGAGGGCGGACACCGCCGGTACTCCCGCTACCAGCTGCGGATCGCCGCCCGCGCCCGCGAACTCGTCGACCGGGGGACCCCGATCGAGGCCGCCTGCCGCATCGTCATCCTCGAGGACCAGCTCGAGGAGGCCCAGCGCATCAACGCCGAGTACCGCCGCGCCGCGAACGACGCGCCCGAAGGTCCCGGTCCCGGTTCGGACTGACCGCGTGGTGGGCGCGGGCGGCGTCGGCCCAGGGCAGTTTCGCCGGTTCGCGCTCGGCCGGCCGTCGTGTCGTAGGCGAGCAGCCGGGCGAGGACGGCGGCACGGCGCAGACGGGGGCGGCACGGGGACCGGGTACGAGGGGCGCGCGCGAGGCGTCCGTTTGCGCCTTCCCCCCACCGGACGATACTGGGAGCGAGGACGGTGAACGCGCTGGTGAGCGCGTGCGGAGCGGTGTGCGGGGCAGGCGCTCGGCCGCCCTCCCGTCCCTCCACCGCCGGGTGCGGACGGGACGCCGGCGCCCGGGGTTCCGTCCGCGAGACGAGGTGACTTTCCGATGGCACAGACGGATCGGCGGCAGTACTCGGACGACACCCAGGACCTGGCCGGCGGACTGGTGGTGTTCGCCGCCGTGATGCTGGTCGTCTCCGGCGTGCTGGACCTGCTGCGCGGCATCATGGGCATCGCCGAGGACGACGTCTTCCTCACCACCCCCGACTACACCTTCCAGTGGGACACCACCGGCTGGGGCTGGGCCCACCTGATCCTGGGGGCCGTGAGTATCGCGGTGGCCCTCGGGCTGTTCCGGGGCGCGCTGTGGGCGCGGGTCGCGGGAGTGGTGATGGCCGCGGTCCTGCTGGTGGCGAACTTCCTGTCGCTGCCGTACTACCCGATCTGGTCGATCGTGCTGATCGCCCTGTGCGCCCTGGTGATCTGGGCGCTGTCGGTGTACCGGCGCGGTCCTGTGTGACGGGCGGGTCGGCGGCACGGGTCCGGCAGGGCCCGTGAGCTCCAGGGGAGTCCCCGCGTCCCGTGTCAGTCGCGCAGCAGCCCGTCCAGGGCCGCCGCCGCGTCGGAGGCCGCGGCGGCGAACGGCTCGATGACCAGATCGACCCCCTCGGCGCGCAGGTGCTCGGCGTCGCGCCGGTTGTGGGCGGTGACGGCCGTGACGCCCCGGTACCCGTGGTGGCGCAGCCCGTGCAGCAGTGCCCGGTTGGTGTCCGCCACCGGGATGGCGGACACCACGCAGCGGGCCCGGGCCAGCGGCAGGGACTCCAGGAAGTGGACGTCCTCGGCGCTGCCGAAGACGGCGGTCACTCCCGCCCGGTCGTTGCGCGCCACCCGGTGCGGGTCGTAGTCCACCGCCAGGACCCGGTGCCCGGCCCGGCTGAGCCGGTCCGCCAGCAGGCCGCCGAAGCGGCCGAGACCGTAGAGGACGACGTCGGCGTCGTGGTGGGCGTCGGCGAGGTCGGCGTGGCGGGCCCCGGTCCGCTCGAACCTGCCCAGCCACCGCTCCAGGCGCCCGTAGATCTGGTGGGAGTAGAGGATCAGGTAGGTGGAGGCGCCGATGGTGACCAGGCCGACGACGGTGATCAGGCTGACGGTGGCGCCGGTGATGTGTCCGAGGCTGTAGCCGAGGGCGGCGAGGATGAGGGAGAACTCCGAGATCTGGGCGACCGTCAGCCCCGCCAGGAACCCCACCCGGACCGGGTAGCGCATGGCGGCCATGATCACGACGACGATCAGCGGGTTGCCGACGAGCACGAAGACCGAGAACACCAGCGCCTCGGCGATCTGCGTGCCCGCGTCCGTGAACTCCAGCCGCGCGCCCAGCTCCAGGAAGAAGAAGAGCAGCAGGAAGTCGCGCAGGCTGACCAGCCGGGCCCCCATGGCGTCCCGGTAGGGGGTGCCCGCCAGGGAGACCCCGGCCAGGAACGCCCCGACCTCGGAACTGAAGCCGAGCCACTCGCTCAGCGCGGCCACCGACACCGCGTAGGCCACCCCGAAGAGCAGCAGCAGCTCCTGGGAGCGGGCGACCCGGTGCAGCAGGCCGGGCAGGACGTAGCGGGTCAGCGCGGCGACGCCGGCCAGCAGACCCAGGCCCTTGGCGAAGACCAGGGCGATCTCCGCGGCCATGCCGCCCCCGCTGCCGCCGGTCCGCTGCCCGAACGCGGTCAGCGCGATCATGACCAGCACCACGACGATGTCCTGCACGATCAGGAACCCCACCGCGATGCGGCCGTGGAGCTGCTCCAGCTCGCGCTTGTCGGACAGCAGCTTCACGATGATGATCGTGGACGAGAAGGTGAGCGCGACCGCGACGTAGAGCGCCGTCACCGCGTCCATGCCCAGCGCGAGCGCGATCAGGAAGCCGATCACCGAGGTGAACAGGACCTGGCCGAGCCCGGTGGCCAGCGCGATGGGCCCGGTGGTGCGGACCAGGTGCAGGTCGAGCCGGAGCCCCACCAGGAACAGCAGCACCGCGATGCCCAGCCGGGCCAGCAGCTCGACGGTGCCCTCGGCCTCCACCCAGCCGGTTCCGGCGGGGCCGACCAGGATGCCGACGCCGATGAAGGCGACGATCAGCGGCTGCTTCAGCAGTGTCGCCAGCAGGCCCACGGCGGCGGAGATCGCGAGGACCGCGGCGACGAGGGGGAAGTCGTACGGATCCATGGCCCGGTCCGATCACTGGTTCGTTCGCTGCGGGGATGCGGTCATCGCCCCGGTCCCGGCCCTGGTCCCGGTCCCGGGACGACCAGCACGTCGCACGGCGCCTCGGACACCACGTGCTGGGCGACGCTGCCGAGGACGGCGTAGCCGACCGCCGAGCGCGTGCCCGTCCCGACCACGGCCAGATCGGCCCCCTCGCTTCCGGCGAGGCGGGGTACGGCGTCCTGCGGGCGCCCCGGAGCGACCAGGACGCGCGCCGGGCGCGGCGCCAGGTCCGCCGCGATCCGTTCGGCGGCCGGGCGGGCCTGCTCGGTGCGGGTGCGCCGCAACCGCTCCAGCTCCCCCTCCGGCACGCCCCGCATGCGCAGCAGGTGCTCGCCGGGGACGGTGACGCAGTGGACCAGCAGGCGCTCCGCCCCGGGGGTCAGCCCCGTCCCGGTACGGGCCGCGGCCAGGGAGGCGGTGGACTCGTCGACGGCGAGCAGGACCTTCCGGTACGCGCCGCCGGGCGGCCGTCTGACGACCAGCGCCGGCACCTCGCCGGTGCGCACCAGGCTCCCGGCGACGCCGCCCAGCCCGGTGCCGCCGGGCCGGTGCCGGCCGCGGGCCCCCAGCACCAGCAGATCGGCGCCCTCTCCGCCCGCCTCGTCCGGTACGACGGCGGCGACCCTGCCGGTGCGCACCGTCCCCCGGGCCGCCGGGACCTCGCGGGCATGCCGGCGCAGGTGGGAGCGGAGCCGCAGCCGGGCGAACTCCACCAGTTCCGGGGCCACGTGCGGCGGTGCGACGTACAGCACCAGCAGCCGCGCGCCGTACCGCGCGGCGAGCCGGGCCGCGCGGCCGACGGCTTCGCCGGCCGGTTCGGAGAGGTCGGTGACCGCCAGCACGCACCGGGGCGGCACTGAGTACACGGGTATCACCACCCCCGGTCGACCGACTCCCATGCCAGATTAGTCTCTTTTGTCGCCACGATGCCTCTCGAACGCACCCTCGGAGCACCCCGGCGCACCCTCCCGCCCGGCGTGCGCTCCGGCAGGTTTCACCGTCCTCCCCCACGGACACCCGCCCGGTCGAACCGAACGGAATGCGAAGTATGGGCGGGATCAACCGCATGTGACGCGCGCCGTCACGGCGCTCCCGCCGGCCGTGCGCGCCGCGCCACGCCGCGCCGTAAGGAGGCAGCGATGAAAGCCGTCGTCTACAAGGAACCGTTCAACGTCGACGTCGAGGAGGTCGCCGACCCCCGGATCCAGGACCCCACGGACGTGGTCGTCAAGGTCACCACATCCGCCATCTGCGGCTCCGACCTGCACATGTACGAGGGCCGCACCGGCGCGGAGCCGGGCATCGTGTTCGGCCACGAGAACATGGGGGTCGTGGAGGAGGCCGGCTCCGGCGTCGCCTCGGTGAAGAAGGGCGACCGGGTCGTCATGCCGTTCAACGTGGCATGCGGCTTCTGCAAGAACTGCCTGGCGGGGCGGACGGGCTTCTGCCTGACCGTCAACCCGGGCTTCGCGGGCGGCGCCTACGGCTACGTGTCGATGGGCCCCTACACGGGCGGGCAGGCGCAGTACCTGCGGGTGCCGTTCGCGGACTTCAACTGCCTGCAACTGCCCAAGGGCACCGAGCACGAGGACGACTTCGCCCTGCTCGCCGACATCTTCCCCACCGGCTACCACGCCACCGAGCTGGCACAGGTCTCCCCCGGGGAGACGGTGTGCGTGTTCGGCGCCGGACCGGTCGGCCTGATGGCGGCCTACTCCGCGGTGCTGCGCGGCGCCTCCCGCGTCTTCGTCGTCGACAAGCAGCCGGACCGGCTCCGCCTCGCGGGCCGGATCGGCGCGATCCCGATCGACTACAGCAAGGGCGACGCCGCCGAGCAGATCAAGGAGCAGACCAACGGGGAGGGCACCGACAAGGGCATCGACGCCGTCGGCTACCAGGCCACGGTCGCCGAGGGCGAGGAGCAGCCGGCGATAGTGCTCAACACCCTGGTCGAGGCGGTGCGCCCCACCGGGATGCTCGGAGTGGTCGGGCTCTACGTGCCGGCCGACCCCGGCGGGCCCAGCGAGAGCGCCAAGAAGGGCGAACTGCTCTTCCGGATCGGCAAGTTCTTCGAGAAGGGGCTGCGGATGGGGACCGGCCAGGCGAACGTCAAGTCGTACAACCGCCAGCTGCGCGACATGATCATCGCCGGCCGCGCCACCCCCAGCTTCGTGGTCTCCCACCGGGTCCCGCTGGAGGAGGCGCCGGAGGCCTACCAGCACTTCGACAAGCGCGACGAGGGCTGGACGAAGGTGCTCCTCAAGCCCGAGATGGGCAACGGGCACAAGAAGCAGAAGGTGTCGGCGTAGCGCGCAGGACGGCGCGGCGCGCGTGCGGTGAGGCGGTCCGGGTGCGGGCCGCCCCACCGCCGCGCCTCCGTACCGTCTGCCTCCGTACCGTCTGCCGCCTGCCGGGAAACCGCAGGCCGGCGACGAGTCCTGACGCGGGGTCTTGACGGCCCCTCCCCCTGCCCATACCGTCTCGCCCGCTCCTTGAAACGAATCAATTGAAACGTATCAAGAGAGCGTCGGCAACATATCGACACGGCCCTCCCGATCCACACGGGTCCGGCCGAGGGCGGGAAGGACCGCGCGATGAGACGACCCCCTGGACGAACCCGGCCCCCATGGCGGCACCCGGCGGCCGGGGCGGGGCGGCGTACGTCCGTCCTGCTGGCCGCCGTACTGCTCGCCACCGGCGCCCCGGCCGCCCAGGCCGGCGCCCCCTCCGGCGAGGCACCCGGCAGCGGCCACGGCGGCGGCCACGACGGCCATGGCAAGGGACGGGCGGTCCAGCTCGAGAAGCTCGACCGCGGCCTCGTCGCCGTCGCCACCGGCGAGGGCGTCTTCCTGAGCTGGCGGCTGCTCGGCACCGAGACCACCGGCTCCACCGCCACCGGCATGGCCGGCCCGGACTTCCGCGTCTACCGGGACGGCGAGCCCGTGGCGACCGTCACCGACAGCACCAACCACCTCGACCGCGGCGCCCCGCCCGGCTCCGGGTACCGCGTCGTCCCCGTCGTCGACGGCCGCGAGGTCCGCGACAGGGGCCGCGGCCAGGCGGTCACGCCGTGGTCGCGGTCCTACACCGAACTGCCGCTGCGCAGGCCCGCCGGCGGCGTCACCCCCGCCGGGGAGAGCTACACCTACTCCGCCAACGACATGAGCGTCGGCGACGTGGACGGCGACGGGAGCTACGAGTACGTCGTCAAGTGGGATCCGTCCAACTCCAAGGACGTCTCCCAGAAGGGCTACACCGGCAACGTCCTGATCGACACCTACCGCTTCGACGGCACCCTCCTGCACCGCCTCGACCTGGGTGTCAACATCCGCGCGGGCGCCCACTACACCCAGTTCCCCGTCTACGACTTCGACGGCGACGGGCGCGCGGAGATGATGGTCAAGACCGCGCCCGGTACGAAGAGCATCCGCTACGACCGGCACGGCCGCGTCGTCTCCGAGCGGTACGTCACCATGCCTCGCGAGGACGTCCGCGCCGGCCACTCCCACCGCGACGACCACCGGATGAGCGCCGCGGACTACCGCGAGCACCTCGTGGAGACGTTCCTGGGCTGGCACGAGCACCCCGAGGTGACCGCCGGACGGTGGCCCGCCACCCTGGAGGCGGCCTTCGGCATCGAGCCGCGCCACGACTACCCGCTCTCCCGCGCCGCCGCCGAGGACCTGGCCGACCACTTCACCGACGTCTACGCCCCCTCCCGCAGCTCCCGCAACGACCTGCGCGCCTTCGAGGGCTTCGTCCTCACCGGCCCCGAGTACCTGACGGTGTTCGACGGCGCCACCGGACGCGAGCTCCAGACCGTCCGCTACGAGCCCGGACGGCACGACGACGGCCTGATGTGGGGCGACTACGCCATGAGCCGCATCGAGCCGGGCAACCGCGTCGACCGCTTCCTGGCGGGCGTGGCCTACCTCGACGGCAGGCGCCCCTCGGCCGTCTTCGCCCGCGGCTACTACACGCGCGCCACCGTGGCCGCCTACCGCTGGGACGGCAAGCGGCTGAAGCGCCAGTGGCTTGCCGACAGCGGCTGGACGCCCATGTCCAACCCCTTCGACGACTCCCCGCACGGCGTGGACGGCACCGACCCCGAGTACGGCGCCCTCACCACCCAGGGCTTCCACTCCCTGAGCGCGGCGGACGTGGACGGCGACGGCCGCCAGGAGATCGTCTACGGGGCGGCCACCCTCGACGACGACGGCTCCCTCCTCCACAGCTCCTTCGCCGAGGGACCGCCCGGGAGCGCCGTGCCCGGGCGGAGCGTGCGGCTCGGCCACGGCGACGCCATGCACGTCGCCGACATCGACCCGGACCGGCCCGGCCTGGAGATCCACACCGTCCACGAGGGCGGGCGCCGGGCCCCCTACGGGCACGCGCTGCGCGACGCCGCCACCGGCGAGGTGCTGTACGGCACCTACACCGGCGTGGACACCGGTCGCGGCATGGTGGGCGACATCGACCCGGACCGGCCGGGCCTGGAGACCTGGGGCTCGCACGGCGTCGGACTGTGGAGCGCGGACGGCGAGCGGATCGCGGACTCCACCCCGGGCACCAACATGAGCATCCGCTGGGCCGCCGACATGACCACGCAGATCGTGGACGGCTCGGGCGAGAACACCCCGGTGATCAGGGACTGGCGGCGCGGCACACTGCTGACCGCCGAGGGCGCCCGCACCAACAACGGCACCAAGGGCAACCCCTCGCTGGTGGCCGACGTCCTCGGCGACTGGCGCGAGGAACTGCTGGTGCGCACCGCCGACAGCTCGGCGATACGGATCTACACCAGCACCGAGGTGACCGACCGCAAGCTGTACACGCTGATGCACGACCCGCAGTACCGGGTCGAGGTGGCGCGGCAGCAGACGACGTACAACCAGCCCGCGTACCCGTCCTTCCACCTGGGCTCGGGCACCGACTGGTCGCGGGTTCCCGTGCCCGGCGCGCGCGTGCCCGGCCGCCGGTAGGACCCTGCCACCGGCGGGCCCCGGCCGCTCGTCGGCGCCGGGGCCCGCCGCTCAGCCGTGCCAGACGCCGCCCACGGCCCGCGCGTGGGCGGCGGCCTGCGCACGTCCCGCACGTGCGCAGGCCGCCCGGCGGGAGACGTCCAGGGGGTTGCGGCCGAGCTCCCGGCGGGCGGCTGCGTCCGGGACGATCAGCGCGACCTCCGCCCCCTCCGCCCGCAGCCGGGCGGCGAGCCGCTCGGCCCGGGGGCCCGGCCCGAACGCCCTGGGCAGCGGGGCGAGCACCACCACCCGCCGGTGGCCGCGCGCCAGATCGGCGTTGGTCGTCGACCGCACGCCGCCGTCGATCCACCACCGCCCGCACAGGGCCACCGGCGGCCACAGGCCCGGCATCGCGCAGCTCGCGGCGACCGCCCGGAGCAGCTCGGCGCCGCTGCCGGAGTGGAAGGTGCCCAGCTCACCGGTGTGCGCGTCCACGGCGGTCACGCGCAGCGCGTTCGGCCACTCCCGTACCGGCAGCAGGGCGGCCATGGCCTCCAGCACCTCCTCCCCGGAGGAGGTGCGCGCCCCCAGCGCCATCCGCCCCAGCCGCCGCGCCACCGCCTCGGGGGTGCGCCGGCCCAGTTGCGCGCGCAGGAAGCCCAGCGCCGCGCCGGGAGTGATCCGCGCCTCGGGACCGGCCGCCGCCGGAGCGGCCGCCTCCGGTCCGGCCGCCTCCGGTCCGGCCGCCTCCGGTCCGGCCGCCTCCGACTGCCGCCGGTGGAGCTCCTCCGGATGCTCCCCGGCCGCCAGCCGGGCGCCGACCACCGCTCCCGCCGAGGTGCCGATCACCGTGTCGGCTCCGGCGAGGTCCACGCCGGCGGCGGCCAGCCCGGCCAGCACCCCCACCTGCCACGCTCCGCCCGCGTGCCCTCCGCTGCCCAGTACGAGCGCTCTGTCCGCCACGGCGCCGGCCTCCTCCCTCGTCGGCCGTGTCCGCCTACCCGCCGCCGCCTGCCGGAAGCAACCGCACAGGTGGCATACGCTCGCACGGTCGATCGATCCCACGAGGCTGGAGACACCATGGCCGCGACGCCGACCAAGCTCACCAACTGGGCCGGGAACGTCGAGTTCGCCGCCCGGGCCCTGCACCGCCCGGCGACGACGGACCGGCTGCGCGAGATCGTCGCGGCGTCCGACCGCGTACGGGTGCTGGGCTCGGGCCACTCCTTCAACCGGATCGCCGACACGGACGGCGATCTGATCACCCTCGACGACCTGCCCCGCGCCGTCGAGGCGGACCCGGCCTCCGGCACCGTCCGCGTCACCGGCGCGGTCCGGTTCGGCGAGCTGTGCCCGGTGCTGCGGCGGCACGGGCTCGCCCTGCCGAACCTCCCGTCCACCCCGCACTTCACCCTCGCCGGGGCGTACGCCACCGGCACCCACGGCTCGGGGCACACCGGCGGCACACTGGCCGCCGCCGTACGGTCGGTGGAGCTGGTCACGGCGGACGGCTCGCAGGTCACCGTCTCGCGCGGCGAGGCCGGCTTCGAGGGGGCCGTGGTCTCGCTCGGCGCCCTGGGCGCGGTCACCGCCCTGACCGTGGAGGCGTGCCCGGCCTTCGAGGTGGAGCAGTACGTCCACGAGGGGCTGCCCTGGGAGGTGCTGACACAGCGCCCGGAGGAGGTGTTCGGCGCCGCGTACAGCGTCAGCGTCTTCACCGACTGGACCGGCCCGGCGCGGGTGTGGGCCAAGCGCCGCGCCGGTGATCCGCTGCCCGGCCTCGCCTGGACCGGCGCCCGCCCCGCCGACGGCCCCCGCCACCCGATCGAGGGAATGCCGACGGAGAACGCCACCGAGCAGCAGGGGGTGCCCGGGCCGTGGGACGAGCGGCTGCCGCACTTCCGCTCCGGGTTCATGCCCAGCGCCGGGGACGAGCTCCAGTCGGAGTACTTCGTGCCGGCCGGCCGCGCGGGCGAGGCCTTCGCCGCGCTGCGGGAGCTCGGGCCGCTGCTCGCCCCCGTGCTGCAGGTCTCCGAGATACGCACCGTGGCCGCCGATCCGCAGTGGCTCAGCCCCGCCCACGGCCGCGACAGCGTCGCCCTCCACTTCACCTGGACGTCCGACGCGGCCGCCGTCGCCCCCGTGCTGCTCCGCGTCGAGGAGGCGCTCGCGCCCTTCGACGCGCGCCCCCACTGGGGGAAGCTGTCGTCCACGGGGGTGGATGCGCCGAGCGCCTCGTACCCGCGCTGGGAGGACTTCCGGGCACTGCTGGACCGCTTCGACCCGGCGGGCGTGTTCCGCAACGAGCTGATCGACCGCTGGTTCCCCCGCGGCCGGTAGCCGACGGCCGGTCAGCGGACGGCCGGTCAGCGGACGGGCGGACGGCGGACGGGCGGACGGGCGGACGGCGGGGAAAGGCGCCCGGGAAAGGCGGCGGCCGGAAGGCAGGTGTTCCCCGTTCCCGGGATCGGACGGGTTTGGCCCCGGCGTGCGGGCGGATCACTTCCCCCAAAACGGGCCAGTTGTGCCGGGATCATTCCCTCAGCGCCCTCCAGTCGCTACCTTCCCTTCCACCACGTCCGTAACCCGGACAGGCAATCCCCCACGTCGAACAGCCCGTCCCAGCTGTCCGCACCGGAAGGATCCTCCCGTGCACGCACCTCTCTCCAGAGGCAGGAAGCGCAGAATCATCGCGGCCACCGCCGCCGCGTCCCTCGCCACCCCCCTGATGCTCGCCGCGACCGCCACCTCCGCCGTGGCCAAGCCCGACCCCGGCAAGCAGGGCGAGCGGCTGGCGAGGCAGCTGGTCAAGAAGGCCGACGCGGACGGCGCCATGAGGCACCTGCGGGCGTTCCAGGCGATCGCCGACGCCAAGGACGACAACCGCGCCGCCGGCTCCGCCGGCTACGACTGGTCCGCGAAGTACGCCGGCACCCTGCTCAAGCTCGCCGGGTACGAGGTCACCTACCAGAACTTCGACTTCGTCTACCGCGAGACGCTCGCGGAGAAGCTGTCCGTCCTGAGCCCCACTCAGCGCGATGTCCCCATCAAGCTGATGACGTACACCGCGAGCACCCCCGAGGGCGGCGTCGAGGCAGCTCTCGCGGCCGTGCCCGTGGACGCCGACGGCACCACCGGCTGCGAGGCCGACGACTTCGCCGCCGGCGACTTCACCGGCAAGATCGCCCTGATCCAGCGCGGCGGCTGCACCTTCGCCGCCAAGCAGGCGAACGCCGCCGACGCCGGCGCGGTCGGCGCGATCATCTACAACAACACCGACGGGGACCTCAACGGCACCCTCGGCGAGGCCTCCGCCGGCCGCATCCCCACCGGCGGCATCACCCAGGAGGCCGGCGAGGCACTGGCGGCCGACGTCGCCCGGGGCACCGTCACCGTCAACATGGAGATCCGCGAGTTCCACGAGACCCGCTCCACGCCCAACGTCATCGCCGAGACCCGCGGCGGCGACGAGGACAACGTGGTGATGTTCGGCGCCCACCTGGACTCCGTCGCCGACGGCCCGGGCATCAACGACAACGCCTCCGGCTCCGCCGGCATCCTGGAGACCGCCCTCGAGTTCGCCAAGACCAACCGCAAGGGCAAGCACGCCAACAAGGTGCGCTTCGCTCTGTGGTCCGCCGAGGAGGTGGGTCTGCAGGGCTCCGAGCACTACGTGACCAGCCTGCCCGAGGCCGAGCGCGAGAAGATCGCCCTCTACCTCAACTTCGACATGATCGCCTCGCCGAACTACGGCCTGTTCGTCTACGACGGCGACGACTCCGACGGCGTCGGCGCCGGCCCGGGCCCCGAGGGCTCGGCGCAGCTCGAGCACGCGATCAACACCTTCATGCGCTCGCAGGGCCAGGAGCCGCGCGGCACCGACTTCACCGGCCGCTCCGACTACGGTCCGTTCATCGAGGCCGGCATCCCCTCCGGCGGCACCTTCACCGGCGCCGAGGGCATCAAGAGCGAGGAGGAGGCCGCCCTGTGGGGCGGCGAGGCCGGTATCGCGTACGACAAGTGCTACCACCAGGCGTGCGACGACATGGGCAACGTCAGCAAGAAGGCGCTCGGCGTCAACGTCGACGTGATCGCCAACGCCGTCGGCACCTACGCCTGGGACACCTCCTCGCTGACCGAGGACGTGCCCTTCGAGCCCACCAAGGGCACCGCGGGCAGCGGTGGCGGTCTGCACGACCACGACCACGGCCTGACCTCCTGAGGCACTGACGGCCCGACGTCCCACGGACGTACCGGCCGTGACGGCACCCCACCGCGGGCGCCGGGGCACACGCCCCGGCGCCCGCGGCGCTTCGCGCGCCGCGGGCGCGGCGGCGCGCCGGCCCGTGACCACTCGCCCCCCGAGGCCGGGACACGCCCCGACCCTCCGCCGGAAGGCTGTGTCCCCCGCCGCCGGGCCGGTAGGCTTTCCGTGTGATCTTCAAGCGAATCGGAAACGGGCGTCCTTACCCCGACCACGGCCGGGAGAGCACCCGCCAGTGGGCGGATGTAGCCCCACGCCCGGTACGTCTTGACCAGCTCGTCACCACCAAGGGACAGCTCGACCTGGAGACCCTGCTCGCCGAGGACTCCACCTTCTACGGCGATCTGTTCGCGCACGTCGTGAAGTGGAACGGGGACCTCTATCTGGAGGACGGCCTCCACCGCGCCGTGCGCGCCGCCCTCCAGCAGCGGCAGGTGCTGCACGCCCGGGTGCTCGAACTCGACTGACGCCCGCCCGCACCCGCTGACGCCCACTGCCACCCGCTGCGCCCGCTGACGTCCCGGGCCCGCCGTGCGGGACGCGTTGGCCCTTTCGGGGCCGACCACGGTGCGCGCATTGATCGTTTAGTAGGCATTACGCCGTCTCCGCACTACGCTGCGCCCATGAGCATGCTCACTCCCCCCGGCATGGGCGGCAAGTACCGCATCACGGGTGACAGCTACCCGCGGATGCGGCGCCCGCGCAGGCGCCGCAGGATCGTCGCCGCCTCGGTCGCGGCGACCGCCGCCCTCGGTGTGCTCTCCTGGGGGACGGTGCAGCTCCTCGACGCCTTCACCGGCGGCGACACCATGGTGCGGGCGGCCGGCGACGGCGGCGAATGCGAGCCGGCCGGCGACGGCGGGAACGACCGGGACGGCGCGAAGGGCGGCGCGAGCGCCGCCGCGGCGCGCTCCGCCGAGAACTCCGGCGCCTCGCCCGGCGCCCTGCCGAAGCCGTCCGCCATCACCGTCAACGTCTACAACGCCACCACCCGCAGCGGCCTGGCCAGGAAGACGGCGGACGCGCTGGAGAAGCGCGGCTTCACCATCGGCGAGGTGGCCAACGCCCCGGCCTCCCTCGACAAGAAGGTGAAGAAGGCCGGGTTGCTGATGGGCCCGCCCGCCGCCTACCGGAACGGCGCGTTCGACGTCCTGCTCACCCAGCTTCCCGGGGCGGAGGTCAGGGCGGTCGAGCGCAAGACCTCCGGGGACGCCGGGAAGGCCGGGAGCGGGGACGGGAAGAAGGCCTCCGGAAAGAACGCCGCGGAGAGGGAGATCGACCTGGTGATCGGCAAGGCGTTCAAGGCCCTGGCCGGGGAGAAGGACGTGCGCAAGGCCATGGCGGCCCTCGCCTCCCCCTCACCCTCGCCCTCTCCCTCCGCCTGCCGGTAGGCCCTCCGGCGGGCGGGTACCGCTGCCGTCCCGGAAGTCGCGGGTACGGCGGCCGTCCCGGCGGCCGGGGTCAGCCGGCCGTCCCGTACATGCGGTCGCCCGCGTCGCCCAGGCCCGGGACGATGTAGCCGTCCTCGTTGAGCCGCTCGTCGACCGAGGCGGTCACCACCGTCACCGGCGTGCCCGCCAGCTCGCGCTCCATCAGCTCCACACCCTCGGGCGCCGCCAGCAGGCAGAGCGCCGTGACGTCGTCGGCGCCGCGCCGGATCAGCTCCCGGATCGCCGCGACCAGCGTGCCGCCGGTCGCCAGCATCGGGTCCAGGACGTACACCTGGCGACCGGAGAGGTCGTCGGGCATCCGGGTGGCGTACGTGGACGCCTGGAGGGTGCGCTCGTCGCGGATCATGCCCAGGAAGCCCACCTCGGCGGTCGGCAGCAGCCGCACCATCCCGTCGAGCATCCCCAGGCCGGCCCGCAGGATCGGCACCACCAGGGGGCGCGGGTGGGACAGCCGCACGCCCGTGGTGGCCGTCACCGGGGTCCTGATGTCGACCGTCTCGGTGCGCACGTCCCGGGTGGCCTCGTAGGCGAGCAGGGTCACCAGCTCGTCGGCGAGGCGCCGGAAGGTCGGGGAGTCGGTGCGCTCGTCGCGCAGCGTGGTGAGTTTGTGCGCCACCAGCGGGTGGTCGACGACGTGAATCCGCATGCCATCGACAGTAGCCGAGCCGCTTTCCCGGCTCGCACTGGCGTACAGGCGCCTTTTCGGGGGACAGTGAACAGGTACGACCGGAGGTGGGCCGTATGACCGGACCGAGGCAGCAGCACGACGACACCCCCGACGACCGTCGGGGGCTCATACGCGAGGACCAGCGAGGCCAGGGCCAGGACCAGCGGGGCCAGGACCAGCGGGGCCAGGGCGGGCGGGACCGCCGGGGGCCCGGGGAGCGCCGTACGGGCACCCGGGCCGCCGGTGGCTCCGCGGCCCAGGCGGCCCAGGCGGCCCCGGACAGCGACGCGGAGCGCCGCCGCCGCCGGGCGGTCTTCCTGCGCGAGCTGAACGAGGCCAAGGCCCTGCGCGAACGGGTGCAGCCGCGCCGCGCCCGCGCCGCGCGCATGCGCCAGGCGATGCGAATGAGGACATTTCGCTGGTAATCCGGCGCAACACCCACGCGACGCACGGTCGAAGACCTCTCGCTCGGCGCCGGTTTCTGCCACGATTCCGATTGGGCGGGGCGCGGTCCCGTCAGCACTCGGGCACCTGATACCAGTGGGAGAGTCACGGTGTACTTCGCCGCACTGCTCGCGCGCACCGAAGACGGCTGGGAAGCGAGCGACACGGAACTCGACGAGGTCGAGACCCTGGCCGATCTCGCCGACCTGGCCCGGGAGGCCGCCGAGGACGATGAGCCGGTCCTGGTCTGCATCGAACAGGAGGGCGTCTGGTTCGGCGTCGTCCGGGTGGAGGGCGAGGAGGATCCCCGCATCTTCGTCTCGGACGCGGCCGCGGCCGCGCGCAGCTCCTACGGGGAGATCCTGCTCACCGACGAACTCCTCGGCCGCGAACCGGGCCGCGAGGAGGACCTCGACCTCCTCGTGGACCTCGACGGCACGGAGGACGGCGAGCCGCCGAGCGACACGGAGGACGAGGAGGACGAGGGGGGCGCGTCCGCACAGGCCGCCGGCGCCGCTCCGGCGGGGCCGGTCGGCGACGTCGGGCTGCTGGCCGACTTCGGCATGGACGGCACGGCGCTGCTCTCGCTGACCTCCGAGGACGCGCTGACCGAGATCGCCGACGCGCTCGGCTGCACGGACATGCTGGAGGCCGTCAGGTAGCCGGCGACCGCACCTCCCTCCACCCTCGTACGGCCCACACCTCCTGTCGGCCCCGCGTGGCCCGTGCACCTCGTGCGCCCCATGTGTCCCGCTCCGGTCCCGCCGCCGTGCCCGCCCGCCGTACGCGGGGCCGGGGCGGGCGGGGACACTGGGCGCATGAGCGTTCCGCCGGACCCGCAGGCCCCTCGCCCGGATTCCCCGGAGCCCCCGGGCTCCCCGGGCCCCGGGCCCTCCCCGGACGAGACCGCCGACCCGCTGCGGGACCCGTGGCGGGCGGCGATGCGCCGTGCCCTGGCCGAGGCCGTACGGGCTCCCGGGACCGGCGACGTGCCCGTCGGCGCGGTCGTCCTGGGCCCGGACGGCACGGCCCTGGGGCTCGGCCGCAACGAGCGCGAGGCGACCGGCGACCCCACGGCGCACGCGGAGGTCGTGGCGATCCGCGAGGCCGCCCGGGCGGTCGGCGAGTGGCGGCTGTCGGGCTGCACCCTGGTGGTGACGCTGGAGCCGTGCACGATGTGCGCGGGTGCGATCGTGCTGTCCCGGCTGGAGAGGGTCGTCTACGGAGCGGTGGACGAGAAGGCGGGCGCGGCGGGTTCCCTGTGGGACGTCGTACGCGACCGCCGGCTCAACCACCGGCCCGAGGTGGTCTCCGGGGTGTTGGCGCGGGAGTGCGGGGCCCTGCTCACCGACTTCTTCCGCGCGCCCTCCCGTACGCCCTCCCGCGCCCCTTCCCGGACGGCTCCCGGCCCGCCGCGGGAGGCCGGGGAGGACCGGAGGGGAACTTCCCCCGGAACCGATTTCGGCACACGCCCGACCATGGGCTAGGCTCTCTCCCGGTAGCGTGTCCGAGCGGCCGAAGGAGCTCGCCTCGAAAGCGAGTGTGGGGGCAACTCCACCGTGGGTTCAAATCCCACCGCTACCGCGGCAGTCGAAGGGCCTCCTCTCCGAGGGGGCCCTTCGCCGTGCTCCGCCGCCCTCGGCTCCGGCCCGGCGCCGGGCCGCGCGAACCCTGGGAGCGCCGGTCGCCGCCGGTTAGACTCTCGCAACCGCCCGGGCGGTCCTGTGTTCGGGGACACCCGGGATGTTCGGGGGTGTTCGGGGATGTCCGGGGATGTTCGGGGAGAGGCAAGCGCCGTGAACGTGAAGAAGGTCGTGCTCTACGTACTCCTCGTCTTCATCCTGTACTCGATCATCGCCTCCCCCGACCGCTCCACCGAACTCGTCGGCATCGGCTTCGAGGCCATATCCAGCGCCGCGAAGAGCGTCGGGGCCTTCATGTCCGAACTGGTGAACTGAACGGGTCGCCCGTACGAGCCCGTCCGCACGAGCACCGCCCCGCCGTCCCGCGGCCGCCCCCCGGACGGCCGTCCGCCGTGCGCGCACCGCAACAACACGAAGTTATGCGGTGCTTGCCCATGGTGCATATACCTTGTGATGCTATGACCGCTTTTGCCGGATGCAACAACCGCGAAGGGGTTGGACGAACGGTGGCGGCCACGCAGACCCTTCCCCGGACCCCCACGGGGGCAGCCCCCAGCCGTCGGAGCGCGGAGACCCGCGCCCTGACCCAGGTGCTCTTCGAGCGGCTCTCCGGCCTGGAGGCGGGCTCCTCCGAGCACGAACGGGTGCGCGGGGCCCTCATCGAGGCCAACCTTCCCCTCGTCCGCTACGTCGCCGCCCGCTTCCGCAGCCGCAACGAGCCGATGGAGGACGTCGTCCAGGTCGGCACCATCGGCCTGATCAACGCGATCGACCGCTTCGACCCCGGCCGGGGGGTGCAGTTCCCCACCTTCGCGATGCCGACGATCATCGGCGAGATCCGGCGCTACTTCCGCGACAACGTCCGCACCGTGCACGTGCCGCGCCGGCTGCACGAGATGTGGGTGCAGGTCAGCGGCGCGACGGAGGACCTGACCGTGCTGCACGGCCGCTCCCCCACCACCGCCGAGATCGCCGAGCGGCTGCGGATCGCCGAGGAGGACGTCCTGGCCTGCCTGGAGGCCGGGCGCGCCTACCGCGCCACGTCCCTGGAGGCCGCCCAGGAGCGCGAGGACGGCATGCCCGGGCTGATCGACCGGCTCGGCTACGAGGACCCGGCCCTGGACGGCGTGGAGCACCGCGATCTGGTGCGGCACCTACTCGTCCAGCTCCCCGAGCGGGAGCAGCGGATCCTGCTGCTGCGGTACTACCGGAACCTGACGCAGTCGCAGATCAGCGCGGAGCTGGGGGTGTCGCAGATGCACGTCTCCCGGCTGCTGTCGCGGAGCTTCGCCCGGCTCCGTGCCGCAAACTCCATCGACGCGTAACCCTTGCGGGGGACACTCGTACGGACGTATCCCCATCCCGAGCTGTGCGGTTTTATCGACAAGGGGCTACGTCGTGTTGCTGACTTGTGACATTCTGCGAGAAGTGCGTTTGCCGCGACGGCACCGCCGGTATTGACCGGGAGGTGCCTCCCTCACGCCCGAGGGTGCCGCCGCGATCCGTCCGCGACCTCAAGGGGGTGGCATGTCCGTAGAACTGGGCAGCTCGAAGGTGCTCGCCGAGCCCGACACCGAGCCCGACACCAAGGCCGACGAAGCGCCGTACGTTCCCTCAGACTGCGACGCCATCGACACCCGGACCCTCTCCCGCTCCCTGTTCCAGCGGCTCGCCGCGCTCGACGCCGACAGCCCTGAACGCGTCTACGTCCGAGACACCCTCATCGAGCTGAACCTCCCGCTCGTGCGGTACGCGGCGGCCCGCTTCCGCAGCCGCAACGAGCCGATGGAGGACATCGTCCAGGTCGGCACCATCGGCCTGATCAAGGCCATCGACCGCTTCGACTGCGAACGGGGCGTGGAGTTCCCCACGTTCGCGATGCCGACGGTCGTCGGCGAGATCAAGCGCTTCTTCCGGGACACCTCCTGGTCGGTGCGCGTCCCCCGGCGTCTGCAGGAGCTGCGTCTGGCGCTCACCAAGGCCGGCGACGAGCTGTCGCAGAAGCTCGACCGCTCCCCGACGGTGGCCGAACTGGCCACCGCCCTCGGGGTGTCCGAGGAGGACGTGGTGGACGGGCTGGCCGTGGGCAACGCCTACACGGCCAGTTCCCTGGACTCCCCCGCCCCGGAGGAGGAGGGCGGCGAGGGCTCCCTCGCGGACCGGCTGGGGTACGAGGACAGCGCGCTGGAGGGCGTGGAGTACCGCGAGTCGCTCAAGCCGCTGCTCGCCAAACTCCCGCCGCGCGAGCGGCAGATCATCATGCTGCGCTTCTTCGCGAACATGACGCAGTCGCAGATCGGCGAGCGGGTCGGCATCTCCCAGATGCACGTCTCCCGGCTGCTGACCCGTACGCTCGCCCAGCTCAGAGAGGGCCTGATCTCGGAGGATTGACGGACCGCGCGGCGAACAGCGCGAGGAACGGCGTGTGAACGCGGACAGCCGCCGCGACGGTGTCACACCGTCGCGGCGGCTGTCCGCGTTCACGGAGCGGCACGGGTGCGGGCGGGGCCGTCCCCGCCCGGAACCGCTCAGGAGAGGGCGAACCAGACGACCGCCGCGATGACCGCGACGGCCGCGACGATCCCCACGATCAGACCGACCCTGGGGCCGGAGGACTGCGTCGCGGCGGGCGGACGCGGCCCCTCCTCGTCGACGAAGGCGCGGAACATCTGGGTGCTGCCGGCCGGGTCCTGGCCGCCTGCCGGACCCTGGGGTGCATGAGGGTTGTGAGCCATGCCTCCGGACCCTAGCGAACGGGCCCCTCACCGGTCACCCCCGGTCACACCCCCGGTCCGCCCGTGCGGTGGCCGCCGCGGGGCTCGGCGTGAGGCTCGGCGCGGGGCTCGGCGCGGGGCTCGGGGCGGGGCTTGGCGCGGAGCACACCTGTTCTTGGGGAACTGTTTGCCCCCTCACGCCCGAATTCATTTGCTTGAGGCAACCAACGAACTTATGCTTGCACCAAGCAACGATCTCCGCGGCCGTGAGGAGGACCCGGGTGACAGCACACACCCCCTACGAGGACCTGGCCCGGGAACTCGGCTCCGTCGGCACCGTCCGGCGCGAACTGGCCCGCAATCTGCCGCACGACTGCCCGCCCGGGTCGGCGGCCGTGCTGGCCCTGCTGGGACGGCACGGTGAGATGCGGATGACACGGCTCGCCGATCTGATGGGCATCGACATGTCCGTCACCAGCCGCCATGTCGCCCACGCCGTCGAGCGCGGCTGGGTCGACCGCCGGCCCGACCCCCTCGACGGCCGCGTCCGGCTGCTGCGGCTGACCGGTGACGGCGAGGGGATGCTGACCGAGATGCACCGCCGCACCAGCGAGACCCTCGCGCACCTCCTCGGCGACTGGCCGGAGGAGGACGTGGCCCGCCTCACCGAGCTGCTGACGAGGCTGCGTGCGAGCTTCGGAGACTGCGACTGCGGCTGCCGTGCCGCCCCCCGCGGCGCCCGCGCCCTCCCACCGCACCCCACGGCCGCCGCGCACGGCTGATCGTCCGCACACCCCGTACACCCGTTACAACCGCACGCCCCTGAGCACCCACGTACCGCCGAGCCCGTACCGCCGTGCCCGGGCACACAGCCGCCGGACCCCGGACCGCAGACCCACGGCGTGCCGTGACACGCCGCCCACCGCCGGAAGAGACACGGAAAGCAAGGAGCGCATGGCAACGTCCACACCCGCGGAGGCGCTGAAGGGCGAGAACGCCCGCACCTCCCCAGGCGCCGAACAGGTGCCCATGACGCACCGCCAGATCATGGAGGCGCTGTCCGGGCTGCTGCTCGGCATGTTCGTCTCCGTCCTGTCCTCGACGGTCGTCTCCAACGCCCTTCCCCGGATCATCTCGGACCTGGGCGGCGGCCAGAGCGCGTACACCTGGGTGGTCACGGCGGCGCTGCTGACCATGACCGCCTCCACCCCGCTGTGGGGCAAGCTCGCCGACCTCTACAGCAAGAAGCTGCTGGTGCAGTCGGCGCTGGTGCTCTTCGTCCTGGCCTCCGCCGGAGCCGGTCTGGCCCAGGACACCGGCACCCTGATCGCCTTCCGGGCGGTGCAGGGCCTGGGCGCGGGCGGTCTGGCCGCGCTGTCCCAGATCATCATCGCCGCGATGATCCCCCCGCGTGAGCGCGGCCGCTACAGCGGCTACCTGGGCGCGACCTTCGCCGTCGCCACCGTCGGCGGACCGCTGCTCGGCGGCGTGATCACCGACACCTCCTGGCTCGGCTGGCGCTGGTGCTTCTACGTCGGCGTGCCCTTCGCCTTCCTCGCCCTGATCGTGCTCCGCAAGACGCTGCACCTGCCCGTGGTGAAGCGGGAGAACGTGAGGGTGGACTGGCTGGGCGCCTCCCTCGTCACCGCCGCCGTCTCCCTGCTGCTGATATGGGTGACACTGGCCGGGAACAGCTACGACTGGCTGTCCTGGCAGACGTACACGATGGTCGGTGCCGCGCTCCTGCTGGTCCCGGCCTTCGTCGTCACCGAGTCGCGCGCCGCCGAGCCGATCATCCCGCTGAGGCTGTTCCGCAACCGCACGATCACGCTCACCGCGCTGGCCTCGCTCTTCGTCGGCATCGCGATGTTCGGCGCGACCGTCTTCCTCAGCCAGTACTTCCAGCTCGCCCGCGGCGAGTCGCCCACGATGTCCGGCGTGCTGACCATCCCGATGATCGGCGGGCTGTTCGTCTCCTCCACCGTCTCCGGTCTGGTCATCACCCGCACCGGCCGCTGGAAGGTGTGGCTGGTGGCCGGCGCCGTCCTGCTGACGGCCGGGCTCGGCCTGCTGGGCACGATGCGGTACGACACCCCGTACTGGCGGATCGCGGTCTTCATGGCGCTGCTGGGCACCGGCGTCGGCATGATGATGCAGAACCTCGTCCTGGCCACCCAGAACCAGGTCGCCCTCTCCGAGCTGGGCGCGGCCAGTTCCGTACTCGCCTTCTTCCGCTCCCTCGGCGGCGCGGCCGGCGTCTCGGTGCTGGGCGCGGTGCTCGCCCACCGCATCACCGACTACGTCACCGACGGCATGACGAAGCTGGGCATCCGGCCCGAGGGCGCGACCGGCGGCAGTGGCAGCGCCATCCCGGACCTGAACGCCCTCCCGGGCCCGGTCCGCACGGTCGTCGAGAGCGCGTACGGCCACGGCGTGGCCGACATCTACCTCTACGCCGCACCGATGGCGGTGATCGCGCTGCTGCTGGTGCTGCTCGTCAAGGAGGTTCCGCTGCGCACCCGGCTCGACGAGCAGACCGACGACGAGAAGAAGGGGCGGCAGCCGGCCGCGGCCACCGCCGCCGGCCCCGGCCCCTCCGCCTGACCCCCGCCGCCCAACACCCCCACAGGGCCGGAACCGCATGTCGATTCCGGCCCTGTGGGGCATGATCACCCCATGGACAGCGGAAGAATCGTCTTCCTGAACGGCACTTCCAGTTCCGGGAAGTCGAGCATCGCCACCGAACTCCTCCAGGTCCTCGACGGCTCCTGGTTCCACATGCCCGTGGACGCCTTCCACGCGATGCGGACGAAGAAGGAGGTCGACCCGGCCGAACTGCCGGCCGTCCTCAGACGCACCTGGGAGGGGTTCCACCGGGCCGTCGCCGGTATGGCCTCGGCCGGAAACGACATCGTCGTCGACCATGTCCTGAGCGAGCGGTGGCGGCTACTGGACTGCCTCACCCTGTTCGAGCCGCGGAACGTCCTGCTCGTCGGCGTGCACTGCTCCCCGGAAGAGTTGCGGCGGCGCGAGAGAGCCCGCGGCGACCGTCCGCCCGGCCTGGCGGAACATCAACTGGGTCTCGTGCACGCCCACGGCGTCTACGACGTCGAGTGCGACACCACGACCGCGAGCCCGGCGGAGTGCGCTCTGCGGATTCGCGATGCTCTCACGCACCACACGAGTCCCACGGCCTTCGAGCGCCTACGGCGTACCCACGTCCGACCCGACCCGTTGGACAGGAGCGAATGTTTCCCGTGAAACATCGCGGTACGACAAATCCCCGTTCCGGGCGAACGACTGCCTCCCGGTGGGCTACGCAGACCCGAGCCGCCGCGATCCCGGCACATACGTGAGAGGCCCCGCCGTACCCGGCGGGGCCTCTCACCTGCTGCGCGCTCGGCAGGATTCGAACCTGCAACCTTCTGATCCGTAGTCAGATGCTCTATCCGTTAAGCTACGAGCGCTTGGCTTCCCGGCTGTTCTCTCGCCGGTCGGCGTTGCGGGAACAACATTACATGACCTCCGCCCAGAGGTGAAATCCATTCGGTCAACACGGCCTGACCTGCGAAGATGCCCGGCAGAGGGCGCTCGCGGCCCCTGTCGCGGACCTACCGGCGACCCCTGGAACCGAGCTGGAACGGAGCTGGAACGGAGGAAGCCCCGGCCTCACGGGCCGGGGCTTCGGTGATCTTGATGATCGAAGCGGAGGCTGAGGGATTTGAACCCTCGATGGGCTTTAAAACCCAAACCGCATTAGCAGTGCGGCGCCATAGACCAGACTAGGCGAAGCCTCCCCACGCGCCGCGTCACCGCAGCGTGTGTGTGCTGATGATGGCACAGCCCGGAGGCTGTCTCCAATCGCAGCCTACGTTACCCGGCTGGCGGGCCCTCCGGCAAAGGGCTTTGCCCCTGGTGGCGGCACAGGTGGTGCGGCGGGCGGGTGGAGGTGCGCAACGGCGTGCGCGGTGGCGCGTTGGAAGGGGGAGGGAAGAACCCGCAGTCGCGCGGGTCCGCCCGCACCACACCTTCGCAGGAGCCGCCATGCCGCGCCGCCGTACCGCCGCAGCCCTCGCCGGGGCCGCCGTACTCGCCACCGTGCTCACCCCCGCCTCCGCCGCCCCCGTCGCCGCACCCGCCTCCGTGCCGGCCTCCGCCTCCGTACGCCCCTGGCCCGCGCCCATGCCCATGCCCGAGCCCGTCATGCCGGCCGCCCGGCAGGACCAGCTCACCATCACCGTCTCCGCCTCCCCGGACGGCGTCGCGGCACCACACACGGCGCCGCGCGGGGTGCGCGGGGGCGGGGCGCCGACCAGCCGGACGCACACCCTCGACTGCCACCCCGCCGGCGGCAGCCACCCCGAAGCCCTCGCCGCCTGCGACGCCGTCGACCGGGCCTCCCAGGGACCGCACGACCCCTGGCGCCCCGTCCCCGCGGACGCGATGTGCGCCCAGATCCACGGCGGTCCGGCCACCGCCCGTATCACCGGGATGTGGCACGGACAGCGGGTGGACGCCTCGTTCCGGCGCACGGACGGCTGCGAGATCGCCCGCTGGGACGCCCTCGTACCCGCCCTGCCCGGCCCGGAGGAACTCGCGGATGAGCTCCCGGCGGACTCCCCGGAGACACTCCCGGAGGAACCGGTGAAGTGACGGACCTCATACGCGGGCCCGGCCCCGGGCCCGCGTTCTCCCCACCCTCCCCACGCATCCGCCGTCGCTTCCGCCATCGCTGCCCGTAGACTTCCCCCCAAGTGGCACGCGCGGGAGAGCGGCGCACCGATCCGGTTCCGGCCCGGTTCCGGTTTCGGTTCAGCCCCGCTCCGGCCCCCCCGGCGCCGGGCCCCGGCCCGGTTCCGGCGCTGCCACGGTGCACCAGCTGGTCAGCAGGGAGGATGCGTCGTCGTGAGCAGCAGGCCATCCCGAGGCGCTGCTCGCCTCGCAGCCATACTCGACGCACTGCCGGACGCGTTGCTTCTCGTGAACTGCAACGGCACGGTCGTCAACGCCAACAGCATCGCCCTGGAGGTCTTCGAGTCGCCGGGCACGGCCCTGGTCGGGCGCGGACTGCTCGACCTGCTCCCGGACTTCGACTCCAAGCTCATCCCCGGCTCGATGCGCCGCCCCGACGACGCCCCCCAGCCCCGCACCAAGCCGACGCGGATGGTGGCGCGGCGCACCGACGGAACGCAGTTCATGGTCGAGGTGACCAGCGCCAACCTGGAGGACGGGCGCACCCCCTACGAGTCGTCCTTCGAGGCCGCCTTCGCCGACCACGGCAACAGCTACACCGGCGACGAGCTGCTGATGCTCGTCGTCCGCGACCTGACCGGCACCGTCGACACCGAGGCCGAGCTGGCCCGGCAGCAGCGCCAGACCGAGATGATCCTGCGTGCCGCCGCCGAGGGCGTGGTGGGTGTGGACACCGAGGGCCGGGTCGTCCTGGTCAACCCGGCCGCCGCGCAGATCCTCGGCTACCGGGCGGGCGAGCTGGGCGGGCAGAAGCTCCACCCGCTCGTCCACCACTCGCGCCCCGACGGCAGCCAGCTCCCGTGGGAGGAGACGCCGCTCGCCGACAGCCTGCGCTCCGGGCGCAAGCACCGGGTGCGCGGGCAGGTGCTGTGGACCAAGAGCGGGCGCGCGGTGCCGGTCGACATGACGACCGCGCCGGTGCGCGACGGCGACCAGCTCGTCGGCGCGGTGCTCGCCTTCACCGACCGCACCGCCTACGACGCCCTCGCCGCACGCCACGAACAGCTCCTGGCCGTGCTGGAGAGCGGGCTGCGCGGGCCGCTGGAGCAGCTCCGCGGCGAACTGGGCGGGCTGGCGGCCGATCCGGCCGGGCAGCTGTGGCCGGAGGCGAACCAGACGCTGCACTACCTGGCCGCCGGCTACGCGCGTATGACCACGCTCGTGGACAACGTGCTGGGCTACCAGCGGCTGGACGCGGGCGCCGCCCGTCTCGCGCGCGAGACGGTGTCGCTGGACGAGGTGGTGTCGGCCGGCGTCGAGGGCGCGATCGAGCTGATCGGGCCCGGGCGCGCGCAGTTCGCGGTGCACGCCCCGCCGGTCGAGGTGGAGGTGGACCCGGTACGGCTGGCGCAGGCGCTGGCCCATCTGGTCGCGGACGTGGCCGGCGTGGACGCGACCGGCAACGCGCAGGGCCCCGCCTCCGGCGACTCGACGATCGTGGTCGCGGCCGCGCAGCGCGGGGACGTGGTGCGCATCGAGGTGCGCGGCCCGTACGGCGGCGGCAGCCCGGTGCACGAGCCGCTGGTGCGCGGGATCGTACGGCGGCACGGCGGTGTGCTCCAGACCCACCAGGTGCCCGGCGCCGGGGGCGGCAGCGCCTATGTGCTGGAGGTGCCGGTCGGCTCCCCCGACCCGGCGAAGGCGGCGGCCCGGCGGAAGCGGGACGCCCGGGAACAGGGGGCCCAGGAACAGGGGGCACGGGGAGAGCGGGGCCCGGAGACGGGGGGCACGCAGGGCTCCCTGGACACCCGGGCCGCTCAGGAGGCGCAGGCCTCCCGGGGCGGAGGCGAGACCACGGTGATGCCCGTGCCGTCGCAGCCGGTGCGCGGCACGCCCGCCGCGCACGCGGCGGGCGCGGCGGGCGCGGCGGAGGCCGCCGCCGGCGGCGGCGGGGCGATCGCCCTGCCGCCCGGCTCGCGGGACCCGGCGGAGACCGCCGCGCCGGACGACGGCAGCGGCGCCGGGGCGGTCCCGTCCGGTGGCGGACGCCGTCGGGCGCGGCGTGCGCTGGCCCAGGGCGGCGAGCGCACGGAGGAGACCGAAGACACCGGGGACGGCAGCGGTGAGCACGCGCTGCCGCCCGCGCCGTCCCGGTTCCCCCAGCAGAGCACGGGCACGGGCCGGCGTGCCCGCCGGGCCGCCCCCGGGCCGGAGGCGCCGGCTCCGGCCGCTCCCGCACAGGCTCCGGGGCGGGCGGCGTTCGCGCTGCCGCCCGGCCCGACCCCGGCTCCGAACCCGGCTCCGGACCCGGCGGCGGCTCCGCAGCCCGTGCAGCCGCCCGCGCAGCCGCAGTTGCAGCCCGTACAGCCACAGCCCGCGCAGCACCAGCCGGTTCGGCGGCCCGAGGCCCCGGCCGTCCAGGAGGACCGGCCGACCGGCCGGCGCCGCCGCGTGCCGCCGCCCGAGGAGACGCCGCGGCCGGCTCCCGCCGCCGCCGAGCCGCAGACCCCCGGGTCCGGGTCCGGGTCCGAACAGCACACCCCCGCCCATCACCCCGAGTACACCGAGCACTCCCAGCACCCCGAGCACGCCCGGCGGCCCGAACACGACGACACGAGCGGCGCGGGCGACACGAGCGGTGCCGAGCAGCCCGCCCAGGCCGATCTCACCGTGGTCGCGGGCAGCCCCATCCTGGGCGGCGCGGTGCCGCCCGAGGGAGCGTCCCGGCAGCGTGCGCTGCCGATGCCGGGCAGCGAGGCGGCGCCGTCGGAGCAGACCTCCGGCGTCAGCGTGCGCACCCTCGGCCAGGGCGTGCCCTTCGCCCGGCAGGCGGATGAGCAGCACACCGGCCGGCACTCGGTCCAGCAGCCCGCGCCGCCCGCCACACCCCCCGCGCCCACCGCACCTGCCGAGCGCCCCGCGCCGCGGCCTCCGGCCCAGGCGCCCGCGCCCGGCCCCGCACCCGCTCCCACGTCCACGCCCGCGCAGACCAGCGCCGGGCCGGGACGCCGCCGCAAGCTCGCGGCTCCGCCGGCGGAGAAGGAGCGTGCCGCCGAGGCGGCCGCCGCGGCCGTCACCGCCACGCCGCCGCAGGCACAGCCCCAGTACCCGCCGGCCCAGCACACCCACAGCGGGCGGGAGTTCGCCATCGGCGCGCCCGAGGCCGGGGCCGAGGGGCCGGAGCATCTGGACGGTCCGGGCGGCGCCGTGGAGGTCACCGGCGGCAGCGGCCAGGTGCCGCTGCCGGCCGACGACGAACTGCCGCCCGAGCCCCTGGACAACCCCCGGCGGTTGCTGGTGTGGCCGGAGCCGGACGTCTCCACCCAGCAGGCCCTGACCGACCGCGGCTACCGCCCCGTCATCGTCCACTCCCGCGAGGAGGTGGACGCCCAGATCGCGGCGTACCCGGCGGCCCTCTTCGTGGATCCGCTGACCGGCCCCATCACCCGTACCGCCCTGCAGTCGCTGCGCCAGGCGGCCGTCGCCGCCGAGGTGCCGGTGCTGGTGACGGCCGGCCTGGGGGTGGCCTCGCGCGAGGCGGCGTACGGCGCGGACCCGGCCGTACTGCTCAAAGCCCTCGCACCGCGCGACAGCGAGCAGCACCCGCCGCGGGTGCTGCTGGTGGAGGAGCACGCCGCCATCGCGGACGCCATGGCCGCCACGCTGGGGCGGCGCGGCATGCAGACCGCGCACGCCCCCTCGGACGCGGAGGCGGTGCAGCTCGCGGCGCAGATCCGGCCGAACCTGGTGGTGATGGACCTGATGCAGGTACGCCGCCGCCGTGCCGGGATCATCGACTGGCTGCGGGTGAACGGCATGCTCAACCGCACGCCGTTCGTCGTCTACACCTCCGCCTCCATCGACGAGGCGGAGCTGCCCGGTCTGGCGTCCGGCGAGACGGTCCTCTTCCTCGCGGAGAGGTCCACGAGCCCGGAGGTGCAGGCGCGCATCGTGGACCTGCTGGCGAAGATCGGCGCCAACTAGCCGACCGACCCGGCGTTGGCGCCCGACCCGGCGTTGGCGCCCGGTCGGGTGCTCGCGGCCTCGTCCGGGTGGAGGCCGTCGAGGATGAGGGCGAGGCCGAAGTCGAACTCCCCGGCGTAGTCGTAGCCGGGCCTCAGGACGTGCTCGGCGGCCAGTTCGGCGAGGTGGGGGTAGGCGTCGGCGGGCATCTCGCGCAGGATGGCGCCCGCGACCTCGTCCTGCTCGGCCGCGCCGGTGAACGGCAGGCTCAGTTCCTGGAGCACGAAGCCGTACAGGTAGCTGTCGATCAGTGAGACGGCGTGCGCGGCCATCCGGACGGAGAAGCCTCCGGCGCGCAGGGCTCCGATGACGGCGTCGTGGTGGCGCAGGGTGGCCGGGCCGGGCCGGGAGCGGGAGTCCATCAGGCCGACGGCCCAGGGGTGGCGCAGGAGGACGGCGCGGGCGGAGACCGCGCGCCGTCGCATGGAGCTCTTCCAGTCCGTGTCGCGCGGCGGCAGTTCGATCTCGCCGAACACCGCGTCCACCATGCCGTCGAGGATGTCCTCCTTGCCCGACACATGGTGGTAGATCGACATCGCCTCGACGCCCAGCGGCTCGGCGATGGCCCGCATGGTGAGCGCGGCCGATCCCTTCTCGTCCGCCACCGCCACCGCGGCGCGGATCACGCGCTCCCGGCTGAGCGGGGTGCGCGCCGGCGCCCCGCGCCGGACCTTTCCCGCCTCGGGCATCCGTCTCTCCTCTCACTCCGCTTGACCGCCTTACGGCGTAAGGCTAGCGTAACTTACAACGTAAGGCTGACACTCCGGGAACTCCGGGGACTCCGGCGAAAGGGCTGAGCCATGGACACGGATCGGATGAAGAAGGTCTGCATCGTCGGAGCTTCGGGGAAGCTCGGGCAGTACATGGTGCGGCACGCGCTGGAGCGCGGCTACGAGGTCGTCGGCGTGTGCCGGGAGCGCAGCGTGCCGAAACTGGCCGAGTTCGAGGGCCGGATGACCGTCGTCCCCGGGGACACGAACGACCGCGAGGTGATCCGGCGCGCGGTCGCCGGGTGCGACGGGGTGCTGACGGTGCTGGTGCCCTGGGGGGTGCGGCAGTACTCGTCGGGCACGGCGCAGGCGGTGCTCGACCACGCGCGGCCGGGCGCCCGCCTGGTCTTCTCCTGCGGCTGGCACATCACGCGCGACGGCAGGGACCGGTACTCACCCATGTTCCGGCTGGGCGTCAAGGTCGCCGCCCGGGTGGGCAAGCTCGTGCGCTACGTCGAGATCGACGACCAGGTGGAGGCGTGCCGCCGGATCTTCGCAAGCGACACCCGGTGGACCGTGGTGCGCGGCAGCAGCCTGGAGGAGGGCGAGAGCCAGGGCCTGCCCGTGTGGAGCCGGCACGTGGGCGACCCGGTGCTGGCCAGCGACCTGACACGCCGGGTGGACTTCGCGCTGTTCATGGTGGAGGCGCTCACCGACGACACGCTCGTGCGGGAGGCCCCGGCGATCGTCGGCCGCCTCACCCCCAGCGCCCTGGCCCACGCCGGGGGCCGTGCCGGAGACCCCGCCGGGGGCCGTGCGAACACGCCCGGCTGAACCGGACCCGTCCGGAACGCGAGCGGCGGCGGCCCGGACGGGACTCCCTTCCGGGCCGCCGCGGCAACCCCTGTGCGTCGTGCGCGGTGCGCCGTCAGAGCTGGGTGACGTCCAGCTCCCCCTGCGCGTACTGCGCCCGGATCACCTTCTTGTCGAACTTGCCGACGCTCGTCTTCGGCACCGCCGGGATCACCGCCCACCGCTCGGGGAGCTGCCAGCGGGCCACCTTGTCGGAGAGGAACTCGCGCAGGTCCTCGTACGAGACGTCACCGGCGCCCTCCTTGAGGACGACCGTGGCCAGCGGGCGCTCGCCCCACTTCTCGTCGGGCACGGCCACGACGGCGGCCTCGGCGACGGCCGGGTGGCCCATCAGGTGGTTCTCCAGCTCCACCGAGGAGATCCACTCGCCGCCGGACTTGATGACGTCCTTGGCGCGGTCGGTCAGCGTCAGATAGCCGTCGGGGGTGATCACGCCGACGTCGCCGGTGCGCAGCCAGCCGTCGGGGCTGAACTTGTCCTCGGGGCGCAGGGGCTCGGCGTCCGCGCCCCCGTAGTACGCCCCGGCGATCCAGGGGCCGCGCACCTCCAGCTCACCGGCGGACTCGCCGTCCCACGGCGCCTCGCTGCCGTCCGGGCCGATCAGCCGCGCCTCGACGGAGGCCGGGAAGCGGCCCTGGCTGACGCGGTACGGCCACGCCTCCTCCTCGCTCAGCCCGGCCGGCGGGTGGGCGACGGTGCCCAGCGGGGAGGTCTCGGTCATGCCCCAGGCGTGGGTGACGGTGACCCCGTACTTCTCGCCGAACTCCCGCATCAGGGAGGGCGGGCAGGCCGAGCCGCCGATGGTGACGTTCTTCAGGGCGGAGATGTCGCGCGGGTTGGCGGCCAGCTCCGCCAGCAGCCCCTGCCAGATGGTGGGCACGGCCGCCGAGTGGCTGGGCTTCTCGGCCTCGATCATCGCGGCGAGCGGGGCCGGCTGGAGGAAGCGGTCGGGCATCAGCAGGTTGACGCCGGTCATGAAGACGGCGTGCGGCAGGCCCCAGGCGTTGACGTGGAACATCGGCACCACGGGCAGGGTGGTGTCGGCGTCCGTCAGGCCCATCGACTCGCCCATGTTGACCTGCATGGAGTGCAGGTAGATGGAGCGGTGGGAGTAGACGACGCCCTTGGGGTCGCCGGTGGTGCCGGAGGTGTAGCACATGGCCGCGGCCTCGCGCTCGTCCAGCTCGGGCCAGTCGTACGAGGTCGGCCGGCCCTCGATCAGCGCCTCGTACTCGTGGACGGCCGGGCGGCAGCCCTCCAGCAGGGAGGTGTCGCCGGGGCCGACGACCACGATGTGCTCGACCGGCTCCAGCTTGGGCAGCAGCGGCGCGATCAGCGGCAGCAGCGAGCCGTTGACCAGCACGACCCTGTCGGCCGCGTGGCCCACGACCCACACGAGCTGCTCGGCGGGCAGCCGGAGGTTGAGGGTGTGCAGCACCGAGCCCATGGACGGGATGGCGAAGTACGCCTCGACGTGCTCGGCGTTGTTCCACATCAGGGTCGCCACGCGGTCGCCCGGGGCCACGCCGAGCTCGTCGCGCAGGGCGTGGGCGAGCTGGGCGGAGCGGGCGCCGACCTCGGCGAACGTCCTGCGGTGCGGTTCGCCTTCCCCGGTCCAGGTCGTGATCCGCGATTTTCCGTGCACCGTGGTTCCGTGTCGCAGAATGCGCGAGACGGTCAGCGGTACGTCTTGCATCGTGCTCAGCACCGGGGCCTCCCGTGAACGAGATATTACGTGCGCCGCCGCGAGCGGGCGGCGCGGTCGTTGCGGGAAGCCTGCCACCGACCGGTCGGTATGTCACTAGGTCGGACCCCGATATGTCGCCGTCTTTCCACCCGGGCCCGCCGCTACGCGGCGACCGCCGCCTCCCCCTCGAAGTCCCCCGCGCCTCTGAGTCCTCTCAGGTCACCGCCGTCTCCTCCGGCGCTCACCCGCACCTCTCGCAACCCCTGCGTCCCCCGGGCCCCGTGCGTCTCTCCCACACCCCGCGTTCCCCTCTCCGCACCACCGCCGCCCAGCACGTCCGCCAGGAGCCGCGGGTCCTCACGGAGCTTGGCCAGCGCCCGCGACACCGCGCTCTTGACCGTGCCGACCGAGACCCCGAGCACCGCGGCGGTCTGCGCCTCGCTCAGGTCCTCGTAGTAGCGCAGGGTCACCATGGCCCGCTGCCGCTCCGGGAGCGCCAGCACCGCCCGCCACACCGCGTCGCGCACGGCCTGCCGCTCGGCGGGGTCGGGGCCGGGCACCGGCTCGGGCTCCGGCAGCTCCTCGCAGGAGTACTCGTCCACCCGGCGCTTGCGCCACTGCGAGGTGCGCGTGTTCACCAGCGCGCGGCGCACATAGCCGTCGAGCGCGCGCTGGTCCTCGATCCGCTCCCAGGCCATGTAGGTCTTGGTCAGCGCGGTCTGGAGCAGGTCCTCGGCGTCGCTGGGGTTGGAGGTGAGCGAGCGCGCCGTGCGCAGCAGCACGGGCCCGCGGGCCCGTACGTACGAGGTGAAGGTCAGCGGCGCCACGGTCGCGGCCGTCCCATGCGTGGTCATGGCCCAACGCTAGGAGCCGGTGCCCCTGTCCCGGATCGGCCCCAGGTCCCGATGCCGCGTCCCTCTCAGGGTGGAGGCGGATCTCCGCCTCCACCCCCGGGAGGGGGACGGACCCCCGTACCGCCTCGGGGTCGTCCCGGTGACCGCCCGCGCGCACCGACCCGCACCGGCAGCGCACAACAGCAGAGCGGCCGCACTCGGTGCGGCCGCTCTGCCCATCCCTTCCTTCTCCCGGGACACCGGCCGGTTCCCCGCCCGGCCGGCGCCCGTCGGCTCATCCGAGCCCGTGAAGCGCGTGCACCACCACGGCCCCGAACCGGGTGATGCGGGTACGTGCCATGTTCTGTCCTTCCGGAGCGTGTGCCTGGGGTTGTCGCAGCGACGTCGCGAACTCAGACTGCCCGACGGAAACCCGGCGAACCACCCACAACGCCTCATCCACTCGCAAGAATGACGACGTGTCGATAAACCCCCCGTGCAACCGCATACCCCCTTCCCACCCGTCCGCAGCAGGGCGGGCGCCACCGGCACGCCCCTCGCACGCCCGTACGCGCCCCTTCCGCACAGCGCCCGCGCCCTCCCCGCGCGCCCCGCGTCCGGAGCCAGGCGCCCCCACCGGCCGGCAGTGGAACGGCACGGCCTTCGGGGCGCGTCGTCCCTCCGAGGGCGCACGACGAACGCGCCCCGGAGGGGGAGACCACACATGGACACAAGCGGATTCGCCGAGTGGGCAGGGCACTTCGAGGAAGAACGCGAGCGCAGGCACGCCCAGGGCGACCCCTGCTGGGAGCGGGGCGCCACCCTCCACCCGGCCGTATGGAGCAGCGTCCAGCGCTTCCAGGTGGGCGAGGACGGCGACGGCGCCAACCTGATCACCAAGGCCGACCGGGCCGGGGACCCCGACTACGCGCGGGCGGTCCGACTGTTCGTCGCCGAGGAACGCAACCACGCCCGCCTCCTCGCCCACCTGCTGGCGGCGGGCGGCGCACCGACCCTGACCGGGCACTGGAGCGACAGGGCCTTCGTACGGCTGCGGCGCCTGATGGGGCTGCGCATGGAACTACTGGTGCTGATGGTCGCGGAGGTGGTGGCGCTGCGCTACTACCGCGCCCTGCGCGACGGCTCCGGCGACCCGCTCACCTCGGACGTCGCGGGCCGCATCCTGGCCGACGAGGAACGCCACATACCGTTCCACTGCGAGCGCCTGCACGCCTCCCTCGCCCAGCTGCCCCGCCCGCTGCGCCGCCCGGTGATGGCCCTGTGGCGGCTGATGCTCCTGGCCGCGTCCCTCGTCGTCGCCGCCGACCACGGCCCGGCCCTGCGCCGCCTCGGCCTCGGACGCCGCCGCTTCACCGCCGACGTCATGGCCTCCTCCCGCGCGGCGGTCTCCGCCATCCTGACCCCGCGCCCGGCCGCCCGGCCGACCACACGGCCCGGCACCCGATCGGGCACGGCCTGACGCCGGGCCGTGGCCGCGGCAACCGCAGTACCGGCCCGGCGACCGTCAGTTCAGCGACTTCTCGGCGGTGCCTCGGCCCGGGACCTCGGCCCTCCGTTGCCGTATCTCTGGGATGCTGAGTGACGCCGGGTGTACCGGGCGAGAGGGGTGGCGTTCATGCAGTGGAAGGCCCATGGCGAACGGCAGATCTACACCAATCCGTGGGTGAACCTGTGCCTGGTCGACGTTCAGCAGCCCGACGGGCGCAGATGGGAGTACCACGTCGTCCGTCTCCGCCACTTGGCCGTGGCCGCAGTGGTCAACGATCACCGCGAAGTCCTCATGATGTGGCGGCACCGCTTCATCACCGACGCCTGGGCCTGGGAACTGCCCATGGGTCTTGTCGAGGAGGGGGAGACCCCGGACCAGACGGCGTCCCGCGAAGTGCTGGAGGAGACCGGCTGGCGGCCCGGTCCGATGAAGCCGCTCATCTACGCGGAGCCCGCCAACGGGATCACCGACTCACAGCATCACGTCTTCCGCGCCGATGGCGCGGCCTATGTCGGGCCTCCGACCGAGAAGAACGAGTCCGACCGCATCGAGTGGATCCCGCTCGCCGACGTGAAGGGGATGATCGACCGTCGGGAGATCATCAGCAGCGGTTCCCTCGTCGGCCTTCTCTACCTGCTCATGGACGAGACGATCCGCTGACCTGCGTCGGCAGGGTCTCCCGCAGGCGGGCCTCGAAAGCCATGACCGCAGGTTCCCGCCGGTAGGGGGACAACTGCCCGTAGAACTCCCTCAGGTGGCCTGCCACCCGCTCGGAGGAGACCGCTGACGCGCGCTCCAGCGCTTCGGTGGCCGTGTGGCACGCCTCATCGACCCTGCCCAGGTGGAGGCGTGTACGGGCGAGCCAGAACGCGTGGAAGGCGCGGCCCCGCCGGTTGGAGCTGTCCTCCCTGCTCAGCGCGTCCGCGATCAGCGGCTCGGCGATGGCCGCCTCCCCGATCCGGCCGTGGGCGATGCCGGTGTCCACGATCAGCTTGGGTTCGTCGAAGTAGGTGACCCATGCGGGGTCCGGATCGGCCGACCGGATCTGCTCGAACTGCCGATGTGCCTCGTGGATCGCCGTGTGCGTGGCGGCCCGGCTGCCCAGTGTGGCGTGGGCGAAGGCTTCCCTCATGGAGAGCATCGACAGGACGCGCGGTGTCGTGTCGTCGGCGGTACGCGCCTGGTCCTGGGCGGCTCTTACGAGCGCCAGGGCGTCTCCCGGCTTGTCCTGGTAGGTGGCCTGGAGGCTCATGCACGCCAGGACGTTGGCCATGAACTGCCGGTCATCGATCGCCTTGGCCAGTCGCAGTGCCTCCGCGAAGTACGTGCGGGCCTGGCTGTACTGACGAGCGTCGAAGTACGTCCAGCCGGTGAGCCGTGCGAGTTCGGCCGCGACCCCGTACAGCTCCTGCTGGATGACCGCGGACCGGTTCTCCTTCAGGAAGCCGGTGACATAACGGAGCTGGCCGACCACGGCCGGCCTCAGGGCCTCGCCTCCGTGTTGGTCGTCCCGTCTCCAGTAGTCCTCGATCGATGCCCGGAGAGCTTGGAGGGTGGAAGGGCTCAGATCCGTCCGCGAGGCGAGGGCAAGGATGTCGTCCACATCGGCGCCCGGCAGCGCGGTGGACGTCTTCTGCTCCCGCACCGGAGCCACAGGCGGCTCCCGTTCGACGGTGGTGAGGGCGGCGGGCGTCTCCCATGAGCGTCGGGCGAGTCCGAGCATGTGCCCCGGGATGCGCAGGCCGTCCGCGATGCGCTCGACGACGTCCATGTGCAGGAGCCGGCGCCGACCTGCGATGACCTCTCCGACACGGCTGGGGGTCAGATCGCACCGCCGGGCGATCATGGACGGATAGACGCCCGCACGTGTCTTCACCAGCCTGAACACCCTAGTGAAGTCACGATCCCGGCAGGCATCGATCATCTCGGGGTCGGCGAGCAGCCGTGGAGGTAGCTCCTGCGAACGGGCCGGCTCGGGCATCGGCAAGCTCCCACTGACGAGGGCTACACAACGTCGCTACATATACACCTCCCGTGAGATTACCCAAGTTGGGTAATCAGCCGGACCTTTCAGGCGGTCTGCCCGCATCGCGATGCTGCTGGGCATGGCGAGCAGACCGGCAACATTCACCACTGCGGAGCGGTGCAGATCGCGCCAGCAACACGGCTCATCTGTCCGTGGGGTTCTGTCGGCTCGTCAGTTCAGTCAAGTTGCACGCCCCGGGGAGCGACGAATTCCGATGACCATGGCCAACGACGAGCCCGCCAAGGGCGACGCGCTCTACGACGAGATCCGGAAAACCGTGGGCGAGTTCCAGGACAGGGACGCCGCGTACTACCTCCTGCGCCCCGTCGGCGGAGGCCGCGAGTGGGCGGCCCTGCCCGAGGTGCTGCGTCCGGCCACGCAGGCCGAGTTGCTGAGCGCCCGGGTGAAGGCCGCCAACCGCGCCGGCCGGATGCCGTGACGCGGGCCGCCGCCTGGATGCGCTTCTGGTGCGAGCTGTCGGCGAGCGCCCCCGGCCGGCCCTCCCGGATCGTGCTGGGCCTGCACCTGGCCCCCACCCCGCGCCTCGCGGTGCGGTGGATGCGCGGGCAGGCGGAACGCCTCGCCAGGGCGCTCGACCCCGGCCCCGACACCCCGTGGCTGCCCCCGGCCTGCCTGCGTCCCGTCCGGGCGGAGGACGTCCCCGACCCCGGCTCGGTCATACGGGAGTGGGCGTGCGCCGAGGCGGAGCGGGAGAACGCCCTGGAGGTGCTGCGGGAGGGCTGGTCCTACACCGTCGCGGCCCACGACGAGACGGCCCAATACCGCCTGACGGCCTGGCCGCTGGTGCTGTCGCCCGCCGGAGGACTGCGGGTGTACCGGCGCACCCGCGCGACCGCGTAGGCCGCCCCGAGACCTCCGCCCCGGCCACGTCCCGCAGGACGGCCGTGACCGGGACGGCAGGCTCCCGTTCCCACAGGACGGGCGCTCGTACACGCAGAAACGACCCCGACGAAGGAGAACCCATGAACACCGTGCAGACGCCCCGGGCCGACGCGGGCAACCCGCAGGACGACAGCGACTCCGGCAACAAGCACGGCGGAGGCGGCTCGGACGAGGGCGGCAACACCAACGACGGCCAGGGCCCGGCGGACGGTCGCTGAGGTGGCCGAGGACACGACGGTGGAGGCCGGTCCCGAACGGCTGGCCTCCACCCTCCTGGAGAAGGGCACGCTGACCGCCGACTGGCTTCCGGCGTTCCACGCCGTGCCGCGCCACCTGTTCGTACCCGAGATGATCTGGCCGGGTCGGGCCGGTATGAACCGGCAGGACGACCGGGTCGTCCGCTCGCAGTCCCCGCAGCTGTGGTGGGAGGCCGTCTACTCGGACGCGCCGATCACCACCCAGTGGGACGACGGTGCGTACACCGGACCGGGGCGGGGCCGTACCCCGACCTCCTCCAGCTCGATGCCGACGATGGTGTTCTCCATGCTCGCGGACCTGGACGTACGGCCCGGCGACCGGGTGCTGGAGATCGGCACGGGGACCGGGTGGAACGCGGCGCTGCTGTGCCACCGGCTTGGGGACGGCCGCGTCGTCACGGTCGAGGTGGACGAGGGCGTCGCCGGTCAGGCCCGCGCCCGGCTGTCCGCGGCGGGCTTCTCGCCCCGCGTCGTCGTGGGCGACGGCGCCGAGGGGTACGGCGAGGGGGCGCCCTACGAGCGGATCATCGCCACCTGCTCGGTGGGGCACGTCCCGGCGCAGTGGCTCGGGCAGGCCCGGCCCGGTGCGGTGGTCGTCGCGCCGTGGGGGCCGGTGTACGGCGGCGAGGGGATCGTCCGGCTCACGGTCCGGGACGACGGGTCGGCCTCCGGGCCGTTCACCGGCTCCTCCGCGTTCATGCGGCTGCGCGAGCAGCGCAGGAGGCTGCCGCCGACGAGCGAGTACCTCGGGGGGCGTGAGTGGCCGGCCGGGGGCGCGGAGTCCACGACGACGCTCTCCCCGGATGACGTGGGCGACTGGATCCACATGTTCGCCATCGGCGTCCAGGTACCCGACCTCTTCTGCCGGGTCGCCGGCGGACCGGACGGCTCCTACCGGCTGTGGCTGCACGACACCGGCCTGACGAGCTGGGCCACCGCCGACTACGAGAGGGGCCGGACCGAGTTCCGGACCGTCCAGGCCGGTCCCCGCCGGCTCTGGCACGAGCTGGAGTCCGCCTGGCGCTGGTGGTACCGGCAGGGGCAGCCGGACTTCGCCCGCTTCGGCCTCTCGGTGGACGGCCACCGCCACACGGTCTGGCTCGACTCCCCGGACCACCCCGTCCCGGACTTCACCGGCGCGACAACCCCCTGAGCCCCGCCGCCCCTCGCCCGTCCCCGCCCACCCGGGCGGGGACGGGCCTCCCCAACCACACCGCCAAGGAACCGAGTTGCCCGTACAGCACGACATCGCGGCCGAACGCGACCTCTGGGACGCCTACGCCAGCAGCACCCGCAACGACGTGACGGACGCCGAGCCCGTCTTCAACTGGACGCAGTACCAGGGGCACGGGCCGGGGACCGAAATCCTCGGGAACCCGGCCAGTGTGCTGGAGATCGGCTGCGGCACCGGCCGGGCACTCGCCCACCTCGCTCAGCGCGGCGTCAAGGCGAAGGGCGTGGACCTCTCACCCGTCATGGTCGCGAACACCACGAAGCGGTGGGGGCCGCTGGGGGTGGAGTTCGTGTGCGCGGAGGTGCTGGAGTTCCTGGCCGACGACCGGGCGACCTACGACGCGGTGTACTCGGTCTTCGGCGCCGCCTGGTTCACCGACCCCTCCCGCCTCTTCCCGCTGGTCGCCGCCCGGCTGAACCCGGGCGGCGTCTTCGCCTTCTCCCACCCGCCCGCCATCCCCGGCGCCTACGGCCCGCAGGGCATGTACAAGGGCGGCTTCGCCGGCCCGGCCATGTTCACCTACCGCTACAGCTACAAGCCGCAGGTGTGGGCGCGCCTCCTGACCCGCGCCGGCTTCCGCGACCCCGAGGTCCGCATTCTCGACGCTCCCACCCCGGGCCACATCGGCACCCTCCCCGCCACCGCCGTCAAACCCTGACCGCCCGCTCCCCGCCAGCGAAGGAGCGCTCTACGACGGAGGCCACCAGAAGCCAACCCGATCCGGCGACCACCGCACGGGCCGATCCCTCTCTGGCCGCTGTCCCGACTGTCGGTCCCTGGTGCTAGAACACGCGCATGACGTACAGATTCACAGCGCGAGTTGCCTGCGGACTGGATGACCCCAACGAAGACGACTGCATGATGGCGGGCGTGGCCGAGTCGAACGGCGAGGACGCGTTCTCCCTGCTGTTCATGTGCGACTTCGACGAGCCTGATGCACAGGAAGTATCCCTGGGCATGGACACACATTGCCTCGTCACACCCGACCAGGGCACCGCCTACGGCTGTGTACGCGAAGTGGAACTGAGCGGCGATGTGCTGCGGGTGACCTTGGACCCCGCGTCGTTGGACGATCTCGGTCTGACCGACCCCGTCATCGAGGCCCTGCTCCGTGCGCCAGCAGCGGACGTGGCGCGCATGCGCGAAGTCTTGCCGCGCATCCTGGCCTACGGGCGCCCAGACGCCCGCCCAAGCCTGATCACGATGTAGCGGAACAGCACCGCAGTCGGCTGGCCACCGCCTTACAAGTTCGGCTCCGCCTCATCACCAACAGCCGGAACGTGCCCTCTCGCCCGCTGCTGAGGCTGTCACTGTCTCTGCTCGTCCGTCGGCGTCCAGCCGTGTTGATGTCAGCTGGGTGGGCGCTCATCCTCGCGGTACAGCTGCTGGTAGGCGGACTGCTCCGTACCCAGCAACGGTTTCCGATCTATGGAGATGTAGACAGGGCCGTACGGGGTCGGCATCTGCAAAAGCGCCCACTGATCCAGCTCATGGGCACAGAATCGGTACAACAGTCCGCGGAGCTGATCCCACTCATCGTCCGACAGGGGACCTGCACTACCGACGTCACTCATGACGGCAGCCTAGCGAGCGCCCACCCCACCCAGAGCACTGAGCTCGGGAATCGCCGCTTGATCATGCCCCTATCACGCCCCTGGCCTGCCCGGATGCCCTCACGGCCTACTCTGAAGGGGCACCTGAAGTGACCGCTGTTGACTACTCCTTCTCGCCCGTTCTGGCACGACCGCGATAAGGCTGCCTTTCGGGCGCGTTCCGGGCTGAGCGTGGAGCTTGCCGCCTTGTTGCGTCAGTCTTCTCCGGGAGGAATCAGGCGGTCGGCGTCCTCAGCGTCGTCCACGTAGCCGGTGGCGTCGACGGTGATGGGGGTGGCCCGTCCCTTCGCTGTGATCAGCCACGCGAGCACCTGCTCGGTCAACGGCGTCTTGTCGGGCCCCTCGTCCTTCCAGTAGGCGCGCCACCCGCCACCGGGTATGGCGGTTACGACTTGATCGGCTGGCTCCAGATGGGAGAAGTCCGGGTAGTCCGTGACCGGGAGCAGCGCACCGCGCTGGGGATCGACGACCAGGGCCGTGCCGGTGGCCTCGTCCCATGCCTCCACAGCCACGGTGCGCCCGATCATCGACTCCGTACCGTTGAAGATGGCAAGCCAACCCGTCTGGTTGAAGTAGCGCATGGGTCTATCGTCTCCGACTCCCGGCGCTGTCCAGTGGTCGGCCATCCGTGGGAGACGACTCGTGCCAGGTCCTCGGTGACACCCGCTTTAGGAGTTCGGTCCGCAGGGTGCCGACCGGCCGGAGCGCCGGCCCCGGTACGGCTCGGACATGAGCGATGCCGAGTGGGCTCTGGTGCGGGATCTGCTGCCGGTCTCTGGATGGCTGGCGGGCCGGGGCGGGCGGCCGGAGGGCTACTGCCACCGGCAGATGATCGACGCAGTGCGTTACCTCGTCGACAACGGCATCAAGTGGCGAGCGATGCCGTCGGACTTCCCGCCCTGGCCACGGGTGTATGCCATCTTCGCCCGCTGGCGGGACACCGGATTGATCGCCGAGTTGCATGACCGGCTGCGGGGATCCGTCCGCAGGGCTGAAGGCCGTGATCAGGAGCCGAGTGCGGCGGTCATCGACTCGCAGTCGGTGAAGGCGGACGCCACCGTCGCCCTCATCTCGCGGGGCTTCGACGCCGGGAAGAAGATCAACGGGCGCAAGCGGCACCTGCTCACCGACACCCTCGGACTGCTGCTGTCCGTGCGGGTCACGCCGGCGTCCACGACCGACCGGGACGCCGCCCGGACCCTGCTGCCAGCGGCGACGGGCTGCTTCCGGCGGCTGTCACGGGTATGGGCCGACGGCGGCTACACCGCGCACCTCGGACTCGTCCTCGACATCGTCCGCCGCAGCGACGACACCCAGGACTTCCAGGTGCTGCCCGCCGCTGGGTGGTGGAGAGATCTTTCGCCTGGTGCCTGCGCAGCCGGTGCCTGTTCCGTGACTACGAACGGCGCACCGACACCAGCGAAGCCGTCATCCTGTGGTCGATGACCACCCTCATGAGCCGCCGCCTGGCCGCCCGGCGGCAGAGCCCTGTTCCGCTACCGGGCAGCGTGAACCTGCCCGGTCTGACTTCGGCCAGCCAGCCCCGTTCCACCAGCCTCTTCAGCCGGGCCCTGGCACCCTCGACGCGGGAGACGGACGCACTGTCCCAGCCCAGTACCACCGCTGCCCGCCGGGCACCGAGCCCGTCGGCTCCCGCCTCCACGGCGGCGGCCATCAACACCTGGTAGTCCACCGACAACACCTCGGTCCCGGGGGCGTTGTCCCGGTGAGGCCCTGCCCGGCGCGGCCCCACCGGCTTCCTCCGCGACACCCCGTCGGCCACCACGGCAGGAGCGTCCGTCTCAGCCAGCGCCTCCCGCACCCGTTCCAACTCGGCTTCGAGTTCCTCCACCCGCACCGCCGCGGCCTTCTGCCGCCTTTCCAACACCGCCCGCATCGACGGCATCAGCCACCCCCACGATGTCTCGATCAACAACGGACCCAGACTGCCGCGCCAGCCGCCATGTCATGCCAGACCAGCAGAAATCACACATGAGGTTCGGAAAGAGAACGACCTCTAAGACACGTACAGAGCCCCTTCGCCCCGAACCGCAGACGAGAGGTCGCTGAGGTCTCCCATCCGACCAGCCAGTTGTTTGGAACCACCAACAGTGAGCGTTTTCCAACCTCATGCTGATGTAGCGAGGTGGAGGGTGAGGACGGCCTGGACCAGGCCGGTGATCCGGGTGGTGGAGCAGCGGAGCTTGCGCAGCAGTCGCCAGGACTTGAGGGCGGCGACCGCCTGCTCGCCCAGGGCGCGGATGCGGGCGTGGGAGCGGTTGTGGGCCTGCTGCCCGGCCGAGAGCTTCTCCCAGCGGCCCCAGTAGGGCACCCGGACGGCAGGGCCGGCGCCTCGGTAGGCCTTGTCCGCCCAGCAGGCCGCGCCGGTCTCGGTCAGGGCGTCGATGACGCCGTGGGTGCGGGCCGCGCGGAGGTCGTGGACCGCTCCGGGCAGCGCCGGGGAGGCCCACAGCAGCTTCCCCGCCGGGTCGGCGAGGACCTGGATGTTCATGCCGTGCCGCTTGTGCTTGCCGGAGTAGTACGGCCGGTCGGCGGCGATCCGGTCGATCGGCAGCAGCGTGCCGTCCAGAATCAGATACGCCTTCACCGACGCGGTCCGCACCGCGTCGGCCAGGTCGGGGGCGAGGGCCGCCAGGAGTTCGATGGCTTCCCGGATGTAGCGGTGGACGGTGGCCACCCCGATCCGGAAGGCCGCGGCGAGACGGCTGTAGGTGTCGCCGCAGCGCAGGTGGGCCAGGACCAGCAGTGCTTGCCGGTTGCTGGACAGGCGGCGCCACCGGCAGCCGATGGCTCTGCGCCGCTCGGCCAGGTGACGGCTGAGGAACCGCAGGGCCGAACTGGACAGATCGATCGCCGATGGGTAGACAAGCACACGAAGCTCCTGGCCTGACAGGTTGATCTTGGTCGACAACCCATCTACCAGGAGCTTCACCCGTTGCTACCGCCGGGGTCTG
>NZ_PGSG01000116.1:0-1414 GCF_002843305.1 Streptomyces barkulensis
CGGCGGGGGTGAGGACGGGGTCGGGTCCCACCTCCAGATAGACGGTGACGCCCTCACCACGGAGCGCCCGGACACCATCGGCGAAACGGACCGTCTCCCGCACATGCCGCACCCAGTACTCCGGCGAGGCCAACTCCTCATCGGAAGCCACCCGCCCGGTCACGTTCGACACCACCGGTATACCGGCCGGCGCGAACGACAACCCCCGCACCACCGCCCCGAACTCCTCCAGCACACCCTCCATATGAGCCGAATGAAACGCATGACTGACCCGCAACCGCCGCGTACGACGCCCCCGCGCCGCCCACCACGCGGCCACCTCCCCCACCGCCACGGCATCCCCCGACACCACCACCGCATCCGGACCGTTGACCGCCGCCACCGACACCCGGCCACCCCACCGGCCCAGCTGAGCCACCACCTCCTCCTCCGACACCGCCAACGCCACCATCGCCCCACCCGAAGGCGCCTGCTGCATCACCCGACCCCGCGCCGCCACCAACGCACACGCATCGGCCAGCGACCACACCCCGGCCACATACGCCGCCACCACCTCACCGACCGAATGACCGGCCACACACCCCGGCACCACACCCCAGCTCTCCAACAACCGGAACAGCGCCACCTCCACCGCGAACAACGCCGGCTGCGCATACCGCGTCTCATCCAGCAACCCGGCCTCCGCACTGCCCTCCGCCGCGAACACCACCTCCCGCAACGGCCGCTCCAGATACCGGTCCACCTCCCCGCACACCGCATCGAACGCCGCCGCGAACACCGGATACACCGCATACAGCTCACGCCCCATCCCCGGACGCTGACTGCCCTGCCCCGAGAACAGGAAGGCGAGACCGGTCTCCGGAGAGGCGGTGACCGGCGTGCCGAGGACCACGTTCGACGCCGTCCCGCCCTCCGCCACGGCCCTCATGCCGTCCAGGAGTTCCTTGCGGTCGCGTCCCACGGCCACGGCCCGGCGGCCGAGGGCGGCGCGGGTGGTGCCCAGGGCCAGGCCCGTCCCGGCGGCGTCGGCCTCCGGCCGGGCTTCGACGTACTCCACCAGCCGTGCGGCCTGGGCCCGCAGGGCGGTCTCGGTGGCGGCGGAGACCACCCAGGGAACGGGGACCTCGAGATCCTCGTGCGCGGAAGCGGCGGGGGCGGTGTCCAGTCGTGGGTTCCGGTGGTCTTCGCCGGGCTCCTGCCGGTCCTCTTCGAGGATGAGGTGGGCGTTGGTGCCGCTGATCCCGAACGAGGACACCGCCGCCCGCCGGGGACGCCCCTCACCGGCCGGCCACGCCACCGGCTCGGCCAGCACCCGCACCCCACCGGCCGACCAGTCCACCTGATCCGACGGCTCCTCCACATGCAACGTCCGCGGCAACACCCCGTGCCGCATCGCCATCACCATCTTGATCAC
>NZ_PGSG01000116.1:1464-1667 GCF_002843305.1 Streptomyces barkulensis
ATCACCATCTTGATCACACCGGCCGCACCCGCCGCCGCCTGCGTATGCCCGATGTTCGACTTCACCGACCCCAGCCACAACGGCCGGTCTCCCGCACGCTCCCGCCCATACGTCGCCAGCAACGCCTGCGCCTCGATCGGATCCCCCAGCCGGGTCCCCGTCCCATGCGCCTCCACCGCATCCACCTCAGCCGCCGACACCCC
>NZ_PGSG01000116.1:1717-2474 GCF_002843305.1 Streptomyces barkulensis
TTCGACGCACCGTCCTGATTCACCGCACTGCCCCGGATCACCGCCAGCACCCGACGCCCGTTGCGCCGCGCATCCGACAACCGCTCCAGGAGAAGCAGTCCGGCTCCTTCGGAGAAACCGGTGCCGTCGGCCGCGGCCGAGAACGCCTTGCACCGGCCGTCCGCCGACAACCCCCGCTGACGACTGAACTCGACGAAGGTGGTGGGCGTGGACATCACGGTGACGCCGCCCGCCAGGGCGAGGGTGCACTCGCCCTGCCGCAGCGCCTGCGCGGCCAGGTGCATCGACACCAGCGACGAGGAGCACGCGGTGTCCACACTCACCGCCGGGCCCTCCAGCCCGAACGTGTAGGCCACCCGACCCGAGGCCACACTCCCCGCACTGCCGTTGACCAGATACCCCTCGAGTCCCTCGGGCGGTTCGGTGATACGGGAGCCGTAGTCGTTGTACATCACGCCCGCGAAGACGCCGGTGCGGGAACCGCGCAGCGACCCCGGATCGATCCCCGCCCGCTCCAGCGCCTCCCACGCCGTCTCCAGCAGCAACCGCTGCTGCGGATCGGTCGCCAACGCCTCCCGCGGCGAGATCCCGAAGAACTCCGCATCGAACCGGTCCGCATCATGCAGAAACCCGCCCCACCGCGTGTACGACGTCCCCACACTCTCCGGATCCGGGTCGTACAACGCCTCCAGATCCCACCCCCGGTTCTCCGGAAACCCCGAAACCGCATCCCGCCCCTCGGCCACCAGACGCCACA
>NZ_PGSG01000117.1:0-49951 GCF_002843305.1 Streptomyces barkulensis
TGCCGCCGTAGCCGGCCAGGGCGGTCACGCCCTCCTGGATGCGGGCGCCGGCCCCGTCGTTGAGGGAGACCAGCGGCGCGCCCGCGGCCCGCGCCAGGTCCATGACCTTGTGGACCTTCTGCGCGTGGGCCTCGCCCAGGGCGCCGGCGAAGACGCGGAAGTCGTGGGCGTAGGCGAAGACGGTCCGGCCGTGGACGGTGCCCCAGCCGGTGACCACGCCGTCGCCGTGCGGTTTGCGGTCCTCCAGGCCGAAGCCGGTGGCGCGGTGCCGGCGCAGCGGCTCGATCTCGGTGAAGGTGCCCTCGTCGAAGAGGACGTCCAGCCGCTCGCGGACCGTGAGCTTGCCCTTGGCGTGCTGCCGGCGGGTGGCGTCCGGATCGGGGCCCCGGCCCACCTCCTCCTTGAGCCGGAGCAGTTCCGCGGTGGCCCGGCGCAGGTCGGGGCCGGGTTCCGCCGTCCGGTCCGGCGCCCGGTCCAGGTCCTGGTCCGGGGCGGTCCGCGGTGCCGGTGCACTCGTCGTGATGTCGTCGAGGATCGTCATCGGGCGAACGTAGGAACGCCGCCTAGAGGTCGGCTGGAGCAGCCGCCGGGCCGTTCCCGCGCCCGTCCCGCGCCGGCCGGCACCCGGCCGGTCTGCCGGTCCGCCGGCCTGCGCCGGTCAGCGCACCGCGTGCGCCGTGGCGTCCAGCTGCGGGTCGCCGGAGAGCACCGCGTGGTGCAGCCGCTGGAGCTTCGGCGAGGGCTCCATGCCCAGCTCCTCGATGAGCGTGTTGCGCAGCCGCTGGTAGGCCTCCAGGGCCCGCCAGGAGTTTCCGGAGCGGTGCAGGGCCACCATCAGCTGGGCGCAGAAGTTCTCGTGCATGGGGTGACGGGCCGCCAGTACCCGCAGCTCGGGGACGAGTTCGGTGTGCCGGCCCAGCCGCAGGTCGGCGTCGACGCGACGCTCCAGGGCCGCCATCCGGTCCTCGTCCATGCGCAGGACCTCCAGCTCCAGGACACTGCCGACCCTCACGTCCACCAGTGCGGGGCCGTGCCACATCTTCAGCGCGCGGCCCAGCATCTCGGAGGCCTTGCGGTCGTCGCCGGCGTCGTGGGCGGCCCGGCCGGACGCGGCGAGCTGCTCGAACTCCTGGACGTCCACCTGGCCGGGCTGTACCTGGAGCAGATAGCCCCCGTGCTGGGTGACCAGCACGTCCTTGGCCTCCCGTGCCGGATCGCCCTCCAGCGCCACCGCGATCCTGCGGCGCAGCTGGAGTATGTAGGTCTGCAGGGTGGTTGCGGCGCTGCGCGGGACGTTCTCGCCCCAGATCTCCTCCATCAGAGTCGGCACGGTCACCACGTGATCGGCCTGGAGGGCGAGCAGTGCGAGGATCTGCCTCGGCTTGGCGGCGCTCGGGACCACAGACACTCCCCGCTCCACCGCCGCGAGCGGACCCAGAACCTTGATCTCCATGGTGTGCTCTCCCCTTGTCGAGCTCAATCCGCCGGCAGTCCGCCTGACGGTTCCTCTCGGAGCATTGAGTGAGGCTCGCACGGTGCGGGAGCGGCGCCCAGTGAGGCGCTCATGAGCGGGGTCGTGAAAATCTCATGGGTCGGTGGTGAACGCCGCACTGGGCTCCCCGGCGGCAGGGATCACACAATCATCACGATTGATTCGAACGCTCGGCCGTCCGACTCACAGGGGGTCTTCACATGCGAACCAACACGTCCGCCACCGCCTCGACGGAGAACACCGGCGCGGAGGACCGGCGCTTCGCCGAACTGGCCGTCCGCACCGGGCTGGAGCCCGGCCTGGAGGCCCGCTACACCGCCGACCCGGTGGCGGTGCTGTCCGGGTTCGGCCTGCCCGCCGCCGAGGCGCCCCACGGCGGCGTGCCGGACTCCGTGGCGATCCTCGCGGAGCTCGGACTGTACGCGTCCGAGCCGGTCTACGCCGGCGACCCGCTGCTCATCGAGGACCTGGAGCAGCTCGACACCCGCGACGCCGAGCAGCTGGCCTGCTTCGGCTGCACCCGCGCGGACGACTTCCGCCTGGAGGTTCCGGGGCCGGTGGGAGCGTGAGACAACGCGAAGAGGCTGCCGACGGCGGCCCCTTCGTGGGCTTCCGTCGCCATCTGCGGGCCGAGGTGGTGCCCGGCGAGGCGGTCTACCTGCTCTCGCCCCGCGGGGTCAGGGCGCTGTACGGCCGGCCCGCCGAGGCGCTCGCCCCGCTGCTGGACGGCACCCGCACGGTGGCCGGGGTGCTGCGCGAGGCGGGCTCCCTGGTCCCTCCGGCGGAGGCCGGCCGGATCATCGGGGAACTGGCGCGGGCCAACCTCGTCGGCTACCGGTCCGCTCCCGGTGAGGGGACCGACGTCTCGGCGGCCGCCTACTGGGAGCTGGCCGGCCTGGACGGCGGCGCCGCGGGCGCGGCGCTGGCCCGCACCGCCGTACGGCTGGTCACCGTCGGCGGGGTGGACGGCGACCAGGCCCGCGCCGCCTGCGAGGAGTCCGGGCTGAGGGTGCTGGGTCCGCTCCCCGCGCCCGAGGGGGAGCGGGCCGGGCGGGAGGGCGCCGGTGACGGTGACCGTGCCGACGGTGACGGCGGGCCCGGCAGTAACGTTTTCTCGCTGGTGCTCTGCGACGACTACCTGGCGCCCGGACTGCGGTCCGTGGACGCCTGGCACCGCGAGCGGGGACTGCCCTGGCTGCTGGCCGGCCCCTACGGCCCCGAGCCCTGGGTGGGGCCGGTGTTCCGGCCGGGCGCGGGGCCCTGCTGGTCCTGTCTGGCGCACCGGATCCGCATCCACCGCCGTTCGGAGGTGCCGCTCCAGCGGGCCATCGGCAGTGACGCTCCCCTGCCCCGCCCGTCCGCCTCCCTGGCGGCCGGGCGGGGGATGGGCCTGCGGATGGCGGTGCTGGAGGCGGCCAAGTGGCTGGCGGGGGTGCGCAACGAGGGCCAGGGCGCCGTCCGTGTCCTGGACACCCTCACCCTGGACACCGGCCATCACACGGTGCACCGGCGCCCCCAGTGCCCGGAGTGCGGCGACCCGTCGCTGGTCTCCGGTCTGGTGCGGCGGCCGGTCGCCCTGGCGCCCCGGCCGAAGGCGGCGCGGGGCGGGAGCAACGACCGCGCCCTCACCCCCGAGGAGGTCCTGAAGCGGTACGGGCATCTGGTGGACCCGGTCACCGGGATCGTGCGCGAGGTCCGGCGGGACGACCGGCTGCCCGACGGCCTCAACTCCTATGTCTCGGGCCACAACCTGGCGCTGGACGCCCACACGCTCGCCGACCTCCGCGGCGGGCTGCGCAGTCTCAGCGGCGGCAAGGGCGTCACCGCTCTGGAGGCCGAGGTCGGCGCCCTGTGCGAGGCGGTGGAGCGCTACAGCGCCACCCGCCAGGGCGACGAGCCCGTGGTGTACGACAGCCTGCGGGGCCTGGGGGAGCAGGCGATCCACCCCAACGCGTGCCAGCTCTTCGACGAGCGGCAGTTCCGGGACCGGGGGCGCTGGAACGCCACCGCCTCCCCCTTCCACCAGGTGTGCGCCCCCTTCGACGCCGACCGTCCGGTGGAGTGGACGCCCGTGTGGTCCCTGACGGCCCGAACTCACCGGCTGCTGCCGACCTCCATGCTGTATTTCGGCCAACGCGCCTCCCCGGACGCGGGCGGGCCCCGCGCCGACTCCAACGGGAACGCGGCCGGCAGCAGTCTGGAGGACGCCGTCGTCCAGGGCTTCCTGGAGCTGGTCGAGCGCGACGCGGTGGCCCTGTGGTGGTACAACCGCACCCGTCAGCCGGCCGTGGACCTGGACGCCTTCGACGAACCCTGGCTCGCCGGGCTGCGGGAGGTATACGCGCGGATGGGGCGGGATCTGTGGGTGCTGGATCTCACCTCCGACCTGGGCATTCCCGTGATGGCGGCGCTGTCGCGGCGCACGGACAAGCCCGCGCAGGACATCGTCCTGGGGTTCGGCGCCCACTTCGACCCCCGGCTGGCGCTGCGCCGCGCGCTGACGGAGATGGGGCAGCTGGCCGCCTCGGTGGTCCGCGTCGGCGGGAACGCCGGAGAAGCCGGAGAAGGGGCCGGATATGGTGCCGCGCCCGCCGAACTGGTGGAGTGGTGGACCCGAGCGACCATAAGAAACCAGCCATATTTGGCTCCGAGCCAGTCAACGACCCCCCTGGCCCCCCATGACTACGCGCACACCCCTCGTCACGATCTGCACGACGATGTGGAGACAGCGCGCTCCCTTCTCGAAGCCCGTGGAACGGAGCTGCTGGTGCTCGATCAGACGCGCCCTGACGTGGGAGTTCCGGTGGTCAGGGTGATCGCCCCCGGTCTGCGCCACTTCTGGGCGCGTTTCGCGCCGGGCCGTCTGTTCGACATACCGGTGACACTCGGCCGACTCGAGCGGCCGACGGCCTACGAGAACCTGAATCCGATCCCGCTGTTCGTCTGATTTCGGACGCTGCTCCTCGTCGGTGGCCAGAGTCAGCCGATGGCCAATACGATGCGGTCAACTCGTGGTTCAACGTCATGGCTTCTGACCGAGGAGCAGCCAGGTGCACGACACCCCGGACAGCGTCTCCTCCCTCCGGGCTCCCGTTCGAGCGGGGGCCCGGAGCACGTCTCCCCCGCGGTCGCAGACGCGCCACCGCGAACTGCTCGCGCCGAAGCTGGCCAGGACGATCACGGTCGCCACCCTGCTGTACTACTCGGGGATCTCGCTGCTCAACGTCCTGCGCAGCGGCGCCGAGCGGAGCCAGGTGCTGTTGTGCCTGGGGTGTGTGGCCGCGGTCTTCGTCTTCCAGTTCCTCCACATATCCCCCCGCGCGCAGCGCTGGTCACTGCGCCGCCGCTGCGCGACCCTGCTGGCGCAGGCCGTGCTGACCTATCTGCCGTTCCTCTTCTTCGGCCTGAACTGGGGGAGCATGGCCGGCCCGCTGGCCGGTTCGCTGCTGCTCCTGCTGCCCGGCAGGGTGGCCTGGCCCTCCTACGGCGTGATCGCGGGCACCATGCTGGCCATGACCGTCTCGGCCGGTCTGGACTGGGTGACGGTCGTCTATCTGACGACCTCGACCATGATGGCGGGACTGATCCTCTACGGGACGGCGAGGTTGAGCGATCTGGTGGCCGAGGTGCAGGCGTCGCGGGCGGAGATGGCCCGGATGGCGGTCACCGAGGAGCGCCTGCGGTTCGCCCGCGACCTGCACGACCTGCTGGGGTACAGCCTGTCGGCCATCACGCTCAAGAGCGAGCTGACGTACCGCCTGGTGCACTCCCGGCCCGACCGGGCGCGTGAGGAGATCGCCTCCGTCCTGGAGGTGTCCCGGCAGGCGCTGTCGGACGTACGGCTGGTCGCCAGCGGCTACCGCGACATGTCGCTGGCGGCGGAGGCGGAGTCGGCCGCCGCCATCCTGGCGACGGCCGACATCCGGGCGCGGACGGACGTCTCCTGCGGCCGGCTGCACCCGGTCACCGACACCGTGCTCGCGACCGCGCTGCGGGAGGGCGTCACCAACATCCTCCGTCACAGCAAGGCCCAGACCTGCGTGGTATCGGTCGAGTCGAAGGGAGAGACCGTCATGCTCAGCCTGGTGAACGACGGGGTGGCCGGGCAGCGTCCGGACCGCTCCGCGCACAGCGGCAGCGGCCTGGGCAACCTCCGCGACCGGCTCGCGGCGATCGGTGGCCGGGTCGAGGCGGGCGTACGCGAGGACGGCCGGTTCCACCTCGTCGCGCAGGCCCCCGCGCATCCCGTGGCGGCGGCGCATCCGCCGGAGGCCGGGGGGCTGGGCACGGCGAACGCCGCGAGATCCGCGGCCTGACACAAGCGTCCGGTCCGGGGGGCCGGGCGCCTTCCTGGTCTGGGGGGCCAATGCTGTCGGTGAAGATCCTGCTCGCCGAGGACGTGCACATGATCAGGGGAGCACTGGTCGCCCTGCTGGAGCTGGAGCCCGACTTCAGCGTCGTGGCCGCCGTCGACCGGGGGGACCTCGTCGTGGAGCGGGCGCTGGAGACCCGGCCCGACGTGGCCGTGCTGGACGTCGACCTCCCCGGTGTCGACGGCCTCACGGCGGCGGCCGAGCTGCACGAGCGGCTTCCCGGCTGCCGGACCCTGATCCTCACCAGCCTGGGCCGTCCGGGCACCCTGCGCCGGGCCCTGGCCGCGCACGTCACCGGGTTCCTGCTGAAGGACGCGCCCTCCGACCGGCTCGCCCACGCCGTGCGCTCCGTGGCCCAGGGCCAGCGTGTCATCGACCCGCAGCTGGCCCTGTCCGCCTGGGACTGCCCGGACAACCCCCTCTCCCCCCGGGAGCTGGAGGTGCTGCGGCTGGCCGCGCAGGGCGCCGACGCCGCCGAGATCGCCGGCACCCTCTACCTGTCCAAGGGGACCGTCCGCAACTACCTGACGACCATCGTCGCCAAGCTCAACGCCCGCAACCGCATCGACGCCGTGCGGATCGCCGAGGAGGCCGGCTGGATCCCCTGAGCCGCGTGCCCCGTGTGCCCCGTATGCCCCGTGTGTCCTGCGGGGCCGCGGCCGGTGGCCGCTCACGGGTCCGCTCACGGGGCCGCTCACGGGTCCGCCTCGAAGGCGGTCGGCGAGGCCGCCGCGCCGAGCAGCGCGTCGAGGAGGCCGGCGTCCAGGGCGGTGCGCACCGACAGGTCGAAGGTCTCGCCGAACCCGGAGTCGTACACGGCGGTGCCGACGACGTACCCCCCGTCCGGATCCCCGTCCCGCCCGCCGTCCGGATCCCCGTCCGGATCCCCGCCCAGCACTCCGGTGCCGAACGTCCACTCGCCGCCGTCCGCCGGGGTGCCGTCGGGCCGCACCAGCCGGATCCGGTCCGCGCCCAGGTCGAAGCCGAACTCGGTGAACCGGAAGCGCAGTCCCTGGCCGAGCGCCTTGCTGTACGCCTCCTTCAGGGTCCACAACCGCACCAGCGTGGCGTTGCGTTCGCCCGCCTCCCCCTCGTCCAGCCGGGCCAGCTCGTACGGGGTGCAGCCCTGGGACTCCGAGCCGGTGCCGGCCATCCGGCGGTCCGCCGACTCGACGTCCACCCCGATCCGGCCTCTGCGGGTGATCCCGGCCACCAGCGTCCGGCGGGTGTGGCTCAGGCTGATGTCGATCTGGTCGCAGCCGCGCACATACGGCCGCCCGCCGGGCTGGTACGCCAGGTCCACCTGCTCCGGAACCGTGTCGATCGCCGCGGCGATCACGTGCCGCAGCAGCAGCCGGGAAGCGGAGAAACGTTCCTTCATGAGGGGCTGGGACATGGCCTCGTAGCGGTGCCAGTCCCGGCCCAGCATCCGGCGCAGCGCCGCCTCCCCGCCCGGCAGGCGCCAGTCGGGCAGGCGCCCGGCCACCACCGCGGTCCCCCGGTGCGCCAGCTCCCCCCGGACCCGGTCCCAGGGGCCGTGGGGGCCCGCGACCTCCACAAGGCCCGGCCCCCCTCCCCCGTGCTCACCGCTTCCCGCGGCCCGTGCGGAAGGCGCCACCTCAGCCCTCCGCCAGGGACAGGGAGAGCGGGCCGGCGTCCAGTTCGGACAGCACCCCGGCGAGGTCCACCGCGTTGCTCTCCGGCCCCCGGCACATGGCCAGGCAGACCGGCCCCCGGCTGCCGCCCATGCGGCGCACGAAGGGGGTGAGGACCGCCTTGGGGCCGATCTCGACGACATGGGTCGGGGCCTGCTGGGCGAGCAGCTGCCGGGCCGCGTCGGCGAACCGCACCGTGGAGGTGATCTGGAGGGACCAGTAGGGGGAGTAGAGCGGCTCGCCCGTGTAGCCGCCCCGCACCGTGGAGTAGAACGGCACCCTCGGCGCGCCGCCGGGCAGCCTCCGGGCCACCTGCTCGAAGCGCGGCAGGACCGGCGCCATCAGCGGGGAGTGGAAGGCGTGCGTGACCTTCAGCGGGGTGGCGGCGATGCCGCGCGCGGCCAGCTTCTCCTGGATCCGCTCCAGACCGGCGATCTCCCCGGACAGCACGGTGGCCTTCGCCGCGTTGACCGCCCCGATGCTCACCCCGGGCTCGCAGGACAGCAGCTCGGCGGCCTCGTAGGCGGGGGCACAGGTGGCCGTCATCCCGCCGCCGGAGGGCAGGTACTGCATGAACGCCCCTCTTAAGGAGACCAGTTGGGCCGCCGACTCCAGTGTCAGCGCCCCGGCGACGGTGGCGGCGGCGAACTCCCCGATGCCGTGGCCCAGCACCGCCACCGGGCACACCCCCGACTCCTCCAGCGTGCGGGCCAGGGCGTACTCGACGGCGAACAGGGCGGGCTGGGCGAACGCCGTCTGGTGGATCCGCGCGTCCCCGCTGAGGATCAGGTCGACGACCGACAGGCCGGTGTAGGGCAGCAGCGCGTCGGCCGCCGCGTCCAGATGCGCGCGGTACCCCGTGGAGTGCAGGTACAGACCGGCGGTCATACCGGGATGCTGGGAGCCCTGCCCGGTGAAGACGAACGCCGCGCGCACCCGGCCGTCCCCGCCGGGCCGGGGGTCCCGCAGCGCCAGATACCGCGCCAGGGCGCGCACGGTCGGGTACGCCCAGACGTCGGTGGGGTCGATCAGCGGGCCGTACTTCTCCTCGATGTCGCCGTAGAGGCTGAGCGCGGCCACGGAGTCCAGGCCGTGCTCGGCGAACGACACGGCCTCCTCCACCGGCCGGCCGAGGTAGTGGGCCAGGCGTTCGGTCAGCCAGTCGGCGTACGCCTGCTCGCGCACCCGGCGGGGGGGTACGGACATCTCGCGCTCCTTATTCAGCGATTCGAAGGGGGGCGGTGCGGGGGCGGTCAGGCCAGACCCGTGCCGTAGAGGTCGTAGCTGCGCCGTCCGTGCAGCCGTGCCAGGACCTCGGCGAGCACCCGGCTCTCGCATGCGGCCGGCCGCTCCGGGAGCGGCAGCCCCAGCCGCCGGCACAGGCGGTAGAGGGCCGCGGTGGGCCAGGCGGGGTCGGCGAGGAAGGCTCCGGCCGCGCCGCCGGACCGCTGCTCCCGCCACACGCCCAGGCAGGCGGCCGCGGCCAGCACCAGGGCGTACCGGTCGGCCAGCGCGAAGCTGCGCGGATCCACCAGGGCCGCGCGGTCGTCCGCCCCGATCCCGGCGAACGCCGTGCGCAGCTCGCCCAGTTCGGCGACCAGGGCGCGGGTGAGCGCGCCGAGCGCCCCCCGGTCCCCCGGGGCCTCCCCGGGCAGGCCGTCGGAGCCCAGCAGGCCGTCGGTGGCCACCAGGGTCGCGGCGAGCGGATCGCTGTCGCCCAGCAGGGCGGGCCCGGCCGGATCCAGCGGCGGCAGGTCCCCGTGGGGCCGGAACAGCGCGGCGGGCGCCTCGGCGTCGTTGAACCACACGTGCCGCGCGAAGAAGGGCAGCTGGGGCAGGAGGCTGACCTGGCGGCCCGCGCTGCCCGCATGGCCCAGCGAGGTGACGGGCAGATCGCGCAGCTGCTTGGCGAACATCGCGTACGCGCCGTCCCGGGCGAGGCTCTCCTCGCCCAGGACGGCGGACATCTCGTCCATCGACTCCGCGACGATCTTCGGGGCCAGATAGGCGGCCGCGGCGGCGTACGCGCTGGTCTGCCGGGGCATCAGATGCAGTCCCCGGGTGGCCACCAGGGCCAGGCAGTCGCTCAGCAGCAGGTCGAGGAAGGCGCCGGTGAGGACGTCGCGCACATGCTGGACGTCCAGCGGGGAGCGCCCCGCGGCCCGGCGGCGGACCGCGAACCGGGTCACCGTGCGCAGCGCGGTGTCCGCCCCGGCCAGCACGATGGACGGGATCAGGCCCCGGATGAGCAGCGAGGAGCGCAGGGACAGCTCGTAGCCGCCGCCGGCCTCGCCGACCAGCGCCCCGCCCGGCACCGGGCAGTCGGTGGCCCGCAGCCCGCCGAACTCGGCGCTGCGCATCCCGTTGGTGGGACGCCTGGCGAGGTCGGTCAGCCGGCCCTCGGGCAGCCCGGCCCGGTCCAGCAGCAGCACCGAGTGGCTGCGTCCGCCACCGCCCTCGCCGGTGCGGGCGAAGACGACGAGTCCGGTGGCCCGCGAGGCGTTGGCGATCACCGACTTGCTGCCGTTCAGCAGGAACCCGCCGCCGGCGGGCCGGGCGGTGAACTCCTCGCGGACGAAGTCGTTGCCGTGCGCCACCTCGTGCCGTGCCACGGCGACGCGGCGGCCCTGGAGCAGATGCCCGGCCACCTCGGCCCGCTGCCCGGCACTGCCCCCGATCCAGACGGGTGCGGCGGCGAAGAAGCAGTTGAGCCCGTGGCCGAAGCCGAGCGAGGCGTCCCGGCGGAAGACCGGCCGCAGCACCCGGCCCAGACCGTCCATCCGCGACAGTCCGCCGCCCAGCTCCGCGGGCACGAACTCGGCGTTGAAGCGGTGGGCGTCGAGGACCTCCTCCGCGCCGGCGGGCACCCGGCCCGCCGCGTCGGCGGCCAGGATCGCGTCCTGGCCCAGCGGGTTGGCCGGATCGTCCAGCGGACCGAAGGCGCGCTCCAGCGCGTCGGCGCGGTCCCCGTACGCCCCCATCACCGTGCCCCGGCCGTCATCAGTTCCCTGACCTCGGGAAGGATCTCCTCGTGCAGCGGCCGCAGCTCGCCGCGGAGGAACAGACCGCGCATCGCGGCGCGCTCCACCTTGCCGCTGGTGGTGCGGCGCACCGTGCCGGGGCGCACCAGCAGCACCCCGCCGGGCCGCACCTCGAACTCCTCGGTCAGGCGGTTGCCCACCGCCGCGGTCAGCGCGGCCAGGTCGATGTCGTACCGGCCGCGGGCGCGCAGCTCCTGGACGACGACGATCCGGTCCCGTTCGCCGGGCACCGCGAACGCGGTGGCGGCCCCGAACAGCGAGCTGACCCGCTGCACCGTGCGCTCCAGGTCCTGCGGGTAGATGTTGCGGCCGGCCACCACGATCATGTCCTTGAGGCGGCCGGTGACGTACAGCTCGCCGCCCACGACGGCGCCCAGGTCCCCGGTGCGCAGGTGGCCGCCGTCCCCGTCGGCGGTGCGTCCGTCGAAGGCCAGTGCGGTCTCCGCCGGGCGGCCCCAGTAGCCGCGGGCGACACCGGGGCCGCGCAGCCAGATCTCCCCGATGCGGCCCTCGGGCAGCACCTCGCCGCCGACGGGCTCCACGACGCGCACCTCGCCGTCGGCGGCGGGGCCGCAGGAGACCAGGGTGCGCCGCGCGGCGCCGGAGGCCGGCTCGCGCAGTTCGTGGCGCTCCAGCGCGGCGGCGTCCACCACCAGCCGCGCGGGATCCCCGCCGGGCCCGCGCACGGCGCCGGTCACCAGCAGGGTGGCCTCGGCCAGCCCGTAGCAGGGGGTGAGCGCTCCGGGCCGCAGCCCGGCCGCGGCGAACCGCTCGGTGAAGGCGCGCAGGGTCCGGTCGCACACCGGCTCGCCGCCGCTGACGGCGACCTCCCAGCCGGACAGGTCCAGGCCCGCGAGCTGCTCGTCGGTGATCCGGCGCAGGCACAGCTCGTACGCGAAGTCCGGGGCGCCGCTGACGCGCACGCCGTACCGGGAGATCGCCTCCAGCCAGCGGACCGGCCGCTTGACGAAGGCGGTGGGGGACAGCAGAACGGCGGTGCCGCCCAGCCACAGCGGGTGCAGGAGCTGGCCCACGAGCCCCATGTCGTGGTGGAAGGGCAGCCAGCCGCCCAGCCGGTCGCCGGGCCGGGTGCCCAGGGCACGGCCGATCGCCGCCTGGTTGGCCAGGACGTTGCCGTGGGTGACCACCACGCCGCGGGGGTCGCGGGTGGAGCCGGAGGTGTACTGGAGGAAGGCCACGGAATCGGGTCCGAGGTCGGGCCGGTGCCACGGCCCCGCCCCGGGGACGGCGTCCGCCGGCAGGCAGGCGACGTCCCCGTACCCGGCGCCGGCCAGCAGCCGCGAGACCTCGGGGGCGTCGGCGGAGTCGGTCAGGGCGAACCGCACGGCGGCGTCCTTGACGATGCCGGTCACCCGTTCCTCGTGGTGGCGGCGGCCGCCCGCGGGCGGCACGGGGACGGCGACGGCCCCCGCGTACAGGCAGGCCACCAGGCTGACGGCGAACAGCCGCCGGCAGGACTGCAGGACCAGCACCCGCTCGCCCCGCGCGCCGTGCTCCTGGAGCCAGCCGGCCAGCTTCCTGGCCTCGTGGTCCAGCTCCCCGTAGGAGACGGTCTCGGCGGTCTGCTCGCCGCCGGGACCACCGGCCTCGCCCAGCAGGACGAGCGCCGCCCGCCCGGGCGTCTCCCGGACCCTGGACAGAATGAGATCGGTGAAGCTCCGGTAACCGTTCATCGCCTCCCCCTCGCGTGCCGTCGTGGCCGCCGTGCCCGCGGCACCGGCCCGTGTGACTTCTCCGGGAAGGTACGAACGTCCTCTCGAACCGGACTCGACATCCCCCGGACCGCCGGGCGCACCCGGTCCGCCGGGCCGGCTCCCCGTCATGCCCGCGACCATGCCGTGGGCGGGCGGTAGCCGGTCCGCCCGGCCGGCCAGCCGGCGCGGTCCGCGGACGCCTCCGGGTCGCCGGCGTCCGCCGCGGCGTCCGGCTCTCCCGGGCCGCCCGCGTCCGCGGGGGTCCGGTGGGCCGACAGCGCCAGCAGTACGGCGGTGACGGCGGCCAGCTCTCCCGCGTCGGGGTTCCCCCGTACGACGGTCAGCAGGGCCTGTGGTGTGTCGTTGGCCATGCGGGCAGGGTGCGCCCCGCGGCTCGAGGGGCGCTCGCGGGGCGGACGCGGCCGGAACGGACGCGGCCGGGCCCCCAAGGGCCCGGCCCGTCGTGCCCGGCGGCCGTGTTCAGTCCGCGAGCCCCCGCTCGTAGGCGATGTGCCGGGTGCGCTCGGCGCGGAAGCGCGCCACCCGGCCCAGCCCGCCGTACGCCCCGGCGCGCTCGGCGTCGGCCAGGGCCCGGTCGCAGGCCCCGGTGTCGGCCCACCACGCCATGCCCAGGTACCGCTGCGGCCGGAAGGTCGAGCGCAGCAGGTCGAAGCCGCCGAAGCCGCCGGTGCCGGCCAGGAACCTGGACAGCTCACGGGCCTCCTTCTCGAACTCCCGCACCCCGCCCAGCACGGTGCACGGCAGCAGCACCACGTTGTCGTGCCCGGGCAGCGCGTTGCGCACCAGCAGGCGGTCGACGCTGACCGCCTGGTCGGCCTCGGTGTCCACCATGGGCTCCAGGCACCGCACGTGTTCGAGGAACGTCTCGGTGTGCACGGTCTCGATGAAGCCCTCCAGACTCCGCCAGTGCCCCACGTGGACGTAGGAGGCCGGGGAGTCCAGCAGCCGCACGGTCACCAGATAGGAGAAGTCCCGCCGGCCGCGCAGGTACTGGGAGTGCTCCCGGAACTCCTGCTCGAACCGGCGCGGGTCCCCCTTGACGGTGAACCGGTGGACTGTGGTCAGCGGACTGCTGAGGTCACGGTCGGTCATGGAGGTCCTCCGCGAACCGCTTGGCGTGCCGGAGGGTGGTGGTGCTGTTGGCGCCCAGGGCCTGCCGGACCTTGGTGCGCGCCTCGGCGAGCGTGGCGTCGGGGCCCAGCAGCTGCCGCACCCCCTCGGGGTCGAGGGTGACGGTGTGCCAGGAGGTGGCGCGCACGCCCTTTCCATGGGGCTCGATCTCCCAGCGGCCGGTGTGCCCGCTCATCACCACCGGTACCCGCAGCTGCTTGTAGACGATGACGGACCGGTCGGGGAAGCACACCCGCACGGACATGGTGTTGTGCAGGGAGCCGTCCGGGCTGCGGGTGTCCATGTCCATGCGCTGGACGGTGGAGCCGCCGCCGTCGGAGGGGGACTCCTCCAGGCCGATGCGGGCGACGTGGGGCAGACGCTCGGGCCACAGGTCGGCGCGGTCGAGGAAGGCGAAGACGTCCTCGGCCGAGCCGGTGATGTCCACCGAGTCGCTGAAGGTGAAGCGCAGCCCGCCGTCCTCCGCTCCCGTCCGCCCGCCGTCCTCCCGCGCGCCGCCGCTGCGCTCGGCGGCGTTCCTCAGGGCCGTCAGCTCGGCGCGGCTGTTGCGGTCCACGGCCCGCTCGATCAGCTCGACCGCCGCCGGGTCGTCGTCCACGGCGGTGTAGTCGTGCAGCAGGACGACGCGGCTGCCGCCGTCGTCGTTGGGCTCCACCAGCCACTTCCCGCCCATCGACGCCACCGGGTGCGCGGAGGCCACCTGGCGGAAGGAGACGGTGCGGGCGCGGCTGTCGAGGATGCGGTGCGAGGTCCACGAGCGGACCTGGTCGTTGGCCGTGGCCCAGATCCGCAGGAGCTGCTCGTCGGCGTGCTCCTCCAGCACCTCGACGTGGATGGTGGGGCCGAAGACCTGCGGCCAGGCCGAGACGTCGGCGACCAGGCCGTAGACGGTGTCCGCGGGCGCGTCGACGACGACGGCGTGCTCCGTGACATGGGTCCGGGCGGTCCCGGTGGCCCCGGCGGTCCCGGTTCCGGCGGCTTCGGCGACGGCGGTGGCGGTGTTCGGCACCATGGCGGATCTTCCCTTCGGGTCGCGCCGCTCACACGGCGCCTGTGTCAGATTGGCAGGGTGCGCTCGAGCAGGGCTGGAGCGCCGGAGGAGGGATGTTCGAGCCCGCCCGGCGGACCGCCGGGCGGGGGTCGTGGGCCGGGCGGCGCCGGCCCGCCGTGTTCGGGGGGTTCGGGGGGTTCGGGGGGTTCGGGGTTCAGCGCCGCCGTGCCCGGGCGGCGTGCCCGGGCGGTGTGCTCGGGCGGTGTGCTCGGGCGGTGTGCTCAGGCGGTGTGCTCAGGCGGTGTGCTCAGGCGGTGTGCTCAGGCGGTGTGCTCAGGCGCCGTGCGCCCACTCGGGGCGGTCCAGGATCTCCACGACCGCCGAGCCCCAGCTGTAGCCGGCCCCGACGCCGACCAGCAGGCAGTTGTCGCCGGGCCGCGCCCGGCCGGAGACGACCAGGTGGTCCAGGCTCGCGAACTGGTCGCCCGCGCCCAGGTGCCCGACCGTGCGGCTCCACTCCCAGGCCGTGCGGGCCGGGTCGATGCCGAACGGCTGGTAGTAGATGGACTGCAGCCGGCGCCGCCCGAAGTGCGGCAGCACCACCCAGTCCACCTCGCCCAGTTCCAGGTCGGCGTCGGCCAGCGCCTGCTTGAGCACGGTCTGCTGCCCGGCGTGGGCTCGGGTGACGGCGTACGACATGCCCACCCGGGCCACGAAGGAGCGCTTGGCCTCCTCGAAGTCCACCGGGACGCGGTGCGAGAAGGGCGCCCGTCCGAACGGCTCGTCGCCCCGGTGCAGGGGTTCCAGCTCGGGGTCGGCGAGCATCGCCAGGGAACGCAGCCGGGCGTAACCGCCGCGCCGGGAGAGCACCAGCGCGGTGGCTCCGTCGGCGTACGGGGTGCCCGGGTCGGTGTGCCAGCGGTCGATGCCGGGTTCGCAGAACCGGTCGGCGGTGGTCAGCAGCGCGTCGTGGCGCCCGGGGACGGCCGTGAGGTAGGAGTGGGCCAGATCCAGGGCGGCCATGCCGCCGTTGGACATCTGCCGGATCTCGATGGCCGGACAGCTGTTGCCGAGCGTCTCGCGCTGTACGTAGGAGGCCACGGGCCACAGGTCCTGGCCCTGGTGGTAGGTGTCGGCGTGCAGGATCAGATCGGTGTCGCCGCCGCTGCCGCCCGCCCTGCCCAGGGCGGTGCGGGCGGCGTGCACGGCCATCTCGGCTGCGGACTCGTCCGGCGAGTACGCCACCGAGACCATGCCGGTGGCCGACGCCACCCGCTCCGGGCAGGCGCCCGACGCCACCGCGTCGGCCACCGGCAGGGACGAGGGGAGCCGCACCCCGGTCCCCCGTATGTAGATGTCTTCCACTCGCACGGTCCACTCCCCATCTCGTCCGGGTGTCGTCGGTGCCGTCCGGGACGGCGCGGTCAGCCCGCGGCCGCGACCGCGGGGACCGCGGCGCGGCGGTGGGCGCGGTGGTCGGCCCCGCGCTCGGTCAGCAGGACGTAGCGGACCGCGTCCAGCAGGGCCCGCCAGGAGGCGGCGACGGTGTTCCCGTCCACGCCGACGGTGCCCCAGCGGCGGCGTCCGTCGGTGAAGGTGATCAGGACGCGTGCGGCGGCGGCGCTGCCCGAGCCGTTCCCCAGCACCCGGACCTGGTAGTCGGCCAGTTCCAGCCGGGCCAGTTCGGGGAAGAACGGGTCGAGCGCCTGGTGCAGCGCCCGGTCCAGGGCGTTGACGGGCCCGTTGCCCGTGCCGGTCGCGGCCAGTGGCGTGCCGTCGATCCGCAGCCGCACCGAACCCTCGGTGCGCACCTCGCCGCCGGACCGCTCCTCGACCCCGACCTTCCAGGCGTCCACCTCGAAGGGGTGCTCCAGACCGCCGCCGGCCAGCTCCTCCAGCAGCAGCAGCTCGAAGGAGGCGTCGGCGGACTCGAAGCTGTAGCCGCGCCCCTCCAGCTCCTTGACCCGGGCCGCGGCCCGCGCCACCGGCTCGGAGCCGGCCGAGACCTCGTAGCCCAGCTCCCGGGCCTTGAGCTCGATGGAGGAGCGCCCGCCCATGTCGGAGACCAGGGTGCGCATGGCGTTGCCCACCCGGGCCGGGTCGATGTGCTGGTACAGGTCGGGGTCCACGCGCAGGGCGGAGGCGTGCAGCCCGGCCTTGTGCGCGAAGGCGGAGGCGCCGACGTACGGGGCCGCCGGGTGGGCGTGCACCCCGGTCAGCTCGCCGATGGCGCGGCCCGTCTCGGCCATCTCCCGCAGCCGCTCGGCGGGGACGACGTCCGTGCGGCCCCGCTTGAGGACCAGGTTGGCGGCGACGGTGAACAGGTTGGCGTTGCCGCACCGCTCCCCGTAGCCGTGGGCGGTGCCCTGCACATGGTCGGCGCCGGCGTCCACGGCGGCCAGGGTGTTGGCCACCGCGCAGCCGGAGTCGTCGTGGCAGTGGATGCCCAGGCGCGCGCCGGTGGCGGTGAGGGTGTCCGCCACCACGGCGCCGATGCCGTCGGGCAGCGAGCCGCCGTTGGTGTCGCACAGCACGACGGCCTCGGCGCCGGCCTCGGCGGCGGCGCGGACGACCTCCAGGGCGTACTCGCGGTTGGCGAGGTAGCCGTCGAAGTAGTGCTCGGCGTCGACGAAGACCCGGCGGCCGGCCCGCACCAGATGCCGTACGGTGCTGCCGATCATCGCCAGGTTCTCGGCGAGCGTGGTGCGCAGGGCGAGTTCGACGTGCCGGGTGTGGCCTTTGGCCACCAGGGTCACCACCGGGGTCTCGGCCTCCAGCAGCGCCCGCACCTGCGGGTCGGTGGTGACCAGGGTGCCGGGCCTGCGGGTGGCCCCGAAGGCCGCCAGTTCCGCGTTGCGCAGGTTCAGTTCGGTGCGCGCCCGGCGGAAGAACTCGGTGTCCCTGGGGATGGCTCCGGGCCAGCCGCCCTCGATGAAGCCCGCCCCGAAGGCGTCCAGGTGGCGTGCGACGGCGAGCTTGTCCTCGACCGTCGGCGCCAGGCCCTCCTGCTGTGTTCCGTCGCGCAGGGTCGTGTCGTAGAGCTGGAAGCGCCGATCGGCCATCGTCCCTCCTCATTGGTGCCGCCGGCGGCCGACTACCGCGGCGGGTACGGCCCACCGTCCGGGGACCGCCTCGAAGGGGGCTTGAGAGGCGGTCGGCAGCTCCGCCGGGGCGCGGACACCCGGAACGGTCCGGGGCGCGGACGGCCCGGGACAGCACGGAGCGGGGGCGGACCGGGCCCGGGGCTCCGGTCCGCCCCCGCCGTTCGCGGGGGAGGCTCTCCGGTCGGATCAGGCGGTCGCGCCGGCCGCCCGCTCCTCCGTGACCGCGTCCTCGGGGCCGTCCTGGCGCAGTCGCCGCGGGACGGCGAACAGCAGGAAGAACACCACCGCGGTGATGCCGATGAAGGTCCACAGCAGGGTCTGGAAGCTCGCCGCGAAGGAGACGCCCGTGGTGTCCTTCGCGTACGGCTCCAGGGTCTCGGCGACGGCCGGCTCGCTCAGGACGGTCGCCGAGGAGCAGCTCTCGGGCACGATGGCCATGTCCTTCTCGCCCGCGCGGTCCACCGTGCACGTCCGGTAGGCCGCGACGGCCTCGTCGGCCCGCTCCGGGGAGAGCCCGGCGACGGCGACCAGATCCTTGCGCAGCTGTGGCGCCTGGTCGTCCACCGCGGCCCCGGTGTTGCCGACGAGCCCGCCGAAGAAGACCACGCTCACCAGCGCGCCGCCGATGGCGAAGCCGAGCTGGGTGTTGGTGTTGACCAGGCCGGACGCGGAACCGGCGTCCTTGTGCGGCACCTCGGAGGTCACGATCAGCGGCAGCGGGGTGGCCACCGTGCCGAAGCCCAGGCCGATCAGGAACAGCGGGATGGCCAGGTGCCAGGAGGTGACCTGGCTGCCGTACTCCCCGGCGACCCAGATGTACGCGCCCAGGCCGGCGACCAGGACGACCGCGCCGACCTGGAGCGCCTTGCGGCCGAACTTCGGCACCAGGATCATCACCGACGTCGTCGCGGTCATGAAGGCGCCGAGGCAGAACGGCAGGCTGGTGAGGCCCGCGCGCATCGGGGACCAGCCCATGCCGATCTGCATGTACAGCGTCCAGCCGATGGTGAACATGCCCATGCCGATGTAGAAGATGAGGTTCACGGCCAGGCCGGAGGAGAAGCTGCGGGTGCGGAACAGCCCCAGCTCGACGAGCGGCGATCCGTCCTTGCGGATCTTGTGCTTCTGCCACAGGACGAACCCGGTCAGCACCAGCAGCGATCCCGCCATGGAGACGAAGCCCAGCGTCGGCCAGCCCATCTCGCGGCCCTGGAGCAGCGGGAAGATCAGCATCAGCATGCCGACGGTGGCCAGCAGCACGCCCGTGACGTCCAGCCGCAGCGCCTGCGGCGCCCTGGACTCGGTGATCACCTTCGAGCCGTAGAACAGGCCGAAGAGACCGACGGGGACGTTGACCAGGAAGATCAGCCGCCAGTCGAGGCCGAACAGGTTCCACTGCACCATCAGCCCGCCCAGCGCGAGGCCGAGCGTGGCGGCCAGACCGCCCACCAGGCCGTGCAGCGCGAAGGCGGTGCCCCGCTCCTTGTTGGAGAAGGTGACGTGGATGATGGAGAGCACCTGCGGGACCATGATCCCGGAGAAGGCGCCCTGCAGCACGCGGGAGACCACCAGCTGCCACGGCTCCTGGGCGAGCCCCGCGGTCAGGGAGGTCAGGGTGAAGCCGGCCACGCCGATCAGGAAGACCTTCTTGCGGCCGAAGATGTCGCCGAGGCGGCCGCCGAGGATCAGCAGCAGGGCGAAGGCCAGCTGGTAGCCGACCAGGATCCACTGGATCGCCGAGTAGCCGGCGCCCAGTTCGCGCTGCATGGAGGGGGCCGCGACGTTGGCGATGGTGCCGTCCAGCAGGTCCATGAAGGCCGAGACCAGCAGTACCAGCAGGGCAGCCCAGCGCAGGGGGTCGAGCTTCACCTCATCGGTGGGGGCTTCGGCCGAGGCGCCGGCCGACCCGTCGGCCGGCGTACCAGCCCCCGCCTGTTCCCTCGGCCTCTCCACCTCCGTCTCCACGGACGGGACGTGCTCCGACGAAATCGTCATGGCCTACCTCTCTGGTTTTCTCGGGGGACGTACGGCGAAATGAGGCCGCGGACGGCCGGCCCCAGCCTGACTCGGCCCGCTGGGGTCCCGGTGGAGTCCGGCTGAAGCGCGGCGCGGGCGCGGTCGGGCCGCTGCCGCGGGCCAGGTGGTGCGGATGGGAGGCCGCCTCCTCCACGGTGAGCACCGGGGTGGCGCACGCCTCGGTCCCGGCGAAGCGGGCCGTCCAGGTGTCGCGGTCGTACCGGGCGAAGCGCTCCTCGAACAGCCTTTCCAGCACGGGCCAGTTGGCCGTGTCGTCGCGGTCCGGGAGCGATCCGGGATCGAGGCCGAGCCCGTCCAGCAGGGCGGTGTAGAAGCGCTCCTCCAGTGCCCCGACGGCCATGTGGCGGCCGTCGGCGCACTCGTAGCAGCGGTAGAAGGGGGCGCCGCCGTCGAGCAGGTTCGTCCCGCGCTCATGGCGCCACTGGCCGCTGCCGGCCATGCCCACCAGCATCCCGAGCATCGCGCCGACGCCGTCCACGATCGACGCGTCGACGGTCTGCCCGAGACCGGAGGCCTCGCGTTCGCGCAGCGCCGCCAGCACCCCGACGACCAGCAGCATCCCGCCGCCGCCGAAGTCCCCCAGCAGGTTCACCGGGGGCACGGGCGGCCCGCCGGCCCGCCCGATCGCGTGCAGGGCCCCGGTCAGGGCCAGGTAGTTGATGTCGTGGCCGGGCTCCCGCGCGAGCGGCCCCTCCTGGCCCCAGCCGGTCATCCGCGCGTACACCAGGGCGGGGTTGCGCGCGCGGCACTCCCCGGGGCCGATCCCCAGCCGCTCGGCGACCCCGGGCCGGAAGCCCTCGACGAGCACGTCGGCCGCCTCCACCAGCGACAGCAGTTCCGCCACGCCCCGGGGGTCCTTCAGGTCCAGCGCGAGCGACCGCCGCCCGCGGTCCAGCACCACGTGCCAGTCCGGGAACGAGCGGCGGCCGTCGGACCGGTCGACACGTACGACGTCCGCGCCGAGGTCGGCGAGCATCATGCAGGCGAAGGGCGCGGGCCCGATCGCGGCGAGCTCCACGACCCTCAGCCCCTCCAGAGGGCCCATCACCGGCTCACTCGTCCCAGGCGACCGGGAGTCCCCACAGGCCGTAGATGATCGCGCGCTCCTTGGAGCGGATCTCCTGGAAGGGCTTGGCCAGCCGCAGGGTCGGGATGCGCTCGAAGAGCCTGCCCCACACCAGCTGGAGCTCCAGCCGGGCCAGGTCCGCTCCGATGCAGTGGTGCAGGCCGTGGCCGAAGCCGAAGTGGCGGCGGTTGCCGCGGGCGAGGATCAGCTCGTCGGGGTCCTCGAACACCTCGGCGTCGCGGTTGGCGGTCAGACCGAGGCAGAGGATGCCGTCGCCCTTGCGGATGGTGGCGCCGGCCAGCTCGATGTCGTCGGTGGCCACGCGCGGCACGGCCGCGTCGCCGATGGTCAGGTAGCGGACCAGCTCCTCGACCGCCGGGCCGATCAGCTCGGGGTCGGCCTTCAGCTGCTCCAGCTGCTCGGGGTGCTCCAGCAGGCAGGCGGTGCCCAGCGAGATCATGCTGGCGGTGGTCTCGTGCCCGCCGTTCATCAGCAGCCGGCACAGGTTGACCAGATCGCGGGCCTCGTACTCCTCGCCCGACTCGCGGTACTCGGCGATCGCCCGGCTGAGCAGGTCGTCGCCGGGCTCCTTCTCCTTCTTGGCCACCAGGTCGAACAGGTAGTCGTTGACGTCCACCAGGGCGGCCTGGCGCTCGGCCATGGTCGCGGTGCCGCCCAGCAGGGTGGTGCCGTTGACCTGGAAGAACTCGTGGTCCTCGTAGGGGATGCCGAGCAGCAGGCAGATCACCGTCATCGGCACCGGCAGGGAGAGGGCGTGGTGCATGTCCACGCCGGGGCCCTGCTCGATCATCGCGTCGATCGCCTCGTCGACGATCTTCTCGATCTGCGGGCGCAGCATCTGCACACGCCGGTTGGTGAAGGTGACGGCGGCCTTGCGGCGGACCTTGGTGTGCTCGGGCGGGTCGTAGCCGATGAAGGACGTCTCGGTGCGGAACTCCGGCGGGGCGTCGAAGTAGAAGGGGAAGTTCGCCTCCTTGCGCGAGGCGCTGGTGCGCGGGTCGGTCAGCAGCTGGCGCATGTTCTCGTGCCCGGTGACCGCCCAGACCTTCAGTCCGGTCGTGAGCGGGACCTGCTTCACGGGCTCGTCGGCGAACTGCGCGTACTGCTCGGGCTGGGAGAACGGGCACTTCCGCTCGTAGGGGAAGGTCTCCTCCGCTGCCGCACCGGTCTGTTCGGCTTGTGTGCTCATCGCTGGTCCCTCCTCGTCAGGACGGCTGCGACGCTGACACCCGCCTCTGGAGAGAGGCATGAACAGGGCTCGAACCGCCCTTCCTCCGCCCCGGGCGCTGTTCGACCCGGTCTCTAGGCCGCGTCCGTAGCGTGCGGCCCGTCCGGTGGGGCGGCCCGTCCCGGCCCGACCCAGCCGGCCCAACCGGTCCGGCCAGCCCAGTCCAGCCAGCCCAGTCCAGCCAGCCCAGTCCAGTCCTGGAGGAACGCCGATGAGCACGGCAGTGACGCCCTTCCGCGTAGCGGTCCCCGAGGCGGACCTCACCGACCTGAGGGAACGGCTGGCCAGGACCCGCTGGCCCGAGGCCGAGACCGTGGGCGACTGGTCCCAGGGCGTCCCCCTGGAGTACCTGGAGGAGCTGGCCGGCCACTGGCGCGACGGCTACGACTGGCGCGCGACCGAGGCGCGGCTGAACGCGCTGCCGCAGTTCCGCACGGAGATCGACGGCCTGGGCGTCCACTTCCTGCACGTGCGCTCCCCGCACCCGGACGCCATGCCGCTGCTGCTCAGCCACGGCTGGCCCGGCTCGGTCGTGGAGTTCCTGGACGTCGTCGGCGCGCTGACCGACCCCGAGGACCCGGCCGACGCGTTCCATGTGGTCTGCCCCTCCCTGCCGGGTTTCGCCTTCAGCGACAAGCCGGCCGAGGCGGGGTGGACGATCGAGCGCACCGCCGCCGCCTGGGACGAGCTGATGTCCCGGCTGGGCTACGGCCGCTACGCCGCGCACGGCACCGACTGGGGCTCGTTCCTCACCGCGATCCTCGGCGAGACCCGCCCGGAACGTCTGGCGGGCATCCACATCGCCATGCCCTTCGCGCGCCCGCCGCAGGAACAGGTGGAGCTGGACGAGCGGGACCTGGCCGGGCTGGCCGCGCTGAAGGAGTTCCAGCAGAGCGAGGGCGCGTACTCCGTCCTCCAGGCCACCCGCCCCCAGACCCTCGGCTACGGCCTGACGGACTCGCCGGCCGGGCAGCTGGCGTGGATGGTGGAGAAGTACTGGGCCTGGAGCGACCACGACGGCGACCTGGACAAGGTGATCCCCCGGGACCGGATCCTGGACGCGGTGTCGGTCGCCTGGTTCACCGCCACCGGCGCCTCCTCGGCCCGCGTCTACTGGGAGAGCCACAACAAGATGGCGCTGGGCCCGGTGGGCGTGCCCACCGCCTGTTCGCTGTTCCCCAAGGACGGCCGGATGCCGCGCGCCTGGTGCGAGGGCCGCTTCACCGACCTGCGCCGATGGACCGACCACGACCGCGGCGGCCACTTCCCCGCCCTGGAGCAGCCCGAACTGCTCGTCGGCGAGCTGCGCTCCTTCTTCCGCCCGCTGCGCTGACGCCCGCCGCCCGGGGCCGCGCACCGCACCCGCACCCGCACCGCAGCCCACGCACCGCACCGCACCGCACCGCGAGCCGAGACCGTGAAAGGCGACGCCGTGACCGTCCACCAGGCCCCTGCCGGCACCTCCTCCGAGGCCGCACACGCCCCCGAGCCCCTGCCACCCTTCCCGTTCCCGGGGTCGAGCTACCGGGGCCCCGCCCCCGCCTACGCGCGGCTGCGCGCCGAGCGGCCCGTCGTACGGGTGGGGACGGCCGGCGGCGGCCACGCCTGGCTGGTGACCCGGCACGCGGACGTACGGGCCGTGCTGGAGGACCCCCGGTTCAGCCGGGCCGCGATGTACGCACCCGGCGCCCCGCGCTTCAGCGGCCTGTTCCAGGCCCCGCCGGGCATGATCGTCTCCCTCGACCCGCCCGACCACACCCGGCTGCGCGCCCTGGCCTCCCAGGCGTTCTCGCCCGGGCGGATCGAGGGCATGCGGCCGCGGGTGCGCGAGCTGGCCGGTGAGCTGCTGCGGGACCTGGAACCGGAGGCGGACCGGGGCGGACCGGTGGACCTGGTGGCGCGGTTCGCCGCCCCGCTGGCGATGGCCGTCATCTGCGAACTGCTGGGCGTGCCCGGGGAGGACCGCGGACGGTTCCACACCTGGGTGCGGCGGTTCGCCGATCTGTCGGCGCCCGAGGAGCAGGCGGTGGAGGCCCGCGAGAGCCTCGGCGCCTACATCGCCTCCCTGGTGGCCGCCAGGCGCGCCGAACCCGCCGTCTCGCCCGGCTCCGCCGGTGACGTGCTGTCCGCGCTGGCCGCCGCCCGGCTCGGGGAGGACCGGCTGAGCCAGGAGGAGCTGATCGGCCTCGGGTACACCCTGCTGGGGGCCGGATTCGACTCCTCGGCCGGGCAGATCGCCAACTTCACCCTCACCCTGCTCGCCCACCACCCGAAGCTGTGGCGCCGGCTGGGCGAACACCCCGGGGAGGTGCCGGCGGCCGTCGAGGAGCTGCTGCGCACCGTCAACCTCAACGCGGACGACACCTCCGGCCTGCCCAGGCTCGCCACCGAGGACGTGGCCGTCGGCGGGACGGTCGTCCCCGCGGGCGACGCGGTGTTCGTCTCCTTCGCCTCCGCCAACCGCGACGAGGCGGTCTTCGCCGACCCCGGACACCTCGACCCCTCCCGTGCGGACAACCCGCACCTGGCGTTCGGGCACGGCATCCACCACTGTCTGGGCGCTCCCCTGGCCCGCCTCGAACTCTCCGTGGCACTGGAGGAGCTGACCCGCCGTTTTCCCGGGGCGCGGCTCGCCGTGCCCGCCGCCGAGATCCCCTGGCGGACCGGCGACGTCAACCACAACCCGCTCACCCTCCCTGTGGAACTGCGAAGGAGCACCTCATGAGCACCGCCGTCCTGCCCGACACCCTGCCCGCCACCAGCCTCGAAGTGCGGCTGGCCGCCTACCCGGACCCCGAGGGCGAGGTCACCCTCGACCACTTCGCCATGGGCGAGAGCGAACTGTCCGAGCCCGGCGAGGGCCAGGTCGTCGTCCGCAACGACTGGATGACCCTGGGCTCGGTCGCCCGCGACCAGATGAACCCGGCCACGAAGCTGCCGATCCCGGTCTTCCAGCCGGGAGTGGCGATGTGGGGCCGCACCGTCGGCACGGTCGTGCGGTCCAGCAGCCCCGACCTGGCCGTCGGCGACCTCGTCGAGCACTTCTCCGGCTGGCGGCAGTACGCGGTCGGCTCCGCGCAGGAGTTCTTCCGCCGCGACCGCGGTCTGCTGCCCGGCCCGGAGTACTTCCTCTCCCAGGGCCCCACCGCCTGGCACGGGATGGTCGACACCGTCGGCGCCGGCGAGGGCGAGACGGTCTTCGTCTCCGGCGCCACCAACGGCGTCGGCGCGCTGGCCGGGCAGATCGCGAAGCTGCGCGGCGCGAAGCGCGTCATCGGGAGCACCGGCTCCCGGGAGAAGATCGACTTCCTGGTGAAGGAGATCGGCTTCGACGCCGCCTTCGACTACCACGACGGCCCGGTGGCCGAGCAGCTCGCCGAACTGGCCCCCGACGGCCTGGACGTGGTCTTCGACAACGTGGGCGGCGAGCAGTTCGAGGCGGCCGTCCGGCTCGCCAACCGCGGCGCACGGTTCGCCCTGTGCGGCGCGCTCGCCGGGCAGCACGGCGGGGACGGCGGCAGCCCGCGCCTGCCGCTGATGACCGCGATCAGCCGGGACCTGTCGTTCCGCGGCTTCGCCACCCTCCACACCCCCGACCAGATCGACGGCTGGAACGAGCGGTTCGGCGCATGGCTGAGGGAGGGCCGCATCGTCTTCCCGCACACGGTCGTCGACGGCGGAGTGGAGGCGCTGCCGCAGGCGTTCGTGGATCTGCTCCGGCGCCGCTACAGCGGTACCGTCCTGGTCAAGCTGTCCTGAACCTCCGCCCGCCCTCCCCGAACCCCCACCGCGCGGCGGTGCCCCCGCGACGTCCTTCCACGTCGCGGGGGCACCGCCGCGCGTTCGCCGTACCACCGAAGCCGCACCACCGAAGCCGCACCACAGGAGAGGACCCCTATGACGACCGGAACGCCGAGCGTGCTGGACCGGCGGGCGCTCAACCGGGCACTGCTGGCACGGCAGTGGCTGCTGGAGCGCACCGCCGCCTCCGCCTCCGACGTCCTGGAGCACCTGGTCGGCATGCAGGCCCAGGCCCCCAACCCGCCCTATCTGGGCCTGTGGACCCGTATCGCCGGCTTCCGCCTCGACGATCTGGCCGATCTGGTGAGGAAGCGTCAGGCGGTGCGCCTGGTGCTGATGCGCGGCACGATCCACCTGGTCACCGCCCGCGACTGCCTGGCCCTGCGCCCGGTGCTGCACACCTCCCTGACGCGCGGTCTGAGCAGCTCCTTCGGGCGCCAGTTGACCGGACTGGACCTCGCCGAGGTGGCCGCCGAGGGCCGGCGTCTGGTCGAGTCCGAGCCCCTGACCCTGGGCGAGCTGGGCAAGCGGCTGGCCGAGCGGTGGCCGGACCGGGACGCCTTCGCCCTGGCCAACGTCGTACGCGCCCTGGAGCCGCTGGTGCAGGTGCCGCCGCGCGGCCTGTGGGGCGAGAGCGGGCAGGCCGCGCACACCACCGCCGAGGCCTGGCTGGGCGAGCCGCTGTCCGCCGACGACTCGGCGCGTCAGGTGGTGCGGCGCTATCTGGCGGCGTTCGGCCCGGCCACGGCCGCGGACATGCAGACCTGGTCCGGCATGACCCGGATGGCCGCGGTGTTCAAGGACCTCCGCCCCGAACTGGCCGTCTTCCGCGACGAGAAGGGCCGGGAGCTCTTCGACCTCCCGAACGCCCCGCGCCCCGGCCCCGACGCCCCGGCGCCCGTCCGCCTGCTGCCGGAGTTCGACAACGTCCTGCTCTCCCACGCCGACCGCACCCGGATCCTCACCGACGAGCAGCGCCGGCTGATCATCACCCGCAACGGCCTGGTGAAGTCCACCTTCCTGGTGGACGGTTTCGTGGCCGGGACCTGGCGGATCGACCGGAGGAAGAAGGCGGCCACGCTGGTCCTCGAACCCTTCGCCGCGCTGAAGGCCGCGGACCGCGAGGCGCTCGCCGGGGAGGCCGAGCGCCTGCTCGCCGCGGCCGCCGACGACGCGGGCGCCCGCGACATCCGCTTCGAGGCCCCCTGAGGGTGCGGCGCCCGGCCGGCAGGCCGTCCGGCCGTGCGCTCCCCGCCCTCCGGCCGGGCTCGACCGGCGGTGCAGCGGCCCGGGCTGTACTGGCCGCCGACCGCACCCGGCCCGTCCACCCGGCCGGCCGTCCAACCGGCCCGTCCAACCGGGTGTCCAACCGGGTGTCCACCCATCCGGCCCAGACAGGGAGCACGCATGTCGGACAAGCCCTTCGCCGATCAGACCGTCGTCGTCACCGGAGGCGGGACCGGCATCGGCCGGTCCGCCGCCCTGGCCTTCGCCGACCTCGGCGCGAAGCACGTGGTCGTCACCGGCCGCCGCGCCGAGCGCCTGGCGGAGGTCGCCGCCCTGCACCCCGCCGTCGTCACGGTGACCGCCGACGTCCGCGAGGAGACGGGGGCCGAGGCCGTGGCCGCCGCCGTCACCGAACTCGGGGGAACGGTGGACGTCCTGGTGCACAACGCGGGCGTCTTCCGCTTCAGCCCGCTGGAGGCCCTGTCCGCCCAGGCCGTCCGCGAGGTCGTGGACATCAATCTGGTCGGACCGCTGCTGCTCACCGGGAAGCTGCTGCCGATGCTGCGCTCCCCCGGGGGCGGCATCGTGCTGGTCTCCAGCCGCGCGGGCCACAACGCCTCCCCGGGATCCTCGGTCTACGCCGCGAGCAAGGCGGGCGTCCACAGCCTCACCCGCAGCTGGGCGGCCGAGCTGGCGCCGAAGGGCATCCGTGTCAACGCGGTCGCCCCGGGCTTCGTCCGCACCGAGGCGTATGCGGCCAACGGGCTGGGCCCGGAGCAGGTGGAGGGCCTGTTCGAGGGCGTGAAGCACCAGGTGCCGCTGGGCCGCGTCGGCGAGACCGACGACGTCACCCCCTGGATCACCCGCCTCGCCGAGCCCTCCAGTTCCCTGGTGACGGGCCAGATCATCACCCTCGACGGCGGCATGGACGTCGCCTGACCGCCGTTCCGGGCCCCGCACGCGCCCCGGGCCCCGCGCGGGGCCCGGGGCGCGGGGGCGTGCGCTCAGCGGGCGCTGCCCAGGACCGGCCGCAGGGAGCGGGACGATCCGGCCGCGGGAGCGGCCAGACCGTGGTTGGTCAGCTTCAGGACCCGCGCGTTGAAGGCCATGAAGGGCTGGATCAGTCCGTCGACGAAGACCAGGAAGGCCAGGGTCCCCACGCCGACCGGACCGCCCAGCAGCCAGCCCAGGGTGAGCAGTACCGCCTCGACCCCGGCCTTCGCCGCCCAGAACGGCACTCCCATGCGCTGGTGGAGCGAGATGACGATGAGGTCCATGGCGCGTATCCCGGTGCCGCTCATGATGATCAGGCCCGACCCGTAGGCGCACAGCAGCACCGCCAGGGCCAGCGCGGGCACCGGCCGGATCCACTGCGGGTCGGCGAGCCGCATCAGGTCGATGAGGCTGCCGCAGAGCAGGAACGTCACGAACGGCATCACCACCGGGCGGCGGCGGTTCCACACCGACCACAGGGCGACGCAGACCGCGGCGATCATCGCCTGGGCCAGCCCGATGGTCAGCGGCACGTGTTCCAGGATCCCCAGGGAGAGGACGTCGAGGGGGTCGACGCCCAGTCCCGAGTGGATGAACAGCGTGGCGCCGGAGGCGAAGACCACGCAGCCCACCAGGTAGAGGGCGTAGCGGGGGAGCCTCCCGCGCAGTCCCGTGTCGGAGGGACGTGCGGGGGTGAGCGGATGCGACATGACACCGGTCCCTTGGTCGGTCGGTCACGGGGAGGCGGGCCGCGGACGGCCCGAAGGCGTGGGCGGGGCACGGCGGCCCCGGGGAGCGGGCCTCGGCGGCCCCGCCCACGCCAAGTAAACTACACGGTGCAGTTTCTTCTGTGAACCGTGCATTTCCGGCCACCCGGCCTCCGCTCCCGGCGACCCCCGCCTCCGGCGGACCCCGGCCTCCGGCCGGCCCCGGTCGACCCCGGTCGGCCCCGGCCGCCCCCGGGGAATCTCGCGGAGAATTTGAGAGAATCTGACGTCGATTGACACGGATTTGATGAATCTAATTTTCCTGACACAGGTTTGCGGTCGTCCCCTGCGAATACCCTTGACGCGGCACGACCCACCCGAAGAACCTGTCCACTAGGTTCCCTTGCTCTGTACCCCGGCCGTTCGGACACCGCATGGTCCGCCCCTCCGGAAAACCCCGCCGATCCCGCGCCGCCGTTTTCCGGAGGGGCGCCTTCCGCTCTTCGTGCAGGCCGGCGCGGGAGCACCGCGCCCTCGCCCGTCCGCCCGTCCACCCTTCCGCCCTTCCGCCCCGGAAACGGCCGACCGGCGAAAACACCCGGCCGCCGCCGCGGCCCGCACATCCGAACTGCAATTCTTCGTCAGATTTCTTGTTGAATCCGATCGCCTCCGAAGAGAATTACTGCTGTGCTCGCAACCTCCTTTTCGGCGGTTGCGCAACGGAGCGCCACATCGAGGCAGCCTGCCCTGCCAGAAACCCGGAGTGGAATATGTCGGAAGATGCCGTCAAGCTGGCCGTCATCATCGGGAGCGTGCGCGGTGGACGGTTCGGGCCGACCGTGGCCCGATGGTTCGCGGGCCAGGCCGAGAAGCACGGTGGCGTGAGCGTCGATCTGATCGACCTCGTGGACCACCCGCTGCCGCTGGTCATGCCGCCCTTCGGCGAGGAGCCGGACGCCGGGACGAAGGAGGTCTACGAGAGCCTCCGCGTGCGGCTCGAGGCCGCGGACGCGTTCGTGGTCGTGACGCCCGAGTACAACCACACCACCTCCCCCGTCCTGAAGAACACCATCGACTGGTACCTGGACGAGTGGAAGGCCAAGCCGGTGGGCCTGGTCTCCTACGGCGGCATGGGCGGCGGCCTGCGCGCCGCCGAGCACCTGCGGCAGATCTTCGCCGAGGTCCACGCGCTCACGGTGCGCGACATGCTCAGCTTCCACAACGCCTGGGACAAGTTCGAGCAGGACGGCAGGCCGGTCAGCCCCGAGGGCAGCGAGCCCGCGGCCAAGGCCCTCCTCGACCAGCTCCTGTGGTGGGGACGGACGCTGCGCGAGGCACGCGCCAGGACCCCCTACACCGGCTGACCCGCCGCACCGGCCGACCCCCGCACCGGCTGACGCCGGCCGCCCGGCGGCCGGGCGGCGCGGAGCCGCCCGGGCCCCCTCCCCTCCGGGCCGGGCACCGCCCCCCGGCCGCCGGGCGTGGGTCTCCCCCGACTCGTTCGCCCCTCCGGCACCACGGCACGTTCCCGGGTTGACTTGAAGTTACGTTCAAGTTGGAGGGTCTGTATCGGCGTACCCACCGCTCACCGAATGGAGCCCTTCGATGACCCCTCCCGAGGAAGGCCGGAGCGTAGGCCGCCCGGCCCCACTGGTCATACTGCTGCTCGCGTCGACCCTCACCATCATGGCCGGTGCCGTCGTCGCGCCCGTGCTGGAGGTCATACGCAGCGATCTCGGCGTGGGCGGTACCGCCGCGGGTCTCATCATCACCACCCACGGTCTCGCCACCGCCCTGGCCAGCCCCCTCGCGGGATGGCTGATCGACCGCTGGGGAGTGCGCGTCCCGCTGGCCGGAGGGCTCGTCCTGTACGGCGTGGCGGGCGGCGCCGGAATGGTCACCGAGTCCTACGCCGCGCTGATCGCCAGCCGGTTCGTCTTCGGCCTGGGGGCCGCGGCGGTCTTCACCGGCACGACGGTCGCCCTGCTCGCCTACTACCGGGGAACGGCGCGCGACAAGGTGATGGGCTGGCGGTCCACCGCCATCAGCCTGGGCGGCGTCGCCTGGCCGCTCCTGGCCGGCGCCCTCGGCGAGTTCTCCTGGCACACCCCCTTCGCCATCTACACCCTCGGCATCCCGCTCGGCCTGGCCACGCTGCTGGTGCTGCCGCGCGCCGCCGCGGCCGGGACCGACCGGGACGAGAAGGGCGGCGGCATCCTGCCGCTGCTGCGCCGCCGTCCCGCGATCCTGGGGTACTACGCCATGCTGATCGTGGCGTCCCTGCTGCTGTACAGCCTGGCCGTGTTCGCCCCGATCCGGCTGGGCGAGGTCGGTGTCCGGGCGCCGTTCATCGTGGCCCTCGTCAGCATGGCCAACTCCGTCGCCATGACCCTGGTCGGCCTCGCCTACGCCAAGGCCCGGGCGGGCCTGGGCTACCGCAGGCTGCTCCAGCTCGTCGCACTGCTGTGGGTGACCGCCTTCGCGATCATGTCCACCACCGGATCGCCCGTGCTGATCGCGGTCGCCATGGGCCTGTTCGGCCTGGGCATGGGACTGCAGATGCCCGCCGTGACCGTGCTCATCGGGGACTCGGCCCCGCCGGACCTGCGCGGTCAGGCGACCGCGCTGTCGGGCACCGCCAGCTTCGCCGGCCAGTTCGTCTCGCCCCTGCTGCTGGGGCCGCTGGTCGACACCACATCGGTCAGGACCGGATACCTGGCCGCCGCCGGCATCGCGCTGGTCCTGCTGGTCGTCCTCCTGGTCGTCAGGCTGAACGACCCCGGCGAGACCGCCGGGGAGCAGGACACCCCGAAGGACCCCGCGGTGCCGGCCGCCGGAACCACCAAGGAGGCGTAGCAGCCCGCCGCGGCGCCGCCGACCACCGCGAGACCTGGAGGAGATAGTGAGAGCACTGTTCATCGGCGCCGGGAGTCCCGCGATCGTCTTCGGACTGGTGCCGCTGGCGAACGCGCTGCGCAGCGGCGGACACGAGGTCTTCATGGCCGCGAACGAACCGATGATGCCCTCGGTGTCGGGCAACGGGATCCCCGCGGTCTCCATGGCCGAGCACGACATCTGGCACTACGTGTGGACCGACCGGAACGGCGACCCCCGGACGTTCGTCAAGGGCTTCGAGGAGGAGATGCGCTTCACCGGGGGCTGGTTCGCCCACCTGGGGGCCGAGGGCTACGCCACGCTCCGCGCGTTCACCGGGCAGTGGCGGCCGGACATCGTGGTCGGCGGCACGATGTGCTACGCGGCGCCGCTGATCGCCGCCCGTCTGGGGGTGCCGTACGTACGGGTCGCCTGGGACTCGGGCGACTGGCGGTGGACGGACGAGGGGGCGCTGCCGGTCCTGGAGCCCGAACTGCGCGAGCTGGGACTGGACCGGATACCGGAGCCGGACCTGCGCATCGAGATCTACCCGCCGAGCCTCACCCCGCCCGACGCCTTCCCCGACGCGCAGCTCATGCGCTGGACCCCGGGCAACCTGCAGCGGAAGGCCGAGCCGTGGATGTACTCCCGGCCCGAACGCCCCAGGGTGTGCCTGACGGCCGGCAGCCGGGCGAGCCGCGAGCGGAGCCTGGAGTTCCTGCGGGGACTGGCCGAGCGGATCGCCCCGCTGGACGTGGAGATCGTCATCCCCGCCCCGGAGGAGCTGGCGTCCGAACTGCGCCGGGTGCTCCCCGGCGTCCGCACCGGCTGGCTGCCGCTGGACGTCGTGGTCCCCACCTGCGACCTGGTGGTCCACCACGCCGGGGGCGCCACCACCATGACGGCCATGAGCGCGGGCGTCCCCCAGCTCGTCGTCTCCGAGACCCTCGCCTTCCTGCCCCCGGTGCGGCGGCTGGCCGACTACGGGGCGGCGATCTCGCTGGCGCCCGACGACGCCACGGACGAGGCCGTCGCCACCGCGTGCCGCGAGCTGCTCTCCGAGCCCTCCTACCGGGAGCGGGCGGGGGCGCTCGCCCGGGAGCTCGCCGAGCTGCCGCCGCCTTCGGAGTTCGTCCCGCAGCTGGAGAAGCTGGCCGCGCGCTGAGCCGCCCGCGGGCCACCCGCAGGAGCCGTCCAGGCCCGTCCGGGCCTGCCCAAGCACGTCCAAGACCCGTCCAAGACCCGCTCAAGCCCGTCCAAGACCCGTTCAAGAACCCATTCGAGGAGGCATCCGGTGCACAAACGCTTACTGCGCCGCGTCTGGGCCGGTGTGCTCGGCGGTGTCCTGCTGGCCGTATCCCAGACGGCTCCCGCGGCGGCGGCCCCGGAGCGGCTGCCCGTCCCGGCCCGGGCCGGGGCGCAGCACGGCACCCTGGACAGCCGCGTCCTGGAGATCCACTCCACCGCGGACGGCATGTCCGCGCCGAGCACCGCGACCCCGGGCCCGACCACCTTCCGCACGACGACGACGCAGGACTTCACCGGCTGGGTCGGCCTGGCCCGCCCCCACGAGGGAGTCCCGTGGGAGGAGCTCCGGGCCGCGATCGGCAAGGTCATCTCGACGGACCCCGAGGCCATCATCAGTGGCAGCAGGGAACTGGAGGAGGCCGGAACGCTGCTCGGCGGCACGGTGGTCTACCCCGACCTGCCGGCGTCCTTCACCCAGATCCTCCGGCCGGGGACCTACTTCCTCTTCGACTACCACCACGTCAACTCCCCCGAACCGCGGGTGCGCAGGCTCGTGGTCTCCGGGGCGTTCTCGGGACGCGTCCCGAGCGCCTCGGCGACGCTGACCGCCACGATGGACGGCGGCGAGCCCCGCTTCACCGTGTCGGGCACCGTGCGGGCCGGCCGGCCGGTCCTGTTCCGCAACCACATGCCCGCCCGGCAGCTCGCGGAGGCCGTGGTCTTCCCGCTGGAGGAAGGGGTCACCGAGGAGGACCTGGTGGCCTGGTTCGACCAGTTCGGCGACCACGGCCGGTTCCCGGACGATCCGGGGCCGCTCGGCAACGGCCCGGGCGCCCTCCCGCTCTCCCCCGGCCGCTCCCAGGTGGTGGAGCTGCCGCTGGAGCCGGGACCGCACGTGGTGATCAACTGGTTCAAGGACGCCGATGACGGCGTGATGTTCCTCAAGAAGGGGCAGTACGAGATCTTCGAGGTGCGCTGACCGGCGGACCTCTCCGGTCCCCGCGGGGCCGCGGCCACTGGCCGCGGCCCCGCTCGTGTTTCCGCCCCTGCTTCGGCTCGTCCCCCGTTCGTCTTCCCGTTCGTCTTCCCGTTCGTGGTTCCCGGCCGTGTCCCGCACGCGTTCCCGCGGCGCCGCGGCGCGGTCCGCGCCGTACCGGTCCGCCGCACCACCGAGCGCCTCGCCCGGAGGGCGGGGCCCACCCCTCGAGGAGAGGCATGATCAACGTATTCCAGCCCAGTCTGGGCGAGAAGGAACTAGCGGCCGTCGCGGAGGTGTTCGAGAGCAACTGGCTCGGGCACGGGCCGCGCACCAAGGCCTTCGAGTCGGAGTTCGCCGCGCACATCGGGGCGGACCCCGAGCAGGTCGTCTTCATCAACTCGTGCACCGCCGGGCTCTTCCTCGCCACCGAGCTGCTGGAGCTCGGCCCCGGTGACGACGTGGTCATGCCCTCGGTCAGCTTCGTCGCCGCCGCCAACGCCGTCGCCGCCACCGGGGCGCGCCCCGTCTTCTGCGACGTGGACCCGCGCACCCTCAACCCGACCGCCGCCCAGGTCGAGAGCGCGCTGACCGCCCGCACCAAGGCGGTGCTGGTGCTGCACTACGGCGGGTACCCGGGCGACATCGCCGCCATCGCGGAGCTCTGCCGCGCACGCGGGGTCAAGCTCGTGGAGGACGCCGCCTGCGCCGTGGCCTCCCGTGCCGACGGGACCGCCTGCGGCACCTTCGGCGACCTGGCCGTGTGGAGCTTCGACTCCATGAAGGTGCTGGTCACCGGGGACGGCGGCGCCTTCTACGCCCGCGACCCGGAACTCGCGCGCCGGGCCCGCACCCTGGCGTACCACGGTCTGGAGCAGTCCAGCGGCTTCTCCGCGGCGAAGGTGTCCCACCGCTGGTGGGAGCTGAACGTGCGGAACTTCGGCCGGCGGATCATCGGCAACGACGTCACCGCGGCCATCGGCAGCGTCCAGCTCGGGCGGCTGCCGGAGAACATCGCCCGGCGGCGCGAGGTCGCCGAGACCTACGACCGGCTGCTGTCCGACGCCGCGGGCGTGCGCCTGCCCCCGCCGCTGCCCGAGGGGCACACCGGCTCCTACTACTTCTACTGGGTGCGGCTCGACCCGGCCGTCCGCGACCGGGTCGCCGCCGACCTGCTGGACCGGGGGATCTACACGACCTTCCGCTACCCGCCGCTGCACAGGGTGCCCGCCTACGGGGCGGGCCACCTCCGGCTGCCCGGCGCCGAGGAGGCCGCCGAGACCACGCTGCTGCTGCCGCTGCACCAGGGACTCGACGACACGGACGTGCGGACGGTGGCCGACGAGCTGCGCAAGGCCGTGGAGAACCGGTCGGCGGAGCCGGCCGGCGGGGAGTAGCCGTGCGCGTCGAGGAGACCGCCGTCCCCGGGTCGTACGTCGTCACGCCCGAGCAGCTCCACGACCGGCGCGGCAACTTCTACGAGGGACTGCGCACCGACCTCCTGGAGGAGGTCCTGGGGCACCCGTTCACGCCCCGGCAGATCAACTACTCCACCTCGCGCCGCAACACCCTGCGCGGTATCCACGGTGTGGCCCGCCCTCCCGGCCAGTCCAAGTACGTCACCTGCGTACGGGGAGCGCTGCGCGACATCGTGGTCGACCTTCGGGTGGGCTCCCCCACGTTCGGCCGGTACTCCGTGCGGGAGCTGGACGCCGCTTCGGGCCGGGCGGTCTACGTGCCCGAGGGCGTCGGCCACGGCTTCCTGGCACTGACCGACGACACCTGCATCTGCTACGTGCTGTCCAGCACCTATGTGCCCGGCACGCAGATAGACATCAACCCACTGGATCCTGATCTCGCGCTGCCCTGGGGGTTCACGGAACCGCCCCTGCTGTCGGACAAGGACGCCGAGGCGCCCTCCGTGGCACAGGCGCTGTCGGCCGGGCTGCTGGCCCGCCGACAGGAGGACGGCCCCCGCCGCGTACCGCTGTGAGGAGAGAACTGCCATGAAGGCCCTGGTGCTGTCGGGCGGGTCGGGCACCCGTCTGCGCCCGTTCAGCTACTCCATGCCCAAACAGCTCATACCGATAGCGAACAAGCCGGTCCTGGCACATGTCCTGGACAACATCCGCGCGCTGGGCGTCACCGAGGTCGGCATCGTCGTCGGCGACCGGGCCGCCCAGATCTCCGAGGTGATCGGCGACGGCTCGTCCATGGGGGTGCGCGTCACCTACATCCCGCAGGAGAGGCCGCTGGGGCTGGCGCACTGCGTGGCGCTGGCCAGACCCTTCCTCGGCGACGAGGACTTCGTGATGTACCTGGGCGACAACATGCTGCCCGAGGGGATCGCCCCGATCGCCGAGGAGTTCACCGCGCGGCGGCCCGACGCGCAGGTGGTGGTGCACAAGGTGTCCGATCCGCGGGCGTTCGGGGTGGCCGAGCTGGACGCCGACGGCCGGGTCGAGCGCCTGGTCGAGAAGCCGTCCCGGCCGCGCAGCGACCTGGCGCTGATCGGGGTGTACTTCTTCACCCCGGCCATCCACCGCGCGGTCGCCGCGATCGAGCCCAGCGCGCGCGGCGAGCTGGAGATCACCGACGCCATCCAGCTGCTCGTGGCCGAGGGCCGCGACGTGCGGGCAAGCGTGTACGGCGGCTACTGGAAGGACACCGGGCGCGTCGAGGACGTGCTGGAGTGCAACCGCCGTCTGCTGGAGACGCTGCGGCCGTACGCCGCCGGCGAGGTCGACGCGCACAGCGAGGTCACCGGCCCGGTGGTGATCGAGGCCGGCGCCCGGATCGTGCGGTCCCGGATCACGGGCCCGGCGATCGTCGGCGCGGGCTCGGTCGTGGAGGGCAGCGACCTCGGCCCCGGCACGTCCATCGGCCGGGACTGCGTGCTGCGCAACACCCGGCTGACCGACTCCATCGTGCTCGACGGCGCGTCGATCGCCGATCTGCCCGGGCTGCACGGCTCGCTCATCGGCCGCAACGCCAGCGTGGGCGCCTCGGCGCGGCACCGGCTCGTCATCGGGGACCACACCCGGATCGAGGTGGCGGCATGAGGATCCTGGTCACCGGCGGAGCGGGCTTCATCGGCTCGCACTACGTCCGCACCCTCCTGGACGGCGGCTACGCCGGGTACGAGGGGGCCCGGGTCACCGTTGTGGACAAACTGACCTACGCCGGGCGGCGGGACAACCTGCCCGCCCGCCACCCGCGGCTGGAGTTCGTACGGGGCGACGTGTGCGACCCGGTGCTGCTGCGGGAGCTGCTGCCCGGCCACGACGCGGTGGTGCACTTCGCCGCCGAGTCCCACGTCGACCGGTCGCTGGAGTCGGCCGCCGAGTTCGTGCGCACCAACGTGGGCGGCACCCAGAACCTGCTGCACGCCTGTCTGGAGGCGGGCGTTCAGCGGGTGGTGCACGTCTCCACCGACGAGGTCTACGGCTCCATCGAGCGGGGTTCGTGGACGGAGGAGTGGCCGCTGGCCCCCAACTCGCCCTACGCCGCGTCCAAGGCCGGCTCCGACCTGGTCGCGCGCGCCTACTGGCGCACCCACGGACTGGACCTGTCCATCACCCGCTGCTCGAACAACTACGGGCCGTACCAGCACCCGGAGAAGCTCATCCCGCTGTTCGTGACGAACCTGCTGGAGGGCGAGCCCCTGCCGCTCTACGGGGACGGGCGCAACGTGCGGGAGTGGCTGCACGTGGACGACCACTGCCGCGCCGTCCAGCTCGTCCTCACCCGGGGGCGCGCCGGCGAGGTCTACAACGTCGGCGGCGGCAACGAGCAGACCAACCGCTCCGTCACCGAGCGGCTGCTGCGGCTGTGCGACGCCGACTGGTCCATGGTCCGCCGGGTCGCCGACCGCAAGGGCCACGACCTGCGCTACTCGCTGGACGAGACCAAGATCCGCGAGGAGCTGGGCTACGCGCCGCGGATCGAGTTCGAAAGGGGGCTGGCGGAGACCGTCGAGTGGTACCGCTCCAACCCCGGCTGGTGGAAGGCCGCCAAGCACGGCGGCGACGAGCGCTCCACGGGGCACGCCTTGACGAGGGAGAAGTGAGCCGAACATGAGTGAGCACAGGGCTCTGGTCCTGGACGAGACCCGCAAGTACCACCTGGAGGTCCAGGGCGACCGCGGCTTCGTGCCCGGTGTCACCGAGATATGGCCCTCGGGGGCGGTGCTGGACGCCGACGACCGGGCGGCGCTGGTGGAGGCCGCGCTGGACATGAGCATCGCCGCTGGACGGCGGTGCCGCATGTTCGAGTCCCGCTTCGCCCGGCTGCTGGGACGGCGCAAGGCCCATCTGACGAACTCGGGCTCCTCGGCCAACCTGCTGGCCCTGACCGCCCTGACCTCCCATGTGCTGGGGGACCGCCGGCTGAAGCCCGGCGACGAGGTGATCACGGTGGCGGCGGGCTTCCCGACGACGGTGAACCCGATCGTGCAGAACGGCCTGATCCCGGTCTTCGTCGACGTGGAGATGGGGATCTACAACACCACCGCCGAGCGCGTCGCCCGGGCCATCGGTCCGAAGACCAGGGCGATCATGATCGCGCACGCCCTCGGCAACCCCTTCGAGGTCGCCGAGATCGCCGAACTGGCGCGTGAGCACGGTCTGTTCTTCGTCGAGGACAACTGCGACGCGGTGGGCTCGACCTACGACGGCAGGCTGACCGGCACCTTCGGCGACCTCTCCACGGTGAGCTTCTACCCCGCCCACCACCTGACGATGGGCGAGGGCGGCATCGTGCTGACCTCGGACCTGAAGGTGGCCCGCGTCGTGGAGTCGCTGCGCGACTGGGGCCGGGACTGCTGGTGCGAGCCGGGGAAGAACAACACCTGCTTCAAGCGGTTCGAGTACCAGATGGGCAAGCTCCCCAAGGGCTACGACCACAAGTACATCTTCTCCCACGTCGGCTACAACCTGAAGGCGACCGACCTCCAGGCCGCCCTGGGCCTGACCCAGCTCGACAAACTCGACGGCTTCATCGAGGCGCGGCGGCGCAACTGGCGGCGGCTGCGCGAGGGTCTGGACGGGGTCCCGCACCTGCTGCTGCCCGAGGCCACGCCCCGCAGCGAGCCGAGCTGGTTCGGATTCGTGATCACCGTCGACCCCCGGGCCCCGTTCAGCCGGGCCGCGCTGGTGGACTTCCTGGAGAGCCGGAAGATCGGCACCCGCAGGCTGTTCGCGGGCAACCTGACCCGCCAGCCGGCGTACGTCGACCGACCGCACCGGGTCGTGGGCGATCTGACCAACAGCGATCTGATCACCGAGCAGACCTTCTGGATCGGCGTCTACCCGGGGCTGACCGACGAGATGATCGACTACGTCGTCTCCTCGGTGAAGGAGTTCGTGGGGAGGAACCGGTGACGACCACGGTCCCGCTGCGGCCGCGGGAGGACACCGCGCTGCCCGCTCGCCTGGCCCGCTCCGCCGCCGAGCGCGGCGCCGGGGCCCAGATGCGCACCGACGAGTTCGCCGGCTGGCTCGCCCGGCGGGCCGAGGCGCACCGCTTCTCCGTCGAGCGCATCCCCTTCGACCGGCTGCGGGGCTGGTCCTTCGAGGAGGGGACCGGAAACCTGGTCCACGACAGCGGTCGGTTCTTCACCGTCGAGGGGCTGCACGCCGAGGTGGACGAGGGGCCGGTGCGCCAGTGGCGGCAGCCCATCATCAAGCAGCCCGAGGTGGGCATCCTGGGCATCGTCGCCAAGGAGTTCGACGGCGTCCTGCACTTCCTGATGCAGGCGAAGATGGAGCCGGGCAACAGGAACCTGCTCCAGCTCTCCCCGACCGTGCAGGCGACCCGCTCCAACTACACCGGGGTGCACCGGGGTTCGCCGGTCAAGTACATCGACCACTTCGTCTCGCCGGGCCGCGGGCGGGTGCTCGCCGACGTGCTCCAGTCCGAGCACGGCTCCTGGTTCTTCCGCAAGTCCAACCGGAACATGCTGGTGGAGGCCGCCGGCGACGTACCGGTGGATCCGGACTTCTGCTGGCTGACCCTGGGGCAGATCGGCGAGCTGCTGCGCCGGGACAACGTGGTCAACATGGATGCCCGCACCGTCCTGGCCTGCGCCCCGGCCGGGCGCGACGGGCGGGGGGCGCTGCACTCGGACACCGAACTGCTGTCCTGGTTCACCGCCGAGCGGTCCCGGCACGAGGTGCGGGCCGAGCGCGTCCCGCTGGACCGGGTGACCGGGTGGCGGCGGGACGAGTGGGCGATCCGCCACGAGGCCGGGCGGTACTTCGAGGTGGTGGCCGTCTCCGTGGAGGCCGGGAACCGCGAGGTCACCGGGTGGACCCAGCCGCTGTTCGAGCCGGTCGGGCTGGGGGTGACCGCGTTCCTCACCCGCAGGATCGGTGGCGTGCCGCACGTGCTGGTCCACGCGCGCGTCGAGGGCGGCTTCCTGGACACCGTCGAGCTCGGCCCGACCGTCCAGTACACGCCGGACAACTACGCGCACCTCGCCGGGGCCGACCGGCCGGCCTTTCTGGACCGGGTGCTGCAAGCCCGGCCGGAGAGCGTCCTGTACGAGGCGGTCCACTCCGAGGAGGGCGGCCGGTTCCTCAACGCCGAGTCCCGCTACCTGGTGGTGTCGGACGAGGACGAGGACGGGGGCGGGGACGAGGGCGGAGCCGGGGCCGGGCACGGGGCCGGCACGGCGCCGCCGCCCGGCTACCGCTGGGTCAGCGTCGACCAGCTCAACGCCCTGGTGCGGCACGGCCACTACGTCAACGTCCAGGCGCGCACGCTGCTCGCCTGCGTCAACACGGGGGCGGTGGAGCTGTGACGGAACCGGTCCGGATCGGCGTGCTGGGCTGCGCGGACATCGCCCGGCGCCGGATGCTCCCCGCCATGGCGGCCTCCCCCCACGTCCGGCCGGCCGCCGTCGCGGCCCGGGACCCCCGGCGCGCCGAGGAGACCGCGCGGCCCTACGGCTGCCGGGCGACGGGATACCTGGAACTGCTGGCCGACCCGGAGATCGACGCCGTGTACGTGCCGCTCCCGGCCGCACTGCACGCCCGCTGGGTCGAGGCCGCGCTGCGGGCGGGCAAGCACGTGCTGGCGGAGAAGCCGCTGACCACCGGGCGGGACCGCACGGCCGCGCTCCTCTCCCTGGCCCGCGCCCGGGGGCTGGCGCTGATGGAGAACGTCATGTTCGTCCACCACGGCCAGCACCGGGCGGTCGGCGAGCTGGTCCGCGGCGGCGCCATCGGCGAACTGCGTTCCTTCCGAGCCGAGTTCACGGTGCCGGCCCGGCCCGAGGGCGACATCCGCCACAGCCCGGAGCTGGGCGGCGGCGCCCTGTGGGACACCGGCGTCTACCCCGTGCGGGCCGCGCTGCACTTCCTCGGCCACGAGCTGTCGGTGCTCGGCGCGCACCTGGAGACGCATCCGCGCCACGGTGTGGACGTCTCCGGCGCCGCGCTGCTGCGCACGCCCGGCGGGGTCACCGCGCAGCTGCTGTTCGGCCTGGACCACGGCTACCGCTCCTGCTACGAACTGGTCGGCTCGCGCGGCCGTATCCGTGTCGACCGGGCCTTCACCCCCGGCCCCGACCAGGCTCCCGCCGTGCTCGTGGAGCGGGGCACGGAGCGCGAGGAGCCGCGGCTGCCGCCCGAGGACCAGGTCGTCCGCACCCTCGACGCCTTCGCCGCCGCGGTGCGCGCGGGCGAGGTGGTGGCCGGGCCGGAGTGCCTGCGGGAGGCCGAACTGCTGGAGGCCGTCCGGGCGGCCGGAAGTGGCGTGAACCAGCCGGTGATGTCGGCCCCTTTGACGATGATGGCAGCCAACAGAGAGGTGGACCGATGAAGATCACCATGGTTCTCGACGTCGTCTGCGCCCACTCCTACATCGCGTACACCCGGCTGGCCCGGGTGCTGCGGCGGCACCGTGAGGGCGGCGGCACGGCGGAGCTGGAGTTCCGGCCCTTCCAGCTCGCCCCCGACGCCCCCGACGAGCCCGAGCCGCTGCTCGACGCCCTGCGGGAGGCGTTCGGACCGGGCGCGCTGGAGAGCGCGCGGCGGATCGCCCAGGCCGCCGCGCGGGAGGGCCTGGACCTGCGCTACGAGCGGGCCGTGGGGGCCAACACCTTCCACGCGCACCGGCTGATCGCCCAGGCGGCGGCCCAGGGGCGGGCGGAGGAGATGGTCGAGCGGCTGTTCAGGGCCCACTTCACCGACGGGCTGTACCTCGGCGACCCCGGGGTCCTCGCCCGGCTGGCCGAGGAGGCCGGGGTGACCGTGTCCGAAGGGGGCGAGGCCGAACTGCGGCAGGAGCTGGAGAGCGTGCGCGCGCTGGGCGTGCGCGCGGTCCCGGTCTTCGAGTTCGAGGGCGGGCCCACCCTGACGGGGGAGCAGTCCGAGGAGGCCTTCGCCGCGGCGCTCCGGGCGGCCTGAGCGCCCGCGCCCGCACGCCCGCGCCCGCACACCCGGGCCCGCGCCTTCCGGGGCGCGGGCCCGGACCCGTTCAGCGGTCGATCAGTGGTTGAGGCGCCGCCGGGGCCCCGGCCCCTCCTCGCCGGCGATGTCCATCGGGTTGACCAGGCCGCAGCGTTCCATGGACAGGCAGCCGCACCCTATGCAGTCGTCGAGGTCGTCGCGGATCTCCTCCAGCTGGAGGATCCTCTCGTTGAGGTCCTTGCGCCAGCACTCCGACACCCGCGCCCAGTCCTCGCGGTCGGGCGTGCGGTTCTGCGGGAGTATCCCGAGCACCTCGCGGATGCGCTCCAGCGGGATCCCGACCCGCTGGGACGCCCGGATGAACGCGACGCGGCGCAGGGTGTCCCTGCTGAAGCGGCGCTGGTTTCCGGTGGTGCGGCGGCTGTGGATGAGGCCGTTGCGCTCGTAGAAGCGCAGCGCCGAGCCGGACACGCCGCTGCGCGCGGACAGCTCACCGACGGTCAGTTCCTGCGTCTTCCAGGAGAGGGACGTCATACACACCAGACTGACTTGACTTCACCTTAGGTTCAAGTTGGAACGTTGGGTCATCGCGAGAGCCAACCGACCGAGGAGACCGTGATGACCGACATGCCGCTGCGCCTCGCCGTGATCATCGGCAGCGTCCGCCGGGGCCGCTTCGGGCCGACGGTGGCGAACTGGTTCGCCGAGGAGGCCCGGGCCCACGGCCGGTACGAGGTGGACGTGATCGACCTCGCCGACGTGCCGCTCCCCCTGGTGATGCCCGGCTGGGGCGAGGAGACCGACCCGGCCGCCGCCCCCCACGAGCAGGAGCTGTCGCGGCGCCTGGCCGCCGCCGACGCCTTCGTGGTGGTCACCCCCGAGTACAACCACAGCTTCCCCGCGTCGCTGAAGAACGCGATCGACTGGTTCCGTGAGGAGTGGCAGGCCAAGCCGGCCGGACTGATCTCCTACGGCGGGCAGGCCGGCGGCGTCCGGGCCGCCGAGCAGCTCCGCCAGGTGTTCGCCGAGATGCACACGGTCACCGTCCGGGACGCCCTGAGCTTCCACAACGCCTGGGACGTCTTCGGCGAGGACGGTCTGCCCAAGGACCAGGAGGCGGCCGCCTCCGCGGCCAAGCGGATGCTGGAGCAGCTCGACTGGTGGGGCACCACCCTCCGGAGCGGCCGCGCCGAGCGCCCCTACGAGGGGTGATCCGGGCGGCCCGTGCAGCGCCCGCCCGGTGTCTGCCCGGCGTCCGTCCGGTACCTGCGAAGATTTGACGCCGCCCGGACGAAGAATTCAGATTCCGCCCCCTACCGTATTCGCGACGGGGAATTCCACTTCCACTTCCCACAAGGGAGTCCACCATGTACGCGAACAATTCCCTGACGGTCATCTACTGCCGTGACCTCAAGGCCATGACGGAGTTCTACAGGGACCGCGTCGGTATGAAGACCCTCGCCGAGAAGGAGGGCGAGCAGGTGCTGGTCACCGAGGCCGGGACCCGCCTCATCCTCCAGCAGGCGGAGAAGCCCGCCGTCACCTACGCCTTCACCCACACCGACATCGAGGCGGCGCACGCGGCGCTGGGCGACCTGGGCCCCGGTGAGATCACCAGGCACCCGGACGGCTACGAGTTCCACATGAAGGACCCCGAGGGCAACGTGGTGGAGTTCACCAGCAACTGAATCTCCGCGGGGGCGCCGGGGAGCCGCGGAGAACGGCCCCGGCGCCCCCGCGGGCACAGAAGACACCCAGGACCACCGGTCCTGGGTGTCTTCGTTTTGCTTCTCTCGCTTCTCTCGCTCTTCCGAAATCCTGAGACGGAGTCGGCATGAAGATCGGCCTGCTTTTCGACATGCGCAACCCCGTGCGGTGGGAACGCCCGTGGGCGGACCACTACGCGCGCACCCTGGAGTTCTGCGAGGAGGCCGACCGGCGCGGCATCGGCGGTCTGTGGTTCACCGAGCACCACCGCTTCGAGGACGGCTATCTGCCGCAGCCCCTGACCATGGCCGCCGCGGCCGCCGCCCGCACCCGGCACGCCCGCATCGGCACCTCGGTCGTCCTCCCCGCGCTGCGCGAACCCGCCCATCTGGCGGAGGAGGCGGCGCTGGTCGACCTCATCAGCGGGGGCCGGCTGGAGCTCGGCGTCGGCGCCGGCTACCGGAAGCCGGAGTTCCAGCTCTTCGGCGTCCCCTACGAGCGCCGCGTCTCCCGCGCCGGGCAGGCCGTCGGGGAGGTGCGCCGGCTGTGGGAGGAGCGCGCCGTCACCCCGGGACCGCTGCAGAGTCCGGTGCCCGTGTGGGGCGGTTTCTACGGCCCCAGGGGAGCCCGGATGGCCGGACGCGCGGGGATGGGGTACCTGAACCTGTCCCGGCCCATGTTCGAGCACTACCGCGCGGGACTGGCCGAGGGCGGTCACGACGTGAACGCCGCCCGTGCGGGCGGCGTACTGTTCCTCACCCTGGCCGACGACCCCGAGGCGGTGTGGCCGCGCCTGGTGCCGCACATCGTCCACCAGCGCAACAGCTACCGGCTGGGCTGGGCGGAGGGCCGCGACGAGCCGGAGCCGGAGCTGCTCGACCCCGACCGGGACGAGGACGAGCTGCGGGAGCTGCACCGGGTGCTCACACCGGAGCAGGCGGCGCGGCACATCGGGGACCTCGCCCGGGGGCTCCCGGTGGAGCACGTCATCCTCTTCGCGAGCATCGCCGGGATGCCGGACGACATCGTGGTCCGGCACATGGAGCTGTGCGCCGAGGTGCTGCCCGCGCTGCTCGGCTCCGGCCGGGACGCGGCGGCCCCGGACGCTCCGGCCGCCTTGGACGCTCCGGTGATACCGGACGTGGAGCTGGCGCTCACCGACTGAGGCACGCCGGGCCGCCGCCCGCTCCGGGGAGGAGGAGGGGACGGCGGCCCGGCGCGGCCGGTCAGGCGTCGACGAAGATGACGTTGTTGCCCTCCGGGTCGCGGACCTCGAAGCGCCGGCCCGTCTTGTGCGGGACGATGCCGGTGGCGCCGAGGTCCGCCAGCGCCTCCCGCGCCGCGGGGATGTCCACCTCGGTGAAGGCGATGCTGATGGGCCGGTCCCCCTCGGCGGGCCGGTCCCCCCTGGCCAGGATCAGCTCGCCTCCGTGACCGGTGTCGAGGACGACGGCCGTGCCGGGGTACTCCTCGCGCACGGCCAGACCGAGCCGGTCGCGGTAGAACGCGACCATGGCGTCCAGGTCCTCGCAGAAGATCTTGGTGACCGTCAGTTTGCCGAACATGCCGTGGTTCCTTTCCACGCCCCCATCCGGTTCAGAGCACGGCGACTCGCCATGATGGACGGGGCACGGCGGAACAGCGGGGGACTCGTTCCTCCGCCGCCCCGTCCACAAAAAGTAAACTACACCGTGCATAGCAAAATGTGAACCGGGCCATCAGCGAGAGGAGCCGGCCATGCCGTCGGACACGGTCACCCGTACCGGACGCCCGGCCAAGAGAGCCGCCATCGACGCCGCGGCGCGCACCGTCTTCGGCCGTGAGGGCTACACCGGCGCCAGCGTCGACGCCATCGCGGCGGAGGCCGGGGTGTCCAAGCGCACCATCTACAACCACCACCAGGACAAGGAGCGGCTCTTCCTCGCCGTGCTGGGGGAGAGCACCCGCGCGGTGGCCGAGTACCAGCGGGCGCTCGTCGACCGCCACCTCACCGACCCCGACGACGTCCGTGCCGCGCTCGAGGGCCTGGGACACGACCTCACCACGCCCCGGGAGGGCTTCGGGGAGCACTTCGCCCTCGTCCGCATCATCTTCACCGAGGCCTCCCGGCTGCCGGACGAGGTCCTCGCCGACTGGCGCTCACAGGGGCCGCAGTACACCCGGGCCCGGCTCGGCGAGCACTTCGCCGCGTGGACGGCCGCCGGCCGGATCCACGCGCCCGACCCCGGGCTCGCCGCGACCCACTTCGTCCAACTCGTCACCATGGAGGTGTACGAGCGGTCCTTCCACGGCGCCCGCCCCCTGCCCCGGCAGGAGGCGGAGGCGCTCATCTCCTCCGGCGTGGAGACGTTCCTCCGCCTCTACGGCGGGCGGTGAGGGCGGGCGGTGAGGGCGGGCGGCGCGACGGCGGGCCGGACGTGGGGGGAGGCCGCTCAGTCGAGGCCGCGGAAGACATGGGGGTCGGGATACTCCCCCTCCTCCCCCGCCAGCAGCGCGGGCCGCTGCGCCTCGGCCTCCCGGCAGCCGCACCCCTCCCGGGCCCGGGCGCCGGCCGCCGTGCGGTCCGGCCCGACCGCGTCCGCCTCCGCGAGACCGCCGCGGCGGGCCGCCTCACCGCGTGAGCCGGGCGGCCGGGGCCTCTGCGCGGTCCGGCCCGCCTCCTCGACGCTCAGGGACATCCCGTTCTTCCTCTCCTGTGGACGGACTCTTCTCCGTGCCGGGTCCCGTGCCGGATTCCGTGCCGTGACCTGTGCCGGGTCCCGTGCCGGGTCCCGTGCCGCGGGCGGTCGCGGGCCGGGGCCGGCCGGCGGGGGCGGCGTCCCGGGCGAGGAGGCACTCCTCCAGGAAGCCCAGGACCCGCAGGTGGTAGGTGCGGGCCGCCCAGCCGAGGCCGATGTTGTGCCCCGCGTCGGGCTGGAAGTCGACGCGCACCCTCGGGGCGGCGGTCAGCGGGGCCCTGAGCGCTGCCAGAGCCTCCTCGTCGCAGCGCCACCACTGCTCCTGCTCGGCGAAGGTGAAGCGGACGGGCACCGTGACACGTGACGCGATCCGCGGGTACATCCGCGGCCACAGCGGTCCTTCCCGGGCCTCCAGCGCGGGCACCGGCCTGACCAGCCCGCCGCCCAGGCGGAACGCGTCCGGCGGGTACAGCCGCAGCGCCCCCCAGTGGCGGCGCCAGTCGCCGTGCCCGCCGGGGCCGGGGATCCGGTGCGGTTCGACGGCGAGGCTGCAGCCGAGGCCCGAGACGTCCAGGCCGATCGGCCCGTCACCGCCGGCGGAGCGGGCCGCCAGCGCCAGCGCCAGTTTGCCGCCGTTGGAGTGGGCGACCACGAAGAAGCCCGCGCCGGTGTCGTGGGCGGCCGCGTACCCGGCCAGCGCGGTGTGCACGGTCTCCGCCTGGTCCGCCACACGCTGCCCCTCGGGCAGGTGGGGGGCGGACAGGCCGTAGCCGGGGCGGTCCACCGCCAGCACCGTGTACCCCAGCCGGGCGCCCAGTTCCAGCAGCGAGAGCCCGGGACGGGCCCGGCTGTCGAAGTAGCCGGCGCTCATCCCGCCCCCGTGGAAGGCGACCAGCACGGCCCTGGGCGGTCGCTCCGCCGGTTCGGCGACCAGGGCCGACAGCGGGACGCCCGCGGCGTCGAGAACGGTCTCGCGGACATCCGGAACACCGGTGTCCGGTGAATCGGGCATGTGATCAGTCCTCCTCGGAGCACGCGGAAGGGACGGCCCCGGTCCGGGCGCCCAGCTCCGGCACCCCCGGAAGGGAGCGCCGGAACGGGGTACCCGGCCGGGTGCCGGGACGGGGCGCCCGGACGGGGTGTCAGGACGGGGCGCCCGGACGGGGTGTCAGGACGGGGTGTAGTGGGTCCCCCGCCACACCAGCGGGGTGCCGTTCGGGCCGGGTCCCGACGCCCAGGTCAGGTCGTACTCCCACTCCGCGAGGCGCCAGCCCCGCTCCGTGCGCACCGCCAGCCCGCCGCAGGGTCCGCCGATGCCGAAGAACGGCCCCGTCGGCTTGTCCCCGTGCACATGGGTCGCGGTCATGTGGAGCCGTACCCGGGCCCGGTCGCCGTCGAGCCGGACCGCGTAGTTGGACGCGGTGTGCAGGGTCCGGTCGAACCTCGCCTTGGCCCGGTGGTGGAAACCGGCCACGCCCTCCAGGCCCCGGTGGCTCCCGATGGGGAAGCGCAGCCGCACGTCGTCGGTGAAGACCGTGGCGGGCCAGGACTCGTCGAACCCGTCCTCGTCCTGGGTGTCCAGGAGCGTGACGTAGCGGTCGATCAGCGCCTGGATCTCCATCCGGTCGCCGAGCTCGCGGACCCGGCGCCGCAGCGACTCCACCTCGGCCCACAGCTCCCCCGGCCCGGCCGTGCACCGGTGGTCCGTGCACTGGTGGCCCGGGCACCGGTGGTCCGTGCACCGGTGGTCCGTGCACCGGTGGTCCGGGCCGCCGGGGGCCCGCGGGGCCCCGCCCGGTCCGGCGGCCGGGACCGGCAGCCGGGCCGCGGCCGCCGCCGCCGCGACGGCACGGACGACCCCGAGGCCGCGTCTCCTCATCGGCGGCCTCCCGCGGCCGGGACGGCGCGGTGCGTCTCGTCCCTCCAGCTGCGCGGAGCGCGGTGGCCCGTGACGCGCTCCGGACGCCGCCAGCGCGCCCGGTGGCGGCGCTCCTCCTCCCCCTCCGCCGGCTCCGCGCGGGAGGCGCGGGCCATGAGGGCGACGACCAGCGCGGCCAGTTCGTCGTCCGTCGGCGTCCCCCTCTCGACCCGCACGAGGGCCCGCGGTCCGGTGTCCGGCGGGGAAGGGTCGGCATGTGCGGTCACGGGGTTCCTCCTCACTGCGGCGGGTTGCCGTGCTTGCGCGACGGCAGGTCGGCGTGCTTGGAGCGCAGCATCTCCAGGGAGCGCACCAGGACCGAGCGGGTCTCGCGGGGGTCGATGACGTCGTCGACCAGGCCGCGCTCGGCCGCGTAGTAGGGGTGCATCAGCTCGGCCCGGTACTCCTTGATGCGCTGCCGGCGCACCGCCTCCGGGTCGTCGGCCTCGTTGATCTCGCGCCGGAAGACGACGTTCGCCGCTCCCTCGGCGCCCATCACCGCGATCTCGTTGGTCGGCCAGGCCAGGGCGAGGTCCGCGCCGATCGAGCGCGAGTCCATGACGATGTACGCGCCGCCGTAGGCCTTGCGCAGCACCAGCGAGATCCGCGGCACGGTGGCGTTGCAGTACGCGTACAGCAGCTTGGCGCCGTGCCGGATGATCCCGTCGTGCTCCTGGTCCACGCCGGGCAGGAAGCCGGGCACGTCGACGAGGGTGACCAGCGGGATGTTGAAGGCGTCGCAGAACTGCACGAACCGCGCGCCCTTCTCGGAGGCCTCGATGTCCAGCACCCCCGCCATGGCGGAGGGCTGGTTGGCGACCACGCCCACCACATGCCCGTCCAGCCGGGCCAGCGCGCAGACGATGTTGGGGGCCCACGCCGGGTGCACCTCGAAGCAGTCGCCGTCGTCGACGATCTCCTCGATCACCGCCCGCACGTCGTAGGCGCGGCCCGCCTCGGTCGGCACCAGGTCGAGCAGGGCCTCGGTGAGCCGGTCGGCCGGGTCGTCGGAGGGCTCGACGGGGGCGAGTTCGCGGTTGTTGGACGGCAGCAGCGACAGCAGGTGGCGCACGTCCTCCAGACAGCTCTCCTCGTCGTCGTAGGCGAAGTGCGCCACTCCGGAGGTCGCGGCGTGGACGTCGGCGCCGCCCAGCCCGTTGTGGGTGATCTCCTCGCCGGTGACCGCCTTGACCACGTCGGGTCCGGTGATGAACATCTGCGAGGTGTCGCGGACCATGAACACGAAGTCGGTCAGCGCCGGGGAGTAGGCCGCCCCGCCCGCGCACGGGCCCAGCATCACCGAGATCTGCGGGATCACCCCGGAAGCCCTGGTGTTGCGGCGGAAGATGCCGCCGTAGCCGGCCAGGGCGGTCACGCCCTCCTGGATGCGGGCGCCGGCCCCGTCGTTGAGGGAGACCAGCGGCGCGCCCGCGGCCTCGGCCAGGTCCATGATCTTGTGGATCTTCTGCGCGTGGGCCTCGCCCAGCGCCCCGCCGAAGATCCGGAAGTCGTGGGCGTAGACGAAGACGGTGC
>NZ_PGSG01000117.1:50001-66429 GCF_002843305.1 Streptomyces barkulensis
CCCCAGCCGGTGACCACCCCGTCGGTGTACGGCTTTCTGTCCTCCAGGCCGAAGCCGGTGGCGCGGTGCCGGCGCAGCGGCTCGACCTCGGTGAAGGTGCCCTTGTCCAGGAGCAGCCCGATGCGCTCGTACGCGGTCAGCTTCCCCCTGGCATGCTGGCGTTCGGTGGCGGCGGGGTCCGGTCCCCGGCGCGCCGTCTCCTTGATCTCGGCCAGCTCCTCTATCCGGTGATGGATCGTCTCGTTCTCCTCGGACATGGTCGTGCCACACTCCCTGGGTCGTTGGTCGGACGTCGTCGGTCGCGGCGCGTGCACCGCGTGCGCCGCGACCGGTGCGGATGAACGGGAACGGGCCGGCGGGGCCGCCGCGGGCCCGGTGGCCGGCGTTCGGCGGCCGGCCCGGTCAGCGCGCCGCCGGGGCCGGCTCCGGTCGCGCCGCGCGCGCCTCCCCGCCGGCGAGCAGGCAGGTCTCGGCCAGCGGCCGGACGGCCACCACCGCGGGCGCGTGGCCCCGCACGGCGGCCGCGGCGGTGTGGGTGGGGGTGCGCAGTACGTCCAGCACGGTCCACCCGCGCGGGTGGCGGCGGGCGTCGGCGCCCAGGTAGTCCCGGTCCGGCGCGCGCCCCAGGCCCGTGCCGAGCCCTTTGAGGTAGGCCTCCTTGCGCGTCCAGAGGCGGCCGAAGAGCTCCCTTCTGGCCTCGCCCCCGGCCTCGGCCAGTTCGGCGCGCTCGCCGGGGTGCAGTGCCGGGGCGCACACCTCGACGGTCTCCTCCCCGGGCAGCCGTTCCACGTCGACCCCGACCGGCACCGCCGCCACCCCCACCACGGCCAGGCCGCCGCTGTGCGAGAGCGAGAAGTGCAGGGCGGGGCCCGGCGGGTCCGCCGGCACCACCGCGGGCCGGCCGTGCGGCCCGCCACAGCCGGGGCAGGGCTCGCGGAAGAACCCCACCTCGTCCGCCGCCACCCCCAGGTAGCGGCCGAGCAGCCGGCGCAGCGCGATGTGGGCCGCGGCGTACAGCAGGCCGTCGGCCGGCCGCAGGAACATGGCGGCCCGCCGCCGTTCCGCGTCGTCCAGGACCGAGCGGTCGAGTTCCCGTGCGGTGCGCCCCTCGGGGCTGCGCACCACCCACAGGTCCAGCCGGTCGCGGGCGATGGTGAACTCCGTCTCCCCGGCGGCCGGGTGGTGCCGCGTGTCACCGGTGGCCGGACCGGTCGCGGGCGGCGTCACGCCGGGTCCACGCCGGTGCGGGCCCGGCCGCGCGGCTGCCCGGCCAGGCAGTCGACGAGTTCGGCGGCGCTGCCCGCCAGGAGCAGCCGCTGGAGATCCACCCGGACGTGCAGGTCCCGCTCCATGCGGCGCTGGAGTTCCAGGCCCGCGATGGAGCCGATGCCGAGGCTGTTCATCGGGCGTCCCTCGGTGTCCACGAGGTGCGGGGCGACTCCCAGCACACGGCCGATCAGCCGGCGCACGTACGCGTCGAGTTCCCGGATCCGGTCCTGGTGGTCGGCGGCGGCCCGTACGTCCCTGGCCGGGACGGCGCCGGGGGCGGCCGCCCCGGCGGAGTCCGCGGCCGCCCCGGCGGGGGCCTTCGGGGCCGCGCGGGTGTGAGCGGCCCGCTTCGCCGTCGGGTTCGCCGTCAAGTCCGTCTCCTCGTGAGGTCGGCGGGCAGGGGGTCGGTGCGGGTCTCCCGGCGCAGCCCCGGCAGCGCCACCACGAGGCCCGCCGTGCCGACGGCCGTGACCAGCAGCACGGCCGCCCCGTGGCCGGCCGCCGTGTACACGGCGGCGGTCAGGGCCGTCGTCAGGGCGGCGCCCAGCTGCACTGCGGTCTGGTACAGGCCGCCCGCCTCGGCCTGCCGGCCGGCCGGCGCCGTGCTCGTGGCCTGGACGTGGAGGGCGGTGAAGGCGAGCACGAAGGCGGCCCCGATCAGCAGCATGGTGGGCAGCACATCGGTCGCGTACTCCAGCGGCGCGGACGGGTCGCGGGGGTAGAGCGCGTAGCCCAGGGCGGCCGCGGCCGCGCCGGCGGCGATCGGCCGCGCGGGGCCGAGGCGGGCGACCATACGGCCGGAGTACAGGGCGCTGAGCACCAGCGGCGCGCTGGCGGGCAGGAAGGCGAGTCCGGTCTGCCACGGGCCGAGGCCCGCGTGCCGCTGCAGGTGCAGGGCGCTCAGCATGAGGATCCCGATGTGGGAGCCGTTGAGCGCGGCGGCTCCGAGGGCCGAGCGGACCAGGGGCGCGTGGGCGAGGAGCCGGGGATCGGCCAGGGGGCGGGGGCCGGTCAGCTCGCGGCGCGCGAGCAGGACGGCCAGCACTCCCGCGAGGGCGAACGCGCCCGCGGTGGAGGGGGCGCCCCAGCCGGTGCGGGGCACCGAGCCGATCGCGTGCACCAGCAGCAGCGTCACCGCGGTGAGGCCGGCCGCGCCCGCCAGGCCGCTCCCGCTCCCGCTCCGGTCGGGCGGGTCGCCGGGGACCAGGCGCACGGCGGCGGCGAACAGCAGCAGCGCCACCGGCGCCGGGAAGGCGAACGTCCAGCGCCAGCCGATCTCGGTGAGGGCGCCGGAGAGCAGCAGGCCCGTGGCGAACCCGGCCGCGCCGAACAGGGAGTAGACCGACACCGCGCGGTTGCGGGCCGGGCCCTGGGGGAAGGCCGAGAGGATGATCGCCAGGCCGGTGGGGGCGGTGAGCGCCGCGCAGACGCCCTTGACGAAGCGGGTGGCGATCAGCAGCGCCGGATCGTCGGCGAGCGCGCCGGCGAGGGACGCGGCGGCGAAGACCGCGAGCGCGGTCAGGTAGACCGGCCGGCGTCCCAGCAGCGCGACCACCCGGCCGCCCAGGAGCAGTACGCCGCCGAATCCGGCGGCGAATCCGCTGACGACCCAGTGCAGCCGGTCGGGCGCCAGGCCCAGGTCGTCCCCGATGGCGGGCAGTGCCACCAGCGCCACGGAGACCTCCAGGGCGTCGATGAGCATGTTGCCCGCGAGTACGAGCAGCAGGCCCCACAGGGCCGGTGTCCAGCCGCCGCCTGCCGTGGCCGCGGCGGGGACTGAGGGGTTGTTCTCAGGCATCTCGCTCCCGTTCCGCCAGAGGGTTCTCGTCGGACGGCCGGGGGCCGGCGCCCGTGGAAGGGCGCCGGCCCCCGGCACGCTGCTCCGCCGGACAGCGGCCCGGCCGGACAGCGGCTCAGCCGAGCAGCGTGCCGCCGGTGGCGTCCACGAAGGAGCCGGTGATCCAGCGGGCGTCGTCGGAGGCCAGGAAGGCCACCACGTCGGCCACGTCCTCGGGCTCGCCGACCCGGCCGAAGGCGGACAGCCCGCTCATCTGCTCCACCGCCTCGGGGATCTGGAAGACGGGGTTGTCGTTGCGGGTGATGCCCGGCGCCACGCTGTTGACGGTGATGCCGCGCGGGCCGAGGTACTTCGCGAAGTGCAGGGCGAGCTGCTCCACCGCCCCCTTGGACATCGCGTAGGCGATCTCGTCCGGGTTCGCGAAGCGGGTGAGGCCGGAGGAGATGTTGATGATGCGTCCGCCGTCCGGCATGTTCTTCAGCGCGCGCTGGATCAGGAAGAACGGGGCCCTGGCGTTGACCGCGAACACCCGGTCGAACTTCTCCGGGGTGGTCTCCTCCGGCTTGACCCCGCCCATCACACCGGCGTTGTTGACCAGGATGTTCAGGTCCGTCCCGCCGGTGCGCTCGCGCAGCCCCTCCTCCAGTCCGAGGAAGAGCTCGTGGACGTCGCCGGGCACGCCCAGCTCGGCCCGGACGGTGAAGGCCCGGCCGCCGTCCTTCTCGATCAGCTCGACCACCTCGGCGGCGGCCTCCTCGTTGCTCGTGTAGTGGACGGCGACCAGTGCGCCGTCGGCCGCCAGCCGCAGCGCGGCCGCGCGGCCCATGCCCCGGCTGGAGCCGGTGACGAGCGCGGTCTTGCCCGTGAGCCTGCCCATGTCTGTTCTCCACTTCGTCGCTGGTGCTCTGGTCGCGGTCCGCGCCGGCGCCCGGTCCTTCCGCGCCGCCGGCCCGTCCGCCCTCCTCCCGGCGCCGAACCAGCGGTTCAGCGCCGCCGTGACGCCAATGCCCGCGGGGTCGCCGTCGGCCCAGACGACATGGCCGTCGGGCCGCACGAGGAGGGCCGCGGTGTCCGGCGCCTCCTGGCCGCCGGGCACCTGTCGGGCGGTCACCGTGCGGACCCGCTCCGCCCAGGGGGAGGCGGCGGTGCGCAGCTCCTCCAGGCGCTCCCGCGCGCCCGGCAGGAGCAGCAGGAGGCCGTGCCCGGTGCGCAGCAGTTCCGCGGTGGTGACGCGCCCGTCGCCGGTCGCCAGCTCCCAGTGCGGGAGCCGGCGGCCGAGCAGGGGGTGGTCGCCGGGCCCGACGTCGTGGCGGACGTCCAGGCCGGAGACCATCGCGGCGAGGTGCCGGCGCGCGTCCTCGCCCCCGGTGAGTTCCGCCAGGACCTCGCGGACGGCCTCGACCTCCGGGCCCCCCAGGAGCAGCAGTGCCTGGCTCCTGATGTTGTCCAGGACCCGCCGGCCGACGGGGTGCCGCTCCGCGTGGTAGCTGTCGAGCAGGCCCCCGGGGGCGTGGCCGCGCACCTGCGCGGCCAGCTTCCAGCCGAGGTTGACCGCGTCCTGGAGGCCGAGGTTGAGGGCCTGGCCGCCGATGGGCATCTGCCGGTGCGCGGCGTCGCCGGCCAGCAGCACCCGGCCGCGGCGGTAGGCGGTGACCTGCCGCGACGCGTCGCCGAAGGAGTTCACCCACAGCGGGGTGCCGCCGCCGATGTCCTCCCCGGTTACCCGCTTCCAGGCGTCGGTGACATCGGCGAACCGCGGCTGCCCCCGCCGGGGCACGGCGCCGAACTCGTGCACCATCACGCGCGTCACCCCGTCGGGGCGCCGGGCGGCGATGGCCAGGCCGCCCTCCAGCCGCTGGAAGCGGCGGTCGGGGATCTCGATGCCGGACACGTCGGCGCGCAGCAGCTCGCGGACGGCGTCCGTGCCGGGGAAGTCGAAGCCCCCCAGGCGGCGCACGGTGCTGTCCTCGCCGTCGCAGCCGACGACGTACCCGGCCCGCAGGCGGACGGTCGCACCGCCCGCGGTGACCGCCTCGACCTCGACGTGGTCCCGGGACGCGGTCAGTGCGGTCAGCTCGTGGCCGCGCCGGACGTCCGCCCCCAGATCCGCCGCCCAGCGCCCCAGCAGTTCCTCGATCCGGGTCTGCGGGACCTTCCACTGGCCCGGGTGGGACGAGGGCAGCGTGAGGTCGAGCGGGATGCCCCCGAAGTGGCCCCTGGGGTCGTTCGGCACGTCGCCGAGCGGCTCCAGCAGGCCGCGGCCGTCGAGGATCTCCACGGTGCGGGCGTGCAGGGTCGACGCCCGCGACTCGGTGGTGGGCGCGGTGAGCCTCTCCAGGACCACCACGTCCGCGCCCGCGAGCCGCAGCTCCCCGGCGAGCATCAGCCCGACCGGGCCCGCGCCGACCACGATCACCTGGGTTTCGGTGAAGGGCCCCGGCACGGTCAGGCCCTGGCTTCCGCGTAGTCCTTGGCGTGGCCGAGGGTGGCGCGGCTGTTGGTGCTCAGCGCCGAGCGGACGTACTCCCGGGCGTCCGCCACGGTCGCCTCCGGCCCCAGGATCCGCTCGATGTTCGCGGTGTTGAGGGTGACGGTGTGCTGGGAGGTGGCGGTGGTCACGCCCTGGTCGTCCTGCTCGAACGTCCAGTAGCCGGTGTGCAGGGTCATCAGGGCCGGCAGCGTGACCTGCTTGTAGGCGATCCTGTGGTGCGGGAAGGCCACCCGGTACGACTTGGTGGTGTGCACCGAGCCGTCCTTGGCGCGGGTGTCCATCTCCAGGGTCTGCAGGCCGGGCGTCTCCTCCTCGAAGCGGACGGTGGCCACGTGCGGCAGCCGCTCGGGCCACAGGCCCGCCTCGTTGACGAAGTCGAAGGCGTCCTTGGCCGAGCCGGCGATGCGGACCGAGTCCTCGAAGGAGAAGGTCAGGTCCTCGGCGGCGTGCGCCTGCTCGATGTTGGCCTTCAGGGCGGCCAGCTCCGAGCGGGAGTTGCGGTCGACGGCCTCGTCGATCCACCGCAGGCTCTCGGGGTCGTCGTCGACGGCGCGGTAGTCGTGCAGCAGCCGGACCCGGGACTCGGTTGCGGAGAGGGCCTCGACGACCCAGGTGCCGCCCATGGAGGCGACCGGCGGGGCGGAGACCTCCTGGCGGAAGCCGATCCGCAGGTTCTCCGGGTCCAGGACGCGGCGGGAGGTCCAGTTCTTGGCCTCGCCGTTGGCGGTGGCCCAGATGCGGATGCGCTCGGAGTCCTCGTTCCTCTCGACGTGGTCGACGTAGATGGTGGGCGGGAAGATCCGCGGCCAGTTCTCCACCTCGGCTATCAGCCGGTAGACGGTGGCGGCCGGGGCCGAGACGGTGATCTCGTGCTCCACCTCGCGCAGGGCGGACCGGGACATGCTCGTGCTCCTCTGCTTCGGAGTCGGTTCGGGTGTTCGGGGTCCGGGGTCCGGGATTCGGGTCCGGGGTCCGGAGTTCGGGCTCCGGGCGGGCCCGGCGCGGGCCCGGGATTCCGTCCGGGCCCGACGGCCGGGCGGGGCCGGTCGCTCAGAAGTTGCCGAGGCCGCCGCAGACGTTGAGCGCCTGGGAGGTGATGGAGGCGGCGATGTCGGAGGCCAGGTAGCCGACCAGGCCGGCGACCTCCTCCGGGGTGGAGTAGCGGCCCAGCGGGATCTTCGCCTGGAACTTCTCCAGGATGGCCTCCTCGGTGGTGTCGTACGCGGCGGCGTAGCCCTGCCGGACCCGCTGCGCCATGGGCGTCTCGACGTAGCCGGGGCAGACGGCGTTGACGGTGATGCCGGTGGGGGCCAGCTCGTTGCCCAGGGCCTTGGTGAAGCCCACGACACCGTGCTTGGAGGCCGAGTAGGGGGCGCCGAGGACGACGCCCTGCTTGCCCGCGGTGGAGGCGATGTTGATGATCCGGCCGCGGTCCTTGCCGCGCATCCCGCCGGTGTTCAGCACCTCGCGGGTCATCCGGAAGACGCTGTTGAGGTTGGTGTCGACGACGTCCTCCCACAGCTCGTCGTCGATGTCGGCGGTGACGCCGCCGCCGCTGCGTCCGGCGTTGTTCACCAGCACGTCCACCGTGCCGAAGCGGTCGACCGCGGCCTGGACGAAGGCGCGCACCTCGTCGGCGGAGCGGACGTCCACGGTGGTGCCGTCGACCTCCAGGCCCTCGCCCTGGAGCTCCTTGACGGTCCGTGCGACGTTCTCGGCGTTCCGCGCCCCGATGAACACCTTGTGGTCCCGGGCCAGGAGGCGCGCGACGGCCAGGCCGATTCCGCTGGTGGCGCCGGTGACCACGGCGACCCGCTTGTTCTGCTGCGACATGTCTGTTCTCCAGGTGGTTCGTCGGAAGGGAACCGGAAGGGTTCGTGAGCGAGTGGGCGAGTGGGCGAGTGGGCGGGGGAGGCCGCCGGGCCCCCGGGAGGACCCCCTGGGGCCCGGCGGCGGGCCGTCACGAGTGCGTCAGGATCGCCGCGAGATGCTCGTTGACGGCGTCGATCAGGGAGCGGGGGGTGCGGTTCTCCGTGAAGACGTCGTCGTCCAGGGAGATGCCGTACTCGCGCTCGATGCGGCCGCCGGTCTCCAGCAGCGCCAGCGACTCGTAGCCCAGCTCCTCGAAGTCGGTGTCGAGGATGTCTCCGTCGAGGTCGACGCCCTCGTCGGTGCCGGCGCCCTCGCGGAGGATCCGCTTGAGGTCCTCGAGGGTGAACTTCTGCTCGGGCATGTGGGTCCTTTCCTCTCCTGGGATGCGGCGCGCCCGCTGCGGACGCGCCGGGAACGTGCGCGCCCGGCGCCGTGAAGGGGGAGGCACGGCGCCGGGCGCGGGATCGTGGGCGTCTGTCCTCAGTCGGCGGCCCGGACGACGACCGCCGAGTTGTGGCCGCCGTGGCCGCGGGCGAGCACGAGTGCGGTGCGCACCTGGGCGGTGCGCGGCTGCCCGGTCACGAGGTCGATGTCGTACTCGGCCGAACGCTCCACGTTGGTGGTGGGCGGTATCAGCCCCTCGCGGACGGAGAGCAGGGCGGAGACCACGTCCACCGGGGCGGCGCCCGAGTAGAGGCGTCCGGTCATCGTCTTGGGGGCGGTGACCGGGACGCCGAAGGGGCCGAAGACGGCCGTGACGGCTTCGGCCTCCTCGCGGTCCAGCGAGGGGGTGCCGGCCGCGTCGGCGAAGACGACGTCGACGTCCCGCGGCCGCACCCCGGCGTCGGCGAGGGCGAGTTCTGCGGCCCGGCGCAGGCCCGGCTCGCGGCCGCTGCCCGGCCTGGGGTCGAAGGTCGCCCCGTAGCCGGCGATCACGCCGTAGACGTTCTCCGCGCCGCGCTCCCGGGCGGTCCGCTCCTCCTCCAGGATCAGGAGCGCGCCGCCCTCCCCGGGCACGTATCCCCGGGCACGGGAGTCGAAGGGCAGGTAGGCGGTCTCGGGGTCGTCGCCGGTGGACAGCCTGCCTCCGGCGATCTGCGCGACCCACCCCCAGGGGCAGACCGGCGCGTCGAAGCCGCCGGAGAAGATCAGCCTGCTGCCCTTGCGGATCTGCCGGCGGGCCTGCGCGATGGCGTCCAGACCGCCCGCGTGGTCGCTGACGACCACGCCGCTGGGGCCGCGCATGCCGTTGCGGATGGAGATCTGGCCGCTGTTGACGGCGTAGAACCAGGCGAAGGACTGGTAGGCGCTGACGTACTGACTTCCCTGGCTCCAGAGCTTCTTGAGCTCGTTCTGGCCGAACTCGAAGCCGCCGCAGGTGGAGGCGGTGACCACGCCCATGTCGAACTCGGGGATGTCCCCGGGCTCGACGCCCGCGTCGGTGAAGGCGCAGTCGGCGGCGACCAGGGCCAGCTGCGTCATCCGGTCCGTCTGCGGGATCAGCCGGTTCGGCAGGTGGTCCGCGGCCTCGAAGCCGCGGATCTCGCCCGCCAGCCGTGACGGGTACCGGCTCGCGTCGAAGCGGGTCACCGGACCGATCGCGTTCTTCCCGATCCGGGTGGCGTCCCAGAATTCCTCCACTCCCATTCCGTTGGGGGTGGCGACGCCGATCCCGGTGACCACTGCCCTGGCGTTCATGCCGCACTCCTCTCGGGGCGGGCCAGCACCATCGCGCTCTGGAACCCGCCGAATCCGCTGCCGACCGTCAGCACCGCGTCCGTGCGCTGCTCGCGCGCGGTCAGCGGCACGTAGTCCAGGTCGCACTCGGGGTCGGGGGTGTGCAGGTTGGCGGTGGGCGGCACCATCGCGTTCTCCATCGCCAGCGCCGAGGCCGCGATCTCGATCGAGCCGATCGCGCCCAGCGAGTGCCCCACCATCGACTTGATGGAGCTGACCGGCGTGCGGTAGGCGTGCTCGCCCAGGCTGAGCTTGAAGGCGGCGGTCTCGTGGCGGTCGTTCTGCTTCGTTCCGGAGCCGTGCGCGTTGATGTAGTCGATGGACTCGGGGGCCATCCGCGCCTCGGCCATCGCCACCCTGATCGCCTCGGCCATCTCGCGGCCGTCGGGGCGCAGGCCCGTCATGTGGAAGGCGTTGCAGCGGGAGGCGTAGCCGGCGATCTCGGCGTAGATGTGCGCCCCGCGCCTCCTGGCGCTCTCCAGCTCCTCCAGGACGAACACCGCGGCGCCCTCGCCGAGCACGAAGCCGTTGCGGGTCCCGTCGAAGGGCCGCGAGGCGTGCTCGGGGTCGTCGTTGCGCGGCGTGGTCGCCTTGATCGCGTCGAAGCACGCCATGGTGATCGGCGAGATCGGGGCGTCCGTGGCGCCGGAGACCATCACGTCGGCGGTGCCCTCGCGGATCAGCTCGACGGCGTGGCCGACCGAGTCGATGCCGGAGGTGCAGCCGGTGGACACGACGGTCACGGGCCCCTCGGCGCCGACGGCCCAGGCCACCTCCGCCGAGAAGGAGCTGGGCACGAAGTAGTTGTACAGGTGCTGGGGGGCGTAGGTGTGGTCGACCAGGTCGAGCCGGCCCCCGTCGCTGACGACCCGGTACTCGTCGTCGAGCCCGGTGGTCGCGCCGACCGCGCTGCCGATGGTGACACCGGTGCGGTGCGGGTCGTACTCCGCCAGGTCCAGGCCGCTGTCGGCCAGCGCCTCGCGCGCGGTGACCACGGCGAACTGGGCGGCGCGGTCCATGCGGCGGATCTCCTGCGGAGACAGCCCGTGCAGCTCGGGGTCGAAGTCGGCCTCCGCCGCGACCCTGGAACGGAACGGTGAGGGATCGAAGAAGGAGATCCGCCGGGTCGCCGTGCGGCCCTCGCTCAGCAGACTCCAGAAGTTCTTGACGCCGATTCCGCCCGGCGCCAGGACTCCGATCCCCGTGATCACTACCCGGCGACCCACTGGTCGTGGCCTCCCCTCGTGTAGATGTGCCGCCTCGTCACCGCGAGGCCGTCCAGTCGTAGAAGCGGGTGGCCATCGCGTCGGCCGGGGACCTCCAGGTCTTCGGGTCGTACGCCTCGATGAACGGCTTGAGGTCCTCGCTGATGCGCACGAACCGGGGGTCCGTCCTGGCCTCCTCGATCCGCTCGCCGCCGTTGTCGCCGTCGAAGTCCTGCAGGTGGAAGTACAGGCCCTGGTAGGCGAAGAGCTGGCGGCGGCGGGTGCCCATGCGGTGCGGCATGTCGGTCCTGTCGAACTCGGCGAAGATCCTGGCGACCTCGGCGCTGGAGTCGATGTCCATCCGGGCCACGATCAGGGTGCTGTGCATCGTCTTCTCTCTTCCGTGGGATCAGCGGGCGGTCGCGGGACCGAACAGGCGGACGAAGTCGGCCACCCCGCTCTCGATGAGCGCGTCGGTCTCGAAGTCCGGCAGGGGCACGGCGCCGTGGAAGGAGCGCTGGACGACGCCTCCCACGACCAGCCGGACGAAGCAGTCGGCCGCGTGGTCGGCGTCGGCCACGTCCAGCAGTCCCGCGTCGGCCAGGCCCCGCAGGCGGCGCGCCAGCTCCCGCTGGGTCTGCCGGGGGCCCGCCGACTGCCACATCTCCAGCACCCCGGCGGGCAGCCGGGCGGTCTCCGCGCCGATGTGCCGGACGATGGCGAAGTGCTCGGGGAAGGCGGTCAGCGGTGTCAGCCAGGCCCGGCCGAGGGCGGCCAGGTCCCGCTCCAGGTCGGTGACCTCGGCGAGGTGTTCCTCGGCCACGGCGGTCAGGGCGGCGGCGACCGCGGCGGCGCCTTCGAGCAGGACGGCCAGCAGGAGCCGCCCCTTGTCCTTGAAGTAGTGCTCCACCGTCTCCGGCCCGGTGCCCGCCTCGGCGGCCACGGCCTCGACGGTGGTGTGCGTCCAGCCCTCGCGGGCGAAGACGCCGCGGGCGGCCCGTACGACGTGCCGGCGCTCCTCCGCGGGGCCCGGCGCCCGGACGGTGGTGAGCGCCGCGTCGAGAATGGTCGTCATGGGTTCCTCCACTTCGGCGGGCCGGTCTCAGCCGCGGGGGCGGCCGAACCAGCGCTCCAGGGCCATGGGAAGGTCGTGGTGGCTGCCGGGGGCGGCCCAGGCGACGTAGCCGTCGGGGCGGACCAGCACGGCGGCCGTGTTCCGGAGCTCCTCGGGTGCGTCCTGCGGCCTGGCGGTGACGGTGTCGACGCGGTCCGCCCAGCCGGCGGCCCGGCTCCGCAGGCGCCGGTTGTCCTCCAGGTCCAGCAGCACGCCGCGCCCGGTGTGCAGCAGCTCGGTGCTGCTGGTCGGGCGGTCCGCGTCGAGCCGGAGGTGCGGCATGCGGCGGCCGAGCAGCGGGTGGGTGCCGCCCCCGACGTCGTAGGAGATCTCCAGACCGCTCACCATGGCGGCCAGGTGCCTGCTGACGTCCCGGTACTCGATGAGCTCGGTGAGCACGTCGCGCAGCGGCTGCACCTCGGGGCCGCTGAGGAAGAGCAGCCCCTGGGCCCGGGTGTTCATCAGCAGCCGCTTGCCGACCGCGTGGCGCTCGGTGTGGTACGTGTCCAGCAGTTCCCGCGGGGCCCAGCCCTTGATCTCGGCGGCGAGCTTCCAGCCGAGGTTCACGGAGTCCTGGATGCTGGTGTTCATGCCCTGCCCGCCGGCGGGCAGGTGGATGTGCGCCGAGTCGCCGGCCAGGAGGACGCGGCCGCGGCGGTACTCGGTGACCTGGCGCGTGGCGTCGCCGAAGGAGCTGACCCACACCGGTTCGGCGTGCGAGATGTCCTCGCCGGTCAGCCGCTTCCAGGCGTCGGCGACCTCCTCGAAGGAGGGGGGCGTCTCGCGCCGCTGGGGCGGGGTGCCCCGCTCGCAGACGATGATGCGCGTGATGCCGCCCGGCAGCGGGCCGACCATGACCATGCCGCCGGGCAGGGTCTCGCCGATCATGCGCGGCGCGAGCTCGATGCCCTTGAGGTCGGCGAGGAACATCTCCATCGTGGAGGGCGTGCCGGGGAAGTCGAAGCCGGCGGCCTTGCGCACCGCGCTCCGTCCTCCGTCGCAGCCCACCAGGTAGGCGGCGCGCAGGGTGTGGACGCCCTCGGGGCCGCGGACCTCCACGTCGACGCCCTCGCCGTCGTCCGTGAGGGAGAGCATCTCGTGGCCGCGGCGGATGTCCGCGCCGAGGCTGACGGCCCATTCCTCCAGGTGCTTCTCGGTCTCGGACTGGGGCACGGTCTTGGCCGCCTGCCACGCCCCCTCCAGCACGCCGAAGTCGACGGGCAGGCCGCCGAAGTGGCCCACGTTGCTGGTCTCGATCCCGCCGAACCTGGGCAGGATGCCCCGCTGGTCGAAGACCTCCATGGTCCGGGCGGTGAAGCCCAGGCCCCGGGACTCCCCCGTGCGCCGCGCCAGGCGCTCCACGACGATGACGTCGACTCCCGCGACCCGCAGTTCCGCGGCGAGCATCAGCCCTGCCGGGCCCGCTCCCACGACGATTACCGCAGCATCCATGTACCTCTCCTCGGCCTTCTCGGAATTCCTGCAAGAGTGGGGAAATCGGCGCGCCCACGGGGCGCGTTCGCCGGTCGGCAAGCGCTCAAGACAGAGCATCGGAAACTAGCGACAAGCTTCTTCGCCCGGACGGCCGACCGCAATGCTCGACAATTCAGGTCTACGCAAGATTCCGTTATGCCTTCGCACGTCGGACAGACGTAGTTGAGACGAACATCAGATCGACGCAAAGTGCGGTTCCGCACGGGGCCTCATGGAACCGCAGTGGCCCGCGGGGCTGGGCGGGACGAGGCCGGGGCCGGGCCGGGCCCGCGGCGCCCGGGTGAGGCCGCCCGGACATCCGGTGCCCGGCATTCCGGAAAACCGCCGGGACCGGCCGGCCGGCCGCCGCGCGTATGCCCCCGGAACCGGGCGCGGCGGCCCCGGCGCACGGCGGACACGGAATGCACGGCCCAACTGAAGAATCCGGTGAAATTCCTTGCCTCCACGTCAGGAAGAGCACAGGAAACGGAATTCCTGTTGTCCGGCGACGACACCCGTAATTAGAGTTGCCGCTCCTGACGACAACGACATCTGGGGGACACTGTGGTCCGAGGGACGATCCATGGGGCCGTCGGCACGACGGCGTGTGTGGGAACCGGCTGCGTGCGCCGGGAGGGGGCCGGTCTGACCCGGTACCTCCCGGACCCGGGGAGCCGGCTCTGTTCTCCCTGCCGGGGAGGCCTCCTGCGGGACCTGCGGCAGCTGCCCGGTCTGTACGAGGAGTGCGCCCGGCAGCTCGGCGGCCGGCCGGTCCGGACGGGGGAGAGGACGTCCGGCGGTCCGCTGCCCGGCATGCCCTTCGACACCCGCGCGGCCGAGGTGCGTTCCTCGGTCCTCGGCGTGCTGAGCTCATGGGCCACACTCGTGGTCGAGGAGCGCGGTGTGACGGCCCCCCGCCGCACGGTCGCCGCGCTCGCGGAGTTCCTGGCCCGCCACGCCGACTGGCTCTCCGGCCACCGGGCCGCCGCGGAGGCCTGCGAGGAGGTGGCCCGGCTGGTGCGCCGGGCGCGCCGGGTGATCGACCCCGAGCCGGACCACCGGGTGGGGATCGGCAGCTGTGTGGAGCCGGGCTGCCCGGGCGGGCTGACGGCGCTGCTGCGTCCGGAGCGGCCGCGGCTGCCGGCCGAGATCAGGTGCGACGCCGACCCCGCGCACCGCTGGTTCGGCCACGAGTGGCTCCAGCTGAGCCGGCGTCTGGCGCCTCTGCGGGCGGCCTCCGGGCCGGAGGCCGGGCTGGACTCCGGGACGCACGACCGCACGGCGCCGCGGGGTTCCGGACCGGCCGGCCAGGAGGAAGTCCGCTGGGTGACCGCGGCGGACGTCTCCCGGCTGTGGGCGATCCCGCTCGGGAGCGTCTACCGCCACGCCAGCGTGCGCAAGTGGCGCCGCCGGTCCCGCGCGGGCCGGACCTACTACCACGGGGCGGACGTCGACCGGACGCTCAGCGGGCGCGGCGCCGCCTCGGGGAACGGTCTCTGACCGCCCTGACCGCCGTGACCGCCCTGACCGCTTTGATCGCCGTGGAGCCGCGGGGTCTGGAGGCCCCGCGGCTCCACCGCTCCACCGCTCCAGAAGGGCCGTGCCCGCCGGATGTCCGGCGGGCACGGCCCTCTCCCGCCCCCTCGCGCCGCTTCCGCGATGTGAGGGGGCGGGCCGGTTCGGGTTCAGTCCTTGATCTCGCAGATGACGGCGCCGGCGCTGACACCGGTGCCGACGGCGGCGGTCAGGCCCTTGACGGTGCCGGCGCGGTGGGCGTTGATGGGCTGTTCCATCTTCATCGCCTCCAGCACCACGATCAGCTCGCCCTCGGCCACCGTCTGGCCCTCCTCGACGGCGATCTTGACGATGGTGCCCTGCATCGGGGAGGCCAGCGCGTCACCGGAGGCGGCCGGACCGGACTTCCTGGCCGCGCGGCGTTTGGGGCGGGCGCCGCCGGCCGCGGCGGTACGGGCCAGGGACATGCCCAGCGCGGCGGGCAGGGAGACCTCCAGGCGCTTGCCGCCGACCTCGACGACCACCGTCTCGCGGCCGGGCTCGTCGTCGTCCTCGGCGTCCGCGCCGGGCGCGGTGAACGGGCTGATCTCGTTGACGAACTCGGTCTCGATCCACCGGGTGTGGACCTCGAAGGGGCCGGCGGGCCGGCCGTTGACCTCGGGGGCGAAGGCCGGGTCGGCGACCACCGTGCGGTGGAAGGGCAGGGCGGTGGCCATGCCCTCCACGGTGAACTCCGCCAGCGCCCGGGCGGCCCGCTGCAGCGCCTGGGCCCGGGTGGCGCCGGTGACGATCAGCTTGGCCAGCAGCGAGTCCCAGGCCGGGCCGATGACCGAGCCGGACTCCACCCCGGCGTCCAGGCGCACGCCCGGGCCGGCGGGCGGATCGAAGCGGGTGACGGTGCCCGGGGCGGGCAGGAAGCCCCGGCCGGGGTCCTCGCCGTTGATGCGGAACTCCAGCGAGTGGCCGCGCACCGGCGGGTCGTCGTAGCCCAGCGGTTCGCCGTCGGCGATGCGGAACATCTCGCGCACCAGGTCCAGGCCGGTGACCTCCTCGGTGACCGGGTGCTCGACCTGCAGGCGGGTGTTGACCTCCAGGAAGGAGATGGTGCCGTCCTGGCCGACCAGGAACTCGCAGGTGCCGGCGCCGACGTAGCCGGCCTCCTTCAGGATGGCCTTGGAGGCGCGGTACAGCTCGGCGTTCTGCGCGTCGGTCAGGAACGGGGCGGGGGCCTCCTCGACCAGTTTCTGGTGGCGGCGCTGCAGCGAGCAGTCCCGGGTGGAGACGACCACCACGTTGCCGTGGGTGTCGGCCAGGCACTGGGTCTCCACGTGCCGGGGCCGGTCCAGGTAGCGCTCCACGAAGCACTCGCCGCGGCCGAAGGCGGCCACCGCCTCGCGCACCGCGGAGTCGTACAGCTCGGGGACCTCCTCAAGGGTGCGGGCGACCTTCAGGCCGCGTCCGCCGCCGCCGAAGGCGGCCTTGATCGCGATGGGCAGGCCGTGCTCGGTGGCGAAGGCGACGACCTCGTCCGCGCCGGAGACCGGGTCGGGGGTGCCGGCCACCAGCGGGGCGCCGGCGCGCTGGGCGATGTGGCGGGCGGCGACCTTGTCGCCCAGGTCGCGGATGGCCTGCGGAGGCGGGCCGATCCAGGTCAGCCCGGCGTCGAGGACGGCCTGGGCGAAGTCGGCGTTCTCCGACAGGAAGCCGTAGCCGGGGTGGACCGCGTCGGCGCCGGAGTCGGCGGCGGCCCTGAGCACCTTGTCCATGTCCAGGTAGCTGGTGGCGGGGGTGTCGCCACCGAGCGCGAAGGCCTCGTCCGCCGCCCGCACGTGGAGCGCGTCCCGGTCCGGGTCGGCGTAGACGGCCACGCTCGCGATCCCGGCGTCCCGGCAGGCCCGGGCGACCCGGACAGCGATTTCACCGCGATTGGCGATGAGCACCTTGCGCACGATGG
>NZ_PGSG01000118.1:0-629 GCF_002843305.1 Streptomyces barkulensis
CGTCTGGTCGGTTATGTGGTGCCGGCGGCCGGGGTGGGGGAGCTGGACCGGGGTGCGGTGTCGGCGGCGGTGGCGGGGGTGCTGCCGGAGTACATGGTGCCTTCCGCCCTGGTGGTGCTGGAGGGCTTGCCGTTGACGGCCAACGGCAAGCTGGACCGGGCGGCGCTGCCGGTGCCGGAGTTCACGGTGGGGCGGGGGCCGGGGCGGGCGCCGCGGGGGCCGCGCGAGGAGATTCTGTGCGGGCTGTTCGCCGAGGTGCTCGGGGTGCCCGAGGTCGGTGTGGACGACGACTTCTTCGCCCTGGGCGGACACTCCCTGCTGGCGATCGTCGTGATCAGCCGGGCCAGGGCCCTGCTCGACGCCGACCTGGCCGTCGACGCCCTCTTCGAGGCGCCGACGGTGGCCGAACTGGCCGCGCGCCTCGACGGCCCGGGACGCCGTCCCGGCGGGCTGCGGCCGGCCGGTCCGCGGCCCGGACGGCTGCCGCTGTCCTACGCCCAGCAGCGCCTGTGGTTCCTCCACCAGATGGAGGGGCCCAGCGCCACGTACAACATCCCGCTGGCGCTGCGGCTGACCGGGCCCCTGGACGTGGCCGCGCTGCGGGCCGCGCTGGCGGACGTGGTGGAACG
>NZ_PGSG01000118.1:679-75449 GCF_002843305.1 Streptomyces barkulensis
CGCTGCGGGCCGCGCTGGCGGACGTGGTGGAACGGCACGAGAGCCTGCGCACCGTCTTCGCCGAGGACGGACACGGCCCGCACCAGATCGTCCTCGGACCGCGGCGGGACGCGCCCGGCCTGAAGGTGGTCCCCACCACCGAGGAGAACCTGCGGGCCGACCTGGAGGCCGAGGCCGCCCACCCCTTCGACCTCGCGCGGACACCCCCGGTGCACGCCCGTCTTCTCGCCCTCGACGAACGCACGCACGTCCTGCTGCTGGTGGTCCACCACATCGCCATGGACGGCTGGTCGGTCCGCCCACTGGTGCGCGACCTGGCCACCGCCTACGCCGCCCGGCGACGCGGCGCGGCCCCGGAACTGCCCGCACCGCGCGTGCAGTACGCCGACTACACCCTGTGGCAGCACGGAGAACTCGGTTCCGAGGACGACCCGGACAGCGCGATCGCCGCTCAGCTGGCCTATTGGCGGGAGGTTCTGGAGGGGTCGCCGGAGGAGCTTGTGCTGCCTGCCGACCGGCCTCGTCCCGCTGTTGCCTCGCATCGTGGGGACAGTGTGCCGATCCTGGTGCCGCCGCGGGTGCACCGGCGGGTGGCGCAGTTGGCGCGGGAGCACCGGGCGACTCCCTTCATGGTGGTGCACGCGGCGCTGGCGGCGCTGCTGACGCGGTTGGGTGCGGGCACGGATGTGCCGATCGGGTCTCCGGTGGCGGGGCGTACCGACGACGCGCTGGACGATCTGGTGGGGTTCTTCGTGAACACGCTGGTGCTGCGGACCGACACCTCGGGTGATCCGAGTTTCGCGGAGTTGCTGGAGCGGGTGCGGGCCGTCGATCTGGGGGCCTACGCGCACCAGGACCTCCCCTTCGAACGACTGGTGGAGGTACTCAACCCGGCACGCTCACTGGCCCGCCACCCGCTGTTCCAGGTGCTGCTGGCCTTCAACAACGGCACGGTGCACGCCGACGTCCCCGCCGACCGGGCCTCGGACGTCCTGGTCCGGCCCATGACGGTAGAGACCTCGGCGGCCAAGTTCGACCTGTCGCTGTCCTTCAACGAGGACCGGGCGGCCGACGGCTCGGCGGCGGGCATCCGGGGCGTGCTGGAGTACAGCACCGACCTGTTCGACGAGGACACGGCCCACAGGATCGTCCGGTACTTCCTCCGGCTGCTCGGCGCGGCGGTCGAGCGGCCCCACACACCGCTGACCGGGATCCCGGTCCTGAGCGAGCGGGAGCGGAACGAACTGCTCGTCCGGCGCAACGACACGGCTCGCGCACCGTCCCGGGTCCCGCCGCTGCGGCGCTTCGAGGAACAGGCCGCCCGGACCCCGCACGCCACGGCCCTGGTCGACGGCGAGGAGCGGATCGACTACGCCGGACTCGACGAGCGGGCCAACCGGCTGGCCGCACTGCTGTCGGAGAACGGCCCGGCACGGCGCGGACCGGTCGCGGTCGCGCTGCGACGCGGCGCCCTGCTGCCGGCGGTGCTGCTCGCCGTCTGGAAGGCGGGGCTGCACTACCTGCCCCTGGACCCCGGACATCCCAAGGACCGGCTGGCGGACATCCTCGCCGACTGCGCGCCGGGGTGCGTGGTCACCACCGCGGACCTCGCCGGGGACCTTCCGGCCGGCCCGGCCCCGCTGCTCGTCCTGGACGACCCGGACACCGCCCGGCGGCTGGCCGCCCTGCCCGGCACCCCACCGGCCGGGGCCGCCCATGCCCGGGAACACCCGGAAGAACTGGCCTACACCATCTACACCTCCGGTTCCACCGGCCGGCCCAAGGGCGTCATGGTGACCAGGGCCGGCGTGGCCAACTTCCTCGCCGACATGACCGAGCGGCTGGACATGGGGCCGAACGACCGGCTGCTGGCGGTCACGACGGTCTCCTTCGACATCGCCGTCCTGGAACTCCTCGCCCCCCTGCTCACCGGCGGCTCGGTCGTCCTGGCCGACGGCACGGCCCAGCGCGACCCCGCGGCCGTGAGATCCCTGTGCGCCCGTGAGGGCGTGACGGTCGTACAGGCCACCCCCGGCTGGTGGCACGCCATGGCCGTGGACGGAGGCCTGGACATCACCGGCCTGCGGGTGCTCGTGGGGGGCGAGGCCCTGCCGGCCTCCCTGGCCCGCGCCCTCCTGGAACCCGGCCGCGCGCCGTCGGACGGACACCTGCTCAATCTCTACGGGCCGACGGAGACCACCGTCTGGTCCACCGCCGCCCGCATCACCACCGAAGCGCTGGACGCGCGCGGCGGATCGGTGCCCACGGGAACACCGATCGCCAACACGGCCGCCTATGTGCTGGACGCCGCGCTCCAGCCGGTGCCGGACGGAGTGCCGGGAGAGCTGTACATCGCCGGCGCGGGCGTGGCCCGCGGCTATCTGGGGCGGCCGGGGATGACCGCGGAGCGGTTTTCGGCCTGTCCGTTCGGGGGGCCGGGGGAGCGGATGTACCGCACCGGCGACCTGGCCCGCTGGCGGTCCGACGGAAACCTGGAGTACCTGGGCCGGACCGACGACCAGGTCAAGGTCCGCGGCTTCCGCATCGAGCTGGGCGAGGTCGAGAGGGCGCTGGCGGACGCTCCCGGGGTCGGCCGGGCCGCCGCGGCCGTGCGCCCGGACCCGGCCGGCTCCGCACGTCTGGTCGGTTATGTGGTGCCGGCGGCCGGGGTGGGGGAGCTGGACCGGGGTGCGGTGTCGGCGGCGGTGGCGGGGGTGCTGCCGGAGTACATGGTGCCTTCCGCCCTGGTGGTGCTGGAGGGCTTGCCGTTGACGGCCAACGGCAAGCTGGACCGGGCGGCGCTGCCGGTGCCGGAGTTCACGGTGGGGCGGGGGCCGGGGCGGGCGCCGCGGGGGCCGCGCGAGGAGATTCTGTGCGGGCTGTTCGCCGAGGTGCTCGGGGTGCCCGAGGTCGGTGTGGACGACGACTTCTTCGCCCTGGGCGGACACTCCCTGCTGGCCACCGGGCTGGTCGCACGTGTCCGCGGCACGCTCGGCGTCGAACTGGGCGTCCGGGAGGTCTTCGAGGCGCCGACGGTGGCGGGCCTGGACGCGGCGCTGTCCCGGGCGGAAGGCACCGGGGCCCGGCTGCGGCCGGCCGATCCGCGGCCCGGACGGCTGCCGCTGTCCTACGCCCAGCAGCGCCTGTGGTTCGTGCAGCAACTGGAGGGGCCCAGTGCCACGTACAACATCCCGCTGGCGCTGCGGCTGACCGGGCCCCTGGACGTGGCCGCGCTGCGGGCCGCGCTGGCGGACGTGGTGGAACGGCACGAGAGCCTGCGCACCGTCTTCGCCGAGGACGGACACGGCCCGCACCAGATCATCCTGCCCACCGCCGGCCACCCGGCCCCCTCCGTCGAACCGGTCCGCACCGACGAGGGGGAACTCCCCCGGATGCTGAGGGAGGCGGCCGACCACGCGTTCCGGCTGGACAGCGAACCACCGCTGCGCGCACACCTGTTCGCCACGGCACCCGACGAGCACGTCCTGCTGCTGGTCATGCACCACATCGCCACCGACGCCTGGTCACAGCGGCCGCTGATCACCGGCCTGGCCACCGCCTACGCCGCGCGCCACGCCGGTGAGGCGCCGGCCTGGCGGCCGCTGCCGGTCGGGTACGCCGACTACGCCCTGTGGCAGCGGGCCCGCCTGGGGGACGAGCGGGAGGCCGACAGCGAGCTGGCCGCTCAGCTGGCCTATTGGCGGGAGGTTCTGGAGGGGTCGCCGGAAGAGCTTGTGCTGCCTGCCGACCGGCCTCGTCCCGCTGTTGCCTCGCATCGTGGGGACAGTGTGCCGATCCTGGTGCCGGCGCGGGTGCACCGGCGGGTGGCGCGGTTGGCGCGGGAGCACCGGGCGACTCCCTTCATGGTGGTGCACGCGGCGCTGGCGGCGCTGCTGACGCGGTTGGGTGCGGGTACGGATGTGCCGATCGGGTCTCCGGTGGCGGGGCGTACCGACGACGCGCTGGACGATCTGGTGGGGTTCTTCGTGAACACGCTGGTGCTGCGGACCGACACCTCGGGTGATCCGAGTTTCGCGGAGTTGCTGGAGCGGGTGCGGTCCGTCGATCTGGGGGCCTACGCGCACCAGGACCTCCCCTTCGAACGACTGGTGGAACTCCGCGACCCCGAGCGCTCACTGGCCCGCCACCCGCTGTTCCAGGTGGCACTGAACTTCGACACGGCCGAGACGGCCGGAGCGCGCGAAGCCGCACCCGGGCCGGACGGGCTGGACGGACTGACGGTGAGCAGGGAACGGCTCGGGGTCACGACGTCGAAGTTCGACCTCACCTTCGCGCTCACGGAGGCACGCACCCGCGACGGTCGCGCCGACGGGCTGCGGGGGGTGCTGGAGTACAGCACCGACCTGTTCGACCGGAGCACCGCCCAGCGGCTGGTGGAGCGGTTCGTCCGCCTGCTGGAGGCCGTCGCGCAGGCGCCCGGCACCACCCTCGGCGAGATCGACGTCCTGCTGCCGGGCGAGCGCGAACTCCTGGAAGGAGCGTGGAGCGAACCCGACCCCGAACCGGAGACCGCCGGGCCCGTCCGGAGCGGTGCCCACTTCCCGGAGCTGTTCGAGAAGCAGGCCGCCCTCACCCCGCACGCGCCGGCGGTCCGGGACGGCGACCTGGAGGTCACCTACGCCGAACTGAACGCCCGGGCCAACCGGCTGGCCCGACTGCTCGCCGCAAGGGGAGCCGGGCCCGAGACCACCGTCGCGGTCCTGCTGCCGCGCGGCGTCGAGCTGATCACCGCACTGGTGGCGGTCCAGAAGGCCGGGGCCGCGTACGTCCCCATGGACACCGGGCTGCCCACCGAGCGGATCGCCCACATGCTGGACGACGCCGGCCCGGCGCTCGTCGTGACCCTGGCCGGGACGCGGGAGGCGCTTCCGGCCGGACCGGTCCCCGTGCTCTGCCTGGACGCCCCGGACACCGGGACCGCGCTCGCCGGCCTCGACGCCGCCGACCGCCGCGTGCCGGCCGGGGAGCGCAACCCGGCCTATGTCGTCTACACCTCCGGGTCCACCGGCACACCGAAGGGCGTCGTGATCGAGCAGCGGTCCCTGGCGGCCTTCCTGGTTCGCTCGGCCGCCCGGTACCGCGGCGCCGCGGGAACCGCGCTGCTGCACGGCTCCCCGGCCTTCGACCTCACGGTGACCACGCTGTTCACCCCGCTGATCGCCGGCGGCCGCATCGTGGTGGCGGACCTGGACGCGGCGGAGGACGACGCCCCGGACAGGCCCGACCTGCTGAAGGTCACACCGTCCCACCTCGCGTTCCTGGACGGCATCGCCTCCTGGGCGGCTCCCACCGCCGATCTGGTCGTCGGGGGCGAGCAGCTCACCGCAGCGCGACTGGCCCGGCTGCGCCGGGCGCGTCCCGGAACGCGGGTCTACAACGACTACGGGCCGACCGAGGCGACCGTCAGCTGCGCGGACTTCGTCCTGGAACCGGGGGCCGAGCCGCCCGCGGACATCGTGCCGATCGGACGCCCCCTGGCGGGCCACCGGCTGTTCGTTCTGGACGCCGCACTCCAGCCGGTGCCGATCGGCGTCCCCGGAGAGCTGTACATCGCCGGCGTGGGCCTGGCCCGCGGCTATCTGGGGCGGCCGGGGATGACCGCGGAGCGGTTCGTGGCCTGTCCGTTCGGGGAGCCGGGGAAGCCGGGGGAGCGGATGTACCGCACCGGCGACCTGGCCCGCCGGCGGCCCGACGGAAACCTGGAGTACCTGGGCCGGACCGACGAGCAGGTCAAGGTCCGCGGCTTCCGCATCGAGCCGGGAGAGATCGAGGCGGCGCTGCTCGAACGCCCGGAGGTCGGCCGGGCCGCCGTCGTCCTGCGGGAGGAGCGGCTGGTCGCCTACGTGGAGGTCCCACCGGCCGCGTTCGACGAGGCCGCGCTCCGGGAACGGCTCGTCGCCCGGCTGCCGCGGTACATGGTCCCGTCCGCGATCGTCCGGCTGGACGGCCTGCCGCTGGCTCCCGGCGGGAAGCTCGACCACAAGGCGCTGCCGCAGCCCCCGGCGCCCGCGGACAAGGACCCGCACGGCCACCGGGCACCGCGGGACGCCTGGGAGCGGGTGCTGTGCGAGGCGTTCGGGGAGGTGCTCGGCGTCGCGCGGGTCGGCGCGGACGACGACTTCTTCATGCTCGGCGGCGACAGCATCGGCTCCATCCAGCTCGTCGGCCGGGTACGCAGGGTGGGCGGCCGTATAACCGTCCGCGACGTCTTCGAACGGCGTACGCCGGCCGCGCTCGCCGACCGCTCCCGGGAGAGCGCCCCGGCCTCCGGCGTCCTCGGCGGCCGGGCCGACGGCCCGGTGCCGCCGACGCCGGTCAGCTCCTGGCTGGCCGAGCGGGGCGGCGCGGTCGAGGGCTACAACCAGTCCGTGCTGCTGCGTGTGCCGGCGGAATCGCGCGAGACCGTTCCGGCCGGTGCCCTCCAGGCGCTGCTGGACCACCACGACGCGCTGCGGATGCGGGCCGAACCGGCGGCCGGACACTGGCGGATGGAGATCGGCGAGGCGGGCGGCGTGGACGCGGCCGCCCTCCTGGAGCGGGTGCCGGCCGCGGACGTCCCGCAGGAGGAACTGGACCGGCTGATCCGCGCGCGCTGCGCCGCGGCCCGCGAACGGCTCGCCCCCGGCGAGGGCCGCATGCTGCGCGCCGTCTGGTTCGACAGGGGGGCGCAGGAGCCGGGGTACCTCGCGCTCGTCGCCCACCACCTGGTCGTGGACGGGGTGTCCTGGCGCATCCTCACCGCCGACCTCGGCGAGGCGTGGCAGGCCGTCGCCGACGGCCGGGAGCCCCGGCTCGACCGGGTGGGCACCCCGCTGAGGATCTGGGCGCAGCGGCTGTCGGAACTCGCCGGCGACCCGCGCCGCATCGAGCAGTGCGCCTACTGGGAGGAGCAGTCGGCGCGGCCCTGGGAGGCCGGGAGGATCGACCCGGCCGTGGACGACAGAAGCACCGAGGGGGCGCTCTCCCTCACCCTCCCCGCCGAAGCCACCCGGGCCGTGCTGGGGCCGGTGCCCGCCGCGCTGGGCACCGAGGTGACCGCGGTCCTGCTGGGGGCGTTCGCCGCCGCCGTGCGGCGGTGGCGGCCCGCGGAGGCGACGGACGCAGTCACGGTGGGGCTGGAGGGCCACGGCCGCGAGGAGGAGATCGTCCCCGGGGCCGACCTCTCCCGCACGGTCGGCTGGTTCACCGCCGCCCACCCGGTCCGGGTCCCGGCCGCCGGGCCGGACGACGAGCGGGCCGGCGTACTGCGGTCGGTCGGCGAGGTACTGGACCGCGTACCGGACGCCGGCCTCGGCTACGGCATGCTGCGGTACCTCAATCCGCGGACCCGGGAACGGCTCGCCTCCCGCCCCGCACCGCGCTACGGCTTCAACTACCTGGGGCGGTTCGGCGGATCGGGCGGCGGCAGGGACGGGGCGGACGAAACCGCGGAGACCTTCGACTGGTCACCGGTGGGCAGCGGCGTCGCGGGCCAGCCCGGCGGACTCCCGCTCGCTCACGAGATCGAGGTCAACGCGGTCGCCGCGGACGGCCCCGGCGGCCCCCGCCTGATCGCCACCTGGTCCTGGGCCGGCCGGCTGCACCGGGAGGAGGATGTCCGCGAACTGGCGGAACTGTGGTTCCGGGAACTGCGCGAACTGGCCTCCGCCGAGTGGACCCCGGCCACGCCCCGGCTCCCCGCGTCCCGGCCCCCGGCGGCCGCGGAACCGGAAGCCGCCGGCCCTCTGGTCGAACTCTCCGACACCGAACTCGACCAGCTCGAAGCAGAGTGGAAGGCACAGTGATGAGCCGATCCCTGCAGGACGTCCTGCCCCTTTCCCCGCTGCAGGAGGGGCTGCTCTTCCACAGCGAGTACGTCGGCGACGAGGCCGTCGACGTCTACACCGTCCAGAACGAGGTGGAGCTGCACGGCCCGCTGGACGTGCCGGCGCTGCGCGCGGCCGCCGAGGCGCTGCTGCGGCGCCACGACAACCTCCGGGCGGGCTTCGCGACCCGCGCCCTGAAGGACCCGGTGCAGTTCGTCCCCAGGGAGGTCGACCTCCCCTGGGAGGAGGCCGACCTGCGCGCGGCCGCCGACCCGGAGGCGGAGGCGGCACGACGGCTGGACGAGCACCGCTGGCGCCGCTTCCGGCCCTCCAAACCGCCGCTGGTGCGGTTCCTGCTGCTGCGCACGGCGGAGGACCGCCACCGGTTCGCCCTCACCAACCACCACATCCTGCTGGACGGTTGGTCGATGCCGATGCTCCTGCGCGAACTCATGCTGCTCTACCGCACCGGCGGCGACACCTCCGTCCTGCCGCCGGTGCGCCGCTACCGGGACTACCTGGCCTGGCTGGGCCGGCGGGACGAGCGGGCCGCACGGGACGCCTGGCGGCAGGCGCTGGAGGGGCTGAGCGAGCCCACCCTCCTCGCCCCGCGGGCCGAGCGGGCCGCGGAGGCGCCGCGGTGGCTGGACTTCGAACTGCCCGCGGCGGTCTCGGCCGGGCTGACGGAGGCCGCCCGCGGCGCCGGCCTCACCCTCAACACCGTCGTACAGGGGCTGTGGGCGCTGGCCCTCGCCCGCACCACCGGCAGCCAGGACGTGGTGTACGGGGTGGTCGTCTCCGGCCGGCCGCCGGAGCTGGACGGCGTCGAGTCCATGATCGGCCTGTTCGCCAACACCCTCCCGCTACGGGCCCGGATGCCCGTGGACGAACCACTGACGGACTTCCTGCGGCGGTTGCAGCGCGAGCAGAGCGCCCTTCTGGACCACCAGCACCTGCGGCTGGCCGACATCCAGAACCTGGCCGGCCGGGGCGAACTGTTCGACTCGATGATGGCGTTCGAGAACTACCCGGCCGGGCCCGCGGAGGAACCCGCCGGCGGATTCCCCGTCACGCCGCAACGCGTGCGCGTGGCGGCCTCGAAGATGCGCGACGCCATGCACTACCCGCTCGGCCTGCTCGCCTCCCCCGGCCCGCCGATGCGGTTCCGCATCGGCCACCGGCCCAGCGCGGTGACGTCCCGCCGGGCAGCCGCCCTGCGCGATCGCCTGCTGAAGCTCGCCGACGCCTTCCTGGAGACGCCGAACCTGCCCCTGGGCCGGCTCGACGTCCTCGACGACGCCGAGCGAACCCTGGTGCTGGAGAAGTTCAACGACACCGCACGCGAGGTCGAGGACACCACCGCCACCGAGCTGTTCCTCGGGCAGGCCGCCCGCACCCCCGAACGGATCGCCGTGGAGACGGCCGACCGCGGCATCGACTACGCCCGGCTCGCCGACCACTCGGGACGGCTGGCCCGTCTGCTGGTGGAGCGCGGAGCACGGATCGAGCGCTTCGTCGCACTGGCACTGCCGCGCTCGCCGGAACTGGTCGAGGCCGCGCTGGCGGTGTGGCAGACCGGTGCCGCCTACATACCGATCGACCCCGGCCATCCGGCCGACCGGCTCGCCCGGCTGCTGCGGGAGGCCGAGCCGCTCCTCACCGTCACCACCGCGGACCTGGCCGGCCGGCTGCCGGCCGGTCTCCCGCTGCTGATCCTGGACTCCCCGGAGACGGCCACCGCGCTGGAGGCGCTGCCCGGCGGCCCGCTGGGCGACGGCGAGCGCCCCTCGCCGCCGGATCCGGGGAACGCCGCGTACGCCATCTACACCTCCGGCTCGACCGGCCGGCCCAAGGGCGTGGTGGCCACTCACCGGTCCCTCGTCGGCTACCTGCTGCGCGGGTCCGAGGAGTACCCCGCCGACGGGCGCTCCCTGGTGCACTCGCCGGTCTCCTTCGACCTCACGGTCGGAGCCCTCTACGTTCCGCTGGTCAGCGGGGGCACGGTCCGCCTCGCCTCACTGGAGGACGAGCCGGTCCTGCGTCCCGGCGAGACGCCCCCGGACTTCATGAAGGCGACCCCCAGCCACCTTTCGATGCTCGAGGAACTGCCGGAGGCGGTGAGCCCGGCCAAGGCGATCACTTTCGGCGGCGAACAGCTCACCGGCCGGCACCTGCGGCACTGGCGCGCCGGCCGCCCGGACGTCACCGTCTACAACGTCTACGGGCCCACCGAGACGACCGTGAACTGCTCCGAGCACAGAATCGCCCCGCACGAGCCGGTCGGCGACGGCCCGGTGCCCATCGGCCGGCCGCTGTGGAACACCCGCCTGTACGTCCTCGGCCCCGGCCTGGTCCCGGTGCCGGTCGGCGTCCCCGGAGAGCTGTACGTCGCCGGCTCCGGCCTGGCCCGCGGCTACCTCCGCGACCCGGGCAGGACCGCCGAGCGGTTCGTGGCCTGCCCGTTCGGGGGGCCGGGGGAGCGGATGTACCGCACCGGCGACCTGGTGCGGTGGAACGGGGAAGGCCTGCTGGAGTACCTCGGCCGGGCGGACGACCAGATCAGCCTGCGGGGTTTCCGGGTGGAACCCGGAGAGGTGGAGGCGGCGCTGGCGGCCCATCCCGCCGTCCGCCGGGCCGTGGTGGTGGTGCGGGAGGACGGGGCGGGCGACGCCCGGCTGGTCGGCTACGCCGTCCCCGCCGGGGAGGGCGCGTCCCCCTCCGCCCCGGCCGGGTCCGGCACCGCACTGCCCACGGAACGGATCATGGAGCATCTGCGCCGGGTACTGCCGCCTTACATGGTGCCCTCACACCTGGTCGGGATGCCCGCACTGCCCGTCACGCGCAACGGCAAGATCGACCGCTCCGCGCTGCCGGAACCCGCCGTCGAGGGCGCCTTCGCCGGAGGACTGCCCAGGTCCCCGCGCGAGGAGATCCTGTGCGGGCTGTTCGCCGAGGTGCTCCGGCGCCCACTGGTCTCCATCGACGACGACTTCTTCGCTCTGGGCGGGCACTCCCTGCTGGTCACCCGGCTGATCAGCAGGGTGCGGGCGACCCTGGACGCGGAGGTCTCGGTGCGCGGTTTCTTCGAGCACCCCACGGTGAGATCCCTGTCCGCGCTGCTGGACACCCGCGGCCGCGGCCGCCCGCCGGTGAGACCGGTGCCGCGCCCGGAGCGCGTTCCGCTCTCGTACGCCCAGCAGCGGCTGTGGATCCTGCACCGGCTCACCGGCCCGAACTCCGTCTACAACATCCACCGGGCCCTGCGGCTGGACGGCGAGCTCGACGTCGGTGCGCTGGCGGCCGCGCTGCGCGACGTGGTGGAGCGGCACGAGAGCCTGCGCACCGTCTTCGCCGAGGACGAGGAGGGCCCGTTCCAGAGGGTGCTGCCGGTCCGGGAGGCGGGCGAGCCCCTCACCGTTGTCCCGGTCGCCGGGGAGGATGTGGACCGCACCGCCGACGAGCTGGCGGCCCACCACTTCGACCTGGAATCCGAACCGCCGATGCGTGCCTGGCTGCTGGAGAGCGGGCCGTGCTCCCGGGTGCTCGTGCTGGTCGTGCACCACATCGCCAGCGACGGCTGGTCGGGCAGGAGGCTCCTGCGCGATCTGTTCACCGCCTACGGCGCACGCCGCGAGGGCCGGGCCCCGGACTGGCGGCCGCTGCCGGTCCAGTACGTGGACTACGCCCTGTGGCAGCGGCGGTTCCTCGGTGAGGCGGACGACCCCGGCAGTACCGCCGCCGCCCAGCTGGGCTACTGGGAACAGCGGTTGGCCGGTCTTCCGGAGGAGCTGCGGCTGCCGGCCGACCGGCCGCGCCCGGCCGAGCCGTCCCACACCGGCGGCCAGGTCTGGCTGTCGCTGCCCGCGGCGGTCCACTCCGCCGTGGTCGATCTGGCCCGGACGTGCCGGGCGAGCGTGTTCATGGTCGTCCAGGCCGCCGTCGCGGCCTTCCTCACCCGGATGGGCGCCGGGGAGGACATCCCCGTCGGCACCCCGGTGGCCGGGCGCACCGACGAGGCGGTGGAGGACCTGGTCGGATTCTTCGTCAACACCCTGGTCCTGCGGACCGACACCTCGGGCGACCCCACGTTCGCCGAGCTCGTCGGGCGGGTCCGCGAGACCGCGCTGGCCGCCTACGCGCACCAGGACCTCCCCTTCGAACAACTGGTGGAGCGTCTGAGCCCGGCCCGTTCGCTCGGCCGGCACCCGCTCTTCCAGGTCGCGCTTTCCTGCAACAACACCGAGGAGCAGGCCGGGCGACAGGGCTCCCCGCCCCCGGGGCTCACCGTCGGGGCACACCAGGTGGAGACCGCGCGGTCGAAGTTCGACCTGATGTTCACCTTCCTGGAGAACCATGGAGAGGACGGCCGGCCGGCCGGGATCGAGACCGCTCTGGAGTACGACGCCGACCTCTTCGACCGGGAGACCGCGCGGGACCTGCTGGAGAGGTTCGGCCGGATGCTCGCCCTCTGGACGGCGGACCCGGGCGGCCCTGTCGGAGCCCGGGAACTGCTCGCGGCCGGGGAGCGGCACACGGTCCTGGCCGAGTGGAACGCCACCCGGCGCGCGGACCTGGTCGCGACGCTGCCGGAGATGTTCCAGGAGCAGGCGGCCCGGACCCCTGGCGCCACGGCACTCGAACACGGCGGACGCAGCCTGACGTACGCCGAGCTCAACGCCCGGGCCAACCGGCTGGCCAGGGTGCTGGTCCGGCACGGCGTCGGCCCCGAACGCCGGGTGGCCCTGCTGATGCCGCGCTCCGTCGGGCAGATCACCGCGCTGCTGTCGGTGCTCAAGGCCGGCGGCGTCCTCGTACCGGTGGACCCGGGCTACCCGGACGAGCGCATCGGCTTCATGCTGCGCGACAGCGCCCCCACGCTGGTCCTGGCGGCCGAGCCGTACGCGGCGGGGCGCGGGGAGATCGCGGGGTTCCCCGTCCTGATCCCCGCCGGGGAGCAGACCGGGGAGCAGACCGGGGAGCAGACCGGGGAGCAGACCGGGGTGGCGCCGGCCGGACCGTCCGCGGCCGATCTCACCGACGACGACCGGACCGCCCCCCTGACCGCCGGCAACGCCGCGTACGTCGTCTACACCTCCGGCTCCACGGGCCGTCCCAAGGGCGTGGTGACCGAGCACCGCGGCCTGCTGTCGCTGGCCGTGGCGCAGCGGGAGCGGTACCCGGTGGAGGCGGGCAGCCGCGTGCTGCAGCTCGCGTCGCCGTCCTTCGACGGCGCGGTGCTGGAACTGCTGATGGCGCTCACCACCGGAGGGACCCTGGTCCTGCCCGACCAGCCGGTCCTGGCCGGGGAACCGCTCGGAGAGACCCTGGCCGCGCGGCGGATCAGCCACGCCTTCATTCCGCCGGCGGCGCTGACCGGTCTCACCCCCGAGGGCCTGGACGGCCTGCGCTGCCTCGTCGTCGGAGGCGAGGCGGTCACGGCCTCGGTCGTGGACCGCTGGGCGCCCGGCCGGCGCATGCTCAACATCTACGGCCCGACCGAAGCCACCGCTGTCACCCTGACCAGCCGGGCCCTGTCCCCCGGCGGCCCGCCGCCCCCCATCGGCACCCCGGTGCCCAACACCCGGGTCTATGTGCTCGACGAGAGGCTGCGGCCGACTCCCCCCGGGGTGACGGGCGAGCTGTACCTGGCCGGCGCCTCGCTGGCGCGCGGCTACGGAAACCGCCCGGGACTCACCGCGACCCGGTACGTCGGCTGCCCGTTCGGAGAAGCGGGGGAGCGGATGTACCGCACCGGCGACCTGGCGCGGTGGGACCGGGAGGGGCGCGTCCACTATGTGGGCCGCGCGGACGAGCAGATCAAACTGCGCGGCTTCCGGATCGAGCCCGGCGAGATCCAGGCCCGGCTCACCGAGCACGCCGCGGTGCGGGAGGCGGCCGTCGTCCTGCGGGAGGGCGGGCAGGGTGAGCGGCGCCTGGTGGCCTACGCGGTGCCGACGGAGGGCCCGCCCCGTCCCACCGCCGCGGAACTGCGGGCCCACCTGGCCGCTCTCGTACCGCCCTACATGCTGCCCTCGGCCTATGTGGTGATGGACGCCCTTCCGGCCAACGCCAACGGCAAACTCGACCGGGACGCCCTGCCGGAACCGGAACCGGAACCGCTCGCCGGGGAAGGCGGCCGGCCGCCCCGCGACGAAAGGGAGGCCGCGCTGTGCGAGCTGTTCGCCGAGGTGCTGGAGCGCGAGTGGATCGGCGCCGACGACGGGTTCTTCGAGCACGGAGGACACTCGCTGCTGGCCACCCGGCTGGTCGGGCGGATCCGCGAGCGGCTGGGCGTACCCGTCGCCGCGCGGGACCTGTTCGAGGCGCCCACGGCGGCCGGCCTGGCCGAGCGCATCGGACGGGGCGCCGAGCGCCGAGCCCCGGCACCCCTGCTGACGCTGCGGGGGCGGGGCGGCCGGCCGCCGCTGTTCTGCGTCCACCCGGCCGTCGGCCTGGGGTGGGCGTACGCGGGCCTCCTGCAAGAACTCCCCGCGGACGTCCCGCTGTACGCGCTGCAGGCCCGTACGCCCGCCGACGGCGGCGAACTGCCGAGCGACATCGAGGAGATGGCCGGCGACTACGTCCGGCTGATCCGCTCCGTCCGGCCGCACGGGCCGTACCGGCTGCTCGGCTGGTCGCTGGGGGGCCACGTGGCCCACGCCATGGCCGGGCTGCTGGAGCGTGACGGCGAACGGGTGGAGCTGCTCGCCATGCTGGACGCCTACCCTCCCCGCCGCACGAAGGCCCCCGGGCAGGAGGAGGGGGCGGCGGAGGCGGCGGAGGCCGAGATCATCGCGGCCAACCTGCGGGAGTCGGGGTTCGAGTGGGACGAGGCGGAGCTGCGGGAGGGGCGCTTCCCGATGGAGCGGTTCCGCGCCCACCTGCGCGGGACGGACAGCTCGCTCGGCCATCTCGACGACGGCGAACTGACGGCGGTCAAGGACGTCTACGTCAACAACGTACGGCTCATGCGGTCCTTCGTCCCCGGGCGTGTCCGCTGCGGGATCGTCCTGATGACCGCGGAGCGCTCCCGCAGCCTCGACCCGGAGACGTGGAACGCCCACACCGAGGAGGGCGTCCGGGTGCACCGCGTCGACGCCGCCCACACGACCATGCTCACCGAACCGGCGTCGGCCGCCGAGGTCGGCCGCGTCCTGGCACACCAGTTGGACTCCCTCCGGGGAGCACACACGAAGAAACGAGAGGTGTGAACGATGACCAACCCCTTCGACGACTCCGAGGGCACCTTCCACGTCCTGGTCAACGACGAGGGCCAGCACTCGCTGTGGCCGAACTTCGTCGAGATCCCGGCGGGATGGCAGGCGGTGGTCAACGACCGTCCGCGCCAGGAGTGCCTGGACTACATCGAGGAGAACTGGACCGACATGCGGCCCAAGAGCCTCATCGAGGCCATGGCGGCCCACGAGAAGGCCGCGGCCGAGTGACCGGGGCCGGGTGACCGGGCGGGCGGGGCCGCCGCGGCCCCGCCCGCCCGTCCCGCCGTCCGCCGGGCCGTGGTGGTGCGGGAGGACCGGGCGGACGCCCCCTCCGGCCGCGCACCGCGGAAGACGACCATCCACGAACGGTCCACCGGGCCGCCGACGACTTTCGAGGAAGCCTTCGATGCCGACGACACGGATCAACGGGATCCTTCTGGACCACGACCGCACCGGAAGCGGTCCCCCCGTCCTCATGATCATGGGAAGCGGCGCAGCCAAGTCGGCCTGGCACCTGCACCAGGTGCCCGCGCTGGTCGCCGAGGGCTTCGAGGTCGTCACGTTCACCAACCGCGGCATCCCTCCCAGCGGAGGAGATCCCGGCTTCACCCTCGGCGACATGGCGGCCGACACCATCGGCCTGATCGAGCACCTCGGCATCGGCCCCTGCTCGATCGTGGGGATGTCTCTGGGCGCCAGAGTCGCGCGGGAGGTCGCCCGCACCCGTCCCGACCTGGTCTCCCGGCTCGTCCTCGTGGCACCGCGCGGCCGCCTGGACCGGATGAGGGCGGCCGGCAACGCCGCCGAGATCGCCCTCGCCGACAGCGGCGTCACCCTGCCGCCGCGCTACCGCGCGGTGATGCGGGCGGTGCAGAACCTCTCTCCGCGGACGCTCGCGGACGACCAGCGGATCGCCGACTGGCTGGACATCTTCGAACTGGCGGTGACCGACGGGCCCGGCGTGCGCACCCAACTGGACCTCAGCGCGGTGGAGGACCGCCTCGAGGACCTGACCGGCATCACCGCCTCCTGCCGGGTGATCGCCTTCGCGGACGACATCGTGGCGCCGCCGCACCTGGCGGAAGAGATCGCCAAGACCCTGCCCCGGGCCGACTGCCACGTCGTCCCCCACTGCGGCCACTACGGCTACCTGGAGCGGCCCGACCAGGTCAACCGGCTCATCACGGAATTCCTCCGAGCACCCGCGACCACACAGGAGTGAAAGAGCACACCATGGAACCGAACACTCCCCGGCGGCCCGCCGAGATCAGCCCGGGCAGCCACTCGCTCCCCGCCACCGCCGACGGCCTGGCCGAGTTCCTCCAGGACTCCGAGCGGATCGCCGGACTCCTGGCAGCCCACAAGGCGCTGGCCCTGCGCGGCTTCGGGGTCGGTCCGCAGGAGCTGGAGAAGATCATGCCGCTCCTGCTGCCGGACCGGCTGGCGTACGTCTTCGGCAACTCGCCGCGCACCAAGGTGGGCCGCAACGTGTACACCTCCACGGAGTACCCGCGGGAGTTCACCATCTCGATGCACAGCGAGATGTCCTACGCCGCCCAGTGGCCCGCCCGGCTGCTCTTCTACTGCGAGCGGGCGGCCGGCAGCGGGGGCGCCACGCCGGTGGTGGACAACGCCGTCTGGTACCGGGCGCTGGACCCGGAGGTCCGCGAGGCCTTCGCCGGCGGCCTGCGCTACACCCAGAACCTGCACGGGGGGCGGGGGCTGGGCAAGAGCTGGCAGGACACCTTCGAGACCGAGGACCGCCACGAGGTCGAGGCCTACCTCTCCCGAAGCGGCGCCACCTGGCGGTGGAACGCGCGCGGCGGGCTGCGGGTCAGTCACGTCCGGCCCGCGACGGTCACGCACCCGGAGACCGGGGAAACGCTGTGGTTCAACCAGTCCGACCAGTGGCACCCGGCCACGCTCGGCGACGAGGCCGCCGCCGCGCTGACGGAGATGCTGCCCCCGGAGGAACTGCCCCAGTCGGTGACCTTCGCCGACGGCACCCCGATACCGGCCGACCACGTGCGGCAGGTGCGCGACCGCGGACTGGAGCACGCGGTGGACAACGACTGGCGGGCCGGAGACCTCATGCTCGTCGACAACGTCCAGGCGGCGCACGGCCGCAGGCCGTTCACCGGCGAGCGCCGGGTCCTGGTCGCCATGTCGGACTAGACGCCATGTCGGACCAGGCGGTACGCCGCGCGCCGGCACCCTCCCCACCGAACCGAGGAAGGCCAGACGGATGAGCATCGCACTCGCCGACGTGGAAGGCGTGAACCAGCACGAGACCGAGTTCCTCTACGACGAGATCTTCACCCGGCGCGGTTACCTGCCCAAGACGCTGCACCTGCCGGAGGACCCCGTCGTCTTCGACGTGGGCGCCAACATCGGCGTGTACACGCTCTTCGTGAAGTCGGAGAGACCCGGCGCCGCGGTCTACTCCTTCGAACCGGTCCCCGAGGTGTACGAGGTCATGTGCCGCAACCGGGAGCGACACGGCGTGGCGGGGCTGGCCTGCCCCTACGGTCTCGCCGAGAAGGAGCAGGAGGTCGAGTTCACCCACTACCCGGGCTATTCGACCATGTCCACGCGCAGCACCCTGGCGGACACCGAGGCGGAGAAGACGTTCGTCAGGGGGCAGGTGCCGACCGGCCATCCGCCGGAGGCCGAGCAGATGCTGGACGAACTGCTGGCCTACAGGTTCCGGGAGCGGACGGTGCGCTGCCGGCTCCGTCCGCTCTCCGCGTTCCTCGACGAGCACCCCGTGGAGCGGATCGACATGCTGAAGATCGACGTCCAGCGCGGCGAGCTGGAGGTGCTGCGGGGCATCGGGGAACGGCACTGGCCGCTGGTGCGCCAGCTCGCGGTGGAGGTGCACGACAGCCCCGGCGGCGCCACCGCCGGCCGGCTCCGGACGGTGACCGAAGGGCTGGAGCGGCGGGGGTTTTGTGTCGAGGCCGTGCAGGAGGAGCAGTACGCGGGCAGTGACCGCCACTTTGTGTTCGCAGTCTCGGAGCGCCACGGCGACCGGGGCACGGCGGGGGAGTCCTGAGAGGCGCGACCCGTTCGAAAGCCGGGCGCCCCGCCGCGCGCAACGCCCCGGGCGGCAGGACCGGACCGACCACCCCACAACCCCTTTGGAGGGACGGCATGAACCCCGAGAGCCGCTTCGAACTGTCCGATGCCGAACGTGCCGACGTGGCGCTCCTGGCGGACGAGCTGATGCGCACGCCCCCAGGCCTGGTGGACGGACTGGAGTGGCTCGACCGGTGCCGCGGCCTCTCCTGCCACCTGCCCGCCCGCCTCCGGAACCGGCTCCGGGCCTTTCGCCACGACCCGGGCCGCGCGGGCATGTTGCTCATACGCAACCTGCCCGAGGCCGACTCCGTGCCGCCCACCCCGCAGGAGAGCGACTCGGTGGAACGGAGAGCCACGCTGAGCGCCTCGGTGCTCTGCGCCGTGGCCATGGAACTGGGCGAGGTCGTCGCCTACCGCAACGAGAAGCGGGGGGCGCTCGTCCAGAACGTGGTGCCCGTGCCCGGCCGGGAGGCCCAGCAGTCCAACGCCGGCTCCGTCCCGCTGGAGATGCACATCGAGAACGCCTTCCACCCCCACCGCCCCGACTACGTCGGGCTGCTCTGCGTCCGCAGCGACCACGACCTGGCCGCCGGACTGCGGGTCGCCTGCGTCCGCGCCGCGATGGAGCACCTGGACGCCGGGACGCGCCAGACCCTGCGGCGGCCCCTGTTCCTCACCGAACCACCGCCTTCCTTCGACCGGCCGGACAGCGGGACCAAACCGCACGCCGTGCTCACCGGCGACGCGGAGGACCCGGACATCCGCGTCGACTTCCACGCCACCCATTCCACGGACCCGTGGGGCAAGCAGGCCATGGAGGCGCTGGAGGACGCCGTCCGAGCGGTCTCCGAGGAGATCGTCCTGGCACCGGCCGACCTGGTGTTCGTGGACAACCGCGTCACGCTGCACGGGCGCACGGCCTTCACCCCGCGCTACGACGGCGAGGACCGCTGGCTTCAGCGGGCCTTCGTCCACCTCGACCACCGCCGCTCCCGGGCCGTGCGCTCGCCGCACGGACACGTGCTGAACTGATGGCGGCGGACGGAGTGATCCACGTCGTCGGTCTGCACAAGCGGTTCGGAGCCGTCCAGGCCCTCCGGGGCGTGGACCTGACCGTGGCCCGGGGCGAGGTCATGGGGCTCCTGGGACACAACGGGGCGGGGAAGACCACCCTCGTCAACATCCTGTCCACCCTGATGCCCCCTACGGCGGGTACGGCCTCGGTCGCCGGCTTCGACGTGGCCGGGCGCCCGGAGGAGGTGCGCCGCCGCATCGGGGTCACGGGACAGTTCGCCTCGCTCGACGAACAGCTGTCCGGCCACGACAACCTCGTCCTGGTCGCCCGTCTGTGCGGAGCCTCCCGGGCGCGGGCCGGACGACGGGCGGACGAACTGCTGGAGGCCTTCGGGCTCGGTGACGCCGGCAAGCGGAAGGCGGTGACCTACTCGGGAGGCATGCGCCGCCGGCTGGATCTGGCACTGGGACTGGTCGGACGCCCCGAGATCCTGTTCCTGGACGAGCCGACCGTCGGGCTGGACCCTCCCAGCCGCATCGGGCTGTGGGAGATGGTCGGGGAACTCACCCGCGGCGGTACGACCGTCCTGCTCACCACGCAGTACCTGGAGGAGGCGGACCGGCTCGCCGACCGCATCACCGTCCTGGAGGCCGGCCGGGTCCTCGTCTCCGGGACGGCGGCCGAGCTGAAGTCGCGGGCCGGCGGTGGTTTCATCTCCTTCAGGCTGGAAGCGCACGGGGATCCGGCCGTGGCCGCCGAAGCCCTGCGCCTGGCCGGGCTCCCCCCGGGCGCGGAGACCGCGCGGGGCGAGCTGACCGTACCGGCGGAGGGTTCCGCGGACCTGGCCACGGTGATCCGGGTGCTGGACGCCGTCGGGCAGAACGTGACCGAGATCCGCCACTCGGAGCCCTCCCTGGACGACGTCTACCTCGCTCTGACCGGCGCGCGGTCCCGTGATCTTGTACCGGCGGGGCCGCCGCGCCGGGCGGGCGTCGCGAGGGCGCGGCGGCACACCGCGGACCCGCGGGAGACCGTGTGAACGGGCCGCGGACGACGGCGCCCCCGGCCGGCCTCCCGGCACGGCCGCACGGCCCGCGCCGGGAGCCGGCGGGCAGGGCCGCGCAGCTGTGGGTCCTCACCGTCCGTCAGATCCGCCTGGTGTACGCCGACAGCAGGGTCGTGCTGTTCAGCGTGGCCCAGCCGGTGGTGATGCTGTTGCTGATCAGCCAGGTCTTCGGCAGCCTGGCGGACCGGTCGATCCTTCCGCGGGGCGTGTCCTACATCGAGTTCCTCCTGCCGGCCCTGCTGGTCACCACCGGGATCGGCACTTCGCAGTCCGCGGGAGTGGGCCTGGTGCGGGACATGGAGGGCGGGATGGTGCGCCGCTTCCGCGTGCTCCCGCTGTCGCTGCCGCTGGTTCTGGTGGCGCGATCGATCGCCGACCTGACCCGCTCGGGGATGCAACTGCTGGTCCTGGTGGTCAGCGGCCACCTGCTGTTCGGGTACCGGGCCGGGGGAGGGGCGGGGGGCCTGGTGGCGGCGCTGCTGCTGTCCACTCTGGTGATCTGGGCCCTGATCTGGATCTTCATAGCCCTGGCCGCGTGGCTGCGCAAGGTGGAGGTGCTTTCCAGCATCGGCTTCTTCGTCAACTTTCCGCTGATGTTCGCCTCCAGCGCGTTCGTGCCGACCGAGGTGCTGCCCGGCTGGCTGGCCGCCGTCGCCACCGTCAACCCCGTGAGCCACGCGGTGGAGGCGTCCCGTGGCCTCGCGCTCGAAGGGCAGGCCGGAAGCGAGGTGCCGGCGGCGCTGTGCGCGGGCCTGGGGCTGATGCTGGCGATGATGCTGCTCGCCTTCCGGGCCTTCCGCCGACCGCCCGAGGAGTGACCGCATCCGGTCAGAGCACGGAACGACGCCTCCTGCGCCACCACACGATGCCGATCGTCAGGACCGCCGCCACGCCCAGCAGTACCCACAGGATCCTGGTGATCGTGGCCTCGGCCTCGCGCACGGAGGCCGAGGCCAGCGCCCCAGCCGACACGTAGAGGGCGGACCACATCGAGGCTCCGGCGAGGGAGGCGGGAAGGAAGCGGATGTAGCGGACCGAGCCCACCCCGGCGGTCGCCGGAGTGAGGGTGCGGACGACGGGCAGCAGCCTGGTCAGGAAGACGGCGGCCGCTCCGTGCCGGTGGAAGAGAGTCTGGGCGCGGTCCCAGTGCCGCTGGCCGATCCGCCGGACCAGACGTGTCTCGCGCAGCCGCTCCCCGTAGCGGATACCGAGGAAGTACCCGAGGTGGTCACCGGCCGAACTGCTGACCGCCACGACGAGGAAGAGGGTCAGCAGTGAACGTGTCCCCTCCGTTCCGGCGCTCAGCACCAGTACCGCGACCTCGCCGGGGACGAACATGCCCGCCCCGAGACCGGATTCCGCGAAGGCGAACACCGAGGCTAATGCGAACCTGGAGGTCGGATCCATCTCCGACACCGCTGTCAGTACATCGTGGATCCATGCCATGGCAGTTCTGGGCCGCCTCTCCTCAAACGTGTTGCTCGGGTACGTTTTCCGCCGCGCGGGATGTGAACACCGGTTCCGGTGATGCCCGCTCCCCGGAACCGCCGCGACTCTCCCCGGGAGAGTCGAAACGATTTTCGGACGGACGTCGAATGAAGGGATCCCATGTGGCATGAGTCGTCCCGACTTTCGTGTGGACCGGGGTCCCGCGCTCGGGTGGACAGTTGAGCGGATTCCCGCTTCTGCCGGAAACACCCCCGTCCGAGGGGGAGTCTGTCCGGGAGGGGGTGAATATGCGCCAATGTACCAGGCGGTCCACCGGAGTGTCTCCCGCTGCGGGGCGCCCCATCTCCCGGGCCCGGTTCCCGCCGTCCTGAGTCCGCGGGGTGTGAACGGCCACGGAATGAGCCGGCCCGGAAAATCCCCGCGGAGATGAACCGCGGTTCGCCGGGCTCGTGCGGCCGGCGGCAAGGAGAAAGGAGCGTCCCGCTCGCCGCGGGTAATCGAAGGAAATCCTTCACCGAAAGCGCTCTTGACGGGGAATGGAACTCCTGACAGGGTGCAACGGTGCCACTGCGGACCGGATTTGCAGTGCGCCGGTTTCCCGGAATTCCGTCGGTCGTGCATGTCCGTGCCGGTGGACGGGGCTGCGGGCCGTTTGCGGGCAGCGGAGTACATCTGCCTCGCACACGGTACGGGTGATCGGCGATGAGACCCATCGAATGACCGGAATCGAATGACCGGATTGGTGGAAATGCAGGCGGACATATTGGCGGAGACGGATTCCTACCTGCCGTCCATGACCCTCGAAGAATATCTGCGCGATGTGGTGCCGGCCCAGAAGGTCCTGAAGGCGACCGTGGACTTCGGCCGCCCGGGTGCCGACAAGGCGCTGAGGGCACTGGCGGCCACGACCACGGAATTCGACTCCGACGACACCGGACGCGGTGACTCCTACCGCCGGGCCCAGCAGGACCCGTCGGTCCGCTGGCGGGGCATGCGGCAACTCCTGGAGTGGGCCGCCCCGCCGGAGGCGGCGCGGCCCCGCACCGTCCTGGACGTTCTCGGCGGGGACGGGACCGTCGCGCGTGCCGTCCACGAGTACGCCCCCGACCTGCGTGGCCGTCTGAACATCCTGACGGGGGACCTCTCCGGCGACATGGTCGAACGAGCCCTCGCCCGGGGCCTGCCCGCCGTCCGGCAGGCGGCGGACCACCTCTTCCTGGGGGACGGCACGGTCGATGCGACGCTGCTCGCCTACGGAACCCACCACATCGCCCCGCAGGACAGACTCAACGCGGTCACCGAGGCCCTGCGCGTCGTCAGGCCCGGGGGCCGGGTCGTCCTGCACGACTTCGACACCACCAGCCCCATGGCGGAATTCTTCGCCGATGTCGTTCACCCCCACACCGCGGCGGGCCACGACTACCCGCACTTCTCACGCGAGTCGCTGGCCGGACTCTTCGAGGAGGCGGGAGCACCGGCGCGCGTCGTCGACATGTACGACCCGCTGGTCGTCCGCGGCGGCACGGAGGAGGAGGCGCGGCGGCGCATGTGCGCGTATGTCGCCGACATGTACGGAGTCGGGGAGTACTTCGGCACGCTGGGCGGGACCGACGCCTGCTGGCGGGTTCTGGAGCGGTACTTCGGACACGAGGAGTACCTTGCGGGCCTGCCCGCGGAAACCGGCTTCCCCCCGGCCCCCTTCGTCCACCGCTCGCAGGGCGTGTACGCCGCCGAGTTGCCCCGTGCGGCGATGGTCGCGGTCGCGCGCAGAGCCGTGTGACCACATGGCCGGAAACCCCTTCGAAGCGGGCGGCGGCCGCTCGTCGGCCGACCGGGGCCGCCGGGAACCCGCGCGGCCGCCGGGAGCCACGGCGGCCGAGGAGGCCGAGGAGGCTGAGGAGGCCGGGGTGTGCCCGGCACCGTCACGACCCCGCCCGTTGTGGCGCCGCACCGTCGACGGGGACGCCCAGCCGGCCGGCCACGGTGGTGAGGGCCGCCCCCAGCGGGAGCGCGACCCGGGTGAGGGCGTGCCGGTCGCCCCGGGTCGGATCCCGGTTGACGATCAGCACCGGCTTTCCCTCGTCGGCCGCCTGGCGGACGAACCGGAGCCCGGACATCACCGTCAGCGAGGAGCCCAGGACCAGCAGCGAGGACGCCTCGCGGACCAGCCTGCGGCAGTGCTCGACCCGCGGTGGCGGAACGGTCTCGCCGAAGAACACCACATCCGGTTTGAGGACGCCGCCGCAGACCGCGCAGGGCACCACGGAGAAGTCCCCGACCTGTTCGTCGGTGAGGTCGGCGTCACCGTCCGGGTTGATCCCCGCGGCCACCGGCTCGAAGCCGGCGTTGGCCTCCTCCAGCCGCCGGGCGAGTTCGCTGCGCGGGCCGAGGGCGCCGCAGGACAGGCAGACGACCCGGGCCAGACTTCCGTGGAGCTCCACGACCCCCTCGCTGCCGGCGGCCTGGTGCAGGCCGTCGACGTTCTGGGTGATCACACCCGAGAGCAGCCCGTGCCGCCCGAGGGCGGCCACGGCCCGGTGCCCGGCGTTGGGGCGGGCGCGGCCGAAGGTGCGCCAGCCGAGATGGCTGCGCGCCCAGTACCGGCGCCGGGCCCGGGCACTGGCGGTGAAGTCCTGGTAGGTCATCGGAGTGTGCCTGCTCAGACTTCCGTCCACGCCCCGGTAGTCGGGGATCCCCGACTCCGTGGAGATGCCCGCCCCGCTGAGCACCAGCACACCGCCGGTGCTCAGCGCATCGGCGACCGGCGCCAGGTCCGTGGTGCCCGGCGGCAGGTCCCCGGTGGGTGTCCAGCTCAAGGTGGGGCGTACGCGCATGTCGCCAGGGTACGGAACGGGCCGCGTCCGGTCGCTCCCACCGGTCGGCGGACGGGCGGAAAGGAGGACGGGGCAGGGGAAACGGGCGCCAGGGAAGCCGGCGCCGGCCCAGCCCCGGTCAACTGGTTCGACACCGTCAACGAGACCCAGGTGCTCGCCGGCCAGCGGGAGTTCCGGGGACTCCTCGGACAGGCCGGCATCCCGCACGAGTGGCACGAGGAGCCCGGCGGGCACGTATTCCGCGACTACATGTTCCGGCGCGACCTCGACGGCATCATCGCCCGACTCCGCAGGGCGTAGCCGGCCGGGCGGTGACGCGACGGGCCCGGCCGGGTGGTCCGCAGTGCCGTGACGGGGGAGCGTCCGCGGAGCCGTCCGCGGGTCCGTCGAAGGGGCGCGGCGTCCGGGGGTGTCCGGGCAGCGCCCTGTCAGTTCAGCAGCAGGGCGCTGTCCCACGACGTCGCCGGCGCGGCCCCCGTGGCGTAGGTGTGAAGGGCCAGGGCGATCCCCGCGGCTCCTTCCAGGAACCCGGGGCGGTCGAGGTCGCGCGGCGCGAGCGTGTGGCGGTACCGGTAGCCGAACGGCGCCCCCGCGTCGAACCGGTCCACGACCCGCGCCGCCAGTGCGTCGGCGTCAGCCCGGTAGTCCTGGTCGGGGCTGTCGTGTGCCATGCGCAGCACGATCTGGAGCAGCCCCGCCCAGCCGTGACAGAGCGCGGAGTCGCGGACCAGTTCATCGCGCGCCGCGGCCAGCGCGCCGCGGACGGCGGCATGGGCGTCGGCCCGCCAGTCCGCACGGTCCAGCGCGACGCCCGCCAGGTGGACGGCACGCGCCGTGCCCGCGGCCCCGTAGCACCACGAGTCCCGTCCGCGCCCGGGCAGCTCTCCTCCCTTGAGGCAGGTCAGTGTCACCAGATGCGGCCAGCGCGGTCCGGCCCCGTCGGTCGTGCGCCAGTGGGACAGCAGCGCCATGATCCGCTCGATGGCCTCGTCCTGGCGGGCCACCCGGAACCCGGCCCGCCGGGCGACGGAGAGGAGCGCCAAGGGCCCGCAGACGCCGTGTGCGAGGCCGATGTTGAGATGCTCCGCCAACCCGTGCTCCAGACCGTCGGTGATCCACCACGCGGGCAGCCGGGTCCCGTGTCGCGTGACCTCGTCCGCGGTGGCCACCGCCACCAGTGACTCGAGGACCTCGGCCAGTGCGTCCCCCGCCGCCTGCCGTGCCTCCGGTTCGGCCGCCGACTCGTACCGGGCGAGCAGATAGCGGCCGATCCCGGCGGTGCCGCCGAGAACGTCGTACCGGTCCCAGGCGCCCACCGGTTCGCCGGCGTGCACCCTGTGCAGATCGGCTCGCGCGCGCTCGCGCGCCTGGTCGGTGATGTGCCGGTCCAGCCCGGACAGCATGCCGGCGTAGCCGCCGAATCCGGTGGCCGCGGCCTGCCCGGCGAACGCGAGTGCGACCATGCCGCCGAACAGCGACTGGGGCAGCAGCCGGATGCCGCTGCCGAGGGCCGCGGACAGGTGCGCGTGCGCCCGGCCGCGCGACCTCGGTGTGCGTACGGCCAGTTCCGAGAACAGCAGGCTTACTCCGGGGTGGCCGTCGGAGAGCAGAAGGGGATCCCACACGGGCTGCGGATCGCCCGGATAGCGCATGAGGTTGTCCGGCGCGCCCGCGGCCTGTGCCACCCGGCCCGGATCGGCGAGCCGTTCGGCGATCTCGGCCACGATCCCGGCGGCCGCCTCCCGGTGGGCCGGGGCCCGGTCAGCGGGGGTCGAGACGGATGACGGCACGGAAACTCTCCAGTTCCTGCAGCAGATGACGGACCTCCGCGCGCCGGTGCGCGGGCAGGTCACCGACGCGCACCACCTCGCCGGCGTCCAGCCGGCCCAGCACCTCGGCGGCCTCGAGGCCGGCGGTGCCGGACGAGACGTTGCCGTTCGCCGCGTACCTGCGGGCGCCCTCGCCGGGCGCGGCCAGCAGGGGCGCACACGCCCGGACGGGGGTGTCGTCGTCCAGCGGCCGCGGTTTCGCGGGCGGCTCGGTCGGCCAGAACCCGCCGGCCGTTTCGACCCGCAGGGCCAAAGCGGTGGCCCGGTCGGTGAACCGGTCCTCGTCCAGGCAGTGCGCGAACGCGTCCAGGGCGTCGCCGAGGGCGGTGGGCAGCTCGCCCGACAACTGCCCGTCCGGACCGGCGTCCGGGGTGAACAACGGCGCCGTCGCCCGCGGACGGGTGCCCCGCAGCAGATCCTTGATCTCGTAGTACGGCCGGTGTTCACGGCGGGGGATCCCCACGTTGACGCTGGTCGCGGGCTCGTCGCCGGCGCTCTCCCCGACGTGGTGGTACCGCGACGGCCAGTACAGCAGGTCCCCCGGCTCGACCTCGGCGACGAAGGAGGAGTCCAGGTAAGGCCGGTAGTCCAGCACCGTGTGCACCGGCTCGGTCCACGGGCGCTCGTCCCAGAACCGCATCCGCTTGGTGCCCCGTACGCAGAACATGAACGTGGCGAAGCGGTCCTGGTGCACGCCGACGGGACTGTGCTCGTAGGAGCCGTGGAACATCGTGGAGCCCGCGCTGTGCGCGGGCCGGCCGACGCGCTCCCACAGGCCGGCGTAGAACCGCTGCGCACGCTCCCACAGGGGGTGGGAGAACGCGTGGAACAGGTGGACCACGAGGGCGTAACGCTGTCCCTCCAGCCGCTCGGCCATACGCCGCTCGTAGCCGTCGAACGAACGGTCCGACCGTTTTGGCAGGCAGTCGCGCGGCTGTGTCTGCTGCCGCCGCTCGACGAGGAGCTGGACATTGCGCGGCACGGCGAGCGGGTGCGGCGGCAGGGTGCCCAGCACGGCGGACTCGAACACCTCCGCCTCCGCGAAGGGCCCACTGCCGACGCCCTTGTACAGCACGGGTCCGCGGTCCCAGAACCGGTCGACGAAGACGTCCCAGTCCAGCGACTTCTCCACGGTCAGTGTCATCCGGCAGGCACCTCCACCACGTCGATGCCGCGCAGCCGGTACAGCTTGTCCAGCAGCGCGAGCACGCCCTGATCGCCATCGCCATCGCCATCGTCATCGCCGTCGCCGCCGGCTCCCATGGCGCGCAGCACGTCGGCGACGCCGGTCTCCTCGCCGTCGCCCAGTGCGGGGTACACCCGGTCGCTCGCGGCTCTCGGCAGGGAGAAGACGTTCCCGTTGACCGCCCACACCACCTGTCCGGGCCCGTCGGGCATGCGGACGATCTCGCCGGTCCGCCGGATCCGGGTGTGCCGGGTCAGCGGGACGCCCTCCCGCGGTACCGGGATCGGTTCCAGACCGGCCGCGGACCGCAGCGCCGCCCAGCGCACGCGCAGCGTCCTGTTCAGCTGCTCGCTGCCCACGAGCGTGCGCAGCTCGTCACCGAGGGCGGTCAGGTGCGACAGCGCCCCGTCCTCGTCGTCGACGCGCGATCCGCCGCCGAAGGGGAAGTACGGCACGGTCTCGTCGTGGCCGCGCCGGCCGTGCACCAGATCGGCGAGCAGGTCCCGCAGGGCGGTGAAGGGCAGCCGCCGGTCGACCGGAATCCGCAGGCGCAGCGCCACACACCGCTCGCGGTAGACGTCCACGTGCCGCCGGTCGCCCGGCCAGTACAGCAACTCGCCGGCCCCGGCGCTCATGGTGCGCGCACCCTCCGGGCCGTGTTCCGGGCCGGCGATCCCGGCCGGCGGGGGACCACCGCTCTCGTCCCACAGCCGCACCTCCATACGCCCCCGCAGCACCCAGGTCAGCGCCGCGTGCGTGGGCTCCGCGGCGGCGCCGGTGTGCTCGGTGAACCGGTCGCCGACCAGCACTTCGGCGGTCACCGGGAGGTTCGGCCAGCCGACCTCCCGCCACAGCCCGCTGACCGCGGCGCGCACGGCGGACCAGAGCGCGAAGTCCAGGAGCAGCGGCTGACGCACGGACAACAGGTAGCCCTGCCCGTGCACGTCGGAGTCCAGCCGGTCGAGGTAGTCGTCGAGGGTCCGGTCGCCGGTGTCCGGCAGGAGTGCGCCCGGCGCGCGCAGCCAGCCGTCGCCGACCAGCAGACGGACATCGGGCATCACCCAGAACCGGGTGCCGGCGCGGAACGGGGCACACGACCGGACGGTCAGGGCGTACATCTCGCAGGGCCCGGCCGGAGGCCGGGCAGGCAGCCGGGCCGGCTGCCTGCCCCAGTACCGCTGCCCGAACAAGGCCCAGTCGACGTCGCCGGGCGACTGCCGCGTCCCGGTGGTCGCAGTGGGCAGGGTGGTCATGACGCCTCCCTCTTCGCCAGGGGGAACCGCTGCCGGATCCGTTCGGTGTAGTCCGCCAGGGGCTCCATGCCCATCGCGGCGCGCCGGCGGTCCACGTCCTGCGGCTCCTCGATCGGATACGGCACCAGCTCGCCGGCCACGGCCTCGAACTTGGTGCCGTACACCTGGGGGACCTCGTCGGCGAGGCACAGTTCGTCGGTCAGGTACGCGACCTCGCGCCAGGGCAGATCACCGTCCGCCGCCGCCTGCCGCATCAGCTCCAGGCAGTGCCGGCGGAAGTCCAGGTGGTCCCTCGCGTGCTGCACGAGACGGCTCGCCGCGGAGGCGGCCGCGACGCCCACCATCCCGCGGCCCGGCCAGCCGTGTTCGGCCACCACGGTGGCCAGCCACGTGATGCCGGCGTCGGTCAGCGACCGCAGACGGCGCTCCGTCGCGGAGTCGGCCATTCCGTCCTGCGCCCACGGCATCCGCAGAGCGCCGTCGAGCCGGTCCAGCCGCAGCAGCCGGCGGCGGATCTGCCCCGCCTGGGTGGGCTCGACCGGTACCTCGGGGGCGTCCACCGCGTCGATGCGCAGTCGTACCTTCTCCCGGTCCCAGATGTAGGTGATCCGCCTGCCCGCCTCCGGCCAGTCGAAGCCGGCCCGGCCCTCGGCGGGGCTCTCCAGGTGCAGCCGCACACCGAGCGACTCGTCGGTGACGACATGCTCGGCCACATCGTCGAAGACATGCTCCACCGCGTCCCGGAGCGCGACCCCGAGACCGGCGAGCACCAGATTCGAGCACTCCAGGAGTTCCGGCAGCGGTGGCCGGCCCCCTTCGGGCTCGGGCCGGGCCGCGACCCTGGCCGTGGCGAAGGGCCGCGGCGGCGGCTCCACCCGCAGCACCGGTCCGCCCTCCAGCGAACGCACGAAGTAGGGCACGTCCATGCGCCGGAGCTGGTCGAGCTCCGCCCGGTCGAAGTGGACGTCCGCCTCGGCGGGGACCGGTGCGGCACCGCCGCCGGACAGCCACCGTGGCACCAGTGCGTCGAAGTACCGGAAGGTCGGCTGCCGCAGCACCCGGACGTAGTGACCCGCGGTGGCGGCCGACAGGAACCGCCGGAGCGCCGGCCGCTGCCGGCACATCAGGGTCCAGGCGTCGAACATGCCGCGCAGCATCGCCGGCAGGTAGGGGCCGTACCCGGCCCGGCCGCCGGTGTCCGCGACCACGGTCCGGGTCTCGGTCCTGGCGTAGGGCCGGCGCCGGCGGTGCAGGCGCAGCGTTCCGTCCGGGGCCTCGTGCCAGCACACCGGCGGGCCCTCGGCGCTGCACCACCGCGGCGTGGCCTCCAGGCCGACGTGGTGCTGGTCGATCTCGGCGGTCGGGTCGTACAGCAGGCCCGTGTCGTAGAGCCGGGCGACACGGCAGAAGTAGATCTCCAGATCGATGGGGTACAGCAGCGGTTCGCGCTCGCCGGGCCTGCTTCCGGTCACCACGTTGCCGCCGATCAGGTCGGTGACCCCGAAGCCGAACATCGCGGCGGTCAGCGAGCCGGTGCGGTGCCAGAACCGCACCGCCTCCCGCGGCGACAGCCGCGTGCCGGTCAGCCGCCACGGGCCGGAGGAGCGGATCGGTCCCCACTGGGCCGGCGGCTCGATCCATTCCTGCCACAGGTAGCCCGGGCGGGCGCCGGACCAGCACGTCAGCACCGGAAGGCGGACCTCTCCGGACGCCCTGGGCGAGTTGTTCAGCAACTCGAACACCGATGCCGGCGGGCCGGAACCGCCGCACGCGGTGAACAGCAGCTCACCGGAGGCGGGCCGTGGCTTGTACGCCACCCGGCCGCCGCCGGCACAGTCGAGGCGTAACACCCGTTGCCGGCCGTTGTGGGTTTCCTCGCCGTGTGCCCACAGACCGACGACCGGTCCCCGGAAGGCCGGGGTGTCGGGCCAGCAGGTGCTCATGTCCCGCTGCAGCCGGTCCAGGAAGAGCGTCAGGAACGCCTCGCAGCGTGCCGCCCACTCCGGCACCCGGTCACGGGCGTACCGTGCCCGTCCGGTGGCGCAGGCCACGAACGCCTCGGACACCACCGGCCCGAAGAGATCGGCGTTGACCACGTCCAGCACGCCGGGGGCCACGACCGTCGCGTGGCGACGCGCCGCAAGGACGCACCAGCCGTCCAGCGTCTCCAGCATCTCCAGCAGCGGCGCGAAGCGATCGTCCCGGAGCGCGTGCGCGAGCATGCGCGCGTCCGCCGTGCCACCGAGCAGCCGGTCCTCCACCACCGTCCCCTCCGGGCCGGCCGTGACGACCGGGGGGAACAGTCCGCCCGCGGCACCTTCACGGACCGCGGCGACCACTCGCCGTGCCACCGGCGGAAGTTCGGCCGAGGCGTCCGGGCAGGCCTCTCCGGCCGGAACACCCATTTCCCACAGCGGCTCGATGTCCGCCGGCACATCCGACAAGGTCCGCCCTCTCCACTCACCGACGCGGGGTGCTCGGATCCCTCCGGGTGGTGCCGTCGGCCGACGGCACCACCCGGGCCGTGTCAGCAGCAGTAGAAGCCCGCACACGAACCACAGGCGGTACCGCTGCCCGAGTTCGTCGGTGACGCCAGAGGCGGGATCTCCTGCTCCAGATCGCCGATCACCAGGTCGAACACCTCGTCGGCGTGCTGCTCGGGGGCGGTCTGGTCCTTCTCCTGGAGTGTTTGCATGAACGTTCCTCTCAGTCGAGTAACGGATGCGCCGTTCGATACCACCGGAGCATCCGGACCACGTCAAGGGGGCGTGGTGTCACCATGTGTGGTCGACCGGACCCCTGGAGTGGGGACTTGTGGGTGCGAAAACAGGGGTGCGCAGGGGGGGCGCGCCCAGGGCGGCGGGTCCACCCGGTCGAGCCGCGGGTGTTCCGACCATGGGGATCAGGACCGCGGGAAGGCCGCCGAAGCCCGCCGGGCCGGTGTGCCGTCCTCGTCCGGGACCGGCATCGCCCGTCAGGAGCGGTCGAGCCAGGCCCGGCACAGCCACCAGGCGTCGACGGCCCCGAAGGTCCCGGCCGGGTCGATCCCGGTGACGCCGGAGAAGCGCTGGATCCGGTTGCGCACCGTGTTGGGGTGGACGAACAGCCGCCCGGCCGCCGCCGGCACATCCCGGTCGGCCTCCAGCCAGGCGCGGACGGCCAGGGCGACCGGCTCGGCGTTCGCGCCCAGCCCGGCCAGCGCCGCCCCGTGGCGGTCCAGGAGCACCGCCGCCAGGTCGGCCCGGTCCACCACCGCTGCCAGCGCCGCCACCTCGGCGACGTGCACCACGCCGGACCGCCCCGCCGACTCGGCCGCCGTGAGAGCGTCCACCGCGAGACGCCGTACGAGTGCCAGCCCTTCCGGCTCACCGGGGCCGGCGAGCCCGGCAGCCGCTCCCGGCCGGACCACGGCGCGGGCGGTGCGGTCCGGGGGCCGCCGGGCGTGCACGGCGACCAGCAGGCCGTCCACCAGCGCGGACAGCGACCGGGCGCCCGGGTCGCGGGGCGCGCGGTCCGGGACGGCCGCGACCTGGGCGTCCTCCGGCCGGGCGACCAGCACCCACAGCCCGCCCGCCGCCGGCAGGCCCGCCTCGGCGGCCGCCAGCGCCGCCGCCGAACCGCCGGCGAACAGCCGCCGCAGCAGCGCCGCGTCCCGCTCACCGCTCGGCGGCCCCTGGCCGGCCCCGGTGGCGCGATGGGCGGTGATCAGCCGGACCCGTACGGCCTCGGCCCAGTCGTCGTACAGCTCCCGTGCGTCCAGCAGCCGTTCGGGCGCCACCCCCGCCGATCCCGCCAGCTCCCGGGCGCGGGACCAGATCGCACGCTCGGCCACGTGCACGGCCGCGAGCACGGCCTCGATGGACACGCCCTGGCGGGCGCGCGTCACCGCCAGCTCCTCCACGAACGACAGCTCCGCCTCCGTCGGCCCCCGGCGGGCCGCCAGCGCCCGGGTGGCAGCGGCCAGCAGCGCGCGGGTGTGCCCGGCGATGTCGGCGGCGGGCAGGGCCGCGATCTCCTGCACCATCGTGCGGACGGCGGCCACGACCGAGGGCAGCATGTCGTCCTCGCCGACGACCCGCTCGATGAGGTCGACCACCGGGGGCCAGTCGTCGCGCGTGTGCATCCCGCCATCCTGCCCGCCCTTGTGGCCGGGAACAACGCGGGGGCCGAAACGGGTGACGCACGCCATGTCCCGGCCGGTGGGCCGCACCTACGGTTGGGTCCCACCACAAACCGACCGCCGCCGTCGCCCCGCCGTCCCGACGGCCCGGACGCGCCTCCGCTCCCGCCGGCCGCCCCGCCCGCGCGCGGTGACCGGCGCTCGCCCGCAGCCCTCCCGTACCGCCCCAGGAGACGCCACCATGCCCCCTCCCCGCCGTGTCGCCGTGATCGGCGCCGGAGCGGCCGGTCTCGCCGCCACCAAGGCACTCCTCGACGCCGGCCTCGACACCGTCACCTACGAGAAGGGCGACCGGCCCGGAGGGCTGTGGGCCCGCGACAACAGCAGCGGTCTGTCGCCCGCCTACGCATCGCTGCACCTCAACACCAGCAAGGGCCGCACCCAGTTCGCGGACTTCCCCATGCCGGCCTCGTGGCCGGACTACCCCTCGGCCGACCTCGTGGCCGGCTACCTCGCCGACTACGCGCGGACCTTCGGCCTCGTCCCGCACATCCGCTACGGCACCACGGTCGTCTCCGTCGAACGCGAGGACGAGGACGAGGACGAGGACGAGGACGAGGACGAGGACGAGGCGGAGACCACCGCAGGGCATCCGCGGCCGGCCCGCCCCGCGGCCGGGGACCCGCCGGGCACCGGACACGCCTGGCGCGTCACCACCGACACCGGCGACACCGCCCGCTACGACGCCGTCGTGGTCGCCAACGGCCACAACTGGGACCCCCGGCTGCCCGAACCGGGCTACCCCGGCGGCTTCTCCGGAACCAGCATCCACGCGCACGAGTACCGCACCGCCGAGATCTTCCGCGACCGCCGGGTGCTTGTCGTCGGCATGGGCAACTCCGCCATGGACATCGCCGTCGACGCCTCGTACACCGCCCGCGGACCGGTACTGCTCTCGGCCCGCCGCGGGGTGCACATCGTCCCCAAGTACCTGTTCGGCCGTCCGGCCGACGCGACCGGCGGCGCCCTGTCCGTCCTGCCCTGGCGGATCCGGCAGCGAATCGCCGAGACCCTCCTCAGGCTGGCCGTGGGACCCCCGCAGCGCTACGGGCTCCCCGCCCCCGCCGGCGGCCTCTTCCAGAACCACCCCACCGTCAGCGACACCATCCTGCACCGCCTCACCCACGGCGAGGTGGCAGCACGCCCCGGCATCGACCGCTTCGACGGGGACCGGGTCGTCTTCACCGACGGCCGCTCCGACCCGGTCGACGTCATCGTCTGGGCCACCGGGTACCGGGTCACCGTCCCCTTCCTCCCCACCCGCTGGACGGGCGGGGACCCCGAGCGGCTGCCCCTGTACAAGAGGGTGTTCCACCTGGACGACCCCGATCTCGCCTTCATCGGGCTGATGCAGTCGACCGGCGCCGCCCTCCCCGTCGTCGAGGCACAGGCCAAACTGGCCGCCGCCCACCTGTCCGGCGCCTACGCACTCCCCCCGGCGGCGGAGCGGCGGCGCTCCACCGACCGCGATCTGCGCGACGCCACCGCACGCTGGGGGAGCGACCGCAGGCCGCGGATGCGGATCGACTTCGACCGCTACCTGGCCGACCTGTCCCGGGAGACGAAGGCCGGACGCGCCCGCGCGCGCCGCGCCGCCGGCCGCCGGGCCGCACCGGCCCCCCGCGCGCAGAACACCGAGGAGAGCACCGTATGAACACCGGCCCCCACGCCGCCGCCACCGCCCGCACTTCCCCCGGGGCCGCTCTCGCCGCCCTGCTGGGCGGCGGCCGCCGCGACGCGCGCGGCCTGCGCGTTCTCGTCACGGGCGCGTCCGGCACCTTCGGCCGGGCGCTCTCCGCCCGGCTCGCGGAGCTCGGCGCGCACGTCGTCGGTCTGGACCTCGCCCCCGGGCCGGACGACCCGGTCGAGGTCCTGGCCTGCGACATCACCGACGACGACGCCGTGTCCGGCGCGGTGGCGGGCGCCCTCGCCCGGCTCGGCGGCCTGGACCTGCTGATCAACAACGCGGGGATCGGCGGGCCCGCTCCGGCCGAACTCCCGCCCGGTCCCGAGGTCCGCCGCCAGCTCGACATCAACCTGCTCGGCACCTGGCGCGTGACGGCCGCCTGCGTGGACGCCCTCGTGGCCTCCCGGGGCCGGGTCGTCATGCTCTCCTCGCGGATGGCCGTCCTGCAGCTGCCCCTGGCGGCCGCGTACGGCGCCTCCAAGCGCGCGCTGGTGGCGTACGCCGACGCGCTCCGACTGGAGATCGGCACCCATGTCGGTGTCAGCTGCGTCTACCCCTCGGCGGTGCGCAGCCCCATCCACGACTCGACCGCCGCGGCCGGGCTGTCACTGGAGGGGATGAGCCGGTACGAGCCGCTGGAAGGCGTGGTGGAGACGGTGCTCCAAGCCGGGCTCGGCCGCCGGGTCCGCCGCGACCTGGCCACCACCCGGCGGGGAGCGGTGGAGATCTTCCTGGCCCGCCATCTGCCGTCGCTGACCGACCGGATCGTCGCCCGCACCCTGGCCGGCCGCGTCCGGTCCGGCGCCCTCGACGGCGCGGAGCCGGCCGCCGGTGTCGTCCGGCGCCACGGAGGCCGGCCGTGACCGCCGTCCCCGCCCTCCCCGGCCCGCCGGCGCGGGAGGCCGCCGAGCCGGCCGGACCCCCGCGGCGGGCGCGGGCCGGCGACCTCGTGGCGTACGCCACCGGCTCGGTCGGCATGGGCGTGTGGGTCACCGTCCCCGGGCTGCTCCTGCTGTACTTCCTCACCCACACACTGGGCGTCTCGCCGTTCCTGGCCGGACTGACGCTTTTGGTGCCGAAGATCGTCGACGCGGTGGTCCACCCGCTGCTGGGCACGCTCTCCGACCGGCAGGCCCGCCGCGCCGGGCACCGGCGGGGCATGCTCCGCTGGGGACTGCTGCTGCCGCTCTCCCTGGCGGCCCTGTTCACCGTGCCCGCCGGTCTCACCGGGCCGGGGGCCGCGCTGTGGGTCGGCGGCTGGTTCATCGCCGGCAACCTGCTCTTCGCGTGCTTCCAGGTGCCGTATCTGACGACACCCTCCGACCTGCGGATCGGCTACCACGAGCGCACCCGGGTCTTCATGTTCCGGATGCTCTTCCTGACCCTGGGACTGCTCGCCTCCGGGGTCGCCGCACCGGCCCTGGTCGCCTCGGGGGGCCGCGGGGACTACTCCCGGATGGCGGCGCTGCTGGCGGTGGGCATGGCCGCCTCCGGGGTGATCGGCCTCGCCGGCGTCCGGCGGCTCACCGGCCGCTGCGGCTTCCGCCCGCCCGGCGGGCACGCGCACTCCGTCCTCGCGGACCTGCGCCTGGCCGGGCGGGACCGCGACTTCCGGGCGCTGGTGCTCTCCTACCTGTTCACCGGGACCACCACGCACCTCTTCCTCGCGGCGCTGCCCTTCTACACCCGGTACGTCTTCGGGGACGGCGGTCTCACCACCGTCTTCATGGGCGGCTTCCTCGCCCCGGCCGTGATCGCCGGGCCCGGCTGGCTGTGGCTGTCGCGCCGGGTGGGCAAGCAGCGCGGACTGCTGCTGGCGCAGGGGGCGTTCATCGCCGGTTCGCTGGCACTGCTGCTGGGCGGATCGGCCGGCGTGGCCTTCACGGTCGTGGTGGTGGTGACCCTCGGCACCGCCTTCGCCGGGCTGCAGCTGCTGGCCTTCTCGATGGTGCCGGACGCGGTGGCCGCGGCGGAGACCCGGGGCACGGCCCGCGCCGGCGCGTACACCGGCGTCTGGACGGCCACCGAGGCGACGGGGACGGCCCTCGGGCCCTATGTGTACTCCGCGGCCCTCGCCGTCGGCGGCTTCGTCGCCACCACGGAGGGGCACACCGTGGCGCAGCCGGACTCCGCGCTCACGGCACTGCTCCTGGGCTTCACCGTCCTGCCCGCCGCGCTGATGGCCGTCGCCGTCGCCTTCCAGCGACGCTGCGGCCTGGACGAGGCCGCGCGTCGCTGACCGGGGGGTCCGCGTCCGGGACGGGGTGAGGGGCGCGGAGGTCCGTCGCCCGCCGAACGGCCGGCATCCCGGCCGGGCGCGGGGCGGCGCGGGATCAGCCCCTCCGGAAGAACTCCACCTCCGCCAGGGCCAGGTGACGGCCCTCGGTCAGGTCGACGGCCGAGCGCAGGACCAGACGTACCGTCTTCACGTCGCTGATCCCGAGGGGGAACGTCTGCGGGCCCGGTTTGTCACCGAGGGTGAGCTTCTCGCGGTGCCTCGTGCCGTCCTGCCCCGTCACCTCCAGGTCCACACGGAGTGCGCGTGCCTGGCGGGCGTAATCCTCGGGGGACTTGGACGCACCGTTGATGATGATCATATCGACCAGCCGGAACGGCTCGCGGAAGGTGTAGGTCACCGAGGCGCCCGGTGCGGGCGCGCCCCAGTAGCGGTTGCTCACCCCGTCCGTGGTGTTCACCGCCGGGTGCCGGGGGACCTCGGCGCTCGCCTCGATGCCCACCGGGGTCACGGGCCTGGGTTTGCCCATCTTGTCCCGGGCGTCCTCGAACGCGGTGCGCCCGGCCGGCAGCAGCAGGAGAGCGCCCGCGCACACGGCCGCCACCGCGGCCAGGGTCACCAGGAACCGCACCGCCCGGCCCGAGCCCGCCCGCGCCCGGCGGCGCGGCGGCCACACGGTCCGCCACCACGGCGGCGGGGCGGGCTCGGCGGCGGGGTTCAGCGCTGCCGCGCAGCGCCGGCAGAACCGGCGGCCCGGCGGGTTGGGTGCGCCGCAGGCGTGACAGGGCGTCCCCGCCGCCTCGTCCGGCACCGCCGCGGGGCGTACGACGGGGCGCGGGGCCACCGGCTTCGCGGGGCGCACGGGCACCACGGGGTCCGGCGCCGTCGCCCCGGGGGCGGGGGCGGGGGCGGGATCGGGGGCAGGGGCCGGAGCCGGGGTCGGGGGCTCGGTGCGGTCCAGGCCGGGGCCGGTCCGCGGGGGAGGGCCCGTGCCCTCCTCCCGGCCGGGGTCGGCGCCGGGGCCCGCGCCGCTTCCGGTGGGCGCGGGCTTCTCCGCCGGAGGCGGCGCGGGTGCGGGTGCGGGTGCGGGCTCCGGCGCGGGTGCGGGCTCCGGTCGCCTGTCCGGAGCGGGCGGGGTGTCCGACCAGCCCAGGTAGGCGCCGCAGCTGCCGCAGAAGTCGTCTCCGGGGCCGTTGGACGTCCCGCACGCGGGACACACGTGCACGACGTCACCTCCCTTCGTCGGCGGGCGGACCGGGCAGGACCTCCACCCGGCAGACGGTGTGCACCGGGCACATGGCCCGGACGATCTCGCGGACCCGGTCCGGGTCCACCCTCCTGCCGCGGTCCGGCCACACCCGGACCAGGGGCCCGGCGGATGGTTCGGGCGGGAGGTCGGCACCGGCGGTGCTCGACCAGGACGCCCCGCCGTCCCCGGTCACCTCGGCGTGTACGCCGAGCGCGAGCCGCAGGCCCTCGACCAGGCCGCGCCCGGTGCCGCGCCACCGGTGCAGTTCCACCGCGCGGACGACCGCCTCGCGGCGCGACTCCACGGGCCACCGCGGGTCGTCGGCGGCGCCCACCCACGACGCCAGCCAGGTCAGGAAGTCGGCCGGAGCCACCCGGGGGTCGAGGTAGGCGGGCAGGTTGTCGAGGGTCGCGAAGACCGGCGCGAGGACGGTGTCGAGGCCGGCGGTGAACCGCTGCGCGAAGTCGTCCTCGGCGTACAGGGCGGGCAGTTGCCCGCCGATCGGGTATCTGCTCGGCAGTCCGGGTACGGCGGCGCGGCTCATCCCCGTGCCTCCGGCTCGACGGCCGTGACGGCCGTGACGGCCACCTGGTGCTGGTGGGAGAAGACCAGTGCGCCCGCGGCCACGTCGACGCGGTCCGCCGGCGCGCCCCGCCGCCCGGTGACCGGGTCGGCGGGGAACAGCCGGACGTCCTCCACCAGCGCGTTTCCGGTGGCGCGTTGCAGCACGCCGAAGACCTCCCCGTACTGCACCGGCCGCCCGAACGGCCAGCCGGTGCCGTCGGGGCCGCCGCGCAGCGGGTCGAGGTACCCGAACAGCGCGGCGAGCGCCTCGTCGCGCACCCGGTCGGTGTCGTCCGGCGCCGCCGAGAGCCGGGCCACCACGGTGACGCCCTGGTAGACCGGCGGCTCCACGACGAGGCGGGTACCGATCAGGCGCCGCTCGTCCAGACTCGCGGTGATCGCCCGGAGCACCTGCTCGGAGGGGATGAGCTGCTCGAAGCGGAGCCGGCCGTCCTCGTCGGCGACCGCGTCCGGCACCACCAGGACCCGTACCGCGCCCGCGCCGCCGGCGGGCAGGCAGCGGACCCGGCGCACGGAGGGCGCCGCCTGGCGGCCGATGATCTCGTAGTCCTCGGCGGTCACCGCGCGCTCCTGCATCCGCAGCGCGTCCGGCGCGCGCAGCTTGGCGTTGTCGACGGTCTCGCCGGCGACGCCGCCGCGCGCCGCCTCCCGGTTGACGACCCGCGCGACGTACGGAACGGAGCTGCGCAGTACACAGATCGCGCCGCGGGCGACGTTGCCCGCCGGGCCGCCGCCGGTGCGGTAGCGGGCCACCCGCACCCGGGCGCCCTTGGGCGGCACGGCGCCGCACTGCCGCAGCGTGCCGTCCGGCTCGCGCAGCACGGGCGGGAAGCCGAACTCGCCGGTGGTGGCGTCCACCCGGACATGCCGGTCGGCGGGCCCGGAACGGCCGAAGTGCTCCACCACATCCCAGCGCTGCCACCCCTCGCCCGAGGAGACCTCCACCACGGGTGGCTCGCGGTCGAGGAGGACCGGTGGGCGGCCGAGCCGGAACGTCTGTCCGGCGACCCCCTCCGAAGTGCCGAGCGGCACGTCGGTCACGGTCTCGGCGTGCTCGACGGACATGGTGCCGCCCACGGTGAACACGGCCGCCTCGCGCACCGTCGGGGACTGGGAGTAGAACGGCTGGCCCGGCTCCGCCTCGGTGACGCGGCAGCGCAGCCAGCCGGCCCGCGCCCCACCGATCACCGAAGCGGTGTGCCCGGCCGGTACGTACACGATGACCTCGCCGGGCCGGTTCAGCCCGCCGGTGGTGTCGGTGCCGGTCTCGCACACCTGCCAGCCGCCGCCGTTCCACGCCTCCCACACCAGCGGGGGCTGGCGCGGGTCCACGCCGACGCCCTCCACGCGGCTGTCCAGCCGCACCGCGACGATGCAGCGCGGCACCGCCGTCGGCAGGCCGAACAGCAGCGCGTCGCCCGGCTCCGGCGCCGCCTGGAAACACCGCACGTCGCGGCCCTCGGCGAGCGTGCCGGTCCGGTCGGTCTGGTCGCCGGTCCGGGGTGCGGTCACCAGTCGCGTCAGTTCGCTCGGCGCGATGCGCAGTTCGTCCGTGGTCGTGAACACCACGGCCTCGTCGATCTCGCCGCGCGCGGTGGTCACCTCGGTGCCCGCGGGCAGTGCCACCGTGTCGGGCTGCGGCGCCGACAGGTGGAAGTCGACCTCCGCCACGGCCGCGGCCGGCGGGAACAGGCGGACGCCCAGCAGGTCGAGGAAGGCGGTGTAGTTCTTGTCCGGGACCCGGTTCAGCCGGTACAGCAGCTGGTCCACGAGGTGGGCGAACGTCTCGATCAGGGTGACGCCCGGATCGGAGACGTTGTGGTCGGTCCACTCCGGCGCGCGCTGCCGCACGTACCGCTTCGCCTCGTCGACGAGCTGCTGGAAGCGCCGGTCGTCCAGATTGGGGGAGGGCAGGGCCATCAGTCGGCGCCCCTCTCCCCGGCCCCCTCGTCGGAGGGGATCGTGTAGAAGGGGAAGACCAGGTTGCGCCGGTCGTTGGTGGAGCGCACGGTGTAGCGCACGTCGATGTAGAGGGTGCCGGCCTCGACGGTGTCGAAGGCGACCACCACGTCGTCCACCGCGATGCGCGGCTCCCACCGCTGGAGGGCCTCGCGCACCTGCTGTGCGACGCGCCCGGCGGTGGCGCCGTCGCCGGGGGCGAAGACGTAGTCGTGGATGCCGCAGCCGAACTCGGGGCGCATGGGGCGCTCGCCGGGCGCGGTGCCGAGCACCAGGCGGATCGCCTCCTCGATCTCCCGGTCCTTCTCGACCATGCCGATCCCGCCGGTCGGCCCGACCCGCAGCGGGAACGCCCAGCCGCGGCCGATGAACCGCTCGCTCATCACGCGCCCCCGATCAGGACGTTCACGGCGCCGGTCAGGACCGTGGCGCCGCACACGCTCCGCCCGCGCGCCCGCGCGGCCGGCAGACCGCCGATGAGCACCGTGCCCGCGGCGAGCGCGGCCGGGTCGGGCTTGATCACGTTGGTCGGTCCCAGGGCCGCGTGCTGGGGGATGGGGCAGACGACCAGGCTGCCCACGACGGCGGCGGGGCGTCCGCCGATCAGCACGCGCGCCACCGCCGCGGCGGCGCCGGGCGGCGGGGCGGTGATCCGGCCACCGTGGTCGGTGGGGTCGCCGGTGCGGGCTGCGGCTGGCATGCGGTGCTCCTCGGGGAATGTCGGGTGAGGGTGGACAAGGGTCAGTTGATCCGGATGAGCCGGGCCTTGAGGACGCCGAGCAGACCGCCGTCGACGGTGACGTCCGAGCTGCCGGTGACGCTGACCGAACGGCCGCCGACCTTCACCCCGGCGCTGCCGTTGATGTCCACGTTCCGGCCCGACACGCTCACGTCGCCCCGCCCCGCGTCCAGGGTGATGCCCCTGTCGTCGAGCCGGACGGAGGTGAGGGGCTGCCGGCCCGTCCCGGAGCGCACCGCCAGCTCGATCCGGCCTTGCCGGTCGTCGAGGAAGACCTCCAGGCGTCCGTCACCGGTGGTGAGCCGCACTCCGGACGGACCCGGGGCCCTCGCGTCCAGCAGCTCCACCCGGTGTCCCGAACGCGACACCACCGAACGGCGGTTGACCTTCCCGCTGGTGCCGTCGACCAGCGGCACGTCGTGGGGCGAGGGCCGGTCCACACCGTTGTAGAGCCCGCCGATGACGTACGGGCTGTCCAGCAGGCCCTGCTCGAAGCCGACCAGGACCTCGTCGTTGACCTCCGGGCTGACCACGCCCCCGCCGCCCCTGCCGCCCCACTGCACGGTGCGCACCCAGTCGGTGACGTAGGTGTCGTCCAGCCAGGGGAACCTCAGCCGTACCGCGCCGCGTTCGGCGCCGTCCGGCTCGCGCACGTCCGTCACCACGCCGATCGCCAGACCCGGCATGCGCGGGCCGCGGGACGGCGCGTTGGCGCCGGTCACCAGGCCGGTCAGGGAGCGGTCCGGGCTGGCGCTGACCCACACCGTCGTCCGGTACCCGCCGTGCGGGTCCAGGACATGCTGCACCGCCGTGGCCGTGTAGCGGCCGGAGAACGCCTGCCCGACGTTGCCGAGCGCCACGGGCCTGCCCGCCCGCAGCAGGGGATTGCCCTCGGCCACCGCCTCCAGCTCGGCGAAGCCCGCAGCGACCTGCGCGGCCGCGGAGCCCGCGACCGCCGTCGTCTCGGCCTGGGTGCGGTACGGGGTGTCCGTGACGGTCAGTTTGGCCGCCTTGCCGAACCGGGCGCTCATCGCCGGACTCAGGCCCGGGACCGCCGTCTCGCTGTCCACCGACGGATGCCGGGACACCAGCGGCCGCTTCGTGGTGACGTCCCAGCCGCGCACCTCCACCGACGACGCCCCGTCCGCGGCCGAGAGCGAGGCCCGCAGTGCCAGCAGGTTCCGGCCGTACTCCAGCACCATCGGGTTCCGTGTGGCCGGGGTCGAGACAGAGGGCGCGCCGGAGGCCGGCCGCGGCCGGGTGAACTGGAGCAGACCCTGGTCGTCGACGTGCACCTGTGCCCCGCTCTCGCCCGCCAGGTACTGCAGGAAGTCCCAGTCGGAGATGTTCGCCTGCGACAGCTGCCGGTAGGTGACCGGTGCGGCCTGCACGGTTCCGCAGGTCAGTCCGGCCCCGGCGGCCACCTTGCGGACGATCGCCGCGGCCGTCATGTTCCGGTAGGCCACCACCTTCCGGCCCCGCTGGAGGCGGTGCGCCCTGGAGTAGGCGCGCACCACCGTGAACGAGCCCGTGCGGTCGCGGTCCACCTCCAGGGCCGTCACCTCGCCGTCGAACAGCCGCTCGCGCGCCTGTCCGGACACGGTCACCACCGAAACCCGCAGCGGGGTGCCGATGGTGATGCCGGTCGCCTTCAGGAACTCGTGGTCGGGGTCGCGGAAGGTGAGCTGTGCCGCGTCGGGCAGCCCTACGTTCTCGTCCACCACGCAGCTCACCAGCTGGGCGGCCCAGACGGGCGGAAGCGGGGCGGGCGTCTCCACGACGGGGTCCGCCGCGAAGGACCGGCCGCCCCGCGCCTCGGATGTGGTCACCGCTCCTCCTCGCCCCCCGCGTCCCGCAGCCCCGGCACCACCAGCTCGGTGCCGGGTACGAGCGCCATCGGGTCGTCGATTCCGTTCGCCTCCGCGATGGCCCGCCAGGCCGTCGCGTCGCCGTACTCGCGCCAGGCCAGCAGGGCCAGGCTGTCGCCCGCCACCACGGTGTGCGTGCTGCGGGCGGCGCGCGCGCCGGACGTCGGGTTCTGACCCGGCGGGTCGACACTCGCCTCCTCGATCGACAGCGCGCAGGTGGCCCGCAGCGGCCTGCCGTCGACGTCGAACAGCGTGTACGTCACCGACAGGCTGGAGAGGACCCCGTCGAACGAGGTCGTCCGCGCGGTGCCCCACTCGAACCGCACCCACGGGCTGGCCGGCTTCTCGCGGCTCAGGCTGGCCGGGGTCGGCACGCACGCCTTCATCAGCTTCTCCACGGCCTGTTCCACGGAGTCGTCGTGGGTGGCGGTCGCGTCCAGGAACACCTCCAGGCTCAGCGTGCGCGGGCCGCTGCCGACGAACTCGGGCAGCGCCGACTGCCCCGCCATCCGGGACGGGGAACGGCGCCACTCGGTGGTCTTCTGCAACTGCAGGGTGGAGGGGTTGAACTGGAGGTCGAGCCGGGCGATCGTCCCGCCGGGCTTCGCGCCGACCGAGGCCGGGGGTTCCTTCAGGGTCAGCTGGGCCCTGGCCCGGCCGGCGCGGACCGCTGGGGACATGTGGGGATCTCCTTTCCGGGAGCGGGAACGGGGGCGTGAACGAGGGCGTCTGGGGGGAGGCGTGCGTGAGCGCGCGTCAGGAGGGGCGCAGCCCCTCGTGGGCGATCTCCAGGGTCTCCACCGCCGCCTGGGAACTGGAGGGATCGAAGGACGGCCCCTGCCAGCGCACCGGGACGATCCCGAACACCTGCCAGCCGACGATCGGGGTCAGGTCCGGTCTCAGCGCCACGATCTCGCCCTCCTTGGGTTCCACCCGCCGCAGCGTCTCGTCGAGCCAGCGGCCGATCTTCACCGTGTCCGCGGTGACCGGCCGGGTGAGCGTGATGTTCGACCAGGTCACACGCCCGGGCAGGTTCCAGGTGAAGCCGTTGTTGCCGCCCTCGGCGTAGCTCTCGATCTCGACCTCGGCACCCATGCCGGAGCAGGTGTGGAAGGCGCCCAGGTCGTCGCCGCCGATCGCGAGCCGGAAGAACACGCTCGTCGCGAAGATGCTGTCCGTCATCGGTCCGTCGTCCGTCCTTCGTTCCGTTCCTTCAGCGGCGTCCGTCGTAGGGGCGGCCCGTGCGCTCCCGGCCGCGCCGCAGTTCGGTACGGAGCAGCCGGGCCATCGGGTCGAGCAGGCGGCGCGCCAGGTCGTCCAGGTCGAGGCCGGGGTCCTGCGGCACCTCGGGGGGACGGGCCGTGCCCCTGCCGGATACGGACGGCGCGGAGGGGGCGGGCGGTGCGGACGGCGCGGAGGCCGACCGCGGCCGGCCGCGCGCCGGTACCTCCCTGGCCGGCACACCCGCGGGCACGGCGGCGCGGCCGGTGCCCGTGGCGGTGCGCTGGACCGGTCCCGCCGCCCGGCCGGTCCCGCCGCCCGCCGCCGGGCCGCGGACCGGAGCCGGCCCGGGGACCGGCGCGGCGTTCCGTGGCCGGACCACGGGGATGTTCCCCGCCGGTGCCGGTGCCGGTGCCGGTGTGGTCGGCGGGCGGTCGGCGAACGCCGGCGTCTGCGGGCCGGCCGCCGGCAGGGAGCGCGCCGGCACGGCGGGGGCCGGGGCCGCCCCGGAGGTCTGTCCGCGGGGCGGCGCGGGCCGGACGACCGGGACACGCCGGCCGGGACCGGAAGACCCGGCGCCCCTGGAGCCGGACGCCTTGGGACCGGGAGGCACGGGCACGGACGCGGCCCGCTGGATTCGCGGTCCCGCAGACCGTACGGGCTTGCCCGCGGTCGGCGCGGAGTGGTCCCGGGAGGCGGCCGGTGCGTCGGACCAGCGCGCCGCCACCACGGGAGTACGTCCACCGGGGCGGGAGACGGAGGGCTCCGCCGCCCCTTGCGGAACCCGGGTCTTCAGGGTGAGCGGGCGCGCGGTGAGCAGCGCAAGGGTGCGGTGCGCTGCCGGTGCGGTGTGCGAGTGCGACCCGGAGGGTGTCACGGTGAGGGGGCGCGGGCCGGCGACGGTCCGGGCGACGACGGCCGGGCCCGGCGCGGCGGGGGGCCGCCGGCTTCCGGAGCCCGGCCCGCCGCGCGCCGCACCGGGCCGCCGTGCGCTCCCCGCCGGGCCTTCCCCGCCCGCGGTGCCGACGGAGCCCCCCGGAGCCGGCTGGTGGGGGACGACGGACGGGGCCGGCGTCACCAGCGGCGTGGCGGGCCCGTTTCGGTGGCTCACGGGTCCGGACGGCGCGGTGTCCCCGGTGGGGGAGAGGTCTGCGGGACCACGCCGGGAGCCGTCCGTTCCCAGCAGCGGCGCACCCGCACCGCCGCCTCCCGGCGCGGGCGGTACGGCGGGCGGTACGGCGGGCGGTGCGGTTTCGGCGGACTCCCGGCCCCGGCGCGCCGGAGCGTGCCGGAGGTCCGGCCCGTGCGCCGTGCGGGAGGCGCGGTCACCGGATGGGAGGGAGCCGGACGGTTCGGCGCTCGGCGGCAGCGCGGACAGCGGTGCGCCCAGGCCGCCGCGCGTACGTGCCCCGGTCCGCCCCGCGCCCGGGCCCCGGCGCGGGGCGTCGTGGGCCGCTCCCCCCGCGTCGCCGTCGGACGGATCCGGTGCGCCGTCCGGTGCGCCGTCCGTGCGGCGCTGGACGACGGGCAGCGCCGGACCGGGCGCGGCTCCGGCGCCGGGCGCGGGCGATGTGGTCGGCGCCGCTGCCGGGGTCGGGCCGGGCTCCGTCAGCGACACGGCGGTGGGGGGCAGCCCGCTCAGCGGGGCGCCCAGGGGCGCGCGGCTTGCCGCGCGCGCGGTGGCGTGCTGCCCGGGAGCGGCTGAGCGCGCCCTCGCCTCGCCCGGTGCGGTCGAACCGGCGCCGGGTGCGTCGGGGGGCGTACCGGCGCCGGGTGCCGGAGCGGCGGCGGGCGGCAGGGCGGGGAGGCGGCGCGCCGGTCCGACCGGGCGCCGGGCCACGGTCGGAGAAGAATCGACCGGACGTGCCCGGACGAGCGGGCGGGACGCCTCGGAGCCGGCCGTGACGGCCGTCCCCGGCCGCCTGCCGCCCCGGGTGAGCCGTGGCTCCGCGACCGCCGCCGTGGCCGCCGTAGCCGTCGCCGCCGTCTGCCGGCCGGCCGGTTCGGAAGGTGCGGACCCACCGGGAGCGGGCCGGGTCGCGCTCCCGTCAGTGGCTGCGGCCGGGAGCACGGCCACGCGCCGTACCAGCGGGATCTCCGGAACGGCTGGCCGGGGGCCGCCGTCGGCGGGGGCCACGACCGGACCGGTGGCGGGCCTCGCCGCCCGCTGGACGCGGGGAGGCGACGGGGAGAACACGGCGGGTGAGCCCGTGGAGGTGAGCCCACGGGGGCGCGGCGCATCGGCCGGACCGCCCTTCCCGGCGGGGCCGTCGTCACCGCCGTCGTCACCGCCGTCGCCGGGGCGCGCCACGGCCGGCTCCCGCCCCGAGCCCGCGCTCGCGGACGGAAGGGGCGGGGCGGCCGGAGAGGAGGGAGCGGCCGGAGCAGTGGCCGGACGGGCCGGGCCGTCCGCGGCTCCGGCCTCCGACGCGCCCTCCCACGGGCCGTCGGCCTCCCGCGGGCGCACTGCCCGCAGCAGCAGCGGCCCCCCGCCTTCGCGGGCATGCCGGGGGGCGGCCGGGCGGGCGACACCGCGCACCAGACCGGCCGGGGCCGTGGGCAGCACGGCATGGCCGAGACCGGTGCCGAACGACGGATTCCGCCAGGCGGCCAGGCCCGCGCGGAAGGCCAGGCCGTCACTGACACCGAGCGGTGCGCGTGCCACGGTGAGCTCCGGTGGCGCGGTACGGCGCCAGCCGCCGTCCCAGTCGCCGGGCACGGAGGAGACCGGCCCGCCGGGCGCGCCCCGGTCCGGACCGCCTCTTTCGGGCGGACCGCCGGGGCGGGCGGTCCGCCCGGGAGGGGCGGTCCGGCGGCGCAGCCTGCCCCACCATGCCATGAGCTCAACCGCCTTCGTTCACACGGGTGTTGATACGGGCGATCTCGGCCACCCACTGCCGTCGTTCGTCATGGGTCAGGTCGAGGATCTCCTCGCGTGGCCAGTGGAAGTGGTAGGCGATGTACGCGATCTCCTCCCGGAGCCGGGGAAGGGCGTACGTCACGATTCCCCCAGGCGCCCACCCGAGAGGTCGACCTCGAAGCCACCCTCGCAGTGCGGGCAGGTCACCGCCGCCCGGGTGTGGCCCTCGCTGTTGACGCGGCGGTAGAAGTCCTGGAGGAAGGCGACGTCGGTGGCGTACATCCGCTCCACGACCCCGGCGTGCACATCGGTGACCGTGCCGATCCGGGTGATCACCTGACTCAGCAGCACCACGCTCAGGTACGCCGGGTTCTCCTTGACCCGCAGATCGATCTGGGGCCGCAGCTCGTCGCGGGCGGTGGCCAGGCGCATCGCGCCGTGGCGGTGCACCGTGCCCGCCTCGTCGACGTAGCCGCGCGGCAGCTCGAACTCGAACTCGGTGCGCAGCCCGTGGTCCTCTCCGGGCGGCGAGGCGGCGGCGGGGGCCGCCGCCGTCTGCTCCGCGGCCGGGGCGGGCGCCGTCACCTGGAGGATCTCCTCCAGATTGCCCGCCGTCACCGTACGGCGTCTCATTCGACGATGATCTCCTCGAACACGATCGTGACGGACTCGGTGGCCGGAGACGACTCGCCGGCCTTCAGGGACGGGCCCTCCCACCTGGAGGCCCAGCCCTGCATCAGCTGGATGCGGCGGACCGTGTTGCCCTCGGAGTCCTTGATCTCGATGGTGAGGTTCTGCCGTGCGGAGTTCACGGCGCCGTTGTTCAGGGTTTCCTTGATCCAACTGGTGAACTCGCTGCTCTGGTCGAGTCCCCGGGTGATCGTGATCTCCCCGGCCTGCCGGGCGCCGGGCTGCTTGCGGATGATCTGCTTGCCCTCCGCGCTGACCTGCTTGACCTCGACGACCTCCTCCTCGACGGTCAGCCCGCTGATCTCCTGGACCGACTCGACCAGGTAGCCGCCGAGCTGCACGCCGAAGACATGGGTGGAAAGAGCATCGCCCACTGCCATGACTGTTGGTCACCTTTCCTTGCGGACCCGTGGGTCACTCGTCGATGAGGCTGGTGCTGTCGGAGAACTGGGCCAGCCGGAACACCACGAACTCCGCGGGCTTGACCGGCGAGACGCCGATCTCGCAGACGACCCGGCCCTGGTCGATGGACTCCTGCGGGTTGTTGTCGCGGTCGCACTTCACATAGAACGCCTCCTCGGCGGTGCGTCCGAACAGCGCGCCCCGGCGCCACTCCTCGGTGAGGAACGCGGTGACGTTGCGCCGGATGCTGGACCACAGCCGGTCGTCGTTCGGCTCGAAGACCACCCACTGGGTGCCCAGGAGGATCGACTCCTCCAGGTAGTTGAACAGGCGGCGTACGTTCAGGTAGCGCCAGGCCGGGTCGGAGGAGAGGGTGCGGGCGCCCCACACCCGGATGCCCCGGCCGGGAAAGGCCCTCACACAGTTCACGCCGATCGGGTTCAGCAGGTCCTGCTCGCCCTTGCTGAGCCGGAACTCCAGGTCCACCGCGCCGCGGACCACCTCGTTGGCGGGCGCCTTGTGCACGCCGCGCTCGGCGTCGCTGCGCGCCCACACCCCGGCGATGTGGCCGCTCGGCGGGACGGCGGCGTTGCGTCCGGCGGCCGGGTCGAAGACCCGCACCCACGGGTAGTAGAGGGCCGCGTACCGGGAGTCGTAGCCCGCCTCGTCGTTGCGCCAGGCGCGCACCTGCTGGGCGGTCAGCCCGGGCGGTGTGTCCAGGACGGCCACCCGGTCGCCCATCTGCTCGCAGTGCGAGATCACCGCCAGCTGCACGGTGCGCACACCCTCGGCGTCGATGTCGCCGCGCCGGTAGGCGCTCATCAGGTCCGGCACCGCGACCATGGTGATCTCGTCGATGGTCTCCAGGCCGCCGAACCCGGTGCGGGCCGCGGGGTCGCCGACGTACTCGGACGCGTCGAGGCGGGACACCTCGCCGGAGCCGGGCGCGGTGGGCGCGGTGGGCGCGGCCGGGGCGCCGGGCAGCGCCACGGTCTGGTTGGCGGGCCTGCTCTGGCCGGTGCCCCGCTGTTCGGTGACCTCGATCAGCTTGGAGGCGCGGGCCTGGCTGACCAGGTACCCCTTGACGTTCTTGCGGCTGGACGCCTCGTACGTCTCGGCCACCTGGTCGCCCTGGCGGACCAGGACCTTGAAGCGGTCCTGCGGCGGGTCCTCACCGTCCGCGTCGGCGATCTCCACCGACACCCCCGAGACACCCGGGCGGGCCGCGATGAGGAAGCCGCCGATCTCCGCCGGCTCCGCCACCGGGTCCTCCTGCCGCGCGCCGCCGTCGGACGCCGGCGCGGAGGCGTCCTCGGCGGAACCGCCGATCCGCACGATGTACGCGGCGCCGCCGCCGTTGGAGAAGTACCCGTGGACCGCGTGGGCCAGGTAGGTGCCCTCGGTGAAGCCGCCGAAGGTCTGGGTGTACTGATCCCAGTTGGTGACCAGCGTCGGCGTGTGGAACGGGCCGCTCCCGGCGAACCCGACGAACGCGGCGACGGCGGTGCCGACCCCTTCGATCGGGCGGGCACCGGACTGCACCTCCTCCACGTACACGCCCGGGGTGAGGTACGTCGGCATGCTCGCTCCTTAAGCGTTCTTGCAGGTCACCTGTGTCCAGGGCGAGTCTGCGCGGTGGGTCCGGCCCGGGGACAGGGACCCGCGGCCCTGCGCGGGGGCAGGACAACTGCCCTCCCGGACTCCCCGCGCCGGCCGCCCGGCACCGGTCACACCTTGCCCCGCACGACGAGTTCGTTGAGGATGCGCTCGAACGTGACGGGGTCCCGCCCGGTCGCGTTGTTGCCGGTGTAGCCGAAGGTGGCCGGCCAGGGGCGGTCATCGGGGGACTTGCGCTTGTACTTGTCCAGGTGCGCCAGGAACGACTTGGCCGTGTTGGGCGGCAGCTTCGTCCCGGTCCGCATGGCGCCGACGGCCGCGTCCCCCAGCAGCGCGTACATGTGTTCCTCGAAGAACTTGCGCTGTTTGGCCTTGTCGTTCCCGACCGCCACGTCGTCCAGCATGTGCTTGTAGACGGTAGTGGCCAGTCCGTCGAGGTGGAGGACCAGGTCCCTCTCCTTCTGCCGCTCCTGTTCGGCCGCCTGCTGGAGCTGCTCCCGCTGCTCGGGTGTGGCGTTGCCGGGCGCCAGCCGGGTCGGGTCGAGGGGGGGATAGACGACCTCGGCGACGTGCGGCCTGGTGCCCCACGCCGTCCCCGTCTTCTTCCCGATGTGGCCGGTGCTGGCGAGCGAGGTGATGTCGAACCAGGCCTGTTCGACGCGCTGGTCGTCGAAGACGACGATGTCCGGCCGGGTGTGGCCGTGCGTGACCTGGGTGGCGATCGTCCAGCCGGCCGGCAGGTGGCCCCTGATCTCGTTGAGCCTGGCCGTGACGAGCGCCTCCACGGCGTAGCCGAACGCCGTGTGCAGGAACGCGGTCTTCGAGCGGTCGCTCATGTAGGCGTTGACCACCTGGTACCAGCGTTCGATGTACCCGTTGTTGGTGACCGGTACGTGGTCGGGGCTGGCGATGATGGTCTCGGCCGCGTTCTCCACCAGGTCCCCCAGCGCCCTCCCGAACGCGTCCAGGGAGTTCGTGGACTGCTTGTACCACGCGATGGCCCGCTGCACCGGGGTGTCCTCACCGGCCTTCCGCCCTGCCCCGGCGGCGGTCGCCTCCGCCTGCCGGACGGGGGCCGGACCCGCGAGCGCGCGGCGCGCGTTGGCCTCGGCGGCCCGCTCGAAGCGGTCGCCGGGGTCGCTGACGCGCAGTCCGTCACCGCGGTCCGTGCCCGTGACCGCGCCGTGCCGCTGCTGGATGACATGGGTGAGTTCATGCGCGAGGGTGTGCCTGTCGGCGCCGCCGTCGCCGATGACGACGTGCCGGCCGGAGGTGTAGGCGCGGGCGCCGATCTCGGCGGCGGACCGCCGGGCGGCCGCGCCGGTGTGCAGGCGGACGTCGGAGAAGTCGGCGCCGAGCCGGGCCTCCATCTCCTCACGCAGCGGCGCGTCGAGCGGCCGTCCGGGCCCGCGCAGCACCTGGTGGACGGTGGAGCGCTGCACCGGCGCCGCGCCGCCCCACTCCCGGTCGCCGTCGGCCTCGCACCGGGCACGCTGGACCATGCGGGTGACTGCGGCGTTGCCGGCCGACGCCTGGAGGCCGAGCAGGCCGGCCGGGGGCGCCGCGGCGCCCCCGGCCGGCGATGAGGTGGTCGCCCGTCCCGTCCGGGGCCGGCCGGCCCGCCGCTGGGCCGATTGATCCGGTTCGTGGGTCTGCACGTGACGCGCCTTCCGGTTCGCTGGTCGGGGCCGTACCAAGGCCACCGGCGCGCGGAGCGGGGGGCAAGGGACGGGAGGGCGGCGGCCGGGCTCTCCTCTTGCCCTTCGGGGCCGCCCGCACGGGTCCGGTGGGTGGCGGCGGACCCGCGCGGCCCGCCCCTCACGCGTCGGCGGCCTCCGCCAGGTACGGCCCGAACTCGCCCGCCAGGACCAGCCGGCCCAGCTTGCGGTACTCCTGCGCGACCGCCCTGACCACCTGCCGCATCGTCAGCGGCCCCCCTGCCTCCGCCGCGAGGTAGGCGGCCGTCACCGCGCAGGCCCGGATCGAGCCGCCGGCCATCTCGAAGCGGTCCGCGCAGAAGGCGAGGTCCAGATCGCCGTCCCGGGGCAGCACCCCGCCCAGGCACCGCTCCCACAGGGCCAGGCGCTGCCCTGCGTCGGGCACGGGGAAGTCGGCCACCACGTCCAGGCGGCGGGTGAACGCCTCGTCCAGGTTGGCCCGCAGGTTGGTGGTGAGCACCGCGATCCCGTCGAAGGACTCCATGCGCTGCAGCAGATACGCCGACTCGATGTTGGCGTGCCGGTCGTGGGCGTCCCTCACCTCCGAGCGTTTGCCGAAGATCGCGTCGGCCTCGTCGAAGAGCAGTACCGCGTTGACGGCCGACGCCTCGGTGAAGATCCGCTCCAGGTTCTTCTCGGTCTCCCCGACGTACTTGTCGACCACCGTGGACAGGTCCACCACGTACAGGTCCATGCCCAGGTCGGCGGCGACCACCTCGGCCGACATGGTCTTGCCGGTGCCCGACTCGCCGGCGAACAGCGCGATCACCCCGCGCCCCCGGCCGCCGCCGGGCCGCATCCCCCACCGCCCGAGCACCTGCTCGCGGTGACGGGCGCGCAGCGCCAGCTCGCGCAGCCGCCGGTGGGTGGCCGGCGGGAGGACCAGGTCGTCCCAGCCGACGCCGGGCTCCACCCGGCGGGCGAGTCGGTCCAGTCCCGCACCGTTCTGGGCGCGCACGGCGGCCCGCAGGTCGTCGGGGTCCACCGGGCGGCCCGCCAGGGCTGCGGTGCGGGTCGCCACGTCGGCGGCGCGGCGCAGCTGCCCGGAGTCCAGGCGGTGCGCGGCGACCGCCCGGGCCAGCGCCTCGGTGCCGTCGGCCGCGGAGCCGGCCGCGCGGTCGCCGACGGCGGCCCGCTCCAGGGCGTGCCGCCAGCGCTCGGCCTGCCGCTCGGGGGACGGTGCCGGAACGGTCAGGACGACGGGGGTGTCGGCCGCCCACGCCGGGTCCCAGTCGGTGGTGCCGTGCGTCAGCAGCGGGATCCCCCGCAGCGCACCGCACAACGCCGCCAGTATCCGGGCCCGCTCCCCGGGCTTGTCGGGCAGTGCCTCCAGGGGGCCGAGGACGACCCCGGAACCGGTCAGGCGGGCTTCGAGGGCGGCCACCCGGGCGAGGGCCGGCACGTCGCCGGAGCGCCGGGCGAGCGCCGCCGCGTCCAGGACGAGCGGACGCGGCCCGGCCGCGCGCAGGGCGGCCACGGCCAGCCCTCCGGCGTCGCCGCCCCGGTCGCGCAGGTGGACCAGGCCGGCACCGGTCCCGGCCGCGGCGGCCGCTGCGCGGATCTGCGCCGCCTCGGCGGTCGGGTCCTCCCACGCCTCGCCGAGCACCCCGGCGAGCCGGGTGTCGGGTCGCGCGTCGCCCAGCAGGTGCCCGGTGACCCGGTCGGGTACGGCCAGGACACGGGACAGCGGTGGCCGTTCCGGCTCGGTGACCTCCAGCAGACCGCCCTCCACCAGCGGCGCTCCGGGGGCGAGCCGGAAACGGGCGGGGGACGCCCCGGCGAGCCCGCACAGCTCCAGGGCGAGCCCGACCGTGGGCCGGCGGCGCGTCAGGTCGTCGTTGAGGTAGCCGTAGAGCCGCTCGAACCGCGCGTCCAGATCGGGCGCCACCGCGATCAGCAGCAGGTCCAGGTCCAGCGGGGACAGTCCGAACCGCGCGGCGAGGCCGCCGAGGACGGAACCGGCCGGCGGATGCCAGGGGTCGTGGGCGGGCAGGCCGAGGCCGCCCGGCTCGTCCAGGATGCGGGCGGCCGCCTCGGGGGTGAGGTACTGGCCCCGGTAGGGGTCGTCGGGGTCGGGGTCGGTGGCGCGGCGGGACGCCACCGCGTGCCGCACCCGCTCCTCCACCGCGCGGAGCCGCGCCCACACATGCTCCACGCCGACGCCGACGACGGCGGTGGCCTCGGCGGCGGTCCGCGGGGCGGTTTCGGCGGTGTGCGTCACGGCCGGCGCTCCCCCCGGCGGCGCCGGGCGGGCGCGGACGGCCGCTCGCGTGGACCGGCGAAGCCCTCCGGTCCCGGATCGCCCACCTCCGTGTAGCGCAGCCGCCGTCCCGCCGGCTCCCCGTCCCCGTGCCGGACGGCGGAGCGCACGGCGAGCCCTTCGGTGACCGGCGGCGCGACGGTGCGGCTCACTCCGGCGAGCGGCGCCCTCACCCGCACCTTGAGCGAGACCTTCAGCTCCCCGCCGAGCGCCGACCACACCTCGGAGACGGCCGGTACGTCGTCCCCCGCCCCCACGGTCTCCAGTCCCACGGTCAGGCCGAGTTCGGCGAGCGTGCCGGTGAGCAGCCGCGCGGGCAGGGTGTCGGCGGCCACCAGGCGGGCGAGTACCTGCGAGAGCAGCCGGTGCTCGTCCTGCGGGCGGCTCGCCCAGGCCGTGACCAGGTACGTCAGCTCGAACCAGCGCGGCGGGGTGCGCCGCGCCACGAGGTGTCCGTCCGCGTCGTACACCTCTCCGGTGCCGCTGCCGCGCCGGGCGGTGTCCTCGCGGATGTCGTACAGGAAGACGCAGACCGCCGGGCCGGTGCGGCGCGCCGCCCAGTCCCGGGTGGGGGCGTCGAAGACCACCTCGACGCCCGACGCCTCCAGGCCGGACTCGCCCAGCAGACGGCGCAGCCCCTCGTCGACCTCGTGGATCACCGGCGGGTCACCTCGCCGGGCGGCTGCACACTGCCGCTGACCACCAGGAAGTCGGTCCTCACCGCCGAGAACCCGGGACCGGTGGCGGTGATGGTGCGCGGCCCGGTCCGGTCCTTGGCGAGGATGAGCAGCTGGCCGATGAACGTGCCGTCCGGCTCCGGCACGGTCGGCGCCGCCGACGCGGTGATGCCCGGCTTCCAGGTGAACCGCACCGGCACTCCCGGCGGGAAGTCCCGGCCGCGCACCGAGGTGACGAATCCGGGCTTGCCGATCTCGGGCACCGCCACGATGCGCGGCTGGAGGACGCGCAGCCGCTGCCGGGCGGTGTTGTCGCGCCGGTCGGCGTCCGTTCCGGTGGTGGTGAGCTCACCGGTGACGCGGCCGGTCAGCGCCCTGTCGGGGCTGAGGACGACCCGGACGACGGTGTTCGCACCCGGGGCCAGGTCCGGCAGCGCACACGTCCAGGAGCGGTCGCAGCCCGGCGGCGGCCCGTTGTGCGGGACGTCCCGGGGCAGGCCGATGCGCAGCCGCAGCCCGGTCGCCAGGGCGTTGCGGCCGTTGCGGACGGTGTACGTCACCACGACGCGCCCGCCGACGTAGCCGGGGTTCGGCTGGGCCGTGACACGGACCCCGGGCCCGGCCTCGGGCTCGTCCGGCGCCGGGGGCACGGCGGGCGGTGGATCGGCGGGCGGAGGACTGGTGGGCGGTTCCGGGGGCGGGGCCGCGCGTACCGGCACCACGGTTCGGCCCGAGTTGTCGGCGGGCCGCGGGTCCAGGACGGTGCCGGTGACCGACCAGCCGACCGGTGCGTCGCCGGGGGCGGTCCCGGTGAGGGTGACGTCCACCGGGACGGTGGTGCCGGGCGGCACCACGCCGATGTCGCACTGGAGGGCGGCGGCGTCGCAGGTGCCGCCGGGCCGGGTCAGCCGGGTGATCCGCACGCCGGGCGGCGGTGCGGCGGTCAGCCGGGTGCCGGGGGAGGCGGCCGGGCCGTTGTTCACGACGTCCACGCGGACCGTGGCGGAACGGCCCACGGCTACCCCGGGCACGGTGCCGGGTGCGCGGACCGCGAGGTCCACGGACTGCTGCACGGCGGGTTCCTTCTGCCGGCCCGGCAGCCCGGCGGTGAGCGGGGTGAGGCGGCCGGAGGCGATCTCCACCAGATGCAGTTTCTCGGGGCTGTTGGCCGGGAGGGCGGCGCGCGAGCTGAACACCAGATGCCTGCCGTCGGCCGTCCAGGCGGCGTCACGCGGCTGGAACGGGCCGGTGGCCGAGGTGTCCGGCAGCTCCCGGCGGCAGGCGCCGGGAAGGCCGCGGGCGGCGTCGGGCAGCAGCACGCGGCAGTCGTCGCCCGACGGGGAGGTCAGCAGGATGCCGTTGCGTTCGTCGGTCCGGCCGCCGCCGTTCTTCCGGTTGAAGGCGACGGTGCGCCCGTCCGGTGAGAACGCCGGGCTGTCGTCGACGACCTCGCAGTCGCCCGGGCAGATCTCGGCGCTCAGGTCGCGCTGCCGGTCCAGGTCGTCCACGGGCACGGTCCAGACGTGCTTGCTGCCGCCCCTCCCGTCGATCACGTGGTCGCGGGTGAAGGCCAGGGTGGCGCCGTCGGGGGACCAGGCGGGCTGGGCGTCGCCGCCTGCGCCCTGTCCGCCGGGCGGGACGATCTCGCCGCGGATCGCGCCGGTCGCCGCGTCCGCGATCAGGATGCGGCCGGGGCCGGGGTCCTGATCGGTGCCGCCCGGAGAGGTCCGGGTGAAGGCGAGGTGCCTGCCGTCCGGGGAGAGCGTCGGGTCGGTGTCCCGGTCTCCCGGGCCACGCCCCGTGAGCGGCAGGGGCGCCGCGCCGGTCCCGTCGGCGTCCGCCGTCCAGATCCGCTGGATGCGGCTGCCGGGGTCGCCCTCGAAGCGGGTCACCACGATCCGGCGGCCGTCGGGCGTGTAGTTCTGCCGCTCGGTCCACGGGTCGTACCCGGGGTCGGGCCGGAACAGCGGGTCCTCGGCGGGGTCGGTCTCGGTGTCGGCCCTCGGGTCCTCCCTGAGGATCGTCAGCCCCAGGTCCCTGGGGTCGGCCCCGTCCAGCCGGACGTCCTGCAGCGTCACCGTGTTCGGGCCGGAGGCCGAGGTGCGCTCCACCACCGCGCTCCCGCCGTCGAGGGGGCCGAGCCAGGTGGGGGAGAGGACCTCCCGGTCCTCGCTGAGCACCAGTGAGGGGACCCGGTCGGAGCGCGCGGGCACCCGGAACACGTGGTCCCAGTCGCCTTCGCACTCACAGGTGGTCTCGGGGCTCAGGAACAGCACCTCGTCCCCGCCGGGCAGCCACGCCGCTCCGTGGGCACGCCACCCCGCCTGCGCGCCTTCGAGCAGCGGCTCGTCGGTGCGCCCGTCCGTCACGCGCAGCCGGGGGCCGTTCTGCCCGGCGGCTGTGGCGGTGTACGCGATCAGGTCCCGGTGGGCGGGGTCACCGGCCGGGTTCCACACCGGCTCGGTCGCCTCGCCGTCGGCGGGGTCGGTGATCCGGGAGGCGGGGCCGCCGGCCAGAGGCCGTACGTAGAGCTGCCGGCCGGCTCCCGGGCCGCTGTCGCCGGAGTACGCCAGGCGCAGTCCGTCCGGGGAGACCGTCGGGTGCTCCTCGTCCGAGGGGGTGTCGGTGAGCCGCGTCAGGCCGGTGCCGTCGGTGCGCACCAGCCACAGGTCGCGCTGCTCGCGGCCGCCCGGGCCGCCGGGTTCGGCCGAGTCGAACACCACGGCCCGGCCGTCCGGCGTCAGCCGGGGGTGCGCGGCGTCCCGGCCGCCGGTGAGACGGCGTACCGAGCCGTCGGCGGACCGCAGGTAGATCTGGGGGTCCTTCTCGTCACGGCGGCTCGCGAACACCATCGCGTCGCCCAGGGCGGACGGCTGGACGTCGAAGTGGGCCGGGCCCTCGCCGAACAGCGGTGCGCTGGAGGTGTCGCCGGTGACCCGGCCGAGGCTGCGGTGCCGGGTGCCGGCGTACGCGACCCGGGTGCCCGCGGTGTCGGCCGACCGCGGCCGGACCTCGCCGCCACCCTGCCCGGGGTCCTGTTCGGAGGCCGCCGTGACCGTGAGAAGCGGGATCATCAGCAGCAACGACGTGCCGATCCTGGCCGGGCGCCTCCGCCCGCCGGATCCGGCGCTTCCTCTCGCGGTCCCCACGGTCCCCCTCGCAGTCCGATGCGGCATCCGGGTGTGCCCCCGCCACCCTGCGACGGCCGCGTGCGGCGCGGCAGGGCGGCGGGGCCGTACCCGGGGGAAGCGTGTGGTGCGCTTTCGGGCAGTGCCGCGGTACCGGCCGCCGTCAGATCAGCCCGTTGCGCAGCGCGTAGCCGACGGCGTGGGCCCGGTTGCGCAGCTGCAGCCGTGTGGTGATCTCGTGCAGCACGTTCTTGACGGTCCGTTCGGAGTACGCGGTCTTGCGGGCGATCTCCGCGGTGTCCAGGCCTTCCGCCACCAGACGCAGCATGTCCGCCTCGCGCGTGGTCAGCGTGGACAGGGACACACCCCGCGGGTCGAGCGCCGAACGCTGGAGGCCGCCCACGTGCGTGAGCAGCTTGCCGAGCAGGTCGCCGGGCAGCACGCCTTCGCCGTTGGCCATGGCCAGGACCAGGTGGAGAAGACGGTCCTGGTCGGCATCGGCACGCCGCAGCACCGCCACCACGCCGCACTCGACGACGCGTTGCAGCGCGCCGGGCCCCAGAGTGCCGACCACGAGACCGGCTCGGGTGGCGGTGTTGTGCCGCAGCCGGTGCAGCAGGGCGGCCACGTCGTCGTCCACGCCGTCCACGACCACCAGCGACGTCTGGGCCCGCTCCATGTCGGCACCGTCGAGCAGGTCCACCTCGGGGCGCGAGCGTAACTGCTGCACGACGCCGACGCGCAGGACGGGATCGGCGGCGTAGACGGCCACGGTCACCCGGCCCGGGAGATCGGGACGGGAGGGCCGGTGCACGGACCGGGGCTGGGCGGGCACATATGGTGTGGAGGCGGTCGTGGGCGGGGCGCTCTTCTCTGGGGAGTGCATGGGAAGCCACCTGTTCCGTAAGTGCTGGGTCCGTGGGACGACGTGGGGACGGGCCGCCCGTGCGCTGCCGGCACACGGCGACGGAACACCGCGGGCCACGCCCTCCGGCGGAGAGATCGGTTGTTGCCCCCGGGCACGACGACTGCCCGGGTGTTGCCCTCGCGCTCCTCGTCGAGCCCTTGGGCTGGGTCCTACCGTGGCGGCGTGACGCCTTCCGAAGCCTCTTCCGGCCCCGGTGCAGCCGGCCCCGACATCCCGGTGGTGACGGTGGCACCGGGCGACACGGCCACGACCAGTGTGACGGTCCGCAACGACGGCGACATCGTCGAGGCGTACAGCCTGGAGGTCGTCGGGGACTGTGCCGCCTGGTCCACCGTGGACACCCCGCGGATATCCCTGTATCCCGGCACCTCGCAGACGGTGACGATCCGTCTGGAGCCGCCGCGCTCCCCGCAGGCGCGGGCCGGTGAGACGCCCCTGGGAGTGCGGATCCTGCCGGCCGAACACCCCGAGTCGGTGCGGGTGCTCGAAACCACCGTGCACGTCGCGGAGTTCCGGGAACTGCACACGGAGTTGACTCCGGGCCGCCGGCACGGCTGGCTGCGGGGCCGCTACCGGCTGAAGGTGCGCAACCGGGGCAACACCCCCGTGCGGGTGGGTTTCACCCCCGGTCAGGCGGGTGAGGAACTGGGGTTCGCCTTCAGCCCGGCGGAGCCGGAGATTCAGCCCGGGGAGTCGGTGGAGGCCGGGCTGCGGGTCCGTACGGGCAAGCCGGTGTGGTTCGGCTCCCCGGTGGTGTGGCCGTTCACCGTGGACACCGCCGAAGCCGGCGACCGGGAGACGGAGCGACGGGACGAGACCGCCGTCCGGGCGCCTCTGGAGGCGGAGCTCGTCCAGATCCCGGTCTTCCCCAAGTGGCTGCTCGTGGTGCTCGCGGCGCTGCTGGCGCTGTTGCTCGCCTGGTTCGCGCTGGTCCGTCCGGTGGTGCGCAGTGCCGCGGAGGAGGCGGCCGAGGAAGCGGCCGGCGAGGTGGTCCAGTCGCGTCCCACGCATGCCGGGGAGCAGGGCGGACAGGGGCCGGGCACCGGCCCCGGCGGGGGTTCGGAAGCCCGCCCCGGTGAACGGGGCACGGGAGCGTCGTCCGGTCCCGGTGGCGACGGGGGCGCGGCCGACGGCGACGCCGGAGTCCCGGGCGGCGCCGGCCGGCAGAGTTCGGCGACCATCGACCTGCGGACACCCGACGGGGAGACCAGGCCCGGTACCTACTCGGTACCGGAGAACAGCGTCTTCCGGGTCACGGACATCGTCGTCGCCAACTTCCAGGGCGACGAGGGAGTGCTGACGATCACGTTCGGCGAACGCAAGATCACCACGATCGCGCTGGAGACCTTCCGCAACCAGGACTATCACTGGGTGACCCCCATCGAGATCCCTGAGAACGAAACCGTGACCATGGAAGTGACCTGTGAGAAGCCGGGCACACCGGCCACCGGTCGCCGGGCGCGGGGATGCCATGAAGTTCTGAACGTGAGCGGTGTGCTCAGCCGTACAGCGGGGTGAACACCCTTCACAAGACTATCCGCCGGCGGCCCGGCTGAACATCCGGATCCTGCCCTGTCTGGAAAACGATGGGCCAGGACCGAAAACCGGCTCCGCCCGGATGGGCGCGCCCCACCGCCGTGGGCGGCGGGGCGCTTACGACCGGTCCGCGGAGGCGTCGATGTCATCGGCGCCGAGGCCGAACAGCCGGTCGTCGCTCCACCACTTCGGCGTCTCGTCGACGACCGGGGTGAGCTCCAGCAGCGTCACCTCGTTGCGGCCCAGGACGAGGTCCACATCGGCGCGCCCGCCGGCGACGGGCACGCTCCGGTGCGAGCGAGCGGGCTCGGCGGCCTCGTGGAGGGCGTCGAGTTGGCGGTCGCCGGGTGCGAGCGGCCGCCCCATCTCGCACCAGGCGGCCCAGGGGTTGCCGGCGTCCTCGCTCACGGAGCGGCGGCGTGCGAAGGCGGATCCCCGCGCCTCCGGGGCGCCGACGGGCAGGGACAGCCGGAGCGTGTGGCCGTCGGCGGGCTCGCCGCCGGCCGGGTCGGCCGGCGCCCAGGCCAGTACGGTGACGCGCCCGTCGCCGTGCCGGGTCACCAGATGGTCCTCGCCCCGGGCGAGGATCTGCTCGCCCATCTCGGCCATGAACGTGTACAGGTGGTAGGTGGGTTTCCTGATCTGCCGGTGTGTCAGCAGCCCGAAGCCGCCGTGGAACGGCGCGGTGGGGATGCCCACCTCCTCGAACACGTCGCTGAACGTCCAGTACGAGAAGGAGTCGGCGATGTCGCCCCCGTTCACCAGAACCGGCGCGAGGTACGCCGCGTGGAACGCGGTGTCGTGGACCGGGTTGTCCGGCCGGTACGAGGAGTTGAACTCGGTGATGTGGACCGGCAGATCGGCGAGTTCGGTGCCCGCCAGCTGCCGCCGCGGGGCGCCGAACTGCTCCAGCAGCGCCGATGCCGGCATGAGCGTCTGGTGGGCGCCGAACGGTACGGGCTGGACGGGGCCGGAGGAGTAGGCGTGGCGGCTCACGAAGTCGATCGGCAGGTCGCGGGCCTCGACGAACTCGGCGAAGCGCTGGATCCACTCGTCCTCGTACCCCGGTGCCAGCGAGGGGCCGCCCACCTGGAGCCCGGCGTCGACCTCCTTGACGGCCAGTGAGGTCACCTCGTAGAGGCGGTGATAGGCGTCCTGGTCCGCGGACCAGAACGCCGCCAGGTTGGGCTCGTTCCACACCTCGATCGGCCACCGGCGCACCTGGTCGATGCCGTAGCGGTCGACCAGGTGCCCGATGACGGCGCGGACGAGGTCCGCCCACTCCTTCTCGTCGCGGGGCGGGGTGATGTTGCCCCTCCACCAGAACACGGTGTCGTCGCCGGAGGCGAGCCCGGACGGCATGAAGCCGAGCTCGAGGAAGGGCGCGATACCCATTCCCAGACAGGCGTCCACCACCTGGTCGACGTACGTGAAGGCATGGCGTACGTGCCGCTCGCCGGCCCAGTCGTAGGGGCGGTGGACGCCCATCCCGTCGCTGAGCAGGCCGTGCCCCCGGATGTACCGGAAACCGATCTCCCGCTGGACGAGGTCGAGGGAGTCCTGATAGTCGCGCCGCAGCGCGAGGTCGAGCCGACCTGTGCCGACGCAGTGGCGCCAGGCGTCGGAGAGCCGGGCTGTCGGCTGCCGGGGAACGGCGATCCGCATGGTGGGGTTCCTTTGCTGCGGTGCGGTGCGGTGCGCTGCGCTGCGGGGTGGGGTGGGGTGGGGCTCGCCGGAGGTGTTCGGGATGAAAGCCGTCCTTCGGGGCCGGGGCCGGGGCCGAGGCCGAGGCCCGGAAGCCGGGGCCCGGCCGGGGGCGACCGAGCCTGTCTCCGGCCGTCACCCGCCCGTTCGTGACCGCCTACGACGGTGGTTGCGTCGGTAACGATTGGGCAACTTGCGAAAACTCTTGGTTGATTCTCGCTTGTTTCTGACTGTACACCTTAGCTCCCGCTTCGCGGACGGCCTATTAGTTTGCGCAAACTGACAGTAGTTGGATCACTGACGACAGATCAGGGAGTTCCACGGTGATGAGGAAAACCCGCAGCATGACGGCTGCCGCGATCGGCTTGGGCATCGCACTCGCCGCCACCGGCTGCGCCGGCGGAAGCGACGGTTCGTCCGATGGCCAGGGCACGGTGACCCTCTGGACGAACGCGATGGAAGGGCGCGGCGCGGAGTACTGGAAGAACGCCGCGAAGGAGTACCACTCGCTGCACCCGGACGTCACGATCAAGATCCAGTCGGTTCAGAACGAGGATCTCGACGGCAAGCTGCAGAACGCGCTCAACTCCAACTCCGCGCCCGACATCTTCCTGCAGCGCGGCGGCGGCAAGATGCAGGCCATGGTCGACGCCGGTCAGATCCAGGCGCTGGACCTGACCGACACCGACAGGGCCAATGTGGGCGCGGCGGCTCTCGAGGGCGTCTCGATCGACGGCAAGGTCTACGCGATGCCGCTCGACACACAGCCCGAGGGCATCTACTACAGCAAGGACCTGTTCAAGAAGGCCGGCATCACCTCGCCGCCGACGACGATGGACGAACTCAAGGACGCCGTCGCGAAGCTGAAGGCGATCGACGTCGCGCCGATCGCGGTCGGCGCCAAGGACGCCTGGCCGGCCGCGCACTGGTACTACAACTTCGCCCTGCGCGAGTGCAGCCAGGATGTCATGCAGGAGGCCGCCAAGTCGCTCACCTTCGACGACGCGTGCTGGACCAAGGCCGGCGAGGACCTGGAGTCGCTCCTGGAGACCGACCCCTTCCAGAAGGGCTTCCTGACCGCCTCGTCGCAGCAGGGCGCCGGGTCGTCGGCGGGCATGCTCGCCAACCACAAGGCGGCCATGGAACTCATGGGCAACTGGAACCCCGGTGTGATCGCCGACCTGACCCCGGACAAGAAGCCGCTCCCCGACCTGGGCTGGTTCCCCTTCCCCGCCGTGCCCGGCGGACAGGGCGACCCGACCGCCATCATGGGCGGCGCCGGCGGGTACTCGCTGTCCAAAAACGCACCGGAGGAGGCCCTCGACTTCCTCCGGTTCGTCGTGACCAAGGAGCAGCAGGAGGCCTATGCCGAGGCCTTCGACACGATCCCGGTGAACAAGGACGCCCAGGGGGTCGTCACCGAGTCCTACAACATCTCGGCGCTGCAGGCCTTCAACAAGGCCGCCTACTCGATGCAGTTCCTCGACACCGTGTACGGCCAGAACGTCGGCAACGCCATGAACATCGCCGTCGTGAACCTGATGGCCGGTGAGGGCTCCGCCACCGACATCGTCAAGGACGTCAAAGCCGCCGCCGAGAAGGGCTGAGTAAGCAGACATGAGCGACACCCTGGGCACTGACACGGCCGACGGCCGCCAGTCGCAGGGCACGCCCCGAGCCGGGGGCGCGGCCGTGTCCGCGCCCCCGGCTCCGCCGCGAGCGGCTGCGCACCGCCGGGGCCGTGCCAGGATGCGACTGGAGATCGCGGTCCTTTCCGCACCGGCGATCATCACGTTCCTGGCGTTCGTGATCTTTCCGGTCGCGCTCGCCGCGTACTACGGCTTCTACCAGTGGAAGGGCTACGGAGACCCCACCGACTGGGTCGGCCTGAACAACTACAAGCTGATCCTCACCGACCCCGCCTTCCATGACGTCCTGTGGCACAACGGCCTGATCCTGGTGCTCTCACTGGTCATCCAGGGCCCGCTGGCGATCGTCCTCGCACTCCTGCTCAACCAGAGGATCCGCGGCCGCTCGACCATCCGCGTCCTGATCTTCGTGCCCTACATCATCTCCGAGGTCATCGTCGGCACCGGCTGGAGTCTGATGCTCCAGAGCAACGGAGCCGTCAACGACCTGCTGCGCAGCATCGGCCTGGGCTCCCTGGAGACCGACTGGATCGCCGACCCGGACCTGGCCATCTGGACGCTGATGGTCATCATCACGTGGAAGTACATCGGCTTCGCGGTGATCCTGATGCTCGCCGGCCTGCAGTCGATCCCCGACGAACTCTTCGAGGCCGCGCAGATCGACGGCGCCTCCTACTGGCAGATCCAGCGCCGCATCACACTGCCGCTGCTGGGACCGACGATCCGTATCTGGGCGTTCCTGTCGATCATCGGCTCGCTGCAGTTGTTCGACCTCGTCTACATCATCTGGGGCCAGTACGTCTCGGGCACCGCGGGCACCTCGACCATGGCGATCTACATGCTCGCCCAGGGCCGCAACGCGGGCAACTACGGCTACGGCAGCGCCGTCGCGGTCGTGATGTTCCTGATCTCGCTCGTCGTCGCGCTGCTCTACCAGCGCTTCGTCCTGCGCCGCGACCTCAAGGGCGCCGTCACCGAAGGGACCGTGTGATGAGTGCGACGACCGCCGCCTCCCGGATGTCCTCCCCGACGGAGCCGAAGCCGTCCGCCGGCCGCCGCGGCAACCGTGACAGGCCGCAGAAGTGGGGGAGCCCCATCACCTACTTCGTCGCGCTGCTCTTCGTCGGCGTCTGCGTCGCACCGGTGCTCTTCATCGTGCTCGGCGGATTCCGCACCAACTCGCAGATCACCACGGAACCGGCCGCCCTGCCCAGTCCCTGGGTGGTCGGCAACTACCTCGACGTCCTGAAGTCGACGATGTTCTGGGGCGAGTTCGCCAACTCCCTCGTCGTCGCGGTCGCGAGCACCCTCGGCATCGTCGTCCTCGGCCTGATGGTGAGCTTCGTGATCGCACGCTACGACTTCAGGTTCAAGGGCGCGATGTACTCCCTGTTCGCCGCGGGCCTGATGTTCCCGATGGTCGTCGCGATCACCCCGCTGTACCTCGTCATCAAGGACCTCGGCCTCGTCGACAACCTGCTCGGCGTGATCCTCCCGCAGATCGCCTTCGGCCTGCCGGTGACCGTCATCATCCTGGTGCCGTTCCTGCGGGCCATTCCGAACGAGATCGAGGAGGCCGCCGCGATCGACGGCATGAGCCGGCTCGGGTTCTTCTTCCGCATGGTGGTCCCGCTGTCGCTGCCCGGTGTGGTCACCGTCGGCATCCTCGGGTTCGTCGGCAGCTGGAACAACTACATCCTGCCCCTGTACATCCTCAACTCGCAGGCGAACTACACCCTGCCGCTCGGAGTCCAGGTGTTCTCCTCGCAGTACTCCACGGACACCGCGAAGGTCCTCGCGTTCACCTCACTCGCCATGCTGCCCGCACTGATCTTCTTCTCGGTCTTCGAGAAGCGGATCGTCGGCGGTCTCACCGGCGCCGTGAAGGGCTGAAACCGGCACCGGCGTCTTCGAGCCGGAGCGCCTTGTGCCTGCCCCCGCCGTGTCCGCGGCGGGGGCGGGCCGCTGACCGACGGAATCGCCCAGCCCACGATCCACCCCGTGCCATCCCCCGGAAAGGACCGCCGAATTGCCCCGCGCCCGCATCGAGCTCGACCGACAGGCCGTCATCGCCCCTGTCCGACGCCGCACCTTCGGCTCGTTCGTCGAGCACCTCGGCCGCTGCGTGTACACCGGGCTCTACGAGCCGGAACACCCCAGCGCGAACGACGAAGGGTTCCGCATGGACGTCGTCGAACTCGTCAGAGAACTCGGCTGCACGACCATCCGCTACCCGGGCGGCAACTTCGTCTCCGGGTTCCGCTGGGAGGACTCGGTCGGCCCGCGCGAGAAGCGCCCGGTGCGCCGCGACCTCGCCTGGCACTCGCTGGAATCGAACCAGATCGGCCTCGACGAGTTCGCCAGATGGCTCAAGCTCACCGGCTCCGAGCTGATGCTGGCGGTCAACGTCGCCACACGAGGCATCCTGCCCGCCCTGGACCTGCTCGAGTACGCCAACCACCCCTCCGGTACGGCGTGGTCGGACCTGCGCATCGCCAACGGCACACCGGAGCCGCACAACGTACGCATGTGGTGCCTGGGCAACGAGATGGACGGGCCCTGGCAGACCGGGTTCATGACGGCGGACGACTACGGCAAGATCGCCGCCCGCACCGCCGCCGCGATGAAGACGGCCGACAAGGACCTCGAACTCGTCGTCTGCGGCTCCTCCGGGTCCGGCATGCCGACCTTCGGCGACTGGGAACGCACGGTGCTCGAGCACGCCTACGACCACGTCGACTACGTCTCGTGCCACGCTTACTACCAGGAGCACGACGGCGACCTCGGCTCCTTCCTCGCCTCGGCGATCGACATGGACTACTTCATCGACACCGTCGTCGCCACCGCCGACCACGTGGGGCACAAGAAACGCTTGGGCAAGAAGATCAACGTCTCCTTCGACGAGTGGAACGTCTGGTACCTCAAGGAGCACCAGGAGTCCGGGGAGGTCGGCGACGAGTGGCGCCACGCCCCCCGGCAGCTCGAGGACAAGTACACGGTGGCGGACGCCGTCGTCGTCGGCAACCTGCTGATGACGCTCCTCAAGCGCAGCGACCGCGTCACCTCGGCCTCGCTCGCGCAGCTCGTCAACGTGATCGCTCCGATCATGACCGAGCCCGGCGGCCCGGCCTGGCGGCAGACGACCTTCCACCCGTTCTCGATCACGAGCCGGCTCGCTTCCGGCGAGGTGATCCGGCCCGTGATCGAGGCGCCGACGTACGAAACCGCGCGCCACGGCGAGGCGTCCGTCATCGACGCCGTCGCGACCGTGGACGAGGACCGGGCCGCGGTCTTCCTCGTCAACCGCGACCTGGCCGAGGCCGCGCAGGTCACGATCGATGTACGCGGCCTCGGCTCCTCGCGCGTCGCCGAGGCGGTCACGCTCGCCGACTCCGATGTGTACGCGAAGAACACGCTCGCCGAGCAGCACCGGGTGACCCCGGCCGCGAACCCGAGCGCGGTACTCGCCGACGGCCTGCTCACCATCGAGCTGCCGCCGGTGTCGTGGACGGCGGTCGCCCTGCGATGAGCGACGGCACCGGACCCGGTCAGGAGCCGGATCCGACAGCCGAACGCCGCGAGACGACCTGTGTGTTGCGCGACGGAACGCGGCTTCGGACCGTCCTGCTGCTTCCGCACGGGAGAGGGCCGTGGCCGGCCCTGCTGACCCGTCACCCCTATGACGCGACCCGTGACGAACACGACGGGATACTCGACGTCCGGCGCCTGGTCGCCGCCGGATACCTCGTCGCACTCCAGGACGTGCGGGGGCGCTTCGGCTCCGCAGGGGTCTTCGACCCCTGCGCGCAGGAGGTGGCCGACGGCGCCGACGCCGTGGCCTGGCTCGCGGCGCTTCCCGAATGCACCGGCGCCGTCGGGATGTGGGGCGCTTCCTACGCCTCGGACACCCAGTTCAGCGCTCTTCTGGGCGGCGCTCCGGCCCTGCGGGCGATCGCTCCCGCCATGACGCCGGCGATGTCGGCGCTCGACGGTTTCCGGTTCCGCGGCGGTGTGCCGGAGATCGGAAGCACCCTCGCGTGGACGCACTACGCGATCGCCCCGGACCTGATCACGCGCATCGGCTCCGCCCGCGAACGGGAGGCCGAGCGCAGGCGGTGGGAGGCGACCGAGCGTGCGATCGGATCCGGGGAAGCTTTCCGGGCCGGCGCCGCGCAGGCCGGCCCGGACGCCGAGGCGATCGTCGTATGGGGCCTGGACCGGTTGCGGGAGCCACTGGGGTCGGCGCGGCACCGCGCCGGGAAGATCGTCGACCGGATCGACGCGATCGACATCCCGGTCTTCCTGACCGGCGGGTGGTTCGACGTCTTCCTCGGGCCGACGCTGGAGATCTACCGGCGTCTGCTGCGCCGCGCGAAGGACACCGGCGGTCCGGTGCCCCGCCTTCTGGTCGGCCCCTGGACGCATGACGACATGTCGGGCCGGACGGCCGGCGTGGATTTCGGGCCGGACGCGTCCGCCGGTGATCTCGGCGGCGGCGCAGACCTCACCGCGCGGCACGTGCGGTGGTTCGACGCCGTCCTGCGCACGGGCGAGACGGACACGCCGCCGGTGCGCGTGTTCCTGATGGGCTCGAACCGGTGGATCGACCTGGACGAGTTCCCCCCGCGCGACACACGGACGCTCGAACTGTACCTGAGCGCCGGGGGATCACTCGCGGCCGAGCCGGCCGGGAGCGGTGAACGGAGGCTGACCAGCGATCCGGCGTCCCCGGTGCCGACGTGCGGCGGTGCGGTGCTCCTCTTCGCGCCGTTCGAGGCGGGGCCCGCCGACCAGAGGGCGATCGAGGCACGGCAGGACGTGGTCTCGTGGCGCACCGTGCCGCTCGCCGAGGAACTCACGGTGATGGGCGCGGTCCGCGCCGTCGTCCACCTCGCGACCACGGGAACGGACGCGGACGTGGTCGTGCGGCTGTGCGACGAACACCCGGACGGCAGCAGCCTCGTCATCACCGACGGCGTGCAGCGGGGGTCGGCTCGGCTGGTCGACCCGATCACGGGTCTGGGCGAGCGGCGACCGGTCGAGCCGAACCGGGAGCAGGAGTTCGTCGTGGACCTCTGGTCGACGGCGCACACGTTCCTGCCGGGCCACCGGGTGCGGGTCGACATCGCACCGAGTTCGTCACCCCGCTGGGACGTCGGACGCAATGTCTTCGAGCCGGCCGGGGCGACGGAGGCGCCCACCGTGGCGGAATACACGATCCGCCACGGCGCCGCCCGTCCGAGCCGCCTCGTCCTGCAGGTCGTGACGACAGCGCCGCGATGAGACCGGCCGGGGCGCGCCCCGGCCGGTCTCATCGGCGTCGCGCCGAGGTCGCCGGGGCCGGTCCGGTGGAGGCACGGACGACCAGCTCGGTGGCCAGCTCCATACGGGCGGGGGACCGGGCGCCGCCCTCTTCGCCGCGGGAGAGCCCGACCAGGAGCCTGACCGCCGCGGCGCCCAGCTCGGTGCTGGGCTGTCTGACGGTCGTCAGCCCGGGGGTGATGTACTGCGCCTCGGGCAGGTCGTCGAACCCGATGACACTGATGTCCCGGGGAATCCGCAGGCCCCGGGCGTCCAGAGCGTCGTAGATGCCCAGTGCCATGGAGTCCGCGCAGGCGAAGAGCCCCGTGATCCCCGGGTCGCTGTCGAGCAGGGTGTGAGTGGCGGCCTTGGCCTTGGCGCGGTTCCATCCGCCATAGGCCACGGACACCGTGGCGCTGCCGCCGGTCGCCGTGTCGGCCGCCGCGCGGAAACCGTCGACGCGCGCCCGGCTGAACAGATGGCGGGCGTGGCCGGCGACGACCCCCATCCGCTCGTGGCCGAGGGACAGAAGGTGCTCGGCGGCCATACGGCCGCCGTCCCAGTTCGCCACGCCGACGCTCGCCACCCCCGACGGCGGTGTGCTCATCGGGTCGATCAGCACCACGGGGACGCCTGCGGCACCGAGCGCGTTGAACTCCCGCGAGGTGGGGTCGACCAGCGTCCCGATCGTGCCGATGGTGCGCCTTCTCAGGACCCGCGACACCCAGTCGCCGTGCGGATCGGCGAGCGTCAGCACGGTATCGATCCCCGCCGCGGCCGCCTCCCGCCCGACCCCGGCTATCAGCAGGTTCGCCCATGACCCCTCGAAGTGGGTGACCACGAGATCGAGCACATTGGACAAGCCGCTCTCGTCCCGCGCACCTTCGTTCTTGGACCCGGCCCGGCGGGTGTAGCCGACGGCCTGCACGGCCTCCATGACCTTCGCGCGCGTCTCGGCCGAGACATCGGTTCCGCCTCGCAGCACCTTGGACACGGTGGGCACGCTCGTACCGGCTGTTTTGGCCACCGAGGACAGTGTGGGGCGCGATCCGGCGGGTCGAGGTGGCATGGGGGACAGATTAACCGGCGGGGAAGCCGTCCAGGACGCCGGGCCGGTGCCGGGGCCGCCGCCTCCCGGGCCGGCACCGCCGGCCGCCGGCTCCCGGGGCGCGGCCTCGTGGCAGGTCGCGCCCGGCGCCCGCGCGGGACCGCAGGCGTCGTACGCGGCCGCAGGCCGAGCGTTACGCGGAGGGCGCCGAGGCCGGGGTGTACTCGAACCAGTCGAAGGCGACCGCGCCCTTGGTGGCGTACATGCCGATCACCCGGCCGGTGAAGCCGCAGGCGACCTCGGTGGACAGATAGCGCCCGTCCAGTTCGGCGAGCGGCCGGGCCCCCGGGGCGCCGGGATCGCCGAGCCAGAAGGCGAGGGTGTCGGGGCCCGTGGTCCCGCCGTCGGTGAGTTCGGGCGACGCGGGCACGAGGCCGGACGTCCGGACCGTCACGGCGAGGGTCAGCGGTCCGGCCGGGACCGGCCGGTCGGCCACGGCCTGGCGCAGCGGGCCGATCCGGGCGACGACGCGGGCCCGCCCTTCTTCGACCTCCAGTTCGTAGTGGTGGGCCTCGTCCAGGCGCACGCACAGACCGCCGCGCCCCGCACCCGGGTCGATCGCGGCGGTGACACGGCAGTCGTGGTGCTGCTGACGGCGGCCGACGAAGGTGTACCCGGGACGGTCGAGGGTGGGGCCGGTGGCGTGGAGGACCAGTCGTCCGGGGCGCTCGGTGAGCGACCAGGAGCCCTCCGGGCGGGTGAACGGCGAGATCCAGTACGGCGCGAGAGCGGCACCGTCGAAGTCGTCACGGGCGGGCGGGGCCGGAACCGGATGCCAGGCGCCGCCCGGGGCCGTGTGGCTCTCGGGAACGGGCGCGACGACGGGCCAGCCGTCCTCGCCCCACTCCACAGGGGTCAAGAACGTCTCACGGCCGAGCACGTGCACGTCGGGCGTGAAGCCACGGGGGCGGACACCGAGCAGCACCATCCACCAGCTGCCGTCGGGAGCCTCCACCAGGTCGGCGTGGCCGGTGTTCTGGATGGAGCGGGCGGTACCGCTGTGGGACAGCAGAGGATTGGCGGGTGCGCCCTCCCAGGGGCCGCGCGGCGAGCGGCCGCGGGCGATGGAGACGCTGTGACCGCGTTCCGTGCCGCCCTCCGCGATCAGCAGGTACCACCAGTCGCCGATGCGGTAGAGGTGCGGTGCCTCGGGGTACTTGAGGCCGCTGCCCGACCATGTGGCGAAGGGCCCCTCCAGCACCTCGCCCGCGACCGGGTCGATCCTGGCCATGTTGATGCCGCCCTCGACCCCGGAGAAGGCGCACCAGCAGGTGCCGTCCTCCTCCCACGCCAGGTCGGGGTCGATCCCGGGCAGGTCGATCCACACCGGGTCGCTCCACGGCCCTTCGGGCCGCTCGGCCGAGACGACGAAGTTGCCGCCGCCGTCGATGTTGGTGTTGATGACCCAGTAACGGCCGTCGTGGTGGCGGATCGTGGGGGCGTAGAGGCCGCCGGACGCCTTGGAGCCGGGCAGGGGCAGCGGCAGTTGCCCGGGCCGGTCGAGCACGTTGCCGATGTGCTCCCAGTGCACGAGGTCCCTGCTGTGGAAGAGCGGCAGTCCGGGGAAGTACTCGAAGCTGGAGCACACCAGGTAGTAGTCGTCACCGACCCGGCACACGCTCGGATCGGGGTGGAATCCACTGATCACAGGGTTCTTGTAGGTATGCAAGGAAAACCTGTTCCCTTCGAGCCGCCGGGCACCGTGGAGCGAGTCTAGACGGCGTCCCGTGCCCGGGCCCGACCGGTGCGGGACGGCCGGGCGCGAAGCGCCGACGGCGCCGGGACCACCACCGCGTCCGCGCCCCGGCGCGTTTCCCGGTCTGCCGGGGCATGGAGTACGGCCGCCCGTACGCGCCGCCGGGCAGCCCGGATATCACGGATGGGGCCCACACGGTCCGCAAACACGCGATGTCCCTGCCCATGTCGCCGGACTGGGGCGAATTCGGCCTTGCACGCCACTCCGCCGCATCGGCACGAGACTGGGAAAGGACCGATGAGTTTTGGCCATTCTTGCAGTTGACCAGGTGTCAATTCCCCTGCGCGGAAAAGGTTCCGGGTCGGCCGGGAAGTCGCTTCAGCTATGACGGCACTCGACTATGCTGCGAACATGAAGTCTGCTGAGCCACCACTTGCCGCCCGTGCGAACTCGGTCGGCTCATCGCCCGTACGCGACATCCTGGCTCTCACCTCGCGGCCCGAGGTGATCTCGTTCGCCGGCGGCCTGCCGGCGCCCGAGCTGTTCGACGCCGAAGGCATCCGGGCCGCCTATGACCGGGTGCTGGCCGAGGAGGCGGAGCGGGCGCTGCAGTACTCCACCAGCGAGGGCGACCCCGAGTTGCGTGCCGTCACCGCGGCCCGGCTGACCGCGCGGGGCCTTCCGACCGAGGCCGACGACCTTCTCGTCACCAACGGGTCGCAGCAGGCGCTCACATTGCTGACCACCACGCTGGTGGAGCCCGGCGACGTGGTCCTGGTCGAGGACCCCTGTTATCTGGCCGCTCTGCAGGCCCTCTCGTTCGCGGGCACACGGATCGTGGCCGTACCGACCGACGACCAGGGGATCGACCCGGCGGCCCTGGAGGAGATCGCCGTCCGTGAGCGCCCGAAGCTGCTGTACATCGTTCCGACGTTCCAGAATCCGACCGGCCGGACGCTGCCTGAGAAGCGCCGCCGCGCGGTCGCCGAGGTGGCCCAGCGGCACGGGTTCTGGATCGTGGAGGACGACCCCTACGGCGAACTCCGTTACAGCGGTGAGGAAGTGCCCTGGATCGCCTCGGCGCCGGCCGCGGCGGACCGTACGGTCCTGCTGGGCACCTTCTCCAAGATCATGGCGCCGGGAATGCGACTGGGCTACCTGCGGGCACCCGAGCGGCTGCGCCGGGCCTGTGTGATCGCCAAGCAGTCCGCGGATCTGCACACCTCCACCGTCGACCAGGCGGCGGCCGCCCGCTATCTTCGCGACCGCGACCTCGCCGCGCACCTCTCCACCGTCCGTGCCGCCTACCGCGAGCGCCGGGACGCGCTGCTCGATTCCCTGCCCGAGGCCATGCCGGCGGGGAGCAGCTGGAACCACCCCGACGGCGGCATGTTCGTCTGGGCAAGACTCCCCGACGGGCTCGACGCGACGAAGCTGCTGTCCGTCGTGATCAAGCATGATGTGGCCTACGTTCCGGGAGCGCCGTTCTTCGCGGGCACACCGGATCCGGCGTCACTGCGGTTGTCTTTCACCACGCACTCTCCCGAGGAGATCCGTGAGGGGCTTCGGCGGCTGGCCGAGGCCTTCGCGACCGCGGGCGCTTCCGCGTAGCGCGTCGTCCGCTCTGTCAGCGCTCACATGTTCGCGGCCGTCGGCTCCTCGGCCCTGCTGTGCCGGCCGGAAGGGAAGATGCTCCGGCCTGTCCGCCCCTGTCGGCGGTGAGCGTCTCCCTGCCCGTGCGGCCGGCGGCAGGACGGCGGCCCCGAATCCCGGGGCCGCCGGTGTCCCGTCCTCCCGCCCCGTCGAGGACGAAGGCCCGGCCTGATGCCGTTCATGCCGCAACAGGTCTGCCCCGGCGGCGGATTCGGCGATCACCTCGGCCGACAGGCCGGTGACCCTTCGGTGGCCGGTGATCGCTGCGTGTTTCACGTCCCCCGCCACACGCCACGGTCAACGGTCGGCGGCTCGAAGCCGCACCACCGGCCACGCGCGTGCCGGGACGGTGCGGTCCTTTCGGTTTTCCGTGGTCCACTGAGGTTTTCTCAACGCCTTTCGTGCCATGCATTGTTGAGGACGAGGGCGGCCTGGGCGATGGCTCCGATCCGGCTGGGGCTGACCGTCACATGCTGCAGCGTGCGCCAGCGCTGTTTGAGCTCGGCCGCCGCACGCTCGCCGATCGCGCGGATGCCGCGCAGCAGCCGGTTGTGGGCGCGGGTGTCTGCCGCCAGGGGTGAGGCGATGTCGGGATGCGGGCGGAAGGGGGTGTGCACGCCGCTGCCGGCGCCGGTGTAACCCGCGTCAGCCAGGGTCGGCAGCCCGTGGCGGGCCGCGGCGTACAGCGCCGGCAGCACATGGGTCCGCGCGGCGCGCAGGTCGTGCACCGAGCCGGGCTCGATGTCGGAGACCCACAGCAGCGAGCCGTCGGAAGCGGCGAGGAACTGCAGGTTTCCGGCGAAGCGTCGTCCCTTGCCGGAGTACCACAGGTCGTTGCCCCGCTCGGTGGTGCCGGCCACCCGGTCGCAGGCGATGAGCGTGCCGTCCAGGACCACATGGCTCAGGCCCTGCTCACGGCAGCGCTCCAGCACTTGGTGCAGGTCCGGGGCGCGCTCGGCGAGGACGTCGATGCCCTCGTGCAGATACCGGTAGCCGGTGGCCTGGGAGATCCCGGCGTCGCGGGCCAGGCAGTGCACGCAGGTGCGGTGGCGGAACCAGCGCAGCACCAGGACCGCCTGGCGGAACGGGCCCAGCGCCCGCGAGCCGCGCGGAGTGCCGATCTTCCGCCGGTGGGCGGCCAGCAGGCGGGCGAGGAAGGCCACCACCGGGCGGGGGATGTCGAGCATGGCAACATAGGGGACCAACGTGAAGCCTCTGGTGTCGCAGGACGATCTTGTGAGAGAGAACCGTCCTACCAGGGGCTTTACGTCTGCCCGCCACCGGGGCAGGGCTGCCCGAATCGTCCGGACACCAGAGCCTCATCCGGCTTCGCGTAGATCATTTCGCTGAGAAAACCTCACTG
>NZ_PGSG01000119.1:0-268507 GCF_002843305.1 Streptomyces barkulensis
TCAGTAGCGGTAGTGGTCGGGCTTGTACGGACCCTCCACCGGCACCCCGATGTAGGCCGCCTGCTCCGGACTCAGCACGGTCAGCCTCGCCCCCAGCGCCTCCAGATGCAGCCGGGCGACCTTCTCGTCCAGATGCTTGGGCAGCACATACACCCCCACCGGATAGGCATCCGGCTTGGTGAACAACTCGATCTGGGCGATCGTCTGGTTGGCGAAGGAGTTCGACATCACGAACGACGGATGCCCGGTGGCGTTGCCCAGGTTCAGCAGCCGCCCCTCGGACAGCACGATGATCGCCTTCCCGTCCGGGAAGGTCCAGGTGTGCACCTGCGGCTTGACCTCGTCCCTGACGATCCCGGGGATCGCCGCCAGACCGGCCATGTCGATCTCGTTGTCGAAGTGGCCGATGTTGCCCACGATCGCCTGGTGCTTCATCCGCGCCATGTGGGAGGCCAGAATGATGTCCTTGTTGCCGGTGGTGGTCACGAAGATGTCCGCACTCTCCACCACATCCTCCAGCGTGGCGACCTGATAGCCGTCCATCGCCGCCTGCAGCGCGCAGATCGGGTCGATCTCGGTGACGATCACCCGCGCGCCCTGCCCGCGCAGCGACTCCGCGCACCCCTTGCCCACGTCCCCGTAACCGCACACCACGGCCACCTTGCCGCCGATCAGGGTGTCGGTGGCCCGGTTGATCCCGTCGATCAGCGAGTGGCGGCAGCCGTACTTGTTGTCGAACTTCGACTTCGTCACCGAGTCGTTGACGTTGATCGCCGGGAAGAGCAGCACGCCGTCGCGCTGCATCTCGTACAGCCGGTGCACCCCGGTGGTGGTCTCCTCCGTCACCCCCCGGATCTCCGAGGCCAGCGCCGTCCACTTGCCCGGCTGCTCGGCCAGGGTGCGGGCCAGCAGGCCCAGGATGACCGCGTGCTCCTCGGACTCGGCCGTGGAGACGTCCGGCACCGCGCCGGCCTTCTCGTACTCCACGCCCTTGTGCACCAGCAGCGTGGCGTCCCCGCCGTCGTCCAGAATCATGTTCGGCCCGCCGGTGGGCTCGCCCGGCCAGGTCAGCGCCTGCTCGGTGCACCACCAGTACTCCTGAAGGCTCTCGCCCTTCCAGGCGAAGACCGGCACCCCCCGCGGATCCTCGGGAGTGCCACCGGGACCGACCGCGACCGCGGCGGCGGCATGGTCCTGGGTGGAGAAGATGTTGCAGGACGCCCAGCGCACCCGCGCGCCCAGCGCCACCAGCGTCTCGATCAGCACGGCCGTCTGCACCGTCATGTGCAGCGACCCGGTGATCCGCGCCCCGGCCAGCGGCCGGGCGGCGGCGTACTCGCGGCGGATGGCCATCAGACCGGGCATCTCGTGCTCGGCCAGCGTGATCTCCTTGCGGCCGAACGCCGCCAGGGACAGATCCGCCACCTTGAAGTCCCGTGCTGTGCCGGTCGAAGCGCCGGTCGAAGTGGCGGTCGCGTCGGTCGATGCGCCGGTGGACGCGTCGGTCGTCGTCATATGAGAGCTGCTCCTCGGAATCGGTCGAGGTGGTACGGCTGGCTGGTCTGCGGCAGCGGGCAGGCGTGCGGGAGACGGGCACTCCGGCGGTCCGCCGTCGTGTGCCGTCGTCACCGTACGCACCATACGAACGTACGTGTCCCCTGGCCGCAGCGCAGTCCGTCGGAGGCCCTCTCTCCCTCGGCCGGCCCGTGTTGGCCGCCCGACCGCCATCAGCAGCGACGTCTGTGCCTTCCCGAGGCTACACGTTCGGTGCGCCGCCCGGGCGGGACAGGGACGGGGCAGGGTTGCGGGCACGGGGCGGCACCGTGGGATTCCGGCCATGGGGGCGGGCGCGGCCGCGGTACGGCGAGCGGCCCGGGACGACGGATCTCGTCCCGGGCCGCTCGCCGTACCGGCGTCGCCGTACCGCCGCTCAGAGGGTCTTGGCGGCTTCCTCCGTCTCGCTCCCCCGGTATATGTCCGGCTCCAGGTAGATCACACGGGCGATCGGGACCGCCGTGCGGATGCGGTGCTCGGCCTCGTCGATCGCGCGGGCGACCTCGGCCGCCGACTCGTGGCTCTCCACCGCGATCTTGGCGGCGACCAGCAGCTCGTCCGGGCCGAGGTGGAGCGTGCGCATGTGGATGATCCGGGTGACCCGCTCGCCGTCGACAATCGCCTCACGGATCTTCCCGAGCGCCTCCGGGTCGGCGGACTCGCCCAGCAGCAGGGACTTGGTCTCCACGGCGAGGACGATCGCGATGACGACGAGCAGCACACCGATGCAGATGGTGCCGATGCCGTCCCAGACCGGGTCGCCGGTCAGGAGCGCCAGGCCGACGCCGGCCAGGGCCAGGATGAGACCGACCAGGGCGCCGAGGTCCTCCAGGAGCACGACCGGCAGTTCGGGTGCCTTGGCCCGCCGGACGAACGCCGTCCAGGACTGCGTGCCGCGGATCTCGTTGGACTCCTTGATCGCGGTCCGGAAGGAGAAGATCTCGGCGATGATCGCGAAGACCAGGACGCCCACCGGCCAGTACCAGTGGGAGAGTTCGTGCGGGTGCCTGATCTTCTCGTAGCCCTCGTAGAGGGCGAAGAGGCCGCCGACCGAGAACAGGACGATGGCCACGAGGAAGGAGTAGATGTAGCGCTCGCGCCCGTATCCGAAGGGGTGCTCCTCGCTCGCCTTCCTCTTCGCCTTCTTGTGGCCGAGCAGCAGCAGCGCCTGGTTGCCCGAGTCGGCGACGGAGTGGACGCCCTCCGCGAGCATCGACGAGGAGCCGCTGAAGGCGAACGCCACGAACTTGGCCACGGCGATGGACAGGTTGGCGCCCAGTGCGGCGACGATCGCCTTGGTTCCGCCTGATGCACTCATGGAAGGTCGGCTCTCCTGGGAAGACGGCAGGGTTTGTTCGCGCGGCCGGGCCCGGGGGCCGGTGCGGGGCTCGTTTCCCTGCGGCTCCCGGGCCTCGCGGCACGGTGGTGCGGTGGTGCGGTGGTGCGGTCACATCGCGGTCATACGGCCACGGTCGCGCGGAAGAGAGTACCGCTGCCGAGGACCGCGACGCGCTCGCCCGCCCGTACGAAGGCCGACCGGCCCCGGGGGAGGACGAGTTCGCCGCCCGCACCGCCCGCGGTCACCTCCCGCAGGAGGATCTCCCCTTCCGTACACAGCAGGATCTGGGGGGTTCGGTCGTCCAGGTCGTGCGGCTCGGCCCCGGGCGCAAGAACGTACCGGGAGAGCCGGAACTCGTCGACGGGCGCCGCGTACACCTCCTCGCCCGCGGATGTGGTGCGCGGCCGCAGCACCTCGGGCGCCATCGGCTCGAAGCGGACGACGCGCAGCAGTTCGGGGACGTCCACGTGCTTGGGGGTCAGACCGCAGCGCAGCACGTTGTCGGAGTTGGCCATCAGCTCCACGCCCAGGCCGCCGAGGTAGGCGTGCGGGACGCCGGCGCCGAGGTAGAGGGCTTCACCGGGTTCCAGGTGCACGACGTTGAGCAGCATCGCGGCCAGGACGCCCGGGTCGCCGGGGTAGTGGCCTGCGATGCCGGCGTAGGCGGCGTACTCCCGGGCGTACGGCCCTTCCCCGGCCGCCAGTCGCCGCGCCGTCGCGGCGGCCGCCGCGACGGTCTCGGCGATCGCCTCCCGGTCGGCGGAGAGCACGGCGGTCAGCACCTCGCTCAGCGCCTCGTCCTCGGGCCGGGCGCGCAGGATGTCCGCGTACGGCTTGAGGCCGCCGACGTCCAGGGCCTCCAGCAGGTCGGCGGTCCGGGCGGGGGCGCGGAAGCCGCACAGGCCGGTGAAGGGCGTGAGGGCGCAGACGAGTTCGGGCTTGTGGTTGGCGTCCTTGTAGTTGCGGTGCGGGGCGTCGGCCGGGATGCCGCGCTCCTCCTCGTCGGCGAAGCCCTCCCTGGCCTGGGTGAGGTCGGGGTGTACCTGGAGGGAGAGCGGGGAGGCGGCCGCCAGCACCTTGAGCAGGAACGGCAGCCGCGGTCCGAACGCCTCGATGACCGCCGGGCCCAGTTCGCCCTCGGGGTCGGCCGCGATCGCCTCCGACAGGGGTGTCCCGCCTCCGCGGTCGATCAGCGACGGCGCGCCGGGGTGGGCCCCCATCCACAGCTCGGCCTGCGGCTCGCCGGTGGGCTCGGTGCCGAGCAGTTCGGGGATGGCGGTGGTGGAGCCCCAGGCGTAGGGGCGCACGGTGTTGGTGAGGAGGTCCATGCGGGATGGTGTCCTTGGGTTCTAGGGTCCTTGGTTCCGGGCCCGGGCCTCGTCGTCCGGGCTCCGACGACTCCGACTGTTCCGACTGTTCCGACGACTCCGGCCGTTCCGGCGGCTCGGGTGACTCCGTCAGCGCCGCTCGCCGCCGGCGAGCGCGAGGTAGACGGCGGCGAAGTCCACGGTGGCCAGCAGTTCGGCGGTGGCTTCGAGCGGGGTGCTGCCCTCGGCCGGCTCCAGCTCGCTGACCGGGGTGCCGTGCCCGTACGCCAGGTCGCGGGCGGCGACGGCGGCGGAGTGGGCGGCCGGAGGGCCCTCGCGCAGCAGGACGATCCGGGCACGCATCGCCTCGGGCTCCTCCACCCTGTCCCGGAAGAAGTCGTCGGTGTCCTCCGCTCCCGCGAAGGAGCCGGTCAGCAGCGCGCCGTGTGCGGTGAGCGCCTCCGGAAGGAGGGCGGCCAGCACCGGGCGGCCGGCGAGCGAGGTGAGGGTGGTGGCGAAGTGGCGGGCGGCGGCGGCCGCGACGGTGCCCTCGCTCCACAGCAGCGGCAGCGCGTCGGAGAGCTCCGCGGCCAGGGTCTTGGCGGGGTTGCCGTAGGTGGCGGCGGCGGGGCCGCACCGCTCGGCGACCTGGTCGAGGCGGTCGGCGAGCGCGGCCAGCCCTTCGGGGCCGGCGGCGGCCAGGCCGAGCCGGTCGGCCAGGGCCAGGAGCGGGGTGAGCAGCGCCCACAGGAGGCCGGGGGCGGCGGGCGGGGCCGGGGGCTGCCGCTCGTAGGCGTCACGCGGGTCGGGGCCCTCGTAGTGTTCGCCGGGCATCTCGGCCAGCGGTACGGCCAGGCCGCGGGCCTGGATGGTCGCCTCGGCCAGCGGGGCGGGGGCGGGGCTGACGGAGACGACGGTGCAGCCCCGGCGGTACGCCTGCTCGGCGAGTGCGGTCAGGCCGCCCTCGTGGCCGTCCGGGGTGGCGAGCAGCAGCAGGTCCAGCGGACCGGCCCAGCCCGGCAGCGTCCAGCGCAGTGCGCCGGGGTCGGGGAGGGAGCCCGCGGGGTGGAGCAGGGTGACGGGTACGGCTCCGTTGCCGAAGGCCGCGAGGAGGTCGGCGACGCAGGCGACGGCCGGTCCGGTGCCCGCGACGAGGACGGCGCGGGGGCGGCCGTCGGGACGCAGTTCGGTCAGTCCCGCCTCGGTGGCGTGCCGCAGGGCCGTACGGGCGCGGGCGCCGGAGGCGGCGGCCCCGCGCAGCAGGCCGTGGGTGTCGGCTCCGGCCAGGGCGTCGGGGGCGTCGAGCAGGGTCTCGTCCAGCATGTGCGGCCTCTCCGGTCGCCGGGGGCGGTCGTGCTCAGGCGGGACGGCGTGCCTCGTCGACGAGGAGGACGGGGATGCCGTCCCGGACGGGGTACGCCAGTTCGCACCCGCTGCCCTCGCAGACCAGTTCGTCGCCCTCCTCGTGGAGGGGGGAGTGGCACGCCGGGCAGGCGAGGATCTCCAGGAGACCGGCTTCGAGCGGCATGGGGTGCGTCCCTTCGGGGCGTGTGCTGTGCTGCTTCGTGGTGCTGTCGTGCATGGTGCTGTCGTGCGGTCAGCGTACCGCCGGGAGGCCGCTCTCCGTCGGCGGGTGCCGTGGCGGCGGCCCCTCGGGCCGGCCCGCCGCCACGGGCCGCGCGGTGGCGCCACGGGCCGCGCGGTGGCGCCACGGGCCGCGCGGTGGCGCCGGAACCGGTGGCCGGTCCCGGCGCCGCCGTGCGGTGTCCGGCGGGCCGGCCGTCAGGCGCGGACGATCGCCAGCACCTCGTCGCGGACCCTGGCGGCCGTCTCCGCGTCACGCGCCTCGACGTTCAGGCGCAGCAGCGGCTCGGTGTTGGAGGGGCGGAGGTTGAACCACCAGTCCGGCGCCGTGACCGTCAGGCCGTCCAGCTCGTCCAGCGTCAGGCCCTCGCGGCCGGAGTAGGCGGCCTTCACCGCGGCGGCGCGCCCGGCCTGGTCCTCGACGGTGCTGTTGATCTCGCCGGAGGCGGCGTAGCGGTCGTACCGGGCGACCAGTTCCGACAGGGTGCCCCCCTGTCCGCCGAGCGCGGCCAGGACGTGGAGGGCGGCGAGCATGCCGGTGTCGGCGTTCCAGAAGTCGCGGAAGTAGTAGTGCGCCGAGTGCTCGCCGCCGAAGACCGCGCCGGTGCGCGCCATCTCCTCCTTGATGAAGGAGTGGCCCACCCGGGTGCGCACCGGGGTGCCGCCGGCCTCCTTGACGACCTCGGGGACGGACCAGGAGGTGATGCAGTTGTGGATCACGGTGGAGCCGGGGTGCTTGGCCAGCTCGCGCTCCGCGACCAGGGCGGTGATCGCCGACGGGGAGACGGGCTCGCCTCGCTCGTCGACGACGAAGCAGCGGTCGGCGTCGCCGTCGAAGGCCAGGCCGATGTCGGCGCCGGTCTCCCGCACCCGGGCCTGGAGGTCGACGATGTTGGCCGGATCCAGCGGGTTGGCCTCATGGTTGGGGAAGGTGCCGTCGAGTTCGAAGTACATCGCGTCCAGCTCGACGGGCAGGCCGTCGAGGACGGTGGGGACGGTGTGGCCGCCCATGCCGTTGCCCGCGTCGACGACGACCTTCAGCGGGCGGACGGCGGTGAGGTCGACCAGCGAGCGCAGATGGGCGGCGTAGTCGGCCAGCACGTCCCGCTGCGTGATCGTCCCCGGCTTCTCCGCCGGCTCGGGGGCCCCGGCGGCGGCCCACTCCTCCACCAGCGCGCGGATGTCGGCCAGGCCGGTGTCCTGGCCGACGGGGGCGGCGCCGGCCCGGCACATCTTGATGCCGTTGTACCGGGCGGGGTTGTGGCTGGCGGTGAACATCGCGCCGGGCAGGCCGAACCGGCCGCTGGCGAAGTAGAGCTGGTCGGTGGAGCACAGGCCGATCTCGGTGACGTCGGCGCCTCGGGCGGCCGCTCCCCGGGCGAAGGCACGCGACAGGCCCGGTGAGGAGGGGCGCATGTCGTGTCCGACCACGATCGCGCTCGCGCCCGTGACCGTCGCGAACGCCGCGCCGAACAGTTCGGCTAGGGGTTCGTCCCACTGGTCGGGCACCACACCACGTACGTCGTACGCCTTCACGATGTGTGACAGGTCAGGCACGGTCCACCCCTTCTGGAGTATCTGGCGACGCCCCAAATGTAACGGGGCGATCAGTTCTCGGGGGACCGCAGTACCCGCAGGTGGCCACGTCGAGCCACCTCCATCAGATCCGTCTCGCGCACACCGCCGGAGCCGGGCTGCTCGGTGGGGGCGGGCTTCCTGCGCTGCGGGGTGCGGGCGGCCTCGCGAACGGCGTTGGCCAGGGCTTCGAGGTCGTCGCCGCTGGGGCGGGCGGGGCCCGCGTCCACGGCGAGGCGGACGACCTCCCAGCCGCGCGGGGCGGTCAGCCGTTCCGAGTGCTCCGAGCACAGGTCGTAGCAGTGGGGCTCGGCGTAGGTGGCGAGGGGGCCGAGGACGGCCGTCGAGTCCGCGTAGACGTACGTCAGCGTCGCCACGGCAGGGCGGCCGCACGCGGTGCGCGAACAGCGACGTACAGGGCTCACGATGTTGGACGGTACCGCACTCTTGAGCGGGCCGCGACGACTCTCCGGGAGGTCACCCTGTTGTGTCGTGCCGGCCCACCGGGATCCCGCGAGGCGGCGGCGGACCGGCTGACCTGGCACGGGCCGGAAAAGTCCGGTTGGCGGCGGGACGGAAGCCGGACATAGGCACCGTTACCCCTTCGTTCGGATTCCGTCATCGAGGAGCGATCATCGATCGGGGAGTTGTCCGAAACGGGACCGTGGAAAAGACCGTGGGAAAACGTGGAGAACGGAACCGGTCGGTTTCCGGCGGCCGGTGGTGAACGCCGTCCCGTGCCCCGGGGAGCGCGGGACGGCGCGCGGACCGCGGGCGACGGCGCGCGGCCGCGTCCGGCGGTGCGGGAGGCGCGTCACGGAAAGTGCGGGGTCGCGTCGTCCCCGCTCCCCGGCGCCCTCCGGACGGCTACTCTCAAGGTGATGAGCAACCCCGTACCGCCCCGCCGGCCCGATCCGCGACCGCGTCGCCGGGATCGCCATGGACGCGGCATGCGCGGCCCCATCGCGCCGCCCCAGGTGCCGCTCGCCATGAGCCGCGCCGACGCCTTCGACGACCTGGTGCGCGACTCCGCCGACCGGCTGGAGAGGCAGTGGCCGCAGCTGTCCGGGGTGGAGTTCGTGGTGCAGGAGGTGCCGCCGACCGCGCCGGGGGGCGGGAGCGGGCCCGACAGCTGGATCGACGGCTGGCTCGGCGGACCGGACAGCGTGCCGCTCGGCCGGTACGCGGCCGCGCGGGACGGCCGCCCCGACCGCATCGTCGTCTACCGGCGGCCCATCGAGCTGCGCGCCAGGACGCGCGACGACCGGGCGCTGCTCGTCCACGAGGTGGTCGTCGAGCAGGTCGCCGAACTCCTCGGGCTGGCCCCGGAGTCGATCGACCCGCGCTACGGGCAGGACTGAGGACGGCCGGGAGCGGAACGGGCCCGGGTGGCGCCCCCGTTCTCCGGGGGCGCCACCCGGGCCCTTTTCGCCGTAGGCCCGCTCAGTCGACGAGTACCGACAAATCCTGCCCGGCCCGTGGCACCGCCACCGTCCCCCGGTCGTCCGGGAGCGTCTGCACGGTGAACATCGGGATGCCGTCGTCCTCCAGGGACAGCGTCCGGGCCGCGTACACCGTCCCGCCCGACAGCCGCTCGACGGTGAGCGCGTAACGCCCCTTCCCGCCCTCGGGCCGCAGGTCGTCGACGGCCGTGGTGGTGCCGGCCTTGAGGTCGAACGTCTTGCTGACCGGTTCGCCGCCGCCGCTGCCCGCCGACGCGGTCACCCGCACCTTGGCGGCCTTCTCCGGGGCGACCAGCGACAGGACCGTACCGCCGTCCTCGCCGCTCCTCGCTCCCGCGTCGCTCCCGGCCGCGGACGCCCGCTCCCGGACAGGGCCGGTGGCGGGGACGAACGCCGTCTCCTGCCGTGCCCCCTCGCCGCGCAGCACGCGCAGCGCCGCCACGACCCGGGCGCCGCCGCCCTCCTCGGCCGGGGAGAGGATCAGCGAACCCGGCTCGCCCCTGGTCACGTCGCCGAGGTCGACGGCGACGGTCGTGCCGCTCCTGACGTGGAGGGTCTCCTGGCCGGCGGGGGTGATGGCGCCGGTGGGGGTGGCCAGCCGCACCTTCAGGTCCACGTCCTTCTCACCGGGCGCGAAGGCGACCAGGCGTACGGCGGTGGCGTCGGCCGGAATGCCCGGCAGGACCAGGGAGCCGCGGGATTCGGCGGAGGCCGCCAGCCAGTCGCCGCCGAGCTTCTCGTCGAGCGACTGCACCTGGGCCCCGATCCGTCCGCTGCGCGCCACCACGTGCAGGACCACGTTGGTGACCGGCTCGCGCGAGAGCGTGGAGAGCAGCACGGGGACCGTGGAGCGGCCGGGGACGTTGAGGCCCTCGCCGCTCTCGGTCTTCACCGAGCCGTCCTTGCCGTACAGCTCCAGGTCGACCACGGCCGGGGCGTCGTCGGGGTTGGTCAGGTGGATGTAGTCGTGGCGCGACTTCGCGGTGCTCGCGCCGGGGAACCAGAACTCGGTGCCGGGTACGGTGCAGGACACGCCCAGCAGCCCGCGGCCGGTGCCCGCGGTGACGAGGGTGGTCTGCTGGACCGTCCAGCCGGGGGCGAGGCTTCCGTCGGCCGAGCCGGTCAGCGCGGGCGAGCCGCTGCTGTCCGCCTCGGTGGTGACCGGGACGCCGGGCTTCTCCAGGGGGACGACGGGGTCGGGCCCGTCGGCCCCCTTTCCGTCCTTTCCGTCCTTCCCGTCCTCGCCGCCGCGGCCGCCGCCTTCCAGGGTGCTCCCGGCCGGCAGCAGTCCGGCCCCGCTCCCCGCGCTCCCCTTCCGCTCGGTGTCGCCCTTGGGGGTGTAGGCCGTGTACGTGGTCTCGCCCACCTCCGAGGAGGCCGGCTGCGGGCACACCAGTGTGGAGCGTTCCACGGGGAGCCGGGCGGCGGCGGGACCGGCCGCGGGCTCGCCGGAGGGGGCGGTCAGCGCCGCGAGACCGGTGACGGCGGCCAGCGCGGCGACCACGCCGATCAGGGGGTTGGCGGTGCGGTTCATGCGCGGTCGCTCCTGTCGCCGTACGTCGTGCCGTCCTGGGCGCCGTGGCCGTACGCGCCGCCGTCGTACGTGTCGCCGTACGCGCCGCCGTGCGGGCCGCCGTCGTATGTGTCGCCGTACGCGCCGCCGTGCGGGCCGCCGTCGTATGTGTCGCCGTACGAGTCGCCCTGCGGAGGCCGCCCGCCCTGCGCGTACGGGTCGCCCTGGCCGGCGTACTGCTCGTACCGCTGCCCGTCCCAGCCGTCCCAGCCCTGCTGCTGCGCGTACGAGGGCTGGGGCTGCGGGGCCGGCTCGTACTCCGGTCCGGGTGCCGGTTCCGGCTCGGCCCCCGGCTCGGCCCCCGGCGGCGGACCGTCCGCCGCCTCCTGCGCCGCGCGCAGCCTGCGGGCCCGCCGGCCCTCGCCCTCCACCGGCTGGGCGGGTACCGTCTCGGCCGCCTCGGGCAGGTCGTCGTCGATCTCCCGGCGGCGTCCCGGCAGCGCCATGACCAGCACCACCAGCATCAGGAAGCCCTGCGCCCACACCCATGCGGTGTGCGTCACGGGAGTCTCGTGGACCAGCTCCAGCCGGCCGCCCTGCGCGGGCAGTTCGAAGCCCTGCGCCCAGCCGTCCACGGTGACGGGCTTCAGCGGACGCCCGTCCAGCGTGGCCCGCCAGCCGGGGTCGGCGGTGTCGGCGATCCGCAGCACCCGCCCGGCGGGTCCGGCGGGGACGTCGGCGCGCGCCTCGACCGGCCCGGCCGCGACGGTCACCGGTTCGGCCGCCGCGCCGTCCTTCCCCTCCGGGGGGACGACGGTGATCCGGGCGACCTGGGCGTCCACCCGCCACAGCGCGCTGCCGTCCTCCTGGCTGAGCCGGGACAGGCCCGGTGTCGCGTCCAGCACCGCGCTCATCTCGCGGGGGGCGCCGTCGCGCACCAGGACGTAGCGGACGGCGTAGCCGCTGAGCTGCTCGGCCTGGTCGGCGCCGGAGCCCGCGACCAGATTGGCGACGATCCCGTCCAGCCGCCGGTCGCTCCCGGCCTCGCGGGCCGTGTCACCGTCGCCCAGCCGGGCGCCGGAGCCGCGGACGAGGGTGTACGAGACCCGGGCCGCCGCGGACGAGGTGCTGTTTCCGGCGTTCGCTGCGTTCCCGGCGCCGGTGTCCCCGTCGAGGACGAGGGTGCGCGGCCGGTCCCGGGTGCCGCTCTCCTCGGCGACGAACGCCGGGACCTGCACCGGGCTGCGCCGCGACAGCGGTCCGTCGGCGCCGGCCGCCGTCCAGACGGCGGCGGCCACCAGGGGCGCCACGGCGGCCGCGAGGCCGATCAGGGCCGCGACCGGCTGCCGCCAGCCGAAGCTCTGGGCCGCGACCCGGCCGCGTGCGCCCTCGGCGCCGAGCACGGCCGCGGCCAGCAGGCCCAGGCCGTAGACGAGGGTGGCGGGTCCGGCCCAGCCGGAGCCGCCGGTGAGCGCGGCGAAGAGCAGGCCGGTCAGGGCGGTGGCCCAGGCGGCCAGGATCGCGGTGCGCCGCTCGGAGCGCAGCAGCGCGGCGAGGGCGGCGAGCACGACGCCGGCGAAGAGCATCCCGCCCACCGTCCCTGGTCCGCCGGGGTCGAGGGTCAGCAGTCCGGTGGCGGAGGCGCTGCCCTCGCCGTACGGCAGCCCCGCCTCGCGCAGGAAGGCCGAGGGGCTGGTGAGCAGTTCCAGCGACCACGGCGCCAGCAGCACCATCGGCACCACCAGCAGTACGGCGGCGCGGACCGCGTACGCCCCGGTGTGGGCGCGCTGCCGGGCCCGCAGGGCCAGTACGGTCACCGCGAGTACGGCGGCGACCGGCCAGAGGACGGGGGTGAAGGCGGTGGTGAGGGTGAGCAGCAGCGTCAGGGCCCACACGGGGCGCCAGCCCGGCCGGCCGTCCCCGGCCGTCCGCAGCCCCGAGGCCGCGACCGCGGCCCGGGCCATCAGCGGCAGGACGATCGCGAGCAGGGCGGTGCCGAGCCGGCCGCCCGCCAGGGCGCCGGTGACGGCGGGCAGGAAGGCGTAGGCGACCGCGCCCCAGGCGCGCAGCAGCCGGGAGGCGACCAGCGGCCGGGAGGCGAAGTAGGCGGTGAGTCCGGCCAGCGGCACCGAGCAGACCAGCAGCAGGGTGAGGGTGAATCCGGTGCTGCCGAGGAAGACGGTGGCGAGCGTGGCGAGGACCGCCAGGTACGGCGGGGCGGACTCGGCGGCGCCGGTGCCCACCGGCTGCCAGGTCTCCAGGTGGCGCGACCACAGCTCGGCGGCGGAGCCGGGCGCGGGCAGCAGTGCGCCGCCGGCCAGCGCCCCGCCGCCCAGCAGGTCGCGGCAGGCGACCAGGGAGGCCAGGAGGAGCACGGCGAAGAGCACGGGCCCCGGCTTGCGGGCGATCCGCTTCAGCCGGGCGAACTGCTCGACCTCCAGGAAGTCGGCGTCGTCGTCGCCGGGCCCGGTCTCGACGGCGCCGTGCCGCGCGCCGGAGGAGGCGTCGGGGTCGGAGCGCCGGGCGAGACTGCCCGCCACCTGCTCGGCGGTGGCGCGTACGGTCGCGCCCGGGGGCGGGAAGAGGGGGCGCAGCTCCGAGTGCGCGACCGCGGGTCTGCCGCGCCTGCGCCGGGCGGCGAGGACGCGTTCGGGGCGCAGGAGGGTGCCCATGAGCCCCCTGAACTCGTCGAGCGCCTGCCCGGGCACCTTGCCGACCAGATAGGCGAGCATCCTCAGCAGGGTGCCGACGACCAGGCGCAGCAGGACCCAGGGCAGCTTCTTTCCCGGGGCGTTGACGAGCAGTGTGTAGACCGCGCCCGCCTTGTCCACGCGGTGCGGGCCGGCGACCGAGCGCCCGACGCAGTCGATGGGCCGCCTCTCCCGGGAGGACGCCTCGGCGTGCCGGACGACGGCGTCGGGCGCGACGAGCACCCGGTACCCGGCGGCCTGGGCCCGCCAGCACAGGTCCACGTCGTCGCGCATCAGCGGCAGGTAGCGGTCGAAGCCGCCGAGCCGCTCGAAGACGTCGCGCCGTATGAGCATGCCGGCGGTGGAGACGGACAGCACCTGCCGCACCTGGTCGTGCTGGCCCTGGTCCTGCTCCCGGCGGTCCAGGCCGGTCCAGCGCCGGCCGCTGTCGGCGATGGAGACGCCGACCTCCAGCAACTGCCGGCGGTTGTACCAGCTGCGCAGCTTGGGGCCGACGACGGCGGCCGACTCGTCGGCGTCGGCGACGCGGAGCAGCTCGGCGAGGGCGTCCGGCGCGGGCGCGCAGTCGTCGTGCAGCAGCCACAGCCACTGGACGGGTTCGCCGTAGGGCAGTTCGGGCATGTCGTAGGCGTCGTCGCGCCAGGTCCGGGTGACCGGGTCCCAGCCGCTGGGCCGCTTCAGGTAGGGCAGGTCCTCGGGGCCGAGGACGGGCGCGGTGCGGGCCGCCTCGCCGACCGCCGCGCCGAAGCCGGTGCGGCGGGCGAGGTGCAGTACGCGGTCGGGGCCGAGCGCCTCGGCGACCAGCCGCGCGGAGTCGTCGGCGCTGCCGGTGTCGGCGGCGATCACGTCCTGCACCGGCCGCTCCTGACCGGTGATCGCGGCCAGGGCGTCGGGCAGCCAGCGCTCGCCGTCGTGGGAGACGAGTACGGCGGTGACGACGTGCCGGGGGAACTCCGGCGGCCCGCCGGGGTCGGCCTCGGGCCGTGGTGAGGCGAACGCTGCTGTGGCCGCCTCGTACTGGGCCGCCGGGTGACTGTGCACGGACATCGGGGTAGGGGCCCTCCGGCCGGGGTCCGGGGGTCGCCCCCCGGAAGGCTGCTGCGTCGGACTGCTGGAAGTGTGCTGGACGCGGGTGCCGTGCGCTCGGCGGCCGCGTCGTGGACGGCTCCCCACACTAATGGCTGTACGCGCCCCGGCGTCCGGGGTCCCAGGTAGTGGATACCCGCGCAGCGATCCGCCCCCGCGCGGTGCGCGGGGGCGGATCGGGTGCTCTGTGGTCCGTGCGGCGTTCCGTGCCGTTTCGTCCGCCGGTTCCCTGTGTCTCCTCTTCCGCCGCTTCTGCTTCTTCTGCCGCTTCGTCAGGCGGCCGCACGGCCGGGGTGTTGTGCGAGCCTTCGCCGGGAGGGCGGGGACGGGCGGTGCCGGTCCGTCAGACGGCGGCCTTCTTCAGGCGGCGGCGCTCACGCTCCGACAGGCCGCCCCAGATGCCGAAGCGCTCGTCGTTGGCGAGGGCGTACTCGAGGCACTCGGAGCGGACCTCGCAGGCGAGGCAGACCTTCTTGGCCTCTCTGGTGGAACCGCCCTTCTCCGGGAAGAAGGACTCGGGGTCGGTCTGGGCGCACAACGCGCGCTCCTGCCAGCCGAGCTCCTCGTCCGCCTCTTCGACCAGCAGTTGTTCGAACAGCTCGGTCATGCGCGCCCCTCGTCTGTCTTTACGTCCCCGTGATGCTGTCGTTATCGATCCCGGCCGAACGACACGAGTGAAATTACAAGTGTGTACATCCACGCGAGTCAAGCCGAGATCTGCTATTGGGCCCGTTATTCACTCTGCGGAACCAAACCCTTGCATTAAGTGTTTAAATCATCACAAACCATGACAGCCGGATCGGACATCTCGCCCAACCGACCCTCCCGTCCGGAAGGACGCGCCCGAGACCGGCCGCGTTGCCCTCCACGCTCCGAAGCGACCTCGATCACACTCTGATCACAGATCCACAACGACGTTTGTACGTGCGGATGTTGCGCCACTTGTCCGCTCCCGGCGCGCATAAACCTTTCGCCGGCCCCGACAACCGGAAGTGGTGAAACCCGCCTGCCAAACGGGCCGTCCGGTTGACGGCCGTTTGACAGCGGGACGATGTACCCGTTCTCCTTGGTGCCATGCCAGCGATCCGCTCGTTCAGCCCGGCCCGCCACCGCGGGGCCCTTCGCGCTGCCCGGGCCCGCTGTCGCTGTTGCCGTCGTTGAGGTCCTGGGTCGAGGTTCCGAGGCTCCCCGGGCTCTGAGGTCTCCCGAGTCCTGAGGTCCACCGGCCTCCGGCGTTTCCGAGGCGCACCGAGTCGCCGGGACGGCCGGGACCGGCGGTGGCCGGCCGGTTGCGCGGGAGCACCCTTCCGCCGCGGTCTTCCGCCCCCTCCTCCCTCCCGCCTCCCCTTCCCGGCCCCGGTGCCTCCCCGGGCTCCGCCCTTCCCCGCTCCGACCGCGCCCCAGAGGAACTCCCCACCGTGAACAGTGACGTCGAGATCGCCGGCGACCCGCTCGCCGTCCCCCACCTCCTGCCGCCCGTCCCCGAACACCCCTCCACCGTCGCCGGGTTCGCCGGCCTCGCCCGTACGATCGCCGCCGACCGCACCGCATGGGCCCCACTGGTGCGGTACGACGCCACCACCCGCTGGTACCACCGGCTGCGCACCGGGCCCGGCTACGAGGTCTGGCTGCTGAGCTGGGTGCCGGGCCAGGGCAGCGGACCGCACGGCCACGGCCCCTCCTCCGGGGTCCTCACCGTCCTGGACGGCGAGCTGACCGAGCGGACCGCGAGCGGGGAGCGCGCGCTGCGCGCCGGCGCGCAGCGGGTGTTCGCGCCCGGTTACGTCCACGAGGTCGTCAACGACACCCTCGAGCCGGCCGTCAGCCTGCACGTGTACTTCCCCGGCCTCACCGAGATGCCGATGCACGCCCCGCACGCCGTCTCGTGCGCTCCGGCGCGGCGGGGCGTCAGCCCGGCCCCGGACGCGCCCCGCAGCCCGCTGCCGGGCTGACGCCCCGGCCGGGCAGACCGGCTCCGGACTGAGAGACTGTCCGCATGCAGCGCATTGTGGTTCTGGCCGGGGGCATCGGTGGTGCCCGCTTCCTGCGTGGACTGAAGGAGGCCGCACCCGACGCCGAGATCACGGTCGTCGGCAACACCGGCGACGACATCCACCTGTTCGGCCTCAAGGTCTGCCCGGACCTCGACACGGTGATGTACACCCTGGGAGGCGGCATCCACGAGGAGCAGGGCTGGGGCCGCGCGGACGAGACCTTCACCGTGAAGGAGGAGCTGGCGGCGTACGGCGTCGGCCCCGACTGGTTCGGTCTGGGCGACCGCGACTTCGCCACCCACATCGTGCGCACCCAGATGATCGGCGCCGGCTATCCGCTCAGCGCCGTCACCGAGGCGCTGTGCGCGCGCTGGCGTCCGGGGGTGCGGCTGCTGCCGATGACCGACGACCGGGTCGAGACCCATGTGGTGATCGAGGCCGAGGACGGCGGCCGCAAGGCCGTGCACTTCCAGGAGTACTGGGTGCGGCTGCGGGCCTCGGTGCCCGCGCAGGCGGTGATCCCGGTGGGCGCCGAGCAGGCCAAGCCGGCTCCGGGCGTGCTGGAGGCCCTCGCGGAGGCGGACGTGGTCCTCTTCCCGCCGTCCAATCCGGTGGTCAGCATCGGCACCATCCTCGCCGTGCCCGGCATCCGCGAGGCGATCGCCGACGCCGGGGTGCCGGTGGTCGGCCTGTCCCCCGTCATCGGGGGCGCCCCGGTGCGCGGGATGGCCGACAGGATGCTGGCCGCCATCGGTGTGGAGACCACGGCCGAGGCGGTGGCCGGGCACTACGGGTCCGGGCTGCTGGACGGCTGGCTGGTGGACACCGCCGACTCCGGCGCGGTGCCCGGGGTGGAGGCGGCGGGCATCCGCTGCCGGGCCGTGCCGCTGCTGATGACGGACGTCGGGGCCACCGCCCGGATGGCGCGCGAGGCGCTCGCCCTCGCCGGGGAGGTGCGGATGTGACCGGCGCGGACACGCCCCCGGCGTACCGGGTGTGGGCACTGCCGGGGATTCCCGAGGTGCGGTCCGGCGACGACCTGGTGAAGCTGATCGCGGACGCGGCCACCGCCCCGGGTCTGCCCGGTCTGGCCCACGGCGACGTGCTGGTGGTGACGTCGAAGATCGTCAGCAAGGCCGAGGGACGGGTGGTCGAGGCCGCCGACCGGGAGGCCGCGATCGACGCCGAGACCGTACGGGTGGTCGCCCGGCGCGGTCCGGCGCGGATCGTCGAGAGCCGGCACGGCTTCGTGATGGCGGCCGCCGGGGTGGACGCCTCCAACACCCCGGCCGGGACGGTGCTGCTGCTGCCCGAGGACCCGGACGCCTCCGCGCGCCGGATCCGCGCGGGCCTGCGGGAGCTGCTGGGCGTGACGGTGGGGGTCGTGGTCACCGACACCTTCGGGCGGCCGTGGCGCACGGGGCAGACCGATGTCGCGATCGGCGCCGCCGGGGTCCGGGTCCTTCAGGACCTGCGCGGCGGCACCGACATGTACGGCAACCCGCTGGGCGTGACGGTCACGGCCGTCGGCGACGAACTGGCCGGGGCCGGGGAGCTGGTGAAGGGCAAGGCCGACGGACTGCCGGTCGCGGTGGTGCGGGGCCTGCCGCAGCACGTGCTGTGGGACTCCCCCGAGGCGGGGGCCGACGGCGAGGGCGGGGAGAACGAGGCGAGCGGGGAGAACGCGGAGACCGGAGCCCGGGCGCTGGTCCGCGCGGCGGCCGACGACATGTTCCGCCTGGGCGCCTCCGAGGCCGTACGGGAGGCGGTGACGCTGCGGCGCACCGTGCGGGAGTTCACCGGCGAGCCGGTGGACGGTGCGGCGGTGCGGCGGGCGGTGGCCGCGGCGGTCACGGCCCCGGCGCCGCACCACACGACGCCGTGGCGCTTCGTCCTGCTGGAGTCGGCCGCCTCGCGCACCCGGCTGCTGGACGCCATGCGGGAGGCGTGGATCGCCGATCTGCGCGCCGACGGGAAGAGCGAGGAGAGCGTCACGAAGCGGGTCCGGCGCGGGGACGTGCTGCGGAACGCGCCGTATCTGGTGGTGCCGTGCCTGGTGACCGAGGGGGCGCACGACTACCCGGACGCGCGGCGCTCTGCCGCCGAGCGCGAGATGTTCGTGGTCGCGGCCGGGGCCGGGGTGCAGAATCTGCTGGTCGCCCTGGCGGGCGAGGGGCTGGGGTCGGCGTGGGTGTCGTCCACCATGTTCTGCCGCGACGTGGTGCGCGAGGTGCTGGACCTGCCCGGCGGCTGGGATCCGATGGGCGCGGTGGCCGTGGGCCGTCCCGCCGCCCCGCCGAAGGCGCGCCCGCCGCGGCCGGCGGAGGACTTCACCGTCGTCCGCTGACACGCGGCTTCGGGAGCGGAAGCGGTCACAGGCGTGCGATGTCACCGCGTGGGAAGCGCGGCGCGCGGCGGGGCGGGGTGCGGCCGGTGGCCAGGATCAGCCGTGTGGCGCGGTGGCGCTGGCCCGCGTAAGGGGCGAGCAGTTCCAGCATCCGCGCGTCGTCACCGCCGCGTTCGCCGGTGAGCGCGTGGACCACGATCCCCGGCAGGTGCAGGTCGCCGACCGTCACCGCGTCCGCCGCGCCGCTGACGCGCTGGAGGGTCTCGGCCGCCGTCCACGGGCCGATGCCGGGGATCGCCGTCAGACGGGCCACCGCCGCGGCCGGGTCCATGCGCGCGGCCTCCTCCATGCGCCGGGCGCGCGCCACCGCGCGCAGGATCGCCGAGGAGCGCATGTCGTCCACCCCGGCCCGGTGCCACTCCCAGGAGGGGATCAGCGCCCAGGTGCGCGGCCCGGGCATCACGTACATGTGCTCCGGCAGCCGGCCGGGCGGGCCCGGCGCGGGCTCGCCGTGGCGGCGCAGCAGCAGCCGCCAGGCGCGGTACGCCTCGTCCGTGGTGACCTTCTGCTCCAGGATCGAGGGGATCAGCGACTCCAGGACCAGTCCGGTGCGCACCAGCCGCAGTCCGGGGTGGCGGCGGTGCGCCTCCGCCACGAGCCGGTGACGGGGGACGAAGGCCGACGGGTCGTCGCCGGCGCCGAGCAGCGCCGGGAGGCGGTCGAGGATCCACTCGGCGCCCGGCCCCCACGCCTCGCCCACCACCTCGCCCGCGCCCGCGTCCGGCGCGACGCACAGTGTGGCCGGGCCCAGGGGGGTGCGAGTGGCCCGCCAGACCGCGCCGCCGGCCACCCGGTAGGCGGGGTCGTACGGGCCGCGCCGGAGCACCCGCAGATTGCGGCGCAGGTCGTGCGGACCGAACGGCCGCGGCGGGGACCAGCGGCGGACGGCGGGGGCGGGACCGGGGCAGGGACCGGACACGGGGCAGGGGCCGTCGGGGCTGCCGGGATCGTCGGGATCGGAGTCGGTCACGGTTCGGCGCTCCGGGTCAGCGGTCGGAGGAGAAGCGGACCGAGCCCGCCTCCAGGCGGGCGCCGCACCACACCCGGATGCCGTCGCGCAGTTCGTTGTCCTCGCCCACGACCGCACCGTCTCCGATGACCGCGCCCTCCAACACCGTACGCGCCCCTATGCGCGCCCCCGTGCCGATGAGCGAGTCGCGCACCACGGCGCCCGGCCCGACGACGGCGCCGTCCAGCACCGTGCTGCCGTGCACCCGGGCCCCCTCAGCGATCACCGCGCCCGCGCCGACCGCCGTACCGCCGGACAGCTTGGCTCCGGGGGCCACCTCCGCGCCGTCCAGCACCAGCCACTCGCCGCGGCGTCCGGGCACGGCCGGGGAGGGTGCGCGGCCGAGCACCAGATCGGCCGAGCCGCGGACGAAGGCCTGCGGGGTGCCGAGGTCGAGCCAGTAGGTGGAGTCGACCATGCCCCGCAGCCGGGCGCCTTCGGCGAGCAGCCCGGGGAAGGTCTCGCGCTCGACGGAGACCGGGCGGCCGGCGGGGATGGTGTCGATCACGGACCGGTCGAAGACGTACGCGCCCGCGTTGATCTGGTCGGTGACGATCTCCTCGGGAGTCTGCGGCTTCTCCAGGAAGGCGGTGACCCGGCCGTCGGCGTCGGTGGGGACCAGGCCGAAGGCGCGCGGGTCCGCGACCCTCGTCAGATGGAGGGAGACGTCGGCGCCGGAGGATGTGTGGGTCTCCACCAGGGTGCGGATGTCGAGGCCGGTGAGGATGTCGCCGTTGAAGACCAGCACCGGGTCGCCGGGGCCGCAGTGGAGCCGGGAGGCGACGTTGCGGATGGCCCCGCCGGTGCCCAGCGGCTCCTCCTCGGTGACGTACTCCAGGTGGAGCCCCAGGTCCGACCCGTCGCCGAAGTACGGCTCGAAGACCTCGGCGAGGTAGGAGGTGGCGAGTACGACGTGCTCCACCCCGGCCGCGCGGGCACGGGCCAACTGGTGGGTGAGGAAGGGAACTCCCGCCGCCGGGACCATGGGCTTGGGGGTGTGGACCGTCAGCGGCCGCAGCCGGGTTCCCCTGCCCCCGACGAGGAGGATCGCTTCTGTCACCGGTTCTTCTCTGCTTCCTGCTGGGGACCGTGCCTGGTGGCCGGGCCAGTGTAGGCGGCCCGGCCGGCACGGTCCCCGGTGCGGCGGTCCGCCGACCCGGGGACGCGCCGGCGGCGCGTACGGCGCGGGGCCGAAGTCGCCCACCGCTGTCTGCCGCTACCTGCCCTGCAGCCGGGCCGCGGTGGCCCTGATGGTGCCCAGCCTGGAGTAGAGCCGGTCGCCCGGGCAGCCGGTGACATAGCCGTCCCGGTGCCCGGAGACGGTGCGGAGCCTGACGGTGGTGCCCTTGCGGTACTTGCCGCCGCCGGACGTCATGGCGGCGGTGCCGCGCGGGTCGACGCCGTGCAGGCCCAGCTTCCAGGCGACGAGCTTGGAGACGGCGTTCACCGCGGCCCCGGAGGGGTTGGTGCTGTTGTACGAGCCGAGGACGGCGATACCGGTGCTGTTGTGGTTGAAGCCGTAGGTGTGGGCCCCCATCACAGGGTTGGCCACACCGCCCGCGCGGCCCTCGTAGATCTTCCCGCACTTGTCGACGAAGAAGTTGTAGCCCACGTCCCGCCAGCCGTTGCTCTGGACGTGGTAGCGGTAGATGCCCCGGATGATGGAGGCGGACTGGCCGCACGAGTAGTTGTTGCTCATCGCCGTGTGGTGGACGAAGGCCATCTTGACCGTCTTGGTGTAGAGGAACGGTCCGCGCAGCCGCTCGTCGGCCCCCCACCCTCTGCGGGTGACGATGCCGGGGCGGGGGCCGATGGGGGCGTCGGCCCCGGCCTTCAACTGCTCGGTCTGCTCGACCTGGCCGGCCTGCCCGGGGGTCCGTACCGCGAGCAGGTCCTCGCCGGCCTCCTGCCGGTCCAGGGCCGGGATCTCCAGGGCTCCGGCCGGTGCGAGCGCGGAGTTCGCCTCGCCCGCGGGGCTCTCCTTCCCGGTCCCGGCGGCGGGGTCGTCGCCGGGGTTGACCAGATCCAGGCGCAGCCCCTCGGGCAGCCGGTGCGTTCCGGAGGCGTCCTCCTCCGGCAGGACACGGGCCTGTACGCCGTTGGAGTCGCCCACCCACAGCGGTGCCGTCGCTCCGCGCACCTGGTCCCCGCGGGACTCGGCCGAGTCGGGGTCGGGCCGGTCGGCGTGGGTCTCCAGGTCCTGCCAGGACGACCACTCTCCGGTGGCCGCGGACTTGGTGCGCACCTGGATCCGGCCGTGCAGCTCCTCCTCCGGGTCGTCCCAGACCACGCCGAGCAGCGAGAAGGGTTCGACCTCGCGGGCCGGGAGGCCGAGGGACACCGAGTCGGAGGAGCCGGGCGGGGTGGTCGTGGGCGGCGGGGTGAGGGGGACGAGCGGCAGCGACTGGGTGCTGCCGGGCAGCCGGGGGGCCGCCACGGACTCGGAGACGGGTGCGGGGGCCGCGGAGGCGCTGCCTGCCAGGCCGCCGGGCACGGTCAGCGGCAGCACCGCGGCCGCTGCGCACGCGACGCCGATCGATGACGCAATGAATGCACGCATAAATCTGATATTGGACACAGGGGATATGGCTGTCTAACGGGGAGCTGACGCCCGGTCGCCCTGAGTTGTGCTCACCGGGCACCGAAAGCACCCCCGTTCCGCCGCCTCCGGGCGGCGGCCCGCGTACCCTGGCGCCGATGAACACCACCGATCGCACCCCTGCCGACCTGCTGCGATCCGCGCTCGCCGCGGACGCCGCCCGCCCGCTGGTGACCTTCTACGACGACGCCACCGGCGAGCGCGTCGAACTCTCCGTCGCCACCCTCGCCAATTGGGTGGCGAAGACGGCCAACCTCCTGCAGGGCGAACTGTCCGCGGAGCCCGGCGACCGGCTCGCGCTGCTGCTGCCCGCCCACTGGCAGACCGCGGTCTGGCTGCTGGCCTGCTCCTCCACCGGAGTCGTCGCCGAGCTGCCCGCCGACACCGCGGACACGACCGGCGCGGACTCGGCCTCCTCCCTCGCCGCGGCCGCCGACCTCGTCGTCAGCGGCCCGGACACCCTGGAGGCGGCCCGCGCCTGCACCGGCGAGCGCATCGCGCTCAGCCTGCGCCCCCTGGGCGGCCGTTTCCCCCGGCCGCCCGAGGGCTTCACCGACTACGCCGTCGAGGTGCCGGGCCAGGGCGACCACTTCGCCCCCTTCTCCCCCGTCGCCCCGGACGCGCCCGCACTGGTCGTCGGCGGCCAGGAGCTGACCGGGGCGCAGGTCGTCGAACGCGCCCGCGCCGACGCCGGGGCGCGCGGACTCGGCCCCGGCGCACGCCTGCTGTCGGGACTGCCGTACGGCACCTGGGAGGGGCTGTCCGCAGGCCTGTTCGCCCCGCTGGCCGCCGGAGGCTCGGTCGTGCTCTGCCGCCACCTGGACCGTCTGGACGCGGCGGGGCTGGAGGAGCGCGGGCGGAGCGAGCGCATCACCCACACGGCCGACTGACCCGCCGTCGGCGCACCCGCCCGCCCCGGTCCGGCATTCATCCCACAACCGAACACATCCCCCCGGTCTCCGGTCGCGCGGAGGTTTTCCCTCCCTCCGGTACAACCACCGGCCCCTCTCGGAGGTCTGTACAGAAGACCGGCGACCGCACGGCTGTGCGCGCAATCGCCGCCGACCGCTGAGGGATGAACACATACGTGACCGAACCCGAGGACGCGCAGCAGACCGGCCTCCCCCACCCGCCGTCCCGGCCGCACCGCCGGTGGCTGCGCTGGGCCGCGCTGGGCGCGTCGCTCGCCGTACTCGCGGCGGGCGGCGCGGCCTGGTTCCTCTACAACAGACTCGACGGCAACATCCGCACTGACACGGAGGCCGTCGAGCAGTTGCGGCGCTTCGAGCGGGAGCGCCCCGCCGCGGTCGTGCACGAGGCGAAGAACATCCTGCTCATCGGCTCCGACGACCGCAGTGGCGACAACGGCAGGTACGGGCGGGACAGCGGCACCCAGCGCTCCGACACCACGATCCTGCTCCACCTGTCCGCCGACCGCTCCAGCGCCACCGGGGTGTCGATACCGCGTGACCTGATGGTGGACATACCCGAGTGCTCCCGGCCCGACGGCACGGCCGCCGGGCCTCTGTTCGCGCAGTTCAACTGGGCTTATGAGATGGGCGGGGCGGCCTGCACGATCCGCACCGTCGAGAACCTGACCGGCATCCGCGTGGACCACCATCTGATCGTGGACTTCACCGGCTTCGAGAAGCTGGTGGACGCGGTCGGCGGCGTCGAGGTGTGTCTGGCCGAGCCCGTGAACGACCCCGAGGCGCACCTCGTTCTGGACGCCGGGCCCCAGCGGCTCGACGGCGAGCAGGCCCTCGGCTACGTACGCGCCCGCAAGGGCATCGGCGACGGCAGCGACACCCAGCGGATGGAGCGGCAGCAGGAGTTCCTGGCCACCATGCTGCGCCAGGTGCGCGAGGACGGGCTCCTGACCGATCCGGCCGAGCTCTACCGGGTGCTGGACGCGGCGACGTCGTCGCTCACGGCCGACCCCGGGCTGGATTCCCTCTCCGAGCTGTACGACCTGATCAGCGGCGTCCGCGGCATGCCCGAGGAGCGGGTGCGGTTCATGACCGCGCCCCGGCGGCCGTACACCTACGACCCCAACCGCGACGAGCTGGTGCAGCCTGACGCGGACCTGCTGTTCGAGGCGCTGCGCGAGGACCGGCCGGTGCCGGAGGAAGGGCGGCGCCCTTCCGGATCCCCCTCCACCGGGCCGCTGACCGGGCCGTCCGCCGGGGCCGGGGTCCCCGCGTCGGATGCCGGCGCCGAGGCACCGGAGCCGAGTGGTTCGCCCACCGGCTCACCGTCCGGTTCGCCGTCCGCCGGGGAGTCCGCGGACGACACGGCAGGGGGCCCGTGCGGATGAGCGCGGGCGCTCCGGAACGCGGGAGAACGCGAGAGAAACAGCACAGGGAACCGCCCAAGGGATTGGAATGAAATGTCCGCTTGAGGAAGAAAGTAACCTGCCTGCGGGGGTGCTTGACACCGGGCCGCGGCAGATAGTGTGAGCAATCCGGTGCGCTCGCCCATGAACGCTGCGCACCACCGGAGACCGACCGAGCGCCTTGATGCCTGGCAGGGAAGGCGCTGCGTGGCACGACGGAGGACTCAGGCAACCGTGGACGCGCAAAGCCGTGGGCGGGCGGGTGACATCGATCCCGCAGACCAGTGGGTGTTCGACCCGGAGACGGGCGACTACAAGCTGCGACCGGCGGCCCCCGCTGCGCGACCGTCCCCCTCTTCCCGCCCGTCCTCGCCGGCCGGCGGCCCGTCGCCCCGCGCCGGCCGTCGGCAGGTCCCGCCGAACGGCGAGGTGCCCCGGCAGCGCAGACGGCGTCCGGAGGACGGCGGTACGCCGAAGGACGGCGCGGCGGACGCCGAGAAGCCGGCCGGACGGGCCGCGGCGCGCAAGGCGGCCGGCGGCCGGGCGGCCGCGCGCCAGGCAGCCGGTGGCAGGGCGGCCGCCCGGCGCAAGGCCAGGCCGAAGAAGTCCACGAAGAAGAAGGCACTGCTGTGGACGGGCGGTGTGACGGCCTTCATGATCACCGGCACCGCGGTCGGTGCCTACCTCGCCTACGAGCACTTCAACAGCAACATCAACACCGTCGACGTCGGTGACGCCGCCGAGGGCGGCTTCGGCAGTGACGGTCCGCTCAACATCCTGCTGATCGGCACCGACAAGCGCACCGGCGAGGGCAACAAGGGCTACGGAGACAAGAACAGCCCTGGCCACGCCGACACCACGTTCCTCTTCCATGTCTCGGCGGACCGCACCAACGCCACCGTGATGAGCATCCCCCGGGACCTGAAGACCGACATCCCCGACTGCCCCACCAAGCAGGAGGACGGCACCACCGAGGTCATCCCGGGTGAGCAGAACGTCCGTTTCAACGTCAGCCTCGGCCAGGCGGGCCGGGACCCGGGCTGCACCATGCGCACCGTCAAGGAGATGACCGGGCTGGACGTCCACCACTTCATGATGGCGGACTTCAACGCCGTCAAGACCCTGACCACCGCGGTCGGCGGCGTTCCGGTCTGCCTGGAGAAACCGGTCGACGACCCCAAGTCCCACCTCAAACTCCCCGCCGGCGAGAGCGTCGTCGAGGGCGAGCAGGCCCTGGCCTTCGTCCGCACCCGCGGCAGCTTCGGGAACAAGGGCGACCTGGACCGCATCAAAGTCCAGCAGCAGTTCCTGAGTTCGATGATCCGCCAGTTCAAGTCGAACGACACCCTCACCGACCCGGGCAAGCTGTGGGACCTGGCCAACGCGGCCACCAAGGCGCTCACCGTCGACACCGGCATAGGCACCATCAAGAAGCTGAGCGCCCTGGGCAGGGAGCTCAGCGGCATCAAGACCAAGAACATCTCCTTCCTGACGGTCCCGGTGGTCGACAACCCAGCGGAGAAGGTCAAGTCCACGGTCGTCCTCAACCAGTCCAAGGCCCCCCAGGTCTTCGCGATGCTGCGGGAGGACGTGTCCTTCACCGAGGTGGAGAAGAAGGAGAAGGCCGCCAAGGACAAGGCGAAGAAGGAGCAGGAGGCGCTGCTCGAGGGCGAGCGGGCCGCGGCCTCCGACGTACGTGTGGAGATCCTCAACGGCGGGGAGATCGCCGGGGCCGCGCAGACGACGCTGACCTGGCTGCAGAACACCCAGAGCGTGCTGAAGTCCAGCAACGGCGGCAACGCGCCCGAGCAGCTCGACAGAACGACCCTGGAGTACGGGCCCAACCAGGCCGACCAGGCCCGCAAGCTCGCCGACATCATGGGTCTGCCCGCCTCGGCCCTGAAGCCCGGCTCCGTGGACGCCGGGCCGATGGAGCCGATGGTCCTGACGCTCGGCGCCGACTTCAAGGAGGCCGGCGTTCCCATCGCCGCCCCGGCGAAGGCTCCGGAGGACCTCGGGAAGGTAGAGGCCGACAAGAAGATATGCGCCAAGTGAATCCCGCGCGCCGCTTCCGCGCACGGGCCGAGTCGTAGGGAGAAGGCCCGTTGGGGCAGCGCACCGCAGGGGGGAGAGGCGCGCACGAACGCGCCCCTCGGCCGGAGGACTTCGGCTGGAACGACAGTATGTACAACGAGCCGGACTCATCCGGGGAACCGGAGGGATCCGTGAGGTCCGGGCAGAGCCGGGAAGGCGGGGAGGGCGGGGAGGGCGGGGAGGGCGGGGCCGGCGGCCCCGGGGACACGGCGCCCGCGTCCGGCGGGCCGGGCCACCGCGCCGGTGGCCCGAGGCGGCGGGCAGGCCGCGGCAGACGGGTGCTGCGCTGGACGGCGCTCTCCCTGGCCGTGCTGATACTCGGCACGGCGGGTGCCGGCTACCTCTACTACGAGCACCTCAACGGCAACCTCACCAAGAAGCCCCTCACCCTCGGCGACAACCAGCTCAAACACCGGCAGAACGCGGAGGGCCGCACCCCCCTCAACATCCTGCTGCTGGGCTCCGACAGCCGTAACTCCGAGCGGAACCTCGAACTCGGCGGCTCCCGGAGAGACGTGGGGCGCAAGCCGCTGGCCGACGTCCAGATGCTGCTGCACCTCTCGGCCGACCGCGACAGCCTCTCGGTGCTCAGCATCCCCCGGGACACCAAGGTGACCATCCCCGAGTGCACCGACCCAGAGGACGAGTCGGTCCACCCGCAGAGCACCGGAAAGATCAACTCCAGTCTCCAGTACGGCGGACCGGGCTGCACGGTCGCCACCTGGATGGAGCTGACCGGCATCCCCATCGACCACTTCATGATGATCGACTTCGCGGGTGTGGTGGACATGGCCGACGCGGTGGGCGGCGTCCCGGTCTGCGTGGACGCCAACATCCACGACAGCAGGTCCGGTCTGCGCCTGGAGAAGGGCGAGACCACCGTACGCGGCGAGCAGGCCCTGCAGTGGCTGCGCACCCGGCACGGTTTCGGGGACGGCACGGACATCGGCCGGGCGCGGGCCCAGCACATGTACATGAACTCGATGGTGCGCCAGCTCAAGGCGGGCACCAAGCTCACCGACCCGGGCAAGCTCAGGTCGCTCGCCGAGGCCGCCACCAAGGCACTCACCGTCGACGACGGCATCGAGGGCGTCAAGGACCTCTACGACCTGGGCAACGAACTCAAGCAGGTCCCCACCGAGCGGATCACCATGGTCACCATGCCGTGGGAGTACTCCGACGGCGGCAGCTATGTGGTGCCCAAGCCCGGCGACGCCGAGAAGGTCTTCTCCCTCATCCGGGACGACATCGCCCTCGACGGCAAGGACGAGAAGCCGAAGAAGGAGAAGAAGACCTCCGACCCCGCCGCTCCGGCCGACGAGATCCCGGTACAGGTCCGCAACGGCACCCGCACCGTCACCCTCGGCCCCGTCAACGGCCGCGCGGGCGTCATCACCGAGGAGCTGCGGCGGCTCGGCTTCACCCAGGCCGGGACCGACCCCGAGGAGGCCCCCCAGGCCGACACCACCGTGTCGTACCCGAGCGAGGACCTGCGCGGTGACGCCCTGGCCGTGGCCAAGGCCCTGGGCCTGCCCGAGCGTTCCGTACGCCAGTCCGCCGGCGTCGAACAGGTCACCGTGGTGATCGGCGCCGACTGGCGGGAGGGGAACGCCTACCCCGAGCAGCCCGCCCCCGAGGAGGACGACGAGCGCGGAGCCCCCGAGAGCGCGAACGCGCTCAACGGCGACGAGAAGAAGTGCATGAACGTCAACCCCGCCCACACCTGGTGATCCGTTCCTCCGTTCCCCCTCCCGCCCCGACGAGGCGGGAGGGGGAACGGAGGAACGGGAACGGGCCGCGCCCCCGGGGAACGGGGGCGCGGCCCGTGGCGTGTGCGGCGGTCCCCGGTCAGCCGCCGGCCGTCACCGGCTCCCGGCGGCCGGCCTTCACCTTCTCCGCCAGCTTCCGAGGGCTCGTCAGAAAGCCCCAGCCCCAGGACATGTGCATGGTGGCCAGCGCCAGCGGGATGCGCACCCGCGCCCCGAACGGCAGCCCCTTCCCCGCCGGGACCGATCCCGCGGTGATGGCCGCCAGGTAGCCGCCCGGGACGGCCAGGGCCCACGGCGTGACCAGCGCGCCCGCCACCACCCCCGCCCCGATGGCCAGCACGGCCGCCGGCGGCGCCAGGTAGCGCAGGTTGATCGAGCCCGAGTGGTAGCGGGCCACCACGTGCCGCCAGCGGCCGTAGTTGCGGTACTGCTTGGCCAGCGCGCGGACGCTGGGCCGGGGGCGGTAGGAGACCAGCAGTTCCGGCGAGAACCAGATCAGCCCGCCGTCCTGGCGGATGCGGAAGTTCAGCTCCCAGTCCTGCGCCCGGATGAACTCCTCGTTGTAGCCGCCCTGCCGCTCCAGCACCTCGCGGCGGAAGACGCCCAGGTAGACCGTCTCGGCCTCGCCCGCCCCGCCGCCGGTGTGGAAGGCAGCGTTCCCCACCCCGATCCTGGAGGTCATGGCGGCGGCCACGGCCTTCTCCCAGTCGTTCTCGCCCTCGGCGTGCATGATGCCGCCGACGTTGGCCGCGCCGGTCTCCTCCAGCAGCCGCACGGCGGTCGCGATGTAGTTCGGCGAGAGCATCCCGTGCCCGTCCACCCGCACCACGACCGGGTGGCGGGAGGCCGCGATGGCCGCGTTGAGACCGGCGGGGGTGCGGCCGGTGGGGTTGGGCACGGTGCGCACCCGCGGGTCCTCGCGGACCAGCTCGGCGGCGATGGAGTCGGTGCGGTCCCCGGAGGGGCCGAGCGCGATCACGACCTCCAGCTCACCGGCGTAGTCCTGCTCCAGGATGTGCCGCACCGAGCTGCGCAGATGACGCTCCTCGTTGAGCACCGGCATGATCACGGAGACCGCGGGCGGCGCCGCGGCCGGGGAGGTGGGTTCGACAGGAGAGCTCACCGGGTCACGGTACCGCGATCGGGTGACCCGCCCGCACGGCAGCCGGGTGGCCGCGGGCGGCGGGCGGCGTGGGACCGGCGGTCGGTAGATCGTATGGGCCTATGTTGGCCGCTTCCTGGCCCCCACCGCCACGGAGGTGCTTCCCCGATGCCCGCACGGTCCCGTCAGCGCGGTCGCCACGCCCGTCCCCGGCCGAAGCGGCGGGGTCCGTCCCGCTGGGGCTTCCGGGCGGCCACCGCCGTCTCGGTGATGGTGCTGATGGCCGGCGGCATCGGCCACGCGCTGGTCTCCGGGCTGGACGGCCGGCTGAAGCGGGTGGACCCCTTCCACGGGCTCAGCCACCGCCCCCAGAGCGGCGACGGCCTCAACTTCCTGGTCGTCGGCACCGACGGGCGCGACACCGTCACCGAGGAGGAGCGGCGGCGGTACTCCCTGGGCGGGACGCCCTGCAACTGCACCGACACGCTCATGCTGGTGCACCTGTCCGCCGACCGCGACCGGGCCAGCGTGGTGAGCATCCCCCGCGACTCGTACACCGAGTTCCCCCCGCACACCGATCCCGCCACCGGCGAGCTCCGCACCGGCCGCACCGGGAAGATCAACGCCGCCTACTCGCTCGGCGGCCCGCACCTGACCGTCCGCACCGTCGAGAAGATGACGGGGGTGCGCGTCGACCACTACCTGGAGGTCGACTTCACCAGCTTCATGCGGACCGTCGACGCCCTGGGCGGCGTCCCGGTGTGCACCACCCGGCCGCTGACCGACAGCCGCAGCGGCCTCGACCTGCCCGCCGGCACCACCCGGCTCGACGGCGGCCGGGCCCTGCAGTACGTCCGCGCCCGGCACGTGGACGCCGAGGGGGACCTCGGCCGCATCAGGCGCCAGCAGCGCTTCCTGGCCTCCGTGATCGACGAGGCGACCGGGAGCGGCGTGCTGACCGACCCGGCCCGGCTGCGCCGGGTCGCCTCGGCGCTCCTGGGCTCGGTGCGCGCCGACCGGGACTTCGGCGCCCACGAACTGCTGACCCTGGGGCGGGCGATGCGCGGCTTCACCGCGGCCTCCTCGGAGTTCGCCTCGGTGCCCCTGGAGGACCCCGACCACAGCGTGCCCGGCATCGGCTCCACCGTGACCTGGGACGAGGAGAAGGCCGGGAAGCTGTTCGCGGCGCTGCGCCGGGACCGGCCGCTGTCGCCCGGCGCCGCGGCGGGCACGGGAGACGGCACGGGGCGGCACGGGACGGGGCGGCACGGGACGGGGCACGGGACGGGGCACGGGACGGGGCCCGACGGCAAGAACCTCGACGAGGAACCGGGCGCGGCGGCGCGTCCCTCCGGCCCCCTCCCGGTCCGGGTGGACCCGGGCAGGATCCGGGTGCAGATCGAGAACGGCACACCGATCGCCGCCCTCGGGGCGCGGGTGGACCGCGAGCTGCGCGCCATCGGCTTCGACACCACCGGCACTCCGCGCGGCGCGGAGAAGCAGGACGTACGGCACACGGTCATCCGCCACGACCCCGAGTGGGACCGCTCGGCGCGTGCCCTGGCCACCGCGCTGCCCGGCGCGGAGCTGGAGGAGGTCGAGGGGCAGGGACGGGTGATGGAGGTCGTGCTGGGCTCCGACCACCGCGAGGTGCTGCGGGTGCGCCACGTTCCCGAGTCCTCCGCGTCTCCGGCGCCGGACTCCAAGGAGGCCAAGGAGGCCAAGGAGGCCAGGGAGGCGGAGAAGGCCAAGAAGGCGGGGGAGGCAGGGGAGTCCGCGCGCCCGGAGGACGAGGGCGCGGACGGAAAGGCGGTCACGGGCGACGAGGTCGTCTGCCCGTGACCGCGGGGCCGGGCCGTACGGCCCTCAGTCCTCGGTCATGCCCTCGGCCGCCCGCCGGTCGCGCAGCTCCTTGATGGCGCGGCGCCTGGCGAGCCGGTGCGTACGCCGGATCTGCGCCTCCTGCCAACGCCGCTTGTCGCGCTCGGACTCGGGAACCACCGGCGGTACGGGACGCGGCCGGCCGTTCTCGTCGACCGCGGTGAACACCAGATAGGCGGAGGCGACCTGGGTGGCGGGCGTGGACTCGTTCCACCGCTCGGCCAGCACCCGCACGCCGACCTCCATCGAGGACCGGCCGGTCCAGTTCACCTGGGCCTTCACATGCACCAGGTCACCCACCCGGACCGGCTCCAGGAAGACCATCTCGTCCATCGACGCCGTGACCGCCGGCCCCCCTGAGTGCCGTCCGGCGACCGCGCCCGCCGCGTCGTCGACCAGCTTCATGATCACACCGCCGTGGACGGTGCCGAGGAGGTTGGTGTCGTTCCCCGTCATGATGTGGGACAGGGTGGTGCGGGACGCCGCGGTGGGCTTGCCCGGCAGTTCGTGCGGGGTGGCCTGGGCCTGAGTGGTCATGCTTCCACCCTAAGCCGCCCGTCACGGGCGGAACGGCACGGCCCGGTGTGATCCCGTACGCTCCCCGCCGGATCCGCCCCGCAATGCATCAGCTCTGCAACAGCCGCGCTTCTGTTCCGCTCCCCTGTCTATGGCACGCCCGGTCCGGGAGGGCACACTGCCTCCCATGACTGACTGGCCCAACAGCGGCGGCGTCGGCCCGCGCCCGGTTCCCAACCGCGCCGTACCGACGACCGGATACGGCAACGACCCCGGCGGCGGCTCCGGTTACGGCGGACAGGCGAGCTACGACTCCGGCTACAACACGGGCCAGGTCTACGCCGGTTCCGGTTACGCGGGCGGCGGCCCGGCCGGACCCGCCGGGCCCGGATACGGCGACGCGAGACCCGCGCCGGACTGGGGCCGCCGGGTCAAGGCGGGGCTCGTCACACTGCTCGTCGTGCTGCTGGTGTGGTCGGTCGGCACGTACTTCTGGGCAGACTCCAAGCTGCGCCGGGAGGTCGACCTGAGCACGGTCGTGGACCGGCCCGAGAAGGGCGAGGGCACCACCTACCTCATAGTCGGCTCCGACAGCCGCGAAGGGCTGTCGGACGAGGAGCGCAAGGAGCTGCGCACCGGTTCGGCGGAGGGCAAGCGCACCGACTCCATGATCATCCTGCATGTGGGTCCCGAGGGGAACACGATGGTCTCCCTGCCGCGCGACTCCTGGGTCACCATCCCCGAGTTCAAGGGCTCCGAGAGCGGCAAGACCTTCCCCTCCCCCGGCGCGCGCAAGCTCAACGCCGCCTACGCCATGGACGGCGCCACCCTGCTGGTCCGCACCGTCGAGTACAACACCGGCCTGCGCATAGACCACTACGCGGAGATCGGCTTCGGCGGCTTCGCCTCCATCGTGGACGCCCTCGGCGGCGTGGAGATGGACATCCCCCGCGACATCAAGGACAAGAACTCCGGCGCCGACTTCAAGAAGGGCCGCCAGACCCTCGACGGGGCCCAGGCCCTGGCCTTCGTCCGCAACCGCTACGAGGCCGGCAGCGACCTGGAGCGCACCAAGAACCAGCAGAAGTTCCTCTCCGCCCTGGCGAACCAGGCGGCCACCCCCTCGACGGTCATCAACCCCTTCAGGCTCTACCCGACGCTGGGCGCCGGCCTGGACACCCTGATCGTGGACGAGGACATGGGCCTGTTCGACCTCGCCTCGATGTTCTGGGCCATGAAGGGCGTCTCGGGCGGCGAGGGCACCTCGATGAACATGCCGATAGCGGGCTCCGCGCCGCAGGGCTCGCTCAAGTGGGACATGACCAGGGTCAAGCAGCTCGTCGGGCAGCTGAACAACGGCGAGAAGGTCACCGTCCGCGCCGACTGAACCCGCCCGCGCGGGGAACACCGACACCATGGCCATGTGAACGTGTGGGCTCCCGGACCGTCCGGTCCGGGAGCCCACACGCGTTCTCCCGGGCGCGCCGCCCGGGCAAGGCGCCTTACGGCAGGTTGCGGGCCATCACGATCCGCTGCACCTGGTTCGTGCCCTCGTAGATCTGCGTGATCTTGGCGTCGCGCATCATGCGCTCGACCGGGTAGTCGCGGGTGTAGCCGTAGCCGCCCAGCAGCTGGACGGCGTCCGTGGTGATCTCCATGGCGGCGTCGGAGGCGTAGCACTTGGCGGCGGCACCGTAGAAGGTCAGGTCCTCGGCCCTGCCGTCGGCGCCGAGGCTGACGCGCTCGGAGCGGGCGGCGGCGGCGTAGGTGAGCTGGCGGGCGGCCTCCAGCTTCATCGCCATGTCGGCGAGCATGAACTGCACGCCCTGGAAGTCGCCGATCGGCTTGCCGAACTGCTTGCGCTCGGCGACGTAGCCCTTGGCGTAGTCCAGTGCGCCCTGGGCGATGCCGAGGGCCTGGGCCGCGATGGTGATGCGGGTGTGGTCCAGGGTCTTCATCGCGGTGGCGAAGCCGGTGCCCTCCTCGCCGATCATGCGGTCGGCGGGAATGCGGACGTTGTCGAAGTAGACCTCGCGGGTCGGGGAGCCCTTGATGCCGAGCTTCTTCTCCGGGGCGCCGAAGGAGACTCCCTCGTCGCCCTTCTCCACCACGAAGGCCGAGATGCCCTTGGAGCGCTTCTCCGGGTCGGTGACGGCCATCACGGTGTAGTACTCGCTGACGCCGGCGTTGGTGATCCAGCGCTTGACGCCGTTGAGAACCCAGAAGTCCCCGTCGCGCACGGCGCGGGTCTTCATGCCCGCGGCGTCCGAGCCGGCCTCCGGCTCGGAGAGGCAGTAGGAGAACATCGCGTCGCCCTTGGCCAGCGGGGCGAGGTACTTGCTCTTGATCTCCTCGGAGCCGGACAGGATCACCGGGAGGGAGCCGAGCTTGTTGACGGCCGGGATCAGGGAGGACGAGGCGCAGACGCGGGCGACCTCCTCGATCACGATGACGGTCGCGAGCGCGTCGGCGCCCGCGCCGCCGTAGGACTCGGGTACGTGGACGGCGTGCAGGTCGTTGCCGACCAGCGCGTCCAGGGCCTCCTGCGGGAAGCGGCCCTGCTCGTCCACCTCGGCCGCGAAGGGCGCGATCTTCGCCTCGGCGAGCGAGCGCACCGATTCACGGAGCATGTCGTGCTCCTCCGACGGACGGTAGAGGTCGAAGTCGGTCGATCCCGCCACGGTGTCTCACTCCCTGATCGCACTGCTGCTAACTACCGTTAAGTAACACAATTCTAGTGGTCCGCCGTCGCCGCGGATACATGAGTTTGCCGACACCGGCCCCGCGCACCGGCCCCCGCACACCGTCGCGCACGACCGTCCCCCGCACCGCTCCGCACCGCCCGGGGACTGCCCCGCCCGCCCCGGCGGTGGCCGGATATGCTCGCGGGCAGCATCTCGCCCGTATCCCAGGAGCAGTCCATGGCCCTCAGAATCACCGTGATCGGCACCGGCTACCTCGGCGCGACGCACGCCGCGGCCATGGCCGAGCTGGGCTTCGAGGTGCTGGGCCTGGACGTGGTGCCGGAGAAGATCGAGGCCCTGGCCGAGGGGCGGGCCCCGATGTACGAGCCCGGGCTGGAGGAGCTGCTGCGCCGCCATGTCTCCGGGGTGGAGGGCTCGACCGGGCGGCTGCGCTTCACCACCTCCTGGGAGGAGGTGGGCGCGTTCGGGGACGTCCACTTCGTCTGTGTGAACACCCCCCAGAAGCAGGGCGAGTACGCCTGCGACATGTCCCATGTGGACAGCGCGGTGGACTCCCTGGCCCCGCACCTGACGCGGCCCGCCCTGGTGGTGGGCAAGTCCACGGTGCCGGTGGGCAGCGCGGACCGGCTGGCGAGGCGGCTGGCGGAGCTGGCCCCGGCGGGCGGGGCGGCGGAGCTGGCCTGGAACCCGGAGTTCCTGCGCGAGGGGTTCGCCGTCGAGGACACCCTGCGCCCGGACCGCATCGTGGTGGGGGTGCGCTCGGCACGCGCGGAGGAGCTGCTGCGCGAGGTGTACGCCAAGCCGGTGGCCGAGGGCTCGCCGTTCGTCGTCGCCGACTTCCCGACGGCGGAGCTGGTGAAGACCGCCGCGAACTCCTTCCTGGCCACCAAGATCTCGTTCATCAACGCCATGGCCGAGGTCTGCGAGGCGGCCGGCGGCGACGTGGTGAAGCTGGCGGAGGCCATCGGGTACGACGACCGGATCGGGCGGAAGTTCCTGCGCGCCGGGATCGGCTTCGGCGGCGGCTGCCTGCCCAAGGACATCCGCGCGTTCATGGCGCGGGCGGGCGAGCTGGGCGCCGACCAGGCGCTGACGTTCCTGCGCGAGGTGGACTCGATCAACATGCGCCGCCGCTCCCACATGGTGGAGCTGGCCCGCGAGACGGTGGGCGGCACCTTCCTGGGGCAGCGCGTGGCGGTGCTGGGGGCGACCTTCAAGCCGGACTCCGACGACGTACGGGACTCCCCGGCGCTGAACGTCGCCGGCCAGATCCATCTGCAGGGCGGGCAGGTGACGGTCTACGACCCCAAGGGCATGGAGAACGCCCGGCGGGTCTTCCCCACCCTCGGCTACGCGGGCAGCGCGCCGGACGCGGTCCGCGGGGCGGACGTGGTCCTGCACCTGACGGAGTGGCGCGAGTTCCGGGAGCTCGACCCGGAGGCGCTGGGCCAGGCCGTGGCGCACAAGCGCATCCTGGACGGCCGCAACACCCTCGACCCGGCCCTGTGGCGCAAGGCCGGCTGGTCCTTCCGCGCGCTGGGCCGGCCGGCGGCGTAGGTCCCGCCCCCGCTTCGCCGGTCCCGGGCGGGCGGGGCCGGGTGCCGTCGGCCACTGCGGTGCGCGCTCCCGGCCGGAGTCGTCGACAGGTGACGGGCCGGGTAGCAGAAGCAGTGATCCGCGACACAGGAGGGAAGAGCACCATGGCCATCACCGCACTGCGGGACGTCGTCGTACTGGACTGCCCCGAGCCGGGGAAGCTCGCCGACTTCTACGCACGGCTGCTGGGCGGGAGGACCGAGGGCGAGGGCCGGTGGGTGGAGGTGACGTTCGACTCGGGCTCCCTGAAGGGCCGGACGTTCGCCTTCCAGGAGGCGCGCGGGTACGTGCCGCCGCAGTGGCCGAGCGCCGAGCGGTCGCAGCAGTTCCACCTCGACTTCTACGTGCCCCGCGAGGAGTTGGACGCGGCCGAGCGGGAGGCTCTGGAGCTGGGGGCCGAACTCCTCCGGGGTGACGGGGGCGAGCGCGACTTCCGCGTCTACCGCGACCCGGCCGGGCACCCCTTCTGCCTCTGCGTCGATTGACCCGGCCGCCCGCGGGGCGCTGAGGTGCGAGGGGCGGGGCAGGGCACACCGGTGAGCGGGACGCGCGGCGGAGAAGGAACCGAAAAGAGGCGGGCGGGGCAGGGGAGTGAACTCCCCTGCCCCGCCCGCCTCATGACCGGCTCCGGGCCCGTGTCCGGCCCGGAGGCCGGACCCGGGCGGCCGGGTCGGTGAGGGTCGGGACCCTCAGATGCTGACGCCGTTGGCCCGCAGGTAGGCCAGCGGGTTGATGTCCGAGCCGTAGCCGGGGGCGGTACGGATCTCGAAGTGCAGGTGCGGGCCGGTGCTGTTGCCGGTGGAGCCGACGGCGCCGATCTGCTGGCCGGCGCTGACCGACTGGCCGGCGCTGACCGACAGCGAGGACAGGTGGCCGTACTGGCTGTACCGGCCGTCCTCGTGGCGGATGACGATCTGGTTGCCGTAGGCACCGCCCCAGCCGGCGGAGACCACGGTGCCGTTGGTGACGGCCTTCACCGGGGTGCCGGAGGCGGCGGCGAAGTCCTCACCGGTGTGGCCGTTGGACCAGCGGGCGCCCGAGGCCTTGTAGGAGCCGGACGGGGCGGCGTTCACCGGGGCGGTGTAGCCGGTGACCGCACCGCGGTCGCTGCGGTCGGCACGCTCGGCCGACTGCCGCACGGGCTCGGTCTTCTCGGCCGGCTTGGCCTTCTCGGCCTTCGGGGCCGGAGCGGCCTTCTCGGCCTTGGGAGCCGGCTTGGCCTCGGGCTTGGCCGCGGCCTTCTGCTGGGCGGCGGCACCGCCCAGGGTGAGCTCCTGGCCCGGGAAGATCATGTTCGGGTTGTCGCCGATGACCTGGCGGTTGTCCTCGTAGATGCGCTCCCAGCCGCCCTGGACACCCTGGGCGTCGGCGATCTTGAAGAGGGTGTCGCCGCCGACGACCTCGTAGGAGGTGCCCTTGCCGGCGCCGTGGTCGTGGCTGTGGCCGTGGGCGCGCTCACCGCGGTCCGCGCGCTGCGGCGCGGCCTCGGGCTCGCTCTTCTCCCGCTTCGGCTCGGGCTTGCTCTCGGGCTTGGACTCCGCCTTCGGAGCGGCGGCCGGGGCCTGCTCCTTCTGCTCGGTCGGGTTGCTCCCCCCGTCGGGGGAGACGGCCGGGGCGGGGCCGCCCTTGGTCAGGCCGGCCTTGACCGAGCACACGGGCCAGGCGCCCGGGCCCTGTCCCGCCAGCACCTTCTCGGCGACGGCGATCTGCTGGTCCTTGGTGGCGAGGTCGGCACGCGGCGCGTACTGGGTGCCTCCGAAGGCGGCCCAGGTGCTCTGCGTGAACTGCAGGCCGCCGTAGAAGCCGTTGCCGGTGTTGATGGACCAGTTGCCCGTGCTCTCGCACTGGGCGACCTTGTCCCAGGTGTCGACGGAGGCGGCGTTGGCCCCGCCGGCGGTCACCAGGGGAAGGGCCATACCGGCGCCGCCCACGGAGATGGCCAGCGACAGGCGGGTGAGACGGCTGTTGCGCATACGACGGTGACGTCCGCGTGCGGACATAGGTGTGCTCCTTCTCCTACGCCTGCGAGGTGAGCTGTCGGGTTCGGGCTGGAGTTGCCCGGCCATGTGCGCCGCGGCGTGTGCCGCGACATGGCTTCACCCCAAGCCGTCCCGTACGGGCCCTGGGCCCGGGACGGCGACTTACCTTGGGTCCCCCGCTCCTGCCATCGGGTGGTGTGGATGGTCCAGCCCGCCGCCGTTGACAGGATTCGGCGTTCGACAGCGGGCCGCCGCACATTCGTACGGCACGGCCAGAACGGTAGACATATCGTTTCCGCCGATACAAGCCGATGGGTCACAGGACGCCCGTTTCGAAGGCTTTGATGATCGTCCGATCATCACTGTCCGCTGTGTTCACCTCTCGAAGAGTGGCGGATCCCCGCCCTGACGTCGTGTCACCTCCCGCCACTGCCAGGAGCTATGACACAGAAAGGCCCTCCCCGGTACGCAGAGCGACGTACCGGGGAGGGCCGGCTCGTGAGTTGAATCACGAGGAGGTCGAGGGACTACCCGTCGAGCTGTCCGATGGTGGCGATGGACGGGCCGCGCCTGGTCCGCTCGTGGCGGGCGACCGTCTCCGCGTCGCGCAGCACGCGCACCGCGTTCCCCCAGGTGAGCTTGGCGAGGTCGGCCTCGGACCAGCGGCGGTCCAGCAACTCGGCCACCAGGTGCGGATATCCGGACACATCGCTCAGATCGGACGGGGTGAAGGCCGTGCCGTCGAAGTCGCCGCCGATGCCGATGTGGTCGATGCCCGCGACCTCGCGCATGTGGTCCAGGTGGTCGGCGACCGTCGCCGCCGTGGCGACCGGGCGCGGATTGGCCTCCTCGTAGGCGCGCTGGACCGCCAGGCCCCTCTCCGTGCCGTCCAGGGGGTGGAGGCCGTGGGCGCGCATGTTCTCGTCGGCGGCCTCGGTCCAGGCGACGGCGGCGGGCAGCACGAACTTCGGCACGAATGTGGCCATCGCCACACCGCCGTTGACCGGAAGCCGCTCCAGCACGTCGTCGGGGATGTTGCGCGGGTGGTCGCACACCGCGCGGGCCGAGGAGTGCGAGAAGACCACCGGCGCCGTCGTCACGCGCAGGGCGTCGCGCATGGTGGCGGGCGCCACATGGGAGAGGTCCACCAGCATGCCCAGCCGGTTCATCTCCTTCACGACCTCCTCGCCGAAGCGGGTCAGGCCGTCGTGACGCGGGGCGTCGGTGGCCGAGTCCGCCCAGTCGATGGTGTCGTTGTGGGTGAGTGTCATGTAGCGCACACCCAGCCGGTACAGGGCTCGCAGTGTGGCCAGGGAGTTGTTGATGGAGTGACCGCCCTCGGCGCCCATCAGGGAGGCGATGCGGCCCTCGGCGCGGGCCGCCTCCATGTCGTCGGCGGTGAAGGCGAGCCTGAGGTCGGCCGGGTGGCGGTCGGCCAGCCGCCGCACCACGTCGATCTGCTCCAGGCAGGCGCTGACGGCGGCGTCGCCCGTCAGGTCGGTGCGCACGTAGACCGACCAGAACTGCGCGCCCACCCCGCCCGCGCGCAGCCGCGGGATGTCGGTGTGCAGATGGGCCGACTGGTCGCCGGCGATGTCGCGCCGGTCGAGGTCGTAGGCCACCTGCTCGCGCAGCGCCCACGGCAGGTCGTTGTGGCCGTCGGCGACGGGGTGGGCCTCCAGCAGCGCCCCGGCCCGGGCCAGCAGCTCGGCGGAGTGACCCATCTCACCGACCTCCGAAGCCGAACCCGGCGCCGCCCGCGGCGGCCTTGCTCCGCAGCCGCCTGCCCTTCTCCCGTGCCTGCTCCCTCAGCTCCGCCTGGAACCGCTCCATGCGCTCGCGCAGCTCCTCGTCGTGGGCCGCCAGGATGCGGACCGCCAGCAGGCCCGCGTTGCGCGCGCCGCCGACCGAGACCGTGGCGACCGGGACCCCGGCGGGCATCTGGACGATCGACAGCAGGGAGTCCATGCCGTCCAGGTGCCGCAGCGGCACTGGCACGCCGATCACCGGCAGCGGGGTGACGGAGGCGAGCATGCCCGGCAGGTGGGCCGCTCCCCCGGCGCCCGCGATGACCGCCTTCAGCCCGCGTCCGGCCGCCTCGTCACCGTAGGCGATCATCTCGTGCGGCATGCGGTGGGCGGAGACGACGTCGACCTCGTAGGGGATCTCGAACTCGTCCAGGGCCTCGGCCGCGGCCTCCATGACGGGCCAGTCCGAGTCGGATCCCATGACGATCCCCACGGCGGGGGCGGACGCGGGGCTGGGGGCGTTGCTCATTCGGTGATGGTCCCTCGCAGATAGGCGGCGGCGTGGGCGGCGCGCTCGCGTACGTCCGCCAGGTCGTCGCCGTAGGTGTTGACGTGGCCGACCTTGCGGCCGGGCTTCACGTCCTTGCCGTACATGTGGATCTTCAGCCGCGGGTCGCGGGCCATGCAGTGCAGATAGCCCTGGTACATGTCGGGGTAGTCGCCGCCGAGCACGTTGGCCATCACCGTCCACGGCGCGCGGGGGCGCGGGTCGCCCAGCGGCAGGTCGAGCACGGCCCGCAGGTGGTTGGCGAACTGGGAGGTGACCGCGCCGTCCTGGGTCCAGTGGCCGCTGTTGTGGGGGCGCATGGCCAGCTCGTTGACCAGGACGCGGCCGTCACGGGTCTCGAACAGCTCCACCGCCAGGTGCCCGATCACACCCAGCTCCGCCGCGATCGTCAGCGCCATCTCCTGGGCGTGGGCGGACAGCTCCGGCGACAGGCCGGGGGCCGGGGCGATCACGGTGTCGCACACGCCGTCCACCTGGATCGACTCCACCACCGGGTAGGCCACGGCCTGGCCGTGCGGGGAGCGCACCACGTTGGCCGCCAGCTCACGGACGTAGTCCACCTTCTCCTCGGCCAGCACCGGCACGCCCGCCCGGAACGGCTCGGCGGCCTCGGCCTCGGAGGACACCACCCACACGCCCTTGCCGTCGTAGCCGCCGCGGACGGTCTTGAGGACGACCGGCCAGCCCTCCCCTTCCCGCGCCTCCCCTGTCCGCGCGGCTCCTTCACACGCGGCTCCTTCCCGCGCGAACCGCGTGACGTCGGCCGGGTCCGCGACGATCCGGTGCCGGGGACAGGGGACGCCGATCTCGCTCAGCCGCGCCCGCATCACGCCCTTGTCCTGCGCGTGCACCAGCGCCTCGGGCCCGGGCCGCACCGGGATGCCCTCCGCCTCCAGGGCGCGCAGATGCCCGGTGGGCACATGCTCGTGGTCGAACGTGATCACGTCACAGCCGCGGGCGAAGTCGCGCAGGGTGTCCAGATCGCGGTAGTCGCCGACGACGACGTCGCGGACCACCTGGGCCGCGGAGTCCTGCGGAGTGTCACTGAGCAGCTTGAACCTGATGCCGAGGGGGATGCCCGCCTCGTGCGTCATCCGCGCGAGCTGCCCGCCGCCGACCATGCCGATCACAGGAAATGTCACGTCCGTAGCCTATCGGCCGGACGGCGGGTACCCGGCGCGGTACGGGGCCGTGACTAGCATGGCGGACCGAGACGCGACGGCGGGCCCCGCAGGGCCGCGCGAGAGCCGAGAGAACGGGGCGAGTGGGTCACTATGGGTGAACGGCGCGTACTGCGCTCCAGGCTGCTGCGGCTACGGCGCGAGCTGGCCAAGTTCGGCGCGGTGGGAGCCCTCGGCTTCCTCGTCAACGTGGCAGTCTTCAACCTCTGCATCCACGGCCTGGGCCTGGCGCCGGTGCGCTCGGGGGTGATAGCGACCGCGGTCGCCATCGGGACCAACTACCTGGGCAACCGCTACTGGACCTACCGGCACACCGACAAGAGCCGGATGCACCGCGAGGCCGGCCTGTTCATGCTGTTCAGCGGCATCGGCCTGGTGATCGAGAACGGCGCGCTGGCCGTCTCGCACTACGGGCTGGACCTGACCTCGCCACTGGCCGACAACATCGCCAAGAACGTCGTCGGGCTCGGCGTCGCCACGGTCTTCCGCTTCTGGGCGTACCGCACCTGGGTCTTCCGCGGGGAGCGCCGGGTTCCCTGCGGCCGCGAGGGGCGTACGGCGTCAATCCCCCGCCGACGGCTCGTCGGCCTCACGGCTGAGGAAGAGCGCGAAGACCGGCGGGCGCTGCTGAAGTAGCTCCAGGCGTCCCCCGTCGGCCTCCGCCAGGTCGCGGGCGACGGCCAGTCCCAGGCCCGTGGAGTTGCGCCCGCTGACCGTGCGCTCGAAAACCCTCGACCCCAGCTCCGGGTCGACTCCCGGTCCCTCGTCCGTCACCTCGACCACCACCTGGTTCCCGGCGATCCGGGTGCGCAGGGCGACCGCGCCGCCACCGTGCATCAGGGCGTTCTCGATGAGCGTGGCCAGCACCTGTGCCACCGCCCCCGGGGTGCCCACCGCCCGCAGGCCCTGGCGGCCGGAGCGGACGACGGCCCGGCCCGCCTTGCGGTACGCCGGGCGCCACTCCTCGATCTGCTGCTTGACCACCTCGTCCAGGTCGAAGCCCACCGCGGAGCCCGAGCGGGGGTCGCGCGAGTTGGTCAGCAGCCGCTGCACCACGTCGGTCAGCCGCTCCACCTGGGCGAGGCCGACCAGCGCCTCCTCCCGGATGGTGGAGGCGGCCGCCCTGTCGGCGCCGGTGGTGCCGGTGGTGCCGGTGGTGCTCCGGGTACCTGTGGTGCCCGCGGCATCCGTGGTGCCGGCGGTCTCGATGGCGTCGGCCGCCGCGACAATCTCCTCCAGCCGCATGGACAGCGCGGTCAGGGGGGTGCGCAGCTGGTGGGAGGCGTCCGCGGCCAGCCGCCGCTCGGCGGTGAGCATCCGGGCGATGCGCTCGGCGCTGGCGTCCAGCACGTCCGCCACCCGGTCCAGCTCGGGCACGCCGTAGCGCCGGTGGCGGGGGCGGGGGTCGCCGGAGCCGAGGCGTTCGGCGGTCTCGGCGAGGTCGGTGAGGGGGGCCGCGACACGGCGGGCCTGCTGCACCGCCAGCAGAACCGCCGCTATCACCGCCAGCAGCGCCACCGCCAGGATGATCAGCAGGGTGCGGCCCACCTCCTCGCGGACCCGGTCGTCGTCCTGCCGGACGGTGACGGTGACGCCGCCCGGCTCGGTGGCGCGCCCCTCGATGGCGCCCTCGCCGGGGCGCTCGCCCAGCTCGATGGGCGGCTGCCCGGGCAGCTCGATGCGGACGTGGCGGTCGTGGGGGACCTGGGAGCGCATGGAGGCGGCGGTCACGCTCTCCTCGGCGACCAGGCGGCTCTCGACGACCGAGACCAGCCGCGCGGCGTCGGAGCGGACGCTCTCGTGGGCGCTCTCCTCGATGGTGCGGGTCTCGACGATCACCAGGGAGACCCCGAAGACCGTGATCACGACGAGGACCACGGCCAGCGTGGAGTTGATCAGACGTCTGCGCATGGCGGCGCCGGCCCTTCGTGGTGTCGCTGCGGTCTTCGCGTGTCTTCGCGTGTCTTCTCGGTGCCTTCGCGTGCCTTCGGCTTCTTCGGCGGGCCCGTCCGGGAGACGGCCGCCGTCAGTCCTTCTCGAAGCGGAAGCCGACGCCGCGGACCGTGGCGATGTAGCGGGGGTTGGCCGCGTCGTCGCCGAGCTTCTTGCGCAGCCACGAGATGTGCATGTCGAGGGTCTTCGTGGACGACCACCAGGTGGTGTCCCAGACCTCGCGCATCAGCTGGTCGCGGGTGACGACGCGGCCGGCGTCGCGCACCAGCACCCGCAGCAGGTCGAACTCCTTCGCCGTGAGCTGCAGCTCCTCGTCGCCCATCCACGCCCGGTGCGACTCGACGTCGATGCGCACACCGTGGGTGGCGGCGGGCTGGACGGGCTCGACGGCGCCCCGCCGCAGCAGGGCCCGCACCCGGGCGAGCAACTCGGCCAGCCGGAACGGCTTGGTGACGTAGTCGTCGGCGCCCGCGTCCAGGCCGACGACGGTGTCCACCTCGTCGGCACGCGCGGTCAGCACCAGAACGGGGAAGGTGTGCCCCTCGTTGCGCAGCCGGCGGCAGACCTCCAGTCCGTCCATACCGGGCAGACCGAGGTCGAGCACGACCAGGTCGATGTCGCCGTGCTGGCCGGCGTCGAGCGCGCTGGGACCGTCCTCGCGCACCTCGACCTCGTACCCTTCGCGGCGCAGGGCTCGGGCCAGTGGCTCCGAGATGGAGGCGTCATCCTCGGCGAGCAGTACTCGGGTCATGGCCTGATGGTAGACCTCGCCCCGGCGGCCCCGGCGGGGCCGCCGGGAACCCGGGCGGCGCCCGCCCCGGTTCCCGGAAGGACGTGTGACATGCGCCTCTCGCCGTCCCCCGTCGGCCGGGTGCGCGGGAGACGGTGTCGTACTCTGGCCGAGGCGCCGCCCGGAATCCGGCGGCCTTTGGCGCGGTGATGCGCCGGGGCCCGTCGCCGAGGAACCCCCTGTACACACCCCGTACGCGGGGGCGTCCCGGAAGCCGGTCCGTCCGTGGCCCGCGAGGTCACGGACGCGCGGCGGCGCCGCAGGAACTGTCGGCCGGGAACGGACACGCGCGGACGGGGGCGCGGAGCCGGGCCGACCACCCGCCCGGGCGCGTGCGCACCACATCGCGCGCGTCCCGACCGAGCAAGGAACCACCACCATGGCGTCCAGCCTGACGAAGGACCCCGCCGGCAGCACCGGCAAGACCTTCTTCGGCCACCCCCGCGGTCTGGCCACACTCTTCATGACGGAGATGTGGGAGCGCTTCTCCTGGTACGGAATGCGCGCCATCCTCGTCCTCTACCTGATCGCGGGCGTACTCGAAGGCCCCCTCGCGGGCCGTGAGGCCCTCGCCGCGGCGATCTACGGCGTCTACAACGCCGTCGTCTACATGGCCGCCATGCCCGGCGGCTGGGTCGCCGACCGCCTGTGGGGCGCGCGCAAGGCGGTCCTGGTCGGCGGCATCGTCATCGCGCTGGGCCACTACACGCTGGCGATCCCGTCCGATGTGGCGTTCTTCGCCGGGCTCGGCCTGATCGCGGTCGGCACCGGCCTGCTCAAGCCGAACATCTCCGCGATGGTCGGCGGCCTCTACGAGGGCCAGTCCAGCGCCCGCCGCGACGCCGGCTTCACGATCTTCTACATGTCGATCAACATCGGTGCCATGTTCGCGCCGCTGGTGGTCGGCTACCTCGGCGAGAACGTCGACTGGCACCTGGGCTTCGCCGTCGCCGGCGTCGGCATGACGCTGGCCGTGATCCAGTACGTCCTGGGCGGCCGCTACCTCGGCGACGTGGGCCGCCACCCCGGCACCCCGGCCACGCCGGAGGAGAAGCGCGCGGTGCTGCGCAAGGTGGCGCTGTGGACCGGTCTGGCCGCCGCGGCGCTGCTGGTGGACCTGGCGCTGGGCACGTACGACATCGAGCACATCGTCAACTTCCTGGCCGTCCTCGGCGTCGTCGTCCCCGTCCTGTACTTCGCCTCGATGTACCGGAACCCGGAGCTGACCGAGCAGGACCGCCCGCGCGTCAAGGCGTTCGTGTGGTTCTTCGCCACCGCCGTGCTGTTCTGGATGATCTACGACCAGTCCGGTTCGCTGCTGACGATCTTCGCGGACAACGACACCGACCGCACGATCGGCGGCTGGGAGTTCCCGGCCTCGTGGTTCCAGTCGGTCAACCCGGTCATGATCATCGTTCTGGCGCCGCTGTTCGCGACCATGTGGGTGTGGCTGGCCAAGCGGAACCGCGAGCCCGGCGCCCCGATGAAGTTCGCCCTGGCGATGCTGCTCATCGGCGGTTCCTTCGGTCTGATGGGTCTGGCGGGCGCCGCCGCGGCGAACAGCGAGACCGGCAGGGTCACCGTCTTCTGGCTGCTGAGCGTGTACCTGCTGCAGACCCTCGGCGAGCTGTGCCTGTCCCCGGTGGGCCTGTCGCTGTCGACGAAGCTGGCCCCGAAGCAGTTCGTCGGCCAGATCATGGGTCTGTGGTTCCTCGCCACCGCCACCGGCAACGCCCTCAACGGCTGGGCGACCCAGCTCAACGAGCCGATGGGCGACGCGGCTTACTACACCATGTGGGGCGTGGTCGCCGTGGCCGCGGGCCTCGCCTTCATGACGGCCGGGAAGCGGATCCGGGCCCTGATGGGCGGCGTGAGGTAACGCTCCCGGGGCCTCCCGGGGTCTCCGGGGGTTCCGGGCGCCTGCCCACCCGCACGGACGAGCCGGGGCCCGGTCCTGTGACAGGACCGGGCCCCGGCTCGACGGCTGTGTGCGGGGCCGCCGTCCCCTCCGTGTGCCCCACCCCTGGTCGTCCGCGGTCCGCATCCCGGCCGGGCGTGTCCGGACACGAGTGCGCCGAGTCCCGAGCGGGACCCGGCGGTGGGGGGCGTACTTCCGGCGGGGGCCGGCCGAAGGGGCGGACCCGGCCTCAGTCCGCGTCCGGCCCGGCCAGTTCGGCCCAGACCGTCTTCCCGGCCGTACCGTCCGGATGGCGCACCACGCCCCAGTCCAGACAGAGCCGCTGGACGATGAACATGCCGTGCCCGCCGGGCCGCCCGGGGCGGTGCGGGGTGCGGGGCGAGGGGAGGCCGGTGCCGCGGTCGGCCACCTCGATCCTCAGCAGTTTGGGGCCGCAGCCTATGCGCACCTCTTCCGGCCCGTCGGCGTGCAGGCAGGCGTTCGTCACCAGCTCGGAGACCACGAGCAGGGCGTCTTCGGCGGCGGCGCGCTGCTCGGGGCCGGCCGCGGGCAGCCAACCCCAGTCGTGAAGCGCCTGGCGGGTGAAGTCACGTGCACGGGGGACCGCACCGCTCGCCCCCATGAGTCGCAGCCTCCGTACCTGGCGCATCTCGCGCACCTGACCGACCGGTGCGGCCGCGGCCGCGGCGGTGCCCTCCGGCTCCGGGCCGCGGTCGCCCGCCGGTTGCGGCCGGGTGGTGCTCATCAGTGCTTCACCTCACCGGTTGACCAGTTCGTCGGTCTTCGCCTGGTCTGCGAACAACTGTTTCGGAGGGATTCCAGGGAGTCTCCTGCCCTGCGCGGGCGGGAGAACACCCGTCTGTCGGGACGGAATCGTGCTCGGACGTAACACTCTGGTCACGGGCCGGCACGCGGGCGGTCCGCACGACCTCGCGCCCGTACGACCGGAGAAGCGCTCCGCCGAAACCACGCGGCCGGGACCGCGTCGCCGGGGGCCGCGTCGCCGGGGCGGTCGCGCGGTCAGGGCCGCGCGGTCTCCTTCAGCGCCTCGGCCAGGCTCTCGTGCAGGGTGAACACGCCGTCGGCGCCCGTGATCTCGAACACCCTCGCGACGACCGGCCGCATTCCGGCCAGGTGGATCCCGCCTCCTGCCGCCTCGGCCTTGAGCCTGGCGCCCAGGAGGACGTTGAGTCCGGTGGAGTCGCAGAACTCCAGCTTCGAGCAGTCCACGACGAGCAGCCTGTCCCCGTCCTCCAGCGAGCGCTCCAGCGGTTCTCGCAGCAGATCGGCGGTGTGGTGGTCGAGCTCGCCGTCAGGCGTCACCACCAGGCTCGCGCCGTGGCGCTGTACGTCGACCGTCAGTCGACCCCGGTGGCTGGTGCTGCCGGGCACCCCGCGGTCCATGTACACCCCTTCAACATTCCCAGTAACCGATCACTGCCGTCCGGAGATGGACGTTCGAACCCTACGCCCTTACAGCCGCAACCGGTAGCCGCGCAACCAGCACATCGGGGCATATTCGGGCATCCAGCACTTGCCATCCTCCCTCGGGAGCAGGTAGGCGTAGGAGGGACCACTAAAACACGTCGGCTTGGAGGCGCCGCACCCCGTAGTGCAGGAACGGCTTCGGCAGCCATACGCCGAAAACGATGGAGGCACCATGTCACCCCGGCTCGACGGATCGCCCGTCACCTCGTCGGTCGTCCCACCCGAACCGTTCGGGAGCGGGTTCCCGGAGGCCGGTCCGGAGCAGGCGGAGAACCTGTCCGGCCTGCTCGGCCTGCCCGAGGTCCCGCCGTACGACGAGGTGGGGCCGCTGGACGCGCGAGCCCTTTCCAAGACCCTCTTCGAGCGCCTGGAGACGCTCCGGGAGGGCACGCACGAATACTCGTACGTCCGCAACACCCTGGTCGAGCTGAACCTCGCGCTGGTGAAGTTCGCCGCCGCGCGGTTCCGTTCCCGCAGCGAGCCCATGGAGGACATCGTCCAGGTCGGCACCATCGGCCTGATCAAGGCGATCGACCGGTTCGAGATCGGCCGCGGGGTCGAGTTCCCGACCTTCGCCATGCCGACGATCGTGGGCGAGATCAAGCGTTTCTTCCGCGACACCTCCTGGTCGGTGCGCGTCCCCAGGCGCCTCCAGGAACTCCGCCTGGACCTGGCCAAGGCCGGGGACGAACTGGCCCAGCAGCTCGACCGCTCCCCGACCGTCGGCGAACTGGCCGACCGCCTGGGGCTGAGCCGGGAGGAGGTGGTCGAGGGCATGGCCGCGAGCAACGCGTACACCGCCAGCTCCCTCGACGCCCAGCCCGACGAGGACGAGACCGAGGGCGCGCTCGCCGACCGCATCGGTTACGAGGACCACGGCCTGGAGGGGATCGAGTACGTGGAGTCCCTCAAGCCGCTGATCGCCGAACTCTCGCCGCGTGATCGCAGAATCCTCTCCCTCCGCTTCGTGGCGAACATGACCCAGTCCGAGATCGGCGAGGAGCTGGGCATCTCCCAGATGCACGTCTCCCGGCTGCTCTCGCGGACGCTGGGCAAGCTCCGCAAGGGTCTGCTGGTCGAGGAGTGACCCACCCCCGTCCAACCGGACGAGTGCCCCGTTCCATCACTCCTATGGCCTACGGGGATCACCCTTCCGGTTTTTTGACCCGCATTTGACCTCGGAACGGCCTTCACACGCCGACGGGCCCGTACGGGAACCACACCCCCGTACGGGCCCGTCGGCGTGCCGGGGTCCGGTGCGACGGGGCCCCGGTGCGACGGGCGCGTACGGCGGCGCGGGAGGCCCGCTCACAGCACGCGCGCACCGCGCTGCCAGACCGCCGCGACCAGTGGCACGCCGGGCCGGTAGGCCAGGTGGACGTGCGAGGGCGCGTCCAGGAGCACCAGATCGGCACGGGCGCCGGGGGTGATCCGGCCGATGTCGATACGGCGCAGGGCCGCGGCGCCGCCCGCGGTGGCGGACCAGAGGGCCTCGTCGGGCGTCATGCCCATCTCGCGGACGGCGACCGCGACGCAGAAGGGCATGGAGCTGGTGTACGACGAGCCCGGATTGCAGTCGGTGGACAGCGCGACGGTGACGCCGGCGTCCAGCAGGCGGCGGGCGTCGGGGTAGGGCGAGCGGGTGGAGAACTCGCAGCCGGGCAGCAGCGTGGCGACGGTGCGGCTGTTCGCCAGGGCGTCCACGTCGGCGTCGGTGAGATGGGTGCAGTGGTCGGCGGAGGCCGCGTCCAGTTCCACGGCGAGCCGTACGCCGGGGCCGGGCCCGAGCTGGCCGGCATGGACGCGCGGGACCAGGCCGTGGGCGATCCCGGCGGTGAGGACGGCGCGGGCCTGGTCGCCGTCGAAGGCGCCCCGCTCGCAGAAGACGTCCACCCAGCGGGCCCAGCGGGCGCAGGCGGCCAGCATCGGGCCGGTGACGAGGTCCACGTAGCCGTCCGGGTCACCGGCGTACTCGGGGGGCACCACATGGGCGCCGAGGTAGGTGACCTCGTCCACGTGGTCGTCGGCGATGCGCAGGGCGCGCGCCTCGTCCCTCGCGGTGAGGCCGTAGCCGGACTTGGTCTCCAGGGTGGTGGTGCCCTGCCGCAGCGCCTCGCGTACGTGGCGGGCCAGGTTCGCGGCGAGCTGCTCGTCGGTGGCCTTCCGCGTGGCCTCGACGGTGGTGTGGATGCCGCCGGCGGAGTAGGGGCGGCCGGACATGCGCGCGCCGAACTCCTCGGTGCGGTCGCCGCCGAAGACCAGATGGGAGTGGGAGTCGACGAAGCCGGGGATCATCGCCCGGCCGCCCGCGTCGACGCGACTGTCGGTGGCGGGTGCTTCACTTTCCGTACCGACCCAGGCGATGCGGTCGCCCTCGATGACGACGGCCGCGTCCCGGATCAGGCCGAGGGGGGTGTCCTGGGCGGCCTCGGAGGAGTGGTGATCGTTGGTGACCAGGGTGGCGATGTTGGTGACGAGGGTGCCTGCGGTGGTGCCTGCGGTGGTGCCGGCGGTGGTGGTGTCGAGGGGGGTGTTCGGGTTGCTCATCAGCGGGCTGCTCCTTGCTGGATGGCTTCCGCCAGGGCCGCGGGGACGTCCGGCACGCTCCGGTGTACCCCGTCGCGCACCACATGGCGACCACCGACGACCGTGTGGCGTACGTCGGCCGCGGTGGCGGCGAACACGGCCGTCTCCGCCCCCAGCCGGGGCGGCGGCCCGGCGGTGCGCACGGTGTCCAGGGCGACGGTGGCGAAGTCGGCGAGCCGGCCCGCCTCCAGCCGTCCCGCCTCCGGCCAGCCGATGGCCGCCTGACCGAACTCGGTTGCGGCACGCAGTAGTTGAGAGGCCGTCCAGTGGCCGCGGGCGCGGGTGCGCAGCCGCTCGTCCAGTTCCATCGCGCGGGCCTCCTCCAGCAGGTCGATCACGGCGTGGCTGTCGCTGCCCAGGCACAGCGGCGAGCCCGCCCGCATCAGCGCGGCGGCCGGGCCGATGCCGTCGGCGAGGTCGCGTTCGGTGGTGGGGCACATGCACACCCGGGTGCCGGAGTCTCCCAGGAGGACGATGTCGGCGTCGGTGAGGTGGGTGGCGTGGACGGCGGTGGTGCGGGGGCCGAGCACGCCGTGGTCGGCCAGCAGCCGGGTGGGGGTGCGGCCGTGGACGGCCAGACAGGCGTCGTTCTCGGCGGGCTGCTCGGAGAGGTGGACGTGCAGGGGCGCGTCCCGCTCCCGGGCCCAGTCGGCGACGGCGGCCAGTTCGGCGGCGGGCACGGCGCGCGCCGAGTGGATCGCGGCGCCCACGCGGGCCCGGTCGCCCGGCGGCCGCAGGGCCGCGGCCCGCTCGGCCCAGGCGGCGGCACTGCCGTCGCCGAAGCGGAGCTGGTGGCGGTCCAGGGCGCCGCCGCGGCGGGCGGACAGGAGGCCGGAGGCCAGGTAGCAGGTGTCGAGGAGGGTGATGCGGATGCCGGCCTCGGCGGCCGCCGCCATCAGGGCGTGCCCCATGGCGTTGGGGTCCTCGTAGGGGGTGCCGCCGGGGGCGTGGTGCAGGTAGTGGAACTCGCCGACGGCCGTGATGCCGGCCAGCGCCATCTCGGCGTACACGGCGCGGGCCAGGGCGAAGTAGCTGTCGGGGGTGAGGCGGTCGGCGACGGAGTACATCACCTGCCGCCATGTCCAGAACGTGCCGGAGCCGATCTGCACGGTGCCGCGCAGGGCGCGGTGGAAGGCGTGGGAGTGCGCGTTGGCCAGGCCGGGGACGGTCAGGCCGCGCAGCGGCTCGGCGCCGGGCGGCGGGGCGGGCTCCCCGGTGCGCACGGCGGTGATCCGGCCTCCGGCCGTCCCGATCACCGTGCCGGGCTCGACGGTGCCGCCGATCCAGGCGTACTCGGCCCAGTACACGGCCTCGGGGGGCGGTGCGTCGGGGGCCGGGGCGTCGGGGGTCAGGGCGTCGGGGGTCAGGGACACGCCAGGTCCTCCAGCACGTCGGCCAGTGCCCGCACCCCGGCGACGCAGTCGTCCTCCTCGGCCGACTCGGCGGGCGAGTGCGAGACGCCGGTGGGGTTGCGTACGAAGAGCATGGCGGTGGGGATCTCGGCGGAGAGGATCCCCGCGTCGTGCCCCGCGCCGGTGGGCAGCACGGGCGCGCCGCCGAGCCGGGCCGCGATGCGGTCGCGCAGCCCGTGGGCGAACTCCACCACGGGCGTGGCGGACTCCCGGGTGACGGCCACCCGCACGCCGTCGCGCGCGCCGCGCTCGGCGGCCGAGCGTTCGATCTCGGCGACGACGGCGGCCAGGGTCTCCTCGTCGGGGGCGCGGGAGTCGAGCCAGCCGTGCACCAGGGAGGCGATGGCGTTGACGCCGTTCGGCTCGACGGCGACCTTGCCGAAGGTGGCCAGCGCCCCGGCCAGCCGGGCCTTCTTCCGGGCGGCCAGGACGGTGTTGGCGTAGGTGAGCATCGGGTCGCGGCGGTCCTCCAGGCGGGTGGTCCCGGCGTGGTTGGCCTCGCCGTGGAAGTCGAACCGCCAGCGGCCGTGCGGCCAGATCGCGGAGGCGACGCCCACCGCGCGCCCGGCGGCGGGCGCGCCGGCCGCGCCGGGCGGCGCGTCCTCAGCGGCGAGGTTGCGGCCCTGCTCGATGTGGAGCTCGACGAACGCGCCGATACGGGCGAGCCGTTCGGGGTCGGGCCCGATCGCTTCGGGATCGTGCCCGGCGCGCTCCATGGCCCGCGGCAGCGAGACGCCGTCGTCGTCGCGCAGCTCCCGGGCCTGCTCGGCGGTGAGCTGTCCGGCGGCCAGCCGGGAGCCGACGCAGGCGAGGCCGAAGCGGGCGCCCTCCTCGTCGGCGAAGTTGACCACGGCCAGCGGCCGGGCCGGGCGCGCTCCCCTGCCATGCAGCTCGTCGAGGGCGGCGAAGGCCGACACCACGCCCAGCGGTCCGTCGAAGGCTCCGCCGTCGGGCACGGAGTCCAGGTGCGAGCCGGTCACCACGGCGTTCCCGGCGTTCCCGGCAGCCCCGTCGGGGCCTTCCAGCCAGGCCCACTGGTTGCCGTTGCGGTCCGTCTCGTAGGCCAGTGCGCGTGCCTCGGCCTGCTCACGGAACCACGCCCGGCACTCGGCGTCCGCCCCGGTCCAGGCGTGGCGCCGGTAGCCGCCGGTGGCCGCCGACCGTCCGACGGGCAGCAGCTCCCGCCACATCCGGTGGAAGGAGGCGCCCGGCCTCATGATGCGCTCCCGGATCCGTCGCCGTCCGCGCCGTCCGCGCCGTCCGCGCCGTCCGCGCCGTCCTCGCGCATCGGGACGCGCACCCCGCGCTCGGCGGCGACCTCCTCGGCGCGCTCGTACCCGGCGTCCACATGGCGGATGACGCCCGTGCCCGGGTCGTTGGTGAGCACCCGCCGGATCTTCTCCCCGGCCAGTGGCGTGCCGTCGGCGACGGTGACCTGCCCGGCGTGGATCGAGCGGCCCATCCCGACGCCGCCGCCGTGGTGGACGGAGACCCAGGAGGCCCCGGAGGCCACGTTGACCATGGCGTTGAGCAGCGGCCAGTCGGCGATGGCGTCGGAGCCGTCGAGCATGGCCTCGGTCTCGCGGTAGGGCGAGGCCACCGATCCGCAGTCCAGGTGGTCGCGGCCGATGGCCAGCGGGGCGGAGATCTCGCCGGAGGCCACCATGTCGTTGAAGCGCTCCCCGGCCCGGTCGCGCTCCCCGTAGCCGAGCCAGCAGATGCGGGCGGGCAGGCCCTGGAAGCGCACCCGTTCCCCGGCCATCCGGATCCAGCGGGCCAGGGACTCGTTCTCGGGGAAGAGGTCGAGTACGGCGCGGTCGGTGGCGGCGATGTCCTTCGGGTCGCCCGAGAGCGCGGCCCAGCGGAAGGGCCCCCTGCCCTCGCAGAACAGCGGCCGGATGTAGGCGGGCACGAAGCCGGGGAAGGCGAACGCCCTCTCGTATCCGGCCAGTTGTGCCTCGCCGCGGATGGAGTTGCCGTAGTCGAAGACCTCGGCGCCGGCGTCCTGGAAGCCGACCATCGCCTCCACGTGGCGGGCCATCGACTCCCGCGCCCGCGCGGTGAAGTCGGCGGGTTTCTCGGCGGCGTAGGAGGCCATGTCCGCGAAGTCGACGCCCAGCGGCAGGTAGGCCAGCGGATCGTGGGCGGAGGTCTGGTCGGTGACGATGTCGACCGGCGCGCCCATGGCCAGCAGGCGCGGCACGGCTTCGGCGGCGTTGCCCAGGACTCCGATCGACAGCGGGCGCCGGGCGTCGCGGGCCTCGCCGGCCAGCCGCAGGGCGTGGTCGAGGGAGTCGGCGCGCACGTCGAGGTAGCGGTGTTCGATGCGGCGCTCGATGGCGCGCGGGTCGCAGTCGACGCAGATGGCCACGCCGCCGTTCATGGTGACCGCCAGCGGCTGGGCGCCGCCCATGCCGCCGAGTCCGGCGGTGAGGGTGATCGTCCCGGCCAGCGAGCCGCCGAAGCGCTTGGCGGCGACGGCGGCGAAGGTCTCGTAGGTGCCCTGGAGGATGCCCTGGGTGCCGATGTAGATCCACGAACCGGCCGTCATCTGGCCGTACATGGTCAGCCCGAGCGCCTCCAGGCGGCGGAACTCCTCCCAGCTGGCCCAGTCGCCCACCAGGTTGGAGTTGGCGATCAGCACGCGCGGCGCCCACTCGTGGGTGGTCAGTACGCCGACCGGGCGGCCGGACTGGACGAGCATCGTCTCGTCCGGTCCCAGCGTGGTGAGGGTGCGGACCATGGCGTCGAAGGAGCGCCAGTCGCGGGCGGCCTTGCCGGTGCCGCCGTAGACGACGAGCTTCTCGGGGTGCTCGGCGACCTCGGGGTCGAGGTTGTTCCGCAGCATCCGCAGGGCGGCCTCCTGCTGCCAGCCCCGGGCGGTCAGCCCGGAGCCGCGCGGGGCCCGTACGGTTCGCGGCCCTGAGGGCCCTGAGAGGTCTGCCATGGTCCCCTGCCTCCGGATGTGAATTGGTTACTACATCAACTCTATGCACTGAATAGAACTAGTCAACGGGTGGTGTCGTCCGCCTGCTCCGGCCGTGTTTGTCTTGTGTCCATGGCCTACACGCACCACGCCGCCGTCCAGCCGGAGTCCCCCGCGGCCCCGGACCCCGCCGAGACCCCCGGCGACCCCGGCGCCTGCGGGAGCCCGCGGGCCGCCGCGGCCGTCGCCCGCCGCGACGCCGCCGTACGGGCCGCCGTCGCCCGCGGGCTGCTCTCCGACGAGCACCCGGTCGCGGCCCTGCTGGACGTGGCGTCCGTACGGGAGACGGCCGCGGCCCTGCACGCGGCCTTCGACGAGGTGACGGCCCCCGGCCAGCCGGTGCTGCACTCCTTCGCGGTGAAGGCGTCCTCCCTGGTCCCCGTGCTGCGGCTGCTCGCCGACTGCGGGCTGGGCTGCGAGGTCGCCAGCCCCGGCGAGCTGGCCCTGGCCCGGGCCGCCGGGGTCGGGCCGGAGAGCATCGTCCTGGACTCGCCCGCCAAGACCGCCGGCGAGCTGCGCGAGGCCCTGGAGCTGGGCATCGCGCTCAACGCCGACAACCGCCAGGAGCTGGAGCGCCTGGACGCCCTGATGGCCCCCGGGGCCCTGCCCTCCCTCCCCGGGGGCCGGTCCGCCTCGCCGGTCGGCCTGCGCGTCAACCCGCAGCTCGGCGGCGGCAGCATCGGCGCGATGAGCACCGCGACGGCCACCTCGAAGTTCGGGTTCGCCCTCCAGGACGAGGGGGCGCGCGAGTTCGTCGTACGCGCCTGCGTGGAGCGTCCCTGGATCACCCGGCTGCACTGCCACGTCGGCTCCCAGGGCATGCCGCTGGAGAAGATGGCCGCGGGCGTGGCCGCCACCTACGAGCTGGCCGAGGAGATCAACCGGGCCGCCGGGGAACGGCGGATCGACACCCTCGACATCGGCGGCGGCCTCCCGGTCAACTTCGACTCCGAGGAGGTCTCCCCCACCTTCGCCGAGTACGCCCGGCTGCTGCGCGACACCGTCCCCGGCCTGTTCGACGGGCGCTACGGGCTGGTCACCGAGTTCGGGCGGTCGGTGCTGGCCAAGTGCGGGCTGGTGCTGGCCCTGGTGGAGTACGCCAAGAGCTCCGGGGGCCGTCCGATAGCGGTCACCCACGCGGGCGCCCAGGTCGCCGTGCGGACGGTCTTCGCGCCCGAGGCGTGGCCGCTGCGGGTCGCCGCCTACGACGGGCTGGGCCGGCCCAAGCGGGGCGCGCCCGTGGTGCAGGACATCGCCGGGCCCTGCTGCTTCGCCGGCGACCTCGTGGCGCGCGGCCGGGAACTGCCGGAGCTGGCCTCCGGCGATCTGGTGGCGCTGCTGGACACGGGGGCGTACTACTTCTCCACCCCGTTCGACTACAACAGCCTGCCCAGGCCGGGCGTGTACGGCTTCACCACCGGGGACACCGCGAGCGCCGCGGCGGGCGGGGCGGACGGGACGGGCGGGGCGGACGGCGAAGACGGTGACATCGACGGCGACATCGACATCGACATCGACGCCGTGCGCTTCGCGACCGTACGCCCGCCCCAGACCCTCGACGACCTCGTCGCCGCGTCCGGCGGCGCTCAGCGCGACGCGCTCACCGCGCCGCGGCCGTGACCCGCGCCCGGGGGCGGCGCTCCCGGGCGGCGCCCGGCACCGGGGTCCGGCGGCGGGCGCCGCCCGGCGCGGCGTCCCCGGCCAGCGGGCCGGTGGTCATCCAGCCGCGCACGTCCTTGCGGGACGGGCTGCGCCCGTCCGCCCACTCCGGGCGCACCCACAGCAGCTTCTCGTTGCGCCGCTCCCAGCGGCCCAGCCACACCGCCTTGGCCCACAGCCCCGCGCCGGCCCCGGCCAGCAGCAGGCCGCCGGCGGCCGGGGCGGCCAGGGACGATGCCACGGCGGCCAGGAAGGCGGCGACCAGCCACCAGCGGCGCCCGCGCAGCCAGGCGCGCACGGTCACCGCCCGGTCGTGGAGCACCACCCACTTGCCCGCCGCGGTCGACGCCTTGATCAGCCCGGTGCAGCGTCGGCGGCGTGCCAGAAAGGCCGCGGCGGCCGCCACGGCGAAGAGCGCGGCCCCGCCCAGGATCCCGACGCGCCGCCCGGTCAGCCCCGGCACCGCCAGGCCGACGCCCGCGGCCGCAAGGCCGGTCCACCACAGCGCGGTGCCCGCAGTCCGCGTGTACACCGCGACCCTCGCCAGCGCGTACGCTCCCCGTCCCACGACAGCCCTCCTCGTTCCTTCCGGCGACGTTCTCCGTTCGGCTGTGTGCCGCCACCGCGTCACCGCGTGACGGCTCGCTCGGTGCGAAAGCGTACTGAGGGATGATGAGATTCGCCTGAGAGAGCGGCGGATCCGGTCCGGTTTCCGGCGAAATCGCCCGGGCCCCGGCCGGCCCCGATCGGCCGGGGCCGGTCATTCGGCGAACAGGCCCCGCCGGGCGGCGCGCGCGTCGAACTCCTCCAGCCGGGCCTGCGCGTCGGGCAGTTCGTCGCACATCGCCTCCAGCAGCACCCGTCCCAGCATCATGGGCGAGCAGGCGGTGTCGAAGGACAGCGTGGTCCCGACGGCGGCGGGCAGCAGCAGGTCGCCGGGGCGGGCGACGGGCGCGAAGACACTGTCGGCGACGGTGACGATCCGCAGCCCGGCCTCCCGGGCGTGCTCCAGCGCCGCCACCGTCTCGCGCGGATGGCGGGGCAGCGCGAAGCACAGCAGCGCGCTCGCCCCGGCCCGCACCGCGGCGTCGAGGCGGTCGTCCAGCATCGAGCCGCCCTCGTCCAGCAGCCGTACGTCCGGGTGCACCTTGGCGGCGAAGTACGCGAAGCCGCGGGCCTGCGCGGCGGCGGCCCGCAGTCCCAGGACGGGCAGCGGCCGGGAGGCGGCCAGCAGCCGCCCGGCCTCGGAGACGGGGGCCGGGTCGGCCAGCAGGGCCGCGAGCTGCCGCAGATGCTCGATCTCGGCGCGCACGGCCTGCTGGTACGCGTTGCCCTCCGCGCCGCCGTCGTCCTCCCCGGTCCCGGGGGCGCCGCCCGCCGAGGGCGCCGGCAGGGCCTCGCGCAGGTGCCTGCGCAGCGCCGGGTAGCCGTCGAAGCCCAGTGCCACGGCGAAGCGGGTCACCGACGGCTGGCTGACACCGGCCAGCTCCGCCAGCTCCACGCTGGACAGGAACGGGGCGTCGTCCGCGCGCCGCACCATGCAGTGGGCGATCCGCCGCTGGGTGGGGGTCAGCCGGTGCCCCTCGAACATCCTCAGCAGCCGCGCGCCCGCACCGCTCACCGTGCCCACCTGCCCCTCTGCCCCCTCTTCAGGGCCCTCCTGCTCCGCATAAGCCTATTCAGTATCGGCCCCGCCCCGCCCTCCCGGGGCGGGAGCGCGGGCACCCGGGGCCTGGGCCGCGGTGGGGCGGTGGGGCGGTGGGTGCCGGGGGCCGCGGAACGGAACGGGTCCGGCCCACAAGAACAGGAAGGACAGGAAGGACAGGAAGAACAGGAAGGACCGGCAGGCGGGAACACCGCGCCCCGCCGCACGAGGGGCCACACCGGGGGCTCGCGGGGGTTCCGCGCGGGGACCGCCGCACCCCGGTGCGTACACCTGCGTACACCGGGGCCGGGACGACGGCGGTCCCCGCGAGGACGCGCGGCCGGGCCTGGCCCGCGTCCCGGGCGCCGGGAGGAGTCCGGGAGCCGCTCCGGAAGTCCTCCGCGCCGTTGGACACCACCGTGCCCGACGGGTGTTAACCGCGTTTTTCCGGACCGTGACGGCCCGGTACCTACTCCGCCGCGCCGCTTGCGGCCCCGGTGCCCCGGGCGAGGAAGGCCAGCAGGTCCTGGCGGCTGACCACTCCGGTCGGCTTGCCCTCCACCAGCACGATCGCCGCGTCGGCCCCCTCCAGCACCGCCATCAGGTCGGCGACCGGCTCGCCCGAGCCGACCTGCGGCAGCGGCGCGCTCATATGGGCCTCCAGCGGGTCCTCCAGCTTGGCGCGCCCGGCGAACAGCGCGTCCAGCAGGTCGCGTTCGACGATCGAGCCGACGACCTCGGCCGCCATCACGTCCGGGTGCCCGGCTCCGGGCTTGACCACGGGCATCTGCGAGACGCCGTACTCGCGCAGCACCTCGACGGCCTCCCCGACCGTCTCCTCGGGATGCATGTGGACCAGCGAGGGCAGCCCGCCGTCCTTGCGGCGCAGCACGTCGCCGACGCGGGCCTGGGTGGGTTCGCCCTCCTCCAGGAAGCCGTAGTCCGCCATCCACTCGTCGTTGAAGATCTTCGAGAGGTAGCCGCGCCCGCCGTCCGGCAGCAGGACGACGACCGTGTCGTCCTCCCCGAGGCCCTCGGCCACGCGCAGCGCCGCGACCACGGCCATCCCGCAGGAGCCGCCGACCAGCAGGCCCTCCTCACGGGCCAGCCGCCGCGTCATCCGGAAGGAGTCCTTGTCGGAGACGGCGACGATCTCGTCCGTCACCTCGCGGTCGTAGGCGCTGGGCCAGAAGTCCTCGCCGACGCCCTCCACCAGGTAGGGGCGCCCCGAGCCGCCGGAGTACACCGAGCCCTCCGGGTCGGCGCCGACGATCCGCACCTTTCCGCCGGAGACCTCCTTGAGGTAGCGGCCGGTGCCGCTGATGGTGCCGCCGGTGCCGATGCCGGCCACGAAGTGGGTGATCCCGCCGTCCGTCTGCTCCCACAGCTCGGGGCCGGTGGTCTCGTAGTGGGAGCGCGGGTTGTCCGGATTGCTGTACTGGTCCGGCTTCCAGGCGCCCGGCGTCTCGCGCACCAGCCGGTCGGAGACGTTGTAGTAGGAGTCGGGGTGCCCGGGGTCGACCGCGGTGGGGCAGACCACGACCTCGGCGCCGTATGCGCGCAGCGTGTTGATCTTGTCCGTGGACACCTTGTCCGGGCAGACGAAGATACAGCGATAGCCCTTCTGCTGGGCCACGATCGCCAGCCCCACCCCGGTGTTGCCGGAGGTGGGCTCGACGATGACGCCGCCCGGCTTCAGCTCGCCGGAGCGTTCGGCCGCCTCGATCATCCGGACTGCGATCCGGTCCTTCACCGAACCGCCCGGGTTGAAGTACTCGACCTTGGCCAGAACGGTGGCCCGGATCCCCGCCGCCACGTTGTTCAGCTTGACCAGCGGGGTGTTGCCGACAAGCTCGATCATCGAATCGTGATACTGCACCTGGTTCTCCGCATTCGGGGGCAGTCGCCGTCGCCTGCCCGTACAGCCAGCCTAGGGGGACGCCGGAGCGGTGTTGACGCGCGTTGCGCAGCACCCTGTACTGGGCATGACACTCATAGTGACGTGCGGGTACCGCGCGCCCCGCGTGCCGGGCACACGGGGTGCGCGTACGGGGTGCGCGTACGGGGTGCGAGAAGGCTGCGGGGGCGCGGCGGAACGGAGGGACCGATGGCGAGGGCTGTGCCCGGACCGGTGTCCGGGGCGAGAGTGGCGCGCAGGATCGCGACCGCCGCGGCGTACGGCGGCGGAGGAGCCGGGCTGCTCGGCGGGGCGGCCGTCGGCCTGCTGATGGCCGAGGTACGGCTGGCGCGGCGCCGGGTGGGCGGGTCGGACGACGTGCCGCCGCCGGCGGACGGGGTGTACGGCACGGCCGTCGCCTCCGCCGGGCCGGGCGCGCAGGCCACACCGCTGCGGCTGGCGGTGCTCGGCGACTCCACCGCCGCCGGGCAGGGTGTCCACCGGCCGAGGCAGACCCCCGGCGCGCTGCTGGCCGCGGGACTGGCCGCGGTCGCGGAGCGGCCGGTGCGGCTGCGCAACGTGGCGGTGTCGGGGGCCTGCTCGGACGACCTGGACCGCCAGGTGTCCCGGCTGCTGGAGGACGGCGGCGTCGACGGCGACGGCGCTCCCGACGTGTGCGTCGTCATGATCGGAGCGAACGACGTCACCCACCGCGTACCGCCCGCCGTCTCGGTGCGGCTGCTGCGGGACGCGGTGGCGCGGCTGCGGGCGGCCGGGTGCGAGGTCGTGGTGGGCACCTGCCCGGATCTGGGCACGGTCGAGCCGGTCGCCCAGCCCCTGCGCTGGCTGGCCCGCCGGATGAGCCGCCGGCTCGCGGCGGCCCAGACGGTCGCGGTGGTGGAGCAGGGCGGCCGGACGGTCTCGCTGGGCGACCTGCTCGGCCCGGAGTTCGAGGCGAACCCGCGGGAGCTGTTCGGCCCCGACAACTACCACCCCTCGGCGGAGGGCTACGCGACCGCCGCCATGGCCTTCCTGCCCACCCTCTGCGCCGCGCTGGGCCTGTGGCCGGAGGAGCCGGAGGAGCCGGAGGAGGACGAGCGCCCCGGCGGCCCCGCCGACTCCTGTGCCGCACGCCGCGAGGAGGCCCTTCCCGTCGAGGCCGCCGCGGCGGCCGCGGCGGGCGAGGGCGGCACCGAGGTCTCGGGGGCGCGCGGCCCCCTGGCGCTGCTGCGGCGCCGCCGCCGCAGGCGGCTGCCGGTGGCCGGGGTGATCGCGGTGGCCGAGCGGCCCGGGGCGCCCGAGCCGGCGGGCGCCGGGTGACCGTGTACCCCGGATGCCCGGAACGGTCCCGGAGTGCCCGGAACGGCCCGGCGAACGGGTTGAACTGAGCAAGCGCTTAGAAAAGAGGCCCGGATCACACGTGGCGAGTCGTGACCGGCGTCTTACGGAACGGTAGTTTCCAAGCATCCACAGCCCTCCGCCCTCGTTCCCTGGAGCCGTGATGCCCGAAGCCGTGATCGTCTCAGCAGCCCGTTCGCCGATCGGACGCGCCTTCAAGGGCTCGCTCAAAGACGTCCGCCCGGACGACCTGACCGCCGGCATCGTCAAGGCCGCGCTGGACAAGGTGCCGCAGCTGGACCCGACCGAGATCGACGACCTGATGCTGGGCTGCGGCCTGCCCGGCGGCGAGCAGGGCCACAACCTCGGCCGGGTCGTCGCCGTCCAGATGGGGATGGACCACCTGCCGGGCTGCACCATCACCCGCTACTGCTCGTCCTCGCTGCAGACCACCCGCATGGCCCTGCACGCCATCAGGGCGGGCGAGGGCGACGTGTTCGTCTCGGCCGGCGTCGAGACGGTCTCCCGCTCGGTCAACGGCACCTCCGACGGCATGCCCGGCACCCACAACCCGGTCTTCGCCGACGCCGAGGCGCGCACCGCCGCCCGCGCCGAGAACGGCGGCGAGGGATGGCGCGACCCGCGCGAGGACGGCGAACTGCCGGACGTCTACATCGCCATGGGCCAGACCGCCGAGAACCTCGCCCGCCTCAAGGGCGTCACCCGGCAGGACATGGACGAGTTCGGCGTGCGGTCGCAGAACCTCGCCGAGAAGGCCATCGCCTCCGGCTTCTGGGAGCGCGAGATCACCCCGGTCACCCTGCCCGACGGCACGGTCGTCTCCAGGGACGACGGCCCGCGCGCGGGCGTGACCCTGGAGGGCGTACAGGGCCTCAAGCCCGTCTTCCGCCCCGACGGCCTGGTCACCGCGGGCAACTGCTGCCCGCTCAACGACGGCGCCGCCGCGCTGGTGATCATGTCCGACACCAAGGCGCGCGAGCTGGGCATCACCCCGCTGGCCCGGATCGTCTCCACCGGCGTCTCCGGCCTGTCCCCCGAGATCATGGGCCTGGGCCCGGTCGAGGCGTCGAAGCGGGCGCTGAAGCTGGCCGGCATGACCATCGACGACATCGACCTGGTGGAGATCAACGAGGCGTTCGCCGCCCAGGTGATCCCCTCCTACCGGGACCTGGGCATCGACGTGGACAGGCTCAACGTCAACGGCGGCGCCATCGCCGTCGGCCACCCCTTCGGCATGACCGGCGCCCGCATCACCACCACGCTGATCAACTCCCTCCAGTGGCACGACAAGCAGTTCGGCCTGGAGACGATGTGCGTCGGCGGCGGCCAGGGCATGGCCATGGTCATCGAGCGCCTGAGCTGAACCGGCCCCGGACGCCCGCCGCGCCGGCCCGGCACCCCCGCCTCCGGCGTGGCCCGCGTCACACCGGCCCGGCGCGCGATGTGATCTGACTCACCGTCGGCGCGCCGTCGATGCACCGGTGAGACCGAAGAGCCCCCAGGATGTGACCTATGTCCTGGGGGCTCGCCGTCTTCCCTGCTCACAGGGGTTCCGTTGGTCCGCACGGGGGCCCGCGCACGCCCTTTTGGCGGTGCCCGGCACACCACTCGACAGGAGATTCCCCTCCGGCTGCGATAGGAATTCAGGGGTCGGAGTTCCAACCGGGAGTACGTCAGTGAGCGCCATATCCCTCATCCTGCTGCTGGCCGCCGCCGTCGCCGCGGCTCTGGGCGGCGCCGCCCTGCACACCGCCCTGGGCCTGCGCCGCCGGCTCGCCGAGCTGCGGGTGCGGCTCGCCGCGGCCGAGGCGCGCGCGGCCCTGGCGCACGCCTTCGTCCCCCCGGCCCGCACCTCCCCGGCCGCCGAGGAGATCCGGTCGGCCGTCGCCGACGCCCTCGCGGAGGAGCGCGAGCGCGAGCTGGCCGAGGCCCGCGCCTTCTGGGCCGCCCAGGAGGCCCGCGAGGACCGCGCCGAGAGCCTCCTGCCGGAGGTGCGCGGCACGGAGTACGAGGGCGCCGACCCCGACCCCGCGCTGCTCGACGCACTGCTGGAGCGCGCCCTGGGCGGCGGTACGCACGAGGGCGAGGCGTTCATACCGCGCCAGACGGACCGGGACGGCGACGGCTCCGGCTCCGGGCCGGGCGTCCGGCGGCCCGCCGCACCCGGCTCCGAGGAGTCCGGGGAGTCCGGGGAGTCCGGGGCGCCCGGGAACACGGCCGGGAACGACTCCGCGGAGCTGGCCGCGGCACGCCGCCGCCACCCCTCCCAGCCCGATTACGACCTGAACGGCGAGCCCGTCGTCCCCGGCCCCGCGGCCGGCCCCGAGGACCTGGAGGGATTCGGGGGCTGTGACGCCACCGAGGAACCCGGCGGTGCCGCCGAGACCGCCGAGACCGCCGACCACGAGTCCACCCGCCTGCGGCTGGCCGAACTGGCGGAGCACCGCACGCCGCTGGCCGACGTACGGCCCGGCCCGCTGGGCACGCTGGACGTCTACGTCTTCGCCGACGGCACCACCGTCTGCATGACGCCCGGCCACCGCGAGACCGCCGAGCGGCTCGCCGCCGCGGTACGCGAGGGCGCCGATCCGGTGCTGCTGGGCGGCTCGGGCGTCCTCGGCGCGTACGCCCTCACCTTCGCGTGCGGCGAGGAGAGCGTCTACGTCCTGGCCGACCGGGTCATCGCCTCGCTCTGAACGCCGCTTCGAGCGCCGCGGACTCGGCGGCCTCCACCAGCGCCACGGCCCCGGCCAGCTCCCGGGGCCCGGCCCCGGCCCGATCCCCGGCCGTCCGCAGCGCCTCCGCCAGATCGTGCCCGGCCACCGCGAGTTGGTCCCCGGCGGCGAAGAGGCCCGCGTCGGGCAGGGGGCGCGTGGGGCGGCCGGGGGACTCCAGGCGCTGGGCGCGGTCGGCCAACTCCCCCGCCAGTGCGAGCCCCTCGGCCGCGGCGCCCCGGGCCAGGGCGCTGTGCGGCATGGCACGCAGCCGGTCGGCGAAGCGGTCCACGGCGGTCAGCAGGGGGGTCACGTCGAGCACGGCGCAACCCTATGCGCCCCGCGCACACGGCCGCCAATGGGCCGCCAACCGGCCGCCGGCGGGCGGAACGCACAGTGGCACGCGGAAGGCGCGCAGGAGCCGCGCGGGACGCGCGGAGGGCCCCCGGGGCGCTGTGCCCCGGGAGCCCTCACAGGTCCCGTCCGGTCCGGCCTGGAGGCCGGGGCCGGGCAGCCGGATCAGTCGCTGCTCTGCAGGATGGCGATCAGCCGCAGGAACTCCAGGTAGATCCAGACCAGGGTCAGGGTCAGACCGAAGGCGGCCAGCCAGGACTCCTCGCGGGGGGCGCCGTAGGCGATGCCGTCCTCGACCTGCTTGAAGTCCAGGGCCAGGAAGGCGGCGCCGAGCACGATGCCGATGACGCCGAACAGGATGCCCAGGCCACCGCTGCGGAAGCCGAGGCCGTCACCGCCGCCGAAGACGGCGAACAGCAGGTTGATGCCCATCAGCAGGACGAAGCCGATGGCCGCGGCCATCACGAAGCGGTAGAAGCGCCGCGTGACGCGGATGATGCGGGCCTTGTACATGAACAGCACCGCGGCGAAGACCGCCATGGTGCCCAGCACCGCCTGCATCGCCGCACCGTTGGCGATGTAGCTGTCGACGTAGTTGCTGATGGCTCCGAGGAACAGGCCCTCGAAGGCGGCGTAGGCCAGGATCAGCGGAGGCGACGCCTTGCGCTTGAAGGACTGCACCAGGCCCAGGACCAGCGCGATCAGCATCGCGCCCAGGGCCAGACCGAGCGACAGGTCCGTGATCCACGCCACAGCCGCCATGGCGACGACCAGGCCGACCGTCATCGCCGTACGGGCGACGACGTCGTCCATCGTCATCCGGCCGGCCTGCGGCGGGGCGGCGGGCGGGAAGCCCGGCTGTCCGGCCGTCTGGGGCTGCTGGGCGTAGGGGTTGGTGGGCTGGGCGCCGGTCGCGTACGGGTTGGCGGCGTACGGGTTCCCGGCCTGCGGCTGCTGCGTGGCGTTGAAACCGGCGTAGCCGTTGTCTCGGCTGAATCCCCGTCGCGAGAAGACCGGGTTACTGCTCCTCATCTCACTCCTCCATGGCCGCACCGCGCGGCCCTTCCTCAAGAGTAATGCTTTAGCAAAGACCGCACGGTAGTGCACTGGCATGAACGACGGAAGGAGTCGTGATTGTTCCGGTACCCGGCGGCGTGCCGGTGATGCCCCGCCAGGGGGCCGCCACGCACCCGTCCGGGCCGCGCCCGGACGGTCAGGACGGCGGGAGGGGGCAGGGGGTGTGCGGGTGGTGGCGGTTCGGGCAGCAGACCACGGAGAACGACGCCATCGACCCGGACGCGGTCCAGTAGCCCCACGTGACGTCGACGCCCCGCGGCAGCGCGTCCCGCGCGTACGCGGTCTTCGTCTCCACGCCCACGTACGACCGCCCGCCGTCGTCCCGTGCCTTCGGCGGGTTGTCCGCGTGGTTCTTCTCCAGCCATGTGACGGCCGCCTCCACCTCCGTCCACGTCCGGCCGCGAGCGGCCTGCGCACGGCGCAGCAGCCAGTGGCCGGTCATCGTCGGCGGCACCGCCGACGCGAGGAAGGCCTGCGTCCGCGGGTCGCCGGGCGTGCTCCCGGGGCGTCGCGGCCCCTCCCTCGCGTACTCCGTACCGCTGCCGACCCACGGGCCGAACCCGTGCCAGTGCCCCGTCCAGACCACCTGTCGCTCCCTTCCGGCGAAGAGGGCGGGCCGCCCGGGGATGCGCCGGCGAGCCCGTCCGTGCCCGGGACGGCGGCCGGTCCGGCGTGCGCCCGGTGCCCGCCGCCGAGGCCGCCGCCGCAGAGTCTCGCGAACCGCGCCCCGCGCGCCGGGAGGCCGTACGGGTCCGACGGAGGAATCACCCCTTCGTGTCGTCGTGCGGAGGGCCCGCCCTTCCGCTCCGCGCGGGCGCATGCGGCGGCCAGGGCAGGAGAGGCCGGCCGCCGACCGCTCTCGATCTTGCTCGGCGGACTGTGCGGGACATGCGCCCGAGCGGCCGGGGCCCGTTGCGTGAGACGCGCCGGCTTGCGCTGTTCGGCGATCCGCGCGCCGATGTGGGCATCAGTGCTACGAGGCATGCCGATTCCGCCCGTTCCGGCCTCATCGCTCAGAACGCTGCTGCGGGATACGGCCTGGCGCGTCCGACTGTGCCGGGGCGCCGCTGTGCCGGTCTCCGCTCCGATCACTGCTTCGGTGTCGCTCGCCGCCCGCCGGTCGGCGGCTTCGGCAGCGGATCGTCCCCGGGCCGGGTGGCGGGTGGCGTCGGCGATGCCCCCGCCAGGGGCCGCGCAAGGGCCGGTGTGCCCGGAGCCGGATTCGAACCGGCACGGCCTGTAGGCCAACGAGGTTTAAGCTCGTCGTGTCTGCATTCCACCATCCGGGCACCGGCTCATGGACCGCACGACTGGCTACGGCCCTCCCCTGGACGCTCAACGAGCCTATCCGCGGCGCTCGTTCGGACAACGGGCTTCCGACCCCAGGTTGTCTGATTTTATTGGCAACTGATGCGGCATCAGCGGCGCGCGCCCCTCTTCAAAGAGGATCACGCGCCCCCACACCACCGCCAGGAATGACGGAAAGTCGCTGCCCAGCCACAGGAAGGCATCAGGGCGTCCTCTCCTCCTCAGGGATGACACGGGCCTCCCCGGTCCCCCCGCAGACTCCCTCAGAGACCGGTTCGGGGGTGGACGCCGGTGGCCGGTTTCGCACGGACGATGGAGGGGTCCCCGTCAAGCCGCTGTGACAGGAGTCCCTTCCCGTGACCACCAGCACCCCGTCCGACGCCCTCTCCGCGCCCTCCGCCGCCGCCGGCGCCGCGGCCGCCCGCGCCGTGGACCTGACCAAGGTCTACGGCCAGGGCGAGACGAAGGTGGTGGCCCTGGACTCCGTCACCGTGGACTTCCGGCGGGGGGCGTTCACCGCGATCATGGGCCCGTCGGGCTCGGGCAAGTCGACGCTGATGCACTGCATGGCCGGCCTGGACTCTTTCTCCTCCGGATCGGCCTGGATCGGGGAGACCGAGCTGTCCTCCCTGAAGGAGAAGAAGCTGACCCGGCTGCGCCGGGACAAGATCGGGTTCATCTTCCAGGCGTTCAACCTGCTGCCCACCCTGACGGCGCTGGAGAACATCACGCTGCCCATGGACATCGCAGGCCGCAGGCCGGACCGGGAGTGGCTGGACCGCGTGGTGGAGACGGTGGGCCTGTCGGGACGGCTCAAGCACCGTCCCAACCAGCTCTCCGGCGGCCAGCAGCAGCGTGTGGCGGTCGCCCGCGCCCTGGCCGCCCGGCCGGAGATCATCTTCGGTGACGAGCCGACCGGCAACCTCGACTCGCGCTCCGGCTCGGAAGTGCTGGGCTTCCTGCGCAACTCGGTGCGGGAGCTGGGCCAGACCGTGGTCATGGTGACCCACGACCCGGTGGCCGCCTCGTACGCGGACCGGGTCGTCTTCCTCGCCGACGGCCGGATCGTCGACGACATGGCCGACCCCACCGCCGAGAGCGTGCTGGACCGCATGAAGGCGTTCGACGCCCGGGGCCGCACCAGCTGACCGGCCGGACCCCGGCCCCCGACACCCCCGACCCGCCGCGCCGCCACACCTATCCCAGGATCACGAGACCCCATGTTCCGTACCGCCCTGCGCAATGTGCTCGCGCACAAGGCCAGACTGCTGATGACCACGCTCGCCGTCATGCTCGGCGTGGCGTTCGTCGCCGGCACCCTGGTCTTCACCGCCACCCTCTCCGAGGCCTTCGCGAGGAGCTCCGCCAAGGGCTTCGAGGCCGTCGACGTGGTCGTCCGCCCCGACTTCTCCAGCGACGAGGCCGACCCCGGCGGCCCCTCGGACCTCTCCGGCGAACTGCTGGAGCGGACGCGGGAGCTGCCGGGCGTCGATCACGCCACCGGAGCCGTCTTTGGCTTCGCCGCCCTCGCCGGCAAGGACGGCGAACTGGTCGGCGAGGGCTGGTCGACCCAGGGCGGCAACTACGACACCGGCCCGGACGGATCGGGCGAGGACCCGCGCTACGACCTGCGCGAGGGCCGCGCCCCGCAGCGCGCCGGCGAGATCGCGCTGGACTCCGCGACCGCCGGGCGCACCGGCTACGGGGTCGGCGACACCGTACGGCTGTCCGTCAGCGGCCCGGTCCGCGAGGAGAAGGTCACCGGCGTCTTCGACACCGACGACGGCAACGTCGCCGCCGGCGGCACCCTGGTGCTGTTCGACACCGCCACCGCCCAGGAGCTGTTCTCACAGCCCGGCCTGTACAGCGAGATCGTCCTGACGGCCGCCGACGGCGTGGGCCAGGGGGAGTTGAGGAAGAGCGTCGAGAGGATCCTGCCCGAGCAGACCGAGGCGGTCACCGGGCAGGCGCTCGCCGACGACCAGGCGAGGATGATCGAGGCGGAGATGGAGGGCATGCGCACCGGGCTGCTGGTGTTCGCCGGGATCTCGCTCTTCGTCGGCGTCTTCATCATCGCCAACACCTTCACCATGCTGGTCGCCCAGCGCACGAAGGAGCTGGCGCTGCTGCGCGCGGTCGGCGCGAGCCGCCGCCAGGTGACCCGCTCGGTGCTGGTGGAGGCCGTGGTCGTCGGCGCGGTCGCCGCGGGGATCGGCCTGCTGGCGGGCATCGGGATCGGCGCCGGGCTGCGCTCGCTGATGGGCTCCCTCGGCGTCACCGTGCCGGACGGCCCGCTGATGGTCACTCCGGCCGCGATCATCGCCTCGCTGGTCGTCGGCATCGCGGTCACCGTGGTCGCGGCCTGGCTGCCCGCCCGTCGCGCCGCGAAGGTGCCGCCGGTCGCCGCGATGAACAGCGTGCACGCACCCGCCACCGTCCGCGGTCTGGTCGTGCGCAACACCATCGGCGCGGTCCTGGCCGGCGCCGGGGCCGTGCTGGTGCTGGCCGCCACCGGCATGGACGACGGCAAGATCCCGATGGGCGCGGGCGCCGGGCTGCTGGTGATCGGCGTGTTCGTGCTGACGCCTCTGCTGTCGCGCCCGGTGATCGCGCTGACCTCGCCCGTGATGCGCACGGCCGGCGTGTCGGGCAAGCTGGCGCGTCTCAACGCCGTGCGCAACCCGCGCCGCACCGCCACCACCGCCGCGGCGCTGATGATCGGCCTCACGCTGATCACCGGTCTGACCGTGATAGCGAGCAGCGTCCAGAAGGGCGTCGACAAGATGGCCACCGAGGCGCTCAAGGCCGACTACGTGGTCTCGATGGCCAACTACAGGCCGCTGTCGCCGGAGATCGAGCGGACGCTGGCCGGGCAGGAGGAGGTCACAGCCCTCAGCCCGATGCGCAACTCCCTCTCCCGCATCGGCGACGAGTACGAGTTCCTCACCGGCGTCGACGGCGAGGACTTCGGCGAGCTGACCGAACTGGACTTCGCCGAGGGCTCGTTCGCGGGCCTGGGCGGCGAGGGCGTCATCGTGGACACCGGCACCGCGAAGGAGCACGGCTGGAAGACCGGCTCGACCTTCGAGGTGGTCTACGAGGACGGCGAGCGCGGCGAGCTGACCGTCGGGGGCGTGTACCGGGACAACGAGATGATGACCGGCATCATGCTCGACACCGCCGCCCTGGACCCGCATCTGGAGAAGGTCACCAGCATGCAGGTGCTGGTGGCCACCGAGGGCGGCGCGAGCGAGTCGGCGAGGTCCGCCCTGGAGGACGCCCTGGGCAACAACCCGGCCGTTCTCGTCCAGGACGAGGAGGACGTCTCGGAGTCCGTCGCCCAGATGATCACGCTGATGCTGAACATGCTCTACGGGCTGCTGGCCATGGCCGTGGTCGTCGCGGTGCTGGGAGTGGTCAACACCCTGGCCATGTCGGTCTTCGAGCGGTCGCAGGAGATCGGGATGCTGCGGGCGATCGGCCTGGACCGGCGCGGCACCAAGCGGATGGTCCGGCTGGAGTCGCTGGTGATCTCGCTGTTCGGCGGGGTGCTCGGCATCGGTCTGGGCGTCTTCTTCGGCTGGGCGGCCGGGGAGCTGATCTCGGCGTCGCTGCCCACCTACGAACTGGTGCTGCCCTGGGAGCGCATGGGCGTCTTCCTGGCGCTGGCCGCGCTGGTGGGCGTGCTGGCCGCGCTGTGGCCGGCACGGCGGGCGGCGCGGATGGACATGCTGGAGGCCATCAGGACCGAGTGACGGGCGCGCCGCGTACGGCACGGGGCCCCGGGGGCCGGACCGCTCTGCGGTCCGGCCCCTTCCGTTTGCGCGGGCTCTTACGCCTTGCGCGTGCGGGCCCGGCCCGTGAGCGCCGCGGCCCCTCGTGAGCCGGGGTCCGGTACCGGGCGCGGCGGCCTCGCCGGGTGCCGGCGGCCGGATGCCGGGGCGCCCCGGTGGCCGGTGGGGCGCGCGCCGTCCGGGAGCCGGCGCGTACGAGTACCGCCGTGCGCCGGCGCGTACGTAAGGGCGGGGACGCCGGGGCGGGAAGCGACGAGGGGCGCCCGCCCCTCCCTGTGCGGGAGGGGCGGGCGCCCCTGCGGTGTGTGCGTGCTGTGTGCTGCGCCGGTGTCCGGTCGGGAGACCGTGCGGTCAGGAGGCCTTGGCCTTGGGCCGGGACTCCTCCCGCACGGCGGCCGAGACCGGGGCGGCGGCCTCGTAGAACTCCTCGCGCGGGTTCTCCACGGCACCGAGGGAGACGACCTCGCGCTTGAGGAACATCGCCAGCGTCCAGTCCGCGAAGACCCGGATCTTGCGGTTCCAGGTCGGTACCGCCAGGCCGTGGTAGCCGCGGTGCATGTACCAGGCCAGACGACCCTTGAGCTTGAGCTTGACCCGCTTGCCCAGGGCGATCATCGCGACGCCCTTGTGGAGGCCGAGGCCGGCCACCGCGCCCTTGTTGGCGTGGCGGTACTCGCCCTGCGGGAAGCCCCGCAGGGCCGACATCACGTTGTCGCCGAGCACCTTGGCCTGGCGCAGCGCGTGCTGGGCGTTCGGCGGGCACCAGGCGTTCTCGTTGCCGGCCTCGCGGCCGACGAGGTCCGGGACCTGGGCGTTGTCGCCCGCGGCCCAGATGTAGTCGGCGCCCTTGACCTGGAGCGTCGCCTCGGTGTCCACGTGGCCGCGCGGGCCCAGCGGCAGGCCGTAGCGGGCCAGCGCCGGGTTCGGCTTGACGCCGGCGGTCCACACGATGGTGTCGGAGTCCACCTCGAGGCCGTTCTTGAGCACCACGTGGCCGTCGACGCAGGACTCCATGGACGTGGACAGGTAGACCTCCACGCCGCGCTTCTGGAGGTGCTCCAGACCCCACTTGCCGAGTTCGGGACCGACCTCGGGGAGGATCTTGTCCGCGGCGTCGACGAGGACGAAGCGCATGTCCTCGCGGCGGACGTTGTTGTAGTACCTGGCCGCGTCGCGCGCCATGTCCTCGACCTCGCCGATGGTCTCGGCTCCGGCGAAGCCGCCGCCGACGAAGACGAAGGTCAGCGCCCGGCGCCGGACGGCCTCGTCGTTCGTGGAGTCGGCCTTGTCGAGCTGCTCCAGGACGTGGTTGCGCAGGCCGATGGCCTCCTCCACGCCCTTCATGCCGATGCCGTTCTCGGCCAGGCCGGGGATCGGGAAGGTGCGGGAGACCGCGCCGAGCGCGACGACCAGGTAGTCGAAGGGCAGCTCGTAGGACTCGCCGACCAGCGGCGAGACCACGGCGACCTTGCGGTCCTGGTCGATGGTGGTGACGCGGCCGGTGAGGACCTCCGCCTTGGGGAGCACGCGCCGCAGCGGGACGACGACGTGGCGCGGGGAGATGGACCCGGCGGCTGCCTCCGGCAGGAAGGGCTGGTACGTCATGTACGAGCGCGGGTCGACGACGGTGACGGTCGCCTCGCCGTACCGCATCTTCTTCAGGATGCGGCGCGCTGCGTACAGACCGACGTACCCGCCACCCACTACGAGGATTCGCGGACGCTCCGTGGTGCTCATGTCTTCGAGTATCCCCTGCCGTTCGGGGGACCCCTCGTGAGGGTCTTCACAAGCATCTCACCCTCTTCTGTTACACTCCGCCGACCCGTGACCGGAAGCACACCCGCGACCGGGAACCGGATCACCTCACAGCACGTTCAACACCCGCCGTGAGCTGCGCGATCGCCTCCCCGAAGAGCCGGTCGGCACGGCCGCCGCGACAGAGGGGCCCGGCGCCCCGGCGTCACCGGAACCGCCCCTTCCGGGCCGCGGAGACCCCGAATCGCCACTACCGGCAGGTAACATCGCCTGTCGGCGCGCTTTTCCTTGTGAAGAACTTCACGAACTTTCCCGGCGAGGTCCTCCGCGACGCCCCGACCACGCCTTCGCGGGGGTGCCCGGGAGCGGCCGGTACCGCCGGCCGCGCGCCCCTGACATGGTGTTTCCACCAACGGGGAGGGGACCTGATGCGCCGTCTCGCACTGCTGCCGATCCTGCTGGCCGCGGGGTGCGCCGCGCCGGACGAGGGCCGGATATGCACACTCGTCGACGCCGAGTCGGGGGTCCAGGTGTCCTGGGAGCCCGCCGACCTGGCCGCGGACGCGGCCGGGGGCGGGGGCGGGGGCGGGGGCGGGGGCGGGGGCGGCACCACCGTCAGGCTGTGCGTACGGGACGACTGCACGGAGCGGGAGGCGACCGCGCGGGACCCCTTCGGGGTGCTCTCCGTGCACCTGGACGACGACATCGGGCCCGCGACCGTGCCGGTGCGCTTCACCGCCACCGCCCCCGACGGGCGCACCCTGCTCGACGACCGGACCGAGGTCACCCTGGAACGGAGCGCGCCCAACGGCGGGGAGTGCCCGCCGGTGGTCTGGCAGGCGGCGCTCCGGGCCGTTCCGGGCGAGGGCCTGATCCCGTACAGGCCGCTCCCGCGCAGGACGTGAGCGCGGGCCGCGGATGCGGTGACCAGGACCTAATCACCATCACCCCCATGTGTACACACCGGCGTGTACACTTTCCTCATGGCCGAGAACATCGTGACCGTACGGGAGGCCCGCGCTCACCTCGCGGACCACATCGACCGGGCCGAGCAGGGCACTCCGACGGTGATCACACGTAACGGCAGTCCGGTGGCAGCCATGGTGCCGATCTCCGACTTCGAGGCGCTGGAAGAGGCGGCCGACGTGATGCTGGCACGGGAGGCGGAAGCAGTCCTGGCCGAGGGCGGCCCCACTGTGACGATGGCCGAACTGCTGGCGGACCTTTTCGCCGAGCACGGTGAAGACACGGCGTGAAGTACACGTTCCGATTCACTGCGGCGGCGCAGCGACAACTCCGGGCCATCAGCCGACCCGATGCCATGCGGATCCTGACCGCGCTGACCACGCTCGGCGACAATCCTTACCGCGAGGACGCCGATGTCAAGAAACTCACCGGCCCGCCCGGACTCTACCGACTCGGGGTCGGCAGCTACCGGATCGCCTATCAGGTCGAGGACGGTGAACTCGTCGTTCCCGTTGTGAAGGTGGGAAACCGGCGCGACGTCTACCGGAATCTGTGACGGCCGGAGCCTTCGGAACCTTCATTGGCTCGAAGGCCCCGGGCCGTCGGAGGCCCGGGCCGTGGCGCCGTGGACCGGGCGCCGGGTCAGCGCGCGGCGCAGGAGTGGGCGATGCCGTCGAGAATGTCGTGTTCGCTGACCACGACCTCCCGGGCCCCGGTGCGCTCCATGACCGCCTGGAGGACGAGGGCGCCCGCGCCGATCACGTCCACCCGGCCCGGGTGCATCACGGGGATGGCGGCGCGCTCGTCGTGGGTGGCGGCCAGCAGGCGCGCGGTGACCTCCGCGACCTTCTCCGCGCCGATCCGGGAGTGGTGGATGGCGGACGGGTCGTACTCGGACAGCTCCAGCGCGACGGCGGCGACGGTGGTGACCGAGCCGGCCAGCCCCACCAGCGTCCGCGCCTCCGCCAGCGGGACGGTCTTCTCCACCAGGTCCAGCGCGGCCTCGGCGTCCGCCCTCATCGCGGCGATCTGCGCCTGCGAGGGAGGGTCGGTGATCGCGCCGTCGCGCAGCAGATGGCGCTCGGTCAGCCGGACGCAGCCGACATCCACGCTGCGGGCGGCCCGCACCCCGTCGTCGCCCACCACGAACTCCGTGGAGCCGCCGCCGATGTCCACCACCAGGTACGGCCCGGTCAGGTGCTCCGCGCCCGCCAGCTCCCTGGTCGCGCCGGTGAAGGAGAACTCGGCCTCCTGATCGCCGGTGATCACCTCGGGCTCGACGCCCAGGATGTCCACGACGCCGCGCACGAAGTCGTCCCGGTTCTCGGCGTCGCGCGAGGCGGAGGTGGCGACGAAGCGGGTGCGCCCCGGGGTGACGCCGTGGGCGCGGATCACCCCGGCGTACTCGCGGCAGGCGGCGAAGGTGCGCTCCAGGGCCTCGGGGGCCAGCCGTCCGGTGCGGTCCACGCCCTGACCGAGGCGGACGATGGTCATCCGGCGGTCGAGGTCGGTCAGTTCGCCGGTGGCCGGGTCGATGTCGGCGACGAGCAGGCGGATGGAGTTGGTGCCGCAGTCGATGGCGGCGACCCTGACCGCCGTGCCGTTCGCCGTGGTGTTCGCCGTGTCCGTCACCGCGCCTCCTCCCCGGCGTTCCCGGTGTCTTCGGTGTCCCCGGTGCCCCCGGCCGCGCTCACGCACGGCCCCTTGCGCCACCACTCCGGGAGCATGGCGATCGCCTCGTCGCCCAGCGGGTTGACGCCCGGCCCCGCGGCCAGCGAGTGGGCGACCAGGACGTGCAGGCACTTGACGCGGTCGGGCATCCCGCCCGCGCTGGGGAAGCCCTCCAGCACCTCGATGGCGTCGCGGCGCGCGATGTAGTCCTCGTGCGCCCGGCGGTACGCGGCGGCCAACTCCGGGTCGGTGCTCAGCCGCTCGGTCATCTCCTTCATCACGCCCTCGGCCTCCAGCGTGCCGATCGCGGAGGCCGCGCGCGGGCAGGTGAGGTAGTACGTGGTCGGGAAGGGCGTGCCGTCCTCCAGCCGCGGCGCGGTCTCCACCACGTCGGGCTGCCCGCAGGGGCAGCGGTGCGCGATGGCGCGCAGGCCGCGCGGCGGGCGGCCGAGCTGCTGCTGGAATGCCTCGACGTCGGCTTCGGTCGGCGAGGTGGGTTCGGTACGGGGCGGGGGCGTTTCCATGTGGCCAGGATGCCTCAGGGGTGTCGGGGCCGGGCGCGGGGGCCCGGCGGGGCGAATCGGGTTCCGGCGGGGGCGAAGGAGCGCGTCCGGGCCGTTCAAGGGCTCAGAGGGCTCAGAGGCTCAGAGGGCTCAGAGGCTCAGGGGCGCTGTCCGGCGGCGCCGGAGGCGTCCGCCGTGTCCACGCCGTCCCACAGGTGCCGGTACCAGGCCTGTCCGGTGGGACCGGGCTCGGCGGTGCGACGGGAACGGGAGGCGCCCTCGCCGGTGCGGTCGACCGTGTCGCGCGGAAGGATGTAGCCGGTCTCGCCGGGGCGCACGTAGAGCAGGTGCTCGCGGATCATCCGCTCGACGTAGGCCGGGTCCTTCCAGCGGGCCTTCAGATCACGCTTCTCCTCGACCCGGCCGCGGAGCTCCTCGACCAGGCGCCGCTGCTCCTCGATCTCCGCGCGCTGCGAGACGTACTGCCGCATGGGGTAGGCCAGGGCGACGACGAGCGAGCACAGGACCATGACGAGCAGTGCGGCGCGGCCGGTCAGCCGGCTGCGCCGGGGGGCGCGCATCCGGCGGTTCTGGGCGCGGTAGACGCGCTCGGCCGCCTGTGCGCCCAGTGCCCTGAGCCTGGTCGCGGTGGAGAACCTGTCCCGTTCCGCGGCCACCCCGCCTCCCCTGCTGCCCTGTCGTCGCCGTACCGTCGCGCCGCCGTCGCGGTTGTGGTCGCCCATGCCGCCGCGTCCCCGCCACCGTACGGGACGGCGGCGGGGACGCGATGACGGCGGGGCCGCTTCCGGCGGCCCCGCCCGCCGCTCCGCGGAGCGGCTGTGCCTATCGCCCCATGGAGCGACTGCGCTTACCGGTCCGCGGAGCGGAACCGCGGAAACGCCGAGCGTCCGGCGTACACCGCGGCGTCGTCGAGGATCTCCTCGATGCGCAGGAGCTGGTTGTACTTGGCGACGCGCTCGGAGCGGGCCGGGGCGCCGGTCTTGATCTGGCCGCAGTTGGTGGCGACGGCCAGGTCGGCGATGGTGACGTCCTCGGTCTCGCCGGAGCGGTGGGACATCATGCACTTGAAGCCGTTGCGCTGGGCCAGCTCGACGGCGTCCAGCGTCTCGGTCAGGGAGCCGATCTGGTTGACCTTGACCAGCAGGGCGTTGGCGGCGCTCTCCTCGATGCCGCGGGCCAGGCGCTCGGGGTTGGTGACGAACAGGTCGTCACCGACGAGCTGGACCTTGTCGCCCAGGCGCTCGGTGATGGTCTTCCAGCCGTCCCAGTCGTCCTCGAACAGCGGGTCCTCGATGGAGACCAGCGGGTACGCCTCGACCAGCTCGGCGTAGTAGTCGGTCATCTGGGAGGCGGTGCGCTCCTGGCCCTCGAAGACGTACTTTCCGTCCTTGTGGAACTCGGAGGCGGCCACGTCCAGGGCGAGGGCGATGTCCTGACCGGGGGTGTAGCCGGCCTGCTTGATCGCCTCCAGGATGAGGTCGAGCGCCTCGCGGTTGGAGCCGAGGTTCGGGGCGAAGCCGCCCTCGTCGCCCAGGCCGGTGGACAGACCGCGCTCCTTCAGCACCTTCTTGAGGGTGTGGTAGACCTCGGTGCCCCAGCGCAGGGCCTCGGAGAAGGACTCGGCGCCGATCGGCGCGATCATGAACTCCTGGATGTCCACGTTGGAGTCGGCGTGCGAGCCGCCGTTGAGGATGTTCATCATCGGCACCGGCAGCAGATGCGCGTTCGGCCCGCCGAGGTAGCGGAACAGCGGCAGGTCGGACGCCTCGGAGGCGGCGTGGGCGACGGCCAGCGAGACGCCGAGGATGGCGTTGGCGCCGAGGGAGGACTTGTCCGGGGTGGCGTCCAGGTCGAACATCGCCTGGTCGATCAGGCGCTGCTCGGTGGCGTCGTAACCGACCAGCTCCGGGCCGATCTGCTCGATGACGGCGAGGACGGCCTTCTCGACGCCCTTGCCGCCGTAGCGGCCCTTGTCCCCGTCACGCAGCTCCAGGGCCTCGAAGGCGCCCGTGGAGGCGCCGGACGGAACGGCCGCACGGCCGGTGCTGCCGTCGTCGAGGCCGACCTCGACCTCGACCGTGGGGTTGCCTCGCGAGTCGAGGATCTCGCGGGCCACTACGACGTCGATGGACGGCACGAGGGTCTCCTTCGTGTGTGTCGGGCATGTGTGTCGGGTCTCAGTGCCCTGAGCCTATCCGGCCCGCGCACGCCACCTGGCCGACAGCCCGTGCCATACGGCGGAATGGATGGTGAAATCGCAGTTCAGAGGGGGTGGGAGCATTTTGTTTCCAAATTGAATAAACCCGGTGCGGCGCGCCCTCCGCCAGAGGAGGTGACGCACCGCACCGGGGCGGCGCCGCCGGGTGACGGCAGTGGCGCCGGGGCGGGCACAGCAGGGGATCAGACCCGGAGCTGCTGGCCGGGGAGGATCAGGTTGGGGTCGTCGCCGATGACGTCGGCGTTGTCCTGGTAGATCTGCTGCCAGGTGGTGCCGTGGGCGGCGGCGATGGCGCGCAGGGTGTCGCCGGACTCGACCGTGTAGCCGGACTCGGAGACGCCCTGCGACCGGGACCGCTCCTGGGCATGCCCCTGGGACTGCGACTGCCGCTGGGACTGCTCCTGGGACTGCTCCTGGGACTGGGACCGGTTCCGCGGCCCGGAGTGCGTCCGCCCGTCGCCGGAGCGGCCGCCGTCCGGGTCCACATCGGCCGCGGGCCCGCCGGCGGTGAGACCGCCCTTCTCCGCGCAGGCCCAGGCGCGCGGCCCCTGCATGGCCAGCAGTCGCTCGGCCACGGCGATCTGCTGCTCCCTGGTGGCCAGGTCGGCGCGCGGCGCGTACCGGGTGCCGCCGGCGGCCTCCCAGCTCGACTGGGAGAACTGCAGACCGCCGTAGTAGCCGTTGCCGGTGTTGATGGACCAGTCGCCGCCGGACTCGCACTGGGCCACCCGCTCCCAGGTGTCGACGGACGCGGCCGAGGCGCCCGGCGCGCCCGCCACCGGAACGGCGATGGCGGCGCCCGCGGCGCCCGTCAGCGCGGCCGCGCGGACGGCCCTGGCGGTGCGACTGTCGTACCCCTTGCCGGTGAACAGCATGGACGTCCCTTACCTCACCGACGCCTGCGAGGTGAGCTGTCGGGTTCGGGCAGTGAGCAAGCCCGGCCGTCCGGGGCGCGGAGCCCCGGGCGACTTCACCCCAAGCCGCTCCGGACCGTGCGGTCCGGGGCGGCGCCTACCTGGTTCCCCCGCTCCTGCCCTCGGCGCTGACGCGACGACTGCCCACCGGCCGCCGGCAGGATTCGGCGCTGCGGTCGGTGGCACTCGCGGTGCGAGCGAGATGACGGTAAGCACACCGGGGCATACGTCTCAAAGCATGTCAGAAACCGCCGATTCACCCTTTATGACGCCCGCACGGCCGGAACCCGCAGGTCAGGTGAGGAGCGTTAGGCCGGACAGGAACGACACGCCGCAATCGCCCGGGAGGGTCATCCCGCAGGGCCGTCCGCACTCATCCGAGACTGAGTTCCTGTCCCGGCAGAATCAGGTCCGGATCCTCGCCCACGACGTCCTTGTTGCTCTCGTACAGCCCGCTCCAGCCGCCCGGGACGTCCTGCTCCTGTGCGATCGTCACAAGCGAGTCCCCGGGGCGCACCAGATAGCCCTCGTCGCTCCCGCTGACTCCCGGACCGCTCACGGTGCCCGCCAGCGCGGGACGCTCGGCGCGGGCGGAGCGGTCGGCGGTCTCCCCGGACCGCTCGTCCCCGGCGGCCTCCCGGCCCTCCGGCGCCCGGCCCTCCGCGCCCCGCTCCAGCTCCAGTTCGCGCGGGTCGCGCTCACCGCGGTGCTTTCCGGTGCCCTCCTCGGCCCCGGCGCGGGCTTCGTCCCCGGCCTCGCCGTCCTCGGCGCCGTCGCCCTCCGGAGCCCTGCTCTCGTCCTGGGTCCCGTCCTTCGCAGCGCCGTCCTTCGCAGCGCCGTCCTTCGCGCCGCCGCCGGACCCGGATCCGTCCCCGCCACCGGCCGGGGATCCCTCCTCCTCCGCGTCGCCGCCCGGCAGGATGCCGTCCAGGAGGCCCCCGCCCTCTCCGCTGCCGCCGTCCCGCGCGTCCTCCTCCGGCAGGAGGTTGTCCGGGTCGATGGCCGGGGCCTCGCCGGTGGTGTCGTGGCGCAGCCCGGCGTTGACGCCGCAGGAGGGCCAGGCCTCCGGCCCCCGGTCGGCGAGGATCTTCTCGGCCACCGCGATCTGCTGGCTGCGGCTGGCGAGGTCGGGGCGCTCGGCGTACGCCGTACCGTCGTAGCGCTCCCAGATCTCCTGGGTGAGCTGGAGGCCGCCGTAGTAGCCGTTGCCGGTGTCGGCGCTCCACAGGCCGCCGCTCTCGCACTGCGCGACCCGGTCCCAGGTGTCGAGGTCTGCCGCCTGCGCGCCCGCCGCCCCGAGCAGGGGGATGGCGAATCCCGCGCCGGTCACTCCGGCCGTGACGAAGATGGCGGGAGCCTGGCGGGGGCGGCGGTGTCTACCGTTCCCGGAAAGCATGTGTGGGGCCTCTCGTGCGTGGACGGATGACAGGGTTGCGCGGTTGACGGCTGAACGTAGCGTCACCGGGCCGATCATCACAAGTCAATGTCTTGCAGATCACGCACAGATCACATGTATGACTGTGTGTCACCCGCGCACCGGCTCGAACTCCACCGGCAGTTCACGCAGTCCGCGCATGATGAGGCCGCCCCGCCGGCGCAGGTCGGCGGGTTCCGCCGCGAGCCGCAGGCCGGGGAGGCGTCCCAGCAGGGCCGTGAGCGCGATCCGCCCCTCCAGCCGCGCCAGCGGCGCTCCCAGGCAGTAGTGGATGCCGTGGCCGTATCCGAGGTGGGGGTTGTCACCGCGTGTGAGGTCCAGGGCGTCCGGGTCCGCGAACCGCGCCGGGTCGCGGTCGGCGGCGGCCAGCACCACCAGCACCGGGTCGCCCGCGCCGATCCGCTGCCCGCCGACCTCCAGCGGCTCGGTGGCGAACCGCCAGGTCGCCAGCTCCACCGGCCCGTCGTAGCGCAGCAGTTCCTCCACCGCCGTCCGCAGCAGCCCGGTGTCGCCCGCCGCCAGCGCGTCCTGGAGCCGCCGCCGCTGCTCCGGGTGGCGCAGCAGCGCGTAGGTGCCGTTGCCGATGAGGTTGACGGTGGTCTCGAAACCGGCGAACAGCAGGATGAACGCCATCGCCGCGGCCTCGTCCTCCGTCAGGTGCTCGCCGTGGTCGCTCGCCCGGATCAGCCCGGAGATCAGGTCGTCGCCCAGGTCGCCGCGCTTGCGGTGGATCAGCTCGGCCAGGTACGCGCGCATCCGCTTCACCGCCCGGCCCACCCCGCCGCGCGGGCCGCCGCCGTGACGCAGCATCATGCCCGCCCAGTCGCGGAAGTCGTCCTGGTCCTCGGCCGGGACGCCGAGCATGTCGCAGATGGCGTAGATCGGCAGCGGGAACGCGAACTCGTGGATGAGGTCGGCGCTCCCGCGCTCCGCGAAGCCGTCGACGAGCCGGTCGGCCAGCTCCCGCACGCGCGGTTCGAAGGCCGCCACCCGGCGCGGGGTGAACGCCTTGGACACCAGCCGCCGCAGCCGGGTGTGGTCGGGCGGGTCGATGTTGAGCAGGTGCGTCATCAGGTTGGCGCTGCGCTCGCCCGGGATCCCCACCTTGCCCTTGCCGTGCGCGGCCTCGCTGTGGTGGGCGGGGTTCTTGCTCAGCCGCGGGTCGGCCAGCGTCTCGCGCGCGTCCGCGTACCGCGTCACCAGCCACGCCTCCACCCCGCTGGGCAGCACGGTGCGGTGCACGGGCGCGTGCTCGCGCAGCCAGGCGTACGCGGGGTAGGGGTCGGCGGCGAACTCGTGCGAGAACAGCTCGGGCGGGGGCGGGGTGCGGTCGGCGCCGGCGTTCTCGTGGTCCACGCCTCGACGCTAACGCGGCCCGCGCGCGCCCGGCCGAGGGGGTCCGGGCTCCCCCGTCCGCCGGGCCGGACCGGTGGCGGCATGGCGGCCCGGCGGACGGGTACGGCGGAAGAACGGATACGGCGAAACCTCCGAAAGGAGGACACAGTGCCCTCGCACTCCTACCCTCCTCCGCAGGACTGGGGCCACTACGGGGAGCCGGCGCCCGAACCGCCGCCCCCGGAGCCCCCGGCACGGCCCCGCGACGGGATGGGGGTCGCCGCCCTCGTGCTCGGCCTGATCGCCCTGGTGATGTTCTGGACCGCCCTCCTGGGCGTGGTCCTGGGGGTGCTGGCGGTCGTGTTCGGCGTCGTCGGCCACCGCCGCGTCAAGCGGGGCGAGGCGACCAACGGATGGATGGCCGTCACCGGCGCGATCACGGGCTTCATCGGGCTGGCGCTGTCCACCGCCGTCATCGCCGCCGCGGTGGCCTTCCTCAACTCCGACGAGGTCGACGACTTCCGCGACTGCATGCGGAACGCCGACACCTCCTCCGAGAGCCAGGAGTGCGTGGACGACCTGCGCGACCGGTACTGGTGAGAGCGCGCGACCTACGCGGGCCCGCCCACCGCACCGCCGGCCGCATCACCGGGCCCGGCGGCCCTCCCCCGGCAGCGTCAGCGCGACCAGCACCAGACAGCACCCCAGGACCACCGCACCGGTGCGGTAGGCCAGGGCGTAACCGGGGGCGAGGGCGTCCGGGGCCTCGCCGGTGATCCGGGAGGCCGCGACGGTGGAGAGCACCGCCAGGCCCAGGGAGCCGCCCATGGTGCGCGAGGTGTTCACCATCGCCGAGACCACGCCCGCGTCCCGGTGCGGGGCGCCGGAGGTGGCCATGGAGGCCAGCGGGGTGGCCAGCAGCCCGGTGCCGAGCATCGTCGTTATCCCGGGCCCCATCACCGTGGCCGCGTAGCCGCCGTCGGCGGCCATGACCGAGCTGAACCACAGGAAGCCGCACGCCGCCAGCGCCACGCCCGTCAGCGCGGTGTTGCGGGCCCCGATCAGGTGCATCAGCCGGGGCGCGAGCTTGGATCCGGCGACGACGCTGAGCGAGTGCGGCAGGAACCCCAGACCCGCCTGGAGGGGTGTGTAGAGCAGCACGTTCTGCATGTACAGCGACATGAAGTACCAGGAGGAGACCAGCGCCGCGCCGCACACGAACATCGCGGCGTTGGCCGCCGACACCGACGGCAGCCGGAACAGGCGCAGCGGCATCAGCGGCGCCCCGGCCCGGGACTCCACCGCGACGAACAGCCCCAGCAGCGCCAGCCCGCCGAGCAGGGGCACGAGCGTGACCGGCGCCGTCCAGCCGGCCGCCTCCGTCTGCACGATGCCGTACGCCACCGCGCCGAGACCGCCGGTGACCAGCACCGCGCCGGGCACGTCGAGGCGGCGGGCGCCACCGGCCGGATGGTCCGCCGACAGCCGGAGCGCCACCGCGAGCAGCACGAGCACACCGATGGGCACGTTGACCAGCAGCACCCAGCGCCAGGACAGCGCGTCGGTGAGCACACCGCCGACGAACCCGCCCGCCGCGCCGCCTCCCGCGCCCACCGCCGTCCAGGTCCCGATGGCCCGGGCGCGGGCCGGCCCCTCCGGGACGGAGGTGGTCAGCAGGGTCAGGGTGGACGGGGCGAGGACGGCCGCGCCCGTCCCCTGCACGGCCCGCGCGGCCAGCAGCTGCCAGGGCTCCTGCGCGAGGCCGCCGGCGAGACTGGCGGCGGTGAACAGGCCGAGCCCGGCCAGGAACACGCGCTTGCGCCCGAAGAGGTCGCCGGCCCGCCCGCCGAGCAGCATGAAGCCGGCGAAGGTCAGCGTGTAGGTGTTGACCACCCACTGGAGCTGCTCGGCGTCCATCCGCAGCCCGGCGCGCATGGACGGCAGCGCCACGTTGACGACCGAGACGTCGAGGACGACGAGGAACTGGCCCGCGCACGCCGCGAGCACGATCAGCCACGGCGCCCGGGCCGGGCCGGGTGCCGGTGTCGCCTGGGGTTTCTCGGCCTCGGCCGGACGCTTGTCCATGGCACCCATGCTAAGGAGCCGCCACCGGCCGCCCGGCCCCGGCCGCCGGGCGCCCGCCCTCCGGCGGCCCGCCCGCTCCGGCACGCTCACCGCGGCCTGCTCACCGCGGCGACCGGGGCGCGGCGCCGGGGGCCGGCGTGAAGACGGGCTTCGGTGTGGCGACGAGGTCGTCGAACGGTACGCAGTCGCCCGCCAGCCAGATCTCCCCCGGCCCGCACTCCGCCGCCGGGCCGGCCGGAGGAGGCGCGAGGGGCGGCGGGTACGGCAGGGGCGAGGAGGAGCGCGAGGGGAGGGGGGCGACCGGTGTGCCCGGGACGGAGGGCCGCTCCGGCACGTCGTCCCCGGTGAACAGGTTCCAGGTGAACACCACCGTGACCACCACCGCGGCCACCAGCATCCCCGGCTTGCCGTTCAGCCTGCCGGGCTTCCCGGCTCCGGCACCGGCACCGGTGGCGGTGGCGGTGGCGGAACCGGCGGTGGGACCGGCCCCGCCGGGCGGGCGGGCCACCGGGCCGGTGCGGTCCAGCGGGGCCGCGGTGTTGACGCCGCACAGGACGAGACGGGTGCGCAGCAGGGGTACGGCCGCGGGATCGGCCACCGCCGCCCGCGCCAGCTCCACCGCCTCCCGGGCCTCGTCGTCGTAGGCGACCAGGGCGCTGGGCGCCGTCCAGCGCAGGCTCCACCCCGCCCGCCCGGCGCCCGTGAGCCCCTGGCCCACCAGGGTCTCCAGCGCCTGCTCCGGCGCCCCGGGCAGGCCCCACTGGTCCATGCCCCAGCCCGTCTCGTGCAGCGCCTCGGCCAGCTCGGCGCCGCGTCCGGCCTCCAGCAGCCCCAGGACGGCGTCCACGGCGGGCTCCGGCGGGACGTCCGGCCCGAGGAGCCGGGCCAGAGGCTCGCGCAGGTCCTCGACGGCCTGGACCATCTGCGCCTCGGCCGCGGCCTCCAGCCACTCCCGCCACGGCTGCGCAAGCCTGCGCGGCCCCGACGGCGGCAGGAGCGGGCGCAGCAGGGAACCCCACACCCCCTCGGGGAACCGGAGGTACGCGGCGTCCACCGCCCCTCCCGGCTCCGGGGCGGGCGGCGCCTCCGGAGCGCCCTCGTCGCGGGCGAGGGCGGCCAGACGGCGGCTCAGCGGAGGGTGGGAGTCCAGCCGGGAGCGGGGCGGCTCCGGCATCCTGCGCCGCCACTGCTCAAGCGCCTCGGCGTACTCGGGATCGGCCAGCATCTCGGCGAAGGGGCGCAGCGGGTCGTCGGGCGTCAGCCCGCGCCCGGCCATGGGGTCCAGCAGCCGGGCCCGGTAGTCGGCCCAGGCCGCGCCGACGGCGTGGACGGCGGTCAGGGCGGACGCCGTGGCCTCCCGCCCCACGACGGCCGCCGCGGCCGCGTCCGCCTGGAACTCCTGCCGCCGCCGCACGACGAAGGTGACGGCGTCGAACAGCCACGCATACGCCCCCAGCACCCAGCGCTGGTAGCCCGTGTAGGACGCCACCAGGACGTTGCCCCCCGCCGCCTCGGCGATGCCGTCGCGCGCCGTGCGCAGGGCGGCCGAGCCCCGGTGGGCGGTGGCCGCGAACCGGGTGTGCCGGCGCGCGTAGTGGCCCAGCTCGTGGCAGAGGACCGCCCGCAGCTCACCCTCGCTCAGCCCCGCCAGCAGCGGTACGCCGATCTCCATGCGCCGGGCGGCCACTCCCGCGCCGAGACGGGTGTCCTCGCCGACGGAGGCGTTGGCCTCCAGCGTCAGCCGGATCTCGGTCGGCTCGGGCGCGCCGACCGCACGCGCCAGACCGGTGACCGTCTCCCACAGCCGCGGGGCCTGCCGCCGGGTGACCGCCCGGCCCCCGCGGGCGGCCGGTGCGCGGCCGCCGGAGAACATCCCGCGCAGTACCGCCAGCACGGCCGGCAGTCCGAAGGCGATCATGTACAGCGGCGCGGGTGTCGTCATGCGCATGCCGTCGACCAGGAGTGACCACAGCACGACGGCCGACAGGGCCGCGTAGCCCAGCACCAGCGCCCACGACACCGCGTGGAAGCCCCCCACCAGAACGATGGCCAGCGCGGTCCGCGCCAGGATCCCCGGCGTCGTCCGCATCCCCGTCCGCCCCCCTTCCCCGCCCGGCACCGCGGCGCGGCCGCCCTCGCCGTCATCGTTCCCACCGGCGGCGCGGCGCGAGTCGGAAGTGCGCCATCGGCGGCGCGAGCCCCTGGAGCCGTGTTTCCCGGGCAGGGCTCCTGCCACCTGCGCACCCGGCGTCCGGCCCGCACCCGCCCGCGGCGTGTCGCCACCGCGCGGGAATGTCCTGAAACAGCCCCTGCGGGGGACGCCCGGATCACGGGCCGCCACGGCAGCCGGCGTCATGGGTCCCGTGAAGGTCGTCTCCTCCGACGGTTCCCACGTACCCGAGCTCTGTGCGGCAGCGTCGACGGGACGCACATCCCCGGTGCGACGGGTCAGGGTTCAGCCGTGGCCCCGCCATGCGGCGCGGCATGAGCCGCGCATGTCACACCGGCGTGACGGGCCAGCCGGTGGTGATCAGGTACTGGCCGAAGAGATAGCCCGCCATGATCGCGACCTCCTGGCCGGGGAAGGCGTGCCCGGCGGCCTGGAGGCCGATGAGCAGGTCCGAGCCGAGGAAGGCCAGCGCGCCCGTGCCCGCGCGGGCGCCGGTGCCCAGGGCGGTGACGGCCATGGCCGTCAGGGCGAGGCTGTAGCCCGCCACCGGCGCGCGCAGCCGCTTCTCCAGACCCGGGGCGATGGCGGCGTTGGCCGCGGCCCAGCCGGCCAGGCCGGCCGCCGCGATCCAGGGGCGTCGGCGCAGGCCCTTCAGCGCGCCCTGGCGCACGTAGCCGGCCGTGTAGCTGACCTGGGTGCCCAGGAAGGCGGCCATGCCCAGGAGGAAGGCGGGTTCGTACTCGTCGGCGAGGAGGGCGGTGTCACCGGCCGTGGCGCAGGCCAGCCCGGCCAGCAGGGCCTTCGGGGCGGGGACGTCCGCCGTCTCGCGGCGGCGCAGGGCGTGGGCGGCCAGCGCCGGCATCAGCAGCGGCTTGCCGGCGCGGGCGGCGCCGCGCGGGCGGCGGGCGGTGGCCAGCAGGTCGGCCGCCGCGAGCGCGCCGAAGGCGACCAGCGCGCCCCCGCCGTGCCCGTCGGGGCGGGTGAGCCGGGCCGCCGCCCGGCGGGTGCGGCGCGCGCCGCGCTCCAGAGCCGTCGCGAAGATCGTCATGGGGGCACAGTCTGGCGGCCCCGGCGGCGCGCTTCAATGGCCCGGCCGGACCGGATGCGGCCGGGGACGGCCGGGGACGGCCGGATGCGGCCCGGTGCGGCCGGAGGATCAGGTGTGGCCGGGGCCGCCGGAGCCGAAGCCTCCGCTGCTGCCGGGACTCCAGGTGGGGCGCTTGTCGGGGTCGACGGGGTGGGTGTCCTCGTGCTCCTGGAGCTCGTACGGGAACCGGCGCCTGCCGTCGCGGGGCAGCGCCTCGTCGTCCCGGACGCCGTCCTCGTAGACGATCGGCTCGTCCGGGCACTCGGTCGGGGTGGAGACCCCCTCGTCGCCGCGCTTGAGGATGCGCAGCCCGTACACCACGGCCAGGATCAGCAGGCCCGCCACCACGATTCCCGCGATGAGGGGGCCGATGCCGATCGTCAGATCGGAAGCGGCCAGTGGGATGTGATCCGCTGCGTAGATGCCGTTCATGGCCTTCGGGTACCCCCGTGCGGCCCGGTCACTCGGCCCGGGGCGGCTCCTGCCGGTCTCCGGCCCCCGTGCCCTCCGTGCCCGCCCCGAGCGCGCTCTCGGCCGCCCGTATGGCGTCCCGGTAGGTGCGGGCCGCCGCCCGCAGGGCCGTCTCGGGGTCGGTGCCCCGGGCCTCGGCGCGGGCGGCCAGGGCCAGCAGCTCGTAGCCGACGCCCTCGCCGGCCGGGAGGGCGTCGATGCCCGCGCCGCGGGCCCGGCCGGCGAGCTTCGCGGCCAGGGCGAGGGCGGGCTGGCCCAGCGGGATGCCCTCGGTGACCGAATCGCGCCGCTTCTCGACCGCCTTGGTGCGCAGCCAGTGGGCCTTGACCTCCTCGGGCGTCCCGGCGGTCTCGTCACCGAAGACGTGGGGGTGGCGGTGGACCAGCTTCTCCACGATCGTGGCCGCCACGTCGTCGACGGAGAACGGCTCGTCGGGGTCGTCCTGGGCGATGCGGGCGTGGAAGACCACCTGGAGCAGCACGTCGCCCAGCTCCTCGCGCAGGGCCTCGCGGTCGCCCTCCTCGATGGCCTCGACCAGCTCGTACATCTCCTCGACGCCGTACTTGACCAGGTCCTCGCCGGTGCGGGTGCCGCTCCAGGGGCACTCGGCGCGGATGCGGTCCATGACCTGCACCAGGTCCAGCAGGCGGGCGCCGGGCAGGTCGTAGGAGCCGGGCAGCAGTTCCAGCTCGGGCATCGCCTCGCGGCCGGAGCCGGCCATGCGGGCCAGCCCGTCGGTCAGCTCCGGTTCGCCCTCGGCGCCGGCGAGGACCACCACCGTCCGCCCGCCCCCCGCCACCGGGGCGCCGTCGCCGCTCCCGCCCGCCGGAGCGCCGCCGTCCGCGCCCGTGCAGGCGTCCACCAGTTCGCGGGCGGTGGGCCGGGCGATCTCCACCTCGACGCCCGCGTCCCGGACGTACGGGAGCTGCGGGTGGCCGGGATCCGGGCACAGGACGCGGCCGGCCGTGCGCAGCGCCTGCCAGGCGGGCCAGGACAGCAGTCCGGGCGCGACGCGGTGGCTGGTGGTGAGCAGGACGATGCGGCCGGTGGCGGGGGCCGGCGCGGGGCTGGAGAGGTTCACGCCCCGAACGTAACCGATGGGGGCCGGCCCTCGTGCGGGGACCGGTGTGCCGGGGCCGGTACGCCGGGGCCGGTGAGGTGTGCGGCCTCCACAGGGACGCCCAGGCACCGTTCCAGCTCGGCGAGGTTGGCGCGGGTGGTCTCCCACAGCGGCCGCTGCCGCCCCAGGACGTCGGCCACCGCCGCGTCGTGGTCGTCCAGCAGGGCCGCGGCCCGCTCGGCGAGCTTCGCGCCCAGGTCCCGGTCGTGCACGGACAGCCCCCACCCGGGGCGGTCGATGTCGGCCAGGAAGTACGCCAGCTTGGGGTGCGAGATCAGGCTGAGGACCGGGGTGCCGCAGCCGAAGGGGATCATCCCGGCGTGCCCGCGCATCCCGATGACCAGGCGGGTGCGGCGGAAGCGCTCGTAGATCCCGGCGTTGGGCAGGTCGTAGAGCGGTTCGACGGGCAGCGCGATGCCGTGCTCCCGGCGCAGGTCGTGCACGAACCGCTCGTCGGCGGGCGTGTGGGGCGCGTACCGCACCTCCGCGCGCTTGCCCAGCTCGCGCACCGCGGCGGCCATCTCGGCCAGGAAGTGGCCGTAGTCGTGACCGAAGCGCAGGCCCGCGCGGTCGTACGCGCAGTTGATCAGCACGGTGTCGTCGCGCCGCACGGGGTCGGTCCAGCCGGGCGAGAGCCTGCTCAGCACGGTGGTGGGGCACGGCTGATAGCGCACCTTCTCCCGCAGGGAGGGGGGCAGCAGCGCCCGGACGCGTTCGACCGAGCCGTGGTTGCGCAGGCCGAAGAACGCCGACTTCTCCACCAGGGTCCGCAGGCTCTCGGTGAACCGGGTGCGGCGGTACGCCTGGCCGTCGAAGACGTTGTAGCCGACCGCGAGGACCGCCAGCGGCACGGTGATCCGCTCCAGCATCGCGTCGGGGACGTTCCACTGCCAGGCGCTGTTGCCGTTGGGCCAGGTGTCGGGGAGGAACAGCCCGCCGCCGCCGACGACCAGGGCGCGGCGGGCGTTCACGCGCTCCAGGGCCACCTCGTCGAAGAGGCGGTGGACCGGCACCGGCAGCCAGCGGCGCGGTCCGGTGTCGGCGCCGAAGCACAGCCGTACGGCCTCGGGGAGCACCTTGTCGCCCGCGTTCTCCTGGCCGGAGGCGAACAGCGCCACATGCGCGAGCTGCCCGTCGCCGGGGACGTCGGGGGCGGGCTCGCCGGGCAGCAGGGCCAGGCTGCGGCAGGTGCGGTTGACGGGCTCGGCGTCGAGCCCTTCGCGGGCGTACGCGCGGGCCGATTCGTCGTCGCCGCGCAGCCACGCCAGCCGCGCGAGCCGGCTGAACGCCTTCGGCGCGACCGCGGGCGAGGCGGTGGCCAGCAGCAGATGGGTCTCGGCCTCGGCGTGGCGGGACTCGGCCATCAGCGCACTGCCCAGCGTCTCGTGGAAGCGCGGCTGGTCGGCCCGGGGAGTGACCGACAGCAGCACCTCGACGGCCTCGCGGTAGCGGCCCTCCTCGGTGTGGACGAGGGCGAGGGCGCGGGCCAGGTCGACGGTGGCGCCGCGCTCCAGCAGGGGGCGGGCGAGGTGGGTGAGGAGGGCGGGGTGCCTGGGGCCGGGCAGGGAGCAGTAGGCGGTGCGGAAGTCGTCGTCGGCCATCTCGTAGCGGGCGCGGGCGCGCTCGGCGGGGCTGCGTTCCTCCCCGTGTCCGGTACCGGTGTCCTCCGCGCCGCCGAACCGCAGGATCACCGTTTCCTCCGGGACGGGCAGGCCGCCGTGCAGGCGGCGGACGGGGAGGTCGTGGCGGCCGTCGAGGGGCACGACGCATCCGGGTACGCCGTCACCGGCCAGCCGGGCGCGGGTGGAGTCGGCGAGCCACTCCCGCTGGAGGACCAGCAGGCCCTCGTCCGCCTGTACGCGGGGTTCGCCGGAGGGCAGGGGGAGCTGCAAGGCCGCGCCCACGCCGTGGCGCAGCCGCAGCAGGGGGCCGATGTCACCCAGCACCACCATGTCGGGGCCCAGCACGATCACGGTGTCGTACTCGTGCGCCCGCAGGGCCTCCCACCGTCCGAGCCGTGTCCTGCGGGCGGTGATCCGGGGGTGCAGGCGCCGGGCGGCGTCCAGGGCGGATTCGGGCAGTCCGGGGTGGAGGAGGAGGAAGTCCTCGCAGACGCGGGGGTTGGTCAGCGCCAGGCTGCGCAGCAGGGTCAGCAGGCCGGGGAGGGTGTCCTCGTCGGCGTGGCAGGCGAAGGCGATGCGGCGCCTGCCGGTCAGGGCGGCGGTGTCGGTGGCGGTGGCGGTGGCGGTGGCGGCGGTTGGGGAGGCGGTGGCGGTGTTGGTGGCGGCGGTGGCGGCGGTGGGGGAGGCGGTCATCGCAGGGAGATCCTCGTCCGTGTGCTGTCCTCGGCCCGGGCCTCGGCCCAGGCACGTTCGGCGGGGCGCAGCCGGCCGGGGCCCGGCAGGTCGAAGCCGATCAGGTCCACGACCGGGCAGACCCCCAGGAAATCCAGCAGCCGCAGCATCGTGAAGGCGGTGGTCGGGCCGGGGTCCGCGGCGCTCTCGCCGATCAGCGCCGGATCGGTCACCGGGTGGCGGAGCGAGGCGTCGCCGACGCGGCGCTGCGCACCGGGGACCAGCCGCCGTACCGCGTGCAGCCACTCGTCGGCCGGATCGCCGAACACCAGCCGGATTCCGACCCGGTGGTCCAGGCGCGCGGTGGTGCGGTGGGAGAGGGCGTGGATGTCGGTGCGCTCCCCCGCGCCGGGGACGTCCGGTGGGAAGGCGTCGCAGCGGACGACGAGGTCGTAGGCGTCGATCCCGGCGTCCGGCACATGGTCGGCGAGCCGCGGGGCGTTCGACACCAGGCACACCGTCCGGCCCGCCACGGCGTTGCGCAGGTCGCCGACCGCGAGCGGCTCCCCGTCGTCCCCGCCCCCGTCCCTGCCACCGAGGAGGGGGTCGGACATCCGGCCCCGCCCGTCCAGCCGGCAGTACGCGGCGTACAGCGCGGCGAGATCCCGTACGGCGGGGTCGGCCGCGCCGCGCTCGCGCAGGCGGTGGTCCATGTAGGCGGTGAAGGCGGCGCGGACCTCGGACGCCGGCAGGCCGTCTCCGGCCGCCTCGGCGAAGGCGCGGACCTCGGGACAGTCGTCGGCGGGGAACAGCCGCAGGGCCCCGGCAAGGCATTCCCGCCGTTCGGCGAGCGCGGCCAGGCGGGCGGCGGCGGCACGGGTGCCCGGGCCGGGCCCGGACAGGGCCAGGTGGCGCTCGTACGCCTCGGCGGCGACGGCGCCGCGCCCGAGTCCCTCCAGGGCGCGGGCACGCAGCAGCCAGGCCGCCCTGGAGTTGCGGCGGACGGTCAGGGCGGTGTCGGCCAGGAGGAGAGCGAGCCGGAGGTCGCGGGCGTCCGCCGCGGCGCGCCCGGTCTTCTCCCCCGCCGCGTCGAGAGCCGCGCCACCGGCGCGCAGCAGGGTGTCGAAGGACTCCTTGTCCACGGCCGGGCCGGAGGAGCGCCCGGCGGCCACGCCCCGGACGGTGTGCGCGGCGATCAGGGCGCCGAGCGCGGCGATCAGGCGGTTGCGCCCCGCGTCCGGCTCTCCGCCCGGCCCGGTGAGTTCGGCGAGCCGGTCCGCGCAGGCGCGGACGCATCCGGTGAGCGCGGTGCGCGCCTCGGCCTCGCGCGCGGCACCCGGCCGCAGGCGCGGAATCCCCGGCCACGCCCGTGGCACGGCCCCGGGCCTCTTCGTCCTCATGTCTCTCCACTGTTCGGCGGTGGGAGGCCGAACAGTGCCCGACCGCCGCACGGCGTGTGTGACGCCGCGCGGGCTTCCGGGTGAACAGTGGCGGAACCGTCGGCGAGGACCGGCGGGCCGGGCCGGGGACCGGCCGTCAGGCGGGCTGCTGCGGCTCGGGGCTGGAGACGTTCCTGATCCACGGCTCCTCGGCGTCGGTCAGGGTGATCTGCTTGTCGTCCCAGGCGCCGAAGCGCGGGTTGACGGTCACGTCCAGCTTCTCGGAGGCCTTGGTCAGCGCCTGCGTGATCTCCTGCTGGCCCTGCGGCGTCCGGAGGTTCACGCCCAGCTTCCCGGCCAGTTTCTGGACCAGCAGCTGGGAGCGCACCGCCTGGTCGATCTCGTCGGGCGCCACGGCCCGCTGCTGGAGCATCATCGCCTCCAGCTGCTCGGGGCCGCCCACGTTGCGCTCGGCCTCCTCGCGCGCCCGCTGGACCTCGCCGCGGTTCACCGTCACCCCGGCGTCTTCGGCGGCCTGCTCCAGCACCCGCCCGAAGACCAGGGAGCCGACCGTGCCGCGGGTGAGCTGCTCGGTGTTCCGGATCAGCTCGGCGCTGCGGTCCGACTCGCCCTGCGCGGCCCGCACGGCCCGCACCTGCGACTGCACCTGCTCCATGGTGATCCGCTCACCGCCGACGACGGCCGCCGCACCCGGGTGGGCATCGCTGCCGCACGCGGTCAGCAGCGGCGCCGCGACGAGCACCGCCGCCGCGGCTGAGAGGGAGAGCGAGGTCCTGCGGCGGAACATTGAGCCTCCTGAGTGCGGCTGTGGAACGGATGGTGTGGACGGTGCTGGGGAACACCTGTGCAATGCCGTCCCGGCGATGATCGATGCTAGGCAGTCGGCGTGACTCCCACCACCGTTTCGGCACTGTTTCGGCAAACGAGCCCATGGCCGGGGGGATACGCCGCCCGCTGCGGAGCCCGCTGCGGAGCCGGAGTGCGGGACGGGGCGCGGGACGGGGCGCGGCTCGGTCAGTGTTCGCCGGTCGTTACCGTTCCGTACACCCGGGTGCCCGAGAGTGGCCTCCGTGTCCAACGAAACAGCCGTGCAGTCCCCGGAGCGCGGCCCCGACGCCGGCGCGGGCTCCGGGCAGAGCGACTCCGCGCGGGGAGCGGCCCTCCCCGGGGTTCCGGCGCCCGCCGTCCACTCGTCCTCCCCCGCCCCCGGGTCCGCCCCCGGGTCCGTGCCCGCGTCGCGCGAGCACCGGCACGACATCGACCTGATGCGGCTGATCTGCTCGGTCGCGGTGATGCTGGGCCACGTCGGCGGGGTGTTCATCGCCGCGGTCGACCGGCAGGAGGCGAACGGGCCCGGCGCCTACTGGACCGGGCACGTCGTGGAGGCGCTCAACCCGTTCGCGGTGCCGATGTACTTCGCCATCGCGGGATGGGCGGTGCTGGTCGGCGCGCCGCCGCGCGACAGCCGGCGCATGTGGCGGCGGATCGTGCGCAACTCGGTGCCGCTGTTCGTCTGGACGGCCCTCTACCTGCTGTGGGGCCGGGCGTGGGGCACCAACGACGGGCCGGTGTCGCGGCTGGCGGTGGAGGCCCTGTTCGGGTCGGTGCGGCCCGCGTACCACCTGTGGTTCATGTACGCCTACATCCCGCTGATCGCCGCCCTGGCCTTCGTGGTGCTCGTGCGGGCCGGGAAGCGGCCGTGGGGCCTGGGCGCGGTGCTGCTGGTGCTCGCGTCGGCGCCCTCCCTGATGGGCGACCTGGAGCGGTGGACCGGATGGGACCTGCCGCGCTTCGGCTGGGGCTTCGGCGTCTACCAGGTGGCGTATGCGCTGGGCGGCGCGATGCTGTTCGCCCTGCCGGCCGGGGCCCTGGGCCGCCTGGCGGGCCGCCGGTGGGTGTGGGCGGTGCCGATGGCGCTGACGGCGGCCGGGGTGCTCTGGTACCACACGCGGGTCCACTACGTGATCCCCAACGCACACCTTCTGGTCGCCGTGATGACCGGCTGCGTGCTGCTCATGGTCACCCGGGTGCGGGTGCCGGACCGGTGGGTCCCGTCGCTGTCGAAGCTGGCGGGGGCGTCGCTGGGCGCCTACATGGTGCATGTGATGGTGATCTCGGCGATCGTGGAGCCGCTGGTCTCCGCGGACGTGCCGGGGGCGGTGGCCGGGCCGCTGTTCGTGGTGCTGCTGGCCGCCACGGTCGTGGTGTCGTTCGGCGCGAGCCTGCTGTGGGGGCGGCTGGGGCTGCGCAGGTATCTGGGTTAGCCGTGCCGGCCGACCCGGCCCGTGCCGGAGCCCACCGGGGCTCGGGCACGGGCCGGGTCGGCCCGGTCCGCCTACTTCCCGCGGGCGCGGGCGGCCGCCGCCCGCCTGACCCGGCGCGCGGCGCGCAGCGCGTGGTCACTGCCCGGCAGACGGCGCACCAGACCGGGCGTGAGTCCCCCGGGCAGGCCGAGCGCGGTCAGCCGGCGCCGCTTGAAGTAGCGGACCGTGGTGTCGTCCAGGTGGGCCGTCAGCCACGCCTCGGCCTCGGCCCGCAGGGCGGGATAGCGCTCGGCCTGCATGCAGTACCCGACGGCCCGCACCAGCGGCTCGGCCCGCCGTACCGCCTCCGCGGACTCGGTGACCACCTCGCCGCGCGGGCCCTCCCCCTCGCCCGGGGCCTCCAGATCGGGCACGAGGGCGTCGACGAGGGTCAGCGGGACGCGGTTGCTGTTCTGGTACGGCGTCAGCCGGTCCAGCAGCGGTCCGGTGCCCACCCGGGCGACGGGCACGCCGTACAGGGCGGAGGCCGTGAGCAGCGCGGTGGAGAAACAGCCCACGACCAGCTCGGGGCGGCACCGCCGGAAGACGGTCTCGGCCAGCATCGGCCGCCTCGGCACCACCAGCCGCACACCGGTGTCGGCGGCGGCCTTGTCCAGCACCCTGGAGTAGCGGGCGGGCGCGGTGGGGTGGGGCTTGAAGAGGACCGTGCGGTGCCCGGCCGCGGCGGCGCCGCGCAGCATCCGCTCGTGCAGCGCCTCCTCCTCGTCCGCGGTGAGGATGCCCAGCGCCGCCAGGTACTGGCCCAGCAGTACGGCGGTGGGCATGCCCTCGCCGTCCGGGTCGAGTTCGGCGTCCAGGCCGTCGTCCCCGGCGGCGTCGTCGAGTTCGTCCAGGACCGAGCGGAAGACCTCGTTCGGCACCAGTTCGGACGGCACCCCGTACTCGGTCAGCAGCAGCGGCGTCAGGCCGGGCACCAGATCGAGGTGGAGCAGCCGCTGGATGCGGCAGGCCAGGGTCTGCGGCAGCTTCTCGCGGGTGGGGCCGTAGCTCATCAGTCCGTCGGCGTAGACGTGGACGGAGGCGCTCGCGAAGATCGCGGCCAGCGCCTTCGCCGGACTGACGTGCACGGACTCCACGACGAGGTCGACCGGCCCGTCGCCCAGGTCCCAGCTCGCGCGGAACATCCGCTCCCACAGCGGGCAGTCGTTGCCCGCCGGGCTCCAGGTGCTGGGGTGGTGGGGGCGGATGGCGTCGTTCCAGTCGACCACCCGGTCGAAGCGGGCGGCCAGCCGGTGCCAGCCGCGCATGCCGTCCAGCCGGGAGGCGGTCTCGGGCACCTCCGCGTTGTTGGAGACCAGCAGGACCCGCAGCGTCCGGTGCCACGGTCCGAACAGGCCCGCGTCCAGGGCGGCGGCGAGCGTGGCGGCGCCGTAGAGGGTGGAGACCTCGAAGATCTGGACCCGGGTGTGCGCGCCGGCGCCGCTTCCGGTCCCGCCGCCGGTGGTGGTGTTGGTGGTGGTGCGCATGATGCCTGTGGTGTCCGTGGTGCCCGTGGTGCCCGTGGTGCCCGTGGTGCCCGTGGTGTCAGCCATCTCAGGCCGCCTTCCGTGCCGTGCCGCCCAGCAGCCGCCGCAGCGTTCTGGCGCGCTCGTGGTCCATCGACGTCAGGGTCCGTTCCAGCACCTCGCGCGGCATCCGGCGCAGCGCCGCCGCCGACTCGTGCTTCAGCCGCCGCGCGGCGGCGGGCTCGTAGCGGTGGGCGTTCGCCGCGTGGAAGGCGATCATGGCGCAGTAGGTCCGCACGATCTTGGGCAGGAAGCGCTCGGCCTCGCGGTCGGCGGCGACCTCGGCCAGGATCAGGTCGTGGGCCGGGATGAAGTCCAGCTGCCGGGCGTCGCGGATCTGGGTCAGCGAGGTGGTGACCCCGCGCCGGTAGAACACGCCGAGCAGGCCGGCCGTCGCGAACGTCTTCGCCCGCAGGTGGAGCTGCCATATGAAGACGCGGTCCTCGGCGGTGCGCAGATGGGTGGTGAACCGCATGCCCAGGCCGTCGCCGCCGGTCTCGAACAGGCCGCGCCGGTAGATCCCGGCCCAGACGAAGGGGTAGTCCACCATCGTCTCCATCTCGGCGGGCGCGATGGCGTCCCGGGTGCTCAGCACCGCGTCCCGCCGCCGCGCCGGGGCCCGCTTGACGGTGCGGTCGCGCCCGGTGGACTGCACATGGTCGGTGCGCACGAAGTCGCAGTCCAGCTCCTCGACGGTGCGGAGCAGGTCCCGCAGATAGCCGGGCGCGTACCAGTCGTCGCCGTCGAGGAAGGTCAGGTACTCGCCCTCGGCTGCCTCGATGCCGGTGTTGCGGGCCTGGGCGATTCCCCGGTTCTCCTCGTGCCGCACCAGCCGGGCGCGCGGCAGATCGTTCACGGCCCGGTCGAGGATCTCCGCGGTGGCGTCCGTGGAGCAGTCGTCGACCAGGACGAACTCCGTACCCGGCCGCGCGTTGGCCGCGAGACTGCGCAGGGTGTCCTGCGCGTACTCCTGGACGTTGTGGAAGGGGACGATCACTGAGAGCTTCGGCACGTGGTTTCCAGACGCTGCGGACAGGGCGGCGGGCCGGACGCCCGCGGTCCACGGCCGCCGACCCCTCGGGCGGAGGCTAGTCACGCTCCGGTCACGCCGGGTGCCGCCGAGGGGACACCCGGGTGAACTCTGAACGTACGTCCGGTGGATGGCCTCCCGGCGGGCCGCCCGGTGGGACGCCCGGCAGGCGGTCCGGCGGGCACGGCCGGCGGGCACGGCCGGACCGGGGTCAGCGGCCGAGCCGCTCCAGACACAGCGCCTCGTCCCGGCGGAGCTGAACCACCACCGGGTCGTGCGGGCCGCGTTCGGCGGTGTACTCCTGGGCGAGCCGGCCGATCTCGGGCAGCGCCCGCGCGTACTGGCCGGTGTCCAGCAGCACCGCCGCGTACTGCTTGCGCAGGCTGCGGACGACGGGCGAGTGCGCCCCGTGCTCGGCGACGGCGGCCGGGAGGGCGTCGCCGAGCAGATCGGCGACGCGCGTGTAGTGGCCGGAGGAGAGCAGGGTGCGGACCTCCTCCAGGGTGGCGCTCAGATCGGCCGGCGGAGGCGGCCCGAAGCCCGGGGCCGGACCGGCGAGGGAACCGGGGACGGACGGCGGCGGAGTGCCGTACCCGGGCCCGGCACCGGGGCCGGCACCACCGGGGCCGGGCAAAGGCGCGGAGGGCTGTACGACCACCGCGGGCGCCGGCCCCGGCGCCCGGCCGCGCGGCGGCCAGGGGGCCATGGGCTCGCGGAACGGGCGGGTGGGGTCCAGCGGCAGGGTGGGGCCGCCCTGTCCGGGCCGGGGCAGCAGCGGGGCGAGGGCGGCGTACACCTCGTGGGCGTCCTCGGGGCGCCCCGCGGGCTCCTTGTCCAGCAGCCGCCACACCAGCGCGTCCAGCTCGGCGGGCGCGTCCGGGCGCAGCTCGCGCACCCGCGGGGGCGGGTGGTGGAGCTTCTTGTACAGCAGTCCGGTCGGCTCCGGGGCGTCGAAGGGGACCTGTCCGGTGAGGAGTTCGTACAGCAGCACGCCCAGCGCGTACAGGTCGGACCGGGGGCCGACGGGGCTGCCGCCCATGGCCTGTTCGGGCGCCATGTAGACGGGGGTGCCGATGAGGGAGCCGGTGCGGGTCAGGCGGGTGGTGTCCCCGGCCGACCGCACGGCCGCGATGCCCAGGTCGAGGATGACCACCCGGCCGTCGGGCCGCACGATGGCGTTGCCGGGCTTGAGGTCGCGGTGGACGATGCCGACGGCGTGCACGGCCGCCAGGGCCGAGCACATCTGGGCGGCGACGGCCACGGCCCACTGCGGCGGGTAGGGCTCCCACTCGGCGAGGTGGTCGCGCAGGTCGCTGCCCTCAAGCCGCTGCATCACCAGATACAGCTCGTCGCCGTCCCGTCCCGCGTCGTGGACGGCGACCAGGCCGGGGTGGTCGATCTGGGCGGTGACGCGGCACTCGCGCTCGAAACGCTCGCGCAGCTCCTCGGGGTCCGTGCCGCCGGACAGGGAGGCGACCTGCCCGGAGTGCATCAGCTTCACGGCGACCCGGCGGCCGCCGAGGCCGAGGTCGTGGCCGCCCCAGACCTGGCCCATGGCCCCCCGGCCCAGCGGCTCGGTCAGCTCGTAGCGGCCGGAGATCAGGCGTCCGTTCACCGGCCGTACCGCCCGTCGCCGCCGCGCCCGCCGTACCCGCCGTCGTGTCCGTCCTCGTGTCCGCCGCCGTGTCCGCCGCCGTGTCCGTCGCGCTTGCGCAGCAGCTCGCCGAGTTCGTCCAGTTCGGAGGCGACCTGGCGCATGCGCGGCGACTGCGGGGGCTGTACGGGCTGGGGCTGGGGCTGGGGCTGGGGGTAGCCGTACGCCGGGGGCCGCGGGTGGCCGTAGGCGGTGGGCGCGTCGGCGAACCCGGGGGACCGGGGGGCGGGCGGGGCCGGGTAGGGGGAGGCGTGAGGGCCGCCCGGCAGAGGGGTGCCCGGCAGAGGGGTGCCCGGCACGGAGGCGGCCGCCCGGTACGGGGCGGGGTCGCGCGGGAAGCGGTCACCGAGGACGGCGTGGACCACGGAGCCGACGATGAGCAGGAATATGTACAGACCGGCCCCGGCCTGAGCCGTGCCGTCCTCGCCCGGCTCGCTCTCGGGGACGTTGACCAGCAGCACCACGTAGACCACGGTCAGCACCACGCTCACCGCGAAGACCGCCCAGTCCAGGGGCCTTCTGCGGATGATCGCGAAGCGCAGCGACGGAACCCAGGCCAGCAGCCCCAGCGACCACAGCGGAAAGGAGGCGAAGAGCAGTCGCAGCGCGATGCCCCCGGCCCCCGGTCCGCGGTGGGACGGTGCGGGGGGCGGGGTGGCGGGCGGGCCGTACATCAGCGCTCTGACTCCCTGGTGCGACGTCGTTCGGTGCGAAGGGTATACACCGCCGCGGACAGTGCGGTCCGGTATCCGCGGGCCGATACCGTTCCGATGCCCGGTCGCGTTCCGGCCGCGTCCCGGCCGTGTTCCGGCCCGCGGCGGGGCGGACGGCCCCGGCTCGGCCCGGTTCCCGGCCCGGGCCCTCAGTCCGGGGCGGCGGTTCCCCCGGCCGCGAAGGCGTGCCGGGCGGGCGCTATGTCCACGTGCTCGTCGAGCAGGTCGATGACGGGGGCGGAGGTGACGGCTCCGGGCTCCCCCGGGACGTCCCCGTCGCGGTCGAAGGCCCGCCAGGCGTCCAGCACGGTGCGGTACGCCTCCTCCCGGATCGGTGTCCGGCGGTCTTCCCCGGCCCGGGGCCGGGCTCCGGCGTCGACGAGCAGGAGCCGGGGCACGGGGACGGGGGCGCCTTCCGGCCCGCCCGGTCTGCGCAGCACCCACAGATGAGGCGGGGGGTCGTCCGGGCGTGCGGCTGTGGCGGGCAGCGCGACGACCGCGCGCAGCGCCCTCCGGCGCAGCAGGGCGGCGCGCACCCGGCGGCCTGTGCGCCGGGAGGCGGCGGCGGGAGGCATCAGCAGCACGGCGGTGCCGCCCGGCCGCAGCCGGGACAGGCAGTGCTGAGCCCAGGCCAGTTCGGACTCGGCACGCGCGGGCAGCCCGTACTCCCAGCGGGGGTCGTACGCCAGCTCCTGGTGTCCCCAGTCCTGTTCGCCGGACGGCGGGCGGCAGAGCACGGCGTCCGCGAGCGCACCGGCGTCCGTACCCGGTTCGGGGTCGCGCAGGGCGTCGCCGGTGCGCACATGCGCGGCGGCGCCGAGCAGCGCGAGGCGGAGTGCGGCGAGCCGGGCGAGGTACGGGTCGGCCTCCTGTCCGTGCAGCCGTGCGGGCCGGGGGCCGCCGCCGGCTCTCCCGGCGGCGGCGAGCAGGGCGCCGGATCCACAGGCGGGGTCGAGCACGGTGGCCGCGGGGCCGGCCAGGGCGGCCATCAGCGCGGCGGTGCCGGGCGGGGCGGGGGCGGCCCGCCGGGGAGCGGAGCCGGAGCGGTGGTCGAGGCGGTGGTCGAGATGGTGGTCGAGATGGTGGTCGAGCAGGAGGGAGTACGCCCCGGCGGCTCCGAGCTCCCCGGCGAGTTCACCGAGCGGGCCGGGGACCGGCCGCCCACCGCACAGCAGCAGTTCCTCGCCGGCGCGCACCAGGGCGGCCGCGGCTCCGCCGGGGGCGCCGGCGATCTCCCGCCAGGCCCGCTCACCCCGCTCGCCCCGGGCGGGGTGAGCGGCTTCGGCCGCGACCGCCGGTGCCTTCTCGTCCGCCATCGGGCCGGTTCCTCCCCGCGCCGAGAGCCCGAGCACACTCGTGGCGACCCGAACAGATACAACAAGGGTTGACTTCACGCGGCAACTCTATGTCGGTTGACTCCATTCACAAGGTTTGCTGTAGTGGTCGCACCGATTCGAAGGTCCGGGTCGCTCCGACCCGACATGCCCGGAAGGTTCTCGCATGTCCGCACAGCAGTCCCCTACCGCCCGCAGGCGTCTGATCGCCGCCGCGGCCGTCGCCGTCCTCGCCGCGGGAGGCCTGACCGCCTGCGCGGCGGCCGAGGAGCCGACCGTCACCAAGGCCTCGTCCGGCAGCGACACGAAGGGCCGGGACTCGGGGGACTCCAAGGGCGCCGAGGACGCCGAGGCCGGGAAGGGCGAGGAGACCGGTCAGGAGAGCGGCGACGGCCCGCTGTCCGCGGGCGACACCGCCTCCTACAGCAGCGGCCTGAAGATCACCGTCTCCGAGGCGTCCTCCTACACCCCGGGCGAGTACGCCCTCGGCCACACCGAGGGCAACAAGGCCCACCAGGTGACCGTCACCCTGGAGAACACCGGTGACAAGAAGACCGACATCGGCCTGATCACCCTCTCCGCCCGCGCCGGCGAGAACGGCGTGGAGGCCGAGCAGATCTTCGACGACGAGATCGGCTCCGGCTTCGAGGGCAATCTGCTGCCGGGCAAGAAGGCCACCGCGCGGTTCGCCTTCGACGCCCCCGCCAGTGCCGGAAACCTCGACGTCGAGGTCGATCTGCTGGACTTCACCACCGAGCCGGCCCAGTGGTCGCTCGAGCTCTGAGCCCCGGCTCCCGGCTCCCGGCCTGCCTCCCCTTCTCCCCCGGCCGGGGGAGAAGGGGAGGGGCGCGGTCGGCGCGGTCAGATGTGATCGCGGGGCAGCGTCTCGTTCCAGGTGCGGGAGAACACCCGGCGCTCCCCCTCGTACCCGTCGAGCGTGGCGTCGACCACGAACTCCTTCTCGGTGCAGCTCAGCACCGTGCGGGTCACCGTCCGCGCGTTCCAGTCGCCGCGCGAGAACTCCATCGTCCACTGCGACTCGCCGCGGACCGAGGTGAAGTCGTCGGCCACCGAGTCGTAGCGCTCGTAGGCGCGGCGGTGCACGTCCAGGTCGATCTCCTCGAAGTGGACCGTCCCGCCGTCCTTGACGATCTCCAGCGCCGACCCGTAGTCCACCAGGTTCCGGGAGACCTCCCAGCGCTGCTCGGGCGGCTCGACCTGGCGGGTGCGGAGCGGCTCGGCCCCCTCGGGCTCGCCGAACGGCTCCCCGGTCACCTCGTCGGACTCCGCGACCGGGCGCACCGGCAGCGTCAGCGAGCTGCCGGGCGCGTACACGCTCAGCAGCACCGGGCGCGGCGGCGGCCAGGCCAGCGGCCAGTACGACGTGGACAGCGACAGCCGGATGCGGTGGCCCGGCGGGAAGACCTGCGCCACACCGTTGAGCTGCACCGTCGCCCGGTAGCGGCGGCCGGGCTGAAGCGGCTCGGGCTCCGCCTCGTGGCCGCCCAGCCGGGTGAGGTTGAGCAGCCCGTAGGTGACGCGGGTGGCGCGGCCGTCGGGGGCCACGTCCGACAGGCGGGCCGCGACCATCGCCACCGGCTCGCTCGCCGACAGCTCCAGCTCCACGCTCGGCGCGCCCAGGATCTCCACCCGCTCGGCCAGCGGCTCGGTGTCGAAGACCATCGACCCGCCGTCCTCCTCGCGCTGGTCGTAGGGCAGGTCCGGCGGCGCGTTGTAGGAGGCCCACTTTCCGGCGAACTGGCCCACCGACAGCGGCGACTGCACCGTCAGCTCCGCCTGGCGCGGCTCCTCGTCCGGCCGGTGGAGGCGGTGCGCGCCCAGCGGCAGCGCGGTGGGGGTGATGTGCGGCGACGGCCAGGACGGCTCGCCGACCCAGCGGCCGGGCCGCTCCTCGTACGAGGTCGAGGGCGGCACGCTCTCCTGCATCCAGGCGCGCAGCATCGGCCCGTCCATCGCACCGTTGTCGGCGCCCTTGAGCCAGTGGTCCCACCAGCGCACCACCTCCTGGAGGTAGCCGACGGCCGGGCCCGGCTGCCCCAGGTGCGGGTACTTGTGCGACCACGGCCCGATCAGGCCCCTGCGGGGCACGTCCAGGTTCTGAAGCAGGCGCGTGACGGCGTTGGAGTAGCCGTCCGCCCAGCCGCTGGAGGCCAGCACCGGCACGTCAACCGCCGAGTAGTCCTCGCAGACCGAGGCGTGCCGCCAGTAGTCGTCGCGCCGCTGGTGGCGCAGCCACTCCAGCGCCCACGGCCGGGTGTTCTCCAGCCGCTCCAGCCACATCCGGCGCCACCGCTCGCCCACCAGCGCCGGGTCCGGCGGGCAGGTGCCGTAGGCGAACATCGTGCCCGCCTCGGCCAGGTTGTCCGACAGCAGGCAGCCGCCCATGTAGTGCATGTCGTCGGCGTACCGGTCGTCGGTGAAGGAGGAGATGACGATCGCCCCCAGACTCGGCGGACGGCGCGCGGCGACCTGGAGGGCGGCGAAGGCGCCCCAGGAGATGCCCATCATCCCCGTTTGCCCGTCGCACCAGGGCTGCTCGGCGAGCCAGGCCAGCACGTCCTCGGCGTCCGCCTGCTCCACCTCCAGGTACTCGTCGCGCAGCACCCCCTCGGACTCGCCGGTGCCGCGGATGTCCACCCGCACGCAGGCGTAGCCGTGGCCCGCGATGTAGGGGTGGTGGATCGAGTCGCGCACCGAGGTCAGATCGCGCCTGCGGTACGGGATGTACTCCAGCACCGCGGGCACCGGCTCGCCGTCGGAGGAGACCGGCCGCCGGATCCGGGCCGCCAGGCGGGTCCCGTCGGAGACCGGGATCCACACGTGCTCCTCTTCCTTGATCGCGTACGGCAGGCTGGTCACATGGCGCACGGCCGGACCACCTCCTCTCTCCGCCCGGCTCAGGCGGCCCGCTCGGACTCGCGGTCGCTGTCCCGGCCGTTGTCCCGGCCGCCGTCCCCGCCGCTCTCCTCGGCGAACTCGAACGGCAGCATCGCCAGGCAGCGGTCGTACTTGGCCCGCATCTCCTCCTCGCTGTCGGCGCCGACGAAGACGTGCGCCAGCTCGAAGCTGTAGCTGTCCTGGCCGGGCATGTCCGACAGCCGCTGCCCCTCGTTCGGCTTGACGGTGATCCGCACGCCGGGCACCTCGCGCTCCACGCGCTCGACCTCCTCGGCCGTCGGCACGCGCGTCACCAGCCCGTCGGCGAACTGGCGGTGGTACCACTTGGCGGCCACCGCGTAGGGGCCCGCGCGGTAGGGCAGGTCGGGGTCGCGGCCCATCGCCAGGCTGAGCATGGCGTGGTGGTTGGGCACACCGTCGACGTACTCGAACAGCTCGGCGTGGGACTGCGAGTGGCGCGGGTTGATCTCCAGCAGATTGATCTCACCGGTGGCCGCGTCGTAGAAGTACTCGATACTGAACGTGGCCCAGTCCATGCCGATCTGCTCGATCACCCGCCGGGAGACGTCCCGCAGGCGCAGCTGCACCGGCTCGGGCAGGGAGGCGGGGTACTGGTGGCGCAGGAAGCTGGAGGTGCCGGGGTAGTTGATCGAGTCCAGTACGCCGTAGACGGTGACCTCGCCGTCGTACACATAGCCCTCGACTGCGGCCTGGACGCCCGTCAGGGACTCCTCGGCCAGGCAGGCCTGCCCGCCGGCCTCGGCCACCTCCGGCGGAAGCTGCAGGCGCCGCATCACGTACTCGAAGGGCCGTCCGATACGGGTGATGCCCTCGCGGATCTCGGCCACCGCCGCCGCGAACTCCTCCTCGTCCTTCACTCCGAAGGCCAGCTCCGAGGAGTAGGACTTCACCGGCTTCAGCCACATCGGGAAGCGCAGGCCCTCGGGCGGGCGGGGCTCGCCCTCCAGATCCACCAGCGCGAAACGCGGGTGCTCGTCGACGACCTTCCGCTGCTCCAGCCGGCTCCAGTACTTGTGCTCGCACTTGACCACCGACTCCAGGCTGGTGGCGCGCGTCCCGTAGCGCTCGGCCAGGATCGGCACCAGCGTGCTGACGGGGAAGTCCCAGTAGCCGACGATGGCGTCGATGTCGCCGTCGAACGCGTCCAGCTCCTTGCACGCCTTCTCCAGCAGCTCGGCCACCGGTATCTCGCCGTGCTGGAGCTCCTCGACGCTCAGCAGGGGGTGGAAGCGGTACTCCACCGCGTGCGGCACCGCGCGCAGCGTCTCGATGTTCTCCTCGTCCAGTCCGATGACGAAGACGTTGGCCTGGCTCACTGAATCGACTCCCTCGTGCCGGTTCCTCACGAGTCCTTCCGGCTACCCGGGGCAACGGTGAGCATTCACCCGCACGGGCACATCGGGGACCTGGGGGGAAACGAGGGGAGACAAGGTGCCGATGGCGTGAAGAGGGAGAAAAGGGCGGCGGGGCCGGCCGCCATCCACTTCGGCCGGCCCCGCCGCCCGTCCGCGGCGCGGGCGCCCCTACCAGCGGTGGTGCACCTGCGCGCGGATCCTGCGGTCGTACAGGGCGGCGATCGCCTCCAGCGTCCGCTGCGGCAGCGGCGGCAGCTCGGCCGCCGCGGCGTTCGCCCGCGCCTGCCCGGTGCCGCGCGCACCGGGGATCACCGAGGTCACCCCCGGCTGCTGGATCACCCAGCGCAGCGCCGTCTGCGCCGGCGTCATCCCCTCCGGCGCCAGCCCGGCGAACTCCGCCGCCGCCGCAAGACCCGTCTCGTAGTCCACGCCCGAGAACGTCTCGCCCTGGTCGAACGCCTCACCGTGCCGGTTGAAGCTGCGGTGGTCGTCCGGCGAGAACACCGTCTCGCGGGTGTAGCGGCCCGACAGCAGCCCCGAGGCCAGCGGCACCCGCGCGATGATGCCCACCCCCGCCTCGGCCGCCGCCGGAAGGACCTCCTGAAGCGGCTTGAGCCGGAACGGATTGAGGATGATCTGCACACTCGCCGTGCCCGGCCGCGCGATCGCCTCCAGCGCCTGCGCGCACGTCTCCACACTCACCGCGTACGCCGCGATCCGCTTCTCCGCCACCAGGGTGTCCAGCGCCTCGAACACCTCGTCGGAGGAGTACACCTCCGACGGCGGGCAGTGCAGCTGGACCAGGTCCAGGGTCTCCACGCCCAGGTTCGTGCGGGACCGGTCCGTCCAGGCCCGGAAGTTGGCCAGGTTGTAGTTGCCGGGCAGCTGATCCACCCGGCGGCCCATCTTCGTCGCCACGAACACGTCCGCCCCCGGCCGCTCCGCCAGGAAGCGGCCGATCAGCCGCTCACTGCGGCCGTCGCCGTACACGTCGGCGGTGTCGAAGAACGTCACCCCGGACTCCACCGCGGCGTCCAGCACCGCCAGCGCGTCCTCCTCGCGCACCTGCCCCCAGTCGGCACCCAGCTGCCAGGTACCCAGTCCTACGACGGACACCTCGCGGCCCGTCCTGCCCAGTACTCGCTGCTCCATGGCACCCGATCCTACGTTCCGGCCGGCCCGGCGAACCGGGCCGGTCCTCGCAGGTCACCGACTACGGGAACGCTCCCAGCACCGGCTTCCGGATGGACTTCGGGGCCGGCCCTGCGCATCAGCCCAGCACCGTGGTCAGGAACTCCCCCGTCCACGCCAGCAGTTCACGCCCCACCACCGGCTTCCCCCCGATCCGCGCCGTCGCCGGACGCGGCACCAGCACCTGCCGGGCCGCCGCCTTCACCACCGACCGCGGATACAGCCGCTTCAGCCGCAGCTCCTGCGACTCCCGCAGCTCCACCGGCGCGAACCGCACGTTCGAACCCTGCAGTGTGATGTCGGCCACCCCGAAGGAACGCGCCAGCATCCGCAGCCCCGCCACCAGCAGCAGGTTCTCCACCGGCTCCGGCAGCGGACCGTAGCGGTCCGCCAGCTCCTCGCGCACCGCCGCGATGTCCTCCTCCGAGTTCGCCGACGCGATCGCCCGGTACGCCTGCAGCCGCAGCCGCTCACCCGGCGCGTAGTCGTGCGGCACATGCGCGTCCACCGGAAGCTCGATCTTCACCTCCAGCGGCGCCTCCTCCACCGCGCCCCCGGAGCCCCCGGACTCCAGCGCCGCCCGGTAGTCGGCCACCGCCTCCCCCACCATCCGCACATACAGGTCGAAACCGACCCCCGCGATATGACCCGACTGCTCCCCGCCCAGCAGATTGCCCGCCCCGCGGATCTCCAGATCCTTCATCGCCACATACATGCCCGCGCCCATCTCCGTGTGCTGCGCGATCGTCGCCAGCCGCTCGTGCGCCGTCTCCGTCAGCGGCCTCTCCGGCGGATACAGGAAGTACGCGTACCCCCGCTCCCGGCCCCGGCCCACCCGGCCCCGCAACTGGTGCAGCTGGGACAGGCCGAACATGTCCCCCCGCTCCACGATCAGCGTGTTGGCGTTGGAGATGTCGATACCCGACTCCACGATCGTCGTGGAGACCAGCACATCGAACCTCTTCTCCCAGAAGTCCACCACCACCTTCTCCAGCGCCGCCTCCGACATCTGCCCGTGCGCCGTGGCGATCCGCGCCTCCGGGACGATCTGCCGCAGCCGCGCCGCCGCCCGGTCGATCGACTCCACCCGGTTGTGGATGTAGAACACCTGACCCTCGCGCAGCAGCTCACGCCGGATCGCCGCACCGATCTGCCGCTCCTCGTACGGGCCCACGAACGTCAGCACCGGATGCCGCTCCTCCGGCGGTGTGGTGATCGTCGACATCTCCCGGATGCCCGTGACCGCCATCTCCAGCGTCCGCGGAATCGGCGTCGCCGACATCGTCAGCACATCCACGTTCGCCCGCAGCTTCTTCAGCTGCTCCTTGTGCTCCACACCGAAACGCTGCTCCTCGTCGACGATCACCAGACCCAGGTCCTTGAACCTCGTCTCCGACGAGAACAGCCGGTGCGTGCCGATCACCACATCCACCGAACCGTCCCGCAGCCCCTCCAGAACCGCCTTCGCCTCCGCGTCCGACTGGAACCGCGACAGCGCCCGCACCTTCACCGGGAACTGCGCGTACCGCTCCGAGAACGTCCCGAAATGCTGCTGCACCAGCAGCGTCGTCGGCACCAGCACGGCCACCTGCTTGCCGTCCTGCACCGCCTTGAACGCCGCCCGCACCGCGATCTCCGTCTTGCCGTAACCCACATCGCCGCAGATCAGCCGGTCCATCGGAACCGACTTCTCCATGTCCTCCTTCACCTCGGCGATCGTGGTCAGCTGATCGGGCGTCTCCATGTACGGGAACGCGTCCTCCAGCTCCCGCTGCCACGGGGAATCCGCACCGAAAGCATGCCCCGGAGCGGCCATCCGCGCCGAGTACAGCCTGATCAGATCCGCGGCGATCTCCTTGACCGCCTTCTTCGCCCGCGCCTTCGTCTTCGTCCAGTCCGCACCCCCCAGCCGGTGCAGCGACGGCTGCTCACCACCCACGTACTTGGTGATCTGCTCCAGCTGGTCCGTCGGCACGAACAACCGGTCCCCCGGCTGCCCCCGCTTCGCCGGCGCGTACTCCACCAGCAGATACTCGCGCGTCGCCCCCTGCACCGTGCGCTGCACCATCTCCACGTACCGGCCCACACCGTGCTGCTCGTGCACGATGTAGTCACCCGGCTGCAGCGTCAGCGGATCGATCGTCTTGCGCCGCCGCGCCGGCATCCGCCCCAGATCCCGGCTCGCCGCCCTCTGACCCGACAGATCCGTCTCCGTCAGCACCACCAGCCGCAGACCCGGATCGACGAACCCGCTCTCCAGCGTCCCGCACGACACATGCACCACCGACGGGGCGATCTCACCCAGCTCCGGCTCCAGCCGCGCCGCGATCCCCTCACCCCCCAGCACCTCCACCGTGCGCACCGCCGGACCGTGCCCCTCCGTCAGGAACACACACCGCCAGCCCTCCGCCAGCCACCCCTTGGTGTCCGCCAGCGCCCGCGCCGTGTCCCCCCGGTAACTCTCCGGAGCCCGCATCCCCAGCGTCAGCGAATCCGCCCCCGGCCCCGGCCCCTCGTCCCCGGCACCCCCGGCATCCACCGCATCCACCGCATCCACCGACCCCAGGGCGAACGGACTCACCGACCACCACGGCATCCCCAGCTCACGCGCCCGGTCCCGCACATCCGCGATCCCCCACAGCGACGCCGCACCCACATCGATCGGCGCCTGCCCACCACCCGCCGACGCCGCCCACGACGCCTGCAGAAACTCCTGGCTGGTCGCCACCAGATCCGCCGCCCGCGTACGCACCCGCTCCGGATCGCACACCACCGCCATGCTCCCCGACGGCATCACATCCAGCAGCAACTCCATGTCGTCCACCAGCACCGGCGCCAGGGACTCCATCCCCTCCACCGCGATACCCTCGGCGATCTTCCCCAGCAGCTCGCCCAGCTCCGGATGCGCCTCGGCCAGCTCCGCCGCCCGCGCCCGCACCTGATCCGTCAGCAGCAGCTCACGGCACGGCGGCGCCCACAACCCGTGCTCCGCCACCTCCAGCGACCGCTGATCGGCCACCTGGAAGTAACGGATCTCCTCGACCTCGTCCCCCCAGAACTCCACCCGCAGCGGATGCTCCTCCGTGGGCGGGAACACATCCAGAATCCCGCCCCGGACCGCGAACTCACCCCGCTTCTCCACCAGCTCCACCCGCGCGTAAGCCGCCGCCCCCAGCGCGTCCACCACCGCGTCCAGCTCCACCTGCTGCCCCGCACGCAGCCCCACCGGCTCCAGATCCCCCAGACCCTTCACCTGCGGCTGCAGCACCGACCGCACCGGAGCCACCACCACACTCACCGGCCCCGCCGACGGATCGTCCGCACTCGGATGCGCCAGCCTGCGCAGCACCGCCAGCCTGCGCCCCACCGTGTCCGACCTGGGCGAAAGCCGCTCATGCGGCAACGTCTCCCACGCCGGGAACTCCACCACCTCCCCCTCCCGGCCCGACGGCATCAGCGACCGCAGCGCCGACGCCAGATCCTCCGCCTCACGCCCCGTCGCCGTCACCGCCAGCACCGGACGCCCCGACGACCGCGCCAGCGCCGCCACCGCGAACGGCCGCGCGGCCGGCGGACCCACCAGATCCACCTCGCGCCGACGCCCCTCCGCAGCGGCCCGCACCGCCTCCGCCAGCGCCGGATCCACCACGACCGCATCAAGAAGACCGGTGAGACTCATCGAGACGTTCCATCCCAGAGGCTGGACAACAAAGGCACCCGCACCGGCGCCCCGGACAACACCAACAACCCGACACGCCGAGCGGGCCGGGGGTCCCAGCCTACGACGACCGACACCCCCCTGCCTCGCCCTTCCACCGCCCGCCCGGCCCCGCAAACCACCCCGAGCCACCTCCCGAGCCCCGCACAGCACCGCGGCCCGGCCCCGGCGAGCGCGACACCGCACCCACCGCGACCGGGCCGCACCACAGCCCCCGCAAACCCCCCACGGACTCCCCCGCCTACTCCGTGGCGATCGCGTTCAGCACATTCATCCGGCCCGCCCGGAACGCCGGCACCAAAGCGGCCACCAGCCCCACCACCGCGGCACCGAAGAACACCCCCGCGATCGTCGGCCACGGCACCTGAAGCACCTTCAACCCCTCCAACGCCAGCAACCGCTGCGCCGCCACACCCCAGCCCAGACCCAGCCCCAGACCCAGCAGCGCACCGAACAGAGCGATCACCACCGACTCCAGCCGGATCATCCGCCGCAACTGCCGCCGCGACAGCCCGATCGCCCGCATCAGACCGATCTCACGCGTCCGCTCCACCACCGACAGCGCCAGCGTGTTCACCACACCCAGCACCGCCACCACGATCGCCAGCGCCAACAGCCCGTAGACCATGTTGAGCAACTGCCCCACCTGGTCCTCCAGCAACTCCTTGTAATCCGCCTGATTACGGACCTGATACTGCGGAAACGCCTCCAGCTCCCCCTTCAGAGCCGCATACGCCGCATCCTCCTGGCCCTCCTCCGCCTTCGCGAACAACATCATGTTCAACGGCATCCGGTCCCGCGGCACATACCGCTCCGCCGTCGCGGTGCTCAGATACATCGCGTCCTGGTCCACACTCGTGTCCGACGCCGTGACCGCCCGCACCGTCAGCTCCGCCGTACCACCGGCCGCGAAATCCACCTCGACCCGGTCACCGACCTCCACACCGTGCGCCCTCGCGAAATCCTCCGGCACCGACATCGAATCCCGCTCATACGCCGCCGGCAGCTCACCCGCCACCGTCTCCACCCGCAGATCCTCGGCATACGTCGCGGAAGCCGCCGTCACCGACTCCTTCACCGACTCCCCGTCCGGACCCGTCAGCCGCGCCTCCAGCCACCGGTACTCGGTGACATGCGCCACCCCCTCCGTGGCGCGCACCCGCTCCACGACCTCCGGCACCACCGGCTGACCCGCACCCGACATCAGAATGAAGTCCGCGCCCACCGACCGGTCCAGCTCGTCACCGGCCGACGCCACCAGCGACGCACCCACCACCGACAACGACGACACCAACGCCAGCCCGATCATCAGCGCCGCACCCGTCGCCCCCGTACGACGCGGATTGCGCAGCGCGTTCCGCTCCGCCATCCGCCCCACCGGACCGAACACCCGCAGCACCACCGCGCCCAGCACCCGCACCACACCGCCCGCCAGCAGCGGACCGATCAGCACGAAACCCACCAGCGTCAGCAACACACCCACGGCCAGGAACAACGACCCGCCCGCGGCCTCGTCCGAACCCGCCGCCGCCACCAGCGCACCCGCACCGGCCAGCGTCAGAACCAGACCCACACCCGAACGGACCCGGCCCACCCGGCCCCCCGCCGAAGGCAGCCCGTCGTCCCGCAACGCCGCCATCGGCGACACCCGGCCCGCACGCCGTGCCGGAAGATACGCCGCCAGCACCGTCACCACGACACCCAGCACCACACCGACCACCGGCGTGACCCACCGCAGCGTCAGATCGTCCGTGCTCAGATTCATGCCCACCAGGCCCATGAGCTCCATCAGCCCCACGGCCAGACCCACACCGGCGGCCACACCCACCACCGAGCCCAGCACACCCAGCAGCAGCGCCTCCACCAGCACCGACCGGTTCACCTGCCGACGACTCGAACCGATCGCCCGCATCAGACCGATCTCACGCGTCCGCTGCGCCACCAGCATCGAGAACGTGTTCACGATCAGGAACACACCCACCAGCAACGCGATCCCCGCGAAACCCAGCAGCGCGTACTTGATCACATCGAGGAACGACCCGATCTCGTCCTGGCCCTCCGCCGTGTACTCCTCCTGAGTCCGGACCTTGTACTCACCCGAACCCAGCTCCGCGACGACACGCTCCTTCAGCTCCTCGTCGCTCACACCCCCGGCCGCCGTCACATACACATCCGTGTAGGCGTCCGAATCCCCCAGCAGCCTCTCCTGCACCGTGCCGGTGTCGAAATACACCACCGTCGCACCCGGATTCGTCGACCTGAACGCCGCCACACCCACGATCCGCGACCGGAAATCACCCAGCGCCGAGATCGTCCGCAGCTCGTCCCCCAGCTCCAGACCGTGCTTGTCGGCCGTGTCCGCGTCAACCATCACCTCGCCCGGACCACGCGGCAGCCGGCCCTCGGCGACCTCCATCGACCTCTCGTCGATGGAGGTCCAGTTACTCGCGATCGTCGGCGCCCCCGTCGACGACCCCATGTTCTCGTTGTCGGCGTTCACCACCGTCACACCCGTGCTGAACGCACTACCCGAGACCGAGGAAACCCCCTCGACCCCCCGAAGCTCCTCCACCAGCGAACCCGGCACCGTCGCCGGCCGCCCCGTCGCCGGAGCCTCACCACCGCCCGCGTCCTTCGACGAGACCGTCACATCGGCCGCCGTCTGCTCGAACAGACGATCGAACGTCGTGTTCATCGTGTCCGTGAACACCAGCGTCCCGCACACGAACGCCACCGACAGCACCACCGCCACACCGCTCAGCAGCATCCGGCCCTTGTGCGCCACGAAATTCCGCAGCGAAGTCCTCAGAACGGTCATGACACCCGCCCGAACGTGTCGAACGCCTTCATCCGGTCCAGCACAGCCTCCGCCGACGGCCGCAGCATCTCGTCCACGATGCGCCCGTCCGCCAGATACAGCACCCGATCCGCGTACCCCGCCGCCACCGGGTCGTGCGTCACCATCACGATCGTCTGACCCAGCTCATCCACCGAACGCCGCAGGAAGCCCAGCACCTCCGCACCCGCACGCGAATCCAGATTGCCCGTCGGCTCGTCACCGAAGATGATCTCCGGCCGGGCGGCCAGGGCGCGGGCGACCGCCACACGCTGCTGCTGGCCGCCGGACAGCTGGTTGGGACGGTGCTTGAGCCGTCCCGACAGGCCGACTGTCTCCACCACGCGGTCCAGCCACTCCCGGTCCGGCCTGCGGCCGGCGATGTCCATGGGCAGCGTGATGTTCTCCAGCGCCGTCAGGGTGGGCAGCAGGTTGAACGCCTGGAAGATGAAACCGATCTTGTCCCGGCGCAGCCGGGTCAGCTTCTTCTCCCTCAACCCCGTGATCTCGGTCTCACCGATCCACACCTGCCCCGACGACACCGCGTCCAGCCCCGCCAGGCAGTGCATCAGCGTCGACTTGCCCGAGCCCGACGGGCCCATGATCGCCGTGAACGCCCCCCGCGCGATGTCCACGTCCACCGAGTCGAGCGCCACCACCCGCGTCTCACCGGCGCCGTACGCCTTGACGACCTGCCGCGCCCGCGCGGCAACAGCCGTACTTCCTCCACTGCCCCCGGTCCTGGGATTCACTACAGCCGTTGTCACGGTATGTCTCCTATATCGACTGCCATCGACCGCACCGGGCCGAAGCCTCCCCCGAGGCCCTCGGCGCCGGCCGGCACTGAACTGACCGGACCCTGCCCTGGGTCCTGGCCTGGATCTTGATCTGAGTCTTGATCTGGATTACGCGACGAGCCTGCCGCGCCCGGTCCGGCGCCGCGATGGTGCGCGGTGCCGTATCCGCACGGGGGCCAGCACCACCCCACCCGTGCGGCACCCTGCATCAAGCAGCCTAGGGAGCGATCCGCCCGCCCTCGTCCTGCCAGGGGACGAGCCGCGGGTAGGAGGAAGGGGGTACCGCCCCCTAGGGGACTCGACCCCGAGGATGCCCTTTCCCCCTACGTCAACCTCAACCCGGCGCGGACCCGCCGGGCCGTCGGGCCCGCCGGGGCCGGCGGGGCCGCTCGCGAGTACAACGAAGGGCCCCGACCGGTGGGTCGGGGCCCTTCATTCGAACTCTGAGCTCCCCCGCCAGGACTCGAACCTGGACAAGCGGCACCAAAAACCGCTGTGCTGCCAATTACACCACAGGGGATGGCAACTCACGCCAAATCGGACATCTGCTCAGGCCTCCGACCGGCCTCCACTACTATGCCGTACCACCAGCCCTCGATGCGACGGTACAGGTCCGCTCCACCGTTCACGATCACCCGCAGGCAACCTCGGTGCTCACCTGTCACGGCTCGATTCGTCTTTGGGTTGTGCCTCTTGAGGCTCGTCTTCTGCAGATCGGCGACATCGACACCTACATGCTGAGCCCAGAAGCGTTCGGCCCCGGCGATGTCCGCCGACTCGTGGATGTTCAGCGCAAACCGCACCTGCTCACGCGGGATCGCCAGAAGGTCCAGCCACAGGAGATAGACCCTGATCATCTCCGGATCGCTGTTCACGAAGACGACCCGTTCATCGAGACGATGCGGCTTGCTCTTCGCTCCCTCAGCCCAGTACAGCCCAACCCCGATCAGGAACAACTCACGACTGGTGAGCGGGCCGATCTCATTGGCTGCGGCAAGCTTTGTCTGTTGGCGCTCGATCTCCCGGCGCCGCCGGACCACCTCCGACCTTCGGCGCACCGCGTCCTCCGACGGCGGCCGCCGCCTCGGCCTCGGCAGATCCCGCACCCACAGCGACACCGAGCTCTTCGACACCCCCAGCTCCGCCACGATCTCGTCGTATGTGCGGCCCGCGCGGCGCAGGGCGCGGGCGCGCTCCTTCATCTCCGTCTTGGCTTGAACCATGGCACCATCCTGGACTCGCAAAAGCGTGCGTGGTTCGAAAATCTGGATGATTCAGCGGTTCGGGTGAAAAGTAGCTTTTTCATCACCGTGCATGTCATCACGCCTGCCGACAGGCACGCGTTTTCCCGCGTGCGGAACCACCCCGAAAACCCCTGGCCGCCGGTCGTAGGCTGGGCGGTATGACCGAGACGGGGGAAAGTGTCGAGGCCCGTGACCAGGGCCGGGGTGACGCGCCTCGGGGGCCGCTGTGGTGGACGCGGCGCCGGAGTGCGGTGCTGGACGTGGGGCTCGCGCTGGTGTCGGGCGCGGAGTGCTCGGCGCAGGGGGTTCCGTTCGCGCGTGAGGCCGGCATTCCGGTGGGTCTGTCGGTGGCGCTGGGTGCGCTGGCGGGGCTGGCGCTGGTGTTGCGGCGGCGGTGGCCGATCGCGGTGGTGCTGGTGGCGATCGCGGTCACGCCGGCGCAGATGGGTTTCCTGCTGGGGACGGTGGGGCTGTACACGCTGGCGGCGTCGGATGTGCCTCGGCGGATCATCGCTCTGCTGGCCGGTATGCAGGGGGCGGGGTCGCTGATCGTGGCGGCCGTGGAGCTTCAGCGGAACGTGGGGCGGGACGACTACGGCTACGACCCGCCGGTGTGGTTCGTTCCGCTGGTTTCGGTGCTGATGTCGGTGGGTGTGACGGCGCCGCCGGTGCTGCTGGGGCTGTATGTGGGGGCGCGGCGGCGGCTGGTGGAGAGTCTGCGGGAGCGTGCGGACGGTCTGGAGCGGGAGTTGTCGCTGCTGGCGGATCGTGCGGAGGAGCGTGCGGAGTGGGCGCGCAACGAGGAGCGGACGCGGATCGCGCGGGAGATGCACGATGTGGTGGCGCATCGGGTGAGTCTGATGGTGGTGCATGCGGCGGCGTTGCAGGCGGTGGCTCGGAAGGATCCGGAGAAGGCGTCGCGGAACGCGGTGTTGATCGGGGACATGGGGCGGCAGGCGCTGACGGAGTTGCGGACGATGCTGGGTGTGCTGCGGTCGCACGAGGCGAAGCCGTCGGGAGCCGCGCAGACGTCCGCGCAGACGTCGGGGGAGGCGCCGGGGGAGGCGCCGGCGGGGGCCGTGGACGCGGGGCGGCCGTTGGCGCGGGTGGCGGAGGTCGTGGAGGTGGCCGCGGGCCGGGATTCGGCGGGGTCGGGGGATCCGGGGGGTGGCTCCGAGGAGTCCGGTGGGCCGTGTCTGCGTGAGCTGGGGGCGCTGGTGGGGCAGTCGCGGGCGGCGGGGATGTCGGTGGAGTTGTCGGTGGAGGGGGAGGTGCGTTCGTATGCGTGGCGGGTGGAGCAGACGGCGTACCGGGTGGTTCAGGAGGCGTTGACGAACGTGCACAAGCATGCGGCGGGTGCGCGTACGCGGGTGCGGTTGGCGCGTCGTGCGGGTGAGGTGGCGGTGCTGGTGGAGAACGAGGCGCCGGCGGAGGGTGTGCGGGGGGCGGGGCTGCCCAGTGGTGGCAACGGTCTGGTGGGGATGCGTGAGCGGGTGGCGGCGCTGGGCGGGGGGTTTGTGTCGGGGCCGACGGAGGCGGGGGGTTTCCGGGTGTCGGCGGTGATTCCGGACCGGGGCTGAGGCCCGTCCCGGTGGTCATTCCGGGGCGCGGGTGAGGCGTTTGGGGTTGGTGCCGGTGACGAGGGTGGTGAGGGCGGCGTCGAGGGTGGGGCCGAGGTACCAGTCGCCGGTGTGGTCGATGCTGTAGACGCGGCCTTGTTCGTCGATGGCCAGGAGTGCGTTGCCGTTGTCCTCTTCGCCGAGGGGTGCGATGGCGGTGTCGAGGGCGCGTCCGAGGTCGTTGAGGGTGCGGGGCCAGTGGAGGCCGTGCAGGGGGTCGATGCGGGCGGCTGTGGGGGCGATGTGGCGGCCGGGTTCGGTGCTGGTGATGTGGAGTCCGCCGAATTCGGCCCAGGCTTCGACGGCGGCGGGGAAGACGGCGTGCTGGTGTCCGGTGGGTGAGTGGTGGGCGCGGAGGGTGTCGGCCCAGATCTCGGCTTGTGCGATGTGGTGGCGTCCGGGTGTCCAGCCGGCGGCGCGGAGGGCGGCGTCGACGGGGACGGGGAAGCGGGTGGTGGTGTCGCGGGGGTGGGGGATGGGGGTGTTCACCGTTCTCCTGCGGGGTCGACGGGGCGTACGCCGAAGTGTGCGAGGAGGGCTGTGCAGGAGCGGCAGGGGGGTGCGTAGGTGCCGTGTGCGGGGTCGCCGTCCTCGCGGATGCGGCGGGTGGTGATTTTGGCGCCTTTGAGGGCTTTGCGGGCTTCGCCGGTGCTGAGGGGTTTGCGGCTGGCGCGTTTGCTTCGGGTCGCTTCGGCGGTGGTGAGGTGGCGGGAGATGAGGACGACTTCGGGGCAGCGTCCGGTGTGGCGTTCGCGTTGGGGGGTGGTGAGGGTGTCGAGGTAGTCCTGGACGAGGGGGTGGAGGGCCGGGGGGTTGTCGGCCTTGCCGGCGGTGCAGGTGAGGGTCTGGCCGCGTACGGAGAGGGCGGCGGCGACGGTGGGCATGATGCCGTCGCGGCGGTGGCGCGGGACGGGGGTGGTGTCGTCGGGTGCGCCCCAGCCGATGCGGGGGTCCGAGGGGTGTTCGGCGGTGTTGTGTTGTGTGGCGTGCATGGTTGGGTTTCCTCCCCGCGCATCCCCCCGATGGCGTTGGTTCAGGGTGCCAAATGCGTGGGCTTTTGGGAAAGCGGGGTCGGTTTCGGGGCATGTCGTGGGGCGTGTCCCGGCCTGGTGGGGCCGTGTTGTGAGTGTGCCGTGCCGGGGTCGCGGGTTGGCCGTCGGGGGTGTGGCAGGGGTGTGGCAGGGGTGTGGTGGGGGTGTGCCGGGGTGGGTGGACGGAGCGGGACCGGTGGTGGGGGTAGCGCATAGGCTGTGCTCGTCAGCGCCCATCGGCGCCCGTAAGCCAGTTGCCAGCAGGGGGCACCGCCATGACGACAGGTAGGTCTGGGTTGGGGGTTTCTCCCGGTTCTCGTTCCGGGGAGGGGTCCGCGCCGCCGAATGCGGTCTATGCCGGTCAGGTCGTGCGTTTTCCGGATCCGGTGCGGGCTGCCCGGTATCCGGGTGGTGTGCGGGTGGATGAGCTGGGTTATCCGGATTTCTCGCCGTTCGCGCGTGCGGCGGTGGAGATCGCGGAGCCGCCGGAGGGTTTCGGTGCGGACGAGCTGCGGTTGACCGACCATGTGTCGGCGAACGCGGCGATGCACGCGGAGGGCCATGAGTTGTGGGCGGAGTTGCCGTCGGTGGCGACTCCGCACGGCTGGACGTGGCATCACGTGGCGGGTGGCCGCCGGCTGGAGTTGGTGCCTGTGGAGGTGAAGGCTCTGCTGCGGCATCACGGTGGTCTGGCGACGGCTGTGGTGGATCACGGGAAGCGGGGGACGCGGCCGTTGCAGGAGACGCGTCCGGTGCACTTCGAGGTGCCGCACGGTGTGGCGGTGTCCGAGGAGCAGGTGCTGGACGCGGAGGAGGCGCTGGGGTACCGGCTGCCGGAGGCGTACCGGTCGTTTCTGAAGGCGGCGGGTGGTTGTGCGCCGGCGGGGGTGGCGCTGGACGCGGAGTTGGGGCTGCTGGTGGATCAGCCGTTCTTCACGGTGCGTGAGGAGGCGGCGGTCAACGATCTGGTGTACGTGAACAAGTGTCTGCGGGATCACCTGACGAAGGACTATCTGGGTGTGGCCTTCGTGCAGGGCGGGATCGTCGCGGTGAAGGTGCGTGGTGAGGCGCTGGGGTCGGTGTGGTTCTGCGCGTACGACGACGCGCGGGACCGGGACGGGCTGTCGGTGCAGGATCGGGTGGCGGGGCTTCTGCTGCCGTGCGGCGCGGATTTCGACGACTTCCTGCTGCGGTTGGCGGGTAATCCGCCGGAGTTGGAGACCGTGGCCGGCCTGATGGTGGACGGCGGGTTCGCGCGTGCCGTTCCGGTGGAGGGGTGAGGCTCGATGGTGACGTTCGCGCAGGCGCAGGAGCGTGCGGAGCGCTGGGTCAACGGCGGTGTTCCGGCGTATCAGCACCGTGAGGTGCGGGTGCGGGAGTTCGATCTGGGTTTCGTGGCGTGGGCGGAGGATCGCCCCGACGTCCCGTCGTCGGGGGGTGGCCGGCAGCGGCTGGTGATCGCGCGGGACAGCGGTGAGTCGACGTTGTGGCCGGCGTTGCCGGTGGGTGAGGTGATCCGGCGGTACGAGGAGGAGTACGGGGCTGCGGCCGGGCCGGTGGCGGCGGCTCCGCAGCAGCGGGTGGATCTGGAGGCGACGTCGTTCCTGCTGACGCCGCCGGAGTGGTTGCAGGAGGCGGCGGACCAGTTGGGGATTCCGGGTCGTCGTGAGGCCGCCGGTTCGGGGGGTTCGGGCGGTCCGGGCGGGGCGTCGGGCGGTTCCGTGCCGGCGTCTTCGTCCGCTCCGGAGCCCGCGCCCGCCCCCGCTTCCGGGTCCACTCCTCCTCCGGCGCCGGTTTCCGGCTCCGGTCCCGGTTCCGGTTCCGGTTCCGGTTCGCCGTGGGATGCGGCGGACACCAGCGGCAGCGGGGGCGGTGTGGCGTCGGTGCGGCCGCCGGCGACGGTGTTCGCGCCGCCGATCAGCGGGAGTGACGACGAGGACGGCGGGCCGGATCCGGCGCCCGGGGCGGGTGCGGAGGCGAAGACGGCGTTGTTGCCGGAGGGCAGCGCGCTGCCGAGGACGACGGTGGCTCCGGCGGTCGGTGGTCCGCAGGACTCGCCGCAGGGCGCTGCGCGGGCTCCGGGGACTCCGGGGGCCGGGGACGAGCAGTCCCAGCAGCCGCCGGCTCCGGCGACTCCGGCGACTCCGGCGACTCCGCCGGGCGGGGTGCACCATGCGGCGACGATGCTGGCCGACCCGTCGGCGGGCGGTCCCGGTACTCCGCCGCCGCCGGGTGCTCCGCAGCCGCCCGGCGCTCCGGGGGTGCCGGGCGATGTCGCCACCGGCCGTGCGCCGAAGCGCGGTGGTGGGCCGTCCGTGCCGCCGCCGCCCGGGGAGCCGGGTGTGCCGGGGGCGCGTCCGGGGGGTGCGGGGGCGGCTTCGCCGGGGGGTTCGTCCGGTGGTGCGGCCTATGCGCCGACGCAGTTGGTGTCGGCGGACGAGGTGGCGTCCCAGGGGGGCGCCGGTACTCCCCCGCCGGGTGCTCCGGCCGCTCCGGGCGGCGGGGTGCACCATGCGGCGACGATGCTGGCGGGCCCCGGTGGTCCTGGTCCGGTCGGTCCGGGGCCGGTCGGTCCGGGGCCGGTCGGTCCGGGGAGTCCGCCGCCGCCGGGTGCGCCGGGTGCGCCCGGGGTTCCTCCGGGGGCGCCGTCGTACGGCTATCCGCAGCAGCCGTCCGGTGTGCCGATGGTCGGGCCCGGCTATATGGCGGTGCTGCGCTACCGCGCGCCGGACGGTTCCGAGCAGCAGCTGATCCGCCGTTCGGCGCCGGGTACTCCGCATCCGGAGTGGCAGATCCTGCACGAGCTGCGGGCGATGAACGTTCCGCCGCAGCAGGTGCTGGAGCTGCACACGGAGCTGGAGTGCTGCGACGTTCCCGGTGGTTACTGTGCTCGGATGGTGCGGGAGTCCTGGCCGCAGGTGCGGATCAGCCACACCGCGCCGTACGGGCGTGATGTGGCCTCCCGGCGGCAGGGTGTGCGTCATCTGATAGAGCATCAGGGGGAGTTGCACCAGGTGGCCGACGGTCCGGCGCGTCCGGCGCCGGTGCGGGTGCCGTTGCCGCCGCCGCATCTGCTCCAGCCGGCGCCGCCGGTCGGGCCGGACGGTGTGGCGCAGGAGCTGGTGCAGGCGTTCGGCCCGCAGGCGGTGTTCCGTTTCGACCAGCGTGCGGTCTCCCGGCAGGGTGTGCCGGACGTGGTGGCGCAGACGCTGATGTGGGCGGGGCTGCCGGTGGAGTTCGGTCCGTTCTTCTGGGCGCAGGCGCAGCCGGGGCGTCCGGTGCCGACGCTGGCGGAGCTGGCGCAGGAGCGCGGGGTGCGTCCCGCGGCGGACGCGGCCTCGTATCTGGTGATGGGCAACGACTACGGGCGCCAGTTGTGTGTGCAGTACGGCACGGCGCACATCGTGGCGGTGCCGTTGGAGGCTCCAGCGGGAGGCGGGCCGGCGGCGGCGCAGTTCGTCAACAGCGGTCTGCCGGAGTTCGTGCGGTGTCTGGCGCTGCTGGGCCGGATGTGGCGGCTGCGGTACGGGCTGACGCCGGAGCAGGCGGGCCGCTGGACGGTGGATTTCCAGGGGATGCTGGCGTGTCTGGATCCGGCGGCTCCGGCCGGGCCGGAGAACTGGTGGTCGGTGCTGCTCGAGCAGATGTGGGACGGGTTGCTGTAGTCGCCGGTCGTCGTGTCCCGGGCCTTTGCCGGTGTGTTCGTGCCCGGTCTCCGCCGAGCGGGGGCCGGGCACGGCTGTTCCCGCCCTGTTCCCGCCCTGTTCCCGGTGCTGTCCCCGGTGCTGTCCCCGGCTTCGCCCCGGCGCTGTTCCCGTGGTGTTCCTCCGGTCGGGGGGCGTGTCGGGAGAATCGTGCTTCCTTGTGCGTTCGCGCGGTTTGTGTCGGTTGCGGCGCATGGGGTCTCATGGCGCATGCTGGGTGGGATGTCCGCCGGATTGTGTGAAGGTTGGGGTTCACGATGTCTGCGTCGTCCGCGTCCAGGTCGCCTCACGGTTTCGCCGTCGTTCGGGGCCGCGGTTACCGGCCCGATCAGGTCGACCGCTTCACCGGCGTGCTGCACGGAGATCTGGATCAGGCGCGGGAGCGCCTGACCCGGCTGGGGGTGCTGGCCGGGGAGCTGGAGGCGGAGGCGGACCGGCTGCGGGGGGTGGTCGCCGCGCTGCCTCCGCAGACGTTCGAGGCGCTGGGCGATCGGGCCCGGCTGATCCTGTCCGAGGCGGAGGCCGAGGCCGGGGAGCTGCGGGAGCGGGTGCGGGACGAGTCGCGCCGGGTGCTGGAGCGGGCGCAGGAGGAGAGCCGGGCGCGGCGGGAGGCGGCGCACGAGGGTGCGGCCCGGGTACGGCGGGAGGCGGACGAGGCGGCGGAGGCGCTGCTGGGGCGGGCCCGGGAGCGGGCCGGGGAGCTACTGGCGGAGGCGCGTGCGGAGGCCGGTGAGCTGGTGGAGGCCGGCGGGCGCGAGCTGCGGGAGATGGCCGAGCGCTGTGAGGCGCTGCTGCGGGAGCAGGAGGGGAAGCAGGCGGCGGAGGCCGGGAAGCTGGAGGCGTACCTGGCCGCGCGCGAGTCGGCGGTGGAGGAGCGGGTCGCGGAGCTGTCCGGGCGGGGCGAGGCGGTCCTGGAGCGGGCGCGGCGTGAGGCGGCCGGGGCGGAGGAGGACGCGCGGCGGCTCCAGGCGGAGGCCGAGGAGCGGGCGGCGGAGCTGCTGGCGAAGGCGCGGCTGCGGCAGGAGCGTGTGGAGCGGGAGACGGAGCGGATCGTGCGGGCGCACGAGCAGCGGCGGGAGGCGGTGCGGCAGCACATGGCGCATGTGCGCGCGAGTCTGGCGGCGATCACCGGGCGCGGCCCGGACGGCGCGGACAGCGCGGGCGGCCCGGACGGCGCGGACGGTCCGGAAGCCGCGGGGGGCGCGGGGGGCGCGGGCGGTTCCGAGAGCCCCGGCGGCACGGGCGGCGCGACGGTGCCGGGCCAGGGGGCACCGGCGGAATGACCGGGTCCCCCCGGGTATCCTGCGGATGACACCACACCTTCCCGCGCGGTTTCGCCGCGGTCCCTCCCGTGAACCGGCGGTGGCCGCCGGGTGTGCGGGAGTGGTCCTTCGGGTGGGTTCCGTGTCGGTCCGGCAGCCTGTCCCGTCATCCGTCCACAAGACGTCCGAAGTTCCGTCCCGAAGCCGAAGGGCACACCCGTGAGCGCCAACCGCCCGGCAGCCGTCGTCGTCCTCGCAGCGGGTGAGGGCACCCGCATGAAGTCCGCCAGGCCCAAGGTCCTGCACGACATCTGCGGGCGGTCGCTCGTGGGTCATGTGGTGGCCGCCTCCCGTGAGCTGGATCCCGAGGAGCTGGTGGTGGTCGTCGGCCACGGCCGCGAGCAGGTCACCGAGCATCTGGCGGCGCTGGACGCGAAGGCGCGCACGGCGGTGCAGGCCGAGCAGCGGGGCACCGGGCACGCGGTGCGCACGGCGCTTGAGGCGCTGGCGGCCGACGGGGTGCGCCCGTCGGGGACGGTGGTGGTCGTCTGCGGTGACACTCCGCTGCTGACCGGCGAGACGCTGTCGGACCTGGCCGGGGCGCACGCCGGGCAGGGCAACGCGGTGACGGTGCTGTCGGCCGAGGTGCCGGACGCCACCGGTTACGGGCGCATCGTGCGCGCGGAGGACGGCGCGGTGACGGCGATCGTGGAGCACAGGGACGCCACCGAGGAGCAGCGGGCGGTCCGGGAGATCAACTCGGGTGTCTTCGCGTTCGACGGTCGGCTGCTGGCCGAGGCGCTGGGCCGGATCGGCACGGACAACAGCCAGGGCGAGGAGTACCTGACGGACGTGCTGGGGATTCTGCGCGCCCAGGGGCACCGGGTGGGCGCGTGTGTGGCGGGCGACCACCGGGAGATCGTCGGGATCAACAACCGGGTGCAGCTGGCCGAGGCGCGCAGGCTGCTGAACGAGCGGCTGCTGCGGCGGGCGATGCTGGCCGGTGTGACGGTGGTGGATCCGGCGTCGACGTGGCTGGACGTGACGGTGACGTACGAGCCGGACGCGCTGGTGCATCCGGGTACGCAGCTGCTGGGTTCCACGCGGCTGGGCGCGGGCTGCGAGGTCGGGCCGAACTGCCGGCTGGCGGACACCGTCGTCGGCGAGGGCGCGGTGGTGTCCAACGCGGTGACGGAGGCGGCGGAGATCGGCCCGGGCGCGTCGGTGGGCCCGTACGCGTATCTGCGGCCCGGGACGCGGCTGGGGCCGAAGTCGAAGGCCGGCACGTATGTGGAGATGAAGAACGCCGAGGTGGGCGAGGGCACGAAGGTGCCGCATCTGTCGTACGTGGGTGACGCGACGATCGGCGAGTACTCGAACATCGGTGCCGCGAGCGTGTTCGTGAACTACGACGGGGTGAACAAGCACCACACCACGATCGGCTCGCACTGCCGGACGGGGTCGGACAACATGTTCGTGGCTCCCGTCACGGTCGGGGACGGGGCGTACACCGCCGCCGGCTCCGTGATCACCAAGGATGTGCCGCCCGGTTCGCTGGCCGTCGCGCGCGGCCAGCAGCGCAACATCGCCGGCTGGGTGGCCCGCAAGCGTCCCGGGAGCGCGGCCGCGCGGGCGGCCCGGGCCGCGGGCGAGGAGAGCGGTGACGGCCCTGCGACCCAGGGATGACCTGGCGGAAGTGCGCCGGCCAGGGCGTACCGTGAGAAGCGCACACCGTGGTGCGCCCCGACGAATCGATGCTCGCAAGGAGATTGTGTTGTGACCGGGATCAAGACGACCGGCCAGAAGAAGATGATGTTCTTCTCGGGCCGCGCCCACCCCAGTCTGGCGGAGGAGGTCGCGGGGCAGCTCGGTGTCGGCGTGGTCCCGACGAAGGCGTTCGACTTCGCCAACGGCGAGATCTACGTGCGCTTCCAGGAGTCCGCCCGTGGCGCCGACTGCTTCCTGATGCAGAGCCACACCGCTCCGATCAACAAGTGGATCATGGAGCAGCTGATCATGGTGGACGCGCTCAAGCGGGCCTCGGCCCGGAGCATCACCGTGATCGTGCCGTTCTACGGCTACGCGCGGCAGGACAAGAAGCACCGCGGCCGTGAGCCGATCTCGGCGCGGCTGATCGCCGATCTGCTCAAGACGGCCGGCGCCGACCGGATCCTCACCATCGATCTGCACACCGACCAGATCCAGGGCTTCTTCGACGGCCCCGTCGACCACCTGTTCGCGCTGCCGGTGCTGACGGACTACGTGGGCGGCAAGGTGGACCGTTCCAAGCTGACGGTGGTCTCGCCGGACGCGGGCCGGGTGCGGGTCGCCGACCGCTGGTGCGACCGGCTGGGCGCGCCGCTGGCGATCGTGCACAAGCGCCGTGACCCGGACGTGGCGAACCAGGTGACCGTCCACGAGGTCGTCGGCGATGTGCGGGGCCGGGTGTGTGTGCTGGTGGACGACATGGTCGACACCGGCGGCACGATCTGTGCGGCGGCCGACGCGCTGTTCGCCAACGGCGCCGAGGACGTGATCGTGGCGGCCACGCACGGTGTGCTGTCCGGCCCGGCGGCGGACCGGCTGAAGAACTCCAACGTGAGCGAGTTCATCTTCACCAACACCCTGCCGACGCCGAGCGAGGTGGACGTCGACAAGATCACGGTGCTGTCGATGGCGCCGACGATCGCCCGCGCGGTGCGCGAGGTGTTCGAGGACGGCTCGGTGACGAGCCTCTTCGACGAGCAGGCGTAACGGTTCGGCGGGGGGGCGCCGTACCGGGCACGTGCCCGGTACGGCGCCCCCCGCCGTGTCCGCTCCCGCTTTCCCGGGGCGGTAGACTCGTGGAGTTGCTCGGCGAGGGAGCCGTGCCCGCGGTGGCACGGTGATCCGTTATCGACGCGCTCTTCGCAGCAGGTCAGTCGTGGCCGAGTAGCTCTGGCAACCGCCACAGAACCGACTTGAGAGACGAGGAGTGCGTCATGGCTGACGTCAAGATCTCCGCCGAGGTCCGCAAGGAGTTCGGCAAGGGCGCGTCCCGCAGGCTCCGCCGCGAGGACAAGGTTCCCGGTGTCATCTACGGGCACGGCACCGAGCCGGTCCACGTGGCCCTTCCCGGCTACGACCTGATGATGGCCCTGAAGACCTCGAACGTGCTGATCACGCTGGACATCGAGGGCCGCCAGGAGCTGGTGATCCCCAAGGCCGTGCAGCGCGAGGCGATCCGCGGCTTCCTGGTCCACATCGACCTGCTGGTGGTCAAGCGCGGCGAGCAGGTCACCGTCGAGATCCCGGTGCACACCGAGGGCGAGCTGGCCCCGGGCCAGTTCCTGCTGGAGCACGTGCTGAACACGCTGCCGGTGGAGGCCGAGGCCACCCACATCCCGGAGTCCGTGACCGTCTCCGTCCAGGGTCTGGCCGCCGGCGACTCCGTCCTGGCCAAGGACATCCCGCTGCCCAAGGGCTCCTCGCTGGCCGTCGAGGAGGACACCGTCGTCCTCAACGTGCTGGCCGCGCAGGCCGCCGAGGCCGCTGAGGGCGAGGGCGGCGAGGGCGAGGGCGCCGCGGAGTGATCCGCGGGGTTCGCCCCCCTCTTTTCTCCGGCCGCCGGCCCGCGCCGTGGGCGCGGGCCGGCGGCCGTGGTGCTTTCCCGTAGGTCCGCTTGTAGGTCTGCCGTAGGTCCGCTGTAGGAGAGAGACGACGATGAGCGACGCCGACGCCCCCTGGCTGGTGGTGGGCCTGGGCAATCCCGGTCCGGAGTACGCGGCGAACCGGCACAACGTGGGGTTCATGGTCGCCGATCTGCTGGCCGGGCGGATCGGGGGGAAGTTCAAGACGCACCGCTCCCGGGCGCAGGTGCTGGAGGGCCGGCTGGGCGCTCCGGGCGCCGGGAGCCGCCGGGTGGTGCTGGCCAAGCCGATGTCGTACATGAATCTCTCGGGCGGCCCGGTCACCGCGCTGCGCGACTTCTACAAGGTGCCGCTGGAGCATCTGGTCGTGGTCCACGACGAGCTGGACGTCGACTACGGGGTGCTGCGGCTGAAGAAGGGCGGTGGCGACAACGGCCACAACGGGCTGAAGTCGCTCACCAAGTCCCTCGGTCCCGGCTACCACCGGGTGCGTTTCGGCATCGGCCGCCCGCCGGGCCGGATGCCGGTGGCCGACTTCGTTCTGAAGGACTTCTCCTCCGCCGAACGCAAGGAGCTCGACTACTTCGTGGACCGGGCCGCGGACGCCGTGGAGTGCCTGCTGGTGGACGGTCTGGAGCGGGCGCAGGGCACGTACAACTCGTGAGCCGGGCCTGAGCCGTGCCCCGGCCCGGGCCCGGGCCGTGTCCGGGCCGTGTCCGGGCTGCGCGGGCCCTGGGCGTACGCCGGGGGCGCGCGGAGGTTGACCGTCCGCTTCCCGTGCCCCAGGATCCCGCCATGCCTCCTGGGTTCCCGAGTACCTCCGCCGGACGCGGCCCCGCGCGCCGGGCCGGTGAGAGCGCGTACGGCCTGCTGCTGCTGGCACGGGCGGCGCTGATGGGTGTGGTCGCGGCGGTGCTGGTGATGGCCGGTGTGTGGGTCTCCCTCGACGGGACGCGGCAGGCGGTGGCCGAACGTGGCGCGGTGCGGGGGACGATGACCGTCGCCGAGTGCGACGGGTGGAGGTGCACGGGGCCGTTCGCGCCGGAGGGCGGCGGCGAGGGCGCGCGGGCGGAGGTCGCCGTCGAGGCGCCGGTGTCGTACGAGGCCGGTGAGCGGCTCCCGGTGGCGCTGTGGCCCGGCCGGGAGGGCTCGGACGGGTCGGACGGGTCGGACGGAGCCGAGGCGGTGCGCACCGGTACCGCCGGTGTGTTCTACGCGTGGCTGCCGCTGGCGGGCGCGCTGGTGCTGGCCTCGCCGGTGATCGGGGGCGGCCTGGGCATGCGGCGCACCGCGTGGGGGGCCGGGCTGCTGGGGGTCGCGCTGATGGGGGCGGCGTTCGCGCTGCTGTGAGTCGCGTTTTCCGGCGGGCTGCCCACCTCTAAGCATTTCGATCTTGATATTGATCTGATTGTTATACGACACCCTCCGGGGCAGAGGTGACACAGGGGGGCAGATGTGACGTATCGCGCTTGACCGGTTCCGTGTGGCGGGAAAAGCTACGCCCACCCCCCTCATTCCCCACACGTCCCAGATGTCCCCCGCCACCAAAGGTGGTAGTTCATGCGCATTCCCACTTCCACGCGTGCGGCAGCGGTGGCCGCGGCGGCCTGCATGGCGCTGGCCCCGGCCGCCCCCGCTTTCGCGACGGGATCCTCCTCCCCCGAGCTGCGTCAGCCGCTGCCCATCACCGCGGCCGAGTTCGAGAGGGGCGAGTGCCCGACCGTTCCGGAGGACAAGGACGGCTGGCACTTCGTCCTGCCGGCCGGCGGCAAGGAGAAGCCCGAGTTCGTCAAGCTCACGGTCACCTTCGAGCCCGGCGGCACCCAGACGATCACCGAGTTCGGCCCGCCGTCCGACAAGCACGCCTACGTGGCCTCCGAGCCCGGGGCGAAGCTCGTCGCCGCCGAGGCCGAGATCAAGGGTGGTGACCTCGACAAGTTCAACCTGTCCCACACCTGCCCCGCCACCGACACCACCGGCGGTTCCACGGGCGAGACCACCGGTGAGACCACCGAGGGCACCACCACCGGCGGCGGTGAGGAGACCGCCGGCGGCAGCACGGAGGGCACCTCCGAGGGCACCGCGGGCGAGACCACCGAGGGCACCACCGGTGAGACCACCGAGGGCGCCGCGGGCGGCGAGGAGACCACCGGCGGCACCGAGGGCTCCACCGGCGAGGCCACCGAGGGCGTCGCCGGCGGCGAGGAGCCGGGCGAGTCGACGGGCGAGGGCGGCAACCTGGCCGAGACCGGCGCCGAGGCCCCCGTCGCCGCGCTCGCGGCGGCCGCCGCGGCGCTGCTGGGCGCGGGCGCTTACCTGGTGATGCGCCGTCGCAAGGTCGCCCAGGACTGATCCCGGGCCCCTGACGCGAGGCGCACGGCCGCAGGCTGGACCAAGGGCCCCTCTCCCGCCCGGGAGAGGGGCCCTTCGCCGTTCACACGCTCGTCCGCGCCCCGTCCGCACCCTGTCCGCGCCCCCAGGACGCGGGACGCGGGCAGGGTGCGGGGCGCGGCGCGCCTCAGCCGGTGTTGCGCAGGCCCGCCGCCACGCCGTTGACCGTCAGCAGCAGGGCCCGGCCCAGCAGCGGATCGGGCTCCTCGCCGCGCTCGGCGGCCTCGCGCTGCCGGGCCAGCAGCGTGACCTGGAGGTAGGAGATCGGGTCCAGGTAGGCGTCGCGGATGGCGAAGGTCTGCTTGAGCACCGGCTGGGCGTCCAGCAGTTCCCGCTCGCCGGTGATCCGCAGCACCTCGCGCACCGTCAGCTCGTGCTCGGCCTCGATGGTGGCGAAGATGTGCCGCAACTCGGCCGGCACCAGGGTCTCCACGTAGTGCCGGGCGATCCGCAGGTCCGTCTTGGCCAGCGTCATCCCGACGTTGGACAGGAAGTTGCGGAAGAAGTGCCAGCGCCCGTAGGCCTCGTCCAGCACGCCGTCGAGTCCGGCCTCGCGCGCGGCCTTCAGGCCGGTGCCGACGCCGAACCAGCCGGGCACGATCTGCCGCGACTGGGTCCAGCCGAACACCCACGGGATCGCCCGCAGCCCGTCCAGGCCGGCGCCGGAGTCGGGGCGGCGCGAGGGGCGGGAGCCGAGGTAGAGGTCGGCGAGCTGGTCCACGGGGGTGGAGGCGAAGAAGTACGCGGGCAGGTCCGGGTCCTCCACCAGCGCGCGGTAGGCGCTGTGGGCGGCCTCGGAGACGGTGTCCATCGCCGCGTCCCAGCGGGCCAGCGCCTCGTCGGACTGGCGGGGCGCGGTGTGCAGGGCGGACGCCTGGAGGGTGGCGGCCACCGTCTGCTCCAGGTTCTCCCGGGCCAGGGAGGGGATGAGGTACTTGTCGGAGATGACCTCGCCCTGCTCGGTGACCTTGATCTCGCCCTCCAGGGTGCCCCAGGGCTGGGCGAGGATCGCGTCGTGGGTGGGGCCGCCGCCGCGGCCGACGGTGCCGCCGCGGCCGTGGAACAGGCGCAGCCGCACCCCGTGGCGGTGGGCGACGTCGCGCAGCCGCCGCTGGGCCCGGTGGATCTCCCACTGGGAGGTGGTGATGCCGCCGAACTTCGAGGAGTCGGAGTAACCGAGCATGACCTCCTGGATGTCGCCGCGCAGGGCGACCAGCCGCCGGTAGGAGGGGTCGGACAGCATCGAGTCCAGCAGCTCGTCGGCGATGCGCAGCTCGTCGGTGGTCTCCAGCAGCGGCACGACGCCGATGCGGGCCCAGCCGGCGTGCAGGTCGATCAGGCCCGCCTCGCGCGCGAGGACGGCGACGGCGAAGACGTCGTCGGCGCCCTGGCACATGGAGATGATGTAGGACTCGATGACCTCGGGGCCGAAGGTGTCCAGCGCCCTGCGGACTGTGGTGAAGACGCCGAAGGTCTTGGCTCCGGCGGCGTCCAGCGGCGCGGGCTGGGGGGCCAGCGGGCGGCGGGAGCGCAGTTCCTTGGCGAGCAGTCGCCGCCGGTAGTCGCGCGGCATGTCGGCGTAGCGCCAGGACTCCTCGCCGAGCCGGTCGAAGAGCTGCCCGAGGGCGTGGTGGTGCGCGTCGGCGTGCTCGCGCACGTCCATGGTGGCCAGCTGGAGGCCGAAGGCGCCCAGGGTGCGCATCACGCGCTCCAGGTGGCCGTCGGCGACCAGCGAGCCGCGGTGCTCGCGCAGGGAGTTCTGGACCAGCTCCAGGTCGGCCAGGAGTTCGCCGGTGCCCAGGTAGTCGCGGCCGGGCACGTGCGGGTCGCCCTCGGCCAGGCGCTCGCGGGTGTTGAGCAGCTTCTGCCGGATGCAGGTGACCTTGAGCCGGTAGGGCTCCTCGGCGTTGAGCCGCTTGTAGCGGGGGCTGATCTCCGGCAGGAGTTCGAGGTCGCGTTCCAGGGACTCGCGCAGTTCCTCGGTGACGCCGCTGATGCGGATGGAGTTGGACAGGGCCGCGCGCAGCTCGTCGACGTGCTCCAGGGCGTCGGTGATGCCGTGCTCGTGCTGGAGCAGCAGCACCTCCCAGGTGACGGCGGGGGTGACGTTGGGGTTGCCGTCGCGGTCGCCGCCGATCCAGGTGCCGAAGGTCAGCGGGCGGGTGGCGGGCGGGAGCGGGGCTCCGGCCCGCTCCAGCTCGGCGGCGAGGTCCTCCAGGACGTCGCCGACGGCGTCGCGGTGCAGCTCGTCGAGGTAGTAGACGGCGTTGCGCGCCTCGTCGGCCGGCTCGGGGCGGGCCACGCGCAGCTCGTCGGTCTGCCAGATCAGGTCGATGTTCTCGGCGAGCCGCAGGTCGGTGCGGCGGCGCTCGTTGGGGTCGGTGTTCTCCAGCAGCTCGGCGACCTTGCGGAGCTTGGTGAGCACCGACCGGCGGGCGGCCTCGGTGGGGTGGGCGGTGAAGACCGGGCGCACGCCGAGGTTCGCCGCGGTGTCCCGCAGATGGGCGGGGTCGGCGTCCTTGAGCATGTCCGCGGTGCGGGAGAGGTTTCCGCCCTCGGCGGCCCGCCGGGCGCGCAGTTCGCGGCCGCGGTGGACCTGCTCGGTGATGTTGGCGAGGTGGAAGTAGGTCGAGAAGGCCCGTACGAGCTTGGTGGCGGTGGCGAGGTCGGTACGGCTGAGCAGGGCGGCGGCGGCCTCGCCGTCGGTCCTGGTCAGGGCGCGTACGCGCTCGACGAGCTCCAGCAGCTCGGCGCCCTCCTGGCGGACGAGCGTCTCGCCGAGGAGATCGCCCAGCCGGCGGATGTCGGCCCGCAGGGCCGCGCTGGTCTCGGCACGGGCTTCGGGGGTGGCCTCCAGTGGGGCTTCGGGGGCGCTGGGTTCCTTTCGGGCGTCCGGGGTACCCGGACGGCCCGCCGTGGGGACCCCCCCGGCCGGGGAAGGGTTCTTGCCAACCGGGTTCGGGGAGGTGTCGGCACTGCTCACAGGTGCGGCTCCTTGCGGCGATGCTTCTGGCAGGTCACGGACCGCGTTGTCCGACGGCTCCCAGGATAGGCCGCCGCCGGAGTGCGTGGATCATCCAGTCCACCATGCGGCCCTCTTGCCCTCGTGCTCATGGCTGCCATACTTACGATTGCGTAGGTTACGGGACCGTAAGTAACGCACCCCCCGTCCCCCAGCTTCAAACGAGAGCGATCTATGACGATCAGTCCCGACGTGCTTCGCACGAACTCCCAGGACACAGCGGGCACGGCGAAATCCGCCGCGGCGTCCGGGGAACCGCTCCCCTCGGCCACGCTCGGCGGCGAGCAGCGCCGTTCCGTGGAGCAGATCACCCTTCTGCTGTTCATCACCGTCCCCTTCGTCGCCCTGGTGGCCGCGGTTCCGCTCGCCTGGGGCTGGGGGGTGAGCTGGCTGGACCTCGGGCTGCTGGTCGGCATGTACTTCCTGGGCTGCCACGGCATCACCATCGGTTTCCACCGCTACTTCACCCACGGCGCGTTCAAGGCGAAGAAGCCGCTGCGCGTCGCGCTGGCGATCGCCGGGTCGATGGCCGTGGAGGGTCCGCTGGTGCGGTGGGTCGCCGACCACCGCAAGCACCACAGGTACTCCGACGCCGAGGGCGACCCGCACTCCCCCTGGCGCTACGGCGAGACCGTCCCCGCCCTGCTCAAGGGCCTGTGGTGGGCCCATGTGGGCTGGATGTTCGACGAGGAGCAGACGCCGCAGCACAAGTACGCCCCGGATCTGATCAAGGACCCGGTCATCCGCCGCGTCTCCCGCCAGTTCGTGCTGTGGACGGCCGTGTCGCTGGCCGTCCCGCCGGTGGTCGGCGGACTGGTCACGATGAGCTGGCAGGGCGCGCTGACCGCGTTCTTCTGGGGCTCGCTGGTGCGGGTGGCGCTGCTGCACCACGTCACCTGGTCGATCAACTCCATCTGCCACGCGGTGGGCAAGCGCCCGTTCAAGTCGCGTGACCGCTCGGGCAACGTGTGGTGGCTGGCGGTGCTCTCCTGCGGGGAGTCCTGGCACAACCTGCACCACGCGGACCCGACCTGCGCCCGGCACGGTGTGCTGAAGGGCCAGATCGACTCCAGCGCCCGGCTGATCCGCTGGTTCGAGAAGGCCGGCTGGGCGTACGACGTGCGCTGGCCGTCGCGGAAGCGGATCGACTCCCGCCGCCGGGAGGAGGCCGCAGAAGCGGCATGATGGAGGAGTGGCGACCGACGACAGCAGTACCAAGGGCAGGCCCTCAGGAACCACCCGGCGGACCCGCCGCCGGATGACGGGGAAGGAGCGCCGCGAACAACTGCTGGACATCGGTCGCGCGCTCTTCGCCGAACGCGGCTTCGAGGGCACGTCGGTGGAGGAGATCGCGGCCAAGGCCGGGGTCTCCAAGCCGGTGGTCTACGAGCACTTCGGCGGCAAGGAGGGGCTGTACGCGGTCGTGGTCGACCGGGAGATGCGGCGGCTGCTGGACATGGTGACGGGGGCACTGACCGGCGGTCATCCGCGTGAGCTGCTGGAGCAGGCGGCGTTCGCGCTGCTGGACTACATCGAGCAGTACACCGACGGGTTCCGCATCCTGGTGCGGGACTCGCCGGTGGCCCAGTCGACGGGCACCTTCGCCTCGCTGATCAGCGACATCGCCACCCAGGTGGAGGACATTCTGGGCCTGGAGTTCAAGGCGCGCGGCTTCGACCCGAAGCTGGCGCCGCTGTACGCGCAGGCCCTGGTGGGCATGGTGGCCCTGACGGGCCAGTGGTGGCTGAACGCCCGCAGGCCCGACAAGCCCGAGGTGGCCGCCCATCTGGTGAACCTCGCCTGGCACGGGCTGGACGGCCTGGAGCCCAAGCCGCGCCTGATAGGCCACCGCCGCAGCTGAGGCCCGGCGGCCGGGCTCCCCTCGCGCGCCCGTCACCCGGCCGGCTGAAGGAACTCCAGCCGGTTGCCGACGGGGTCGGCGCTGTGGAAGCGGCGCACGCCGGGGACGGAGTCGTCCCAGGTGACCGGGTGCCCGGCGTCCGCCAGGCGGGTGGCCAGGGTGTCCAGGGTTTCGGCGTCCCTCACCCGCAGGCCGGGGTGGGCCTTGAGCGCGGGCCGGAAATCCTCCTCGATCCCGAGGTGGAGCCGGACGGAGCCGGCTTCGAACCAGCAGCCGCCGCGGGCCGCGAGGGCGGGCGGCTTGGGGGTCTCCGCCATACCGAGCAGTCCGGTGTAGAAGGCGCGCAGGATCTCCTCGGATCCGCGCGGGGCGGCGAGCTGTACGTGGTCGAGCGCCTCGATCACGGTGTCTCCTTCCGGAAGTCCGCCCGGCGGGCGCCCGGGCGTGGGTTCGTGGGCGTGGGTTCGTGGGCGCTCGCGCCGTCAGGTACACCTGACGGCGACGGCGAAGATCCGGCGGAACGGGAAGAGGGTGCCGTGGGGGCCCGGCGGGTAGGCCTCGCGCAGCAGGTCGCGGTACTCGGCCAGGAACGCCTCGCGTGCGGCCGCGTCGGGGTCGAGTGCGGTGAGGACGGGACGCAGGGCGGTGCCCTTCATCCACTCCAGCACCGGGTCCCGGCCGGTGAGGACGTGCACGTACGTCGTCTCCCACACGTCCGTTTCGCAGCCGAGCGCCGCCAGCGCCTGGGCGTATTCGGCGGGTTCGGCCACAGGGGTGCGGCGGGTTCCGGCTCCGAGGCGGTCGCGCCAGCGCGGTGAGGTGCACAGGTCCGTGAGCAGGGTGTGCCCGGGGGCGGCGAAGTTGCCGGGGACCTGGAAGGCCAGGACGCCTGTGGGGCGCAGCGCCGCGATCCAGTCGGGGAAACGGGTGATGTGTCCGGGGCACCAGTGCAGCGCCGCGTTGGAGACGATCAGGTCGTGCGGCTCCTTGGGGTGCCAGGCGGCAAGGTCGGCGCGGGCGAAGTCCACGGCTCCGCCCCCGGAGGTGGGTCCGGCGTGCGCACGGGCCTCGGCGAGCATCGCCTCGGACAGGTCGTAGCCGGTGATCCGGGCCGCGGGCCAGTGTTCGGCCAGCAGAGCGGTCGGCTCGCCGGGGCCGCAGCCCAGGTCGGCGATGCGGGGCCGGGGCGAGGGCAGAGGGGGGACGCGGGCCAGCAGGTCGTGGAGCGGGCGCAGGCGGTGGCCGGCATGGCTGCGGTACTGCGCGGGGTCCCACACCGGGACGCCGGTGCGCCGGAGCGGGTCGGCTGGTTCCATGGCAGTAGGGTCCGCCGGAGTTATCTCGATGTCAAGAGACTTCACGTCGACAGAACTACTACACTGTCCTCATGGAGGACGAGGTCGACCGACTGGTGGCAGCGTGGCGCCGCGAGCGCCCCGATCTCGATGTGGAGCCCCTGGAGGTGCTCAGCCGGGTCAGCAGGCTCGCCCGCCACCTCGACCGGGCCCGCCGCATCGCCTTCGCCGAACACGGGCTGGAGCCCTGGGAGTTCGACGTGCTGACCGCGCTGCGCCGGGCCGGCGCCCCCTACCAGCTCTCCCCCGGCCAGCTGCTGACGCAGACCCTGGTCACCTCCGGGACCATGACCAACCGCATCGACCGGCTGGCGAAGAAGGGACTGGTGGAGCGGCTGCCCGACCCCAGCGACCGGCGCGGCGTACTGGTCCGGCTGACGGAGGCCGGACGCGACCGCGCCGACCGGGCCCTGGCCGGACTGCTGGAACAGGAGCGGGCCATCCTCGCCGAGCTGCCGTCCAGCCGGCGGGCGGAGCTGGCCGGGCTGCTGCGGCAGCTCACCGCGCCGTTCGACAACGTCCCCTGACGGGGCCGTGACACGGGCCCGTCGCGGTCGGGGCGGGGTGGGACTTACGTCGTCACATGCTCCAGGTCCGCCGGGCCGACGCCCGCCTTGCGGGCCAGCGCCACCGCGGCCAGGGTGGAGTGCACCCCCAGCTTGCCCAGCACGTTCTGCATATGGGTGCGGACGGTGTGCGGGGAGAGGTACAGCCGCTCGGCGACCGCCTTGCGGCCCAGCCCGGCCACCATGCAGCGCAGCACCTCGTGCTCGCGCGGGGTCAGCGACTCCACCAGCCGCTCGCTCTCGGTGCGGTGCCTGCGCGTCGCGGTCAGCTCGCGCAGCACCCCGGTCAGCAGGGCGGGCGGCAGATGTGTCTCGCCGCGCAGCACCCCACGGACCACATGGAGCAGCCGGGACAGCGAGCTCTCCTTGGCGACCCAGCCCGACGCCCCCGCCTGGAGCGCGGCGGCCGCGCGGCGCGGGTCGTCGCGCTCGGCGAGCACCACGGTGCGGACCTCGGGGTGGTCGCTGCGGACCCGTGAGACCAGGGCGATGCCGCCGGCCGCGGCAGGCGCTTCGGCGGTGGCCGGGTCCGGTGGCGACGCGGCGGCCGCCGGCACGGCGGCCCCCAGATCGGCGTCGATCAGCAGGACGTCGAAGCGGCGGCCGTCGGCCGCCGCCCGTTCCAGGGTGCGCAGCGCGGCGGGGCCGCTGCCGGCCGCGGCCACCTCCACGTCCTGCTCCACCGCGAGTGCCGCGGCGAGGGACTCGGCGAATATGCGATGGTCGTCCACCACGAGAACCCGGATACGTTGCACGCACACCCCCTGCCGCCGAAAGGCCCACCCGCGCTCGGGCGCGGCGCCCGGTGCGGGGCCGGACGGGCCGCACGTACACCGCCGTGCCCTGCTCGTACCCGGCCACCGCGCGCCGCATCCGGCGTGTGCCGCCCCCTGATGCGCACCGGCCCCCGGCGGCCGGTGCCGTCCATCAGCGTAGGGCCGGGACGCGGCCGAAGAGACCGGTTGGCGAAAACCGACCGTCCGCACGGTCCGCGGCGACCGGACGTGCACGGCCGGTGGTGTCCGGTGCGGCGCGGTCCGACCGCTTCCGACGCATTGTGATCACCGCACCGGCCGCCGCACGGCACGCCCCGCCGCGCACACCCCGCCGCGCACACCCGGCCCCGGACCCGGCCCCGGGCTCGGGCTCGGGCTCGGCGTCTCACCCGTCCAGCGATCCGGCGCCTCACCCGTCCAGCCGGCGCGCCCCCGCCGAGGGCACCGCCTCGAACAGCCGCGGGGCCGGGTGGCCCGCGGCGTCGAAGGCGTCGGCGACCTCCGCGCCGACCTCCTCCGCCCCGGCGGCCTCCACCAGGACGATCGCGGAGCCGCCGAAGCCGCCGCCGGTCATCCGGGCGCCCAGCGCGCCCGCCGCGCCGGCCGTCTCCACCGCCAGATCCAGCTCGGGGCAGGAGACGGCGAAGTCGTCGCGCAGCGAGGCGTGCCCGGCGGTCAGGACCGGGCCGATCGAGCGGGGGTCGCCCGCGTCGAGGAGGCCGGTGACCTCCTCCACCCGCCGGTTCTCGGTGACCACATGGCGCACCAGGGGCCGCAGCGCCGGATCGGCCAGCCGGGCCAGCGCCGCGTCCAGCTCCCCGTGGGGGACGTCGCGCAGGGCCGCGACCCCCAGGGCCGCCGCGGCCGCCTCGCAGCCCGCCCGGCGCCGGGCGTACTCGCCGTCGGCCAGCGCGTGCCTGACGCGGGTGTCGACCACCAGCAGCCGCAGGTCCGCGGCCGCCAGGTCGAACGGGATCTGGCGGGCCGCCAGGTCCCGGGTGTCGAGGTGGAGGGCGTGCCCGGCCGTGCAGCGGGCCGACGCCATCTGGTCCATGATCCCGCAGGGGACGCCGACGAACTCGTTCTCGGCCCGCCGGCAGAGCAGGGCGATCCGCTCGGGGGCCAGCCCCAGGCCGTACAGGTCGTTCAGGGCCACCGCCGTGGCGACCTCCAGGGCGGCCGAGGAGGACAGGCCCGCGCCGGTGGGCACATCGCTGCGGATGTAGAGGTCGGCGCCCCCCTCCCGGCCGGACAGCAGGCCGGCCTCGCGCAGCGCCCACACCACGCCGGCCGGATACGCGGCCCAGCCGCCGACCGTGCCGGGGGCGAGCTTCTCGGCCTGAAGGCGCACCGTGCCGCCCGACACGTCGGCCGAGTGGACGGCCAGTGCGCCGTCGTCGCGGCGGGCCGCCGCCACCCGGGTAGTGTGCGGCAGGGCGAGCGGCATGACGAAGCCGTCGTTGTAGTCGGTGTGCTCGCCGATGAGGTTGACGCGGCCCGGCGCGGCCCAGATCCCGGCGGGTTCGCCGCCGTGGACCGCGCGGAAGCCGTCGGCGGCCTCCGCCGTCTGCGCCGCGTTCAGCGCCTCGGCCTCCGCCTCCGCCTCGGGGTTCAGTGGCCCGTTCATGTTCCGCTCCCCTCTCCGCCGTCACCGCCGTAGCCGTCGCCGCCGGCGCCGCCGTAGCCGTCGCCGCCGGCGTCCGGCGCCCTGCCCCGGGCGAAGGCCCAGGCGTCGGCGACGATGTCCTTCAGGTCGGTGCGCGAGGGCCGCCAACCCAGCCGCCGCCTGGCCCGCTCCGCCGAGGCGACCAGGAACGCCGGGTCGCCGCCGCGGCGCGGCGCCGTCTTCTCGGGCACGGGGTGGCCGGTGACCTCGCGGACGGTGCGGATCACCTCGCGGACGGAGAAGCCGCTGCCGTTGCCCAGGTTGCACACCAGGTGCTCCCCCGGCGCCGCGGCCTCCAGCGCCAGCAGATGGGCCTCGGCCAGATCGGCGACGTGGATGTAGTCGCGTACGCAGGTGCCGTCGGGGGTGGGGTAGTCGTCGCCGTAGACCGAGATCGCCTCCCGCTGCCCGAGCGCGACCTGCAGCACCAGCGGGATGAGGTGCGACTCGGGGTCGTGCCGCTCGCCGAGGGTGCCGTGCGCGCCGCGGTAGGCGCCGGCCACGTTGAAGTAGCGCAGCGAGACGGCGGCCAGGCCGTGGGCGGCGCACTCGCCGGCGATCATGTGGTCGACGGCGAGCTTGGAGGCGCCGTAGGGGTTGGTGGGGGCGGTGGGCGCGTCCTCGCGGATGGGGGTCTCCTCGGGTTCGCCGTAGGTGGCGGCGGTGGAGGAGAAGACCAGGGTGCGCACACCGGCCCCGCGCATCGCGTCCAGCAGCGCCATGGTGCCGCCGACGTTGTTGTGCCAGTACTTCTCGGGGTGGAGGACGGACTCGCCGACCTGGGAGCTGGCCGCGAAGTGCAGCACCGCGTCACAGGAAGGATCCAGCCAGTCGGCGGCGTCCTGGACGCGCGCCCGGACGAAGTCCGCGCCCGCCGGCACGGCCGCGCGGAAGCCGGTGGACAGGTCGTCCACCACCGTCACCCGGTGTCCGGCCTCCAGCAGGTGCGCCGCGACGACGCTTCCGACGTAGCCGGCCCCGCCGGTCACCAGATACGTGCCGCTCACCGGCTCGCCACCTCCCGCAGTCGCCGCGCCGCGGTCTCGGGCGGCACGTCGTTGATGAAGACCCCCATGCCCGACTCCGAGCCCGCCAGGTACTTCAGCTTCCCGGACGTGCGGCGGATCGTGAAGAGTTCCAGGTGGAGGGCGAAGTCCGCCCGTCCGGCCCAGTCCTTCTCCCCCTCCGGGCCCAGCGGCGCCTGGTGCCAGCCGGAGATGTAGGGCGTGGGCGGCTCGCCGGGGCCGAAGATCCGGTCGAAGCGCCGCAGCAGCTCCAGGTAGACGCCGGGGAAGTCGGCGCGGGCGTCCTCGCCGAGTTCCGTCAGGTCCGCCGCCCGCCGCCGGGGGTACAGGTGCACCTCGTAGGGCCAGCGCGCGGCGTGCGGCACGAAGGCGGTCCAGTGGCCGGTCTCCAGCACCACGCGCCGTCCGTCGGCGCGCTCGGCGGCCACGACGTCGTCGAAGAGGTTGCCGCCGGTGCGTTCCCGGTGGGCGGCGGCCGAGCGCAGGGTGCGCCCGGTGTGCGGGGTGACGAAGGGATAGGCGTAGATCTGGCCGTGGGGGTGGCCGAGGGTGACGCCGATCTCCCGGCCCCGGTTCTCGAAGCAGAACACCTGGCGCACGCCCGGCAGCGCCGACAGCTCGGCGGTGCGGTCGGTCCAGGCGTCCAGGACCAGGGCGGCCCGTTCCTCGGTGAGGTCGGCGAAGGAGGCGTCGTGGTCGGAGGTGAAGCACACCACCTCGCAGCGTCCGGCGCCCGGGGCCCGGAGGAACAGGCCGCTTCCGTCCTCGGCCTCCGCCGGCCCCGGGGGGCCGGCCAGGGAGGGGAAGCGGTTCTCGAAGACGGCCACCTCGTAGTCCTCCGCCGGGATCTCCGTCAGCCGGCCCTCACGGGAGGGGCACAGGGGGCATTCGTCGGCCGGCGGGTGGTAGGTGCGGGCCTGGCGGTGCGCCGTGACCGCGACCCATTCGCCGAGCAGGGGGTCGTGGCGGATCTCCGAGGCGGTGGCGACGGCGTCCAGGGGGCGCCGGTCCACGGCGTCGCGTCCCAGGGCGCCGTGGCCGCCGCGAACGTCGTAGTACACGAGTTCGCGGCCGTCGGCGAGGCGGGTCGGGGTCTTTTTCACGTGGGGTCTCCCTATACTGCGACCCAAACATAATCGAACATAAAAAACCATGAGTGAACATTGACGTCAAGGGGCCTCCCCCCACAGCGGCCCCGTCACGCCACGGAGGCGACCTGCTCATGCCGTCGTACCAGTTGGCCCAGGATCTTCGGCTCCCCACGAACGCCCTGGACTACACGATCCTGGCCATCTACTTCCTCGTCGTCCTCGGAGTCGGGTTCGCCGCCCGGCGCAGCATCAAGACCAGCCTGGACTTCTTCCTCTCCGGCCGCTCGCTGCCCGCCTGGGTCACCGGCCTCGCCTTCATCGCGGCGAACCTCGGCGCGCTGGAGATCCTGGGCATGGCGGCCAACGGCGCGCAGTACGGCGTCTACACCGTGCACTGGTACTGGGTTGGCGCCATCCCGGCGATGGTCTTCCTCGGCCTGGTGATGATGCCCTTCTACTACGGGTCCCGGGTGCGCTCGGTCCCCGAGTTCCTGCTGCACCGCTTCGGGCCCTCGTCCCACCTGCTCAGCGGCGTCCTCTTCTCGGCCGCCTCGGTGCTGATCGCGGGCGTCAACCTCTACGCGCTGGCCATCGTGCTGGAGGCGCTGCTGGGCTGGCCGCAGTGGGTGTCCATCGTGGTCTCGGGCCTGTTCGTGCTGCTCTACATCACCCTGGGCGGTCTGTCCTCGGCCATCTACAACGAGGTCGTGCAGTTCTTCGTGATCCTGGCCGGGCTGATCCCGCTGACCGTCCTGGCCCTGGTCCGCGTGGGCGGCTGGAGCGGTCTGCGCGACTCGCTCACCGCCTCGCAGGGCGACAACTTCGTCTCGGCCTGGGGCGGGACCGGCATCGGTTCGGACAACCCGCTGGGCGCCAACTGGCTCACCATCGTGCTCGGCCTCGGCTTCGCCCTGAGCTTCGGCTACTGGACGACGAACTTCGCCGAGGTCCAGCGCGCCCTGTCGGCCAAGAACCTCTCAGCCGCCCAGCGCACCCCGCTGATCGCCGCCTTCCCCAAGATCTTCATTCCGGCGATCGTCGTCATCCCCGGCCTGGTGGCGCTGGTGGTGGCGCCGGACATCGGGCAGGGCAGCGGCCTGGAGTACAACGAGGCGGTCCCCCTGCTGATGCGCGACCTGCTGCCCAACGGCGTGCTGGGCATCGCGGTGACCGGTCTGCTCGCCGCCTTCATGGCCGGCATGGCCGCCAACGTCTCCGCCTTCAACACCGTCTTCACCAACGACATCTGGCGGCCCTACCTGGTCAAGGACCGCCCGGACTCGTACTACGTGGTCACCGCGCGCGTGGTCACCGCGGTCGGTGTGCTGCTGGGCATGGGGACGGCGTTCATCGCGGCGACGTTCAGCAACATCATGAACTACCTCCAGACGCTGTTCTCCTTCTTCAACGTGCCGCTGTTCACCGTCTTCATCATCGGCATGTTCTGGAAGCGGATGACGGCCGCGGCCGGTTTCTGGGGGCTGCTGGCAGGCACGGTCTCGGCGATGGTCAACTACTTCTGGTTCTACCGGGGCGGACTGATCGACATTCCCACCGACCAGGGTGCCAACTTCGTCTCCGCCATCGTCGCCTTCGTCACGGGCACACTCGTCGTCGTGGTCCTCACCCCCCTCACCAGGCCCAAGCCCGTCGAGCGGCTGGCCGGCCTGGTGTACGGCACCCGGGCCCCCGGTGTGGCCGAGCCCCCGGCCGCGGGCGACGAGGCCTGGTACCGCAGGCCCGCGCTGCTGGGCTGGGGCGCGATCATCCTCGCCGCCCTCTGCTACCTCCCCTTCTCCTTCTGAGCGCCCCGCGCACCGCACAGCGAAGGATGTGATCCACCGTGACGAACGACGGCAACGACGGCAACGACGGCAACGACGGCAACGGCAGCAACGAGGGCAACGGCGGCGGTGCGGGCGGTCCGCACGGCGCCCACGAGTACCGCGGCCCCTCCGACTCCCGCACCCCCTCCGGTCCTTCCGACCCCGCCGACCCCGCCGACCCCGGTGTCCCCGGCGCCGGCAAGGGCGATCCGGAGCCGGACTGGCGGGAGGAGGAGCGCGACCTGGAGGAGCGGTCGGCCAGCGCCGCCCGGCTGTTCGACATCCGCCGTGTCATCGGCGTGCTGTTCGTGGTCTACGGCCTCCTGGTCACCATCGCGGGCTTCTTCGTCTCCGACGCCGACCTGGCCAAGGCCCAGGACGTCAACATCAACCTCTGGGCCGGGCTGTCGATGCTGGTGCTGGGACTGCTGTTCCTGCTCTGGCTGCGGCTGAGCCCGACGGTTCCGCCGCCGTCCCGGCGGGAGACCGAAGGCGGCGGCCCCGGTGGCACGCCGCCCGCCGGGGAGTGACCCGCGCGTCCGCCGCCGTACGGGCCGGGGCTCAGCGGCGGTACGGGTGCGGGGCCGGGACGTCAGCCCGGCCCCGCACCCCGGCCCGCACCCTGGCCCGCGCCCCGGTCCGCACCACCGTGCCCGCCGGCCACCCGGTCCAGCAGCCCGGTGCGGGCCGCCAGCGCCGCCGCCTCCAGCCGCGATCCGACCCCGAGCTTCATCAGCACCCGCTGCACATGGGTGCGGGCCGTGCTGGGCGCGACCCCCATACCCACCGCGATCGCCCGGGTGTCCTCCCCCTCCGCCACCCGCACCAGCACCTCGGCCTCGCGCGGGGTGAGCATCCGCAGCAGCCTGACGCCCTCGTCGTCCGGCTCGGCCCTCGGATTGAGCAGCTCCGCGAAGGCGCTCCGCAGCAGTTGCGGCGCCACCGCCGCCTCCCCGGCCCGCGCCCTGGCCATGCCGCGCTCGACACCCTCGATCCGCTCGTCGTGCCGTATGTAGCCCGACGCCCCCGCCGCGAACGCCGCCGCTATCCCCCGCGGACTGGGCACCGGACCCAGTACCACCACGGCGGTTTGCGGCCGCTCCCGCCTGATCCTGGCCACGGGGTCGAACGCCCCGGGCTCGGCGGGCGACGCCGTGCCCCACAGACACACCTCGGGGGCCCTGCTGACCACCAGTTCCGCCGCCCCCGCGGCCGGCGCGGCGGCGGCGAGCACCCGGTGCCCGCGCAACCTCAGCGCCGAGGCGAGCGCCTCGGCGTGCAGACGGTGGTCGTCGACCACCATGAGCCGCACGGTCATCCGCACCCCTGTCGTTCCGCCGGCCCCGGTCTTCCGGGGCCGGGCCGTGCCCCGTACGGCCCTTCGAGCCGCCCGGCTCCGTCTTGCCCCCGGAAGCTACACGCTCCCCCGGCATCCCGCGCCCCTTCCGGCAAGAACCGGCGGGACCTCCCGCGGACCCACGCGAGCGGCCCCGCGCCCCTCCACGGGAAGGGGCGCGGGGCCGTCGGTGGCGGCGGGCCGCCGCGAGGGGCCGGATACGGCCGCGGGACCTCAGTTGTAGGCGGCTATCGCCAGGTCGCTCAGCCCGGCGGAGGCGTAGAACCTGTGGTTCACCAGGAAGAAGTGGCCGTCCTTCCAGAACGGGTGCACATCGGAGCCGCTGGCCATGTCGTACTCCTTCTTCGCGCTGTCGGCCGGGAGCTTCATCCGCGGGGACGGCTTGCCGCTGCCCGGGTCGAGCGTGACGACCTGCCCCGGCTTGTCGTAGCCGGGGAGTTCGTAGGCGAGCAGCGCGCCGTCCTCCACGGTGACCGGGACGATCCGGCCGCCCGAGGTCGGCTCCCCCAGCCACTTCGACTTACCCGTGGTGAGGTCGAAGGCGATGATCTCGCTGGTCTGCCCGTACCCGCCGCCCTGGTGCGGCTTCGAGGAGATGTACATGGTCTCGCCGTCCACCACCGTGCCGGGGCAGTTGCTGAGCGTGATGCCCCGGCAGCCCAGCTCGTGGCGCTCCTTCTTGATGGTGATCTTCTCCTTGAGCTTGCCGCTGTCCGAGAGGACCATCACGTCGGTGATGTCGATGCTGGACTCGCCCCCGGCGTTGACCCCGAGGACCAGCGGGTCGGTGGAGAGGACCTTGCGGACGTCGATGCCGTCGGGGACCTCCCACTCCCACTTCTTCTTGCCGCCCGGGCCCACTCCCTGGACCTTCTGCGAGCCGCCGAAGCCGCACTCCAGCTTGGCGACGAGCTGGCCGCCGCCGGAGTAGCCGCGGTCCTTGCAGTCGGAGCCCTCCTCCTGCTGCCACAGCTCCTTGCCGGTCGACAGGTCGTAACCGACCGCGTTGCCGATCCAGGACGCCGCGGCGATGTCGCCGCTGACCGCCATCTCCGTGTAGCTGAACTCCGAGGAGCTGTCGCGCTTGGACGGCAGTTCCTTGTTCCACAGCTTCTTGCCCGCGGCCAGGTCGATGCCCATGACGAACTCGCAGCGCCGGCCGTACTGGACCACGGTCCTGTTCTCGGACATCTCGAAGGCGGCGGTGCAGTCCTTCGGGCGGGGCATGTCGATGGACCACGCCACCTTGCCGGTCTTCATGTCGTAGGCCGTGGTGGAACTCGTCGTGGCCTTGACGAGGTTGTCACCCACGAACCATGTGCCGGGCGTTTCCGCGATGATGTCCTGCTTGTCCACCTTGGGCGGGTCGACCGTCCAGGCGAGCTCGGCGTCGATCAGGCCCTTCTCGCCGCCGGAGCCGCCGGAGTCACCGGAACCCCCGGAGTCGCCCGAGCCTCCGTCGGCGCCCTGGGTGGTGCCCTTGTCTCCCTTCTTGGCCTCGGCGCCGCCGTCGTCCTTGGTCAGGAGCCAGACACCGCCGCCCGCCACGAGCAGGACCGCGACGACCGCGGCGACGACGGCCAGGACCTTGGCGTTCCCGCTGCCGCCGCCGGGCGGCTGCACGCCGCCGCCGTACATGGGCTGCGTCGGGTACTGGCCGTATCCGGGCTGCTGTCCGTACGCCGGAGGCTGCCCGTATCCGGGCTGCTGTCCGTACGCGGAGGGCTGCCCGTACGCGGGGGCCTGGCCGTACGGCGCCTGGGGCATCTGTCCCGGCTGCTGCGGATAGCCGTACGGCGGTGGCTGGTTGGGCGGGAACTGCGGTGCCTGGCCGAACTGACCGGGCTGACCGGGCTGACCGGGCTGCTGCGGGTAGCCGTACGAGGGCGGGCCCGGAGGCGGCGTCTGCGGCGGCTGCGGCGGCTGGTCCTGCTGGTCCTGCTGGTCCTGCTGGTCCGGCTGGTCCGCCGAAGGCTGTGGCGACTTGGACAGCGGAACCTGCGGAGTCTCCTTCCGCTCCGCACTCTCCGGCTGGCCCGACTGCTCCGGCTTCTCCTGCTGCTCCGGCTGTTCCCGCTGCTCCGCCCCCTCCGGTCGGTCGTCCGGCTGCTCCGGAGGGGGGCCGAAGCCGCCGGACGGCGGCTGATTTGGTGGCGGAGGCGGCTGCGACATGGGTTTCCTCATTCACGCGCGGACCGGCTGCCCAGCCCCTCGCCCCCCGTGGGGCAGAGCGAATCGGACACGGCCCGCCACTTCTCGGCTGTTGCCGGCTCTTGGCGCCGACGGTCGGAAGGAAATTCTTTCTATCACCGGACACCCGGAAAGCCGCCTCCGGTTCCCGCTCCGGGCCATCAGGTGAGACCGGCCCGCGACCTGGCCGTTACCGTCCGCCGGGGCCGGCTCCGCCGCCGCCGGTCAGCCCTCCTCGGCCAGTTCCAGCCAGCGCGTCTCCAAGTCGTCCCGCTCATCGGTGAGTTCGCGCAGCTCGGCGTCGAGGCCGGCGACCTTCTCGAAGTCGGTGGCGTGCTCGGCCATCTCGGCGTGCAGCACCGCCTGGCGCTCCTCGATCCGCTCCAGCCTGCGCTCGATGCGCTGCAACTCCTTCTGCGCCGCACGCGAGAGGGCCGCGGGCTTGGCGGAGGGCTTGGCCGCCGCTTGCCCCGCCGGAGCCGCGGCCGGGGCGCCGGGCGCGGTGGTCGCCCGCCGCAGCCGCTCGCGGCGCTCCAGGTACTCGTCCAGCCCGCGCGGCAGCATCCGCAGCGTGCCGTCGCCCAGCAGCGCGTGCACCCGGTCCGTGGTCCGCTCGACGAAGTAGCGGTCGTGGGAGATGACGACCAGTGAGCCGGGCCAGCCGTCGAGCAGATCCTCGAGCTGGGTCAGGGTCTCGATGTCCAGGTCGTTGGTCGGCTCGTCCATGAACAGCACGTTCGGCTCGTCCATCAGCAGCCGCAGGATCTGGAGCCTGCGGCGCTCGCCGCCGGAGAGGTCCCCGACGGGCGTCCACTGCTTGTCCTTGCCGAAGCCGAACCGCTCGCACAGCTGGGAGGCGCTCATCTCGCGCCCCTTGCCCAGGTCGACGCGCGAGCGCACCCGCTCCACGGCCTCCAGCACGCGCCAGGCGGGGTCGAGTTCGGCGACCTCCTGGGAGAGGTACGCCAGCCGCACCGTCCTGCCGACCTTGATCCGGCCGGCCGCCGGCTGCTTCTCGCCGCCGCTGTACGCCGCGTCCGCCAGCGCCCGCAGCAGCGAGGTCTTGCCGGCCCCGTTGACGCCGACCAGGCCGATCCGGTCGCCGGGGCCGAGCTGCCAGGTCAGGTGCTTGAGCAGCACCTTGGGCCCGGCCTGGACCGTCACGTCCTCCAGGTCGAAGACGGTCTTGCCCAGCCGGGAGTTCGCGAACTTCATCAGCTCGGCGCTGTCGCGCGGCGGCGGCACGTCGGCGATCAGTTCGTTGGCGGCCTCGACGCGGAAGCGGGGCTTGCTGGTGCGGGCGGGGGCGCCGCGCCGCAGCCAGGCCAGCTCCTTGCGGACCAGGTTCTGCCGCTTGGCCTCCTCGGTGGCCGCGATGCGCTCGCGCTCGGCGCGGGCGAAGACGTAGTCGCTGTAGCCGCCCTCGTACTCGTGGACGGTGCCGCGCTGCACGTCCCACATGCGCGTGCACACCTGGTCCAGGAACCAGCGGTCGTGGGTGACGCAGACCAGCGCCGAGCGCCGGGCGCGCAGGTGCCCGGCGAGCCAGGCGATGCCCTCGACGTCGAGGTGGTTGGTGGGCTCGTCCAGCACGATCAGGTCCTGCTCGGCGATGAGCAGCTTCGCCAGTGCGATGCGCCGCCGCTCGCCGCCGGACAGCGGGCCGATGACGGTGTCCAGGCCCTGCGGGAAGCCGGGCATGTCCAGTCCGCCGAAGAGGCCGGTGAGGATGTCGCGGACGCGGGCGTTCCCGGCCCACTCGTGGTCGGCCATGTCGCCGATGACCTCGTGCCGGACGGTGGCGGCCGGGTCGAGCGAGTCGTGCTGGGTGAGCACGCCCAGCCGCAGCCCGCCGGCGTGGGTGACCCGGCCGTCGTCGGCGGGCTCCAGCTTCGCCAGGATGCGCACGAGGGTGGTCTTGCCGTCGCCGTTGCGCCCGACGACGCCGATCCGGTCTCCCTCGCTGACGCCGAGGGAGACGCCGTCGAGCAGCGCACGGGTGCCGTACACCTTGCCGACGGCTTCCAGATTGACGAGGTTCGTGGCCATGGGGCTCCCGTTGCCCGGCGCGCCGGGCTGGTGTGGTCTTCGGGTGGGCTGGTCAGCCTCTCAGCCTAGTCGCCGCCCGAGTACGCACGCTCATGCCCGCCCTGCGGGCGGCCGCCCCGCACGCCGGAGCGCCGCACGGGCCCCGCACACCACCGCGGAACGGGCCCCGCACACCACCGCGGACGCCCCCGCGAAGGCCGCCGGCTCAGTACGACGGGCTGTGCTGGGCCGGGGCCGAGCGCGGGGTCGGCCGGTTGAGGCCGAACAGCGAGCCGGTGGCGACCGCCAGCTCGGCGGCGCAGTCCGCCGCCGGCTGTTCCGGGACGCCCATCCGGCGCAGCGCCCCGGAGAACGCGTCCTCCAGCAGGGCCAGCCGCCAGCTCAGCTCCGCGGGCCCGACCTGGCGGCCGTCGCCCGGCCGGCTCGACAGGACGGTCAGCACGTCCTGGGCGTTGCTCTGCAGATCGGCCAGGGACTGCCAGCCGTTCGGCAGCCGCGCCGGGCTCCGCTCCGACGGCTCCGAGTCGGACGCGCCCAGCGTCACGGGGAGTCGCGCGGGGATCGAGGAGTACCAGTCGACCAGCGCACCGCTCAGGTCCGCTCGCAGGCCGTCGAGGAAGCTGAGCAGGACCGCGGCGCCCATGGGGGCGCCGACGGGCTCGACGCGCGGCGCGGAGTCCTCCGGCGCGGGCGGCCTGCCGCCCGCGCCGGGGCCCATGAACGACCGGATGACGACCGAGACCTCCTCCTGCTGCGCCGGAGCGGATCGCTGGGCGGGCAGCAGAAGCGCCCGTACGGGCGCGATGCCGCGGGCGGCCTGCTCGGCCGCCGCCTGGCACGCGTAGTCAGTGGGCACGGGTCCCCCCTTCTTCCGAAGCCGCCTTCTCGCGCGGCGCCGGTCTTGCGTTTCGGGGCCGTACCGTATCGCTCCGCAACGGCTTCGGGGAGATGTCCGTCACACAGAGTTCACGCGGGGCCCCGCCCGGAGTTCCGCCCGGCCTCCCGCCCGCGGCGGGTACGGCCCGCGCGATGCCGCCTCGCGCGGGCCGTACGGAGTGCCGGAGGGCGGGGTCAGCCGACGGAGTTGAGCACCTGGCGGACGACCGGGCCCGCGTTCGTGCCGCCGTGGCCGGAGGCGGGGACGACCGCCGCGGCGGCCATGTCGCCCCGGTAGGCGGTGAACCAGGCGTTGGGCTTCTCCTGGCCGTCCACCTCGGCCGAGCCGGTCTTCGCGCCGAAGTCGCCGCTGGTGCCGGCCATGGCCTCGGCCGCCGAACCGCTGGTGGCCGTCAGCCGCATCAGCGAGCGCAGCTCCTGGGAGACGGCCGGGGAGAGGGTGCGCGGGGCCTTGGCCAGGCCGCGGCCGTCCACCTCGGGCGAGACGATGTAGGGCTGGCGGAAGACGCCGCTCTTCACCGTCGCCGACACCGAGGCCATGATCAGCGGGTTCGCCCTGACGCCGCCCTGCCCGATCAGCGAGGCGGCCATCTGCGCGTCGGACTGCACGGGGACCGAGCCGTCGAAGGTGGCGGTGCCGACCTGCCAGGTCAGCCCGATGCCGAAGACGTCGCGGGCCTGCTTGGTGAGGTCGTCGTCCGACAGCTCGCCGGCCTGGCTGATGAAGGCGGTGTTGCAGGAGGCGGCGAAGGACTGCGCGAAGGTGCCGCCGTTGATCTCGAACTTGTCGAGGTTCTGGAACCTCCAGCCGCCGTGGGTGAAGTACTTGGGGCAGGGGTGCTGCTTCGCGCTGGAGGCCAGGCCCTTCTCGATGAGCATCGACGCGGTGACGATCTTCATCGTGGAGCCGGGGGCGAGGGAACCCTTGAAGGCGGTGTTGAAGCCCTTCGCCGGGGTGTTGGCGACCGCCAGGATCTCGCCGGTGCTGGCCTTCAGCGCGACGACCGACGCCTTGGGCTTGCCCGCGATGGCCTGGACGGCGGCCTTCTGCACCTTGGCGTCCAGCGTGGTCCTCAGCTCGCCCGGGGTGCCCTTGCTGAGCCGTTTGAGCGTCTTGACCTCCTTGCCGGCTGCGTCGGTGATCCGGGTCTCGAAGCCCGGCTTCCCGTCCGTCCTGTCGCCGAAGCGCTTGCGCAGGTCGGCCAGGGTCGCGGCCAGCTCGGGGTACTCCTCGGCCGTCAGCTCGGCGCCGTTTCGGTCCAGGGCCTTGATGGGCGGGGCCCCGGCCTCGGCGGTCTCCAGCTTCTGGCCGCTTTCGAGCTCGGGATGGAGGACGGACGCCTCCCAGTCGACGACGGGCTCGCCGCTGTCGTCGTCCCGTACGACCGTCAGCTCCGACTCGTACGTCCAGGCGGCGGGCTTCTCCTCCTCGCCGTACTCCACCTCGGCCGTCACGGTGAACGGGACGTCGGCTCCCGCGGCGGTGCCCGGCTCCAGGCGCACGCCCGACACCCGGGCGTCCTTCCGGAAACCGGTCAGGGCTCTGGCGGCGGCGGCCTCGTCGTCGGTCAGCGCGGCGGCCTCGCCGGCCTTCCCCTCCTGCCAGGCCTTCAGGAACCTCACGGCGGTCTCGCGGACCTCCTTCGGCGAGGGCGGGCCCGTCTCGGCCGCCGGTTCACCGGTCCGGCCGTCGGAGGAGGCCACGTCCTGCCGGCTCTGGCCGCCGGCCGCGCCGCTGTCGCCGATCAGGGTGTACGCCCCGAACCCGGCGGCTCCGACCACGGCGGTGAAGACCGCTCCGATCACCGCCACCTTCCGACCGTCACGCATGAGTCTCCCGAATCTCCGCCCCTGCCCCGGACCGGCACCGCCGGGGCCCGTGCGAAGAACCCTAGAGCACGTGGGCGACACGGACCGGGGCCAGGCGTGCGGACCGGCGCCCGGTGGGGATCCGCGAAACGATCGCGGGACTTTCCCGTCCACCGCCGAGAATGATTAGTGTGCTTTTCCGAAGATGAACAGCGAGAAAAGCGTTCCGATTGCCCGTCGACGCACCCGGCATCGCCCTGTTCACCCTTTCGGAAGCACAACCCCCACCCCTCACCGTCGTTGTCACTGCGAAGCAGAAGGCCGATCCTCCTTCCGGCAATTAACGTCACGGGCCCACGCCGCAGCCGGCGGCGCGGGCCCGTGACACGTATGGAGCAGAAAATATCAGCGCGGCGCGCGGCGGGGCTTACCGTGTACTCGGCTCGCCAGTTCCTAGCATTACGCACGCAAGCCCGTGAAGCGGCTTCGTACATTGGAGGTACATGCCATGAAGATGAAGCGGACCGCCACCGTCGCGCTTTCCGCCGCCGCCCTGGTGATCGGCGGAGCCGGCGTCTCCCAGGCCAACGACGGCCCGAAGTTCCAGAACAACGCGCAGATCCTTCCCTGCGTCAACCTGGAACTGCTGAACGTCCCGATCGCGTCGGCGGACATCAACAACCTCGACTGCTCCGTCACCCACGTGGAGTCGAAGAAGGTCTCCTCCTACGAGTCCTTCAGGGACTGAGGAGTCGACCGGACCACCGGCACACCACTGTCGAAAGGCCGCCCCGGCACACCGGGGCGGCCTTTCCCCTTTCCATGACACGCTCGCGGGATATAGCCGGAAACAACACCCGCTTGGCGCAGTGGCAACGCATAAGCCCAGGTAGTGCGCCCATCGACGATGCCCCGGCCCCGCTTTCCGCAGGACACGCAGAAACATGGAAGCGCGCAATCGGGGATTCGGTGGGTTAATGTCGCCGACGTGGGGGCAACTCCCGCCTTTCCGGTGAGCCGGCCGAACTGCGGCCGCAATCCGGAAACCGGTTATCCGGCCGCTCGGCGGCGGCCGGGGACATCGGAACCTTCCTTCTCTCGTCAAGGAGACAAGACAGCATGATGCTGAAGAAGACGCTCGTCGTTTCTTTCGCCGCCGCCATGGCCCTCGCGGGTGGGGCCGCCAGCGCCCACGCCGGTGAGGCCAAGTTCGAGAACAACGCGCAGATCCTGCCCTGCCCGAACCTGGAGGTCGTCAACCTCCCGATCCTGTCGAGCGACATCAACAACCTCGACTGCTCTCGGAACTCCAAGGAGGAGGTCCAGATCAAGAAGGTCGTGAAGGTCGAGAAGGAGTCCGACATCCACGTCGCTCCGAAGCAGGAGCAGGCCCAGGGTCAGGGCCAGGGCCAGGGCCAGGAGGCCGAGCAGGGCCAGGGCCAGAAGCAGGAGGGCGAGAACGAGAACGAGAACAAGAACGCCGTCAAGAAGCACTGAAGCGACTGACGCCTCGCGTCGGACCGCCTCGGAACGCCGCCCGCCGGTCTCACCGGCGGGCGGCGCCGCCTTTTCACCGAAGCCGCGCTCTCCGCCGGCTCCCCGGGGCAGCGGGCCCCGCCGGCTCCCGCAGTCCCCGCGGGCTCCCGCGGCCCCGGGACGAAGTCAGATCCAGGTGTCCAGCCACATACGGGACTGCCAGGCGTCCTTGGGGATCTGCACCCCGGTGTAGAGCGGGTGGAAGTAGACGAAGTTCCACACGATCAGCAGCACGAGCACGCCCGCGCCCACCGCGCCCACCGCCCGCCGCCGCTCGGTGCGGCCGGGCGGCCCGAGGATCGCCCCGGTCATCATCGCCAGCGCCAGGCACAGGAACGGCACGAAGACGACCGCGTAGAAGTAGAAGATCGTGCGCTCCTGGTACAGGAACCACGGCAGCCAGCCCGCCGCCACCCCGCACAGGATCGCGCCCGCGCGCCAGTCGCGCCGCAGCGCCCAGCGGTACAGGCAGTACAGCAGCGCGAAGCAGGCCGCCCACCACAGCAGCGGGGTGCCCAGGGCGAGCACCTCGCGGGCGCAGCCGCCCTCCGCCGTGCAGCCGTTCTCGCCCCGGTCGGAGGACTCGTAGAAGTACGACACCGGGCGGGCGGTCACCAGCCAGCTCCAGGGGTGGGACTGGTAGGTGTGCTCGGAGGTCAGCCCCACGTGGAAGCTGTAGACCTCGCTCTCGTAGTGCCACAGGCTGCGCAGCGGGGCCGGCACCCAGGTCATGTCGAACTGGGGCAGGGGCAGCTTCAGACCGGTGAAGGGGACGGGCAGCGACTCCGGCGACAGTCCCCGGCGCCCCTCCGCCCAGGTGCGGAAGTAGCCGTCCCGGCCGGCGAACCAGCCCGCCCAGGAGGCCACGTAGACGGCGACGGCGACCGGCACCAGGGAGAGGAAGGCGGGGGCGGCGTCCCGGCGCAGCATCGACAGGTGGGGGTGCCGCGCTCCGGCGGTGCGCCGGGAGGCGGCGTCCCACAGGACCGTCAGGATCCCGAAGGCGATCAGGACGTACAGGCCGCTCCACTTGGTGGCGCAGGCCAGTCCCAGGCAGAGACCGGCCGCGAGCCGCCAGGGGCGCGCGCCCAGGCCCAGCCGGTCGCCGGCGTCCGCGTCGGGCCGCCCGTCCGGCGGCAGGGCCGCGGCGAGCCGGGCGCGGGCCCGGTCGCGGTCGATCAGCAGGCAGCCGAAGGCCGCCAGCACGAAGAACATCAGCACCAGGTCGAGCAGCGCGGTGCGGCTCATCACCAGGTGCAGGCCGTCCACGGCCAGCAGGAGCCCCGCCAGGCAGCCCAGGGCGGTGGAGCGCAGCAGCCGGCGCCCGATGCGGCAGACCATCAGCACCGACAGCGTGCCGAGCACCGCCATCATGAAGCGCCAGCCGAACGGCGTCAGGCCGAACGCCGCCTCGCCCATGGCGATGATCCACTTGCCCACGGGCGGGTGCACCACGTACGAGGCGGCCTCGCTCAGCGGGGCCGCCGCGGGGTTGTCGAGGATGGTGTCGTTGGCGCCGTCGGGCCAGGTGCCCTCGTAGCCGAGCCGGTACAGCGCCCAGGCGTCCTTGGCGTAGTAGGTCTCGTCGAATATCACCGCGTGCGGCGAGCCGAGGTTCCAGAAGCGCAGGAGGCCGGCGAGGAGCGCCACGAGGACCGGGCCGCCCCACGCCGCCCGGCGGCCCAGCAGCCGCGCGTCGTCCCCGTCCAGTCCGAACAGTCCCCACACCCGGCCGCGGCCGGGCTCCGGGTACGGCGGCACCAGCCGCTCCCGTGCGCCCGCCCGGGGCGGCGGGGCGTATCCGTAGCGCCGCAGCCGCCCGCGCCACGTCGGGGTCCGCTCCCCGACGGGCTCCCCGGGCCGGGCCTGAGTCGCGGTGTCACTGGTCACGCGGGCCATCGTAGGGAACGGCCCTCCCGCGCGGTGCCGCGCACCGGTGGGCGGGAGGCGCCGCACCGGCCCCCGGCCCCCGTCGGAGCTGCGAGGATGGCGGGGTGAGCGGAACACTCGTACTGGCAGGCACACCCATCGGCGACACCGCCGACGCACCACCCCGGCTCGCGGCCGAGCTGGAGGGGGCCGACATCGTCGCCGCCGAGGACACCCGGCGGCTGCGGCGGCTCACCCAGGCGCTGGGGGTGCGGACCTCCGGCCGGGTGGTGTCGTACTTCGAGGGCAACGAGGCCGCGCGGACCCCGGAGCTGGCCGACGCGCTGTCGGAGGGCTCCCGGGTGCTGCTGGTCACGGACGCGGGGATGCCGTCGGTGTCCGACCCCGGCTACCGGCTGGTGGCCGCCGCCGTCGAGCGCGGGATCAGGGTCACGGCCGTGCCCGGGCCGTCCGCCGTGCTGACCGCGCTGGCGCTGTCGGGGCTGCCGGTGGACCGGTTCTGCTTCGAGGGCTTCCTGCCGCGCAAGACGGGCGAGCGGCTGGGGCGGCTGCGCGAGGCCGCCGGGGAGCGCCGCACGCTGGTCTACTTCGAGGCTCCGCACCGGCTGGCCGCCTCGCTGGCCGCCATGGCCGAGGCCTTCGGCGCCGACCGCCGGGCCGCGGTGTGCCGGGAGCTGACCAAGACCTACGAGGAGGTGCGGCGCGGCACGCTGGGCGAGCTGACCGCCTGGGCGGAGGAGGGCGTGCGGGGCGAGATCACCGTCGTGGTCGAGGGCGCGCCCGCCGAGGCGCCCGGCGCGGTGGACGCGGCCGAGCTGGTGCGCCGGGTGGCGGTGCGCGAGGCCGCCGGGGAGCGCCGCAAGGAGGCCATCGCGGAGGTGGCGCGCGAGGCGGGGCTGCCCAAGCGGGAGGTCTTCGACGCGGTGGTCGCGGCGAAGAACGCGGGAACGGCCTGAACGGTCCGGACGGTCTGAACGGTCCGGACGGTCCGGACGGTCCGGACGGCGGGCGGGAGCCCGGGCCGGAAGGGGGCGGACCGGAAAGGGGTGGACAGACCCGTGCATTTCCGGCCGGGAAGGAGTCCACTGGTAGGAAGGAGAGCCAGGAGGAGGTTCCCATGGACCCCAGGGAGACGACCACCCACGAGGAGTACTCCTTCGCCTGCCTGCGCTGCGGCCACGGCTGGGAGCGGTCGTACGGGATACGGCACCACACCGACCGGGACGGACGCCCCTTCGTCACCTACCACGACCCGGCGGACGGCGGGCGGGTGCCGTCGCCGCTGACGCGCCCGGTCTGCCCGAACTGCGACTCGCACGTGGTGCGGATCATGCGCGCGGGGCGGGTGTACGAGGCGGAGCAGGCCCTGCCGTGGAGGTGACGCCGGGCGGGCGGCGGGCGGCCCGCCCGGGCGTCCTAGGATCGCGCCCATGGAGAAGTCCGCGCAGCCCGCGCCGCCGCCCGTACCGCTGAACGTGCCGGTCGCCGACTCGCACACCCATATCGACATGCAGGACGCCACGGTCGCCCGGACCGTCGCCGCGGCCGCCGCGGTGGGCGTGACGACCCTGGTGCAGGTCGGCTGCGACCTGGAACGGTCCCGCTGGTCGGCGCGGGTGGCCGCCGAGCACGACGCGGTGTGGGCCGCCGTCGCCCTGCACCCCAACGAGGCGCCGCGGCTGGAGCGGGACGGGGGGCGGAAGGCGCTGGACGCCGCCCTGGAGGAGATCGCCGAGCTGGCCGCCCGGCCGGAGGTGCTGGCCGTCGGCGAGAGCGGCCTGGACCACTTCCGGACGGGCGAGGAGGGGCGGGAGGCCCAGCGGTACTCCTTCCGCCGCCACATCGAGACCGCCAAGCGGCTGGGCAAGGCCCTGGTGATCCACGACCGGGACGCCCACGAGGACGTGCTGCGCGTCCTCCGGGAGGAGGGCGCGCCCGAGCGGACGGTCTTCCACTGCTTCTCCGGCGACGCCGAGATGGCCCGGGTGTGCGCCGCGAACGGCTGGTTCATGTCCTTCGCCGGCAACGTCACCTTCAAGAACGCGCGGCCGCTGCGCGAGGCGCTGGACGCCGCCCCGCCGGAACTGCTGCTGGTGGAGACCGACGCGCCGTTCCTGACCCCGGCCCCGTACCGCGGGCGCCCCAACGCGCCGTACATGATCCCGTACACGCTGCGTGCGATGGCCGAGGTCAAGGGGCTGGACGAGGACGCGCTCGCGGAGCACGTCGCGGCCAACACGGCCCGCGCGTTCGGCTACTGACGGGCGCGCGGCGGCGGGTGCGCGCGGCGCGGTGGCCCGCTTTTCGCAACGTTGGGTAGTCGTACGACTTGGGATAGTGACGAATGCTCCGCTAGGGTCCCGGCCCGCCACCAGGACCGCTTGGGAGTACGTCGTGAGCCATCCGCAGGGGATCCAGCAGTACGAGTACGCGTACCCCTCCGCGCCGCCGCCGCACCGGCCGCATCAGCCGTGGGACTCGTGGGAGTACGGCGGCCGGGGGTACGGCGGCGGGCCGGAGTACGAGCGGGACCCGTACGACACCTACCGGCCCTCGTACGAGTTCCACGGCGCGCCGTACGGCGTGTACGGGGATCTCGGCGCGTACGGACCGCCCGAGGCGCCCCCGCGCCCGGAGCCCCCGGCTCACCACCCGGAGCCCCCCGGCCACCCCGGCCACCCCGGCCACCCCGGCCGCCCCGGCCATCCCGGAGCCTTCGGTCCCGCCCTGTGGCTGCCCCGGCAGCCCACCGGCGGCCCCGCGGACATCTCCCCGGACGTCTCCGCGGAGGTCCCCCCGCAGGCGCACGGCCCCGCACACGGCACGGCGCCCGGCACGGCCGGCGGCCGGGCCGCCGCCCGCCGGGCCGCGCGGGAGCGGAAGGCCGCCCAACGCCCCGAGGTCCTGCGCCGCCTGCTGCCGCAGGCACTCGTCGTCGCCTTCCTGGCGGGCGGCACCTGCGCCTTCGTCGTGGACGACAAGGCCGTCAGCCTGTCGGTGGAGGGCGAGGACGGGCCGCGCACCCTCCACACCTTCGCCGACGACGTCTCCGAGCTCCTGGCCGACGAGGAGGTGTCCGTCGGCGCGCACGACGCCGTCTCCCCCGCCCCCGGCGAGCCCCTCTCCCACGGCGACAGCGTCACCGTCCGCTACGGCCGCCCGCTGACCCTCACCCTCGACGGCCGCCCCCGGCGGGTGTGGACCACCGCCGCCACCGTGGAGGCGGCGCTGCGCGGGATCGGGGTGCGTCCGGAGGGGGCGCGCATGTCGGTGCCCCGCGACCGGCGCATCGGGCGCGACGGCCTGGCGCTGACCGTGTGGACCGAGCGGAGCGTGACCGTCCTGGCCGACGGCCGCGAGCACACCGTCCGCACCAACGCCGCGACCGTGCGCGGGGCGCTGGCCGACGCGGGCGTCGAGCTGCGCGGCGCGGACCGCGCCTCGGTGGACCCGGACTCCTTCCCCCGCGACGGCCAGACCGTCACCGTGCTGCGCATCACCGAGACCGAGCGGGTGCGCGACGAGCCCGTCCCGTACACCACCGAGCGGCGTGAGGACCCGGCGCTGCCGCGCGGCACCGAGGTGGTGGAGCAGGCGGGCGCGCCGGGGCTGCGCCGGCTCACCTACGAGGTGCGCACGGTCAACGGGGTGCGGCGGCGGCCCCGCCTCACCGAGGCGGTGGTGGTGCGCGCGCCCAGGCCGCAGGTCGTGCGCGTGGGCACCGCCGAGCCGCCCTCCTCGGTGCGGGGCGCCGATGGCCTGAACTGGGAGGCACTGGCCCGCTGCGAGTCCGGCGGCCGCCCGGACGCGGTGGGCCCCGGCGGCCACGGCGGGCTCTACCAGTTCGACACCCGCACCTGGCGCTCCCTGGGCGGGAAGGGCCGCCCGCAGGACGCTCCGCCGGCCGAGCAGACCTACCGGGCGAAGAAGCTGTACGTGCAGAAGGGCGCGAGTCCCTGGCCGGTGTGCGGCCGTAAACTGCACCGGTGAGCTCAGCCCCCTCCCCCTCCCCCTCCCCCGACGCCGACGCCGACGCCGATGCCGGTACCGATGCCGCTCCCGGCGCCGACGCCCTCCTCGGCCCCGCCGACGTCCGCGAGCTGGCCGCCGCGCTGGGTGTGCGCCCCACCAAGCAGCGCGGCCAGAACTTCGTCATCGACGCCAACACCGTCCGCCGGATCGTGCGGACCGCGCGGGTGACGCCCGAGGACGTGGTGGTCGAGGTCGGTCCGGGGCTGGGGTCGCTGACGCTGGGACTGCTCCAGGAGGCCGCCCGGGTGACGGCGGTGGAGATCGACGACGTGCTGGCGGCGGCGCTGCCCGCGACCGTCTCCGCCCGGCTGCCCGGCCGCGCCGACCGCTTCGCGCTCGTCCACCACGACGCGATGCGCGTCACCGAGCTGCCCGGCCCCGAGCCCACCGCACTGGTCGCCAACCTCCCCTACAACGTCGCCGTGCCCGTCCTGCTGCACATGCTGGCGACGTTCCCGTCCATCGAGCACGGCCTGGTGATGGTCCAGGCCGAGGTCGCCGACCGGCTCGCGGCCGAACCGGGCTCCAAGGTCTACGGGGTGCCGTCGGTGAAGGCCGCCTGGTACGCCCAGGTGCGGCGGGCCGGGGCCATCGGGCGCAACGTCTTCTGGCCCGCGCCCAACGTGGACTCCGGACTGGTGTCGCTGACCCGGCGCGAGCCGCCGCGCACCAGCGCCGGCCGGCGAGAGGTCTTCGCCGTGGTGGACGCCGCCTTCGCCCAGCGGCGCAAGACGCTGCGCGCGGCGCTGGCGGGCTGGGCGGGCTCGGCCGCGGCGGCCGAGGCGGCGCTGACGGCCGCGGGGATCGACCCCCGCGCCCGGGGGGAGTCACTGACGATCGAGGACTTCGCGGCCATCGCGGAGCGGAAGGGCACCACCAGCGCATGAGCACCGCACAGACGGCCGGCACCGGCGCCGCACGTACCGCCGCGCCGGTCACCGTACGCGTACCCGCCAAGGTCAACGTGCAGCTCGCGGTGGGCGGGCTGCGGCCGGACGGCTTCCACGACCTGGCCAACGTCTTCCTGGCCGTCGGCCTGTACGACGAGATCACCGCCACCGCCACGGCCCCCGGCGAGGGCCCGCGCGTGACCTGCTCCGGGCCGGACACCGACCAGGTGCCGCTGGACCGCACCAATCTGGCCGTCCGCGCCGCCGACGCGCTCGCCGTACGGTACGGCCTCGTGCCGGACGTCCATCTGCACATCAACAAGGAGATCCCCGTGGCCGGCGGCATGGCCGGCGGCAGCGCGGACGCGGCGGGCGCGCTGCTGGCCTGCGACGCGCTGTGGGGCACAGGCGCCTCGCGCGACGAACTGCTTCGGATCTGCGCCGAGTTGGGCTCGGACGTGCCCTTCTCCCTGGTCGGCGGCGCGGCGCTGGGCCGGGGCCGGGGCGAGCTGCTGACACCGCTGGAGGTGGGCGGCGTCTTCCACTGGGTGTTCGCCGTGGCCGCCGGCGGGCTGTCCACCCCGGCCGTCTACCGCGAGTGCGACCGGCTGCGCGAGGCGCGCGGCGGCGGCGCGGGCGCCGACGCCGTACCCGCGCCCGAGGCCTCCCCCGCGCTGCTGGCCGCGCTGCGCGCCGGGGACGCCGCCGCGCTGGCCGGGCACCTGTCCAACGACCTCCAGCCCGCCGCCGTCTCCCTGCTGCCCTCCCTGGACGACACCCTGGCGGTGGGCACTGACGCGGGCGCACTGGCCGCCCTGGTCTCCGGCTCCGGCCCGACCTGCGCCTTCCTGGCCGAGGACGCGGCGGCGGCCTCGGACATCGCCTTCGCCCTGCGCGCCTCGGGCGTCTGCCGCAACGCCCACACCGCCACGAGCCCGGCGCCGGGCGCCACAGTGGTCCGTCCGGCGGGCTGAGTACCGCGACGCATGCCCCCGGCAGGGTGTTCGAGTACCTCCGCCCTGCCGGGCGGGCGGCGTGGCGCGCCAGGCCGCCCGCACGCGGACCACAGCGACCCCCGGGGCCCCGGACGCCTGCGCACCGGCCCACTGGTTCCCGTATCGCCGCCTCCGCAGCCGCGTTCGGCGCCGTGCTATGCCTGCTGGGCGTGCTGGGCCTGTCCTTGACCGGCTTCGGCGGCCTGCTGGAGGGCCGCTTCCGCACCGCTGATCGCCGTCCCCGTCACCGCCCCGGCGGCCGTGGCCATGACGGCCGCGGGCCTGCTGCCGGTGGAACGCGCGGGGCGCCGGGAATAGGGCGAGCCGGTGCCTGAGAGATCGCAGGTCTTGTCAGCGCACGGGCTGAGAGCCATGTTCCAGGTAGACGGTTCCTCCGTCCGCTCGGGCTTGAACACCGGCGGCGATGCGCCGCGCAAGGCGTGGGATGGTCAACTCGGGGACCTGCTCCGCACGGTAGAAGCCGTAGTCGCGCAGCTCTTCCGCCTGCAATTCGATCCGCTCGCGGTCTTCGGCGCTCAGGACCCCGCCATCGAAGAGGTAGAGAACTTTGTCTCCCTCTCCGGGGCCCGGTGCCCAGTCCACGACCAGCAGCCGCCCGGTGGGAGGTGTGATGCCCAGTTCCTCGTGGACCTCGCGTACGCAGGCCCGCAGCGGCGACTCGCCTCGTTCGACGTAGCCGCCGGGGATGTCGAGGTAGTCCTTGTATGTCGGTTCGACCAGCAGGACCCGGTCGGTGTCGTCGAAGAAGAGCGCTCCCGCAGCCATGCGTGGACGCGCCATCTTGGCCTCGTGCTCGTTGTCGCTCACACCGTGGACCCTAGCCACTTCAGACGATGCGAAGCCTCCGGGCCAGATCGGCCACGGGCTGGGACGGCCGTCCCCGGATGCCGCGTACCCAGCCGATGACCAGTTCGCGGCTCATGTAGTGGTGGCGGACCTGCTCGGGGGCGTCCTGTTCGGCTTCCAGCAGTTTGGCCAAAGCTTCGTCGGTGCGGTTCCACGCACTCAGCGCGCGGGCGACTTCGAGACTGTGCCGTACCCGCCGCTCGACCGGCATCCTGCGCGTGTCGATCCGCTGCCCGAGATCGGCGGCGACCTGTACGTCACCGAGTTCCCCGGCCGTGGCCACGCGGTGGATGGCCACATTGGTCGGTCCGAAGGCGGTCCACATGTGGTTGGCGTCCGTCCCGAGCCTTCGTGCGGCCTCGTCCGCCTCCTGGAGGAAGGCCCGTGTCGTCGCCCGGTCCTCCGCCCGTGCCGCGGCCATGGCGCCGGCGAGGAAGAGTGTGCCGTACACCGACAGATAGTCGGGGGGTGCGCCGCCCAGCTCCGGTTGCATGACGCCCGCCGCGTCGTTCACCAGTTGCACCGCTGCGGTGAAGCGCCCGGTGGAGAGCAGGCAGTGCGTCACCGACCGGAAGAGCGAGCCCGTGACCACACCCCGTCCGCTCTGTTGCGCCGCCGCCAGTCCGCGGTCGGCCGCGATCCAGGCCAGCTCCACCTCTCCGACCTTCCCCAGCACCATGGCCGCGCCCTGGTAGGCCAGAGCGAGCAGGGCGTGGGCCTCCTCCCGCTGGTCTCCCGAGTACGCGCGGGCCGCGAACAGCGCGTCGGCCAGGAGAAGGGGAAGGCGTCGCGTCGCGAAGCCGTAGCGTGACGACTGGTAGGCGTCGAGGACCTCCGTGACGTTCGCCCGCAGTTCCGGCAGCGCGGGCGGCTCTCCCTCGGGCGGGGCCCCGAGGAGAGGTGTGAGCTGCCTGTAGTCCATGAGTGCCTCACGCAGCGCGGGGACCGTGTGGTGGCCGCTGTCGCTCGACCACTCCATGAGGGTCGGCTCGGCGAGCAGGTCGCCGAGGGACACGTCGAGGGCGTCGGCCAGCGCCGTGATCACGGAGAGACGGTCGAGTTCGATCCGGTTGTTCTCCGCCTTGCTCAGCCAGTCGGTGGTGCGCCCGACGAGGCCGGCCAGTACCTCCTGAGAGAGCCCGCGTCGGCGCCGGTACCAGGCGACGCGTTCGCCGATGGTCAGGTTCTCCGTCATCCCTCGCATGCTTCGAGCATCACCTCGTGGTCCGAAAGGACCCCGGAAGGTTTTTCCGGGGTGCCGCGGAGAGTCCCGCCTACTGTCGCATCACACCGAGAACGCCGCCCGGGGCGATGTCCATGACTCCCCTCGCCGCCGGGCGGTCCAGGTGGCCCGTCCCTCTCCCACGCGCGGGGCGGGCCACCACCTACGGCCGAGGATCGCTGGAGGTCCGATGACGAACAGCGCCATGCACCCTCACCGGGTGCCCACCGCACCGGCCGCCGGGCCACGCGGCACGGGAGCCGACGCGTCTACTCCCCCGTCGGCCCCTGACTGGCTGGCCGCCGGGGCGCTCGTCCTGGACACCCGCACCGGGCGGAGGGGCGAGGTGCAGGACTGGCCCTACCCCGCCTCGGCGGCGCCCACCCGGGCGTGGCTGCGTCCTGTGGGCGGTGGCCGGGAGTGGACGCCGCACATCGCCGACCTCCGTCCCGTCAAGGTCGGGGAGCGGCCGTGAAGCCGGTCGCGCTGTGGGAGCGGTTCGCGTGGGCGGTGGGGACGTGCTTTCGTTGCGACCGCACCGGCACGGAGGTCGCACCGATCGGCACGATCAGCGCGCACGGCATCGACGTCGAGGTCCGGGCATGCCGGGCGTGCGTGTTCCACCTGGAGCAGCTGCACTGGTGCCTGGTGATGCGACAACAAGGCGGTGGGCAGCCCGCCGGCATGCCGCGTGCGGGGCCTCGCCACCCCCACGACCGCGGTCCGGCGCCTCCCGTTCCACAGCGGGTGCTGTGGTGGCCGGGCACCGGTCACCGGACCGTGGGGCGACATCGGCGGGCGTAGCGGCCACCGGGAAACGGAACGCCCTTTCGGCGCGGGTAATCTCGGGCGGGACGTGCTGATTACTCGTCATAACCCATGACCGGCAAGCTGAAAGGGAGCCGATGGCCCAGGAACAGGACCCCACCGTGGAGCGCACGCTCGTACTGCTCAAGCCGGACGCGGTGGTACGCGGCTTCACCGGGAAGATCATCTCTCGCTTCGAGGACGCGGCGCTGAAGATCGTCGGCGTGAAGATGAAGTGGATGGACGAGGAGTTCACCCGGCGCCACTACTTCGACCTCGAGGAACGGCTGGGCGCGCAGGTCTACAACCTCACCGCCGCCTTCATGCAGCAGGGCCCGGTGATCGCTCTGGTGCTGGAGGGCTACGACGCGGTCGCCACCGTCCGCAAGATTGTCGGCAGCACCTACCCGAACGAGGCGCCCGCCGGCACGATCCGCGGGGACTTCTCCCACTACGGCAAGACCGCCAGCAAGGCGTCGGGCAAGGCCGTGGCCAATCTGGTCCACGCCTCCGGCAACAAGGAGGAGGCCGAGCAGGAAGTGGCCCTGTGGTTCGACAAGGGCGAGCTGTACGACTACCGCACGCTCGCCGAGATCTTCACCTACTGAGCGGAGCTGACGTCACCCATGCGACGTCGACGCGTTGATCACCACTGGGGTACCACGACCTTAGAGAGGGCAGCATGACCAATCCGACCCGCGTCGCCTCCGCCGAGGAGCTGGAGTCCGTCTTCCAGCAGGAGCTGGCCACCAACCGCTGGGCGGCCGCCGAGAGCGCCTACGCGCTGGCGGTGCTGCACCGTGACGGCGGTGACTGGGAGAAGTCCCGCGAGTGGGCCCGGCAGTGCCTGCGGCTGCTGGAGGGCTTTCCGAGCGACACCGAGGAGCAGGTGGCCACCACCCGTACCTCGGTCGGCGGCGTGGCCCTGCCGAACTACCTGCACGAGGGCGTCGTACGCGACCGTTTCGGCGAGAACCTCTGACACCCGCCGCACACAACGGGACATAGCAGGGGCGGTGCGGTCCCGCACCGGCGATCTCACGGCCGCACCGCCCGGCCCCGACAACAGCACACAGCCACCCGACACCAGCCGGGCCCCACATCCACGGGGCCCGGGCGGATCACCCATGCCTTTTGAAGGAGGAGAAGACCGTGGCCACGGAGATCGAGATGCGTGCCCGCTTCGACCGGAACACCCACGACCGGCTCGTCGAGCGTCTGCAGCGGGACGGCGAGGACCTCGGGCGCGACGACAAGCACATCCACTTCTACGTGCTGCCCGACAAGCTGCTGAAGGTCACTGACAACACAGCCGCCGGGACGGCGAAGATCTCCCTCAAGGCCGGCAGGATCGGCCAGGGTGCCGCCTTCCCGGAGACGGAGATCGCGATCGCCCGGGAGGACGTCCCGGCCGCCGTACGCGTCTTCAACGCCCTCGGCTTGGAGGAGCGGATGCACCAGGCGTTCAACCGCCGCCACAACTTCCGCTTCCGGGGCGTCGAGATCGCCGTGAAGTGGAGCGAGGCGTGGGGCCACCACGCCGAGTTCGAGGTGCTGCTCGACGACGCCGCCGGCGAAGCGGCGCAGGAGGAGGCCACGGCCCGCATCCGGGCCGTCGCCGCCGAGCTGGGGGTCGACCTGATGAGCGAGCGGGAACTCGCCGAGTTCACGGCCGCCTTCGAGGCCGCCGAGCAGGAACGCAAAGCCGGTGCGGCGGACGCCGCGCCCACCGCCTGAGCCACTCGTCGTACGCCACCGAGGGGGAGGCCCGATGAGCACGAACCCGCCGACCGACAGCCTGGTCGAGCTGGCCGCACGCAAGCGGCTCCCGCGCCACCAGTACACCGACCACACCACCGTGGAGTGGATCAAGGCCAACCGGCCGGACCACCTCCCGGACGTCCCGCCGCCTCGGCTCCGCCCCGCGCCCCAGCGTTTACTCACCCGCACCGCCATCCCCGGTGCCTGGCTGGCCGAGCCCAGACTCCTGAACTCGCTGCACGGAGTCCGGCACGCGATGCGCACCGCGGCCTTGGCGGCGCTGCTGGCCGAGATCACCGGTCTGGACGAGGACGACACGGCCACGCTGATCCTGGCGGCCTCCGTGCACGACTGCCGCCGCCTGCACGACAAGGACGACCCCGGACACGGCCCCCGCGCCGCCACCTGGCTCGTCGAGAACGCCGAAGCAGTCTGGGACCACTTCCACCTCTGCACCACCCCACAGGCTGTGGAGCGGGCGGCGATCGCGGTACGGCTCCACGAGAGGCCGTACGTCGCCTTCACCACCGATGACCGGACCGATCACGCCCGCGCGGAACACGTCAGCGACCTGCTGAAAGCCGCCGACGCCCTCGACCGCTACCGGCTGCCGAAGCTGAGCTGGTGGCCGGACGCCGCTCACATCCGCGTACCCGCCGCCTTCGACGCACTGCGGGCCACCGCATTCGACCTCGTCGTACACAGCGAGGCCGCCCACCTGACGGGCGCCGGCAGCGCCGACGCCGTCCTGGAGGCGCTGGAAGCCCACGGGGTGGTGCGCTGATGGACTTCCTCGACACCTATCACCTGTGGGCCGACGCCCACGCCTTCTACGATTCCACGCCGGTCCCCGGCCCCGACCGGCACCGCGACCCCCTGGCCGCACGGGAAGCGGCCTGGCAGACCCGCCTGCTGGAGGAGACACCCAACGGATGGCTCCTGCGCGGCAACGCGCTCTTCGACGCGCTCGGCGGCGACGGAACGCTGCACCTGCTGCACGTCACCCACGCCCTGGAGCAGATCAGCGAGCAGGGCGTCCTCTACCCCTCCGGGGGCTGCCTGGTCGGCAGCATCTACTGCGCGCCCCTCACTCCGAGCGGCGGCGGCCTGCGGATGCACAACCTCGCCTCCTACGTCCTCCAAAAGGAGGCCCCGGCCTTCGTCGCCAGACTCGGAGAGCGGGGCCGGGCCCCCACACCGCTGATCTTCGAGATCACCGTCCCCCGGCACGCCTACCGCGGCCTGGCCGGCATCGACTACCTGCGCCTGGGCACGATCCACCTCCAGATCTACACCCACCTGGAGTACCTGCTCTCCAAGGCGGAGCGGCACCAGCTACGCGAAGCGGTCGTCAGCCGGGTCAAGAATTCCACCGCCTTCCTCGCCCTCGCCGCGGCCATCACCTACCACGGAGCGCCCGTGGCGGCCGACCCGTTCCTACGACTGCTGGACGAGACGATCCCCCGCCTGCCCATCCTCGGATACATCTACTTCGAGGCCCTGGCGGAGTACCTGATGCTGCACTCCACCAGCGACCGGACCAGGCGGCTGGCCGAGCTGGGCGAGTTCGACAACTGGCTGTACAAGGAGATGCTCTTCGCATCCTTCCCCCAGATGGCCGGCAGGTTCGACCTCGCCAGATTCCGCCCCTCACCGGGCGAGCTGGACGAGCTCCTCGCACGCGTCGACCCCACCGTCGACGCGGCCCACGCCCGCCCCTACCTCGCGGAGCGGATCAGCCACCTCGTCGCGGCCCGCCTGTTCACACCCGGTCAGGCCCCGGAAGCCTGGCACCGCACCCGCTGGGAGTTCGACAACCTCGCCACCCGGCTGGGCCCGCTCCTGGGCCACCTCATCCACCGCGAGCTGCGGACCTTCGGCCGTTACCCCGACTTCTACTTCTACTTCGACCAGCACAAGGCGCTCCAGGCGTGGAACTACTGGAACCACATGGACATCGCCACGCCGTTCAACGGGACCTTCCCCAAGGGCGAGATCGGCATCAACCCCGCCTACCCCGATCTCGACTACCGCGTCTGGCGGGCCGAACCCGACGGCGACGGCCTCCTCCACCCGGCCGAGCAACTGGACCTCACCATCGCCCCGCGTCTGGTGGACATCAAGTACACCCTGATGCGCAACAACCAGTGGGCACAGCCCACCGCCACCGCCTGAGTAACACCCCCCGCACCTCAGTAGGCCGTGCCCTGCTCGGTCCTGCCTTCGCCCAGGCACCCAGGCCAAGCGCGACGGCAGACCGCCCCTTCCTTCACCACCGTGAGGAGCCCACACCTATGCCCCCGCACCGCATGCCTCCCTCGCCCGACGGCCTCGCCGCGCAGATCGAAGCCCTCCTCGACGAGCCGACGACCACCCACGGGCTCGGCCGGGCCCTGCGCGCCGCCGCCAAGGAGATCGAGCTGTACCGGTACCACCGCGCCGGCTCCAGGGCGTGGCCCGACGGACGGATCGACGCCGTCCCCTCCAAGATCCAGATCGGCGGCGGAGCCCACCGCATCGACGGCTTCCTCAACATCGACGCCGTACCACCGGCCGATCTGCTGTGGGATGTCCGCGAAGGCATCCCCCTCCACGACGACACCGTGCGGGTGCTGTTCTCCGAGCACTTCCTGGAGCACATCGACTACCCCCGCTCGGCCAAGCACTACGCACGCGAGGCCCACCGCGTACTGGCACCCGGAGGGCAGGTCGTCACCGGTGTCCCCGACGCGGCGTTCGTACTGAACCAGTACCCGGCCGACCCCGGCCAGGCGGACGAGATGATCGAGCGCTGGTACGCCAAGCGCGACTGCCTCGGCGACATCAACACCTATCTGGACCTGATCAACTACGTCTTCCGCGACCAGGACGACGACCCCGCCTACACCCCTCACCTCTGGGCCTACGACCACGAGAAGCTGGTCCAGCTGTTCGGTGAGGCCGGGTTCCGGTCCGTCGAACCCTGGCCGTTCGACCCGGCCATCGCCAACCCCAAGCGGCAGTGGGGCAGCGTCTACGTCATCGCCGTCAAGTGACATGCCCCCACACGCCCCCGGCCCGGCGGACGCGGGTGCGGCCGCTGCGACCGGGGCGCGGAACGGGAAACTCCGTTCCGTCGACGCGGCCGGGGCACCACGGGCCCCCGCGGCCCCTCAGCCGGGCGGCTCCTCCCCGCCGAGCGCACGGCGCAGCGCGAGGTTGGAGACCAGCAGCCCGCCGTCGACGGGGAGGGTCAGGCCGGTGATCCAGGACGCGTCGGCCGAGGCGAGGAAGGCGACGGCCGCGGCGATGTCCTCGGGGCGGCCCACCCGGCCCAGCGGGTACTCCCGGGCCGCGCGCTCCAGCACCTCGTCGCGACCCTCCCACGCCCGGGTGGCGACCGTTCCCGGCGCGACCAGGTTGACCCGTACGCCGCGCGGGGCGGCGTGCCCGGCCAGGGTGCGGGTCAGCGAGGCCAGTCCCGCCTTGGCGGCGCTGTAGGCGTGTCCGCCGAAGTCGCGCTCACCGTTGACGGAGCCGACGCTGACGACGGCCCCGCGCCGGCCGGGGGCGGCGGCCAGGTGGGGCAGGGCAGCGCGGACGCAGCGGAACGCGCCGGTGAGGGTGAGGTCCAGGCCGCGCTGCCACTCCTCCTCCGCCAGGTCCTCGAAGAGCGGGGGCTCCGGCTGGAAGCCGTAGGCGTTGTTGACCAGGACGTCCAGGCCGCCGAACCGCTCCACCGCGTGAGCGACGGCCGCCCGCACCGAGGCGTCGTCGCCCACGTCGCAGACGGTGTGGGCGGCCTGTCCGCCCACACCGGTCACCTCCCGGGCCGTGCGTTCGGCGCTCTCGCCGTCGACGTCGGTGGCCAGCACCCGGGCGCCCTCGGCGGCCAGCCGCCGGCAGACCGCCGCGCCGATGCCCCGCCCGGCGCCCGTGACCAGCACCGCGTAGCCCCTCAGGCGTTCCTCGAACCGCTGCATCGGGCCAGCGTAGGCGCCGGGCCGGTCAACCGCCCCCGTGCGCCGCCGACTTCCGCAGCGCGCGCACCAGGGCCTGGGCGCGCGGGTCGGAGGTGACCGACTTCTGGAGGGAGTTGGTGACGTAGGCGAAGGCCAGGCCCGTCTCGGGGTCGGCGAAGGCCAGCGAGCCGCCGCGGCCGGGGTGGCCGAAGGAGCCGGGGCCCAGCATCGGCGAGGACGGCCCGTGGAGCATGTAGCCCAGACCGAAGCGGGTGGCGACCAGCAGGACGCGGTCGGGGCCGGCCGACTCCTCGGTACGCGCCTGGGTGAGGGTGGCGGGGGCGTACAGCCGGCGGGTGCCGTCGCCGAGATCGCCGATGAGCGCCGCGTAGAAGCGGGCCAGGGAGCGGGCGGTGGCCACGCCGGAGGAGGCGGCGAGCTCGGCGGCCCGGTAGGCGGGGTCGTTCTCGTCGGGCTGCGGGTCGATGGCCCCGAAGGCGCGGCGGGTGAGGGAGTGCGGATCGCGCCAGGCGTCGGCTACCTCGCGCTTGGGGCGCACCCGCAGCCCGGCGGAGGCGGGCGCGGGCGGGGCCTCCACCTCGGCGATCCGGCCCACCCGGTGCGTCTGGTCGGCGGGCAGTCCGATCCACAGGTCGAGGCCGAGCGGTGCGGCCACCTCCTCGGCGAACCAGCGGCCCAGGCTCCGCCCGGTGACCCGCCGCACCAGCTCGCCCAGCAGCCAGCTGTAGGTCTGCGCGTGGTAGCCGTGGGCGGTGCCCGGCTCCCAGGCGGGCTCCTGGGCGGCGACGGCACGCGGTCCGAGGACGCCGTCGAGCGCCTGCTCCGGGGTGAGGGGGGTGTCCAGGGCGGGCAGCCCGGCGCGGTGGGTGAGCAGGTGGCGCACCGGTACGCGCTCCTTGCCCGCCGCCTTGAACTCCGGCCAGTAGGTGCCCACCGGCGCGTCCAGGTCCAGGCGTCCGCGCTGGTGCAGCAGGTGGAGGACGGCGGCGGCCGGGCCCTTGGTGACCGAGCGGACGACCTGGGCGGTGTCCTCGGTCCAGGGCTCCTGCCCGCGGGGGTCGGCCAGGCCGCCCCACAGGTCGGCGACCTTGTGCCCGTCCCGGTAGACGGCCACGGCCGCGCCCCGGTCGCCGCGCTCGGTCAGGTTGGCGCGGAAGGCGTCACGGAGCGGCTCGTAGCCGTCCGCCACCGTGCCCTGGACGTCCACCACTGTCTTCGTGCTCCTGCCGGTCAAAAGGTGATGCGTGTGCCGATGTGTGCACCGATGTGTGCCGTCGTACATGGTGCTACGCGCGCGGCGGCGACACCGACCGGGGGTCGAATCCGAAGGGCAGCTCCAGGCGGTGGGCGCGCATCAGCGCCTCGTCGCACAGCAGGTCCCGGGTGGGGCCGTCGGCGGCGATGACGCCCTCGCTGAGGACGACCGAGCGGGGGCACAGCTCCAGGGCGTAGGGCAGGTCGTGGGTGACCATGAGAACGGTGACGTCCAGCGACCGCAGGATGTCGGCCAGTTCGCGGCGGGAAGCGGGGTCGAGGTTGGAGGAGGGCTCGTCCAGGACGAGGATCTCCGGCCGCATGGCCAGCACGGTGGCCACCGCCACCCGGCGCCGCTGGCCGAAGGAGAGGTGGTGCGGGGGCCGGTCGGCGTACTCCTCCATTCCGACCAGGGCCAGTGCCTCGTGCACCCGGGCCTCCAGTTCGGCGCCGCGCAGGCCGGTGTTGGCGGGGCCGAAGGCGACGTCCTCGCGGACGGTGGGCATGAAGAGCTGGTCGTCGGGGTCCTGGAAGACGATGCCGACGCGGCGGCGGACCTCGGCCAGGGCGGCCCGGTCCGAGGGGTCCACCCGCAGTCCGGCCACGGTGACGCCTCCCGCGCCGCCGGTGAGGATGCCGTTGAGGTGGAGCACGAGGGTGGTCTTGCCGGCGCCGTTGGGCCCGAGCAGCGCGACGCGCTCGCCACGGGCCACCGTGAGGTCGACGCCGAAGAGGGCCTGGTGGCCGTCGGGGTAGGCGTAGGCGAGGCCGGAGACCTCCAGGGAGGGGGGCGGTACGGGGGCGTTTCCCGGCTCGTCCCGCGGTTCGGTTCGCGGTTCGGTTCGCGGTTCGGTTCGCGGCTTGTTCAGTGGTTCGTCTCGCGGATCGGCTGCTGTCACAGGGTCCACCATCCCATCAGGCAGACCGCGAGCGCGGCGAGCGGGAGGGCGGCGGCAGAGGACCACTGGGCGCGGGTGGCGGCCGTCTCGTCGGCGGTGGGCATGGTGCCGGTGTAACCGCGGCTGACCATGGCCAGGTGGACGCGCTCGCCCCGCTCGTAGGCGCGGATGAACAGCGCCCCGGCGGTCTTGGCGAGCACGCCCCACTGCCGCACGCCGCGGGCGGTGAAGCCGCGCGAGACGCGGGCCAGGCGCATCCGGCGCATCTCGTCGGCGATCACGTCGCCGTAGCGGATCATGAAGGAGGCGATCTGCACCAGCAGCGGCGGCATGCGCAGCCGCTGGAGGCCGAGCAGGATCTCGCGCAGCTCGGTGGTGGAGGCCAGCAGGACGGAGGCGGCGACGCCGAGGGTGCCCTTGGCCAGGACATTCCAGGCGCCCCACAGGCCGGACTCGCTCAGCGACATGCCCAGCGCCTCCACGTACGGCCCCTCCGCGACGAAGGGCATCAGCACCGCGAAGGCGACGAAGGGCACCTCGATCAGCATGCGCTTCAGCAGGTGGCGGGCGGGGACGCGGGAGAGCGCGGCGACGGCGGCCAGCAGCAGCGCGTAGGCGCCGAAGGCCCACATCGCCTCGCGCGGGGTGGCGACGACGGTGAGGACGAAGGCGAGGACGGCCGCGATCTTGGTGTGGGCGGGGAGGCGGTGCACGGGCGAGTGCCCGTGGCGGTAGAGCCGGTGGGCGTGTCCGGCGCCCATCTCAGGCGTTCCCGGCGGGGGTGCGGCCGGTGTCGCTCTCCGCTCGGCCGGCGCCGCCGTCCGCGGACGGTACGGCGGCTGCGGCGACGGCCCTGGCGTTCCTGCGGCGGGTCACGACGACGAGGATCCCGGTGCCGGCGGCCAGCGTCGTGCCGGCGCCGATGACGCCGGCGAGTCCGCCGGAGAGGCGCTCGTCGGCGATGGTCGAGATGCCGTAGTCGGCGAGCGGGGAGCCGGCCAGGCCGTGCTCCTCCTCCTGGGAGGAGATGCCGTACTCGCCGGCGACCCTCTCCAGTCCGTCGGGGGCGCCGGAGGCGTAGAAGCTGACGACGCCGGCGCACAGGAGGGTGGCGGCCAGTCCGCCCGCCCAGACCTTCCGGGCGGAGGCGGGGCCGGTGGCGGGCGCGGAGGTGCCGGATGTGGTGGTGGTGGAGGAGGTGGCGGCCTGCGGGGCGGGGCCCGAGCCGGGGGTGGCGACCGGGCCGCTGCGCAGGACGAGGGGGCGGGTCAGCCCGCGGGCGGCGTGGACCAGGTCCGGGCGGACGGCCAGGACGGCGCCGACGGTGGCGGTGGTGATCAGCGCCTCGCCGACGCCGATCAGGGTGTGGACGCCGAGCATCGCGGTGAGGACCCTGCCCAGGGGGACCTCGGCGGTGCCGCCGAGCGCGTACAGGCCGGTGAAGACGGCGGCTGCGGCCGGTACGGAGATCAGCGCGGAGACGAAGGCGGCGGCGGTGACCGAGCCGCGGCGGCGCGGCAGGACCCGTACCAGGGCGCGGAAGACGGCGTAGGAGGCGACGACGGTGACGACGCCGATCAGGGTGATGTTGGTGCCCAGCGCGGTGAGTCCGCCGTCGGCGAAGAGCAGGGCCTGCATCAGCAGGACGACGGAGAGGGCGAGCACCCCGGTGTAGGGGCCGACGAGTATCGCCGCCAGCGCCCCGCCCATCAGATGGCCGCTGGTGCCCGCGCCCACGGGGAAGTTGAGCATCTGCACGGCGAAGACGAAGGCCGCCACGAGACCGGCCAGCGGCGCGGTGCGCTCCGCTCCGTGGTGGGCGGCGGCGCCCGCCAGTTCGCGGCGGGCGCCGCGCAGGCTGACCGCGACGGCGGCCGCGGCGACGGCGCCGGTGGCCACCGAGACCGGGGCGTTGAGAAATCCGTCGGGCACGTGCATGGCAGGACTCCGCTTCTCGGGCTTCCACGGCCGGGCTTCCACGGCCGCCGCGGCCCCGTGACTGGAGGGATACGGAGAGCCGGGGCGGCTCCACACCTCGATGGTAAGGAGTAGTTGCAACCTCTTCGCAAGAGCGCCCTTGTCGCCGGTGAACGGGCGCGAAGGGGTACGGCGGACGGGTGTGACGCAGGGCGACAGGCGGGGGGACCCAGCGTTTCCACCCCGCCCGGTTGCCGGTGGATCGGGATACTTGCCCGGTCCGGGGGAAGACGACATCAATGTCGGATCTTCACCGAACTGTTGCGGAACTCACATCGATTACCTGCGGTATGCCGTCATGAAAACGCTCTGACGGGGTCGTAGGAGAAAAGGCCCCCGGAAAAGGAGCAACCCCATGCGCGCAGTCGTCGACCACAGCGTCCAGGCACGTCTGATCACCGTCCCCTCGGTCACCCGCGAGGTGACCGTCGGGCTGCGCTACGACCGCCACGATCCCTTCGCCGTCAGTCTGGTCTTCCCACCCGACGTCTCCCTGGACGGCCAGGAGGTCGTCTGGGTGTTCTCCCGCGAACTGCTGGAGGACGGGCTGCGGGCCGCGGTGGGTCTCGGTGACGTGCACATCCGGCCGTCCGGCCCCGAGCGGCCCGAGCAGACGGTCATCGAACTGCGCGCTCCCGAGGGGGTCGCGGTGATCGAGTTCGACAGCACCGGTCTGCTGCGCTTCCTGCACGGCACGTACGGTGTGGTGCCGGGCGGCTCCGAGCACCTGGAGCTGGACCTGGACCGCGGGCTGACCTCCCTGCTGGGCTGAGGCGGCGGCCGCACGTCCGGCGCTTCGGCAAGCAGGCGCCGGGAGACGGCCGGAACGAACACCGACAGGACCCCCGCGGGAACAGCACGCCCCACGCGGGAACAGCACGAACAGCACGAACAGCACGGCCCCGCGCAGGACCGCACAGAGCCGGGCAGTGGCCGCCCGGGCACCGGAAGGCCCCAAAGACCCCGGAAGCCCCCTCCGGACCGGAAGCCCCCTCCGGGGAAGACCGGAAGATCCCCGCGGACGCGACAGGCCCCAAGCCGCCCGCCCGCTCACACGCCCGCCGCCCGGCAGCCCCCTCCCCCGCCGGTGAGACCCGGATCGCCGACCGCCGCGCCGCCCCCAGGAGTTGCCGCCCGCCGCCCGGCTGCCGACCATGGGAGGGATGACCGCGACCTCCGGATCCCCAGGCACTCCCGTTCCCCCCTCCCCGGACCCCTCCGGGGCGTACCTCAGGTTTCCGCACCTCCACGGCGAACTGCTCTGCTTCACCGCCGAGGACGACCTGTGGATCGCCCCGCTCGCGCCCGGGGCCGACCGGCCGCCGCGCGCCTGGCGCCTGACGGTGGACCGCACCCGCCTCGGGCACCCGCGCTTCTCCCCCGACGGCCGCCACATCGCGTACACGAACTGGCGCAGCCTGGACCCCGAGGTGCACCTGACGCCGGTCGACGGCGGGCCGTCGCGGCAGCTGACGTACTGGGGCGCGGTGGACACCCAGGTCCGCGGCTGGACGCCCGAGGGGGACATCCTGGCCGTGGCCTCGCACGGCCAGCCGTTCTCGCACTTCGCCTGGGCCCACCGGCTGCCGACCGGCGGCGGTCCGGGCGAGAAGCTGCCCTGGGGCCCGGTGTCGGACCTCGCCGTCGCCGACCTGGACGGAAAGCGGCGCACCCTGCTGCTGACCGGCACCCCGCCGCACGAGCCGGCCTCCTGGAAGCGCTACCGCGGCGGCGCGATGGGACGGCTGTGGCTGGAGGGCGAGCGCCTGGTGCCGGAGCTGTACGGGCATCTGGACTGCCCGATGATCGTCGGCGGCCGGATCGCGTTCCTCTCCGACCACGAGGGGGTGGGCAACCTCTACTCCTGCCTGCCCGACGGCACCGGTCTGCGCCGCCACACCGACCACGCCGACTTCTACGCACGCCACGCCTCCACCGACGGCGAGCGCGTGGTGTACCAGTGCGCGGGCGAGCTGTGGCTGGTGGACGACTTCTCGCCGCACGCGAAGCCGCGCCGGCTGCCGGTGCGGCTGGCGGGGCCGCGCGCAGGGCGCCGCGTCTACCAGGTGTCGGCCGCGGGCCATGTGAACTCCCTGGCCGTGGACACCACCGGGCGCGCCAGCGCGGTGGGGGTGCGCGGCAGCCTGTACTGGCTCACCCACCGCGACGGCCCGGCGCGGGTGATCGCCGACACCCCGGGGGTGCGGGTGCGGCTGCCGGAGATGCTCGGCTCCACCGGCCGGATCGCCTACGTCACCGACGCCGAGGGCGAGGACGCGGTGGAGATCGCCGACCTGCCGCGGGCCACCGGCGCCCGCGAGCCGGTGCGGCTGGCCGCGGGGCGGCTGGGGCGGGTGCACGAGCTGATCGCCTCCCCGGACGGCGCCACCCTGGCCGTCGCATCGCACGACGGGCGGCTGCTGCTGGTGGACGCCGGGGACGGAAGCGGGGACGGAAGCGGGGACGGAGGCGGGGGTGGTGGAGCCGCCGAAGCGACCGAGGCCGCCGGAGCCGGAGCGACCGGGACCGAAGCCGCCGGGACCACCGAAGCCCCGGAAGCCGCCGGTGTCGCCGAACTGGTCCGCTCCGTCAACGGCCCCGTCCGCCACCTCGCCTTCTCCCCCGACTCCCAGTGGCTGGCCTGGGCCCACCCCGGCACCGACGGCGCGCTCACCCGCATCCGGATCGCCCGGCTGTCCGACCGCACCGTCCTGGACGTCACCGAGGGCCGCTTCGAGGACGAGCAGCCCGTCTTCACCCGGGACGGCCGCTATCTCGCCTTCCTGTCCTGGCGCGGCTTCGACCCGGTGTACGACGTGCACACCGGCGACCTGTCCTTCCCGCTGGGCTGCCGCCCGTACCTGGTGCCGCTGTCCTCGGCCACGCCCTCGCCGTTCGCCCTCTCCCCCGAGGGCCGCCCGGCGGCCGGCGGCCTGGACCCGGACGCCCTCGGCGAGGCGGCCGGGGAGGAGGGGACGGTGCTGGTGGAGGCCGAGGGGCTGGCCAGCCGCGTCACGCCCTTCCCCGTGGCGGCCTCGAAGTACTCCTCGCTCCATCCGGTCGGCGGCGGCGGGCTGGTCTGGCTGCGCTGGCCGATCTCCGGGGCGCTGGGCGAGACCTTCGCCAACCCGGCCGACACCTCCGGCCGCCCCACCCTGGAGCACTTCGATCTGGTCAAGGCCAAGCGCACCGAGCTGACCGGCGACATCGACTGGTTCGCGGTCAGCGGCGACGGCACCCGCCTGGTGGTCAACGACGACGGCGACCTGCGGGCCGTACCCGCCAACGAGCACGCCGACGCCGACTCCACCACCCACCTCGACCTGCGCCGCATCCTGCACGACGCCGATCCGCGCGCCGAGTGGCGGCAGGCGTTCGACGAGGCGGGCCGGATCATGCGCTCGTACTTCTGGGACCCGGGCATGTCCGGCGTGGACTGGGACGCGATCCTGGACCAGTACCGCCCGCTGGTCGAACGGGTCGCCTCGCCGGACGAGTTCGCCGACCTGCTGCGCGAGACGGTGGGCGAGCTGGGCACCTCGCACGCCTACGTCTCGCCGGCCCGGCGCAACGAGGGGCCGGCCCACTACCAGCGGCCGATCGGGCTGCTGGGCGCCGACTTCGCCCGCGACGGGGAGGGCCGCTGGCGGGTGGAGCGCATCCTGCCGGGCGACTCCTCCGACTCCCGGGCCCGCTCCCCGCTGGCCGGCTCCGGCGTCCGCGAGGGGGCGGTGCTCACCCATGTCGACGGACGCCCGGTGGACCCGGACGCCGGCCCGTTCCCGCTGCTGGCCGCGGCCGGCGGCACCACCGTCGAGCTGGCCTTCCTCACTCCCGACCCCGGCGACGGCCCGGACGCCGCACCGCGGCGCCCCCGCCGCGTCGCCGTCGTCCCCCTCATCGACGAGCGCCCGCTGCGCTACCAGGACTGGGTGAGCCGGCGGCGCGCGGTGGTGCGCGGGCTCAGCGGCGGCCGGTGCGGCTATCTGCACATCCCGGACATGGGCGGCTCCGGCTGGGCGCAGTTCAACCGCGACCTGCGCATGGAGGTCTCCCGGCCCGCGCTGATCGTGGACGTGCGCGGCAACGCGGGCGGCCACATCAGCGAACTGGTCGTCGAGGCGCTGACCCGCACCATCCTCGGCTGGGACCTGGTGCGCCACTCCCAGCCGGTCAGCTACGCCTCCAACGCCCCGCGCGGCCCGATAGTGGCCCTGGCCGACGAGGCCACCTCCTCCGACGGCGACATGATCACCGCCGCGTTCCGGCTGCTGGGCATCGGCCCGGTGGTCGGCGCCCGCACCTGGGGCGGGGTGGTCGGCATGACCGGGCGCCACCGGCTCGGCGACGGCACGGTCATCACCGTGCCGATGAACGCGGCGTGGTTCGACGAGTACAAGTGGTCGGTGGAGAACCACGGCGTGGAGCCCGACATCGAGGTGCTGCGCACCCCGACGGACTGGGCCGAGGACCACCACCCGATGCTGGAGACGGCCGTGCGCACCGCGCTGAACCTGCTGGAACGCCATCCGGCCGCCGCCCCGCCCGGCTACGACGACGTCCCCGACCGCAGCCGCCCCCCGCTGCCGCCGCGGCCCTGACGGCCGGGGACGGACCGACCGTTCCGACGACTTTCCGGGAGGAACCGTGAACGAGCCGGACAAGCACCCGGACGACTCCGGGAGGACCAAGAGGACCGGGGAGCCCCGGAAGCGCGGGGGCGGGCGCCGTACCGCACGGGGCGCCTCCCGCGAGGGCGGCGCCCCTCCCCCGTGGCGTACGGGCCGCGACCGCGAACAGGACGCCTGGCAGCCGGCTCCGGACAGCCGTGCGGAGCGCGGCGGGGAGGACGATCCGGGCGCGTAGCGCCACCGCGCGCGCGGTCTTCCGGGCGCGCGGTCTTCCGGGCGCTCAGCCGCGCGGACGGACGTGCAGGTCCAGGCCGCTCGTCCCCGGCGCCTCCACGCCCGGCAGCAGCCGCATGCCGCGGTCGTAGTCGCCGTCGGTGAGCGACCGGTACGGAACCGGCTCGTCCGTGAAGAGCCGGTCGAGCCGCCGCCCGTACTCCCGCTTCGCCGCCTCGAACCGCTCCCGGGACAGGACGTTCGCGTCGTACACCGCGAACGGTTCGAGCGGCGCGATGCCGGTGAACCAGAACAGGCCGTGCTGGAACGGGTGGAGAAGGTCCGCCAGCCGCCCGTGCACGCCCCGGTCGGAGAAGGAGGACTCCGGGGCGCCGGCCGTCACCGACATCAGCGCCCGCCGCCCCGCCAGGACGCCCTCGCTGTAGGGCGGGGGGAGTCCGGGGCCGTGGGCGAATCCGCGGGCGAACACCCGGTCCATCCAGCCCTTCAGGATCGCGGGCACCGAGAACCACCACAGCGGGAACTGCAGGACCACCGCGTCCGACCAGCGCACCTTCCCCTGCTCGGCGGCGATGTCCGGTGCCGGCCGTCCCGTCCGGACGGCCTCCTCCGCGGCGGCCAGCAGGTCCAGCCGCCGGTCGGCGGGGTGGTCGGGGAAGTCGTCGGCGTCCACCGCCGCCCTCCACTTCATCGCGTAGAGGTCGGAGACCCGCACCTCGTGCCCCGCCCCGCGCAGGTGCCCGGCCGCGAAGGCGGTCAGGGAGGCGGTGAGCGAGCGGGGTTCGGGGTGGGCGCCGACGATAAGGATCTTCTTGCGCTGCTGCGGTAGGGCTTCGGTCATGCCGCCACACTCCCCCGGGCGCGTCCGGGCAGCCAGTACCCGCTTCGGCCGGTGGAACGGCGGTCCTGGTACCGCGAGGGCCACCCATACTGGGCGCATGGACGGCGGGAACCTCATCGACGGGACCGGCGGAACCGACCGGACCGGCAGAATCGACGGGATCGGTGACACCCGGCGGGCGCTCGGCGCCTTCCTGCGCGCCCGCCGGGGGCGCGTCACACCGGAGCAGGTCGGCCTCCCCGGCGGCCGCCGGCGGCGGGTGCGCGGGCTGCGCCGCGAGGAGCTGGCCCAGCTCGCCGGGATCAGCGTGGACTACTACGTACGCCTCGAACAGGGCCGGGCCACCCAGCCCTCCCCCGAGGTGCTCGACGCGCTCGCCGGGGCACTCGGCCTCGACGCGGCGGAGCGCGGGCACCTCGACACCCTGACCGCGGGCCGGCACGGGCCCGCGCCCCGCACCCGGGTCAGCCCCCTGCTTCGGCGGATCCTGGACTCCATGGCCCATCTGCCGGCCTTCGTGACCAACCACCGCACCGACGTGGTGGCCTGGAACGAGCTGGGCGCCGAACTGATCGGCGGCCTGGGCGGCCCCGGCCGCCGCGAGCGGAACCAGGCCCGGTACCTCTTCCTGGACCCCGCCTCCTCCCGGGCCGTCTTCCCCGACTGGGAGGACAGGGCGGTGGAGGCGGTGGGCCAGTTGCGGGTCGCCACGGGGCGCTATCCCGAGGATCGGGAACTCGCCGCGCTGCTCGCCGAACTGTCCGCGCACAGCTGTGAGTTCCGGCGGATCTGGGCCACCGGGGAGATCGTGATGTGCACGGCGGGGCGCAAACGGCTGCGGCACCCGACGGCCGGGCTGCTGCTCACCCTGGACTACGAGACCCTGCACATACCGGCCGCCCCCGGCGAGACCGGTCTGGTGCTGCACGTGTTCGGCGCCGGGGAGGACGGCCGGGCGGGCGCGGACGGGGCATGACCGGCCCCCGTCCACCCACCGCGCGGGTTCACCCGCTTCCGGACGGAGGCCGCGCGACGCCTCTCCCCGGGTCCCCGGGGAGGCCGGGCTCCCCGCGCAACGGCACCGGGGGCGGTCAGACGCTGGACGGCAACGTCTCCACCCACCGGTGGGGCGACTGCTGCCGGGGCCCCGGCCGGCCGTGGCCCCGGGAGGGGCTGACACGGAAGCGGGCGCGGTCGCCGTACGGCGACCGCGCCCGCTTCCGTGTCTGAGCGGCCTTCTGTGCCTCAGCCCTCCGTGCGCTCCTTCTCGTCCGCCGCGCCGCCCGCGCCGACCAGGCCGCGGGGACCGCCGCCGGAGGCGGCCAGGCGGGGCGCGAAGTGCTTCATCTCGCGCTGGCCGACCCGTCCGATGATCCCCGGCAGATAGCCGCGGATCGACTGCATGCCGCGCAGCCACCACTGCCCGTAGACGTGGAACGAGCGCCGCTCGATGCCCGCGACGATCCGGTCCACCGCCGGGCCCAGCGGGTAGGTCCTGCTGGTCGGCCAGGGCAGCCGGCCGCGCAGGTCGCGCAGCACCTCGTCCTGGTCGGCGCCGCGCACCATGTCGGTGTCGGTCCAGCTCAGGTAGCCGACGCCGACGCGCACGCCCTGGTAGCCGACCTCCGCGCGCAGGCTGTGGGCGAAGGCCTCCACGCCCGACTTGGAGGTGCAGTACGCCGTCATCATCGGGGCCGGGGTGAGCGCGGCGAGCGAGGCGATCTGGAGCAGGTAGCCGCGCGACTCGATCAGGGCGGGCAGGAAGGCGCGGGCGGTGGTGGCGCTGCCCAGCAGGTTGACCTCGATGACCCGGCGCCAGGCGGTCTCGTCGGAGTCGGTGAAGGGACCGCCGGTGGCCACGCCCGCGTTGGCGACGACGATGTCCACCGCGCCGAAGCGCTCGCGCACCTCGCGGGCCACCCGGGACATGGCCGCGTGGTCGGTGACGTCGGCGTGCCAGTGCGCGGAGTCCGTCGGCAGCGTCTCGCCGACCTTCCTCAGCTCGTCCGGCTCCAGCCCGACCAGCGCGAGCCTCGCGCCGCGCGCCGCCAGCTTGCGGGCGAGGAGTTCGCCCACGCCCCGGGCCGCGCCCGTCACCACCGCGACCTGGCCCTGGAGGTCCCTGCGTGCCATTACGCGCTCTCCTTCCCGGCCGGCGTTCCGGCCGGCGGTGTGTTCCGCTGTTCGGCTTCCTGCCGTACGCCGTCCGCCAGGTGGTCGCGCACCAGCGCGGCCACCGCGCCGGCGACGGCGCCGGGGTCCTCCAGGGGCGTCATGTGCCCCAGGCCGGGCAGTTCGGTCAGGCCGGTGCAGTTCGGCAGCGCCTCGGCGAGGCGGTGGGAGAGCACCGGCGGGGTGAGCCGGTCCTTCTCGCCGGCGATGACGCCGACGGGCAGGTCCAGGGAGGCGAGGTTGGCGTCCAGGTCCAGCACGGCCAGGACCCTCCGGGCCCAGAAGGCGCGTACGGTGCGCGGGCAGGCGTGGACGATGCGGGCGCACGCCCGCATCTGCTCCTTCGTCGCGCCGGGGCCCATGGTGGCGTACCGCAGGACGCGCATGCCCAGTGGCGTCACCGGCCCCAGCGGCAGGCTGGAGCCGAGGACGGCCTTCTGGATCCGGTAGCGCAGTCTCCCCGCTCTCAGCGGGGCGACGGTGGACTCGTCCAGCAGCCGGGAGCTGCCGGTGTTGCACAGCAGCGCGGCGGCGACGCGCTCGCGCATCTGCGGGCGCCCGGCGGCGGCCATGACCGTCATGCCGCCCATGGAGTGCCCGGCGACGACCGCCCGGGACCCGGCTACGTCCAGGACGGCGCACAGGTCGTCGGCGAGGGCGTCGGTGCTGTAGCCGTCGGGGCCGACGGCCGGGGAGCGGCCGTGGCCGCGCTGGTCGTAGACGAACACCCGGTGGTCCTCGGCCAGCCGCCGGACCACGGGGCCCCAGAAGGCGGTCGAGCAGGTCCAGCCGTGCACCAGGACGACGGTCGGCCCGTCCTCGCGCCCGTGCTCCTCGACGTGCAGCCGGGAGCCGTCGGCGGAGGTCACGGTCAGCTCGCGGCGGGGGGTGGGCGGGGCGTACGGCCCGCCGGTCGTTCGGGGTCCACGGCTCATCGGTTCGCCTCCGCCTTCCGCTGTCCGGCGCGGGCCGGGGCCCGCAGCACCTCGTACTCGGCCAGGTCCACGTGCCTGGTCACCTTCCTGAACTCGCCGGTCGTGCCCGGCCACACGGTGGTGTTGCGGCCGTTGGCGTCCAGGTACCAGCTGTCGCAGCCGCCGGTGTTCCACACGGTGCGCGTCATCCGCCGCTGGACGTGGTCGGTCCACGAGCGCACCGCCTCGGGGCGGGCGTCGAGCGCGGCCCGGCCGCCCGGTCCGGAGGTGAGCGTCTCCAGCTGCCCGAGGTAGTCGATCATGTAGTTCAGCTGCGCCTCGATCATGAGGATCATCGAGCTGTTGCCGAGGCCGGTGTTGGGCCCGATGACGGTCATGAAGTTGGGGAAGCCCGTGGCCGTGGAGCCGCGCAGCGCCTCCATGCCGTCCTTCCAGGCCTCGGCCAGCGTGATGCCGTCCGCTCCGGTGATCCGCCGGGCGACCGGCATGTCGGTGACGTGGAAGCCGGTGCCGAAGATCACCGCGTCCACCTCGGTCTCGGTGCCGTCGGCGGCCACCAGGGTGTTGCCGCGCACCTCCTTCAGACCGGAGGCGACCACGTCCACGTTGGGCTGGACCAGGGCCGGATAGTAGGTGTTGGACAGCAGGATGCGCTTGCAGCCGATGCGGTAGTCGGGGGTCAGTTTGGCGCGCAGCACCGGGTCCTTGACGACCTTGGTCATGTGGTGTCCGGCGAGCTTCTCCACCAGGCCGAGCTGTGCGGGGTGCTTGGTGAAGGCGCCGACCTGGAACTCCCTGATCAGCCAGAGCATCTGGCGGCGCAGCGCGCGCGTGGGGGGCACCTTGGCGTGCAGCCAGCGCTCGGCTTGGGTGATCTTCCGGTCCATGCGCGGCATGACCCACGGCGGGGTGCGCTGGAAGAGGGTGAGTCTGTCCACCAGCGGCTGGATCGAGGGGACGATCTGGATGGCGGAGGCGCCGGTGCCGATCATGGCGACACGCTTGCCGCGCAGGTCGTAGTCGTGGTCCCACTGGGCCGAGTGGAAGACCTTGCCGGTGAAGCCGTCCAGGCCGGGGATGTCGGGGATCTTGGGGTCGGAGAGCGGTCCGGTGGCCGAGACGAGCATGTCGGCGGTCAGGGTGCCGCGGGCGGTCTCGATCTCCCAGTGCAGCGCTCCGGTGTCCCAGCGGGCGCTCAGCACCTCGGAGTTGAAGCGGATGTGGGGGCGCAGTCCGAAGGTGTCGGCGACCTTCTCCAGGTAGGCGCGGATGTGCTCCTGCCCGGAGAAGTTCCGCGGCCAGTCGGGGTTGGGCGCGAACGAGAACGAGTAGAGGTGGGAGGGCACGTCGCAGGCGCACCCGGGGTAGCTGTTGTCGCGCCAGGTGCCGCCCACGGAGTCGCGGCGCTCCAGTACGGCGAAGTCCGTGATGCCCGCGCGGCGCAGTCGTACGGCGGCGCCCAGGCCGCCGAATCCCGACCCGATCACCGCCACCCGTACGTGTTCGTGTCCGGCCATGCCGCCTCCCGACTCCGGTGTGTCCTGCTTGCTGTCCTGCGTGTTGCTGTCCTGCGTGGTCTCACCCGCGAAACATGCCAGTAATCACTGGCATGGTTGGAGAGTAGAGTAGGAACGTACCCATGGGTAGGGGTGCGGCGGGGGAAAGTTACCGCCGGTTGCACCCCTGGCCCGGGCGTCCGGCCGCCGACGCCGCATAGGCTCTCCGGTGTGGCGGACAGAACATCGGCGGACAGCGGACGGACGGACGGCGCGGCACACGCGCGGACCGGACCCGAGGAGGACGGCACGGCCCCGCCCGCCGAGTACCGCACGGCCGAACTCGCCAGGGCGGCCGGCATCACCGTGCGCACCCTGCGGTTCTACCGCGAGCGCAGACTCCTCCCGCCGCCGCGCCGCGAGGGCCGCATCGCCTGGTACAACGAGCACCACCTCAACCGGCTGCGGACGATCTCCGCACTGCTGGCCCGCGGCCACACCCTCGGCGGGATCGCCGACCTGATCGACGCCTTCGAGAAGGGCCGGGACGCGGGCGGCGCGGCCGAACTGCTCGGCCTGGAGAGCGCGCTGGTCTCCCCCTGGTCCGAGGAGACCCCCGTCCGCCTCACCCCCGAGGACCTGGCCGCGCACTTCCCCGACGAGGTCACCTCCGACAACCTCGCCGCCGCCCTGAACCTGGGCTACGTCGCCGTCGACGGCGACGAGGTCGTCCACGTCAGCCGCCGCCTGCTCGACGCCTCCACCGCCCTGGTGGGCGAGGGCATCCCGCTGGGGGCCGTGCTGGAGGCCGGGCGCGTGGTGCGCGAGCACGCCGACGCCGTCGCCGACCTGTTCACCAACCTCGTCCGCGCCCATCTGTTCACCGGTGTCCGCGAGCTCTCCCCCGACGACCTTCGCCGCCTGTCGGACGTGATGGACCGGCTGCGCCCGCTGGCCAAGCAGGTGGTCGACGTCGAACTGGCTCTGGCCATGGACCGCCGCGTCCGCGCGGAGCTGGAGAGCTGGTCGCGGCCGGGCGGGCAGAGCGGGCCGGGCGGGGAACCCGGAGGACCGGGACCAAGCGGGGAGCCGCGGAGCCCGTCCGGCGGCTGACCGGCGGCTGACCGGAGCGCGACCCTTTCGCCGCGCCATGCCCGCGAAGTGCATGTATGACCGCCGTCCGCGCGGCAACCCGTACCCCGATGGCGCACACACAGTCCGGGTCCACGACGCGCTCCGACCACCCCTCCCCCGCGACCCGCGCCCTGCGCGCGGTGCGTGCCGAGGCCGTCTGGGGCGGCCGCTCCCTGCACCGCGCCTGGCAGGGACCGGGCCGGGAGCGCGACGCCGTCGTCCAGTCCCTCAAGGCCGCGCTCGCCGCCGTCCTGGCCTGGCTGGCCGCCGCCTGGCTGCTGCCCGACGCCTTCGCCCTGATGGCGCCCTGGGTGGCGGTGGTCCTGGTGCAGGCCACCGTCTACCGCTCGGTGTGGCAGGGGCTCCAGCAGACGATGGCGATCACCGTCGGCACGGTGCTCGCCGCGGCCCTGGTCATCCCGCTGGGCCATCCGGTGCTGGTGATGATCCTCGTCCTGCCCGTCACCACCCTGCTGGGCAACTGGCCGCGCTTCGGCGCCCAGGGCATCTACGCCTCCACCGCCGCCCTGTTCACCCTCGTCCCCGGCCAGGCCACGCTCGACTCGGCCGTCTCCCGCACCCTGGCCGCCCTGCTGGGCACCGCCGTCGGCATCGGCGTCAACGCGCTGCTCCTGCCGCCCGTCCATCTGCGCAGCGCGCGCGAGGCGGTGGACTCCGCCGTCCGCGAGGCGCGGGAGATCGTCACCGAGGTCGCGGACGGCCTGGACGAGCCCTGGGAGTACGACCGCGTCCGCGCCTGGTACGACCGGGCCTGCCGGCTGCCCCGGCTGATCCGCGGCGTGGAGTCCGCGGTCGGCTGGAGCCGCGAGAGCACGCGCCTCAACCCCGAGAGCCGCCGCCGCGCCGAGGCGGCACGGCTGACGGCGGCGTACGAGGAGACCCTGGCCACCCTGGAGGACGTCGCCGAACGCCTCACCGCCTTGACCCGGACCCTGCTGGAGGCCGCCGACGAGGGCGACGAAGTACCCCGTCCCGGCCACGAGGTCACCCGCCCGTACGCCGACTTCCTGCACCGGGTGGCCGCCGCCCTGGACGCCTACGGGCGCACGGTCACCGGCGACGCCCCCGAGACGGCCCGCCGCGAACTGCGCGAGGCCGTCGGGGAGATCCGCGTCGAGCAGGACCGGCTCCGCGCCGGGCTCCCCCGGCACGCGGCCGCCGTACCCGAAGGGCTGTCGGTGCTGGGCCCCCTGCTGGCGGAGTCCCGCCGGCTGGCCACGAGCCTCCTGCCGGGCGGGCGCGGCGAGGGCGGCGCGGGCAACGGCGGCGGGGACGGCGGCGGCGCGGGCGGCGGGGGCGGTGCCTCCGGCCGTCAGGGCGCGTAGACGGCCGTCACCGGCGCGTGGTCGCTCCACCGGCCCGCGTGGTCGGCCGCGCGCTCCACGTACGCCTTCACCGCCCGCCGCGCCAGCGGCTCGGTGGCCACGTGGAGGTCGATCCTCCACCCCGCGTCATTGTCAAAAGCCCGGCCCCGGTAGGACCACCACGAGTACGGCCCGTCCTGGTCCGGGTGGAGGCGGCGGACGACGTCGGCGTAGCCGGCCTCGCCGAAGACCCGGCCGAGCCAGGCGCGCTCCTCGGGCAGGAAGCCGGAGTTCTTCCGGTTGGCCTTCCAGTTCCTGATGTCGGCCTCCTGGTGGGCGATGTTCCAGTCGCCGCAGACCAGGACCTCGCGGCCGGCCGCGGCGGCGCGCTCGCGCAGCCCGGCCAGATAGGGCAGGAAGGCCGCCATGAAGCGCTCCTTCTCCTCCTGCCGCTCGGTGCCGACCTCACCCGAGGGCAGGTAGAGGCTGGCGACGGTCAGGCCCGGCAGGTCCACCTCCAGATAGCGGCCGGAGTCCGTGAACTCGCTCACCCCGAACCCCACCCGCACCTCCTCGGGCGCACGCCGGGTGAGCACCGCCACGCCCGCGCGCCCCTTGGCGGCGGCCGGGGCGTACACCGCGTGCCAGCCCTCCGGATCGCGTACCTCGCCGGGGAGTTGGTCCGGCTCGGCGCGCACCTCCTGCAGGCACACCACATCCGCCTCGGTGGCGGCCAGCCACTGGGTGTAGCCCTTCTTCGCGGCGGCGCGCAGCCCGTTCACATTGACCGTCGAAATCGTCAGCACCCCGGCACCTTACGATGCGGACATGCGCATCACGCCCGTCGCCTACGACCACCCCGACGCCGCGAAGCTCACCGATCTGGTGCAGCTGGAGTACGCCGAGCGCTACGGCGGCGAGGGCGACGTCACACCGCTGGACCCCGGGATGTTCTCGCCGCCCGGCGGCCTGTTCCTGATCGCGTACGACGAGCGGGACCGGCCCGTGGCCACCGGCGGCTGGCGGGCGATGGACGAGAACGGGGAGAACTACCGCGACGGCGACGCCGAGCTCAAGCGGATGTTCGTGATCCGCGAGGCGCGGCGCCGGGGGCTGTCCCGCCGCATCCTGGCCCTGCTGGAGGAGGACGCGCGGGAGGCGGGGCGGCTGCGGATGGTGCTGGAGACCGGCACCAAGCAGCCGGAGGCGATGGCGCTGTACGAGTCGAGCGGCTACACGCCCACCGAGAAGTTCGGGGTCTACCGCCACGAGCCCGACAGCCGCTGCTACGCCAAGCCCCTGCGCTGAGCCCCCGCGCCGGGGCTCCTCGCTGGGTCCCCGCGACGGACCGGCCCACTCCTTGACCTCAAGCCCGCTTGAGGTCATACGTTCGTTCGCGCAGGCCGGCGCCCGCCGACCCGCGCGGGCGCACACGACGGGGAGGGCGTACGGCCATGACGGACGCGGAGAGCACGGACACGGAGAACACGGACGCGGAGAACACCGGCGAGGGCGGCGCGGACCGGCGCTGGGACGGCGCGGAGCTGGACCTGGACGCCTATCTGGCCCGGATCGGCCACACCGGGGACCGCTCCCCCACCGAGGCGAACCTGCGCGCCCTGCACCGCGCGCACGTGCTGGGCATCCCCTTCGAGAACCTGGAGATCGTCCTGGGCCGGCCGGTCCCGCTCGGCCTGCCCGCCCTCCAGGACAAGATCGTGCGCCGGGCGCGCGGCGGTTACTGCTTCGAGCACGCCCGGCTCTTCGCCGCCGCCCTGGAGCGGCTGGGTTTCGGCGTCGGCGGCCTGACCTCGCGGGTGGGCATGGGCTCGGGCCGCGTACGTCCCGCCACGCACGCCGTCCTGCGCGTGGAGACGGCCGAGACGGCGGACACCGGGCGGGTGTGGATCTGCGACGTCGGCTTCGGAGGCAGTCCGCTGGAGCCGGTCGAGCTGGCCGACGGCGCGCGGACCTCCGGCAGCGGATGGGAGTTCCGGCTGGAGCGCCGCACCGCGCCCCAGGGTGCGACGGCGTCGGTCGGCGAGTGGGTGCTGCACGAGCGGCGCGGGGCCGGGGAGGACTGGTGCGATCTGCACACCTTCACCCTGGACCCGCGGTACGCGATCGACTGGGAGGTGGGCAGCCACTACGTCTCCACCCATCCGCGCTCGCCGTTCGTCCGGCGTCCGATCGTCCAGCGCACCGGCCCGGACGTCCGCCAGGCGCTGTACGGCGCGAGCTGGGTGACCACCGCCCGCGCGGACGGCTCGCGCCGGGTGCGGGAGCTGAGGCCGCGCGAGGTGCCCGAGATCCTGGGGGACGTCTTCGGCATCGAGCTGGACGCGGCCGACGCCGAGGCGCTCGCCGGCGCCGTGGAGCGCCTTCCCGCCGACGGCGGTCCGATCGGCGTACCGGCCGGCTGAGGGCATGCGCACGGGGGTGCGCCCGCCGGTTCCGGCGGGCGCACCCCCGTGTGTTGCGGGAGCGCGGCCGTGTTGCGGGAGCGCGGTCGGTCAGGCCGCCGCGCCGCCCGTACCGTCCGCGCCGGCGCCCGCCGCGCGGCGGCGGCGCACGGTCACCACGGCCGCGCCGCCCGCGGCCAGCAGGAGCAGGGCGAGGCCGCCCGCCGTCAGCGCGGTCGTGCCGGTGGAGGCCAGGCTGCCGTCCGCGCTCTCGCCGCCGGAGGTGCCGCCGGAGGTCCCGGCGGAGCCGCCGTCGCCCTCGCCGTCCTCGCCGCCGTTCTTGCCGTCACCGTCGCCGCCGCCCTTGCCTTCGGAGCCGGAGCCGCCCGTGCCGCCGGTGGAGTCGCCGTCGCCGGGGGTCTCCTCGTCGCCGGTGCCGTTGAGCACGATCCAGCCGTCGTCGTTGGCGGGGTTCCCCTCCCAGGGGTTGTCCCACTCGGGCAGGTGGATCCGGCCCCTGGCGCCCTCGACGACCTTGTCGATCCGCAGCTCGAAGGCGAAGTCCTCCCGGCTGTCCTCCAGCATCGGGGTGTCGGCCCAGCACAGGTAGCTGTCGGGCTGCTCCACGCCCTCGATGTTGTGCGGGCCGCAGGCCCTGGGCGCCTTGGCCACCGTCGCGCCCTCGGGGATGTCCACGGTGAAGCCGATGGGCTCGCCGCCCGCGCGCAGCGACCCGATCCAGCCCGGGCCGCGGTTGTGCATGGCGACGTCCACCGCCACCGTCTCGCCCTTCTTCCCCTTCACCCGGTCCCCGGTGAGGTCCAGGTCGTAGGTGTTCTTCCTCGGGAAGTCGAGCTCGGCGTACTGGACGTACTCGCCGTCGCCCTTGGCCTGCCTGAGCGTCAGTTCGGCGCCCTCGCCCTGGCGGTAGTCACCGCCCGCGCGCAGCCGGTCCGCCTCCTCGGGGGAGAGGGCGGTGAAGCTGTAGGAGAAGACGTCGTGGAGCGCGAAGTCGGCGGTCCTCACCTTCACCGGCTGACCGACCTCGTAGGAGGTGCCCTTCTCGAAGGTGCCCTCGAAGGCGCACAGGGCGACGTGCCGCATCCGGATCAGGTTGTCCTCGTTCTCCACGGCGTACGCGCAGTTGCCGTACTCCTCGGGAAAGGACAGTCCGCGCGAGCCGGCGAATCGCAGGATGACGCCGTCGGCGGCCACGCCGCCGACGTTGCGGAAGCCCAGCGGGGCCTCGAAGGTGTCGCCGGCGGCGAAGCCCTCGGGCTCGGTCAGCGTGCGCATGCGGAACTCGGGGCCGCCGACGAGGACGTCGATGCTGTGCTCGGTGAACTCCAGCCCCTCGCCCTCGCCGGTGACGGTGATGGTGCCGGTGTCCCCGGCCTCGCTCTCCGCGCCGGGCGCGAGGCCGATGTCCCAGTTCTGGTTGTATATGTCGCCCGCGTAGAGCTCGTACTCGGTGCAGACGGCCACCAGTCCGTCGGCTTCGCAGGGCAGGTCCACGTCCGCGACGCCCTCCAGGCCGGTCGCGTCGATGGTGACGGTGTACTCCCCCTGGTGGATGGGGGGAATGACGCCCTCGTGGTCGGGATCGACCTCGCCGGGCCCCTTGAGCCCCACCTCGATCTGTGCCTCGCCCTCGGCGGGCTTCCCCGCCTGGAGCGACAGGTCGAACGAGTCGGGCCCGGTGAAGGCCACCGGGATCGGCGCGGCACCCCCGGGCTCCTCCGCGTTGGCCGTGCCGACGGCGCCGGCGGCCAGCATTCCGGCGACGGTCAGGCCGCCGACGGCCCGCTGCCACAGTCTGTGCCTCGAGTGGCGTCGCACTCTTCGCATCTCCTCGGTGGTCGGAAGTGTCCGGGCGCGCACGGCGCGTACGCGATGCGTACGCCGCGCGTTCCGCGCCCGGGTTTCCCGACCTCCGGGACCCCGGCGGGGTTGCCCACGCCGAGGTCACGTCCCGGTATCGTTTCGGTCATCCGTGGTACACCCCGTCGTCGCGCGCCGGCTTCCACCGTGGCGCGGTGGAAGCCGATATTCGCTGTCCCGCCGCCGTTCGCGTCGCCGGCGTTCCCGGCGTGACCGACACCGACGCGCCGCCCCCGCCGGCTGACCGGCGTCACTCCCCGGCCGGGACGGCGTACACCAGCAGGTTCTTCTGGTAACCGCCGTTCTCGCGGTCGTACGGGGGCGCGCAGGTGACCAGGGTCAGCACCGGCCGTCCGTCGCGCCGGAACACCTCGTCGGGGAGGCTGTCCTGGTCGACCACCTCACGGGCCGTCACCTCGTACCGCAGCGGCGGGGCGCCTTGGCGCTCGACGGTGATGTCGTCGCCCTCGCGGACGCCGTACAGCTTGGCGAAGGCGCCCAGGTCGCCGGTGCGGTCGTCGACGTGGCCGACGACGACGGCGGATCCGGTCCGCGCGCCCGGCGCCGGGCCGTAGCGGTACCAGCCGGCCTGCCCGGCGTCCTCGGGGATCTCCACCGTGCCGTCGTCCTCGACCCCGACGCCCTGGACGGGGGTGTCCAGGGAGAGCCGGGGGATGCTCAGGGCCACCGGTTCGGGCGCGGACGCGCCGCCCCCGTCCTCCGCCCGGCTGTCGTGGACCTCGAACGGCGCCCCGGCCGCGGGCTCCTGGGCCCGCGGCCGGTCGCCGAAGTCCTGCGGCACCACGGCTCCGGACGGCCGCAGCGACCAGGCCAGCAGCGCCGCCAGGACGACGGCGACCTCCGCGGCGGCCGTGACGGCCGCCGCGGAGGGCCGCCCACCCCCGGTGAGGGCACGCATGGCCGTCAGTCGTCCCTGGCGTAGCGGCGGCGGGCGGCCAGCAGGCCGGCGACCGCGACGGCGCCCGCGGTGCCCCAGGCCAGCCAGGTGGTGGCGGACTCGTTGTCCGCGGCCATCGCACCGCTCTCACCGGCGTCCACGCCGCCCGGCGCGGAGGCCATGCCGCTGATCGTCTGCGTCTTCAGCGCGAGGTTCTCGTCCTCGGCGCTGCCCCAGGCGTAGACGACGGTGTTGGCGCCCTCGCCGAGTTCCAGGTCGGCGGGGCCGATGGCGACGGTGTCGGTTCCGGCGAGGACCACGTCGGCGCTGACCGTGCCGGCGGGCACCTCCAGCGATTCCTCGTTGGGGTTGGTCAGGCCCTCGATGACCGGTTCCCCGCCGGCGCGGACGTCCACGGCCGGAGCGGCGGCCACATGGCGGACGGTCAGCCGGGACTGCCCGGCCGGGACCTTGGAGGTGTCGTTGACGAAGGCGGTGAGCATCGGGTCGCCCTCCGCGCTCAGGTGTGCGGCGAGCGTGGCGTTCGCGCCGGCCGGGACCTCGACGCTCTTCTGGATGGCGGGGTCGCCGTCGGGTCCCTCGCCGTCCGCGAAGACCTCGATGTCGTAGGTGCCCGGGTCCAGGGACTGAGGCTCGGTCAGGGTGCCGGGCTCGAAGTCGGGGAGCAGCTCGTTTCCGTTGGCGTAGACGTCGACGGTGAGGCCGGGGACGCCGTGGAAGACCGAGACCGACGCCTTCTCGCCCTGTGTGTGGTTGTCCGCGGAGGCGGGGACGGCCACGGCCAGGGACAGTGCGCACGCACCGGCGGTGACGGAGACGATCTTCCTGCTGCGCGAGTTCATCATCGGGATTTCCCTTCGTGGGAGCCCCGCTCGGACGCGGGACTTCACCCTCTCTTCCGGACTGCCGGCCCTTTCGGATGCACTTCGCGACGGGTTCCACGGTTTGACGGTCCGTCGCCTGTTGTGGGGGTCGGTCGGTCGGCGTGCCACTACGCCCTTCCTCGGACGCTTTCACGGGCGCTTTCACAGTGGTTGTCACGGTTCAGAGCGGGCCGGTCCGGGCCGGTTCCCCGCATTCCCCCTGCTCCGAGGGCCTCGGGAGTGCGGCCCGGTGCGCCGATCCCCGCTGCCGCCAGGCGGCGCCTGCGCTCCTCCTCGGCGGCAGCCTGCTCAGGGTGGCGCCTGAGCCAGTATGGGTTGTCGTGCGGCAGCCCGCCACTTATCCGCCCATACATCCCGAATGTGAGGATGACCAGGCCCATCAGGAAGCTGAAGATGACGTTGGGCATGCGGAACGCCAGGATGTTGGCGGACGTCTCCAGCAGGGCGAGGTTGGCGAAGCCGCTGAGGATGAACAGCACGCCGACCGTCATGTTGAGCGTGGAGGCGAGGTTGCCGCCGATGGCCGCTCCGGCGATCAGAAGCGTTCCGACGGTCACCGAGATCAGGCTCAGCAGGCCGTTGCTGGACAGCCCCGCTATCTCGGAACCGGTGGTGTCGAAGAAGTCGAGCCGGTTGGCGAATCCGAGGATTCCGAAGACCAGCAGGATGGCACCGCTGACGGCGGCTCCGTAGCGGTAGACACCGGCCAGCCGGTGGTCCATGGGCAGTTCGTCGCGGATTTTCATGGTTACCGTCCCCTCGCGGGAGTCGACGGAGGGTCACAGGGCGTACCGGACGGCGTCCATCCGCCGGCGCGGCCGCAGAAGTCCCCTGCGGGCGTGTGCCCTGACCGTGCCAGGGGCAGGCCGGTGCGGCGGGCCGTCTCGGCGTGGGTGAGGTCCTGGTGGAGGGCCGGGAAGAGCACCCGGCGCCGGGGCGCGGGCAGCCCGGCCGGCGCGTCGGCCGCCACCTGGACCGTCACAGGCGTCATGGCTTCGCTCCTCCCACCGGGCGCGGGGTGCGCTTCGGTGGTTCCACGGTGGATCGCATGACGGGTGGCAGCAAGTCGCATCGTTTCTGCGTCGACTACTCTGGACGCATGTCGGATGCTCCGGAAACCGATGACCGCACGCTCGGGCAGGCAGGGCCCGGGCAGGCGGGGCCCGGGCAGGCGGGGCTCAGCACCGGTGCCGTCGCCCGGCGGCTGGGCGTCGCGCCCACCACCCTGCGCTCGTGGGACCGGCGGTACGGGCTGGGGCCGAGCGTCCGGGAGGGCGGCAGGCACCGGCGGTGGTCGCCGGGGGACATCGCGGTGCTGGAGGCCATGTGTCGTCTGACCGCCTCCGGCGTGCCCCCGGCGGAGGCCGCCCGCCAGGCGCGCGCCGTCGTCTCCCCCGGTCCGGCGGCACCCGCGCCCGCGCGGCCCGCGCCCGTGCAGCCGACGGAACCGCCGACCCCGTCCGAACCCGCACCCCCTGCGGAACCGGACGAACCGGCCTCCTCCGTACCGGCCCGCGCGGGCGGCGGCAACACCCTGCCCGTGGGCAGCAGTGTGAGCCGGGAGTGCCGGGGCCTGGCCCGCGCGGCCGTACGCCTGGACGCCCCCGCCCTCGACGACCTGCTGGACCGGGCGATCGCCGCGCACGGCGTGGCCGGCGCCTGGGAGGAGGTGATCATGCCCACCCTGCGGGCGGCGGGCCGCAAGTGGGTCACCTCCGGCGAGCGCTACGTGGAGGTGGAGCACCTGCTGTCCTGGCACGTCTCCTCGGCCCTGCGCCGTGTGACGGCCCGGCCGCGCCCCGCGTCCGCCGCCTCCCCCGCGTCCGCCGCCTCCCCCGCGCCCTCCGGAACGTCCGCGCCCTCCGCCCCGGTGCTGCTGGCCTGCGCGCCCGACGAGACCCACACCCTCCCGCTGGAGGTCCTGGCCGCCGCGCTGGCCGAACACGGCGTCGGCATCCGGATGTTCGGCGCCTCCGTCCCGGCCGGGGCGATGGAGGAGGCGGTGCGCCGCACCGGGCCGTCCGCCGTCGTCCTGTGGTCCCAGACCCGCCGTACCGCCGATCCCGCCCTGGTCCGCCGGGTGCGCGCCACCGCCTGGGGCGTGCGGGGCGCCCGCGTGCGCCCCGCCGTACTGGTCGCCGGGCCGGGCTGGCGGGGGCTGCGCCTGCCGGGCATCGCCCGCCCCCGCGGCCTGCGCGACGCCCTCGACCTGCTGACCGCCCCGCCGGAACCCCGGCCGCCGGACCGTCCGGCCTGACATGCTCGGGAACCCGACTCCCGAAGGGACCACCGTGGTACAGCCCGAGCACGAGACCCGCACCGCTCTCCCGCCCGCGCTCGAATCGATGACCCTGCTGGTGGCGGCCGTCATCGTCCACGACCGGGCCGCCGACCGCGTCCTCCTCCTCCAGCGCGGCCCGCGGGCCAAGTTCGCGCGGGGGATGTGGGACCTGCCCACCGGCAAGAGCGATCCCGGCGAGCCCGTCACCGGGACCGCGGTGCGCGAACTGCGCGAGGAGACCAACCTGGTGGTGAAGGCAGAGTCCCTGCGCCTGGCCCATGTCGTCCACGGGGCCTGGGGTGTCGAGTCCCCGAACGGCTACCTCACCGTCGTCTTCGCCGCCCACGAGTGGTCGGGCGAGCCCGAGAACCGGGAACCGGGCAAGCACTCCCAGGTCTGCTGGACCCCCACCGACGCCATCCCGGAGGACTTCGTCCCCTCCAGCGGCGGCGCCCTCCGCAACTACCTCACCGGCGGCCCGCAGCTCTCCCTGGTCCGCTGGGACACCTGAGCGTCCGGACTCCACCCGCCTACGACCGGCCGGTGCCCTTCCCGGATCCGGGAAGGGCACCGGCCCCATGGCCCGCGGCCGGACCGTCTCCCCTGTCTCAGCCCCGGTGGGCGGCGGCCTGGAGGAGCAGGACCATGGCGACGGCCGAGACCGTGACCAGGAGAGTGGTCCACGTACACGACTCCAGACGCCCGCGGCATCCGTGGCGCCCGCGGCATCCGCGATGGGACATCACCGGCCCGCCCCCTTCCACTCCGCGCCGCCGAACAGCGGCTGCGGGCCGGCCGGTTCGGCGATGCGGTGGGCGTGGACGGTGAGGTTGCCGTCCTCGTACGACCAGCCCTGTCCGGTGTCGGCCCGCTCACGGACGCGGGCGGGGTCGTGGAAGACCGAGGGGGCCAGGCAGCCGCGCATCCCGCGCAGCATCACCGGCACGTCCCGGCCGATCAGCACTCCGTAGGACACGCTCGGGAACAGCCGGTCCAACTCCCTGTCGGGGCGGGCGACCCAGCACAGCCGGTACCAGCCCTCACCACCGGGCGACGGCACGGGAGCGGGCGCCGCCCTCTCCTCCCGCCCCGGATGGCAGGGGCAGCCGCACGCCAGATGACGCACTCCGGGTACGCCGCTCTCCCCCGGCTCGGCCTCGGCGCACTCACCGTGCGCTCCGATCGCACAGCGCACGGAGACGTATCCGGCCCCCTCCGCGCCCGTTCCCGCCCCGCTCACAGACCGCCTCCGGTCACGGTCCAGCCGGGCCCCATGACGGGCCGGGCGCGGACGCCGTGCGTCTGGAGGTGGATGTTCCGCGTGTCGAGGTCCAGCCCCACCGTCGCCATCCACAGCACCCGCCGGCGCCGCCGGCGCACCGACCGTTCGTGCGCCGTCCAGTACGGCCGGACGGGTGCCACGTCCGATGTCTCCCCGCCGGGCCGCCCGGCCGGCCGTGCGGGCTCCGCCCCCACGGCCGGGCAGGCCGCGCTCCCGCCGGTCCGGAGGGCTCGTACCGAGGCCGCCCGGCGCTGCGGTGCCCGCCCCCTCCGGCGCCTCCCGGTGGCCGGAAACAGCAGCGTCAGTGCCCACAGAAGGGCAGGGCTCAGGGCCCAGCCCAGGAAACGCGCGATATTGTTCCGCACGTCATCAACTCCCTGGAAGTTGGTGGCCATGCCCCGGGACGGCGCCCACCGTCGCCGGGGTTTCTGTTTGCTTATACAACCACTCTAGTCCACTACATACAACTGCATGCAGTTGCACTCACTTCCCTGAAGCGCCCCGCTGCACCCCACTGCGTACCTTCATCGCATGGAGGAAATCGACCCCGGACGTCCGGAATACGTGTATGTACAGGTGGCCAACGCCATCGAGCGGAAGATCAGCAGCGGACAGCTCCGGTCCGGGGCTCGCCTGCCCGGTGAGCTCGACCTGGCTGAGCAGTACGGCGTAGCCGCGGGCACGATTCGACGCGCTCTCGTCGAACTCCGGGAGCGCGGACTCGTGGTGACGCTCCCCGCGAAGGGGACGTACGTGACGCGGACTCCGCCCGCCGACGAGGACGGCGAGTAACGGACCAGAAGCCGTCACCCCCCAGCGGCGCCGTCCGTCGAACCCGCCTCACGGGGAGGCCGCACTCCCGCCCATCCATCCACGCCCTACGGGACTGACCGCCTCTGCCCTGGGTGTGGCGACAGATGCATGCGGGGCATTGACGGAAAGACGTGGACGCCTCGTCAGACCTTCTCGACTCGCACAGGGTGGTCTGCGAGGAGTTGCCGCATGTCGTCGGCATCGGAGGTGAAGACGGTCACCTGGGCGCCCTGCGCGGCCTCCTGCCCGGCCACAGCCGCCAGAACCGCGTCGATGGCGTACCTGTGCCCATGCAGGCCGGCCGCCTTCAGCATGTCGCGCGCCGTCGCGATCACCCGGTCATCCGTGTGGGCGACGCGAATCCGGGACAGCGTCCAATTCCACAGCGCCTGCCTCGACGCTTCGCGCGGATCCCACGCCTCCAGGGTCGTGAGCGCCGAGGTGACGACCGGGATGTCGAGCCGCGGGGCCGTCTTGATCAGCGCGGCCATCTCCCGGTCCCCCTGAACCGCCTTGGAGAGCGCCTCGGAGTCGAATACGAAGACACGCTGTCGCGGCCGGTGCGACTCCGCCCGGGCGGTGCGACTCACGCGGCCTCGCCCGAGCGTGACCGCTGTTCGTCGTGCCAGCCGTCGATGGCGGCGATGCGGTCCAGCGCCGCCTGCTGCTCGTCGTCCGTCACGGCACCGTGCTCCTCCTCCAGGCGTTCGGCCAACTCGCGAAGCCGGTCCATGGCGTCCTGATGAGCGGCGGCGGCCGCGATGTAACCGGACACTCCGCGCGCATCGACGCGCTCTTTGATCGATTCCACCAGCTCTTCCGGCACGGTGATGGTGATTTTCCGAGTTGCCATACTTCTAGTATGCCAGGCCCTGTGTGGCGCGGCCCGGCCTTCCGGACACCCCATGGCGCAGAGTGCGCGAGGCGCACTCGCTCACCCGTATCGGCATCAGGCATGGGTGCCGAAGAAACCGGGACCACCGTGGCGGCTCAGACACAGAAGCCCTGCGGGCTGACGACCGCGGGAAACGACAAAGCCCCTCCCGGATTCCGGGAGGGGCTTCTTGCTGCCGTGTGGACCTGAGGGGATTTGAACCCCTGACCCCCTCGATGCGAACGAGGTGCGCTACCGGACTGCGCTACAGGCCCTTGCAACGGGTGAAACCCTAGCATCCCCATGCCCGTGCGCGGAAATCCGTTCCCGCCCTGGTCACGGTGGGCGGGACGGCGGGGGCGCCCGGGGCGGGCGGGGTCATTCGTTGGCCGCGCGGGGGCGGTCCTCGTCCGCGTACTGGTCGAAGAGCGGGGTCCGGCGGCGCGGGGAGGACGAGTGCGAGGAAGCCGGGGCGGAGGGCCGGGCGGACGGGGCGGAGGGCCGGGAGGGCTCGGAGGAGGCCGTGGTGGAGCGGGCGGAGCTCCAGGCGTCCGGGGCCTCCAAGTCCACGCCGCGGGCGGTGCGCGGGGCGACGGGGGCGTTGACGTAGGTGGGCAGCGGTACGGGGGTGGGCTCCCAGCCGCTCTCCACCGGGGCGGGGGTGCGCTCGCGGCGCTGGGCGTCCACCCACTCGGCGTGGTCGGTCTGCTCCACCAGGGCCCGCCGCTCGTCGGCCTCCGGGTCGGAGGCCGGCTCGAGGGCCGGTTCGGGGGTGTGGGCGGAGGCGTTACGGCCGGTGGCGGTGCGCCCCGTGGCAGTGCGCCCCGTGGCGGTACGGCTGCCGGTGGCGCGGTCCGTCCGCTCCGTACGGCCCGTACGGCCCGTGCGGTCGGCGCGGTCCATGCGGTCGGCGCGGCCCGTGCGGCGCTCGCGCAGGTGGCGGGCGGCGTCCTCGGCGTGGCGCCGGTCCATCACGAACTCGAAGCGGCGCCTCTCCTGGGCTCGCATATGGGCGATGTAGGCGCTCAGCAGCCCGGCCGGGATCGCCGGGGCCCACAGGAACGCGATGCCTCCGACCGCCGCGACGATCGCGCCGAGCGTGAAGGCGAGGAAGAGCACCATCGTGGTGCGCCTGCGGCGGGCGAGGAGCTTGGCCCGGCCCTTCTGCCCCTGCTTCGGGGGGTTGGGCCGACTCGGCCCGCCGCGCCGGTCCTGCTGCTCGTACTGGGGGCGGCGTACCTGGGTGGGGGCCTCGGCGCGGGCGACCGTCGCGGGGCCGGGGACCGTGATGTGCTCGGTCACGGGGTCGGCGAGCGCCCGGACGTCGACGCCCGGGGCACCCTGGTCGTCACCGTCGGCGGGGCCGCCGTCCCCGGACGCCTCCTTGAGGTTCCTGGCGTACCGGCGCTCCATGCCAGCCCGGCCGGACAGCAGCCGGATGGCGGTGCCGAAGCGCTCCGTCGGACGAGCCTCGTTGAGTTCGTCCTGCCGGCGGAGCCACATCGGCACCAGGTAGGCGGCCCAGGCCCCGACGATGACTGCGTAGATGAGGCCGCTGCTGCTCACCCACCACACGGTAGAGGGGTTTCGCGAAGGTGATACGCCAATTGGCGCGGTGTGTCGCACGATCCGGCTGATATCTCAACCGTTTTTTGCGATTAAGGCGGCCTGCCTCCGCGAATGTGTCCGGTCGATGACTGTAAGGTGTCTTACCCTCAGGCAATATCGAACATTTATTTTATTTCTGCGAGGCTCCGGGAAGAGAGCGCCGGTGCCAGCGTTCCAGCAGGCCGTCGGGGACGTCCTCCGTGGTCAGCGCGTAGACCAGATGGTCGCGCCAGGCGCCGTCGATGTGCAGATAACGCGGCCGCAGCCCTTCCTCGCGGAATCCGAGTTTCTCCACCACCCGGCGGCTCGGCCCGTTCTCCGGGCGGATGCAGACCTCGATCCGGTGCAGTCCGACGGTGCGGAAGCAGTGGTCCACGGCGAGCGCGACGGCCGTCGGCATCACACCTCGTCCGGCCACCTCCCGGTCGACCCAGTAACCGATGTGGCCCGAGCACATCGAGCCCCAGGTGATGCCCGCGACGGTGAGCTGGCCGACCACCCGGCCTTGGTACTCGATCACGAAGGGCAGCATCCGGCCCGCCTGCGCCTCCGTGCGCAGATGCCGGACCATCTGCCGGTACGTCGGGCGGCGCGGCGGCAGACGGCCGGGCAGGGCGGGCGGGACGGTGGCCTCCCAGGGGCGCAGCCAGTCGCGGTTGCGCTGGTTCACCTCGCGCCAGACGCGGTGGTCGCGCAGCCTTATGGGGCGGAGGGTGATGTCACCGTCCGCCAGCTCGACCGGCCAGGGTGCGTTCAGTGGGGTGTGTCCTTCCTGGGGTGGTCGCCGCCGTGGATCTGGTCCACGGCGTGCGGCAGCAGGGGTTCCAGGACCGCCAGGCCGTCGCGTACGCCTCCGGTGGAACCGGGGAGGTTGACGATCAGGGTGCGGCCGGCGACGCCCGCGACGCCGCGCGAGAGGGCGGCGGTGGGCACCTTGGCCAGGCCGGCGGCGCGGATGGCCTCGGGGATGCCGGGGACCTCGTGGTCGAGTACGGCCCGGGTCATCTCCGGGGTGCGGTCGGTGGGCGAGATGCCGGTGCCGCCGGTGGTGAGCACCACGGCGTAGCCGTCGGCGACGGCCTCGCGCAGCACGTCCTGGACGGGCTCGCCGTCCGGGACGACGCGCGGGCCGTCGGTGGCGAAGCCCAGCGTGCCCAGGGCCTGGGCCAGCAGCGGGCCGGTGGTGTCGGAGTAGACGCCCGCGGCGGCGCGGTTGGAGACGGTGACGGCGAGGGCGCGGCGGGCCATGGGCACGGGCGGCCCGGACGCCGGCACGGGCTCAGGCTGGGACTGGGGCACGGGCTCGGGCTCGGGCTCGGGCTGGGGACCGGAGGCCTGCGTGGGCACGGGCTCGGTCATCGGTCGCGGCTCCAGTCCCCGGAGGCTCCCCCGGTCTTCTCCTCCACCCGCACGTCCGTGATGACGGCCCCCTTGTCGACGGCCTTGACCATGTCGACGACCGTCAGCGCCGCGACCGACACGGCCGTCAGCGCCTCCATCTCCACACCCGTGCGGTCGGTGGTGCGCACCGTCGCCGCGATCTCCACCGCGTCGTCGGCGACGGCGAGGTCGACCTTCACCCCGGACAGGGCCAGCGGGTGGCACAGCGGTACGAGGTCGGGGGTGCGCTTGGCGCCCATGATCCCGGCGATACGGGCGACCGAGAGCGCGTCGCCCTTGGGCACGCCCTCGCCGCGCAGCAGCTCCACCACCCGGGGGGAGACGCGTACGCGGCCGGTGGCGCGCGCCGTGCGGGCGGTGACGTCCTTGGCCGAGACGTCGACCATCCGGGCCGCGCCCGCCTCGTCGATGTGGGTGAGGCCGGCGGCCCCGCCTGCTGGACTCCCCTGTCGCGCGCTGCTCATCGCTCTCCCGCGTCGGTCCGCTCCGGACGTCAACGGTACCCGCCGCGGTGCGGGCACCGGCGCGTCAGTCCAGGAGCACGACCTCCAGTTCGTCGCCCCGGGCGACCTCGGTGGTCCGCTCGGGTACGACGACCAGCGCGTCGGCGCGGGCCAGGGAGCCCAGCAGGTGCGATCCGGGGCCGCCCACCGGGTGGACCGTGCCCGCCTCCTCACCGGCGGCCGGGGGCTCGTACCGGCCGCGCAGGAACTGCCGCTTGCCCTCCGGGGAGGCGATCGGCTCCCGGCACTCCAGGCGGGCGGTGACCGTGCGCCGGGTGACGGGCTCCAGGCCCATCAGCGCGCGCAGGGCGGGGCGGACGAACAGCTCGAAGGAGACGTAGGAGCTGACGGGGTTGCCCGGGAGGGCGAACAGCGGGATCCGGTCGGGGCCGACCAGGCCGAAGCCCTGTGGTTTGCCGGGCTGCATGGCCAGGCGGCGGAACTCGACGCGCGCGGGGGGCCGCGGCGTGTCGCCGGCGCTCCCGGCCGCCTCGGCGGGCTCTCCGGCGTCCTCGCCGCCGCCGTCGCGGCCGTCCTCGCCGTCGCGGCCGTCCTCGTCGCCCGGCGGCTCGGCGCCGCCCAGGACGGTGCCCTCCAGGCCGGTGAGCGCCTCCTTGACCACGTCGTACGCGCCGACGCTGACGCCGCCGCTGGTGACGATGGCGTCGGCGCGCACGAGCTGGTCCTCGATGACGGTGCGCAGGGTGGCGGCGTCGTCGGCCACCGCGCCGACGCGGTAGGCGATGGCGCCGGCGTCACGGGCGGCGGCCGTCAGCGCGAAGCTGTTGGAGTCGTGGATCTGGCCGGGGCCCAACGGCGCGCCGGGGCGGACCAGTTCGCTGCCGGTGGAGAGCACCACCACGCGCGGGCGCGGCCGTACGGTGACGGTGCCGCAGCCGACGGCGGCCAGCAGGCCGATCTGCGCCGGGCCCAGGACGGAGCCGGCCTCCAGGGCGACGGAGCCGGCGCGTACGTCGCTGCCCTTGCCCCGCACGTACTGCCGTGCCGCCACCGGGCGGTGGACGCGGACCTCGCCGGCCGCGCCGGACGGGTCGGCGCTGTGGGCGGTCATGGCGTCGGCCCGGCCGCCGCCGGCGCCGCCGTCGGTCCACTCCACGGGGACGACGGCCTCGGCGCCGGGCGGCAGCGGCGCGCCGGTCATCACCCGGGCGGCCTGGCCGGGGCCGACCTCGGGCGGCCGGCCGGCGCCCGCCGCCACGTCGCCGACGACCTCCAGCACCGCCAGGGCGTCCTCGCCCGCCTTCTCCACGTCGGCGACGCGCACCGCGTAGCCGTCCATGGAGCTGTTGTCGAAGGGGGGCAGGGAGACGGGCACCAGGACGTCCTCGGTGAGCACGCAGCCCTGGGCGTCGAGCAGGTGGAGCTCGATGGGTTCCAGCGGCCGGACCGACCGCAGGATGTCGGCCAGGTGCTCGTCGACGGACCGGGTACCGCTCAAGTGCCTACAGCTCCTCTTTGACGAAGTCTCGCAGCCAGGCGCGGAAGTCCGGGCCCAGGTCCTCGCGCTCGCTCGCCAGCCTCACGATGGCGCGGAGGTAGTCCCCGCGGTCGCCGGTGTCGTAGCGGCGGCCCTTGAATACCACACCGTGGACCGGGCCGCCGATTCCCGGGTCGGCGGCGAGTGTCTGGAGGGCGTCGGTGAGCTGGATCTCGCCGCCGCGGCCGGGCTCGGTCTTGCGCAGCACCTCGAAGACGGCCGGGTCCAGGACGTAGCGGCCGATGACGGCCAGGTTGCTGGGGGCGTCCTCGCGGGAGGGCTTCTCCACCAGGTCCGACACGCGCACGACGTCGTCGTCGCCGGTGGGCTCGGCGACGGCGCAGCCGTAGAGGTGGATGCTCTCCGGGTCGACCTCCAGCAGCGCCACGACGCTGCCGCCGTAGGTCTCCTGGACCTCGATCATCCTCGACAGCAGGGGGTCGCGCGCGTCGATGAGGTCGTCGCCGAGGAGGACGGCGAAGGGCTGGTCGCCGACGTGCGGGGCGGCGCACAGCACCGCGTGACCCAGGCCCCTGGGGTCGCCCTGGCGCACGTAGTGGATGGTGGCCAGGTCGGTGGACTCCTGGACGCGGGTGAGCTTGGTCGCGTCGCCCTTGCTGCGCAGCACCTCCTCCAGTTCGTAGTTGCGGTCGAAGTGGTCCTCCAGCGGGCGCTTGTTGCGGCCGGTGACCATCAGGACGTCGGGGAGGCCGGCGGTGACGGCCTCCTCCACCACGTACTGGATCGCGGGCTTGTCGACGACCGGCAGCATCTCCTTCGGGGTGGCCTTCGTCGCCGGAAGGAAGCGGGTGCCGAGCCCGGCGGCCGGGATGACGGCCTTGGTGATCCGCCGTGTACGCGAGGTAGTCATGTCTGCACCATAGCCGTTGGTTTGTCACGTAACGCGCATGTCTGACTGGTCCGTTGCGGTTCACGGGGGAACGTCCCGGCGCTCGGGGCCGCGCTGGCGCGCCATCAGGATGATAATGCGCCTGCCATGGCGAGGGACTGGCGTAATCGAGCCGGGGAGATGAACAGGGCGTGAAGGACGACGGAACCACCGGAGCACACCGGGGTACGCACGCGGCACCGGACACGGCACCGGGGGGAGGGCGGCAGGCGGTGGCCGGTGAGAAACGGGCCCTGCGGCGCTCCCTCCTGGCAGCGCGGGCCCACCTGCCGGAGGACGGTGTCCACCGGCTCGCCGGCGCGCTCGCCCGGCACGCCCTGGAACTGCCCGAGCTGGCCGGGGCGCGCACCGTCGCCGCGTACGTCTCGGTGGGACGCGAGCCCGACACCCGCGCGCTGGTGGACGAACTGCACTGGCGCGGCGTACGCGTGCTGCTGCCGGTGCTGCTGCCGGACGACGACCTGGACTGGGCCGCGTACGAGGGCGCCGAGTTCCTCTCCCCCGCCCGCCGGGGGCTGCTGGAGCCCACCGGGCGGCGGCTGGGGCCGCAGGCCGTGACCGGGGCGGACGTCGTACTGCTGCCGGGGCTGGCGGTGGACCGGCGCGGGATGCGCCTGGGGCGCGGCGGGGGCAGCTACGACCGGGTGCTGGCCCGGATCGAGGCGTCCGGGGCCGCCCCGGCGCTGGTGGTGCTGCTGCACTCCGGCGAGTATCTGCGCCGGGTACCGGCGGAGCCCCACGACCGTCCGGTGCACGCCGCGGTGACCCCCGAGGGGGTGCACCGCTTCACGGCGTGAGACCGGCGGGCGCGGGGCTCGCGGCGGTACGGGGTGAGGGCGGCTACGGGGTGAGGGCCATGGTGTCCTCGGTCGCGTCCTCGACGGCCTTGCGGCTGAACGCCCAGTCCAGCTGCTCGCCCTCGGCCCACTTGTCCGTCTGGTCCACGTAGTTGGAGTGGTAGGCGTGGCCGGAGGCGCCGGTGAGGTTGATCCAGCTCGACTCGTCGAGGTCGGCCAGGTTGACCACCATCCGCATCGACGGCACCCAGATCACCTCGTAGCCGCCCGCGGCGTTCCAGCCGGTGGCGTTGACGGCCGCCTCGCCGCCGCCGAGGTTCCAGGGGCCGCGGTTGAGCAGGTGCTGGACGAAGCCGGGACCGGAGGTGCCCAGGGTCTGGTTCTTGAGCATCAGCCGGTGCAGACGGCCCCAGCTCCAGGTCTCGATGTCCTTGCCGAGCTTGGTGGTCAGCTCCCAGCGGGCGTCCTTCATGGCGCGGGCCAGCAGCGCGTCGCGGTCGCCCTCACCCTCCTCGAAGCGGCTGCCGGGGGTCCACCAGCCGCTGTCGGGCTCGTCCAGCAGCGTGCGCACGACCTCGTACCAGCGGTCGCCGCCGTCGGGCTGCGCGGACTCCGGGGCGCGCGTGCCGCACTCGCGGACGGTGCGCGGGTTGCCGCTCAGGTCCTCGATCGGGCCGGACTCGTCGGCCGGGCGGACCCGCAGGCACTCGCCCTCGACGCGGACCTCCTTGGGGAGCTTGTTGCCGAAGCCGAGCTTGAGGAGGTTGCGCCACACACCGTTGAAGTAGGCGGCGGGGGCGGAGTCGGCGTCCTGGGTGTAGTCCCAGCCCTCCAGCAGCTCCTGCGCCTGGCGGACATAGGGGTCCTCGACGTCGATCTTCAGCAGGTAGGGCACCAGGATCTTGGCTATCTCGCTGCTGTTGTCCAGCTGCATGGTGCGCATGTCGTCCGTGGAGACCTTGCCGCCGTCCTTGATCTTGGACTGGATGAGGTCGTCGATCCGCTGGCTGCGGGCGCCGTAGCCCCAGTCCTCGGTGAGCGGGTAGGGGTACTTCTCCGCGTCGATCACGGCCTGGTTGGCGGTGACGATGTAGCCGCGCTCCGGGTTGTACTCCCAGGGCAGGGCCTCCTGCGGTATGTAGCTCTCCCACTCGTAGTCCGGGTTCCAGCCGGGTGCCGGGTAGCGGCCGTCGTGGCCCTCGGCGCGGACCGGGATGCGGCCGGGCGCCTGGTAGCCGATGTTGCCCTCGGTGTCGGCGTAGACCAGGTTCTGGGAGGGGACGGCGAACTTCCGGGCGGCCTTGCGGAACCCGTTGAAGTCGGTGGCGGTGTTCAGCTCGAAGACCGCGTCCATGGTCCTGGAGGGCTCCAGCGCCGTCCAGCGCAGCGCGACGGCGTAGCCCTTGCCGCGGTCGGGGGCGACGTCGCCGACCGGGGCGTGGTCGCCGACGCCGGCCAGCTCGTTGCTGCGGTCGGAGACGAGGGGGCCGTGGCGGGTGGAGCGGACGGTGATCTTCCGGTCCTCGCCGCCCGCGACCTTGATGACCTCCTCGCGGGTCTCGTACGGGACCTTCTTCCCGTCGTAGAGGTACGTCCCGTTCTCGATCTTCTCCAGGTACAGGTCGGTGACGTCGGCGCCGAGGTTGGTGAAGCCCCAGGAGATCTCCTGGTTGTGGCCGATTATCACGCCCGGCATGCCGGAGAAGGTGAAGCCCGCGACGTCGAAGGGGCAGTCCTCGCCGACCGAGTTGCAGTGCAGGCCCATCTGGTACCAGAGGGAGGGGAGCTGCGGCGCCAGGTGCGGGTCGTTGGCGAGCAGCGGCTTGCCGGTGGTCGTGTACTCGCCGGAGACGACCCAGGAGTTGGAGCCGATGCCGTCGCCGTTGGGGCCCAGGAGGGCGGGGACGGCGTCGAGGGAGGCGGCCAGCGCGGCGAGCTGGGTCCGCACGCCCTGACCGGCCTGGCCCGTCTGGCCCGCCGGGGTGCCCTGGCCGGTCCCGGTGCCCTGGCCGGCGCCGCCGGGGGCGGTGGTGCCGGGGGCCGTGGTGCCGTTCTGCGCGGCGTTCCCGCCCTCCGCCGCGGTGCCCTTCGGGTCGTAGGCGCCGTCGAGGGCGCTGACGGCGCCGTCCTGGACGATCGGCTTGTTCCGGTCGAAGGGGTAGTCCGGGTAGAGCGCCTCGATCTGCTTGTTCGTCAGGCGGCTGGAGAGCAGGGCCCGGTCTATCTCGTCCTGCATGTTGCCGCGCAGGTCCCAGGCCATGGCCTTGAGCCAGGCCACGGAGTCCACCGGCGACCACTTGTGCGGCCTGTAGTCGCTGACCAGGCCGAGGGCCGCGTACTCCAGGGAGAGTTCCGCGCCGCTGCGGCCGCCCAGATAGGAGTTGACACCCTCGGCGTAGGCCAGCAGGTACTTCTTGGTGGTCTCCGACAGCTTGGTGTCGTACTCCTCCTGCGCCACCTTCCGCCAGCCCAGGGTCCGCAGGAAGGCGTCGGTCTCGACCTGGCTCTCGCCGAACATCTCCGACAGCCGGCCGGCCGTCATGTGCCGCCTCACGTCCATCTCCCAGAAGCGGTCCTGGGCGTGGACGTAGCCCTGGGCGCGGAAGAGGTCCTCGGCGCTGTCGGCGTAGAGCTGGGGTATGCCGTGCTCGTCGCGTTTGACGGTGACCGGGGCGGAGAGACCGTCGAGTTCTATCGAGCCGGTGGTCTGCGGGAAGGACGCGCGGACGGTGCCGACGCTCCAGTAGGCGCCGTAGCCGACGCCCGCCACGAGCAGCAGCACGACTGCGATCACGAGAAGGCGGGCGCGTCGCGGGGTCTTCTTGGCGGGCATCGCTGTCCTTCGAGGGCAGGGTGGGACCAGAGGTGCTGGAGCAACCATAGGACGAGCCGGGTCGCCGGTCGGCAGGGAGTCCGCGCATCAGGAGCCGGAGATCCAAGCAATGGTAAATTGTTAGGCAAAGAAATGACTTCCCGGCGGTCGGGTCCCGGCCGTTGCCTGCGCACGCCCACGGAAGGATCCGCTTCTGACTGTCGACCGCCTCAACGAACTCATGCTGGTCTCCGCGCTCGTCCTGCTCGTCGCCGTCGCGGCCGTCCGGCTCTCCTCCCGCACGGGGCTCCCCAGCCTCCTGATCTACCTCGGCATCGGGCTCGTCATCGGACAGGACGGCCTCGGGGTCGAGTTCGACAACGCCGAACTGACACAGGTGCTGGGCTACGCGGCGCTCGTGGTGATCCTCGCCGAGGGCGGTCTGGGCACCAAGTGGCGCCAGATCCGCCCGGCGGTACCCGCAGCGGCCGTGCTGGCGACGGCGGGCGTCGCGATCAGCGTGGGCGTCACCGCCGCGGGGGCCCACTATCTGGTGGGACTGGACTGGCGTCCGGCGCTGATCATGGGGGCGGTCGTCTCCTCGACGGACGCCGCGGCCGTCTTCTCCGTACTGCGCAAGGTGCCGCTGCCGCCCCGCCTGACGGGGATGCTGGAGGCGGAGTCCGGGTTCAACGACGCCCCGGTGGTGATCCTGGTCGTCGCCTTCGCCTCGGCCGGCCCGATGGAGTCGTGGTACGTCCTGCTCGGGCAGATCGCGCTGCAGCTGGCCATCGGGCTCGCGGTGGGACTGGCCGTCGGCAAGCTGGGCGAGTACGCGCTGCGGCAGGTCGCGCTGCCCGCCTCCGGCCTGTATCCGATCGCGGTGATGGCGCTGTGCGTCCTGGCGTACGCCGGGGGCGCGCTGGCGCAGGGCAGCGGATTCCTGGCGGTCTACGTCAGCGCGGTCGTCCTGGGCAACTCCAGGCTGCCGCACCGCCCGGCCACCCGGGGGTTCGCCGACGGCATGGCGTGGATCGCGCAGATCGGCCTGTTCGTGCTGCTCGGCCTGCTGGCGGCCCCCTCGGAGCTGCTGCGCGACTTCTGGGCGGCACTGGCGGTCGGGCTGGTGCTGACGCTGGTGGCACGGCCGGTGTCCGTGGTGCTGTGCTCCCTGCCCTTCCGGCTCCCCTGGCGGGAGCAGACGCTGATGTCGTGGGCGGGGCTGCGCGGCGCGGTGCCGATCATCCTGGCGACCATCCCCATGGTCGACCAGGTGCCGGGCAGCCGGCGGATCTTCAACATCGTCTTCGTGCTGGTCGCGGTCTTCACCCTGCTCCAGGGGCCGACCCTGCCGTGGGTCGCCCGCAGGCTCGGGCTGGACAAGGCCGGCGACACACAGGATCTGGAGATCGAGTCGGCTCCGCTGGAACGGCTGCGCGGGCATCTGATCGCGGTCTCCATCCCCGACGGCTCACGCATGCAGGGCGTGGAGGTGGCCGAGCTGCGGCTGCCGAAAGGCGCGGCGGTCACCCTGGTGGTGCGGGAGGGCAGCAGTTTCGTGCCCTCGCCCTCGACCGTCCTGCGGCACGGCGACGAGCTGCTGGTGATCGCCACCGACGCGGTGCGCGACGCCACCGAGCGGCGGCTGATGGCCGTGGGCCGGGGCGGCAAACTGGCGGGCTGGCTGGGGACGGCGGGCAGCTCGGCGCTGCGGAGGGGCTGAGGGAGGCAGGACGGGGGCGGGTGCGGGACGGGACGGGGCAGATGCGGGACGGGGGCGGATCCGCGGGGTGATCGGCTACCCTGAGGCCGTACGTTTGTCCGACTTTCGGAGCTACCGGAGTTTCGACCCCGCCTGATGCAGGGCCGGCACGGCCGCCCGGCCGACCACACGCCGCGGTCCGTGCGAGAGGACGGCCTTCGGCGTGCCCCCGCCGTACCGCGCCGCCGTGCGCCGTACGGTCCGCGGCGCGCTACCAGGCGGCAGAAAGGTACGGCCGTGGCCACCACGGTCACTCCCGTCACGAACCGGAAGCCCGGCTACCGGGACCTGCTGCGCACGCCCGGTGCGTGGACGTTCCTGCTGCCCGGCTTCCTGGCCCGCCAGCCCTTCGCGATGCTGACGCTCGGCATCGTGCTGCTGGTCGAGGACACCACCGGATCGTTCGGCACGGCGGGCACCGTCTCGGCCGTGACCGGCGTGTCGATGGCCCTGTTCGCACCCCGCAGCGGCCGGCTCGCCGACCGCTTCGGCCAGCGCGCGGTCCTGGTGCCCGGGGTGCTGCTGCACGCCGCCGCCGTGGGCGTGCTGGCGGCCCTGGCGCTGTCCCGGGCGCCGCTGTGGGCGCTGCTGCTGGCGGCCGTACCGGCCGGCGCCTCGGTGCCGCAGGTCGGCCCGATGGTGCGGGCCCGCTGGGCGCACCTGCTCAGAGGCGGGCCCGGCTCGCCGGACGGGCGGGGCGGTTCGGGCCCGCCGGGCGGTCCGGGCGGCTCGGGCAGGCCGGACGGCGCCCGGCTGCTGTCGACGGCGGCGGCGTTCGAGTCGGTCACCGACGAGCTCACCTTCGTCATCGGCCCGGTCCTGGCCACCGCCCTGTGCACCGGGGTGCACCCGGCCGCCGGGCTGGCCGCCGAGGCGGCCCTGACCGTCGTCGGCGGGCTGCTCTTCGCGGCCCAGCGCCGTACCGCGCCCCCCGCCCACCGCCGCGCCCGGGGAGCGGACGGCGCACCGCACGCCTCGGCCCTGTCCGTGCCGGGCGTGCGGGTGCTGATCGTCGCCTTCCTCGGCATCGGCTCGGTCTTCGGCGGGATGCAGGTGTCGCTGGCCGCCTTCACCGACTCCATCGGGCAGCCGGGCCTCAACGGCGTGCTGTACGGGACCTTCGCCGCGGGCAACATGCTCGCCGGTCTCGTCTTCGGCGCCCTGACCTGGCGCTCGGCCCCGCAGCGGCGGCTGCTGGCGGCATACGCGCTGCTGACGCTGACCACCGCGCCGCTGTGGGCGGTGGACGCGGTCCCGCTGCTGGCCGTCCTCGGACTGCTGGCGGGCATGGGCATCGCGCCGAGCCTGATCACCGGCTTCACCCTGGTGGAGCGGCTGGCTCCGGCGGGCGTGCGCACCGAGGCGTTCACCTGGATGGCCGGCGCCGTGGCGCTGGGCCAGGCCGGCGCCGCGTCGGCCGCCGGGCAGTTGACGGACGGCTTCGGGGCGAGCGCCGGGTTCACGGTGCCGCTGGCCGCCACGGCTCTGGCGCTGGTCACGGTGGCGGCGCTGCGCGGACGGCTGAGGCCGGACGACGGGCGGACGGGCGACGGGGAGGAACCGCGAACCGGGTGACGGAGGGCTCCGGACGGAGGACGGGAGGGGCACACCGGGGCGTGGCGAGAGTCACCGTCCGCCGCTCCCGGTGGACTAAGCCGCCGGAATACTGCACCATGGTGCGTCGTTAGCACTCCACAAGGAAGAGTGCCAGGAGGAGCAAGTGCCGACCTATCAGTACCAGTGCACCGAGTGCGGCGAGGGCCTGGAAGCGGTTCAGAAGTTCACCGACGACGCACTCACCGAGTGCCCGAGCTGCAAGGGCCGCCTGAAGAAGGTGTTCTCCGCGGTCGGCATCGTCTTCAAGGGCTCCGGCTTCTACCGGAACGACAGCCGCGGCTCCTCGTCCGGCAGCACGTCGTCGTCCTCTTCGACGTCGTCGTCCTCGTCATCGTCTTCTTCGTCGTCTTCTTCGTCGTCGTCCTCGTCCTCTTCCTCCGAGAAGAGCTCGGGCTCGTCCGGCGACTCGTCGTCCAAGGCCGGCTCCTCGGCGGCCTGACCCCGCCGCCTGCCGCCCTCCGGTCCGGAGCCGGAACCGGCCTGTCCCGACCCCGCAGCGGTGCGCACCGAGGCGGGGTCGCCGCATGGGGGGCTAGTGTGTTCGACCATGAGCGCACAGGCGGAGACAGGCGTCATCGGCGGGTCCGGTTTCTACTCGTTCCTGGACGACGTGATAGAGGTCGCGGTGGACACGCCGTACGGCGAGCCCAGCGACTCCCTCTTCATCGGCGAGATCGCCGGGCGCCGGGTGGCCTTCCTGCCCCGGCACGGCCGCAAACACCATCTGCCCCCGCACCGGATCAACTACCGGGCCAACCTGTGGGCCCTGCGCTCGGTCGGTGTGCGGCGGGTGCTGGGGCCTTGCGCGGTGGGCGGTCTGCGGCCCGAGTACGGCCCCGGCACGCTGGTGGTGCCCGACCAGCTCGTGGACCGCACCAAGTCGCGCGCCCAGACCTTCTACGACGGTGAGGCGCTGCCCGACGGCTCGGTGCCGAACGTGCTGCACCTGTCCTTCGCCGACCCCTACTGCGAGACGGGCCGGGCGGCGGCCGTCGCGGCGGCGCGCGGGCGCGGCTGGGAGCCGGTGGACGGCGGCACCATGGTCGTGATCGAGGGACCACGCTTCTCCACCCGCGCGGAATCGCGCTGGCACGCGGCGCAGGGCTGGTCGGTGGTCGGGATGACCGGCCACCCGGAGGCGATCCTCGCTCGCGAACTGGGCCTGTGCTACTCCTCGATGGCGCTGGTCACCGACCTGGACGCCGGTGCGGAGACGGGCGAGGGCGTCTCGCACGAGGAGGTGCTCCAGGTCTTCGCGCAGAACGTCGGACGGCTGCGCGAGGTGCTCTTCGACACGGTGGCCGGGCTGCCTGCGGAGCGGGACTGCGCCTGCGCGACGGCGCTGGACGGGATGGACCCGGGCATCGAGCTTCCCTGAGGGCCGCCGGCCTCCCGACCTACCGATCTACCGGCCTACCGACATCCCGGCCCCCGGCCGGGGGTGCGGCGGGGGCGGCTCGTGCGGCTCACGTCCCTCGTGCGGGTGAGCGAGTTGTCCACAACCTGTGAGTAGCCCACAGGGCCCGGCGGACTGCCGTGGAACCGGACATCGTTGGGGTGTTTCCACCACAAGGCGGTGACCGCGATGTCCTCTTCCTTTTCCTTCCAGTCCGCTCCTCCCCCGTCCTCGTCCTCGTCCTCGCCCCCGTCCCCCTCCTGCTCCACACCCCACTCCCTGCCTCCTTCTTCAAGCCCTCCGGCCGCCGGCCCGGTGCCGGAGTTCGAACCGGTGCGCGCGGGGCGTGGCCCCCTCGGCCCTCTCCGGGCGGCGGGCCGGTGGTTCCGGGCGGTGGCTCTGCTGCTGGCCGTCGCCTCCGCGGGCGCCGTCCTCTGGGGGACTCCCGGGGGCGGGGACGGAGACAGGGACGGGGATCGTGCGCTCCCGGCGGCCCGGCCCGCGGCCGGAGAAGCTCCGGAAGCCCCGCCCCCGCCCGCTTCCCCCGACGAGGAGGGAGGCGGCGCGACGGTGGACGCCCCGGTGCGGATCCCGGACGCGGAGACGGTGCGGCTGCTGCGTCCCGGGGACAGGGTGGACGTGCTGGCCGCGCCCGCCGACCCCCCGGCAGGCGGTCCCGCCGACGGCCCGGCGGACAGCGCACGGACCATCGCCCGGAACGTGCGGGTGGCGGCCGTGCCCGAGGCGGCCTCCGGCCCGGAGGCCGGCCCCGGCGGCCGGGAGGGGGCGCTGGTGGTGCTCTCGGTGCCCCGGCCGACGGCCGCCCGGCTCGCCGGCGCGGCGGCGCACTCCGTTCTGGCGGTGACGCTGTGCTGACCGACGCCCGCCAGGGCCCTGACCGCGCCCCGGACCATGGCCCGGACCGTGGCCCTGACCGCGCCCCGGGCTGGACAGTGCGCGCGGTGTTCGTGCAGCGTGTGCTGCGTTCACCCGGCGGAGGCCGGAGCGCGTGTGCGGAGGAGAGGCAGTCTCTTGAGCGAGAAGCAGGGCGTCCTGGCCGGGTTCAGGGCATTCCTGATGCGGGGCAACGTGGTCGATCTGGCCGTTGCCGTCGTCATCGGAGCGGCCTTCACCAAGATCGTGAACTCGGTGGTGGAGGGCGTCATCAACCCGGTGGTGGGCTCCATCGGGCCCAAGGACCTCGACCGCTACCAGTCCTGTCTCCAGGGCCCGTGCGAGTTCGACGAGGCGACCGGCGCGGCCCTCAGCGGCATCGCCATCAAGTGGGGCTCGGTGCTGAGCGCCGCACTGACCTTCCTGATCACCGCCGCGGTCGTCTACTTCCTGATGATCGTGCCGATGAACAGGTTCAAGAAGCGGCTGGACGCCCTGAGCGCCAAGGAGGCGGTCGAGGAGGCCGCGACTCCGGTCCAGAAGACCGAGGTGGAGCTGCTCACCGAGATCCGCGACGCGCTGCTGGCCCAGCGCGAGGGCAACGGCACCACGGACGCCGCCGCCCTGCTGGCGGCGCAGCGCAGCGCCTCCGAGGGCGGTTCCGGGCCGGGCTCCGAGGGGCCGTCCGGTGCGTCCGGCACATCCGGGGGTACCTCGAAGAAGTCCTGACGCGGGCGTCCCCCGCAGTGCCCCGCGAACGGTCTCGCCGGTGGCCTCACAGGTGGTGCGGGGGCTTCTCGTCCAGGAAGCGGGCCAGATCGCCCGCACCGCCGTCGCCGCCCGTCTCCGGGCGCTCTCCCCAGCCGCGGTCGGTGTCGTCGGCCGAGGGCCGGCTCAGCGGATCGGAGAAGTCCAGCGCGGAGGCCGGGTCGCGGGGCGTCGCGCCGGGACCGGGTGTGGCGGGGGTGCTCATCCCCCCAGAGTACGGCGGCCCCGATCCGCCGCGGGGAGGAGGATCATGGCCTTATGAGCGCCTCGAGGGTCAACGACGCACTGACCGATGTCCAGGGCCTGCGGGTCGGCCACGCCCAGCGGATCGGCGACGGCTGGCTGACGGGCACGACCGTGGTCCTCGCCCCGGAGGGCGGGGCGACCGCCGCCGTGGACGTGCGGGGCGGCGGGCCCGGCACCCGGGAGACCGACGCCCTGGACCCGCGCAATCTGGTGGAGCGCATCGACGCCGTGGTCCTGACCGGGGGCAGCGCCTTCGGGCTGGACGCCGCCTGCGGGGTGACCGCCTGGCTGGAGGAGCGGGGCAGGGGCTTCCCCGTCGGCCCGGAGCCGGATCAGGTGGTGCCCGTGGTCCCGGCCGCCTGCCTCTTCGACCTGGGCCGCGGCGGCTCCTGGCGGGCCCGCCCCGACGCCGCGCTCGGCCGGGAGGCGGCCGAGGCGGCCGCCCGTACGAGCGTCGGCGAGCCGGTTCCCCAGGGCAGCGTCGGGGCCGGCGCGGGGGCCGTTGCGGGCGGTCTCAAGGGCGGGGTGGGCACCGCGAGCACGGTTCTGCCCTCGGGCACCACCGTGGGCGCGCTGGCCGTGGTCAACGCGGTGGGCTCGGCTCTGGACCCGGCCACGGGCGTGCTCTACGGCGAGCTGTACGGCGGGCGCCCGGCCTTCCCCTCGGAGGCCGAGCACGCCGAGGCGCTGCGGTCCCTGGCCGCCGCCCAGCAGGAGTCGGAGCGCCGTTCGGCCGCCTCGGTGCGCCCGCCGCTCAACACCACGCTGGCCGTGGTGGCCACCGACGCCGAGCTCACCCCCGCCCAGGCGCAGAAGCTGGCGGGCACCTCCCACGACGGGCTGGCCCGTGCGGTCCGCCCGGTGCATCTGCTCACCGACGGGGACACCGTCTTCGCCCTGTCCACCGGCGCACGCCGCCCGGAGGCGGAGGAGATCAACGACGTGCTGGCGGCCGGCGCCGACACCCTGACGCGTGCGGTGGTCAAAGCGGTGCGGGCCGCGGAGGGCGTGGACGGTCCGGGCGGAGTGTTCCCGGCGTACCACGACCTCTACGGCCGCCCCTGAGCCGGTTATGGCCCCGGCTTCCGGCCCCGGCTCCCAGCCCCGGCTCCCGGCTGCGGTCCCGATCTCCGGCACCGGTCTCCGGCACCGCCTCGCCGCCCCCGCACGCCCGAAACACCGGGCGTCACGGGCTCCGGACACAGCGGGACCCCGGCGCTGGGGGGGGGAGTGCGCCGGGGTCCCTGTCCAGTGGGCGTGCTCGGTCGTCTTCGGTCGTGTCCCGTCACGGCGCGGTGTGCCACGCCGCGCCGGACGCCGTCACGCCGCCGCGTCGAAGCCCGTGTCATGGGCCATCTTCTTCAGTTCGAGCAGGGCGTGCTTCTCGATCTGGCGAATGCGTTCCCTCGTCAGGCCGTGCTGCTTGCCGACCTCGGTCAGCGTGCGCTCGCGCCCGTCCTCGATGCCGTAGCGCGCCCGGATGATGGAGGCGGTCCGGTCGTCGAGCCGGCCGATCATGTCCTCCAGCTCCTCGCGCCGCAGCATCACGAGCACGGAGTCCTCGGGAGAGGTGGCGGAGGTGTCCTCCAGCAGGTCGCCGAACTGCGTCTCGCCCTCGTCGTCCACGGACATGTTCAGGCTGACCGGGTCGCGCGCCCAGTCCAGCACGTCCGTGACGCGCTCGGGGTTGGAGCCCAGCTCCTCGGCGATCTCGGCGGGCTCGGGGTCGCGGCCGTGCTCGCGGTTGAACTCCCGCTGCACACGCCGGATCCGTCCCAGCTCCTCGACCAGGTGGACGGGGAGGCGGATGGTGCGCGACTGGTCGGCGATCGACCGCGTGATGGCCTGGCGGATCCACCATGTCGCGTACGTGGAGAACTTGAAGCCCTTGCGGTAGTCGAACTTCTCCACCGCCCGCACCAGGCCCGCGTTCCCCTCCTGGATCAGGTCCAGCAGCGGCAGGCCGCTGCGGGGGTAGCGCCGCGCGACGGCGACGACCAGACGCAGGTTGGAGCGGATGAAGACATCCTTGGCGCGCTCGCCCTCGGCGGCCACGGCCTCCAGCTCCTCGCGGGTCGCGGTCGCGGCCGGCGAGTCACCCGAGACGGGCTCGGCCTGGCCGTCGAGGACCTGCCGGGCGTATACGCCCGCCTCGATGGCGAGTGAGAGCTCGACCTCCTTCGCCGCGTCCAGCAGCGGGGTGCGGGCGATCTCGTCGAGGTACATGCCGACCAGGTCCCGGTCCGCTACATCCCCTGCAGACGAGGTACGTACAGGTCGTGCCTCGTCAGCGCCGTTGGGGTCGGCCTGACGACGGGCGACGGCACGGGTTGCCATGCGTACTCCCTTGCGAGTCGTGGTCTACAACTGGTCGGTGGCGGTCCAGCCACCCGGCGTCTCCTGGTTCGGGTGCCCGTTCCGATGGAATCAACGACTTCAATCCGGACAGAATTCCCACGGCGCGCATCGTTTTTCCGGATCTTGCGGTATTCTGCGCCGCCACACAGAGGGGGCCTTCCATGACGGAACGCGGGGAAGTCCAGGTCAGAGCAGGCGAGGAAGGCGACCTTCCGGGGCTGACGGACATCTACAACCACTACGTCCGCGAGACCCCCGTCACATTCGACACCGAGCCCCTCACCCCCGAGACCAGACGTCCCTGGCTGCTCTCCCACCCCAAGGACGGTCCGCACCGCCTTCTGGTTGCCCTGGACGCGGAATCCGGCCGCGTCCAGGGCTACGCCACCAGCAGCCCCTTCCGCCCCAAGTCCGCCTACTCCACCTCGGTCGAGGTCAGCGTCTACCTCGCTCCCGACGCGCGCGGGCGGGGCGTGGGCACCCTGCTGTACGAGCACCTCTTCGAAGCCCTCGGCGGCGAGGACGTCCACCGCGCCTACGCGGGCATCGCCCAGCCCAACGAGGCCTCCGTACGTCTCCACGCCCGCTTCGGCTTCCGCCACATCGGCACGTACGGCGAGGTCGGCCGGAAGTTCGGCCGGTACTGGGACGTGGCCTGGTACGAGAGGCCGCTGAACTCCTGAGGCCCCCGGTGTCCGGGGCACGGCCGGTGTCCGGGGCACGGCGCCACCCACCCACGGCACCCGCCGGACGCCTCCTCCCGTCACCCTCCGGGACCACCGTGCCGCGCGCCCGCCGCGCGTCGCCGCGCCCGGTACCGGCCGCCACCGCACAATCCCGGTGGACCCGCCCGAACCGCCTCCCCGTCCCGTCTCCCGAAGCCGCCCTCCCGGCCCGGCCCGCCCCCTCCCTCCGCGCCTCATGTCCGCGTCCCGCCAATGGCCCGACCACTGACAGTCCCGCACCCCTCTGGCCGCAAGCCCGACTCGCTGGAACGATGTGGCCGCCACGGCTCCGGCGCCCACCCCCACATGCCGTCCCCTCCGCACGCGTACCACCGGCCCCACCCGCTCCGTCCGCCCATGTGAGGAGAGACCCGATGCAGCAGCCCGCGACTCCCAGCCGCAGACAAGCCCTCGCCACCGGCCTGTTCGGTGTCACCGCGGCGCTGACCGCCTCCGCCGCCCTCCCCTCCCCGGCGAACGCCGGCACCGGACAGGCCGCCGGGCAGGCCGCCGCCTCCGGCGGCGACCGCGTACGCGCCAGGGCCAGGGCCCTGGCCCGCCGCATGTCCCTGGAGGACAAGGTCGGGCAGCTCTTCGTCGTCGAGGTCTACGGGCAGGCCGCCGACACCGCGTCCGCGGGCAACCGCACCCTGTACGGCGTGGACACCCCCGCCGAGGTCATCGCCAAGTACCGGCCGGGCGGGGTCATCTACTTCGACGCCCGCCGCGGCCCCGACAACGTCCGCGACCCGCTCCAGACCGCGCGTCTGTCCAACGGCCTCCAGCGCGCCGCGCGCAGCGCCGGCGCCCGCGTGCCGCTGCTGGTCTCCATCGACCAGGAGGGCGGCAGCGTCGTCTACCGCCTCACCGACCCCGCCACCCTCCTGCCCGGGAACATGGCGCTGGCGGCGGGCCGCTCCACCTCCGACGCCCGGCGCTCGGCCGAGATCATCGGTCTGGAGCTGGCGGCGATGGGCGTCAACCAGAACTACGCCCCCGTCGCCGACGTCAACGTCAACCCCGAGAACCCGGTCATCGGCGTCCGCTCCTTCGGCTCCGACCCCGCCCTGTGCGCCTCCCTGGTCGGCGCCTCCGTGAGCGGCTACCACCGCGGCCGGGTCGCCTCCGCCGCCAAGCACTTCCCCGGGCACGGCGACACCGACACCGACAGCCACACCGGCCTCCCGCGGATCGACCACACCCGCGAGGAGCTGGAGGACATCGACCTGCCGCCCTTCCGCGCCGCCATCGCGCGCGGCGTCGACACGATCATGACGGCCCACATCGTCGTCCCGGCCCTGGACCCGTCGGGCGTTCCGGCCACCATGTCGCAGCCGATCATCACCGGGCTACTGCGCGAGGAGATGGGCTTCGAGGGCCTGATCGTCACCGACGCCCTGGACATGCAGGGCGCCTCGGGCCAGTTCCCGCCGGACGTGGCGCCGGTCCGGGCCCTCATGGCCGGCTGTGACCAGCTCGTCCTGGCGCCGAAGCTGGACACCGCCTACGACGCCGTCCTGGAGGCCGTACGCGGCGGACGGATCCCCGTCTCCCGTCTGGACGCCTCGGTGGAGCGGATCCTGGCGCACAAGCTCCGCCGGGACCTCTTCCGGCACCCGTACGTGGACGAGCAGCACGCGGTGCGCACCGTCGGCGCCGAGCGCCACAGGGCCGACGCCCAGGCCATCACCGACCGCACCGTCACCCTGGTCAGGAACGAGGGACCCCTCCTGCCCCTCTCCTCCGGCGCCCGCTCCGTCCTGGTCACCGGCTGGGGGGTGGGCACCACCCGGGCCCTCGCCGACGCCGTCGCCGAGCGGCCCGGCCAGAGCGCCGCCGTGCTGGAGACGGGCGCGATCCCCTCCGCGGACCGCATCACCGAGGCGGCCGGCGCGGCGGCGGGCCACGGCCTGGTGATCGTCTCCGTCAACGCGGCCGCGGCGGGCTCGGAGAAGGGCGCCGCCCAGGCGAGGCTGGTACAGGCACTGATGGACACCGGCACACCCGTCGTCGCCGTCGCCGTCCGCAACCCGTACGACATCCGCCGCTTCCCCGGCGTCCCCGCCTACCTGGCCACCTACTCCTACGGCGCCCCCTCCCTCCAAGCCGCCGTCCGCACCGCCTACGGCGACCTCTCCCCCGCCGGCCGGCTCCCGGTCGCCGTCCCGGACGCCGGCTCCACCGGCACCCTCTACCCCTTCGGACACGGCCTGTCGTACTGACGCCGGCGGGCGGAGGGCCGGCGGTCACCGTCCCTCCGCCCGCGTGGCCGTCAGTGCCCGTGCGGCCCGTCGTCGTGCCCGTCGCCGCCGTGCCCGTCCTGCCCGTCCTGCCCGTCCTGCCCGCCGTCCGCGGGCCGCTCGGCCGGCTGAGTCGACGCGGTACCCGCGTCCGGCTCCGGAGCGCCGTCGCCGTCCTCCCCGTGGCCTTCGCCTCCACCGCCGTCACCATGGCCGTGCGGTGCCGACGGCTCCTCCGCCGTGCCGTGACTGTGGCTGACCGCGCTCTCCACGGCGGGGACCGTCACACCCGTCACGGCCGAAGCGGCGACACCGGCCAGCACCACCGCCCGCAGTGAGGAGGTGAAGCCGCGTGCGGCCCGGCGCCGCACGTACCGGGCCGCCACCAGGCAGACCACCACCTCGAAGGCCACAGCGGTGACGCCCGCCCGGCCGATGTGCTCCGGCACGCCCGCGCCGGGCCCCACCGGCACTCCCACCGTCCGGCTGACCGCCCAGGTGACGATGACGGCGACGTTGACGAGCAGACCGATCACCATGCCGGACGGGCGGCCCGTCCGGAGCGCGATCACCGACCAGCCTGCCTGGAAGGCCCCGGTGGCATAGAAGAACAGCCCGGAGATCCACCACCGGTCGTAGTGGTCCGCGGCCGCCGCGACATGGATCGCGGCGGCCCCCATCGACGCGAAGGCCGCGAGGACTCGGTCCGCTCCCACACCTCCCGGCGCGGTGCGCGCCTCGTTCCCTCCCTTGGTCCTGCGTCTGGTTCCCATTCTGGTTCTCTCCGTTCCGTCGGATCCGCGAATGTCACCCGGCGCGTACGCCGCCCGGTGCGGACGGCGTACGCGGCGCACCTTCTAGATCCGCAGCACGGAGAGAGCGACCGGAGACGGTCCCGGAGGCGACCGCGACGACACGGCCCCGCCGCACGGCCCGGTTCCGTCGCCCGGCGGGGCCTGTGCGACGACACGGCCGCCCGCGATCAAAGGCGGCTGGTGGGAGCCGCCTCCGGTGACGACCTCGCAGGACGCTCCGTCGTGCCCGCCGTGTTCGTCCGTACCGGAGCCGGAGAACGAACCGGCCACGGCCGCGAGCGCGTGGTCGGGGTGGTCCGGCAGATGCGTGGCCGCCCCGGCGAACCCGTGCGCCAGCGCGAAGACGGGGACGGCCGCCATCACCAGCCAGCGCACCACCGTCCTCGCGCGCATCCGAAACCGCTCCCTCCGCGCTCCTGTCACCGGCCGGTCAAACTACAGCAGTCGGCCTTAGCCGCCCAGGGCCGTGACGACGCCGCGACCTGTAGGGTCTCCACCGAAAACCGGCGGCCGGCGACGGTCGGCGACCTCGCGGAGGAGGAACATGGCAAACACACAGAAGCGGTGGTGGCCGCCCCTCCGCCCGGTCCTGGAGAGCAGGGACCGGCACCCCTGGGCGGGCCCGACGGCGCTGGCCGGGCTCGTGGCCGGCGCGGCCGTGGCGGTCTTCGGACTGCCCCCGGTGGACCTGCACAGCCCTCTGCACTACGCCGGTGTGATGGGCCCGACATGCGGTGGAACCCGTGCGGTGCACGCGGCCGCGCTCGGGCACTTCGGCGAGTCGTGGCGGTACAACCCGCTCGGCCTTCCCGTGCTCGTGGGCGCGTTCGCCGCGGTGGCCCGCGAGGCGGTCGGCCGGAGGAGCGGCCGCTGGCTGAACGTCCGTGTGACACACCGCCGTACCGCCGTCGTCTGTGCCCTGGTCCTGCTCGCCGCACTGGCGGCCAACCAGCAGGCGCACGCCGAACTGCTGCGCACCGGCCCGGAGACCGGAGTACCGACCGGGCTGCTGCTCTACGCGGTCGTCGTGCCGCTCACCGCGGTCGCGGTAGCCGTACGCCTGTACCGCTCACGGCACCCGGGCCACCACCGGCCGCCCGCGCCCCGCCCCCTCCCCGCCTCGGACACCGAACGGCTGCGCTCGCCCGAGCCCTGATCCGGTATCCTGTCGGTCAGGCGTCCCGAAGGGCGCCGCAGTGCGCCATGCGGTCCGACAGGGCCTCATGTGAGCTCCGCCTTCGTAGCTCAGGGGATAGAGCACCGCTCTCCTAAAGCGGGTGTCGCAGGTTCGAATCCTGCCGGGGGCACGGGTCGAAGGGCCGGTTGCAGACGTATGGTCCTGTGCAACCGGCCCTTCCGCGTGTTCGCATCCGTGCCACGCGCTTGTCACCCTGGGGCCGCGTGCCCGCGGACCATCGCCCCGAGCCCGGTCGGCGATGACACGGTCGCGGTCATCGGCCATGTGCCGGTGGACCAGAGCGGCCCCCACAGGCTGATGCCGAGGAACTTGATCGCGGCCCAGGCGATGACGCCCAGGACGGCCACCAGGGGCAGGGAGACGGTCACGGGAACCTCCGGTCAGCGGACGGGGCAGCGGTGGGTACGGGCGGCCGGATCGGCGGCCGAGCGGCTGTCGTAGTCGGCACAGAAGCCGCAGCGCGGCGCGGTGCGGGCGGCGGTGTGCTTCTCGCGGCCCCGGCCGTCGTAGGCGGTGCCGACCTGGACGGGGCCGATGCGGACGACGCGGCGGAAGCGGCGGTGCGCGGGCATGATGCGGTCCTTCTCGTCATGCGGGTCGGGCGGTGGTGACGTCGGCCAGGACGGGTGGGAGCCGTATCCGGATGGTGGGTGGGGCAGTGGACGCGGTACCGGGGTGAAGTGGGCCGGCGAACACGTGTGATCTCGGTCCTCATTGGTGAGGCTCTGGTCCTCACGGGTGCTGCGGTAGCCAGTCGCTCATGGCTGGGCTGGGGCTGGGACCAGGTACTCGCTCTGTCCTGTCCGATGCTCGTGAACATCGGTTTGGCCCCGCTCATGGAGCGCCGGAAGGGGGCGGAGGGGAAACCGGATAACCGACCACCTCCCTCTCGGATCGACTCGACGCGTGTACGAGTTCGGATCCCTCGGCAGGAGAGCTCGGCTTCGGGTCGTCGTGGTCAGACACCCTCGTCTCTGACGACGAGGTCGTGCCGGTTGCCGACAAACGCACGGTCACAGTCCTGCGGCAGGTGGTCAACCACGATCGCGACGGCCACCCCAGCTGTGTCGGCTTCGCCGACCGACTCGCCCCTGGACGGTCCTTCCACCAGAAAGCCCCCGCCCTTTCGCGGAGCGATGTAGAGGACATCCCACGTGAAGGGGGGCTCGATGCAGCGGCTGAAGTGCAGCTCCCACATCCCGGCCCAAGGGAAGAGCTGCCGGAGCCGAGGCTCGGCGTAGGCCGCTCGCACCAGCTCGCTGTCCACGTACTCCGAGTCGAGCAACGCCTCCCACCTGGTCTCGATCGGGTCTGCGGGCGCATTACTTCCGGTCATGGCAGGAGCTTGCCGAAGTGTCTCCGCGGGTAAAGACCGCAGTGGGTTCTGCTGCTGAGACGAGCGAGGCCGCAGCAGTCGCCCGGTCGAACCTCTGGCCCGAGAGAAGCCGCCCCCGAGGCCCTCCAGCGCGAGGTCATCGAAGAGACCGGCGTCTACAAGAGCGTGATCGAGGTCGACGCCGCAGGGCTGCGTACCCTGACCGGTCACTTGTTCACGCTTGCCCGGGAAGGCACCCCGGACGGGACCCGCCTGTACCTGGACGAGCGCAGCGGCCTCGAAGGCGGCTTCACGCGGTTGGCCCTGGAGCGATGCGACCAGGAGTGACGCGCGCCGGATGCGTCCGGGACAGGCCGGAAGGCATGGGTGACAGCGGTTGCTCCGGCGTATCGAGCGGCGGGGTTCATGGGACCTCCTGCGCAGGTCAGAGCCGCGGTGCAGGCCGAACGTGCGGTGATTCCCAAGCTCATGGCGCCGGTCCGGCGTTGTCATCCGGTCTTCCACCGAGGTTGAGGGCCGAGGCGGTCCCGGTCGTTGTCCGTGTCCAAGTGTCAGAGGGGGGTGGCATGGTGGGCGGACGTTATCGCGTGGTGAGGGAGAGGGCGTTGACGACGATTCCCAAGGGACGGCGGATGGAACAGGCGGCCGTGAACACCTTGCGTGCTCTCCTCCAGAGTCATGACCACGTGGTGGAAGAGATCTCGGGGCAGAACGACTACGGCGAGGATCTGTTCGTCACCTTCGCCGACGCCGGCCGCGTGACCAACGACGTCATCAAGGTTCAGGTCAAGGGCGGTGCTTCATGGCGGCGGTCCTATGGATACGCCGTACCGGTGCGGCAGCACGGCGATACCTGGGCGAATGGGAACGTGCCCGTTTTCTGCGTTGTCTTCGACCCGGACACGGAGCAGCTGTACTGGGCGAACTCCACCGAACAGCTCCGTCGCGGGGGCCGCGAAGGCCATCGGCAGCGCACCGTCAGGGTGCCTGCCGCGGCAGTGCTTGACGACACGACCCTGGCATCCTTCGTAGACACGGCCCGCGCGTACGTGGGCGGGTACCGGGGGCGGAACGCCGTCCTGGCCCACCTCGGTGAGATGGCAGGGGTGACCTTCGGCCCTTCCGACCATGTCCTTCACTGGATCAACGAGTTCGAAGAACAGTTGATCTTCTGGCAGCGCCCCGGACAGTCGTACGCGACCCTTCTTCACAGTGACCTCGACTGGAACCCGGTCCCGATCACCCCTGGCGGACTGCTCATCCCGGGCGGCTCGTCTCTGGGGCTCGAGTTCGGCGGCGACTTCCCCGAGGACCTCCGGCACGGCATACCCTTCCCGATGGTCAGCGGGGTCATCTTGAACGTGCCCGAGGCCCTGTGGCTTTCCTCCTGCTTCTCCGCCACGGAGTGGGCACGACGAGGCGCGGAGGCGGAGTCGGGGTCCCCGCCCGGCCCGGGCACGGGCGCGTCGGGCGCGACCGCCTGCCAGGAACCCCGGTCATGAGACCTGCCTTCCGGGGCCGCGTCCGCGGGGCACGCGCATGTTGGGTGGGCCGGGTACGGCTCACTCGTGAACCGGTAGGGCGATGCAGACTGTTCACAGGCCTCTGACCTGCGGAGGAAGGCGAAACGGGCGGGGGTCTCCGGATCCGTGTGCACCTGCGGTGTACACCGCCTCAGTTGTTCGTTCCGGCGTCGCCGGCACGGAACCGCACCACCTGCGATCCGCCCGACCACCCGCGCCCATCATTGTCGTCACCGCCTTCGCCCGGGCCCCGGGCTGCGAGTGAACCCATCGCTCGGGCAGTCGGCCGGAGCGGCAGGTGTACGCAAAGGCGCCCCTGTTCGGCGGCGAACCGCACGGCCGCGCCGCCAGGTTCCGGGCGGTGTTCGGGGGGCTCGGTTTCCGGATCGTCCTGGGGAGGGAGAGGTGATGGGTGCGGACGCGGACGGCGGGGAGGACGACACGTCTCTGGAGCGGGGCGAGGGGCTGACGGGATTGGTCCTCGCGGTGCTCGCCGGAGTGCTGGCCACCGTGTGGTGGGGGTTCGCCGGGTTGGGCACCGAGAACTTCGGGAGCGACTGCGCCTTCCACTTCGGTGGGAGCGGTCCGCGCGCCGAGCACTGCCACGAGGTGAACGACCGGGCGGAGGCGTGGCTTCCGCTGCTGGTGCTCGGCGCCTGGGGCTGCGCGGCGGCGGGGGTCGTCCCCCGGCTGCGGTACGCGGCCTCCGTGTGCGCCGTGACGTGTCTGGCCCTGGCGGTGGCGCTCGGGGTCCACGCCATGGCCGTCTCCTCGCCGTAAGGGCACGGGCGGGGCGGCGCCGCGCTTTGGGCACGCGGTCAGGGGCGCGGCTCGCCGTACCAGCGCCAGGTGGCCGGGCGGGGGCGGCCGGGCAGGTCGGTGCGGCCGGTGCACCACAGCGGAGGCGGAGGGGGCCAGGCGCCGGCGGAGACGCCCGGACCTGCGAGGGCTTTCCGTCAGCGACGTCCTACGCGGCTCCGGTCAGACCGTGCAGGCGGGGGACATCGGGCGGCGATGGGTGGACGAGTCGGAGGTCGGGGGGCAGCGGCATGGGGCACCGTACAGAGCAGAGCAGGACCGCTTCGCTGGTAGGCGCGTCATGCGTCCGGGACAGCTCGCCCCGCCGGCTGCCGAAAAGTCCACAGGAAAGCGCGTGATTCGGCCACCTCCTCCGGGCAACCCTGTCTGCACAGAACCCTGGCTCGCCGAGTCGCCTCCAGGTAGTCGCAGTGAAGCAGTTCCCTGGTACGGCAGGAGTACATCCGGCGCTGGTACTGCCGGTGGACGGTCTGCTTCGTCCGGTAGAGCCAGCCCGCGATCTCCGCCCAGGACGCGCCGCGCCGGTGGGCCTCCGCGACCAGCACCAGCACGTCATCGTCCATGCTCCGCCTGAGCTGGTCGACGCTCCTGAGCGTGTTCAGCACGATCGGCAAGGCGTCGTCCTCCCGCTTACGCATGTCGCACTCGGTGGAGACACTTCGTCTGATCTGGCCGCGGGTCCCGCTCACCAGCCACCAGCCCGGCCTGCTGGGGGAGAGATAGGGCCACAGTTGGTCGTCCGTATACGTCACGGAGGACAATCCTGACGATCACGCTCCTGTTTCCCGGAAACCCGAGGCGGTTTCGCCCGGATCGTCAGCATGCCCTGACGGTCTCCAGGATTTTCCCGGGGGGCGGGCGCCCCGGCTCATGCCTGGGCAGGGGCGCCCGCCCGGTTCCGTACGGCAGGTCACGAGTAGGCGATCGTCCAGTTCCGGCCGTCGAAGGTGCAGTCGGCCCTGAATTGGCTTGCGGAGAACATCACCTGCTTCGGGTAGTACAGGACCGATGTGTTGACCACCTCGCCCGGCTCGTAACTGCCGAAGGCCACCCAGTACTGCGGGTGGATACCGAACTGGATGCCACCTTGCGGCCCTGTGGACTGGGTCGGCCGTACGAAGGTTCCCTGCCCGTACATGCCGATGCCGACCGACCCCTGCTCGCTGCTTCCGTTCCCGGGGACGTTGTCGGCTTCGTGGATCAGCAGCGTGCCGGGGCTTCCGCTGGCCGATGTGGGGCCGAACTCGAACCCGCCGTCCACGTACTGGAGCGTCACCTGGTTGTTGTCCGTGAGGTCGGCCGGGATCGCCTGTCCGGCCTGGTAGTTCACGCCCGGCTTCAGCTGCCCGTTCTGACCCCAGACGAAGTTGAAGTCCAGCGTCCAGGTGTAGGTCACCTGTGTGCCGGCGTGACACGTCTTCGACAGCCACGCCAGCGACACAACGTCCGACGGCGCTGCCGGGTCCTGCTGGAAGACGATGGCCCGGCTGTTGTCGATCTGCGATCTGTTGCGGATGGTGATGCTGTACTGGGTGCCGGACGTGCCCACCGTAGCCGCGCTGCTCAGGGCCATCGCGTCCCCCCACACGAGGTTCCAGCTGGTGCTGCGGCTACCCGGGACCAGGGCCCGCAGCTCGTTGAAGAAACTGGTGTGGTTCACACTGCCGCTGAAGTAGACACGCTTGGCGGAGTCCTGGTTCTCCTCCACGATCTCGGAGACCTTGCCGTCACAGCGCTCCATGGCAGCCTTGATGACGGCGTCGCTGGGTGGATTGTTCTGCTGCCTCTCGATGAGGACGAAGTTCATCCTGCTTCCTCCTGGTGCGGTGCGGACGTGCCGGCGTACCCGGAAACCAGGGCAGGGGTTTCCCGCCCCGGGAGGCCGGGGAGCGCCGTGTGCTCCAGGACAGGGATAGACGCAGCGAGCGGAGGACAATCACCACAGGCCGGACTCGTCACCTCGTGCTGACGGCCAGGCCACCGCGGGGACGTCCCCGCTCCGGGCGGGGCGGGGACGTCCACCCGGGGGGTCAGCTGTCGACCGTGTCCCGGACCTGGCCGTAGACCGTGGCGTCGCTCAGCAGGCCCGAGTGCGACAGGCAGGCGGTCCTGGTGTTGACCGCGCCCGACAGGGCGACGCTGCTGTCGGGGTTGATGACGCTGTCGCAGGGCGACCACCAGGTGGCGTAGCGCGCCGAACCGGGTGTCTCATCACCGGAGTTGAGTGAGTTCAGGAAGCTCGACCCGATGCGCATCTCGGTGCAGGAGGTCTGGAAGCACCAGTTGGCCGTGTCGGTGCCGTGGTTGGGGCCGCCGAGGGAGACCCAGGCGTCGATCTTCGCCGCGCCGCCGAGGTTCTTGGCGTAGTGGCGCGAGGAGAGGCCGCCCATGGAGTGGGTGATCACATCGACCTTGCTCGCCCCGGTGGCGGCGAGCAGGCGGTCGACCTCGGTGGCGAGTTGCTGGGCGGTGGTGGCGTTGGACTGGCCGGTGTTGTACGTCCACTGCTTCAGGTGACTGGTGGGCCAGCCGTCGGCGCGGAAGCGGTCGGCCATGGTGTTCCACGTGGATCCACTGCTGTTCCAGCCGTGGACGAAGAGGATCGGGTTGCTGCCGGGGCCGTAGGCGGAGGGGGACGCCTCGGCCGCCGCGGCCGGGGCCTGGAGGGTGAGTGCGAGCGCGGATGCCGCGATTGCCGCGACGGTCAGTGACTTCTTCTTCACTGTGACCTCAAGTGGATGTGGAGGGAAGGGGGTTGGAGGCGGTTGCGCCGTGGGATCGTGGGGGGGATCGCAGGTTACTGACCGGTCACCGGCGCCGGGCAAGACCCGTGCACGCCTTTCCTGTCGCGTACACGACTTCTCTACGACTCCGCGCCCACCGGCCCGCCGGCCCTCCTCGGCGCGCGCAGTACGCGCAGCACGTGGCCGGGCGACATCAGCCGGGCGGGCGGCTGGAGCATGTGGGCCACCGACAGGAACGTCCGGCCCAGTACGGGGTCGGCGGAGGCCGCCGCGCGGTAGCGGGTGAGGTACCGGTCCAGCAGCCCGTCGGCCGGGCCGCGCCTCCCCTCCGCCTCGGGGAAGCGCAGGTCACCGCCGGCGGCCAGCAGCCACGGGGTGTCGACGACCTTGGCCGCGGCGCGGAAGAAGCTGCGCGGCAGTCCGTCGGCGTCCCGGCCCCGGTCCCGCTCCCGGGCGAGGAGCGCGCGCAGCACGATCGCCTGCTGGGCCGCCGCCGTCATGCCCTGGCCGTAGGTGGGGTTGAAGCTGCACAGGGCGTCGCCGGTGACGAGGAAGCCGCCGAGGTGGCGGTCCAGCTTCTCGTAGTGGTGACGCGCACTGGCCGGGTAGCGCATCCTCACCGGCTCGTTCAGTGGCTCGGCCGTGCGCAGCACCTCGGCCACGTCCGGTCCGGGCAGGGACTCGGCGTAGGCCAGCATGCCCGCCTCGTCGGCCGGGGGCTCCTCGCCCAGCAGGCCGAACAGGACGACCGCGAATCGGTCCTTCCGTTCCGAGACGATGGCCCCGCCGCGCGGCAGTCCGGGGAAGGGCACCAGCGCGACGCCGCTGCGGCCGCCGATGTGGTGGGGTTCGCGCCGGAAGTGGCGGGTGACGTAGACGACGTCGGCGCGTACCCGCGTCTGCCTCGGCCTGGGGTATCCGAGCTCCTCGAGCCAGACCGGGGCCCGCGAGCCCCGGCCGGAGGCGTCGACGAGCAGGTCGGCGGGGATCGTCTCCTCTTCGGTGTCCTTGGTGTCCTTGGCGCGCGGGCGCACCCGGATTCCGGTGACCCGGCCGCGGCCGGGCGTGGTGACCGGGCCCAGCACCTCCGTCCCCTCCCTGATCGTGACGCCGGGGAGCGCCGCGACGCGTGCGCGTACGTGGTGCTCGACCTGGGGCCGGCTCGCACCGTACGAGATCACCCCGGAGTGCGCCGGACGCAGGAGGTGGCCGTCGAGGTACCAGTGAGCCTCACCCTGGGTGTCCGCGCGGGTGGCCCCCGCCGCGAGCAGTTCCTCCAGGAAACCGGGGAACAACTCCTCCAGCGCCTGCGCGCCGCGGGCGAGCAGTACGTGGAGCTGCCGGCTCTGCGGTACGCCGCGGCGCGGGGCCGGGTCGGCGGGGAGCGTGTCCCGGTCGAGCACCGTCACCCGCTCATAGGCGTCGGCGAGCGCGCGGGCCGCCGTCAGCCCCGCGAGGCCGGCGCCGATCACCACGGCGTGGGACCGGTCCGACGGCCGGGCTGGTCGGGGGGTGGGGGCCATGGTGGGAACTCCGTTCCGTACGGGGGCGGTTCAGCTCCGGTCCGCGGGGCGGTGCGACACGAGGGCGGCGACCTTGTGTGTTCGGTCCGTTCCTTTCCGTACCCGGGGCCGCCCAACCCCGCCCGCGCGGGCGGGGTGAACGCGGCGCGGGCGGGCGGGCGCGGGCGGGACGGGGCGCTCAGCCGCCGGTGAGCTGCCAGGCGCCGAGGGCCAGGCCGCCCACCGCCGCCAGTGCGGTGATGCTCGCCAGCGGCCACCGGGAGCGCTCCAGCGCGTCCAGCCGCGCCTCGTGGTCGGCCAGTTGCCTGTCGTTCTGGTCGCTGCGCTGGACCATCAGGGCGAGCGCCCCGTCCACCCGGGCGAAGCCGGCCTCGACCGTGCCGCGCAGCCGCTCCAGTTCCACGGCGACGGCGACGGGGTTGTTCGGTTCGGTATCCGTCATGCGCGCTCCCCTCCGCCGTCCGCCGCCGGAGGACCCTCGGGGGAGGTGCGCAGCCAGACCGGCAGCAGAGCCTGCACTCCGGGCACGGCCATCAGCCGCGCGAGCCCGCCGGCGGCGGCCAGGGCCCCCGCCACCCAGGGCAGCGTGCGCGGGATCCCGGCCGCGTCCACGGCGGCGGGGAGGACGACGGCCAGGCCCACAGCGGTCTGCACGACGGTGCGCAGGGCGCGTTTGGCCTCTTGTGACATGGTGTTTCCTTTCCTTCCGCGTCTTCCGCGACCCCGCACGGGAAGCCCGTGCGGGGTCGCGGCGCGGTGCCGGCGGCGGTGTGTTCAGGACACCCGGGGGACCCGCAGCGCCCGCCACGAGGTCTCCCCCGGCCAGCCGTCGGCGTCGGCGCCGGTGAAGCCGAGCCTGCGCTGCCATGCGGCGTACGAGCGCCGGTCCGCGTCCGTCCACTGCGGCCCGGGGCCGACCGCGTATTCCGAGCAGCCCTCGGCCACCAGGCGCCGCCCCATCGCGGTGACGATCGGTGAGCGGGGCCGGGTGCGGAACCACCGCGCCCCCGGGTACGGCTGGTGGGCGGGCGGGGACGCGGCCAGGAGGCGGGCGATGCGCGAGCGCATCCGGTCCATGGAGAAGCCGCGTGGGTCGATCTTGGTGCGGGTCCACTCCTTGTGCGCGATCACGGAGCGCTCGTTCCAGCCGTGGGCGCGGCACACGGCGGCCGCCGCCCGTGCGATGGCCTCCAGTTGCTCCTCGGGCCAGGGGTCCTTCCCGTCGCCGAGGTTGACGGCCTCGAAGCCGTAGAAGCGGGCGTTGCCGTCGGTGTCGTCGTTCAGCGGACGCGGGGTGGCGGTCTCGGCGATGACGGAGCGCAGGACGCGGCCGTCGCCGAGTCCTGCGTGGTTGGCGCGGCCGGCGCCCACCAGGTGGACGGTGCCGGCCTTGTCGATCACGCCGTGGCACAGCGGGCCGGGCAGGCCGGCGTAGCCGTCGTAGCACAGGTCGACGGTGGCGGCGGTGCCGCGGGTGACGGTGTGGTGGATCATCACTCCGTTCACCGGGCCCCAGGCGCCCTTGTGGTTGCGGTGGTGGCGCCGCCAGTCGCGGTGCTCGGCGGTGTGCAGGTCCTCGTCGCGCAGGGCGGCGAGCAGCCGGCCGGGGGTCAGCGGTACTGCCATGGGTGCCTCCGGTACGGAAAGGAGCCCCGCGCCGGACGGCGCGGGGCTCGGGCGGACTGTCGGTGCGGACTGTCGGTGCGGGCGGACGGGACGGGTGCTCAGGACAGGGCCGCCCAGATCGCGTTGGAGTCGGCGACCACACTGGTCGGGTTGAACGAAGTGGGCAGCGAGGTCTGCCCGGTGCTCGACAGCCGCCCGTGCCGGATGAACGCGCCGGGCATCCGGGCGCTGCCGGCCGGGGCGTTGCCGATGCTGGCGCCGCGGGCGAAGGCGGGCCCGTCGTTCTTGTCGGCCGGGCCGTTGACCAGCAGGGCGATCCAGTAGTTGCCGGGCTGGGCGGCGTAGGGGGCGCCGAGCGGGATGACGATCGTGCGCCCCTCGTTGGCCGGGATCACCTGGGACAGCGGCGCGGTGACCCCCACCCGCTGCCCGGCTCCGGTGTACAGGCCGGCCCAGGAGTTGGCGCCGAGCGTGCCGCCGACGTAGCCGGGTGTGTAGAACACCACGTTGGAGACGGTGTGCGGGGCGTGCAGCGGGATGCCGATGAGGTACAGCCAGCCGTTGATGCAGTACTGGGCCGAGGTCGCCGCGGTGGCGGCCGGGTCGAAGGACCAGCCGGCGAAGCCCATGGCGGCCGGCGACCAGGTGCCGGCGGCCGAGACCGCGTCGACGTAGGAGCGGCGGGCGAGCTGGTCTCCGGTGGCCGGGTCGGCGGGGACCGAGGGCGGGACGGTGAACGTCTTGGCGCCGCCGACCGTCTGGCCGCCGTCCAGCAGGACGGCCCGGCCGGCGGGTACGGCCGAGACGTCGCCCGCGCTCAGCTCGACCGTGCCGGTGCGGCCGTTGACGGAGAGCACCGGCGCGTCGCCGGCGGCCAGGTAGCGCCCGTCGGCGGTGGCCTGGTCCAGCGCCCCGACGTCGGCGGCCGTCAGCACCACCTCGCCGGTCAGCCCGTTGACGGAGGCGACCGCGCCGCCGGTGCCGGCCGGAAGCTGGCCGGCGGGCACCAGCCCCTGGGCGTCCAGTGTGGCGACGCCGCCGGGGGCGCCCGCCGAGGCGGCCGGTACGGCGGCCACGTCGGCGGCGTCCAGGACGATGTCGGCCTCGGTGTGGCCGTTGACCGACCGTACGGCGCCCGGCTCTCCGGGCGGTCCGGCCGGGCCCGGTTCTCCGGGCGGTCCGGCCGGGCCGGGGACGGCGACGTAGTCGGGGGCGGCGGGGTCCACCGGGGCGACGTCGGCCAGGTCCACCTGCTGCTCGGCGGCGGGCAGCACGATCTGGTAGCTGCGCTTGCGGCCCACCCCGGAGAGCTGTTCGGTGACGGTGTAGGTCCACTGCGCCGGGTTCCAGCCCTCTGCGTCGGTGGCGGGCAGGACGGTGCTGATGCGGCCCTCGGCGTCCAGGGCGGCCACGGTCGGCCCGCCGAGGATGACGTCGGTGGCGGCGTGGGTGAGCAGTGCGGGGGGACGGAACTCGACGGTGCCGGTCATCGGCCGCCCGTCGGGGGTCAGATACCGCGCGGTGACGGTGACGACGGGTATGGAATCGGGCAGCATGCGGATGTCTCCTTGCTTGTCGTTGCGGGATGCGGCGCGGGCACGGCGGGCGCGGCGCGGGTACGGCGGGCGCGGCGCGGGTACGGCGGGCGCGGCGCGGGTACGGCGGGCGCGGCGGCGGCCGGCGGTGGCGGGTGCCGGCCGGTCAGGACTGCACGCCGTACAGGGCCAGCGGGCGGCAGCGCACGGTGCCCCCGGCCGCCGCCCTGGCCTGCACCTCGAAGGTGACCGTCGCGCCGTAGTCGGCGCCCAGCACCTCGGTGAACTCCAGTCCGTCCGGCCCGCCCGCCGGGCCCACCTGTCCGCCGTCGCACAGCAGCCGCACCTCGGCGCCCTCGGGTCCCTCCGCCGCGATGCGGCAGTGCAGCCTGGGGTGCTGGACGATTCCGGGGCCGCGGAAGAGGGTGGTCCAGGAGGTGGCCGCGGTGGATTCCCAGCGGCTGACCGCCACCGGTGCGGGCAGCGGGTAGGGCACGTAGGGGCGGGCCAGTCCGCGGCGCCGGGCGTCGTCGGCGACGACCACGTTGCCCTTGCGGTCGAGGATCTGCACCGGCTGGTCGGGCAGGGTGTCCGGGCTGCCGGTCCACACCGTCAGCGCCAGGGAGCCGTCGTCGCGGCGTACCACCAGGCCCTGCTGCGGCTCGCCGCCGGCGCGGTCCGGCTGGACGCGGCCGAGGTAGAGCAGGTCCTCGCCGCCGGGGGTGCGCACCCGCAGCCGGCCGCCGTCGCCGATGACGACGTCGCCGCCGCTGATGCGGTTCATCGGCGGGCTGCTGTTGGCGCTGCCCATCAGGTCCCGCACCTGCCGCTCCAGCTCGCGCAGCCGGTCCAGCAGGTCGGTGGGGATGATCGCCACCGGTCAGGCTCCTTCCAGGTAGAGGGTCGCGGTCTCGGCTTTGGCGCGCTGCGGCGGGGTGACGGCCAGCCCGACGATCCGGTACCGGCCGTCGGCCCCCTCCGGGTGCCACAGGTCCCGGATGCGCAGCCGCAGCCGGGCGCCCAGCAGGGCCGGGGAGATCCGGCCGTCCATCAGCACGGTGATCTGCGGGATGGTCTCCGGGCGGCGGTGCCGGGCCAGTTCGGCGCGGGCCAGGGAGTCCAGCACGGCCTGCTCGCGTACGGAGGTGTGGTCGGAGCTGGACTCCAGCCGCGGCCAGCCGCCCGCGATGTCGTCGGCGTCCACCCGCCGCGCGGTCAGCGGCACCGACTCCTGGGACTGGTCGGAGTTGGCCGACTCCCCTCTGGCCACCCATACGTTGGCCTGCACGGTGGCGTCCGAGGGCAGGCTGTAGGTGAGCACCGCGCCGGGGTGGTCCAGCACGATGTCGGCGTGCCCGGTGTGGATCCGGGGGTGGCCGAGCTGGAGCCGTTTGACGCGGCGGCCCTGTGCGTCGCGGTGGCAGTGCACGCGCCACTCGAAGCCGTCGTCCAGCCTGGCCAGCTTGTCGATCAGCTCCCGCACCCGGGCCAGGTCGGTGTAGGAGTAAGCGAAGTCCCGCCGCACCCCGGACACTTCGCTCCCGTACCGCAGGCCGATGTCGCCGCCCGGCTGCGCCTGTACGTGGTCGACGAGCGCGCGGACGATGTCGAACTGGTCGGTGGCCGTGCCCACCACGTCGCCGGAGAGGATGCGGTGGTCGAGGTAGGAGTCGAAGGTGGCGGCCTGGAACTCGGCCTTCATCCGCCCCTGTTCGTCGGACTGCGGGGTGCACGTCCACAGCACGCCGCCCCACCGCACGTCCCCGTCGCGCTCCAGCCAGACCGCGGTGCGGCCGGGCCGGAGCGCGGCGCGGGCCCGGCGGGCGAGCGCCTCGTCCGGCAGCGGGACGGTGGCGGTGAGCGAGCCGGGCTTGCCGATGTAGTCGTCGTACTTCGCCTCGGTCAGCGGCAGTACGTCCACCACACGGTCGGTGCGCAGGTCGCAGAAGACGGCGCGGTGGACGGCGGTGCGCCCGCTCACTCGGCCGGCTCCGCGGACTCGTAGACCAGCGTCCCGGCGATCTGGGTGCCGGCCGACCAGTCCCACGGGGTGACCGCGTCCACCAGACCGCTGTGGGCGGCCACGGTGCCGTCGAGGTCGCCGGAGGAGACCTCCATCTCCAGGTGGTCGGCGGTGGTCAGGCGTATCCGGGCGATGCGCCGGGCCCGGGTGCCGTCCTGGAGTCCGGCGAAGCCGGTCGCCTGGCTGGCTCCGGCCGCCCGGACGGGCAGCGAGAAGCGCCAGTTGTCGCCCGTCCCCCCGGCGCCGAAGACGGTGGTGGAGCCGAAGTGGACGTAGAAGGAGGCGTGCACCAGGGTGCCGGTGTGCACATAGCGGCACTCGAGGGTGGCGTTGCCGAACGAGGGGGTCCTGGCGCCGGTGCTGGTGGTCCAGCGCGGCGTCCACTCCCGCCACCTGGGGGTGGGCGGGTAGGGCTGCCAGGCGGTGCCGTCCCAGCGCTGGAGGCCGCCGGCCCCGACGTCCCGGTACTGGCCGGGGTAGCTGCCGGGGATGTCCCTGGGCCAGTCCTCGGGCACGATGCCGCCGACGGCGACGGTGGCGCGGCGCAGGTCGCCGACGGCCGAGTTCCAGTCGATGCCGCCGGTGCCCTCCGAGGCGCCCGCGGGCACCAGGACTGTGGCCAGGGCGAGTGCGGCGCGCGGGGTGGCGGGGGCCTCCGGGGTGGCGGCCGGGGTGCCCTGGACGATCTCCACGGCCGCCTCGGTGCGGCCGGAGGAGGTGTCCTGGGTCTCGTCGTACACCCGCAGCACCACCAGGTCGATCCGGGGGTTGTCGGGGTCGCCGTCGGCGAAGGTGACCGGGGTGTACTCGGTGAGGGCGACGGGGTAGGCGCCGGCGGACTCGTCGCCCTGGACGACGGCCCGGCCGGAGGCGACCGTGGCGGTCATGCCGGCGGACTGGCCGTAGACGTAGAGCCCGGACAGCGCCCACGCGCCGTCCGGGGAGCCGGGGATCACACCGTCGCGCGAGGCGAGCTGTCCGGCCGGGGTCATGGTGCCGGTCGGGGCCAGGCGGGTGTCGGCGCGGGACTGGCCGGCGCCGTCCTCGGTGCGGTTGAGCAGCCATGCGGTGCGCACGGGCATGGGGTTCCTCCTGTGGATCGTGTGGATCGTGGTGGGTTGTCGCGGTGCGGGTGCGGCGGCGGGCCGCCGGTCACCAGTGGGCGTCGCGCCAGCGCACGGTGACGGTGGCGCCGGGGTCGGGGACGGTGTCGCCGGAGCGGAAGGCCAGCGGGGTGGCTCCGGGCTCCAGCAGGAACAGCTGCTCGGGCGCCGAGCGGGCGGTGGCGGTGTACAGCCGGGAGGCGGTCCCGTTGAGGACGACCGTCCCCGCCTGGGTGTCCACGGTCAGCACCTCGCCGGCGGCGAGGGTGATGCCGTAGCTCAGCCGCAGCCCGTCCGTCAGCCGGGTCAGCGACGGGCGGTGCGCCGGGCCGCGGAACTCGATCACCGGGTGCGCGGCCGTCTCCCCGGAGTTGTGGGCGGTCACGGTGCCGGTGGATCCGGTGGTGCCCCAGTCCAGCGGCCAGACCAGGCCGGCCTCCGCCCCGGTGCCGGGTCCGGGCTCGGGGGCGCCGGGGGCCGTCCAGGCCAGGCCGCTCTCCGGCTGCGGCAGGCGCAGTACGGCGCGCTGCTCGCGGACGCCGAAACGGCGCGGGTCGGTGGCCACCCACTGCAGTTCGGCCCTGGCCGCGCCCTGCACCACGTAGCCGCGGTCCTGGGGGACGACGCGGCGGCTGACGCGGGCGCGGCAGGCCAGCGTCTCGCCGTGCAGCCGTACCGCCAGCCACCGCTCGCCGCCGTCGGGGACGGTGGCGGCGCGGAAGCCGCGCATCGTGCCGCGCGCCTGCCCGGCGGTGTCCGGCAGCAGCCAGACGGTCGCCGAGACGGTGCGCGGTTTGGCCCAGCGCGCGCCGGGCCAGGCGCCGTGGCGGTCGGGCAGGGCGACGTCGCCGGTCTCCAGGTCCGGCAGGTCGTCCCAGCCGGTGATGCCCTTGGCGTCGATCTGGTAGGGGGTGCCGGGGCCGAAAAGAGCCCCGGCCCACTGGATCTGCCCGTCGCGGGTGATCAGTGAGCCGGGGGGAGTGTCCTGGCCGTTGTGGAGTTGTCCGGTGTCGATCACGTTCGGTGTCCTCGCTTCCTGTTCACGGTGCCGCTCCCGTCCCCGCGACCGCCTCCGCGACCGGCACCGCGGCGCCCGGCTGCGCGGGGCGGGCGGCGCGGGCGAGGAAGAGCAGGTCGTCGGCGACGCCCAGCGGTCCGCGTTCGGCGGGTTCGGTGTAGTGCTCGATCCGTCCGCCCCGCATCCGCGCGGAGGCGGTGTGGCGGGCGGCGCGGTCCATCAGCCGGCGCAGCGCGGGCAGCGGCAGTACGGCCTCGGCCTCGCCCGCCTCGGCCACGACCGCCGGAACTCCCCCGCGCCGGGGCAGGGCGACGCCGCCCGCGGCCAGTTGCGGGATCCTGGAGATGTTCACGCCGAACTTCTTGCCGAGGACGCTGAAGCTGAGGCTGTTGAGGCCGTCGATCAGCCAGTTGGCGAAGGCGATCAGCCCGTTGATCGGCGCCTTGAGGACGTGCAGCACCAGCTGCATGCCCGACTCCAGGAATCCGGCGATCCCGCCCAGGACGCGGCGCGTCGCTCCGGCGACCCGGTCGAACCCCTTGCGGGGCCCGGTGGTGAGCCAGTTCAGCGCCGAGCGGACGGCACCCCTGATCCGGCCCATGGTGCGGCCGGCGATCGAGCGCAGCGCGCCGCCCGCCGAGGAGACGGTCCTGCGCAGGGTGCCCATGGGGTCGCGCACCATGCCCGCCAGCCACTTCACCACCGCGGTGACGACCGTGAGGTAGCCCCGTACGTAGCCGGTGGCGATCTTCACCACCGTCCGCACGGCGGGCTCGATCACCTTGGCGACCGTCCGCACGCCCTGCGCCAGGGCCGCGCTGCCCTGCTGGATGATCCGCTGCCCGGCCTCGGACCGCGCGGCGGCGTCGACCAGGTAGAGGACCAGCGGGGCGACCAGGGAGAGCGCCAGCCCCCAGGGGTTGGCCTTCATCACGGTGTTGACCAGTTTCATCACCCCGGCGCCCAGGCGCAGTCCGATACCGAACACGCCGCCGAGCCGGCCGAAGAGGCCGGCGCCCTTGGAGATGCCGCCGGAGAGCGTCGCCGCCTGCGCCGCGCCGCTCCTGATCCGCTTCAGCTCCCGGCTCGCGGCGGCCGCCTTGGGCCGGGCCGCGGTCAGTTGCGGGTGCGCGGCGCCCGCCCGGCGCCCCAGGCCCGCCAGTCCCTGGCCGGCGGCCCCGGCCGCGGGGAGCGTGCGCCGCAGTTCGGCCGCGGAGCGCTGGGCGGATCCGCGTACGGCCGCCGCCGCCCGCTGCGCGGCCCGCACCGCCCGGGTGTTGGCGGCCAGTGACTGGCGGGCCTGCCCCAGCGCTCCGCCGAAGCCGGCGAACGCGGGCCGGGCCAGGGCCAGTTGGTTCAGCGGCACGGCCCTTCACCTCCTTCCGTTCTCCCCGTTCTCCCCGTTCTCCCCGTTCCTTCCGCTCCTTCCGTCCCCGGGTGTGGTGCGCGCCCGGCCCTCATCCGCGGGCCTTGGCCAGGAGCATCAGCGCGTCGGCGGTCCGCTGCGGGTCGCCGGTCTCGGCGGCGTAGTAGTGCTCGATGTGCAGTCCGCCGGCTCCGGCCACCGCGGCTCCCGTGCCGTAGGGCCCGGACGCGCCCCGGCCCGCCCGGGCGGCGGTCAGTCCCAGCAGCGACCCCAGCTTGGACAGCGGCAGTACGGCCTCGGCCTCGCCCGCCTCGGCGAGGATCGCGGGCACACCGCCGGAGCGGGGGGTGACGACACCGCCCTCGGCGAGTCTGGGGATGGTGGGCAGGCTGACGCCGAAGGTCTTGCCGCCGACCATCGGCACCCAGCCGGGGATCGACACCCTGATGCCGTTGATGCGCCGGATCGCCCGGTTGATGATGTCGATGACGCCGTTGACCGGCCCTCTGACGCCGTTCTTGACCTTGCCGAAGGCCCGTGAGGCGATGCCGGAGAGCCGGCCCCAGATCTGGCTCATCCTGTCCCGCACGGCGCGGAAGGCCGCCGGGATCGTGGTCCTGATCCAGTTGACGACGGGCTGGACGACCTTCCTGATGCCGTTCATCACGGCGCCGATGGTGTTGCGGACGGCCCGGACGGCCGTGGTGATGACGGCCTTCCAGATGGCGAAGTAGGTCCTGACCACCTTCACGATGACCTTGACCACCACCGACACGGCCGTCCTGATGCCGTTGAAGACCGACTTGAAGATCCTGCCCAGACTGCTCAGCAGCGGCCCGATGACCTTCATGGCCTTCTTGAGGACCTCGCCGACCACGGTGAAGACCTTCTTCATCACCCGCTGCATGGTCCTCGACTGGGTGGCCATCGCGACGATCTTCTCGATGACCGGTGTGAGCAGCGAGAGCAGCATCCCGAAGATGTTGCCCTTCATCTCCTTGTTGAGCTGCTTGAACCCGCCGGAGGCCTTCTTTGCCCCCTGCTGCATCCGCGTCATCTGCGGACCGCTCTTGACGGCCTCGCGGCCCAGCTTGGAAACGGAGAGGGCGGCCCGGTCGGCCGCCCTCTTCATCGTCGTCAGTTCCCTGTTGGTGTTTCTCGCGCCGGTGGTGATCCGCGTGACGCTCCGGTCCGCGGCGGCCGCCTGCCGGCCCAGGCCGGTCGCGGCCCGTCCGGCCGTGTCCGAGGCCGATTTGAACTGCCGCAACGTGCCCGAGGCCCGTTGCAGCGCACTGCTGAGTGACATGGGTCTCCTTCGTCGGTCGAGGGCCGGCCGGGCCCTCCGCGGAGTTGTTCCTCGTTTCCCGGCCGTCCTCGGGTCCGGTTCCGCTGCGCCGGCCGTCCGCCCCGCTTACCTCGCCTCCCAGACCGCGACCGCCCCGTCCGAACGGCAACGACAGGCGTCCGGTCTGCCGTCCCGGTGCCTCCCGGGTATCGCGGTCACGACAGCGCGGCGGCCAGCAGACCGATCCTTCTCTCCAGAAGCGCCACCCGGTCCGTCGTCCCGGCCAGGGACGGCGAGGACTCCATATGCCGCACCTGCCGCCGAACCGTGTTCGAAGAGGTGGTCAGGCGAGCAACCCTCCCTTCCAACGCCTGGATGCGCACGTTGGAGTTGCGGATCTTCCGGTGCGCCTGGACGGACAGGTCCTGCAGCCTCTCTATCCCCTTCTCCATTCTGACCAGACGCGCCTGCCCCTCTTCCGCTTCTGCTCGGCGCCTTTCCAGTTCGGCTTTCTTGACCTTCCACAGAACACCGAACCTGTTTCTTTCGACGTTGATCTTCCTGAGAAGTCCCTCAATCGCCGGATCCAGGTTCACGAAAGAGGCGGCCTCCAGCTTCACAGCCGTTATGGCCGCAGCCACGATGATGACCTCGGCATCCTTGATTCCCTGGAAGAAACTATGCGCGGTGGTTTCCTCGACCCACGCCTGCGTCGCGAGCGCTTCCCCGCTCCCCCCGGATGCACCCTCCTCTCCTTTGAGCGCCCCCGTCCTGAGGTCGCCCTTTCTGACAAGGCCCCCCAGGGAGGAGGAGTCCGCCTTGCCCTCGATCTCATCACGCAGGTCCGCGATCTCCTGCGACAGCTCGTCCGTCGTCTTGTCCGTCACACTCCACCCTTCCTGTTGTCTTCCTCGCTCTCCTGACCGCCTCCCAGCCGCCTGCTACTCTCCTGGCATGCCTGGAAGCACGTTCACCGGCTGGCTGGGAGTCACACTCGGGGCGGGGATGGTGATATGGGGCGTCTCCATGGCCGTGTCCTGCTTCCGCGAGTACCTGAGGAGCCGGACCGCGCTGGTCGAGATAGTCTCCGCAGTCGAACTCGAGTCAGGAGTCTCATACCGTTTCGCCTTCCTGAAGGAAGGCGAGGGTGCGCCGGAGAAGGCGGAAGGAGAAGCGACGGGGTCGCCGAGGAGGTTCATGGGGCGGGACATCTCCGTCGGCGACGTTCTTAAGATCGACTACGACCCCGGTTACCCGGGGTTCATCTATCCGCCCGGGAAGTACCCGGTCTGCCGCCTGTGGCCGCTGGCGCTGGCGGGTTTCGCTTTCGGTACCATCCTGATCTGTTCGGGCATCACCGTCCTGAACTGACCTCTGATCCCGTCCACGGTCCCGCTACGGTCTCCGGTGCTCCGGAGAGTCGTCAACGGCGAGTTCACTTCGGTCGTCGTGGATGTATTCGATGCGTCCAGGTCCTTCATCGGCGTGGGCGTCGCGGCCGGCTTCTCGTTCTTTTCCTCCGGGCGGCCGCCTCACCGGCCCGGAGCGGCCGGAAGGAGGTCGCACCCGCCTGCCCGCCGCCGACCGATGGCGCGGGCCCGGGCGGCCGCCCCAGGGTTCCAGGGCGGCCGACTGCACCCCCTCACCCGGCCCGCTCGCCCCCGGCGGCCTCCATCGCGTCCTGCCAGCCGGCGGCGTAGGCGCGGGCGTCGCGGGCGTCCAGCTCCGCGCGGACCGCGAGGAGCAGTTGCTCCGCGGCGGGCCCGTCCAGGCGCCGGAATATCCCGCCCAGCAGTCGCTGGAGCTCTCCGGCGGCCTCCGCACGGGTCGTGTCCTGGCCGGTCTCGTAGCTCTCCGTCGCCACCCCTATCACCCTCTCCGGCTCGTGGTGCCATATGACCTGCTTGGATGCGTACACGGGGGTCACGGGCGCGCAACGGAGGTGGGGGTGTTGCGTACCCAGCGTCATCATACGGCCGCACGGAGCAAAAAATCGAACACAGTTTTGTTTTGGTACGGACCGGGGCCGGCCCCGCCGCCGGGAAGCGGGCGGGGACGGCCCCGGTGGGCGGCCTCCGTCAGCCGAAGAAGCGGGCCAGCTCGCGCGCGGAGGGACCGGAGGCGGGTGCGCGCTCCGGCTCAGCGCCGGGCGTGTCGCCCAACTCCCTCTCGTCCGGCTTCTGTTCCCGCGATCCCGGCTCGTCCGGCCGCTGTCCGGGCCGGGGGACCGGCTCCGGGTACTCCGGCGGCTCGTCGTCCTCGTCGCGGTGGAGCGCGGCCGTCATCCAGTTCGCCGCCGCCAGATGGTCCACGGCGGCGGCCAGCAGGTGCTCGGCCGCGCCCCACTGGGCCGCCTCCCCGTGGTCGGCGAGGTTGACCGCGCTGTCGCGCGGCAGGTGGCGGATCAGGACGGCCAGGCGGCGGGAGGAGAGCCCGCCGCGGTACCAGTCCAGAAGATCGACCCCGTAGTACCGCAGCAGGTCGGCTTCCAGCGCCTCGGCGTGTTCGTCGACGAACGCGTCGAGGCTCAGCCTTCCCCCAGGCCGAGCCCGGTGGCCTTCCCGTACGCCTCCAGGATCGCGGCGACGTCCTGCATGGAGACGTCGTGCCGGTCGAAGCGGTCGAACTGCTCCTCGCCCAGCAGCAGGCGCAGCAGGCCGTCGATGTCGTTGTCGTCCAGCTCACGCAGGGCGCGGGCGGTGCGGCGGCTGAGTTCGCCGGGCATCTCGAAGGTGTCGCCGTCGATGGTGAAGGTCCAGGCGCGGCCCAGGGCCTCCGTGCGCTGGGCGCGCGCGGCGTTGACGTCGAACGTGGTCATGTCTGGTCGGCTCCTTGCCGGGGTGTCGGGATCGGGACGGAAGCGGAGGGCGCCGGGCCCGAGGGCCCGGCGCCTGTGCTGCGTGGTGCTGTGCTGTGCTGTGCTTGCTGTGCTGTGTTTGCTCTGCGGTCCAGCCTGCGGAACGGATCAGGCGGCCGGGGTGGTGCCGGCGAAGTCGGGGTCCTTGACCAGCCAGGTGGCCAGCGGGGTGGCGGCGTCGACCGCCATCGCCGTGAAGGTGACGCCGAGCTTCAGCGAACCCTTGCGGTTCATCTCGACCTCGTCGGTGTCGGTGACCTGACCGCGCGGCAGGACGAAGCGGTAGACGACCTCCTCGCCGTCGGTGAACTCCAGGCCCAGCGACCGCTCGTCCGGGATCGGGTCGGAGAGCACGTCGTACTGGTAGACGCCCGAGCCGGCCGCGGTCTCCCTGACCTCACCGCCGCCGAAGTACAGCGGCAGGGTGTCCGGGTTGAACTGGAGCATGCTGAACTTCACCGTCATGTCCCGGTCCTCGTAGATGAAGCGGGCCGGGCCGACGGACTGCCAGGTGTCGACCTGGGAGGTCTTCTCCTTGCGGCCGAACTTCACGCCGTCGGAGCTGGTGTAGCCGACGTCGGTCCAGCCGGTGCCCCACTCGGAGGCGGTGTCGGCCGGGGCGGCGGTGCCCAGCGGGGCGACGAGGATGCGGCCGTTGCCGGCCACGCGGATCTGGTTGGGGTTCATACCTGCCATGTGAGGCGACTCCTCGGTTCGGAGCGCGGATCGCGTCTTCCGCGCTCGTGCGAAGGGCCCCGCTTCGTGCGGGGCCCTGTGACGGGGTGGTTCGGTGTTGGTTCGGTGTTGCTTCGGTGTTGCTTCGGTGTTGCTTCGGCGGTGCCGGCGCGGCGGCCTTCAGCCGGTCTGGACCGGGGTGAGCGACAGCCGCACCGTGGTCAGGTAGCGGTTGGCGTCGAGCCGGTTGTAGTCGGGCAGCCAGCGGACGCCGTCCGCCTCGACCACGTCGGTGACCGTGGCCGTCCCGTGGGTGGTGCCGCGCAGTTGCAGCAGCGCGGCGCGCATGCCCAGCGAGTCGGTGTGGGCCGTGGTCTTGTCCGGCCCGTAGACCTCGAGCTCCACCAGGGGGTTGTCGAGGTGGAGGTCGTCGACCCACGCCCCGCCCACCCGGGAGACCAGCACCACGCGCTGGGTTCCGTCGAACCCGGCCGGCGGGACGTTGTCCACCGTCACTCCGGTGAGCTCCGGCCGGTCGCCGAGGAAGTCGACGATCAGACGCTCGACGTCCGGGAACGCCAGCAGCGGATCAACCACACGCCTCCTCCTTCCTTGAAGAGGGCGAGCGGGCCGCAGGGGCCCGCCCATGACGAACGGCGGGCCGCGCCCGGGATACGGGCACAGCTCCGCCGCTGCGTCCAAGTGTGAACCAGATCGTGCGAGCGCGCAACTAGTAAGACGTGGCGACTTTCCGGAGAGCCCGCGCCGCACCGTCCGGGAGTGGGGCGCGAAGCCCAGAAGGGGGGCACCGCGACCGGCGGGCGGTGACCGTCGCCGACGACCGTCATCGACCCCCGCGACAGTCCGGCCCGGCCCCGCGGGAGAGCGGGACCGGGCCGGAGGGAGAGGTCGTGTGGCGGCGCGGCGTCAGGCGCGGCGGCGAGCGGGAGGCTCCGCGGGGCCGCCCTCGGGCAGGAACTGGCTCGCCACCCTGACGAACATCTCCCGCTGCCCGGCCGGGATGCCCAGCAGTTCGGCGGCGCGCTCCAGGGTGAGCGGCTCCTCCGCCCCGCCGTCCGCGCGCCCCCCGGCGGACGACGGCAGTGGCAGTTCGTCGGCGGTGAGCTGGCCGGAGCGGACGAGCATCTCCCGCACCGGGACCCTCAGCACCCGGGCGAGCCGCCGCATGGTCTCCAGGTCGGGCATGCTGTGCCGCTGCAGCAGCCGGGTGATCGCCGCGCGGTGGACGCCGGCGGCGTCGGCGAGACGCGACTTGCCGCCGCCCCGCGGGCTGTCGATGTCGTAACCCCGCTCCCGGATCAGCCCTTCGATCCAGGTCGCGAAAGCTTCCAGATCCTGCGCTGCGGCCATGGCTCGCCCCCTTCGTGGACCCTCAGCATAACGTGCTTTCGCGCGCGGCATTACGTGCTATCGAGCACGAAATGGCGGGCGTGGCGGTGTCCGGCGAATATTTGTTGCGCGCTAGCACGCAACGTAGGATCATGTGGTCCGCACCGAACAGCGCTACGCACCGAGGGAGTCGCCCATGGCACCCGCCACCCGCACACCGACCGGCGCCGGCCGCCGCGATCTGTTACGGAACCGGCCGGCGCCGGCAGAGAGGGGGGAGGCCGCGTGAGCGACACCGTCCGCACCGAGACCGCCCGCCGGCTGGACGCACTGCGCCGCCAGTTCCCCGAGCTCCTCGCCGAACTGGCGCCCGGCGGCCGCAGTCCGGCCGTACCCAGTCCGACTCCCGGCCCCGCCGGGGGCGCCCGGTCCACCGCACCGCTGCGCCTGCACATCTCCGACGCCATCCGCGACATCACCGACGGCGTCACCGAACTGGAGGAGGCCGTGCACGACAGGCTCGGCCTCCCCCGCCCGCAGCGCGCACGGATCCCCCGGCGGATCGGACGCCTGCTGGGCCTGCTCGACCGCATCGGCCGCGACGCGGTCCTCGCCGAGCACGTCCTGGACGAAGCCCGCAGGATGAGCCGCCGCTGCTCGCGGGCGCTGGGCGGGAGCGAGGCGATGACGGCCGTCGAAGGGCGCTGCCCGTGGTGCGCCTCCGTCTCCCTGCGCGCCTTCCCCGAGCGCCGGGCCGTGCTGTGCATCAACCCCGGCTGCCGCTGCGACGACCCCGGGTGCGGCTGCCGCACCGACCCCGCCCACCGGCACTCCTGGCCGCAGCACACGCTGCCGCACGGCCCGCGGGGCGGTGGCGCCTGATGCTGGTCACCGCGGCGATGGCCGCCCGCGAGGTCTCGGTCACCCCGGCCACCATCCGCAAATGGGTGCAGCTCGGCCGCCTCGCCCCGGCGGGGCGGCAGGGGCGCGCCCTGCTCTACCGCCTGGAGGACGTCTTCGCCGCCGAACGCTCCGCCCGCCGGCCCGGCGGGTGACCCGCCGGGCTCCCCGGACACATCCCCGCCCGCCCCGGCCACCGTGCCGGGTGGCGCGGACCGGCCGCGGGAGCCTCCGGCATGAGACCGCCCGGGTAGCCGGGCTCGGCGCCCCGGGTTCTCCGGTCTCCGGTCTCCGGTCTCCGGGAAAGCATGCGGGCGGCCGGCACGGCGGGACGGGGACGCACCGCCGTGACCGCTCCCGTGCCCCGGCCGCGTGCCCCGGCCGCCGTCGGCCACCGCCGGACCCCGCACACCCCGGACGCCGTGACGAACGGGTGAGGCCGGGTTAGCGGGCGGTGAGCGGAGGTACTCGGAGTGCTGACCCATGAGGGGAGCGCGACGACGATGAGCACGATGCAGCGGATGGACGGACACAAGCACGGGCACGGCCCCGGTCAGGAGCACTCCGTCGGCGAACTGGTGGCGCGGGCCACCGCGCAGATGTCGCAGCTCATGAAGGAGGAGCTGCAGCTCGCCAAGATGGAGATGGCCGAGAAGGGCAAGCGGGCCGGGATGGGCGGCGGCATGCTCGGCGGCGCCGGGGTGGTCGCGCTGTACGCGGTGGGCGCCGGTGTGACGGCCGCGATCGCCGGCCTGTCCGTGGTGTGGCCGGTGTGGCTGTCCGCCCTGGTGATCATGGCGGTGCTGTTCCTCGTCGCCGGGGTGCTGGCGATCCTGGGACGGCAGCAGATGCGCAGGGCGACGCCCGCCAAGCCCGAGCGGGCACTGCGGGGCGTGCACGACGACCTGGACGAGATCAGGGGAAGGGTACGGCGATGAGCGTTTCGAGGGACACCAGTCAGGCGGAGGTCCCGGACACCCCGGGCATCCCCGCCGACCCGGACACCCCCGCCGAGCTGCGCGAGCGGATCGACCGCACGCGCCAGGAGCTGGGCGACACCATCGAGGAACTGGCGGCCAAGGCCGACGTCAGGGCCCTGGCGCAGCGCAAGGCGGCCGGCGCCGTACGGGTGGGCCGGCGCAACGCCGTGCCGCTGGCCGTGGCGGGCGGGGCCGTGCTCGCCCTGGCCGTGGCCGCCGTGGTGCTGCGGCGGCGGCAGGTGTCGCGGCAGCGGCACCCGCTGCGCCACGACCCGCGGACGCCGGCGTCAGTCCGCCGCCTTGTCGAGCGTATGGCCGCGTGAGGCGTCCGGATCCGAGCCCGGGGCCCGGCCCCGGTCCGGGCCCGGCTCCCGTTCCGGAGCGGTGCGGGCGGGCCCGCCTCCGCCCCGCTGCCGCCTGAGCCACCTGAGGCGCCGCAGCCGCAGCCGCAGCGATCGCGGCCACTTGGCGGTGTCGCGCGGCTCCACGTACGGCTCCTCCCCCTTCGGCAGCCCGTCCGCGTACGCCCGCCGGCGGGCCAGTTCGGCGTCCAGCTCCAGGCCGAGCAGGATGGCGATGTTCGACAGCCACAGCCAGACGAGGAAGACCACGGCGCCGGCGAGGGTGCCGTAGGTCTTGTTGTACGAGCCGAAGTTCGCCGTGTAGACGGCGAAGCCGGCCGAGGCGGCCAGCCAGAGCAGCACGGCCAGCACACTGCCCGGCGCCATGCGCAGGCCCCGCAGCCGGGCGTTGGGGGCCGACCAGTACAGGATGCTGATCATCACCGCGACCAGCAGCACCAGCACCGGCCACTTGGCGACCGACCACACCAGCAGCGCCTGGTCGCCCATGCCGACGGCCTTCCCGGCCTGCTCGGCCAGCCCGCCGGTGAAGACCACGATCACCGCGCTCACCGCGAGCAGCACCATCAGGGTCAGTGTCACACCGATCCGCAGCGGCGTGAGCTTCCACACCGGGCGGCCCTCGGGGATGTCGAGGACGCGGTTGGCCGCGCGGATGAACGCCGCGACGTAGCCGGAGGAGGCCCACACCGCGCCCAGCAGGCTGACGACCGCCACGAGGCCGCCGCCGCTGCCGCGCCGGATCTCGCCCACCGTGTCGCTCAGGATCTCGCGGGCCGGGCCGGGGGCGAGCCGCTGGAGGTTCTCCAGGATGTACTGGGTCGCCGTCTCGCCGACCGCGCCGAGCAGCGAGACGAGCAGCAGCAGGGCGGGGAAGATCGACAGCACACCGTAGTACGTGAGGGTCGCCGCCCGGTCCGGGATCTCGTCGTCGAAAAACTCCTTGGCCACGCCCCGTGCGACGGCCCACCACGTCTTCGCCATGGCCTTGAGGATTACCGCCGCGGGCCCGGCCATGTGCGGGCCGGGGGCACGGCTGGGTAACGGCGGGCCGGCCGGACGCGCGCGGGGCGCGGTACGGACGGAAGGCACCGTCCGTACCGCGCCCCGCGTACGGGCCCCGCGTCCCGCGCGTCACAGGACGCGCGTCACAGGGTGCGCGTCACAGGATGCGCGTCAGCCTCGTGCCCAGGTCCGGTTCGGCCAGCTCGCCCCGGACGGCGACCGGGACCTTCACCTGGCCCGGCCCGCTGCCGACGGTCAGGGTGCCGACGGTGTCGCCCGGGGCCGCCGTTCCCGGCACGCCCCTGCCTCCGTCGGTCAGGGCCAGCTCCACCTTCAGACCGGACCAGCCGACCGCCGTGACGTCCTCGGTCGCGACCACCTGCGTACGGCCGCCGAGACCGTCGTCCACGTAGCCCACCACATCGCCCTTGGCGACGATCTTCTCCGACTTCAGGACCTCCTGCGCGGAGACCAGCAGCTCGCGGCTCTCGGCGATCACCGTGTCGATGATCGGCGGCTTGTGCTGCCCCAGCATCGCGCCGACGATCAGCTGCGTGGTGCCGCCGACCTCCTTCTCGCCCGCGAACAGCAGGTTGCCGCCGGCCGCGGTGGTCGTACCGGTCTTGATGCCGACCGCCCGGTTGTAGGGGACGAGCCCGTTCCAGTTGCGGTGGCTGACACCGTTGCGGTCCTCGTACGAGGGCTTCTTGACGATCTCCCGGAACGCCTCGTAGTCCATGACCTTCTTGCCGAGTTTGACCTGGTCGGCGGCCGTGCTGACGGTGTCCTTGCGCAGCCCGCTGGCGTCGGTGTAGGTGGTGTTGGTCATGCCGAGCTCCTCGGCGGCGGCGTTCATCTTCTCCACGAACGCCTTCTCCGAGCCGCCGGAGTCCCAGCGGGCCAGCAGCCGGGCCACGTTGTTGGCGGAGGCGATCATCAGGGCGTGGAGGGCCTCGTTGAGGGTTATCTCCTCGCCCTCCTCCACCTCGACGGTCGACTCGCCCTGGGCGCTGAGCCCCGCGTCCTTCTCGGCCTGCGCGTCGACCGGGATCATCGGGCCCTCCTCGCCCGCCTCGATCGGGTGGTCGCGCAGGATGACGTAGGCGGTCATCACCTTCGCCACGCTCGCTATCGGCACCGGCTTCTCCTCGCCGTACGAGCCGAGGGAACCGAGTCCCTCCACCTCCACGACGGCCTGGCCCTCGGGCGGCCATTCCAGGGCGGGCCTGTCGCCCTCGAAGGTGTGGGTGGCGGAGGCCGTGAGCACCAGCTCGGGGGCGGGCAGCGGCCGCATGAGCTGCGCGACCGCCAGAACGATCACCAGCAGCAGGACCAGCGGCGACCAGATCTTGATCCGCCGCAGGGCGACCCGCACCGGGGTCTCGGGCGGAGCGGGCTTGTTCGTCAGCTCGGCCAGCAGTTCCAGGGGCATGTGCGGCGGCAGCGGCTGCTGCCTCGTCCGCTCGGCCTCCGGCAGCTCGGGGCCCGGCGTGTGCGGCGGCTGCTCGGGCGACACGACGGCCGGGGGCACGCGGGGGGCGTCGGCGGAGCGCAGCGGTACGAAGCGGCTCGTCCGCTCGGCGTCGCTCTCCGCCGGCTCCCCGGCCTTCGCAGGGGAGCCGGTCTTCTCCGGCTCCTGGCCCTTCCCCGGCTCCCGGCCCTTCTCCGGTTCTCCGGTCTGCCCCGGGTTCCCGGAGTCCGCGGTCTTCTCCGAGCCCTCCGGGCCCGGCTCCCCGGGGGCACTTTCCGGGCGCACCCGGAACATCGCGGTGGGCTGGTCGACCGGCCGGGCGGCCCCGGCCTCCTCACCGCCCTCGTCGTCCCCGCCGTCCCCGGCCTTCTCCTCGGCCTTGTCCCCGGGGGCGCGGAAGACCGCCGTCGCCTGATCCACCGGCCGGGCCTCGGCTCCGCCGTCCTCGGCGGGGTCGCGGTCCTCGGCGGGGTCGCGGTCCTCGGCCGAGTCGCGGTCCTCGGCAGGGTCGGTGCCGCCCTCCGCCTCCTCGGCATCGCCGGCGTCGGCGTCGGCTTCCCGGGAAGCCCCGCTTCCATCGGTCTCCGCTTCGGCGTCGGTGTCCTCACCGACCTCGCCGGCCTCACCGGTCCTGCCGGTCCTACCGGTCTCGACCTTGTCCCCGGCCTTGTCCCCGGGGGCGCGGAAGACCGCCGTCGCCCGGTCCACCGGCCCGGTCCCGGACTCCTCACCGGCGGGCTCCGGCTTCCCGGCCTCCTCCGGCTCCGGCTCCGGCTCCGGTTCCGGTTCCGGCGTCTCCGCCTCCGCCGTGTCGCCGCCGTCGGCGGAACCGGCCTCCCCGGCCTCTCCCGCCGGGCCGTCGCCGTTCGGCGAGGGTTCCTCGCCACCGGCCACGTCCTCGTCCCGGGGCGTCTCGTACAGCGCCACGCGGGGATCACGCGCCTGCCCGGGAACCGTTCCGGCCTCTCCGGTCGTCTCCCCCAACGAAGTCTGCCGTTCCGAACTGTCGGGGGACTTGCCCGCCACCTATGCCTCCCGCTTGGTGTCGCCACTCGTCGTATCAGTAAACAGTGTCCTGAACGCCGGTCCTCCCCCGGCACTCCGGCCCTGTTTCGCGGCCGCGAGGGCCCGCTAAATTGCCAGACGGTAACGACATACCTATTGGTTCCATGACAAAGCGCCCAGGCGCTCTCGACAGACCTCTGTGAGAGGGGTCACCCTGTCATGCATCCACGCGGGGAGGCATGGATGGGCAGGAGCCGCAGAACAATTCCGGAGGAGCTTCTGCTGCTGGCCCTGGACCCGGCCACGGGTACCACGGCGCAGCCGCAGTCGCTCGACCTCGGCCTGGCCGGGGCCCAGCTCGTGGAGCTGGCTCTCGCAGGACGGATAGCCCCTGACGGGGATCGCATAGCCGTGGTGCTGCCACGGCCGACCGGAGATCCAACCCTGGACTCCGCGCTGGAGCTGCTGCGCAGACGCGGCAGCCCCGTCCGCGCGGTCCACTGGATCGGCGGGCCCAGACTCGGGCTGCGCCAAACCTATCTCACACACCTGGAGCGCTGCGGCATGGTCCATGCCGTATCCAGCCAGATGTGCGGGGTGTTGCCGACGACTCGCTACCAGGCGACGGACACGGCCGTGAGCCGGGAGATCAGGGCCCGGCTCGACAACGCGATCCGCACCGGCGTACCGCCGGACCCGCGGACCGCCGCACTCGCCGCGCTGGCCCATGCGGTCGGCCTCGGCAAGCACCTCTACCCCGGCAACGAGGGACGGTCATCCCGTTCCCGGCTGAGGGATCTGATCAGGCACGACCCGATGGGCGGCCTCGTCGCGCACGCCGTGATGGACGTGCAGAACGGCGTGGTCGCACAGCCCCGGCGCACCGCCCCCGGCAGGGGCGCGGGCGGGCCGGGAGGCGGACGGGCCGCGGCGCGGTCCGCCGCGCCGCAGCCGCTCGCCGGACAGGCACGGCGGGGCGGGATGGCCCGCGCGGGCGCCCGCTGACCCTGCCGCACCCCCACCGGCGGCACCCGGCAGGCACCCGGCGGATTTCCCGAACTCGGCCGAAATCCGACCCGTCGGCCGCGTAGCGCGGGGTGGCGGTCCGCACTCCGACCCCGGAGTGCGACCCGCCACCCCGCGCGTGCGTGTGCGCACCCTGTGTGGCGGTTTTCCAGCGCGGACGCGGCCATTGGTGGCAATCTGCTCCAGGAGCGGTCTTGTTGGCGTAAGCGGAGGTGTGCGCACCGTGGCATCCAGTGTCAATCCCACCGTCAGGCGGCGCCGGCTGGGTCAGGAGCTGCGCCGGCTCCGCGAGCAGAGAGGCATGACGGCCGAGGAGGTGGCCGACCGGCTGCTGGTGTCCCAGTCCAAGATCAGCCGGCTGGAGAACGGACGCCGCAGCATCAGCCAGCGCGACGTCCGCGATCTGTGCGGCGTCTACGAGGTCGACGACCAGCGGATAGTCGACTCGCTGATGCAGATGGCCAAGGAGTCCAGGCAGCAGGGCTGGTGGCACGCGTTCGGCGACATCCCGTACAGCGTGTACATCGGGCTGGAGACGGACGCGGCGTCCCTGCGCGTGTACGAGCCGCAGGTCATGCCGGGGTTGCTGCAGACCCCTCGGTACGCGGAGGCCGTCGTCGCGGGCGCGCTGCCCGAGGCGTCGGTGGAGGACGTGGAGAAGCGGGTGCAGGTGCGGCTGCGCCGGCAGGAGCGCATCCACGACCGCAAGAGCCCGCTGCGCCTGTGGGCGGTGATCGACGAGGCCGCGCTGCGCCGGGTGGTCGGCGGGAAGCAGATCATGCGGGACCAGCTGGAGCATCTGCTCGAGCTCTCCCGGCTGCCCCATGTGACGGTGCAGGTGCTGCCCTTCGCGATGGGCGCGCATCCCGGGCTCAACGGCCAGTACGCGATCCTGGAGTTCCCGGACGCGGCCGACTCGACGGTGGTCTATCTGGAGGGCGTCACCAGCGACCTCTATCTGGAGAAGGCCGGCGACGTGCACAGCTACAGCGTGATGTACGAGCACCTGCGGGCGCAGGCCCTCAACGTCGAGCAGACCCGGGAGTTCGTCGAGGGCATCGCCAAGGAGTACACCCGGGGCTGAGGCCGGCGCGCCGGTGGCGCGGGGACGACACACGGGCGGCGCACGGGCGGCGCAGCAAGTTACACCTGGCGGCGCGTCGATGTGAAGAGCTGTCTGGAATATGCCATCCGGTCGAGTGAACGGCGTTAATGAAGGCCCCAGTTGGGGGGTACCGTCTGCCGCACGCCGGGCCCAACCGGCGATTTTCACCGTCTGGGAGAAAACGGAGCAGACATGGCAATCCGACAGGGCATGACCGACAGGTGGACCAAGTCCAGCCACTCCGCCGGGAACGGGGCGTGCGTGGAGGTGCGGTCCCCCGAGCCGCGGGCGGTCGCCGTGCGCGACTCCAAGGCCCCGCAGGGTCCGTCGCTGGACTTCGTCCCCGGTTCGTGGACGGCGTTCGTGGGAGCCCTCGGCCAGGGTTCGCTCACCCGGCGCTGACCGCTCCCGCACGCCGCGCGCCGCACCACGGCGGCGCCGTGCCTCGCGGTGCCGGGCGGTACCGCGGCCGAAGCCCTCTCGACTGGTTCGCCGTCCCGGCCGAGGGGGTTCGGTGCTTACCGGGCCCCGTGTGCGGGGCCCGGTCCCGTCAGGCGCGCGGGTAACGGGTCAGCCAGCCCGGTGAGCCGGCCGGAGTGGCCGGGCTGTGGAGGGCCGGCCCCTGGGTCATCTCCATGGCGAAGTCGTCGGCCAGTTCCAGGATGGTGGCGCGCCCCTCCAGCTCGGCGACCCAGTCCGGCGGCAGGGCGGTCTCCCCGTGCATCACGCCCAGCAGGTTGCCGCAGACCGAGCCGGTGGAGTCGGAGTCGCCGCCGTGGTTGACCGCCAGCAGCAGGCCGTGGCGTACGTCCTCGGCCACCAGCGCGCAGTACACGCCCATCGCCAGCGCCTCCTCCGCCGTCCAGCCCTCCCCCAGCGACTCCACGCGCTCCGCGGTCGGCAGGCCCTGGCGTACGGCGCCGAGCGCGTACTTGAGGGCGTCCGTGGTCTCCTCGTGGCCGGGGTGGGCCGCCAGATGGGCCAGGGCCCGCTGCACCGCGGCGTCCAGGCTCTCGCCCCGGGCGACGGCGTGGACGATGACGGCGAAGGCGCCCGCCGCCAGGTAGCCGGTGGGGTGGCCGTGGGTCTGGGCGGCGCACTCGACGGCGAGCTGGAAGACGAGCTGCGGCTCCCAGCCGACGAGCAGACCGAAGGGCGCGGAGCGCATGACGGTGCCGCAGCCCTTGGAGTCGGGGTTCTTCGGTGCCTCCAGTGTGCCCATCCGGCTGTCGGCCAGCCCGGTCAGGCAGGCGCGGCCGGGGGCGCGCTGCGAGTACAGCCACTCCTGGCGGGCCAGCCAGCCGTCCTCGGTGCGGCGCTCGTCGGGCCCCCAGTCGCGCTGGGTGGCGGCCCAGCGCAGATAGGCGGCGTGCACGTCGGTCGGCGGGTGCCAGGCCCCGGTGTCGCGCCGGACGTGGGCGCGGATCAGTCCGTCGACGGTGAACAGGGTCATCTGCGTGTCGTCGGTGATGGCGCCGCGCCGCCCGTAGGCGGGCACGTAGTCCGTCACCCCCTGGGGGCCGTGGGCGGCCCGGATGGCGTCGAGCGAGTCGAACTCGACTCCCGCGCCGAGCGCGTCGCCGATCGCGCCGCCGAGCAGGCAGCCGCGTACCCGGCTGCGGAAGTCCTGCTGCTCGGTGCGGCCCCAGATGCCGCCGCCAGGTGTCGCGGTCACCGTGCCGTCCCCTCCCGTTCGCCCCTCGGCTCTCGTCCGCTCCGGTCCGTTCCCGTGTCCTGTCCCCGTCTGTTTCGGACCGCACTTTAAACGACGGGGCGCGGGCGGAGGCGGCCCGGAGGTGGACGGGGGCCGGAGATCCCGGGAAGACGGCCGGAAGTCGCCCCGCGCCGATCCGGTGCCCCGCGCCGATCCGGTGCCCCGCGCCGATCCGGTGCCCGGCCCCGTGAAGGCGCCCGGCCCCGTGAAGGCGCCCGGCCCCGCGAAGGGGCGGCGGCCCTCAGTCCTCCAGCACCGGCAGCAGTTCCGGCAGGCGCCCGCCGGACGCCTCGGCGGCCCGTACGCGCTCGCCGGGGACCTCGCCGTAGGTGGTGGTGCGGGGACGGGACGGACGTCCGGCGGCCTCGGCGATGGCGACCAGGTCCCGGACGGACTTGTAGGAGCCGTAGGAGGAGCCGGCCATCCGGGAGATGGTCTCCTCCATCAGCGTGCCGCCCAGGTCGTTGGCGCCCGAGCGCAGCATCTCGGCCGCTCCCTCGGCGCCCAGCTTGACCCAGCTGGTCTGGATGTTGGTGATGTGCGGGTGCAGCAGCAGGCGGGCCATGGCCGTCACCGCGCGGTTGTCGCGCACCGTCGGCCCGGGGCGGGCGATCCCGGCGAGGTAGACCGGGGCGTTGGTGTGGACGAACGGCAGCGTGACGAACTCGGTGAAGCCGCCGGTGCGCTGCTGGATCTCCGCCAGCAGCCGCAGATGGCCCAGCCAGTGCCGGGGCCGGTCCACGTGCCCGTACATCATCGTCGAGGACGACGGCAGGCCCAGCTCGTGCGCGGTGGTGACCACCTCGACCCAGGTGGCGGCCGGCAGCTTGCCCTTGGTGAGGATCCAGCGCACCTCGTCGTCGAGGATCTCGGCGGCCGTGCCGGGGATGGAGCCGAGCCCGGCCTCCTTCGCCGCCTCCAGCCACTCCCGGATCGACATACCGGTGCGGGTGGCGCCGTTGACGACCTCCATCGGGGAGAAGGCGTGCACATGGATGCCGGGCACGCGCTCCCTCACCGCCCGCGCGATGTCGAAGTAGGCGGTGCCGGGCAGGTCCGGGTGGATGCCGCCCTGCATGCAGACCTCGACCGCGCCGACCTCCCACGCCTGCGCCGCCCGGTCGGCGACCTGGTCCAGGGAGAGGGTGTAGGCGTCGGCGTCGGTGCGGCGCTGGGCGAAGGCGCAGAAACGGCAGCCGGTGTAGCAGACGTTGGTGAAGTTGACGTTGCGCGTGACGATGTAGGTCACCTCGTCGCCGACGGTGTCGCGGCGCACGTCGTCGGCGATGCGGCACACCGCGTCCAGGGCCGGACCGTCGGCGTGGAGCAGCGCGAGGGCCTGGTCGTCGGTGAGGCGGGTGGGGTCGTCGGCGGCGGTGGCCAGGGCGGCGCGTACGTCGGCGCCGATCCGCTCCGGAGCCATGCCGGGCGCGGCGCTCTCGCGCAGCGCCTCCCAGTCGCCGTAGACCTCGTCGAAGTCGGCGCGGCGGTCGGCGGTGCGGCCGGTGGTGTCGATGGTGCGGTGCAGGTCGGTGCGGCCGGCGGAGGTGGCGGTGAACGCCTCGTCGGGCTCCTGCCAGGGGCGGCCGGTGACGGTGGCGTCCTCGCGGGCCAGGCCGGTGTCCGGGTCGGCCAGGGCGGTGACGTGGGGCAGCAGCCTCGGGTCGAGCCAGGGCTCGCCGCGCCGGACGAACTCCGGGTAGACGGTGAGGCGTTCGCGCAGCTCGAAGCCGGCCGCGCGGGTGTGCCCGGCGAGTTCGTCGATCTGGGGCCAGGGGCGCTCGGGGTTGACGTGGTCGGGGGTGAGCGGGGAGACGCCGCCCCAGTCGTCGATCCCGGCGCCGATCAGCGGCGCGTACTCCCCGCCGACCAGGTTCGGCGGGGCCTGGATGCGGGCGGCGGGGCCGAGGACGTGGCGGGCGACGGCCACGGCGGCGGCCAGCTCCTCCAGTTCGGCGTCGGGCATACCGCCCATGGCGGTGCCGGGCTTGGCGCGGAAGTTCTGCACGATGACTTCCTGGACGCCCCGGTACGCCCGCTGGACGCGGCGGATCGCGAACAGCGACTCGGCGCGCTCGGCGTACGTCTCACCGATGCCGATGAGGATGCCGGTGGTGAAGGGGACGGACGAGCGCCCCGCGTCCTGGAGCACCCGCAGCCGGACGGCCGGCTCCTTGTCGGGCGAGCCGTGGTGGGGGCCGCCGAGCTCGGACCACAGCCGGGTGGCGGTGGTCTCCAGCATCATGCCCATCGACGGGGCGACGGGCTTGAGTCGCTGGAAGTCCGTCCACGTCAGCACCCCGGGGTTGAGGTGCGGCAGCAGGCCGGTCTCCTCCAGCACCCGGATCGCCATGGCCCGCACATAGGCGAGGGTGTCGTCGTAGCCGTGCGCGTCCAGCCACTCGCGGGCCTCGGGCCAGCGGTCCTCGGGCCGGTCGCCGAGGGTGAACAGCGCCTCCTTGCATCCCATCGCCGCTCCCCGGCGGGCGATGTCCAGCACCTCGTCCGGGGAGAGGTAGGGGCCGTGCCCCTCACGGCGCAGCTTCCCCGGCACGGTGACGAAGGTGCAGTAGTGGCAGCGGTCCCGGCACAGCCGGGTGAGCGGGATGAAGACCTTGCGCGAGTAGGTGATCACCCCGGGGCGTCCGGCCGCCTCCAGGCCCGCGTCCCGTACGCGGGCGGCCGAGGCCGTCAGGTCGGCCAGGTCCTCCCCGCGCGCCTGGAGCAGCACGGCGGCCTCGGCCGCGTCCAGCGCGACCCCGTCCCGGGCCCGCCGCAGGGCGCGCCGCATGGCGTTGGCGGTGGGTGCGGTGGGTGCTGCCTGCCCGCTCGACGAAGTCATGGGAGTGAGCATACGAGCGCCCCCGGCACCGGCCGGGAGGCGGGCGAGGGTCGCCGCCCGGTGTTCCTCACCCGCCCTTCCCGCCGACGCGCCCGCCGTCACGCGGTGTCGGACGGGTTGTCCACAGGCCTTCTCCCGCTCGTCACCCACCCGTGGGAAAGTGACCCGAACCACATCGGAGGCGGCAGGACGGGGGCTGTCATGGACCGGCGCGAGGTACTGGGGCTGTCCGCCGCCGCGGGGGCGGCGAGCGTGCTCACGCTCCGGGGCGTGAGCTTCGCGCACGCGCGGGAGCGCGGGAGGGAAGGCGGGAGCGGCGAGGAGAGCAGGAAGGTCCGCGGTCATCTGCCCAACGGCGCGCCGGACTTCGTCCATCTGCCCGTTCAGGTGCCGCGCGGGGTGCGGGAGCTGGCCGTCTCGTACTCCTACGACAGGCCGGCCGTGCCCTCCGGCACACCGGGCAACGCCCTGGACATCGGGATCTTCGACGAGCGCGGCACGGGCGCTGGCGGGCGCGGTTTCCGGGGCTGGTCGGGCGGCTTCCGCACGGAGTTCGCCATCAGCGCCGAGCGGGCGACGCCGCGGTGGCGGTGCGGCTGGAGGTGTCGGGGGTGCCGGACGGCACGGTGCGGCTGCTGACCGACCAGGGCGAGATGCGCTCGGAGCGCCTGCCCGCCTCGGGCTCCGGCACGGTCCTCTGGCGCACCACCGCCTCGCTGGCCGCGTATGTGCGCGCCGAGGTGCGCCACCCGGGCCAGGGCGGCGGCGCGGGGCTGCCGGGCCCGATGGCGGCGATGACCAACCCTCTTTGGCTGGGGGACCTTTGAAGTCCGACGGCCCGACCGATCGCCAACTCCCATGACAAATAAAGGATTTGACCGTGGTCGGACATCTCCGTATCTGTCGGATCATCAACTATCGGTTCCGTCGCGGGTTTGCGGTGACTGTGAGGAGAGGCGGGGGCACGGCTGACGTACCGACCCTTGACAAGGCACACTGTGCGCTGCGGGTCGTCACACTTCGCAGGGGGCACCATGGACGGCGAGGGGCACACCGGACGCGAACGACTGCGGCAGCCGGACAACGATCGTCACCGGCTGCGTTTCGCCGTGCTCGGACCGGTGCGTGCCTGGCGGGACGGCGAGCCGGTCGGCGTCGGCTCGCCCCAGCAGCGCGCCCTGCTCGCCGCCCTGCTGCTGCGCGGCGGGCAGACGGCCACCGCGCAGGAGCTGGTGGACGCGCTGTGGGGCGAGGAGCCGCCGCAGCGCGCCCTGGCGGCGCTGCGCACCTACGCCTCCCGGCTGCGCAAGGCGCTCGGCGCCGAGGCCCTGATCAGCGAGTCCGGCGGCTACGCGATCGGGCTGGGCCCCGGCACCGAGATCGACGCGGACACGGCCGCCGCCCACGCCCTGGAGGCGGAGAAGGCCGCCTCCGGCGGCGACCGCCACCGGGCGCGCGAGCTGTACGGCCTGGCGCTGGCGCAGTGGGACGGCGAGCCCCTGGCCCACCTCCCCGGGCCGTACGCCGAGAACCAGCGGACCCGGCTGGAGGAGTGGCGGCTGTCCCTGCTGGAGCACCGCCTCGACCTCGACCTCCAGCTCGGCTCGCACGCCGAGGTGGTCAGCGAGCTGACCGCCCTGACCGCCGAGCACCCGCTGCGCGAGCGGCTGCGCGAGCTGCTGATGCTGGCGCTGTACCGCAGCGGCCGCCAGGCCGAGGCCCTGGCCGTCTACGCCGACACCCGGCGGCTGCTGGCCGAGGAGCTGGGGGTGGACCCCCGCCCGGAGCTGGCCGAACTCCAGCAGCGCATCCTGCGGGCCGACGAGGAACTGGCGCGGCCCGTCGAGGATTCCGCGCCGCCGGGCACGGCCACCTTCGTGCGGCCCGCGCAACTGCCTGCGACCGTGCCGGACTTCACCGGCCGCACCGCTTTCGTATCGGAGCTGGGCGACCAGCTCGTCACCGCCGAGAGCCGCGTCATGGCCGTCTCGGCCGTCGCGGGCATCGGCGGGGTGGGCAAGACCACCCTGGCCGTGCACGTGGCCCACACCGCCCGTGACCGCTTCCCCGACGGCCAGCTCTACGCCGACCTCCAGGGCGCGGGCCCGGCCCCGGCGGAGCCGGAGGCGGTCCTGGGCGCGTTCCTGCGGGCCCTGGGCACCCCGGACTCCGCGATCCCCGACGGGGTGGAGGAGCGGGCCTCCCTGTACCGCTCGACGCTGGCCGGGCGCCGCATCCTGACCCTGCTGGACAACGCCCGCGACGCCGCCCAGGTGCGCCCCCTGCTGCCGGGCACCGAGGGCTGCGCGGCACTGATCACCAGCCGGGTGCGGATGGTGGACCTGGCCGGCGCACACCTGGTGGACCTGGACGTCATGAGCCCCGAGGAGGCCATGACGCTGTTCACCAGGATCGTCGGCGCCGACCGGGTCGGCGCCGAGCGCGAGGCCGCCATGGACACCGTCGCCGCCTGCGGCTTCCTGCCCCTGGCCATCCGCATCGCCGCCTCCCGCCTGGCCGCCCGGCGCACCTGGACGGTCTCCTTCCTCGCCCGCAGGCTCGCCGACGAGCGCCGCCGCCTGGACGAGCTCCAGGCCGGCGACCAGGCCGTCAAGGCCACCTTCGAACTGGGCTACGGCCAGCTGGAGGCGGAGCAGGCCCGCGCCTTCCGCCTGCTGGGCCTGGCCGACGGCCCCGACATCTCCGTCCACGCCGCCGCCGCCATGCTGGACCGCACCCCGGAGGAGACCGAGGACCTGCTGGAGTCCCTGGTCGACACCTCCCTCCTGGAATCCGCCGCTCCCGGCCGCTACCGCTACCACGACCTGGTCCGCCTCTACGCGCGCACCTGCGCCGAGCGCGACGAGGACTCCTCCTCGGAGCGGGCCGCCGCGCAGTCCCGGCTGCTGGACTTCTACCTGGCCACCACCGCCCGGGTGTTCGCGCTGGCCCGCCCTGGCGACCGGACCGTGGAACACCTGACGGCCACAGAGCACTCCGGGCTGGAGTTCAACGACAGGACCACCGCGCTGGACTGGCTGTTCACCGAGGCCGACTGCCTGCTGGCCTGCGTGGAGCAGTCGACGGAGAACGGCGCGCTGCGCCGCGCGGCCGACCTGCTGATCGCGGCCAAGGACCTGGCCGACTCCGGAGTCCACTCGATGCGCTACGAGCGGGCCGCCGCCGCCCTGTGCCGAGCGTCTCAGGCCGCTGGAGACGCCTGGGCCGAGGGGCGTGCCCAGATCATGCTCACCCATGTTCACACCGTGACCGGCCGGTTCGACCAGGCCGACGACAACGCACGGCGTGCCATGGAGCTGGCCGAGCGCACCGATGACCCGGTGACAGGAGGCTACGCTCTCAATGACCGCGGCATCAGCGCTCTTTCCCGCAGCCGGTACGAAGAGGGCGAGAAGTATCTGAAACGGGCCATCGAGGTGTTCCGCGCGGACGGCAACCGTCCAAGCGAGGCCAGTGTGCTGTGCAACCTCTCACGGACCCATCTGGGTCTGGGGCGGACGGACAGCGCCATCCGGCTCGCCGAGCAGGGGGTGGCCATCTACGCCGACATGGGGATGACCATGCGGCTCGCGAACGCCCAGTACGCCCTGGCGATGGCCCTGACCGGTGCCGGGCGTGCCACGGAAGCTCTCGACCAGCTCAACCAGGCTCTCCCGCTCTTCCGGGAGAGCCGCCAGCCGATGTGGGAGGGCGCGGCCCATCTGCGGATGGCCGAGGCCTATATGGCCGCTCGGCGCCCCGCGCAGGCGGCCTCCCACGCGGAGCAGGCCCTCGCGCTGCGCGCGGTCGGTGGGGACTGGCGGCGCGGGAATGTGCTGACCGTGTTGGGACGTGCCTTAGACGCACTTGGCCAGACGGGCCGCGCACGGGCGTGCTGGCAGGATGCGCTGGATATCTTCGAGTCCTTGAACTCCCCGGAGGCCTCAGTGGTGCGGAAACTGCTGTCGTCAGCCGTCGCCGCGTAGCGGGACGAGTGGTCCCGCGATCTTCGGCGGTGGGCGTTCATCAATTGTTTATCGCCGCCCGCCATGCTCATACATGTCGATCCGCCGCGTCGGGGGGCAGGCGGGTCGACGGGTCTGACATCCCCTGAGCCAACGGGATGAGCGGCCCGAAGAGCGCGTCCGGCGGCCCACGGGGGAGTCGCCGGACGCGCTCTGGACCTCCCGCCACCGGAAAGAGGAAGTTGGTCCACATGAGCGACACCGGCAAGAAGATCGCGAAGGACGGCCCGCAGCTCGAGAACCACGCGCCGGTTCCCGGTGAGGGCGGTTCGAAGCCTCAGGAGAACCACGCCTCGGGCGGCGAGGTCACCACCCAGGAGAACCACGCCTCCGGGAACAGCGCCAACTGAGCCATATCTCACGGGGGTACAAGGGACCGGTCCCGGCGGCGGGGAGGGGGAGCCGCTGCGGCCGGTCCCTATTGGGACGCAACACACGGATCGCGCCACCGTTGGATCGTTTTCCGGACATGAAGATCGAATGGCCGTTCTTCTATCGCTAGGTTGGCCCGTGAAGGGAACATCGTTATCCACAGAGGAGCCTTTATGACGCACCCGAAGAAGGTTCTCGCCACCTTCGCCCTGGCAGCAGCCTTGGCGGGCGGTGCAGCTGCCCCGGCTATGGCCGACAACCACGTATCCGTCGGTCCCCAGGGGGTCTCCACCCTGGGAGCGTGCGACAACCACGTGTCCGCGCCGGGGTGCGGCAGCCCCGCAGCCGAGACGCAAGGTGACAACCACGTCAGCTGACACAAGCGGCAACGTGTCTGGGCGGAGCCGCGACAGCATATCCGCCCAGACACGTTGACGAGGCCTCTCACCTCTTCCCCCGGGAGGAGGAGTTCGCCCCCGTTGAGCACATGCCCGGCTCCCGCCAGGGCTTTCGCCGTTCCCGGACCGGTTCAGTCGGTCACATAGACACTGCAGTCGTCCGCGGCCCCCACCATGCTCGGGTCCCGCGGCTTCACCTCGACGCGCTTGGTCTGGTTCCTTCCCACGCTGACGCGCTGGGAAGAGGTGTCGATGGCGTCCCCGAAGTCGTCGACCAGATACACGCGGACGGTGTAGGTGCCGGCGTCGCCGTCGGAGAGTTCGACCACTGTCCCCTTCCTGCCCTTGGCGCACGAGATGATCTCGGCGTCCGGCTCGTCCTTGCGGGACGAGGAGCCGGAGGACCCGGAGGAACCGCTGCCGGCGGTCGTGCCCCGGTAGCCGCTGTAGCTCGACCGGCTGCCGGCCTTGTCCTTGCCGCAGCCGCCGCCTCCGCCTCCTCCACTCTTGCTGCTGCTCCCCCGGCCGCCGCCGCCCTTGCCACCGCCGCTGCGGGCCTGGCTGAAACCGGACAGGGCCAGCGTCACGACGGTGACGACGGCTATCAGCTTGAGGTGGCGCTTCACAGAGCGCTTCATGGCGCGTTCTCCCCCGGTGGACGCTCGGTGCGCGTACGCACTCGCTGTTGACTGCCGGACTTTCTACCAGGGTTCACGCGGGGAACGGCCAACGGGGTTCCCACGCATGGCGGTTCGCCGGAAACCGGAGCGGGCAGAGCGGCGCGGAACGCGGGAACGGGGAACGGGGGCGGGGACGGGTCAGGCGCGGGCCTGGCCCGTCCCCTTGGCCGCGTCCAGCGCGTACACGCAGCGGTCCCGGCTGCACGCGAAGACCACGCCGCCCGCGACCACCGGCGATCCGGTGATCTCGCCCTCCGTGGCGAGCTTCCAGCGCAGCCGGCCCCCGACGGCGTCCAGCGTGTACAGGCAGTGGTCCGCCGAGCCGAAGTGGACCCGGCCGTCCGCCGACACCGGGGCGCCGGTGATCTCGCCGCCCGTCGCGAAGCGCCAGCGGGGGGTGCCGCTGACCGCGTCCAGCGTGTAGAGCGCGCCGCCGCTGCCCAGGTGGACCAGCCCGTCGGCCACCACCACCGGCTCGGCCGTCTGGCGGGACTCGGTGGCGATCCGCCAGCGGTCGTGGCCGTTCGCGGCGTCCAGCGCGTACACCGTGCCCAGGTAGTCCGCCAGATAGACGCCACCGCCCGCGATCGCCGCGCCCGGCGCGAAGGCCGGCGGGCACAGGAACGCGGCGGGCGCGTCGAAGCGCCACCGTTCCGCTCCGGTGACCGCGTCCAGGGCGAAGACGCGCGAGCCGGCGCTGACGTACACCGCGCCGTCGTCGGCGGGCAGCAGCCGCACCGGGACGCCGCCGGTGGCCGAGGAGTCGCCGACCGGGTACGACCACTGCTCGGCGCCGGTGCGCGCCTCCAGGGCGTACAGCCGCCCGTCGCCCCAGACGTAGACCGAGCCGCCCCTTATCACCGGGCCGGCCTCGGCGGTCTCGAAGTCGGTCTGCGCGCCGGACAGCTCCCACAGCCGCTCGCCGCTCGCCGCGTCCCACGCCTGTACGCCGCCGCCGCGGGTGCCGGTGACGACCGTGCCGCGGTCGGCGCGCAGCGCGTACACCCAGCCGTCGGCCGCCAGGCGCCAGACGTCGGAGCCGTCGCGGGCGTTCAGGGCGTACAGGCTCGGGCCGTCGGAGGCGTGGACCCGGCCGTTGCTGACGGCCATCGACCACGCCACCTCGCGGGTCTTGAACTGCCGCCGTCCCGTCGCCACGTCCAGCGCGTGGACCTCGAAGGAGGTGACGTACAGCAGGCCGTCGGCGACGACCGGGGTGCCCCACACGTCGTTCGACATCCGGAAGCGCCACGGCCGCCAGCGCGGCGGCGCGGCGGTCTCGCCGCCGGTGGGAGCACCGGGAGCACCGGGAGCACCGGAAGGGCTGTGGGGGGACGCCTGGGAGGGGGTGCGCGGCGGGGGGTGGGACACGGTGGCGCCGTGGGCGCCGGTGCCGTCCGCACCGCCGCCGTCCGGCGCGCGCAGCACCCAGGACGTCGGGGCGCTCACCTCGGTGACGCGCGCCCGGGGCCGCCGGGGGCCGGGGCCGATGGGCAGCGGGGCGCCCGGCAGCAGTACGGAGCCGCCGTCCGCCGGGGGGTGCGGGGGCGGCGGGACCGGGGCGTGCGGGGGCGGCGGGACCGCAGGCGGCGCCGGGGGCGCGGCCACGGACGCGGCGGGCGTCCCCCCGCCCCGCGGGTCGGCGGCCGGGGGCCGCCACTCGGCGCCGGGGCCGGCCGCCGGGGCCCGGGAAGGAGCGTGGGCGGCCGCGGACGCGTGCTCCGGCGCCCGGTGCCCGGGCCGGGACGCCGGCTTCACGGGCCGCGCCCGGCCGCCCCGGTGCCGCTCGATCAGCGCCACCGCACCGGCCGGCAGCCAGGCGGAGGCCGTGCCGCTGTCGTCACCGCCGGAGGAGAACAGGTGCGGGGCGAGCTGCGCCTGGAGGTCGGCCGGGGTGGGCCGCTGGTCGGGCTCGGTGCGCATGCAGGACTCGATGAGCGGTCCGAGCTCGTCGGGCAGTCCCTCCAGGTCCGGGCCCTCGCGCAGCAGCATGAAGACGGTCTCGACGGGGTTCGCCCCGTGGAAGGGCGGATGGCCGGTGGCGGCGAAGACCAGGGTGGAGCCGAGGGAGAAGACGTCGCTGGCGCCCGTGACGCTGCGCGAGTCCCTCGCCTGCTCGGGTGACATGTAGGAGGGGGTGCCGACGGCGACGTTGGTCATCGTCAGCCGGGTGTTGGACACCCCGGAGGCGATACCGAAGTCGATCACCCGCGGCCCGTCCTCGACCACCAGCACGTTGGAGGGCTTCAGATCGCGGTGGACCAGGCCCGCCCCGTGGATGGACTGGAGCGCCTCGGCGACTCCGGCGGCCAGCCAGCGCACGGCCTGCGCCGGGAGCGGCCCGCACTCGTTGACTATCTCCTCCAGGGACGGCGCGGGCACGTACGCGGTCGCCAGCCACGGCACCGCGGCGCGCGGGTCGGCGTCCACGACGGCGGCGGTGTAGAAGCCGCTGACCGCGCGGGCCGCCTCCACCTCACGGGTGAAGCGGACGCGGAAGAGCTGGTCCTCGGCGAGCTCGGTGCGCACCGTCTTGATCGCCACCCGGCGCCCGGAGGCCGAACGGGCGAGGTAGACCAGCCCCATGCCCCCGGCGCCCAGCCGTCCGAGCACCTCGAACGGGCCGATACGCCGCGGATCGTGCTGCGTCAGCTGCTCCACCACTTGCCTGCCACCTCCCCGTCGGGGTCGACGATCGCCGCCCCGCGCAGCCTTCCACCGCCGTACCGGTCCCGCGGTCCGACAGCGATTCTTCCTGGCGGAGCCCTCGGTTGCGAACCCGGGGGCGGTGAGTCGCCCTTTCCCCGGCCGGTGGGCTCCGGGACGTGTCCGGTCCGCGCCGCCGGGTCCGGCCTCAGAGCGCGGTGGAGGTGTCCAGGACCCCGAAGCGCGCGCCCTGGTTGTCGGCGAGGACCGCGTAGCGCCCGAAGGGTGTGTCCTGCGGGCCGTCGATCGTACGGCCGCCCAGGCGCACGGTCGTGCGGACGGCCGCGTCGCAGTCGGCGACCGCGAAGTGGACGAGGAAGTGGGCGGGCATCTCCACCGGATACGTCTCGTCGATCATCGTACGGCTGCCGACGGCGTGCTCGTCGTCGGCGGGCTCCCCGCGCGGGGCCCAGACCATGATGTCGGCCGCCTCGCCCGTGCTCTCGTCACCGGCCGGATACATGACGTAGCCGAAGACCTCCCGGTAGAAGGCGTCCACCGGTTCCCTCTCCCGGGTGCACACCTCCGTCCACACGTACGAGCCCGGTTCGCGCACCGCCTCGAAGCCCGCCAGTTCCTCCGGCTGCCACAGGCCGAAGACCGCGCCGTCCGGGTCGACGGCGGTGGCCGCCACCCCGTCCCGGCCGACCGCCTCGGGCTCGGTGACGAGCTGCCCGCCCGCGGCGCGGATGCGCCGGGCGGTCGCCGCGGCGTCGGGGGCGGCGAGGTAGACCGTCCACACCGTCGGCAGCCGGCCGTCCGGCTTGCGGACGAGTGAGGCGACCCGCCTGCCGCCGAGCAGCGCGACCGTGCGGGCCCCCTGTACGGAGTGCCCGGGCCGCTCGGACCGTCCGGGCTGTCCGGGCTGTCCGGGCTGTCCGGGCTGTCCGGGCCGCTCGGGGGGCGCCGGGTCGCCGAAGGTCCAGCCGAACAGCTCGCCGTAGAAGCGTTTGCCCGCCTCCAGGTCGGGGAGCATCGCGTCGGTCCAGCAGGGTGCGCCCTCGGCGAAGACGCCTTCGGCAGCGACCATCTCCCACTCCTTCCGTGCGGCTGCGTCCCGACAGGCGAACGCTGCCCGCTTATCACCCCTCTTGCAGTAGACCACCCCATTTGGGGTCGGTCGAATCGCGGGCCGATCATCCCTCGGTAAGCTGACGACATGACAGGACAAGTACGAACTGTTGACGGTCGGGTGGCCGGGCGCCGTGGCCAGGCGACGCGGCAGAAGCTGCTCACCTGCCTCGACGAAATGCTCAGCTCGTCGCCCTACCGCGATGTCCGGGTGATCGACGTCGCCCGGCGCGCGGGCACCTCCCCCGCGACCTTCTACCAGTACTTCCCGGACGTGGAGGGCGCCGTCCTGGAGCTGGCCGACGAGATGGCCCGGGAGAGCTCCTCGCTGAGCGAGCTGGCCACCGACCGCACGTGGACGGGCAAGGCCGGGTGGCAGACGGCGGAGGAGGTGGTGGACGGCCTCCTCTCCTTCTGGCGGGAGAACGACGCGATCCTGCGGGTGGTGGACCTGGGCGCGGCCGAGGGGGACAAACGTTTCTCCAAGATCCGCGCGAAGGTCCTCGGCGGGATCACCGGCCCGCTGGCCGACTCCATCGGGAAGCTCCAGTCCAAGGGCAAGGCGGACTCCGAGATCAGTCCGGCGGCCGTCGCCGGCTCACTGGTGTCGATGCTCACCTCGGTGGCCGGCCAGCAGAAGGCCGCGCAGAGCTGGGGCGCCAAGAAGTCCGATCTGAAGCCGAACCTCGCCTATCTGCTCTACCTGGGCGTCACGGGCCGCAAGCCCAGCCGGTAGGGGTCCGGCCCCGCCCGGCCGCGGCCCTCTCCTGCCCGGCCCCGCGCCCGCGGCCGTTCCGCACCCGTTCCGCGGCCGTTCCGCACCCGCTTCCGTTCCTGTCCGTGCCCGGCTCCCCGGGCGGCCGGCCCCTGTCACCGGCCGCCCGGGGAGCCTCTCCATGCCCGGCCGCCCCAGGGCCCGGAGGCCCGGGGGCGCCCGGGGGGCGTCAGAAGCGGCTGTAGAGGAGCCGGTTCGGCGAGCCCTCCCCCGGCCCCGTCACCCGGCCGGGGCTGGAGGCGTCCAGCAGCGCCCGGGTCACCGCCGCGGGCGTGGCCTCCGGGTTCTTCGAGACGTGGAGCGCCGCCGCGCCCGCCACGTGCGGCGCCGACATCGACGTACCGCTCATCGTCCGCTCCGCGGTCCGCGAGCCGATCCCGGCCGACGGGACGGAGGCGCCGGGCGCGAACACGTCCACGCAGTCGCCGTGGTTGGACCAGCTGGGCCTGGAGTCGTCCCGCGCCGTCGCGGCCACCGTGATCACGGACGGCTCGCGTGCGGGCGACTGGGTGCACGCGTCGGTGGCCTTGTTGCCCGCCGAGACCACGACGGTGATCCCCGCCTCGACCATCTTCCGCACCGCCGCGTCCTTGGCGTCGCTCGCAAGGCCGCCGATGCTCACGTTGGCGACCGCGGGCCCGGTGGCGTTCTCCGCGACCCAGTCGTAGCCGGCCAGCACGCCCTCGGTGGTGCCCGAGTTCTGGCAGTTGAGCACCTTCACGGCGACCAGCTTCACGCTCTTGGCCACACCGTAGGTCTCACCGCCCAGGATCCCCGCCACATGCGTGCCGTGCCCGTGGCAGTCGGAGGCCGTCCGGTTCCCGTCCACGAAGTTGTAGCCGTAGGAGGCGCGCCCGCCGAAGTCCTCGTGGGCGATGTTGATGCCGGAGTCCACGACGTAGGCGGTGACGTTCGGCGCCGTGGCGCCGTAGCCGTAGCTCGCGTCGAGCGGCAGGTCGCGCTGGTCGATGCGGTCCAGGCCCCAGCCCGGATCGGCCTGCAGCAGGGTGCCGCTCACATCCGGTCCCTTCGACGGGCCCGGCGCCCGCGGCAGGTCCGGCGCCTGCGGCAGGACGTCGCCGCGCTCGACTCGGTTGGCCTCGACGTACGCCACCGAGGGGTCGGCTGCCAGGCGCCGCGCCTGCTTCTCGGTGGCCTTCAGCGAGAAGCCCTTGAGGGCCGAGGAGTAGGTGCGCTCCGCCTCGCCGCCGAAGGTGCCGGTCAGCCTCTCGGCCCGGTCCCGTACGCCTCCTGCCGTCCTCAGGCCGCGGGCCCGGTCACCGGTTTCCTTCAGCACCACGATGTACTCGCCGTCCAGCGCGCCGGGCGCGTCCGCGCCCCGGACCTCTCCCAGGGGAGCGGGCTCCGGGCCGGGGGAGGCGGCCGAGGCCGCCGCGGCGGTGGTGCCCGTCAGGACGAGCGCCGCCAGGACGGCGCCGACGGCTATTCGGGGTCTTCTGGCCTTCTTCACGGTGTGTTCTCTCTTCACTGGGGGGTGCGTGTGCGGGGGAGCGCTCACGGTTCTAGCCGATGGAGCGTCACCCGCGGGGCACCGGGGTGTCGTGGCACGGTGGTGCCCCGGTGCGCTTCTGTGCCGGTCCGGCCGCCTGTGTGCCGGTCCGGCCGCGTGCCGCCGGGGCTCACAGCCAGCCCCGCCGCTGCGCCTGGAGGGCGAGCTGGAAGCGGCTGCCCGCGCCGGCCTGCGCCATCAGCAGCTCCATGCGGCGGAAGAAGGTTCGGCGGCTGACGCCCAGTTCGCGGATGATCTGGCTGTCGGGCACCCCCGCGACCAGCATCGCCAGGATGCGGCGCTCGGCCGGGCCGGGCCGGGCGCCGCCCGGCGCGGCGGCCCCGCTGTCGGGGTGGACGGGCAGCGCCCGGTCCCAGTACGCCTCGAACAGAGCCCGCAGCGCGGCGAGTAACGCGCTCGGCCGCACCACGAGCATGCTGCGGCTGACGTCCACGTCCGCGATGGACATCGAGACGAAGCCGACGCGGTCGTCCACCACCATCAGTTTCACCGGCAGTCCGGACACCACCCGGGCCTCCTCGCCCGCGTCCACGCACGGCTGGACGTTCTCGGTGAGGTAGCCGGGGCGGGCGAGCGACTCCCGGGTGTACACCACCCGGTAGCGCACCCCGCGGCGCAACTGCCCGACCTCCTCCTTGGCGCCGCGCTCGGTGTCCCAGAAGTACGGCGGCGAGTCGAACCGCAGCACCTCGCGCCGCGCTCCGCCCAGCGCCTCGCCCAGCACCCGCTCGATGTCGCCGCCGGTCACCTCCTCGGCGACCGAGCCGCCCACGGCCGACGGCGTACGGCGGCGGTAGCGCTCGTAGGCGCGCGCGACCGCCAGGCGGGCCTCCTCCAGCCGCAGCGTCTCGCGCCGGGAGAGCAACTCCAGCGCGGACGCGGGCGGTACGGGTACCAGCCCGCCGACGGGGTCCCGCCCGCCGTGCCCGTCCCCGCCGCGCCCTTCGCCCCCGTCCCCCTCGCCGGCGGGCACCTCGGCCGCCAGGCCGAGCGCGAGCAGCGCGCGCCGCGCCCCGGGGGAGGCCGGGGGCGCCGGGCGGTCCGTCAGCAGTGCCACGTACAGGTCGACGGCCCCGCCGTCCACGCCGAGCGCGGACAGATGGGTCGCCAGGGTGTCGGGGCACGGCTCCTGCGCCGGTGCCCCGCCTCCGTCGCGCTTCACGCTGCGGCACCTTAGTGCCGCTGTCCCGCAGGTGTCACCGGCCGTCCGCGCCCGGGTGTACAAAGTCTGCGTACGCCGCTCGCCGACCGGCCCGCAACCCCGGTCGCCGGGCGGGGTGGTGCCCGCTTCCGTGGCGACGGTCACGGCCCGGCGCCCGGGAAGGTCCCCCCGGGCGCCGCACGGCGCACGGAGGCAGGGCGGCGATCTCCGGGTATCCGGACTCCAGGGCGCAGGTCCCACGTCCTGGGGTCCGGGCACACGGGGACGAACCGGTGAAGGATGCGATCGGCGATGCCTCCCCGCATCGCGCCGGGGGCCGCCGGGACGCCGGGTTCCGGCGTCCCGGCGGCCCCCGGTCGCCTCCCCGCTCCCCGGTCGCCTCCCCCGTCCCCCGCTCTCCGTTCCCTTCGCGCACCGCGCGGATTGGCGGGCCCCCCGCCGGAGCAGGATCGGTGTGTGACGACGACGAGCGCGAGAACGTGCGGGGAGCAGTTCGCGGTGGTGCGGCTGCCGGAGTACACCGGGGCCGACCGGGAGGAGGTCCGCGGGGGTGTCCCCGACCCCTACCAGATCGAGGGGCTGGTCATGGCGTGGCGGCCCAAGCGGGAGCACTTCGGCATCCGGCGGGAGGGCCGCCTGGTCGCGCACGCGGGTCTGGTGACCGTGCCGGTGTCCGTCGCGGGCCGGCGCACCGAGGCGGTGGGCCTGGGCGGTGTGATCGTCGCCCCCGGACTGCGCGGACAGGGCCTGGCCCGGGCGGTCGTCACCGCGGCGATGGACCACGCACGCGGTATGGGCCCCGACACCGGCCTGCTGTTCTGCTGGCCGGAGCGGATGCCGGTCTACGAGGCCCTGGGCTGGCGGGAGCTGGAGGAGCACGTCCGCGTCGAGCAGCCCGACGGGCCGGTGACCATGCCGATGCGCACCATGTGGACGCCGCTGCGCGAGGGCGCCGGCTGGCCGCCCGGCCCGGTGCACCTGCTGTCGCTGCCGTTCTAGGCCCTGTCTGACAAATAGCGCTGTCCGCCCGAAGGGCGGGCTCCGCGGCGTCTGGTGCGTGCGATCGCAAGGCGGAGGAGGAGA
>NZ_PGSG01000119.1:268783-361797 GCF_002843305.1 Streptomyces barkulensis
GCAGCGTGCTGCGCCGACGATCGACAACGCAGCGAGCGTGCGTGCCAGACGCCGCGGAGCAGGCGGGATTTGTCAGACAGGGCCTAGCCCGCGTCGGTCGAGGTTTCCCCGGCTCCGGCCCGGGAATCCGGGCCCGCGGTGCCGTCCCGGCGTCCGGAGGCCGGACACGCGGGGGAGGAAGCGGGGCATAGACTCATGGGCATGCACATGTCCGACGACAGCAGACCAGTGCACATCATCGGGGGAGGACCCGGCGGTCTGGCCACCGCCGCCGCGCTGAAGGAGCGCGGCATACGGTCCGTCGTGCTGGAGAGGGCCGACTCCGTCGGGGCCTCCTGGCGCGGCCACTACGACCGGCTGCGACTGCACACCACGCGCCGCCGGTCCGCGCTGCCCGGCATGCCGATCCCGCGCTCCTACGGGCGCTGGGTGCGCCGGGACGACCTGGTGCGCTACCTGGAGGAGTACGCCCTTCACCACCGGCTGGAGATCGCCGCGGGCGTGGAGGTCACCCGCGTCGACCGGGTCGACGACGGCAGCTGGCTGCTGCGGGCCAACGGCGGCCGGGAGCTGGCCGCGCCGGTGGTCGTGGTGGCCACCGGACACAACCACACCCCGCGCGTGCCCGACTGGCCCGGGCGCGACTCGTTCGGGGGCGAGCTGCTGCACGCCCGCTCCTACCGCGACGCCCGGCCGTACGAGGGCCGGGACGTGCTGGTCGTCGGCACCGGCAACACCGGCACCGAGATAGCCCTGGATCTGGCCGAGGGCGGCGCGGCACGGGTGCGGCTCGCGGTGCGCACCCCGCCCCACATCGTCCGCCGCTCCACCCTGGGCTGGCCGGCGCAGGCCACCGGCATAGCGGTGCGGCGGCTGCCGGTGCGCATGGTGGACTCCATGGCCCGGGGACTGGCGAAGGTCTCCCTGCCGGACCTGTCGCCGTACGGCCTGCCGCGCCCCGAGGCCGGGCTGTACACCCGGGTGCGGCAGGGCGCGATCCCCGTGCAGGACACGGGTTTCGTCAAGGCGGTGCGCCAGGGGCGGATAGAGCCGGTGGCGGCGGTGGAGTCCTTCGACGGATCCGAGATCACCCTCGCCGACGGCAGCGCGATCGCCCCGGACGCCGTCATAGCGGCCACCGGCTACCGGCGCGGGCTGGAGGAGATGGTGGGCCACCTCGGTGTGCTGGACGGGCGCGGGCTGCCCCGCGCCTGCGGCCCCCGCACTCTGCCGACCGCCGCGGGCCTGTACTTCACCGGCTACACCAACCCCATCAGCGGCATGCTGCGCGAACTGGCCATCGACGCGCGGAAGATCGCCCGCGCCGTCGCCCGCACGACGACCGGATGACGGGCCGGTCTGCGGACGGGCCGTCGGGCCCTGTGCCGGGCCCTGTGCCGGGCCCTGCGCCGGACCCGGTCGCGTGTCCGCCCGCCGCGCGGGTCGTCTGCCTGGACGCCGCCGACCGCGTCCTCCTGCTGGAGTGGCGCGATCCGTACGACGGTTCGCGGCTCCGGGAGCCGCCCGGCGGCGGCATCGAGCCCGGTGAGACGCCGCTGGATGCGGCACGGCGCGAACTGGCCGAGGAGACCGGGCTGGACCCCGCCGCAGTCCTGGACCGGCCGGTGTCCGTCGACCGCGACGTGCGGTGGAAGGGGCGGCGGTACCGCGGCACGGAGCTGTTCTTCCCCGCCCGCTTCGACGGCGAGCGGCCGGCGGTGTCACGGGGTGGCCTGCTCCCCCACGAGCGGACCTCGCTGGAGGGTCACGCCTGGGTGCCGTGGCCGGACCTGGGCTCGCCGGCCGGCCGGGTCGAGCCGCCGCGTCTGCTCTCCGTGCTGGCGGCCCTGCTGCCGGACGGCCCCTGGGGTGAGCGGTTCGCCCCCTGACGGCCGCCGGGAAGGCGAGCGTCCCGCGGGCGGATCGCGACCGGCCCGCGGTGGCGCGGTGTCAGGTGCGGACGGGCTGGACGCGCGGCTCGTCGCAGGCCTCGCGCGGGGCGGTACGGGCCCCGGCCCTTCCGGTGTCCCCGGTGTCGTGTGCGTCGGCGCTCTCGGCCACCGCGCCGCTGCCGCGGTCCAGTTCGCACCAGATGCGCTTGCCCGTGCCCTCCTGGAGCCAGCCCCAGCGGTCGGCGAGCCCGACCACCAGCTCCAGGCCGCGTCCGCCGGTGGCGTCGCCCTCGACCGGCCGCCGCCGCGGGGGGCTGCTGCTGGTGTCGGCGACCTCGATCCGCACCGTCCCCCCTCCCGTCACGATGCGCCCGGAGAGGAGCATGCGCAGCACCGCGGGGCGCCCGGTGTGGACGACGGCGTTGGTCACCAGTTCCGAGACCAGCAGCACCAGCGTCTCCACCAGGGAATCGTCCGGCTCCAGGCCGAAACCGGCCAGTCTCGACCGGGCCCACCCGCGGGCTCTGCCCACCTCCCTGGGATCGCTTCCGACCTCCAGCTGCACCTGAAGCATCTGCACCCTTCACACCGTCCATGGCCCGGGTCCGCACGGCCCCACGCCGACGCGAGGCCACTGTCCGTTCCCCCGGTGTCGCACAGAGTGCTGGAACCGGCGCCGCGGCAACAAGCGCTTCGGGCATATTCCGGCGCAAAGGAGTAGTGACACCGCATACTGTGCGACACCCCGGCCGGGGAGTCGAACATCCGAGCCCGGCGGGCGGAACGCGCTCCGGCGCGCGGCCGGCCGCCGCGGTGCGCCACCGGGCGCGCCGGTATGCGACCGGACGCGCCCGTACTCGCCAACTCCCCTTTCCTCGCATGTTTTTCGTGATCGACTTGAGGCATGGAAGCGATAGCGGCGCTCATCGCCGTCCTCGGCACCCTGCTGGGCTCGGGTATCACCTACGCGTTCCAGCGCCGGACGACCGCGTACGGCGAGGAGCTGGCGCGCCGGGAGCGGCTGCGGCAGGAGAGGATCGACGCGTACTGCCTGTACGCCGGGGCCCTGCACAACTACCGGCGGATGCTGGTGCACCGGTGGTTCGCGGAGCACGAGAGGCCCGGCGAGGAGGACATGCCCTCCCTGCTGCGGGAGATCTACCGGCTGCGCTCGGAGGCCCACGAATCGCTGTTCCGCGTGCAACTCCTGACTCGCTCACCGGAGTTGGAGGAGGTCGCGCGGTCCGCTCTGGAGGCGGTGACCGCCCTGCACGGCAAGGAGCTGGACCGTCGGGGCCTGGACGCCCTCCGGAACTCCTCGAAACAGGCCATCGAGGGCTTCGTCACGGCGGCGGCGCCCTATGTGGGCGAGCCCCCGGAGGCGGGCGCCGCACCGGCGCGGCGGGGAGGGGTCAGGCGCTGAGCGGGCCGGCGGCGTCGTCCGCCGCCGCGTCGAGGTCCGGGTAGCAGTCGAAGAGCCGGCGCACCCCGAGCGCGGCGAGGACCCGGTTGACGTGGGAGCCGTCCACCGCGCCCTGGGCGGGGAGGATCAGCCGGAGGCGGCCGGCGCACGAGCGCATCAGCCGGCGCGAGGCTATGAGGACGCCGACGCCGCTGGAGTCGCAGAACAGCACCTGCGACAGGTCCAGCACGAGGCTGCGGCGGCCGTCGGCCACGGCGTCGTGCACATGCTGGCGGACCATGGGAGAGGTGACGAGATCCAGTTCACCCGACACCCGCAGCACGGCCCACTCCCCCCGGTCCTCCCCGATCACCTTCAACGACACGTGCTCGTAGTCCCTTCATTCGCCGACACCGACCGGAACGTTCCCTTCCCGCCCTGCCCTCCTCGCCGACCGCCCCTGCCGGACACCGTCACGACGTCCGCAGACCTCGACCCTATGCCGAACCGGGTCTCCGCCTCTCCCAACTTCCGGTCACACCCGCGTAACACCCACCGGATCCGGACAGGATCGAACTGTCCCGATCAGCGCGAAGGCGCACAAAGTGACCGGTCGGCGACCATGTGCAACCGTGTGCGGGGGCACACTCCCGTAAAGGGAGGCGCGTCCTGCCGGCTTCTGCCATTACATTCGAGACGAGCGGCAGGCTGGGGGTGGAGGATGCCGAACGAGACGCCCGACGGGACGGCCGGTACGACACGTCCTCACCGGGACCACGGAATACGGTGGCGGCTGGTGCGGGGCGAGCAGTCCGCGCTGGCCGAGCTGTACGACGGGCACGCGTCCGTGGTGCGCGGTCTCGCCCACCGTTTCCTGGACGACGAGGACGCCGCGGACCGCGTGGTGGCGGAGGTCTTCGCCGAGGTCTGGGCCGACCCCGGGGCGTACGAGCCCGAGCGCGGCTCGCTGCGCTCGTGGCTGACCGAACTCACCCGGCGGCGGGCGCTGCGGCACCTGGACGAGAGCTCCCTCGGCCCTCGGGCGCGGGCCCGGCTGGAGGAGCGGATCCGCGCCGCGTCCGCCGCCGCCCGCGCCGACCACATGGTCACCGCCATGCCCGGTTCGCTGCGGACGGTCCTGGAGCTGGCGTACGTGGGGCGCCGGGACTACCGCGAGGCCGCCGCCGAACTGGGCGTCAGCGAGGACGAGACGCGGCGGCGGCTGAGACTGGGGCTGCAACTGCTCTCCGCGGCCGCCCAGAACGGCTCGGAGAAGGCATCGTGAGTCCCGCCGGTGACCGGAAGGCCGGGCCGGAGGGCGGGCTGGAGAGCGGGCCGGAGGGCGGGCCGGAGAGCGGTTCGAAGGCCGGATTGAAGGCCGGGCCGGAGGCCGAAGAGGCGGCCGGGCCAAAGGCCGCGGGGGACGGCGGCGCGTCCGACGAGGAGCACCTCGCCCTGAAGTCCCTGCTGGGCGTGTGGGCCCTGGCGGTCTGCTCCCCCGAGGAGACCGCGGCCGTCGAGGCGCATCTGCCCCGGTGCGCGCCCTGCGCCGAGGAGGCGCGGCGGCTGCGGGACGCCGTGGGGCTGATGCACCGCGAGGAGAGCCTGGACCCGGACCCGCTGCTGCGCTCGCGGGTGCTGGACGGGTGCCTGCGCCGGCGCCCGGCCCACACGCCGCTGCCGGAGTGGGTGGCGCCGTACGACGCGGAGACCGCGCGGCTCGACGCGCTGCTGCGCGACATGGGCGAGGCGGAGTGGGGCGCCCCGGTCCGGCTGCGCTGGGCGACCGGCGAGCGCACGCTGACGCTGTGCGGGGTGCTCGCCCACCTCGGTTCGGTGGACGGCCTGGTGGCCACCGCCCTCGGGCTGGACGACCCCCTCGGCCCCGGCGCCCCGCGCACCGTGGGCGACCGCACGGAGACGGCGGTCGAGCGGTGCCGCGCGCACGGGCCGCCGTTCGTGCGCGGCAAGTGGCGCACCCAGACCCGGAACATCGTGCGCACCGCGGCCCTGCGCGCCCATGAGGCCGGTCTCGCGGTGGACTTCACCGAGTTCCGGCGCCCGCTGCACGAGGCGCTGGCCGGGCGGGCGTTCGCGTGCTGGATCCACGCGGAGGACATCGCCGCGGCGGTCGACTACCCGTACGGGCCGCCCGCGCCCGAACACCTGGCCCGTATGGTCGGTTTCGTCGCCCGGCGGCTCCCGGAGGCCGTCGCGGCGCGGCGGCGCGCCGGGCTGGCCGCCCCGCCGCGCCGGCTGACGGCGGCGGGCGCGCCGGGCCGCACCCTCCATCTGGAGATCGGGGGCCTGGGCGGCGGCGACTGGTACGTCCCCCTGGACTCTCCGGCCGCCCTCGCCTCCCCTGAGCACACGGTGGCCCGTCTCGCGCTGGAGGACGCGGAGTTCTGCCGGCTGGCCGCGGGTCACGTGCCGCCGCATGAGGCGGCCGCGGGCCGGGAGGGCGACGACGAGGCCGTCCTCGACGTCCTGTGGACCGTGGCCTCGCTCTCGCGGATGTAGCCCCGGGCCGGCTGGCGGCCCCGGGCCAGCTGGTCCGTCAGTCGAAGACGACCGTGCGGTGGCCGTTGAGCAGTACACGGTGCTCGCTGTGCCACTTCACCGCTCGGGCCAGCGCCTGGCACTCCACGTCCCGGCCGGCCGCCACGAGCTGCTCGGGGGTGAGCTCGTGTCCGACGCGCTTCACCTCCTGCTCGATGATCGGGCCCTCGTCCAGCTCGGCGGTGACGTAGTGCGCCGTGGCGCCGATCAGCTTCACACCGCGTGCGTGGGCCTGGTGGTAGGGCTTGGCGCCCTTGAAGCTCGGCAGGAAGGAGTGGTGGATGTTGATGATCCGGCCCGACAGCTCCTTGCACAGCTCGTCCGAGATCACCTGCATGTAGCGGGCCAGCACCACCAGTTCCACGCCCTCCTCGCGGACGATCTCCAGCAGCCGCGCCTCCGCCTGCGGTTTGGTCTCCCTGGTGACCGGGATGTGGTGGAAGGGGATGTTGTAGGAGGAGACCAGCTCCTCGAAGTCGGTGTGGTTGGAGACCACGGCCACGATCTCGACCGGCAGCGCGCCGATGCGCGTGCGGAACAGCAGGTCGTTCAGGCAGTGCCCGAACCTGCTGACCATGAGGACGACCCGCATCCGCTCGTCGGCGCGGTGGATCTGCCAGTCCATCTGGAAGGAGTCGCCCACCGCGGCGAAGCTCGCCCGCAGCTTGTCCACGGTCACCGGGGCCTCCGCGCTGAAGTGCACCCGCATGAAGAACAGCCCGGTGTCGTGGTCCCCGAACTGCCGGCTGTCCTCGATGTTGCAGCCGGTCATGAACAGGTAGCTGGAGACGGCGTGCACGATGCCCTGTTTGTCCGGGCACGACAACGTCAGAACGTACTGCTCGGGCTTCTCGGGCGCTGCGGTGGGCTGCGGCTGGCTCATGTGCACAAGCGTGGCATACCCCGGCCGGACGCCGTGAACGGTCCCGCGGGTCGAGAACGCGGCCGGGCCGCGGCCCCGTTCCGGCCGCGGCCGGGCCTCCGGGTCAGGCGGTCCGCAGCATGGCCGCCAGCACGTCCAGCGAGTGGGGCGGCCGGTCCGGGTCCTCGCCGTCGTTGGCACAGAGCAGGACGTGGGCGTCGCGCGCCGCGTGGACGGCCTCCGGCCAGCCCGGGTGCTCCAGATAGGCCGCCACCGGGGCGTCCGCCCCGACCTGGTGCATGATCCGCAGGACGCGCAGCACCGCGACGTCGACGAGCGCGGCCTCCTGGGCGTCGCGGAAGACCGTGCCGATGTACTTGTCCGCGGACCAGTTGTCCAGCCAGGTGTCCTCGACCAGGCGGTAGACGGCGTCCGTGACGTCGCCGTACCCGGGCAGGCCCGTCAGCCAGCACTCCCGCTGGAAGACGGGGTCGGAGAGCATGTGCAGCGCCGAGCGCACGTTGCTGCGCCAGCGCCACCAGGGCATGTCTTTGGGCGGCATGCCGCCCATGGTGCTCGAACGACCGCCACGGCGGGAAGACCTCTCCTGGCCTTCCCGGCCTTCCCGGCCCTCCCGGCCTTCCCGTGCCTGCCGGTCCTGCCGTCCCTGCTCGCCTTCGCCCTGTTGTGCCCGCACGGTCGTCGATCGTACGTTCCGTGCCGGACGGATCCGCGCACCCCCCGCCTGTTCACTCCGTTGTCGCTCCCCGTTGGCTGCTCATCACTCGTCCGTTACAGCCGCGGCGGAATCGTTCGGGGTCATGACCGCATGGCGTAGCAAACGTTCCGCTAGGACCATGGCCGCTCTCGCCGCCACAACGGGGATCTGCGCCTCACTGCTCACCGGCTGCGGCATGCTGCCCGGTGACGCGAGGGCCGACGAGAGCGCCGTGACCGTGATGACTTGGGCTCCGGAGGGGACCGGGGCCACCAACATGCCGGGCATGCCGGCCATGGCACAGGCATATGCGCGCTGGGTGAACGCCACCGGGGGTGTGGGCGGGCGCACCCTCCGTGTTATCACCTGCAACGATCACAACAGCTCGGTGGGCGCCGCCCGGTGCGCCGACCGCGCCCGCACCGAGGAGGCCGTCGCGGTCGTCGGCTCGTACAGCCAGCACGGCCGTACCTTCATGACGGCCCTGGAGTCGGCCGGCATCCCCTACCTCGGCGGCTACGGCGTGACGGACGAGGAGTTCACCAGCCCGCTGTCGTACCCGGTCAACGGGGGCCAGGCCACCCTGCTGGCCGGGAGCGGCCACCAGCTCGCCGACCACTGCGAGCGGATCTCGCTCGTGCGCCCCGACACCGTCTCGGGCGACCAGCTCCCCAGACTGCTCAACGCCGGCCTGGCCACCGCCGGCGACCGGGGCCCGGCGGCCGACATCCGCGCCCCGGAGGACGCCTCCGCCTACACCGAGCACGCCAGGCGCGCCCTGGCCGGGGTGGGCCTGACGGAGGACGGAACCGGGGACGGGGTCCGGACCGCCGGCGGAGTGGAGGACGGGCGGGACGGCGGACAGGCCGGCGGGGCGAAGGAAGCCTGCGTCACCGCCGTGCTCGGCGGCCGCACCGACACCTTCTTCGACTCCTTCCGGCGGCTGCGCGAGGGCGGCCCCGAGGTGCGGATCGCCTCGGTGCTCGGGAGCGTGCAGCAGTCGCTCGTGGACCGGACGGGCGGCCCGGACAGCCAGTGGGAGGGCGCGTACGCCACCGGCTGGTACCCGGTCTCCTCCGATCCCCGCTGGGCTCTGATGAAGAGCGTCATCCGCGAGCACGCCTTCGGCGACAACCGGATCGACGCCGCCGATCCCGGCGTCCAGACCACCTGGATCGCGTACACCGTGCTGCGGGCGGCACTGGAGCACGCCGAGGGGGCCGTCACCGCCAGGACCGTCCGGCGCGCCCTGGAGACCATGCCCCCGGTGGACACCGGGGACCTGACACCTCGGCTGAGCTGGCGCTACGACGACATGCTGGCCGTGCGCGACCACCCGCGCCTGGTCAACGCGAAGGTGACCTTCCAGCAGGTCAGGGAGGGCACGCTGGCCCCGGCCCGCAAGGGTTTCGTCGACGTCCGCGACACCCTGGAGACCGTGCCGGGCAGCGGCTGAGGCGCGTTTGCGGCACGGCTCCGGGGCCGGCCCGGGAGCCCGGATACCGGATGCCGGACGGATACCGGACGGATGCCGGGCGCGGTCCCGCGCTCAGAGCTGGCTGAACTGCCTCTCGGGCAGGCCGTACTGACGGGCGGTCGGATTCCACAGTCCGGCCGCCTTCTTCTTGGCCGCCGTGGCGTCGCCGCTGGCCTTGTTGCCCTGGGCGGTCCGGTCGGTGACCCGGGCCTCCCCCTTCCTGCAGCCCTTCTTGCCCGCGACCTGGTCGGCCCACGCGGCGTAGTGGTTGTCCGCCGCGGCCGACGCCTTCCACGCCTCGGTGAGTGCGTCGGCCAGCTCCTGGTGCCTGGGCAGCCGGTCGATCTTGATCTCGTCCAGCCTGGTGACCAGGTTGTCGCGCTGCCGGGCGGCGTCGCGCAGATCGGTGGCGGCCTTGCCCAGGTTCTCGCACTTCTTGATGTTCTCGACCGACCGGATGACCGCGTTGCGGCTGCTGTTGCTGTCCGCGAGCAGCTTGTCCAGCTCCTTGGCCTGGGCCTCCACGGGGTCGGCCGAGGGGGACGGTGACTGCTCGGGCTCGGCGGGGGCCGACGACTGCGCCTGCGGCTGCGGCCGCTCCGCCGGCTCGTCCCCGCCGCTCAGCGCCGCGCCCGCGGCGAGCCCGGCGGTGATGAGCCCCGCGACGACGAGCCCGGCGACGGCGGCACGCGGCAGGCCGCGCCGCCCGCCGGCACCGCGTCCGCCGTCCCCGCCGCCGTATCCGCCGCGGTCGTCGTCGTAACCACCGTGGCCGCCGTGGCCGCCGTACGACGGCTGGGCGGGATGCTGGGCGGGGGGCTGGGCAGCGCCCGGGGCGATGGGCGGAAGCTGCTGGGTGGCGTCGGCGGGCTGGGCCCCAGGCTGAACGCCCGGCTGGGCGCCGCCCCGGAACAGGCCGTCGAAGTCCGAGGGCGGGGTGGTGCGGTCGCCGGGGGCGCCGGGGCGTATCCCGTACGGGGCTCCGGCGGGCGGCGGGGGCGCCGGGCGCGAGGAGGCGGGCACGCCTTCGGGCGGCAGCGGCCTGCGCAGCACCGTGGTGCTCTCGGCGTCGCGCTCCGGGGGCGTGCCGCCGGTGACCGGACGGAGGACCCGGGTGGCGTCGTCCATGTCGTCCGCCCCGCCGCCCCGGGCGCCCTGGGCTCCCTGAGCACCCGGCACCGCCTGCGGAGCCTGGGATGCCTGAGGTGCTTGAGGTGCTTGAGGTGCCTGGGGGGCCGGGCCGGACGGGGACATCGGGGGCAGGAGCTGCGTCTCGTCGGCGGCTCCCGGCACGGCGCCGGGCGCCGTGCCGGGAGCCGTGCCGGGAGCCGGGGGCTGCGGCGGAGGGCCGGGCGGCCGGTACTGCGGCGACGGGTGCTGCGGCTGGGGGGCCTGCTGGGCCGGAGGCGGGGTCGGCTGCTGCCCCTGCGGCCCGGACGGGGCAGCCGGTCCCCACGGCTGTCCCCAGGGCTGCCCCGCCGGCGGGCTCGCCTGGGAGTCGCCGTGACCGGGAGTCCACCGGTCACCGTTCGACGGCAGGACAACACCCTCGCGCGCCTCGTCGCCCTGTCGGCTGTGCGTCGTCACCGGGACTCCTCGTTCGCCTGACTACCAAAACACGACTGCGAATGCGTCGGCTCACGCTACCCGGTCACTCATACGGTCGACCACGCCCCTGGAAGGGCTGCACATTCTCCCCACCATCGGCCGGGGCGAAACCTCACCTTCCCCTCTTCCGTCCTTCCTCCTCCGGGCCCCCTTCCTCACGTCCTGCCCGCTCCCGTCACGCCGCCGGTTCCAGCCGCTGGGCGAACTCCCTGACCACGGGCTCCTGCCGGTGGGGCTCCAGCCGCGCCCGGAAGTCGTCCAGGTACTCCGAACCCCGCTGCGAGCGCAGGCCGTTCAGCAGTTCCACCGCCTGCGCGCCGGTGTGGCAGGCGTGCTCCAGCTCACGCTGCTGGAGCCGTGCGGCGGCGAGCAGCAGCAGATCGATCGCCCGCCGCCGCGTACGCCGCTCCGGATGGCCCGTCAGGGCCTCCTCGGCGCGGCGCTGGGCGGGGGTGGGCTGGTTCAGATCCCGGTGGCAGTGGGCGAGTTCGTCGGCCAGGTAGGCGGCGTCGAAGTGGCCGATCCACTGCGGGTCGTCGCCCGCGTCCGTCGCGGACTCCGCCCGGTCGAACGCCGCCAGCGCCCGCCCAGCGGCGAGCTGGCAGGTGCGGGCGTCGCCCATCAGCGCGTGGCCGCGCGCCTCGGCCGCGTGGAACATCGCCTGCGTCCGCGGGGTCACCCTGCCCCTCGTGCCCTCCTGGGCGGCTCTCGCGAGCTGGGCTATCTCCCGGGGGGTGCCCAGCGAGGCCGCGAGGTGGCTCATGCCCGCGGCGAGCACATAGCCGCCGTAGGCGCGGTCGTCCGCGGCCTGGGCCAGCCGCAGCGCCTGGATGTAGTACCGCTGGGCCAGGCCGGGCTGCCCGGTGTCCACGGCCATGTAGCCGGCGAGTTCGGTCAGCCGGGCGACCGCGGCGAACAGCTCGCGCCCCACCGCCTCCGTGTAGGAGCCCGTCAGCAGCCCGGAGACCACGCTGTTGAGGTAGTGGACGACCACCGGCCGCACATGGCCGCTGCCGTAGCGGTGGTCCAGCTCCGACAGGGCCGCGGTGGTGTCCCGTACGGCCGCGACGTCGGACGCCCCCACCCTCGGGCCGGTGCGGCGCTCCACCTCGGCGTCCGGGGCGGAGATGAGCCAGTCGCGGCTGGGCTCGACCAGCGCGGAGAACGCCCCCGACCGTGCGGCGAGCAGATCGCGGCGCCCCACGTCGCTGCGCCACAGCTCGCTCGCCTGCTCGACGGCTCCGGAGACGGTGGGCGCGAACCTCAGGCCGATCCCGGCGGCCATGTTCCGGCCGCCCGCCATACCGATCTCCTCGACCGTCACCGTCCGGCCGAGCTTGCGCCCCAGGGCCTCGGCGATGACCGCCGGCGCCCGGCCGCGCGGCTGCTGGCCGCGCAGCCAGCGGGCGACGGACGTCTTGTCGTAGCGCAGATCGATCCCCTGCTCCGCGCCGCACATGTTGACGCGGCGGGCCAGTCCGGCGTTGGAACAGCCGGCTTCCTGGATGAGCGCCTGCAGCCGTTCGTTCGGCTGCCGTGCGACCAGCGGCCTCGCGGCCATACGGTCCCCTCTCTGTGCGTGCTGCCTGTCCTGGCGGCGCCGTCCGTCCGACCGCGCCGTCTGCTGTGACTGCTCCCGCGAACGCGCTGCCCGCTCCGAGTGCGCCGGGTACTCCGACCGCACCGCCGGACGCATATGCCAAGATTTCCGGCGCCGCGCCGCACAGGGAACTACCCACCCAAGGCCGCCTGTTCATGCACGCGCCCCCGCCCGTGCACCTGTGCGCCCCATGTGACGGAACGGCGCGTCGGACGAATCGATCCCCAGGCCGTAACCCTTCGTCACGGAAGAAGTTGTGATCATCGTGGATGAGCCCATGAACATCACAACAGCGACAACCGCGTCCGCACCCGGTCCGGCGGGCCCGGCGGCTCCGATGGTCGAGCACGCGGTGCGCTATACGAGGGAGCGGCTGTGGGACGTGTTCCCCGGCGCGTGGCTCGAGACCGAGGGGGGCATACCGCGCTGCTCGTGCGGCACGGCGGACTGCGGGGCGCCCGGCGCGCACCCCACGCGCCCCGACTGGACGGCGCAGGCCACCGGCGGCGCCACGGCCGTGCGCCGCATGTGGGCCGACCGGCCGGATGCTTCAGTGCTGCTGCCGACCGGGCGGGCCTTCGACGCCATCGAGGTGGCGGAGGCGACGGGCTGTCTGGCCCTGGCCCGGATGGAGCGCATGGGCCTGGCGGTCGGCCCGGTCACCGGCACCCCGGACGGACGGATGCTCTTCTTCGTCCAGCCCGGCGGCGCGGCCGAAGTGCCGGATCTGGTGCGGAGGCTGGGCTGGTCGCCGAGCGGCGTCGACCTGACCGCGCGGGGCGACGGGGACTGGGTGGCGGCCCCGCCGACCAGGGTGGGCACCCGCGGCGCGGTGCTGTGGGTACGGCGGCCGGGGGACGCCGGCCACCGGCTGCCCGAGGCCGGGGAGATCGTCCGGCCGCTGGCGTACGCCTGCGGCCGCGACGCCGCCGCGGCACGCGAGCGCTGACCGCCCCCGGGCCGGCCCGGGGAGGGCCGGCCCGGGGGCCGCCGGTCAGGCCGGGAGCGCGCCCTGGAGGAAGGGCTCGACGGCCTGCCGCCACTGCTCCGGCTGGTCGTAGTGGACGAGGTGGCCCGCGTCGGCCACCTCGGCGTAGACACCCTGGGGCAGCACCCGGACCATCTCCTGGGCCTCGGCGCGCCCGAGCTCGCCGTCGATGCCGCGGACCACCAGGGCCGGGCAGGGCACCAGGGCCAGCTCCTCCCAGTGCGCCTCGTACGCCCATGTCCGGCGGATCATCAGCATCTGGCGGCGCGAGAACACCGGACGCCAGCCGTCCATCCGCTCGGCCATCACCTCGGCGAAGAACTCGCCGCGCGAGGGGTACGGGCGCTCCAGGAGCGGGTCCTCCTCGCCGAACCACTCGCGGACGTCCGCGAGCGTGGCGAAGGGCACCGGCCAGGTCTCGAGCCACTGCTCCCAGTCGCGCTGGGAGCGCTTGCCCAGCGCCGAGGCCCGCATGTCGCAGATCACCACGGCACGGACCAGGTCGGGGCGCTGGGCGGCGAGCCGCCAGGCCGTCAGCGCGCCCATCCCGTGCCCGACGAGCGCCACGGGCGCCAGGCCGAGCTGCTCGATGACGGCCTCGGCGTCGGCGACGTACGCGTCGCGGCCGAACGGGCCGTCGGTCGGCTTGTCGCTGCGGCCGTGCCCGCGCTGGTCCAGGCAGACGGCGCGGTAACGCCCCGAGAGCCAGCGGGCGGTGGAGGCCCAGTGCGAGCCGCGGCCCATCAGCCCGTGCAGCAGCAGCACCCCCGGGGCCTGCCCGTCGCCTCCCGGCAGCGCGCCCTTGGGCGGGTCGGCGAACTCCCAGGCCGCGAGCCGCAGACCGTCCGCTCCCCTGACGTTGATGCGTCGAACCATGCGTCCCGGCACCCCCATCCCTCCTGTCCGCGTCGTCCGCCTGCCTCGTCCTCTGCCGGCCCCACGCTATCGAACTTTTATTCGAACAAGCCCATCTGACGTGCAATACCCCTCTTTTGAGTGACGCTCAGCGAGTGTCGTCCGGCTGGGCCGAGGGGAGACAGCTACCGGGAGGCGGGCCGCTCGGGGACAGGGGCCCACGGGGAGCGACCCTGGGAGTTCGGGGCTCAGGGGCGCACAAGGGGGCGGCGCAGCGGGGGGACACGGGGAGGCGGGGCCCCGGCGGCCGACGACGGCGCCGGGGCCCCGGTGCTGCGACAGCCCCATGGACGGCTCCCCTTCCGTCTTCCCGTGCGCGTCACCGAAAGCGTGTCACGACACGGTCCCCGCCGCCCGCGTTCCGCGCAACCCCGGAAGGCCGTCGGGCCGTCGGGGCGCCGGCGGCCCGCACGCCCTCAGCGCCTGGCGACGAACACGTGCGTGGCGACCTCGGCGGTCAGCTCCGCCGCCTCGCCGCCGCTGCCGACCTGCACGTTGCCGCCCGCCCCGGACATCACGCTGACCACGGCGCCCGGCTGCACACCGGCCCGCCGCAGCGTGTACATCAGCTGGGCGTCCGTCTGGATCGGCTCGCCGATCCGGCGCACCACGACCGTCTTGCCGTCCGAGCCCGCGTCCAGGTCCGACAGGCTCACCATGTCGTCGCTCAGGAACGGCCCGGCCTCCGACGGCTCGCCCAGCTCCTCCAGGCCCGGGATCGGATTGCCGTAGGGCGACTCGGTGGGGTGCCGCAGCAGCTCCAGCACGCGGCGCTCGACCGCCTCGCTCATCACGTGCTCCCAGCGGCACGCCTCCGCGTGCACCTGCTCCCACTCCAGGCCGATCACGTCGACCAGGAGGCACTCGGCCAGCCGGTGCTTGCGCATCACGCGCGTGGCCAGCCGCCGGCCCTCCTCGGTCAGCTCCAGATGCCGGTCGCCGGCCACCCGGACCAGTCCGTCGCGCTCCATGCGGGCGACCGTCTGGCTCACCGTCGGGCCGCTCTGGTCGAGCCGCTCGGCGATACGGGCACGCATGGGGACCACGCCCTCTTCCTCAAGCTCCAGGATGGTACGGAGATACATCTCCGTGGTGTCGATGAGTCCGGACATCGTGCCCCTCGTCAGCTCGTGCGGTGGCCCTGGTGACCAATTCTGACGCATGGCGCCGACAACCGTTCCCGATCCGCCGGGGCCGCCCGGAAGCCGCCCGCGCGCCGTCCCCGCACCGCCCGGATGCCGTCCGGAAGGGCCGCCGTATTGACAGCGCACTGGTCCAGACCTCACCGTGATCGCGACGTCACGGGATGTTCCGGGGCGCTTGCCGGAGCGTTCACCGGGGCATGCGGCCGGGCGCGCCCCGGGGCATGCGGCGGCACACGACGGGAGGCCGGGCGATGGGCGGAGCGGCGGGCGAGGCAGTGGACGAGCCGGCGGGCGGGACGGCGAACGGGACCGCGGACCAAGCGGCGGGCGGGACGGCCGAGCGGTTCCTCGACGCGGCCGTCGGCCTGCTGGAGCGGGTCCGGAAGGAGGAGGCCGGCAGCATCTCGGCGGCCGGGGCCCTGATCGCCGACGCCTTCACCGGCGGCGGCCGCGTCTTCGCCTTCGGCGCGGGCCACTCCTCCCTGCCGGCCCAGGACGTGGTCTACCGGGCGGGCGGCCTCGCCGTGCTGAACCTCCTGCCCGTGCCCGGCGCGGTCGGCGTCGACGTCGCGCCCGCGACGCTGGGCAGCGCGCTGGAACGGGTGGAGGGGCTGGCCTCGGCCGTACTGGAGACCTCTCCGGCGCGGGCCGGCGACGTACTGGTGGTGATCTCCCTGTCGGGCCGCAACGCGCTGCCGGTGGAGATGGCCTCCCGCGCCCGGGCGCTGGGCCTGAGGGTGGTCGGCGTGACCTCGGTGGCGTACGCGGAGTCCACCTCGCCGCGCAACCCGTCGGGCACCTTCCTGAAGGACCACTGCGACATCGTCGTCGACAGCAAGATCGCGGTGGGCGACGCGGAGCTGACGGCACAGGGCGCCGGCGCCCCCTTCGCCCCCGCCTCGACGGTGGTGGCCGGCGCGATCATGCAGGCCGTCGTCGCCTCGGCCGTGGAGGCGCTGGCCGCCCGCGGCGTCACCCCGCCCCTGCTGCGCTCGGGGAACGTGGACGGGGGCCACGAGTGGAACGCCCGGGTGATGGCCGAGCACGCCGACCGGATCTTCTACCTGCGCTGACGGCCCGAGTCCGGTACCGGCCCGGGCGCGGGCTCAGTCCCGGGCCAGGGCCCGGGCGAGGTCGACCGCGGCGGCGACGCTGTCCGCGACGCCCTCCGCGTAGACCGCGTCCGAGCGGTCGAAGGCGCGCCGGCTCGGCCCCCGCAGGAAGGTCAGCACGCCCAGGGTGCGGCCGCGGCTGCGCAGGACCGCGCACAGGCCGTGCACCGTGCCCTCCGGCCATCTGCGGGCCCGCGCCCACCCCTGCGCCGCCGCGCCGCCCACGCTGGTGCGCACCGGACCGCAGCGCTCGTACGCCTGGAGCGCCGGGTGGTCGCTCGCGTAGGGGACCGGGACGCCCGTCGTCGACGTGACCGGGGCCGGAGCCTCGGCGGTGCGCACCAGCCGGACCGGGGAGCCGGGCGCCGCCAGGTCCAGCAGCGCGTGGTCGGCGAAGCCCGCCAGCGCGAAGTCCAGGTGGACGGCCACCGCCTCCATCGGGTCCTCGCACTCGGCCGCGGCCCGCGCCGCCCGGTGTGCCTGGTTGCCCCGGAAGCGGAACCGGGCCGCCTCCTGCTCGGCCCGCCTGGCGTCCGTGACGTCCGTGAAGAACCACGCCACGCCCAGCGGCGCCGGGGCCTCCTCCGCCATCGGCGAGACCAGCCGCAGGAAGCCGCTGCGCCAGCAGCGCCGCGCGTCCCCGGCCGACCAGTCCTCCCGCTCCGCCCCCTGCTCTCCGGCCCCGGCGCGCAGCGTCACCCACAGCTCCGCCGGAGCGGGCGGCGGGCCCTCCGCCAGCACGTGCTGCAGGGCGCTCTCCAGCTCCTCCACGCCCTCACCCACCAGCTCGCCCAGCGGCCGCCCCAGCATGGCGGTGCGGCCGACGCGCAGCGCCCGGGCTGCGTGGCGGTTGGCGACGGCCGGGCGCAGGTCGGCGTCGACCAGGACCACTCCCCACGAGGCGCCCTCGAACAGGGCCTCGCTCAGGGCGATCGACCGCTCCAGGTCGATCTGCGTGCGCACCTCGCCGAACGCGCAGTACACGCCGGTCGGCCGGCCGTCGGTGCCGCGCACCCCCGAGCACTGCACCCGCACCAGCACCCGTCCGCCGTCCTTGCGCATCAGCGCGAACTCGTGGACCCGGCGCCCCGGCGCGGCCATCGCGTCCATCAGCCGCCCCTGGACGTCCTCGGCGTCGGCGGTGCGGACCGCCCACCCCGCCAGCCCCCGGCGGCCGACGGCCTCCTGCCTGGTCCAGCCCAGGATGCGCTCGGCCTCGCGGTTCCAGTGGGTGACGACGCCGTCGGCGTCGAAGGCGCACAGGGCGGCGTCCATGCCGTCCAGGAGGGCGGCGAGAAGGAGCTCGCCGTCGGAGTCGGCGAACCGCGGCGGGGCGGCTCCTCCCGCGGAACCGCCGCGGGTGTCGCCTCCGTCACCGGCACCGTGTTCGAAGTGGGTCTCGGACTGAGCCGTCACCTGACACCCCCGGCTGGACGCTGCGCGCAACTGCACTCCCGATCATTGAACTCGAACGTGACGCAGCACACATGTGATTCACGCAAATCGTTGTGCCCTCGAAATTCGCTTGTACGTGCCCATACCGCCGCCTACCGTTTGGGGTACACGAGAAGGGAGGTGGTTCGGCAGATGAGTTGCAACCGGACGCGTGAGGTGGCTGCGGCCTAGGGGCCGACGTCACAGCGTGATGCCGGCACCGCCGGCCAATCCCGAGCAGTCACCCGACCCGCGGGCTGTCGGTACGTCCGACCGACCCCCCTCGCGCCGCACGGCGCGACCGGGGCCAGGCCCGCGGGTCGTCTGCGTCTTCAAAGCCTTCGGGACCTTCGGTGTCTCCGCGGCCCCGGTGTCTCCGCGGCCCCGGTGTCTCCGCGGCCTCCGGATCAGGGGCTGAGGCGTTCGACCGTCCAGGCCGCCGCCGCGCCGGAGCCACCCGGACCACCCGGACCGCCCGGATCCCGGCGGACGTAGCGCAGGCGGTCGTGGAGGCGGTTCTCGCGGCCCTGCCAGAACTCCACCGTCCGCGCCACCACCCGGTAGCCGCCCCAGTGCGGCGGGACCGGGACCCGCTCCGTCTCCGGGTAGCGCTCCGCGAGCTGCGCGTACGCGCGGTCCAGCTCCTCCCGGGAGGCCACCTGCGAGGACTGCTCGCTGGCCCACGCCCCGAGCTGCGAGCCGTGCGGACGGGTGCGGAAGTAGGCGGCCGTCTCGTCGCGGCCGGTGCGCTCCGCCCGGCCGGCGACGATCACCTGGCGGGCGACGGCGTGCCAGGGGAAGAGCAGTGAGACGTACGGGTTGGCGTCGATCTCACGGCCCTTGCTCGAGTTGTAGTTGGTGTAGAAGACGAAGCCGCGCTCGTCGAACTGCTTGAGCAGCACCGTGCGCGAGCTGGGCCGCCCCTGCTCGTCGGCCGTCGAGACGACCATCGCGTTCGGTTCGTGGAGGCCGCCGGCCACCGCCTCCTCGAACCAGCGCAGGAACTGCCCGTACGGGTCTGGGGCGAGATCCTCCTCCCGGAGTCCTTCCGCCCGGTAGTGGGCCCGCATGGCGGCGGGGTCCAGGTGCGGACGGTGGGCGAGGGCTTCGCGGGCTGCGTCGTCGGCTTGGGGCACGCGTTCATCTTGCAACACGTCCCCCGCGCGGCATCGGGCGGTGGCGGGCGGTGGCGGGCGAGTTTGCCCGTCCGCGGGAGCGTGTACACCTGGGGAAGGGGAAACGGGGAGTGTGCCGCATCTCACTCTTCCCCGCACCTGCCGAACCGGACAGAATCGCTGGCTGGACCACTGTGGCCTTCGCACAGCGCGGGTTATCGTGTCCGACCAGTCACTGCCCGGTCACCACCGGCAGCCCAACAGCAGCAGGGCAGGACCGGGTGCCGGCCCGGACCGCCGGCCCCACGCGGCGGCGGAACCGCGCAGGCACGCCCGCAGAGAGCCGACCGGCCCCCTGGGGTGCCCGCCGTCCTCCTACCGAACCACATACGAGGAGCCGCCAGATGTCCGACTTCGTACCCGGACTCGAGGGAGTCGTCGCGTTCGAGACGGAGATCGCCGAGCCCGACAAGGAGGGCGGCGCCCTCCGCTACCGGGGTGTGGACATCGAGGACCTGGTGGGCCACGTCTCCTTCGAGAACGTGTGGGGCCTGCTGGTGGACGGCGGCTTCACCCCCGGCCTGCCCCCGGCCGAGCCCTTCCCCATCCCGGTCCACTCGGGTGACATCCGGGTGGACGTGCAGTCCGCGCTGGCGATGCTCGCGCCCGTGTGGGGCCTGCGGCCGCTGCTGGACATCGACGAGAAGCAGGCCCGCGAGGACCTGGCGCGGGCCGCGGTGATGGCACTGTCGTACGTCGCCCAGTCGGCGCGCGGCCAGGGCCTGCCGATGGTGCCGCAGCGGGAGATCGACAAGGCCGAGACCGTCGTGGAGCGCTTCATGCGCCGCTGGCGGGGCGAGCCCGACCCCAAGCACGTCGCGGCCGTGGACGCCTACTGGACGTCGGCCGCCGAGCACGGCATGAACGCCTCCACCTTCACCGCCCGCGTCATCGCCTCCACCGGCGCGGACGTGGCGGCGGCGCTGTCGGGGGCGGTGGGCGCGATGTCCGGCCCGCTGCACGGCGGCGCGCCCTCGCGTGTGCTGGGCATGATCGAGGAGATCGAGCGGACCGGTGACGCCCGGGCGTACGTGAAGGGCGCCCTGGACCGCGGCGAGCGCCTGATGGGCTTCGGCCACCGCGTCTACCGCGCCGAGGACCCGCGCGCCCGTGTGCTGCGCCGTACCGCCAGGGAGCTGGGCGCGCCGCGCTTCGAGGTCGCCGAGGCACTGGAGAAGGCGGCGCTGGAGGAGCTGCACAACCGGCGTCCGGACCGGGTGCTGGCCACCAACGTGGAGTTCTGGGCGGCGATCGTGCTGGACTTCGCCGAGGTCCCGGCGCACATGTTCACCTCGATGTTCAGCTGCGCCCGCACCGCCGGCTGGTCGGCGCACATCCTGGAGCAGAAGCGCACCGGCCGTCTGGTGCGCCCCTCCGCGCGTTACGTGGGCCCGGGCCCGCGCGGCCTGCGGGAGATCGAGGGCTACGCCGAGGTCGCCCGCTGAGGCCCCCGTCCCGGCGCCCGCCTCCGGGCGCCGGGACGTACGTCCGTCCGTACGGACACCCTGCCGGCCCCGGCGCGACGGCCCCCCGTCGCGCCGGGGCCGGTCCGCGTCCGGGCTCGTTCCCTCCCGCGTCCGGAGCCGCCCGTGGAGCCCCGGAAAGCCGGGGGCCTCGCCCCGCCGCTCCCGGCGGGGCGAGGCCCCCGGGCGCCGGAGCGGGCCGGCGGGGTGCTCAGTCGCGCACGGGGATCTCGGCGTACGAGGGGTCGTCCGCGGGCGAGGAGAAGGCGAGCTTCGCGCCGAACGGGTTGTGCTCGGCGTAGAGCGGGTCGACGGTGTCGATCACCAGGGCGAGCCGGTGCCCGGCCGGGACGTCGTAGGCGGTGGAGAACAGCTCCAGGTCCACGCCGAACGCCTCGCCCGGCGCCTTGTCGTGGAAGCTGAACGGCGCGTGGGTGACCAGCCTGCCCACGCCCAGCGGTCCCACGTCGTAGAGGTGGGCGACGAAGGTGCCGCTGGACCGGTTGGAGGTCACCGTGGTGTGCAGCTTCACCGTGCCCCGGACCTGCCGGGCGGTGGTGTACCGCTCGGACTTCCAGACCGCGGAGTACCAGTCGGGCAGCAGCGGGACGGAGACCGTCGGCGGGAGGCCGGTGAGCTGGTCGAAGATGCTGGAGAGGAAGACCGTGCCGCCGTTCGCGCCGGAGTCGACGTTCGCCAGGACACGGTCGGTGTCGTTCAGGGCGATCCGCTCGGTGCCCGAGGGCACGGACTTCCAGTCGGGGTAGCCCTCCTGGTCGCCCTGGCGGTCGGTGAGCTGGACGGGCCGCTCGCGGTCGACGCCGTTGTCCTCGCCCTTGAGGTGGTGGTCGAGCCAGCGCTCGGCGCTGTTCCACACGTCGTTGGGCAGGCCCAGCAGGCCGGGCATCTCGGGGGTGGCGTGGTCGCCGTGCCGGAACTCCAGGCGCTTGGGGCCGGTCAGCTTCTCGTAGAAGTCGGCGTACTGGTTGGGCGGGAAGATCGAGTCGCCCCAGGCGTTGCCCAGCATGATCGCGGGGCTGTTGGCGTTGATGCGGTCGATGTGGGTGGCGGCGGAGCGCTTCTTCCCCCAGGCGATCATGTCGCCTTCCTTCTCCAGGTCGGAGGCGAGGAAGCCGGAGATGATCTCCTTGAACTCGTCACTGGGGCGGCCGGTGAGGTAGCCGGCGCCGGTGAGGAACGCGGCCGCCTGGGTGTGCTGGGTGCGGCCGCTGTATATGGAGCCGACCAGATCGGCCCAGCCGCTCATGGCGACCACGGCCTTGATCCGGTCGTCGTGGGCGGAGGCCAGCAGGCTGATGCCCGCGCCGTAGGAGATGCCGGCCATGCCGATCCGCTCGGGGTCGGCGGGGGTGTTGGCCAGCGCCCAGTCGATGGCCTTCGAGGCGTCGGCGACGTCGGGCGGGCCGGCGACCTCGATCTCGCCGCCGGACTGCCAGAAGCCGCGCGAGTTGTAGCTGAGCACCACGTAGCCGGAGTCGGCGAGCTTCTTCGCCTGGGCGAGGTACTCGACCTGCGGCATGGACCAGCTGGTGGGGAGCACGACGAGCGGGTAGCGGCGCTCGCCGTCCGCGTCGCCGGGCACGACGACGTTGGCGGCCAGCGGCGTACCGCCGTCGCCGGGGATCTCGACGAAGCGGACGGTGGACGAGGCGGTCGTGCCGTGGGCGGCGGTGACCGGACCGGCGACGGTCCCGGCCAGCACCGCGGCCGAGACGGCGGCGACGGCGGTGGACGTGCGCAGACGCCTGCGAGGGTGTCCCATGGGCCCTCTTCCTGAGTCGTGTCGCCGTCGTGGGGACCGGCGGGCGTGTGGGGAAGGTGACCTGAGACTAGGCGCGCGGCTTACCGCTGGTAACCCGTCAGTAAGTTACGCATCCGTAACTTTCCCCGCGCCCCTCGTCACGCTCCTCGTCGCACCATCGGGCGAACGCCGACCGGTTCCGTCCGCCGTGCGGGCGCCGCCGCCATAGATTGCCCGGATGCTCACCGCGTACATCGACGAGTCCATGCGCCGCCGCCGAGGAGAGGCCTCCTGCGTCTACGTGCTGGCCGCGGTTCTGGTGCCGGACGACGCGGAGAGCACCGTGAGAGCGACGATGGAAGGGCTGCGCCACGGCCGTTCCCGTGTGGTCCACTGGCGCAAGGAACGCCCCGAACGCAGGACGCTGATCGCTTCCGCGATCGCCGGACTGCCGGTCACCGGGCTGGTCGCCGTGTGCTTGCACGATGCCGAGGTCCGAAGCGAACGGGCCCGGCGACGTTGTCTGCTCCGGCTTCTCGACGAACTGGCACGCCGGGACGTGGAACGCGTGATCTTCGAAACCCGGCACGAACAGGATGCCGCCGACCGTGCGGTGATCACCAGCCTGCGCAAGGCGAAAGTCGTCACCGATGCCATGTCACTGACGTGGGAGGACCCCGGTGCGTGGTTCGCGGGCCTGTGGGTCGCCGACTGCGTCGCCGGAGCGGCGTCCTGGTGGCTGGACGGCCACGGCGTGCACTGGTCACTGCTCGAGGAGCAGGTGACGCTGGTCGACGTGGAGGCGGGCTGATCCGGCCCCACAACGCAAACGCCGGGCTCCCGACCTCCATCGGGTGGTCCCGGCGTCACTTCCAGGCCCCAGGGGACCTGGCAGATCCAGTATGCGTCCGCCCTGCGGCAGCGTCCAGCGGCAGCGGACACCGTCACCCTCAGGTGTGGTGTTCACCGCCACCGGACGCCGCCGACCGGTTCCGTCCGCCGTACGGGCGCCGCCGGGGGGAGGCCCCGCCGCCTCACCGCCCCGGCCGCTCCTCCCGCCGTCCCTCCTCGGGCGGCCCGTCCAGCGCCTCGGCCAGCACCTCCGCCAGGTGGCGGGCGCGGTACCCGCCGAGCTGGGCGAGCTGGGTGCGGCAGGAGTAGCCGTCGGCCAGCAGCTCCGTACCCGGCGCGGCCCCGCGCACCGCCGGCAGCAGCTTCTCCTCCGCGCAGGCGGCCGAGACCTCGAAGTGCCCTTCCTCGAAGCCGAAGTTGCCCGCCAGCCCGCAGCAGCCGTCGCTGAGCCCGCCGGTCAGTCCGGCCCTCTCCCGCAGCCGCCGCTCCGCCGCGTCGCCCAGCACGGCGTGCTGGTGGCAGTGGGTCTGGCCGGCCACCGGACGGCCGATCCGCGGCGGGGCCCAGCCGGGGGCGTACTCCTCCAGGGCCTGGGCGAAGGTGCGCACCAGGGCCGCCAGCCGCTTGGCGCGCGGGTCGTCCGGCAGCAGTTCGGGGGCGTCGGTGCGCAGCGCCGCCGCGCACGGCGGCTCCAGCACAACCACCGGGACCCCCGCCTCCAGTACGGGCTCCAGCCGGTCCAGGGTGCGGCGCAGCACCCGGCGGGCGCCGTCGAGCTGTCCGGTGGAGATCCAGGTCAGGCCGCAGCAGACCCGGTCCGCGCCCGGCGGCGGGACCACCTCCAGCCCGGCCGCCTCCAGCACCCGTACGGCGGCGGTGCCCGCCTCGGGGGAGAGGTGGTTGGTGAAGGTGTCCGGCCACAGCACGACCCGCTTGCCACCGGGCGTGGCGCGCACCGGGCGCTTCCGGCGGTACGCGCGCCACCGGCGCGTGAAGGGGGCGCGCGGCAGCGGCGGGATCTCCCGCTCCGGGGCGATCCCGCCCAGCCGCTTGGCCAGGGCCGCCGCCGGGGTGCGGGCCAGAACGTTCAGCAGCGGCGCGCTGCGGGTGGCCGCCACCGCCCGCAGCCACAGCGGCAGCAGCCCCATCGAGTAGTGGGCCATCGGACGGCGGCGGCCCGCGTAGTGGTGGTGCAGGAACTCCGCCTTGTAGGTGGCCATGTCCACCCCCACCGGGCAGTCGCTGCGGCAGCCCTTGCACGACAGGCACAGGTCCAGCGCCTCGCGGACCTCCTCCGATCGCCAGCCGTCGGTGACCACCTCGCCCGCGAGCATCTCGTGCAGCAGCCGCGCCCGGCCGCGCGTGGAGTGCCTCTCCTCCCCCGTCGCCCGGTAGGAGGGGCACATCACGCCCGGACTCCCGGCCGGGTTGCGGCACTTGGCCACCCCCACGCAGCGCCGTACCGCCGCCGAGAAGTCGCCACCGTCCTCCGGATAGCCGTAGACGACCGGGAGGGGCTCGCGCGGCAGCGGCGCGAACCGCAGGTTCTCGTCCAGGCGGTGGGGGCGCACCAGCATCCCGGGGTTGAGGCCCCCGTCGGGATCCCACAGGTCCTTGAAGCGGCCGAACAGCTCCACCGTCTCCCGCCCGTACATGCGCGGCAGCAGCTCGGCGCGCGCCTGCCCGTCGCCGTGCTCGCCCGACAGCGAGCCGCCGTGCGCGACCACCAGGTCGGCCAGGTCGCCGGAGAAGCGGCGGAAGCGGGCGATGCCCTCTTCGCCGATCAGGTCGAAGTCGATGCGCACATGGATGCAGCCGTCGCCGAAGTGCCCGTACGGCAGCCCGCGCAGCCCGTGTTCGGCCAGCAGCGCGCGGAAGTCCCGCAGATACGCGCCCAGCCGGGCGGGCGGGACCGCGCAGTCCTCCCAGCCTGGCCACGCCTCGCTGCCGTCGGGCATCCGGGTGGCGGTGCCCGAGGCGTCCTCCCGCACCCGCCACAGGGCGCGCTGCCCGGCCGGGTCGGCGACCAGGGCGTGGTCGGCCGCGTCCCCGGCCGCCGCCCGGCACAGCCGCTCGGCCGCCGCCCGCGCCCCGTCCGCGTCCGCGCCGCCGACCTCGACGAACAGCCACGCCCCACCCCGGGGCAGCATCGCCCGCTCGGTCTCGGGCACCAGATCGCTCGCCATGCCCTCCACCGTCAGCGGACGGTGCGGAAGGAGGGTGACGGCCGCCTCGGCCGCCGCGCTCTCGTCCGCGTAGCCCAGCACCGCCAGCACCCGCGCGCCGGGCCGCTCCACCAGCCCCACCGTGGCGGCCGTGACCACCCCGAGGGTGCCCTCGCTGCCGGTGAACGCCCGCGCCCAGTCCTCGCCGCGCTCGGGCAGCAGCGCGTCCAGGGCGTAGCCGGAGATACGGCGCGGCAGTTCGGGGAAGCCGGTGCGCAGCCGGGCGAGCTCCCCGCCCACCAGCGCCCGCGCCCCGGCGCGCAGCCGCTCGGGCACGCCGTCCCCGCCGGGCGCGAGCCGGGCCCGTTCGCCGCCGTAGGTGAGCACCTCCAGCTCACGGACGTTGTCGGCGGTCGTCCCCCAGGCCACCGAGTGGGAGCCGCAGGAGTTGTTGCCGATCATCCCGCCGAGCGTGCAGCGGCTGTGGGTGGAGGGGTCGGGGCCGAAGGTCAGCCCGTGGGCGCCGGCCGCGCGGCACAGGTCGTCCAGGACCACGCCCGGCTGGACGACGGCGGTACGCGACCGGGGGTCGAGTGAGAGGACCGCGTCCATGTGGCGGGTGAAGTCCAGCACCACCCCCGTGCCCGTCGCCTGTCCGGCGATGGACGTGCCCCCGCCGCGCGGCACCACCGGCACCCCCGCCTCCCGGCACACCTCCAGCGCCGCCGCCACGTCACCGGCGTCGCGCGGCGCGACCACCGCCAGCGGCACCCGCCGGTAGTTGGACGCGTCCATCGTCACCAGCGCGCGGGAGCCCGCGTCACCGGCGACCTCCCCGCGTACGGCCGCCCGCAGCGCCCGCACCACCTCCTCCGCCCGCTCGCGCTCCTCCGCCTGCGCCGTACGCGCCGGCGCCGTGCGCGCCTGCTCCCGTGCCGCCCTCGCCGCGTCGTCACCCATGGCAACAGCGTGCATCCCGACCGGTCCCGTCCGCACCAGTCGTCCCCCGGTGTGTCCCGTCGCGTGTCCCACGGCGCGTCCCATCAGCGCGTCCGCGGCGCGTCTCGCGGGGTGGACGCCTCACGGAACACACGACGGACACGGACTACGCTTCACGGCGTGGCCGATCTCCAGATTCCCGCAGACATCAAGCCCGCCGACGGACGATTCGGTTCGGGCCCGTCCAAGGTGCGGACGGAGGCGCTGAGCGCCCTGGCCGCCACCGGTACGTCCCTGCTGGGCACCTCACACCGCCAGGCTCCGGTCAAGAACCTCGTCGGCAGGGTGCGCGAGGGAGTGAAGGAGCTCTTCGGTCTTCCGGAGGGCTACGAGGTCGTCCTGGGCAACGGCGGCTCCACCGCCTTCTGGGACATCGCGACCCACGGTCTGATCGAGTCGAAGTCCCAGCACCTGTCCTTCGGCGAGTTCTCCTCGAAGTTCGCCAAGGCCGCGAAGCTCGCCCCCTGGCTGGCCGACCCGTCCGTGGTCTCCTCCGAGCCCGGCACCCACCCGCTGCCGAACGCCGAGGCGGGCGTGGACGTGTACGCCCTCACCCACAACGAGACCTCCACCGGCGTCGCCATGCCGATCAGGCGGGTCGAGGGCGCGGACGAGGGCGCACTGGTGCTGGTGGACGCCACCTCCGGCGCGGGCGGCCTGCCGGTCGACGTCTCCGAGACGGACGTCTACTACTTCGCCCCGCAGAAGTCGTTCGCCGCGGACGGCGGCCTGTGGCTGGGCGTGTTCTCCCCGGCCGCGCTGGAGCGGGCCGAGCGGATCGCCGCGGGCGACCGGCACATCCCGGCCTTCTTCGACCTGCCCACCGCGATCGACAACTCCCGCAAGAACCAGACGTACAACACCCCGGCCGTCGCCACCCTCTTCCTGCTGGCCGACCAGCTGGAGTGGATCAACGGCCAGGGCGGTCTGGACTGGGCCGTGGCCCGCACCGCCGACTCCTCCTCACGGCTGTACGGCTGGGCGGAGAAGTCCCAGATCGCCACGCCCTTCGTGACCGACCCCGCCCAGCGCTCCCAGGTCGTCGGCACGATCGACTTCGCCGAGGGCGTGGACGCCTCCGCGATCGCCAAGGTGCTGCGCGCCAACGGCATCGTCGACACCGAGCCGTACCGCAAGCTCGGCCGCAACCAGCTTCGCGTGGCGATGTTCCCGGCCGTCGAGCCGGCGGACGTCGAGGCCCTGACGGCCTGCGTGGACTACGTCGCCGAGCGCCTCTGAGCCGCACGGCGGTATGTGACTCCCGGCCGCCGGCCGTCGGGACCGCGTCGCGGTCCCGACGGCCGGCGGCGCCGTCTTTCCCGGCGTTCTTCAGGGCGCGTAGCAGCCGGGCCTTGCGCGGTCAGTCCTGCGACCGGTGGGCCAGAAGCAGAGCGAGCGGCCCGGCGGGAAGCATGAAGCGGCCCTCCTGGACGGCGCCGAGGGCATCCCGCAGGGCGGGTCCGTCGGTGAGTTGCGTGCCGGTGGGGCGCACGATCCAGGACCGGCCGCCCAGGTGGCGGGGGTCGGTGTAGTCCGGGTGCGGCAGCGGCACCAGCGTGCGGTCGGGCAGGCGCGTGCTGCCGGGGACGTGCCAGCCGTCTGCCGAGCCGGGCGCGAGGAGGAAGGCCGCGCCCAGCGGGGTGACCAGGACCGGCCCCAGCGGTGCGCGGGCCGCTCGCAGCCGCCGCACCGTCTCGTACGCGATGCCGGTGGGCAGGCGGACCACGTCCCAGGCGAGCCCGGTCGGCGCCTCGCCCAGCGCCCCGTGTCCCCAGGCGCGCAGCACGTCCGGGACGCGGCCGGTGGGCCGCAGCCATCCCAGTTCCAGGGGGCCGAGGATCAGGTCCGGCAGGTCTGCGGCGGTGTGCGTCAGGGTCGGGGTCGGGGTCGGGTTCACGGGGCGTGGTGCCTTCCGATCGGGTGGTACAGGAGTCGGTCCGGACTGGAGGGGTGGGCGCTACCGGCCGAGGGTGAGAGCGACCAGCGGCCACAACTGCCAGGCGGCGAAAGCGAGAAGGCCGATGACCACGGCGAGAGCGCCGGGGTTGGCCTTGACGGTCAGGTACGCGCAGCCCAGCCGGCCGGGCCGCCCGGCCCTCGCCCCGTTGTGCGTCTGGGGCGCGTCAGCGGGCACGGTCGGCCCTCCCGGCCGGCAGCAGGCGCGGCCGGTGGCGACGGCCGCAGGGAGGTCGGCCGTTGACCTCCGCCAGGTGCAGGAACCGCACCGGGCGGGCCTGCCAGGTCAGGTGCTGGATGCCCGGGTAGAGAGTCAGCGAGCAGGGCTCGCCCCGGCGCAGCCGGGCGCACGCCCGCGCCGAGCCGGGTCCGTCCACCCAGTGGTCCAGCACGTATCCGGCCTGGTGCGGGCCGAGCACACAGGCCACGGTGCGCGCCCCGGCCCGGATCCACCGGATCGCCGCCTCCGGGCTCAGGGCCGCGTACCCGTCCCGGCGCATGGCCGTTCCCGGCATGCCCGCAAGGGTGCTGACCGCCTCGCACCACACTCCCGCCCGAACCAGCGGGGCGGTGTGGGCGGCCTGATCGGCGGGAGCGGTCACCGCGCCGGCTCCTCGGGGGCGAGGTGCCACAGCGGCCACCGGCAGTCGACGACCGGGGGCCGGACTCGGTCGGCCACGGTGGTGGCCCGCACCGGGCAGGTGTGCGGGACGGCGGTCGGCAACAGCTTTGGGAGGCCAGCCGGTTCAGCGACGAGTTTCTCGGCGGCCTCAGGCCGGGGCAGGGCCGTACTGATGGGCAGAGCTCGGCCGATTGTCCCCATGACGGTGGCGATGTCGGCCAGGGCGTCTGTGACGGCTGACGCGGCAGCAGGTGGTGCGGTGGGCGAGGTCTGCACAGGAGCCCCCGAAGAGTTTCGGTGATCGGTTCGTCACCGAAAGTAGGACCCCTGTAGCGGAGGAAGGGGCAGAATTCCTGCCCCTCGCACTCCCGTTCAGGCGGCGATCACTCAGGCGGCGAGAACACCGACCTTCACCGCCAACTCGGAGGCGCGGCGACGCCGCTCGGGGGACTTCGCCTCGGTCTCCTCCAGGATGATCCGCCGGGCATAGCCGTTGTAGCGGATCGTCTCGGGCGCGTTCTCGTGAGCCTTCTCCAGGGTGGCCAGCGCGGTGTCGGGCTGGCCGTCGAGCTGGTATCCGCGGGCTTCCTCGATGCGGTGCCGGGCTCGGCGCGGGCGGGAGGGGATACAGCGGGCGTCGGCCCGGGCGGCCTGCCTCACGCTCTCCCCGCCGGCGTGGAGTTCGACGGCGAGGGTGACTGCGTGGGCGCCCATGACGGCGCGGGAGAAGGAGGTGACGGGGTGGTAGTAACCGTCGGGCAGGCGCTGGGCGGTGCGGTCGGCCTTGTCCCACCAGCCCCACGCCGCGCCGGTGTCGCCGCGACGGGCGGCGGTGTAGCCCGCGGCGACCTGCAGGGCTCCGGCGATCGCGCGGACGTGGTCGTCCGCGTCGGGCAGTTCGGGCTCGAGGTAGCGCAGGCACTCCGTCGTGACGGCGTCGGCGCCGTCGTAGTGGCCGGAGTCGCGGTGGGCCTCGGCGGTAAGCCAGGCCACCATGCCCAGGGCGTGGGGGTCTTCCGATTCCTGGGCGGCGACCATGCCGCGTTCGACGACCCGCCACAGCAGCGCGCTGTCGGGCTGGTAGGCCAGGAAGAACTGGCTGAGGCTGTAGACCTCGGCGAGGATGGCCTGGGCGGTGCGCCTCTCGGATGCGGCGTCGGACTGCCGTACGGCGAGCTGGGCGTCGCGGATCAGGTCAGGTAGCAGGGAGCCGAGGACTTCGCGGTGGTTGGGGGCGGAGTGGCGGGCGGCCCAGGCTCGGTCGAGGCGGGCGCGCAGGTGCGCGGTGTCCGGGGCCTGGCGGTCGGCGCGGGTGAGGGGGAAGGCGTCGACGGCGGCGCGGACCTCGGGCAGGCGAGGGTGGCCGGGGCCGATGAAAAGAGCGGTGGGCATGGACTGGTCCCCGGTCAGGTCGGACAGATCACGGACCCGCAGTACCTCGGCGATCCGCAGGATCATCGACAGCGGAGGGGTTTGGATCTCCCCACGCTCGACCTGTTTGAGCCAGCTCGGGGAGCGGCCCAGCAGGCCGGCCAGGACGGGCCGGCTCATGCCCCGGCGGGTCCGCAGGATGCGCAGACGCTCTCCGAACGCGATGGGTTCCGGGGCAACATCGGCGATGGACATAACTCCGCCCCCTTCTCTGGGTAGCTCGTCGTCCACAGCGTATGGGGCGGAGCCGTATTCGTGTGGGGGGCGAAGCGGGGACCGCGGCCTGTGAGGGCTGCTGTGCGGGCTCCTGGCAGCCCACCCGCGCACAGTGGTGCCGGGGGCGACGGTGCGCTCCGGGGCCGACCGGTCTCTGGCGAGGGCCGGGCGGAAACGGGCGGACCTCCGTGGGCCGCGCCCGTTTCCGTGCGGCCTGGCGAGGTACCCGGCGGCGCATGAGCACTCCGGGCACCGGGCTGAGTCTGTTCGCCGGCGAGCGGCGCGTCTGGCTGGCCACGTACGACCGCGAGGGCGTGCCGGTGGGCACGGCCACGGCGATCGCCGTGGAGGGCGACCGCGCCTATGTGCGCGCCCACGGCCGGTCGGGTACCGCCGAGCGGCTGCGCCGCCGCCCCGAGGCGGAGATCTCCCCCGCCACCCTGGGCGGCACTCCGGCGGGCGCGCCGATGAAGGTGGACGTGCGGCGGCTGTCGGGCCGCGAGGCCCGGCACGCGGCCGGGCGCCTGGCCCGCAAGCATCCCGCGCGGGGCGTGCTGGTGCCGCTGGGCCACCGGCTGATGCTCGACCGGTCGCTGCTGTACGAGCTGCGCCCGGTGGGCGAGCGGTGAGGCCCGGCGGCGGGCACGGCATCGCTTCCGTCCGGCGCGGCGGCCGGGCGGCCGCTTTCGGGCGGGGATGCCTGACGTCGGGTCAGGCGCCGCCTCCGCGCCGCTTCGAGCGGCGCAGGGCGAGGAGGACGGCGGCGCCCGCGACGAGGGCGAGGACGAACCCGAGGGTGCTCCCCTCTCCCCCGCCGGCCCCGGCGGCGTCGTCCCCGGCAGCGTCCGGCTCGCGGTCGTCCGCCTCGTCACCGGTTTCGCCGCCGCCCGCCCGGTCCGGCTTCTCCTCCCGCGCGCTCTCGGGGAGCTGCTCCTCGGTCAGGGGCATCGGCTGTACGGGGCTGCGCTCGCCCTCCGTGCCGTACAGCAGCGTGCGGCCGTCCGGTGTGAAGGTCACCGACTCGCCCTGGCGCTGCACCGGCACCGTCAGCCGCCCCAGCTCCCTCGGCCCGCCGTCCTCCCAGGCGTACATGGTCCCGCCGAAGTAGCCGCGCACCGCCAGTCTGGTGCCGTCCGGGGAGAAGGCGGCGTCGGTGGCCCACAGGCCGATGTCCGCGACGCGGGTGAAGGTGGCGGCGCCGGAGGCCGGGAGCTTGCCGGGCCCGGCGTACAGGGCGCCGCCCTCCTCGTGCTTGCTGACGATGTACACCCGCCCGGTGACGGGGTGGACGGCCAGCGACTCGGCGTCGCGCGGGCCGTCGGCGTAGCGCACGGTGTGGCGGGTGACCTCGACGGCCTGGTCGGCCAGCTTCTCGGGCTCGGCGAAGCGGTAGATCCACACCTCGGGCCACCGGCCGCCGAAGTTGTCGCCGATGTCGCCGACGTACACGTCGCCGTCCGGGCCGACGGAGACGGCCTCGACGTCGCGCGGGGAGACGCCGGCCAGGGTGACGGTGGCGACCGTCTCGCCGGTGCGGCCGTCGATGGCGTAGACGTACGGCCCGTCGTCGCTGTCGTTGTGCGTCCAGTACACGCCGGGGTGGGCGCGGCTGGGCGCCAGGCCGCTGGACTCGGTGATCCGCTCGTCCTCGATCGTGAAGCCGTCGGTGGCGGGGTCGGCCGCCGCCGCTCCGGGTGCTCCGGCCGTCACCGCCGCCGACACCGCTGCCGCAACCACCGCCGCGCACGCGGCGCGCACAAGCCTTCGCATGGCCCCAAGCCTGTCACTGTCCGGGTGGAAGCCGGACGACGGGATCCACCGCCGTGGTCCGGCCGCCCCGAAGGAGCGCGGTGCCCGGCGCTACGCTGACGGGATGAGTGAGGACGTGCCGTCGTGGGACGCGCTGGCGGGGCAGGTCGCCGGGCTGACGCAGCGGGTCTCCGAGCTTGAGGAGCGGCTGGGAAGCGGTACGGAAGGGCCGGAGGACGAGGAGGAGCCGGGCGACGCCTGCCTCGTGCTGCCGCAGCTGCGGGAGTTCCTGCGGGACGCGGCGCACGGCGGGGTGCTGTTCGCCGGGTCCGTGACCGGCCCGGGCGGGGAGCGCGTGGAGTGGGAGCGGTCCGCCGTCACGGACTCACTGCTGGGCTCCGACTGGCCGGAGCTGGCCGACACGCTGGGCGCGCTGGGGCAGCCCGTCCGGCTGCGGCTGCTCCAGGCGCTGCTGGAGGGGCGGACCGCGGTGGCCGAACTCATGGAGCTGGACGGGCTCGGCACGACCGGTCAGGTCTACCACCACCTGCGACAGCTCGTCTCCGCCGGCTGGCTGGAGACGGCGGGCCGCGGGCGTTACCGGGTTCCGCCGACCCGGCTCGTCCCGCTGCTGGTCGTGATCACCGCGGCCCGCCACTAGGGCGTGTTGTGAGAGTCCCGTCCGCGGGGCACGCGGGGCACGCGGAGGCGGGCCCTCGTGTCAGCCGCCCATCGCCCTGACCAGGGACTTCGGGCGCATGTCCGTCCAGGTGGCCTCGATGTGGGCCAGGCAGGCGTCCCGGCCGCCGGGACCGAGGGTGCGGGTCCAGCCGGCCGGAACGTCGGCGAACTCGGGCCAGAGCGAGTGCCGGCCCTCGTCGTTGACCAGCACCAGGAAGATCGCGTCCTGGTCGTCGAAGGGGTTGGTCACGGCGCGTCCTCTCCGTGGTCGTCTCCGTGGTCGTCGTCCGCGAGGACCGTCTCGATGCCGAGGTTGAGACAGGTGAGGCGGCCGCCTCGGCCAGACCGGCCGGTTCGGGGAGTTCGAGGAGCTGCGGAACACCACCGCCCAATAAGCCATTACGTAAGTACGTAATTCTGGGTCCGGAGTGGACCCCGGTCTGGAATGCTGAGTCCCGCCCACCAGTCCCCCCACGGAAGGCACCCATGTTGCGGACCCTCTGGAAGCGCCACGGCCTGGTGATGGCCGCGGGCGCCGTGTGCATCCTCGTCAACGGCCAGGGCATCGGACCGCTGTGGCTCACCGGGGTCGCCCTGCTGGGAGCCGGCATGCTGATGCGGTGGGCGATGACCCGCGCGCAGCGCCCGCCGCGCGACGAGGCGCCGCCGGTGGCCCTCGGCGTTCCCGTGGAGGGTCGCTGGATGGCGCGCAACGGGCCCGCCACCAAGGTCCCCAGCCACACCCACAACCTCGCGCAGACCTACGCCATCGACATGGCGCGCAGGCCGGCGCCGGAACCCGTGTGGTTCTGGCCGCCGGCGCGGCGCCCCGAGTCCTACCCGTCCTTCGGCGAGCCGCTGTTCGCCCCGGCCGACGGCCGGGTGGTGGCCGCCGCCGACGGGCAGCGGGACCATCTGTCGCGCTCCTCACTGGCCGGACTGTTCTACGTACTCGCGGAGGGCTTCGTGCGCTCCCTCGGCCTCCCCCGCCACCTGCTGGGCAACCATCTCGTCCTCGACCTGGGCGACGGGGTGTACGCGGTCCTCGCCCATCTGCGGCGCGGCTCGCTGAAGGTGGCCGTGGGCGACCGGGTGACGGCCGGCCGCCCGTTGGCCGAGTGCGGCAACTCGGGCAACTCCTCCGAGCCCCACCTGCACTTCCAGCTCATGGACGGCCCCGACATCGCCTCGGCCCGCGGCCTGCGCTTCACCTGGCGCTACCGGGACGACGAAGGCGGGGAGCACCGGGGAGTGCCCGAGGACGACACCCACTTCACCCCGGTGCGGGCCGCCGCGGCCGACCGGACGGACCCCTACGCCGCGCCGTAGCCGGGTTCGAGCACGAAGCAGACCCGCCGGACGCGGCCGTCGGGGGCGAACTCACCGAAGGCGAAGACCTCCTGGCTCTTCTTCGGGTTGCCGCCGCGGCTGGTGGTGTAGCGGACCGCGAAGCGGTCGCCCTCCCGCAGCGTCTCGTGCACCTCCACCGGGTAGCTGTGCTTCCGCTTCCGTCCGTCCTCCAGGGCCTTCAGCACACCGGAGCGCTGCATCACCCTCCCCCCGACCTGGTGCACCGCGTCCGGGGTGTGGAAACGGTCGTGGGCCTCGGCGGCCGGAACCGCCGGGTCGTACCCGGCGGCGTAGTAGGCCCGCAGGTAGTGGGCGGGGTCCTGGGCCGGCGTCGGCTCGGCCCCGTCGGCCGGCGGCGGCGCCGGGACGGCGCCCGGCGTGGGGCGGGCCGCGGCGTCGGACGGAGCGCTCCCGCCGTGCCCGGCCCAGCCCGGCCGGCTGGCGGAGAAGGCGTCGGAGCGGGCCACCCGCCCGTCCCCGGCCATCTCGGCGAACACGGCCGCGTCCGTGGCGCTCCGGAACTTCCACGCCATGGGCGTGCTGACGGTGTACCGGGCGGCGGCCCGGTCCCCCTCCACGACCAGCTCGTGGACGTACAGCTCGTAGGGCGCGTCGAGGGAGCGCCGGGAGCGGAGGCTGCGCATGATCTTCTTGTGGTCCCAGAGCCGGCCGTTGACCCGGTGGGGGCCGTCGGGCAGGTGATAGCGCTCCCACACCTCCTCCACCGGGTCGTTCCCGTCGATGGCGTCGGAGTGGTAGGCGCGGAGGTAGCCGATGAAGTCCTCCGCGGCGGTGGGGCGGTGCGTGGTGCTCATGACGCTCTCCCGGTTCTCTCTGTGGGGATGGCACCGCCCCCGGGGCCCAGGGGCGGCACGGTGTTGACGCGGAACTCCCTGCGGAGGGCGGCCCGGGCCGCGTGGTGGCCGCACATGCCGTGCACGCTGGGGCCGGGCGGCGTCGACGCGGAGCACAGGTACACCCCGGGCAGGGGGGTGCGGTACGGGTTCCAGGCGGGCACCGGCCGGAACACGGACTGCGCGAGCGTGATGGCCCCCGCTCCGATGTCCCCGCCGGGATAGTTCGGGTTGTACGTCTCGTACTCGGCCGCCGGCACCCCGCGCGCCGCGATGACCGTGTCGGAGAAGCCGGGCGCGTACCGCTCGATGCGGCGGGTGATCAGCGGCACCGGGTCCCGGGTGTCACCGTTGGGCACATGCGCGTAGGCCCACACCGGGCGGCGGCCGCCCACCGCGCGGCCGGGGTCGGTCACGGCCGGGTCGACCAGCAGCACGAACGGCTCCTCGGTGGCCTCCCCCCGCACGGCCGCGCGCTCCGCCGCGAGCATCTCGGCGCGGGTGCCGCCCAGGTGCACGGTTCCGGCCCGCCCCACCTCGGGGTCGGCCCACGGGATGGGTTCGCCGACCAGGAAATCCGCCTTCGCGGCGCCCGGACCGTAGCCGAATCGCTCCAGCGCCCGGCGGTAGCCCGGCGGCAGCCGGTCGCCGGCCAGCTCCAGCAGCCCGCGCGGGGTGGTGTCCAGCATGACCACCCGGGCGTCCACCTCCGCGAGGTCGGTGATCCGGTGGCCGGTGTGCAGCACCCCGCCGTGCGCCCGCAGGTCGTCGGCCAGGGCCTGCGCGATGCGGCCGCTGCCGCCCTGCGGCAGCGGCCAGCCGGTCGCGTGCGCCAGGTGCCCCAGCAGCAGCGCGATGGCGCCGGAGGGCGGGCTGGGCAGCCGCCCCACCGCGTGCGCCGCGACCCCGGTGAGCAGTGCGCGGGCCGCCTCGGTGCGCAGCCCGTCGCCTCTCAGCAGGTGCCCGAGCACGCGCGGACCGAGCAGCAGCGGAACGGCGGGGTCACGCGGCACGGACCGCTGGCCGGACAGCAGGAAGTCGGTCACCCCCGTACTGTGCCGCACCAGCGGTTCCATCAATCGCCGCCAGCGCCGTCCGTCCGGGCCGAGCCGTTCGCAGGTCTCCTCGAGATCGCGGTGGGCGAGCGCGGCGCCACCGTCCAGCGGGTGCGCGTAGGGGACCGGCGGCTGCAGCATCCGGACGCCGCGGGACGCGAGGTCGAACTCGCGGAAGAACGCCGACGCGGCAGCCATCGGGTGCACGGCGGCGCAGACGTCGTGCCGGATCCCGGGGTCGAACAGGGCCTCGCCGCGCAGACCGCCGCCGATGGTGTCGGCCTGCTCGTGGACGTGCACGGCCAGTCCGGCACGCGCCATGGTGACGGCGGCGGCCAGGCCGTTCGGACCACTGCCGACGACGGCGACGTCGGCACGGGTCATGCCGGCACGCCCTCGGCGGCGAACTGCTGGCCGGCGAGTCTGCGGTACACCTCGTCGGCCTCCATGAGTTCCTGGTGGGTGCCGATCGCCCGCACCCGCCCCTCCTCCATCACGATGATGCGGTCGGCCCGCGCGATGGTGGACAGCCGGTGCGCGATGGCCAGCACGGCGCACTCGCGGGCGGCTTCCGTGATCGCGTCGCGCAGCGCCGCCTCGGTGTCGCTGTCCAGGTGCGCGGTGACCTCGTCCAGCAGGATCACCTCCGGCCGCTGCAGCAGCGTACGGGCGATGGCGAGCCGCTGCCGCTGGCCGCCGGACAGGCCCGCGCCCCGCTCGCCGAGTTCCGTGTCCAGCCCGCCGGGCAGCCCGGCGACGAAGCCGTCCAGACTGGCCAGCCGCAGCGCGCGGGCGACCTCGGTCCCGTCGGCGCCGGGGTTGGCGTACATCAGGTTCTCCCGGATCGTGCCGCGCAGCAGCGGGGCGTCCTGCTCGACGTAGCCGACCATGGAGCGCAGTTCGGCCAGCCGGAGGCCGGCGATGTCCCGGCCCGCCACCCGGACCGTTCCGGTGTCGGGACGGTAAAAGCGCTCGATGAGCTGGAACAGCGTCGTCTTGCCCGCGCCGGAGGAGCCGACGATCGCGGTCAGACCGCGGTCCGGCACGGTGAACGAGACGTTCCGCAGCACCGGGACGCCCTCCTGGTAGGAGAAGTCGACGCCCTCGAAGCCGACCGCGGGCGCCGGCTCCGCGTCGGCCTCCCGCTCCCGGGGCTCCCGGGGCTCCCGGTGCTCCCGGGGCTTCCCGGACTCCGCCGCCCCCGGCCGGGCGGCCGCCTCGTCCTCCTCCTGCGGGACCGCCCCCAGCTCCGTCACCCGCTGGACGGCGGCGCGGCCCTGCTGGATCTGACCGATCGACATGAAGAGCATCACCAGCGGCGCCACCAGGTAGAAGAGGTACATCACGAACGACGTGAGGTCGGCGGGCGACAGCGATCCGGTGGCCACCCGGGCCATGCCCCAGGAGATGACGACGGCCAGCGAGAGCTGCGTGCCGACGTTCATCGTCGGGGTGAGCAGCGCGCTGAACCCGGCGACCCGGATCCCGCTGCGCCGGGCCCGGTCGGCCAGTCCCGCCAGCTCCTCGGTCTCCCGCTCCTCGGCGCGCGAGGCCTTGACCGTGGTGATGGCGCCGAGCACCCGCTGCAGACCCGAGCCGAACGCGCCGATCTCCTCCCGGTTCCGCAGTGCGGCGACGCGCACCCGGCGGGCCAGCAGCAGCGCGGCGACACTGGCCAGTCCCAGGCAGCCGACCGTGGTGAGCAGCAGTCTCCAGTCGAGCCGGGCCATCAGCACGACGCCGCCGACCACCATGAACACGGAGGTGACCACCTGGGCCAGCGCCTGCGCGATGATCAGACACGCCACGGAGGTGTCGGACACGGTGCGCGCGAAGACGTCACCGTGCTCCAGGCGCGAGAAGTGGGGGATCCGACTGCGCAGCAGACGCCCGCCCAGGACGCGCCGGGCGTCGAAGGCGATGTTCTCGCCGGCCCGGCCGATCGCGTAGGCGTGCCCCGCGCCCAGCGCCGCGTCCACGACGAAGAACAGCGCGATGAACGTGATGGGCCAGGCGATCGACTCCTCCCGGGCCACCGCCTCGATCAACCGGCCCAGCATCCAGGGCTGGGCGAGCGTGGCCGCCGATCCGACCAGTCCCATGCCGACGCCGGCGATCAGCAGGGCCCGGTGGCGGCGGACTGTCTCCCGGAGGTTCATGCCGGCTTGGTGTAGGAGGCGACGAACAGACCGGCCTCGGGGGCGTAGTCGGTCCGCTGCCAGTCGCTGTAGCGGCCCTCGGGCCGCAGCCCGGCGGCCCGCGCGTGGTCGTCCACCTCGTCGGGGGTGAGCAGCCGCACGGTCTCGGTGCCGACGCGGTGGGTGCCGTCCGACTCGAACCACACGGTGGACACGTGCCAGACCTGGTTGTCCATCAGGAGCGTGGCGTGCATCTGGATGCCGGTGTTCGGCTCCGGGTAGGGCACGAACATCGTGGTGCGCGTCAGGCCCTCGTGCTGGGCCACGATGCCCGGGCGGTTGTGCGTCTCGATCAGCAGCCGTCCGCCGGGCCGCAGGTGCTCGGCCGCGCGGGCGACGGCCTCCCGCTGCCCTTCGGGGTCGAGGATCAGCGCGAGCGTGGAGCAGACGCAGTAGACCAGGCCGTACCGGCGGTCGCCGCGGTAGGTGCGGATGTCGCCGAGTTCGGCGACCACCTGCCCCCGGTCGGCCTTCTTCTCCAGCGCCGCCAGCATCTCCTGCGAGGAGTCCACCCCGGTGACCGGGCCGACGCGGTGCGACAGCGGCAGTGCGATCCGGCCGGTTCCGACACCGAGTTCCAGGGTGCCCAGGGCGGGGTCCGGGTGGAACCCCGCCAGGGCCTCGACGGTGGCCCGGGTGGCGGCGTCGTCCTGGAAGATGCGGTCGTACCAGCCCTCGAACTGTTTGCCGTAGCCGATGTCCGCGATCGTCATGGTTCTCCGTTTCTCTGTGGGTGGGAACTCCCGCAGCGGGGCGCCGGTCTCAGGCGGCCCGCAGGAAGGCCGGGGTGGCGGGGTTCATCGCCTGGTAGGTGGAGACGTACAGGACCTCCGGCTCCTCGCTGTCGTCGTGGCCGGCGGCACGGACCACGGCGAACTGGAAACCGCGCACGCCGGACACGTTCGGCGAGTCCCTGATCTGCTTCCTGATGAATTCGGCCAGAACCCGGAAGGGCGGCGAGCCGGTCGGGTCCTCCCCCTTGGAGATGTTCTTGAGAATGGCGCTGCAGATATCGAAGACGGCCTTCTCCGTCCGGCGGGAGGAGAACCAGAAAGCCTGGCTCATCCTGCGGTTCTGGATGAGTTCGAGTTCGATCCAGGCGGACGTGTCACGGTTCTCGTCGAGGGTGCGGTAGAGGTAGTGGTAGTCGTGCGTGGCGGGATTCGGCGCGAAGAACTTCCAGTTCGGCACGAGGGAGAACAGGTCCTTCTCCCGCGCGCGCTCGAAGGCCGCGTTCGGGTGCTGCGCCGCCAGCGTCGTCACCAGCAGGGCCGCGCCCGCCAGGCGCGTCACGGCGCCGGGGCCGGTGAAGGCGTCCTTGATGAATGCGGTGGGGTTCACTTCTGCTCGTCCTCCTTCTCGGGCTTCCCCCGCTCCGCGGGGAGCCCCCCGGCCGGGGCCGCGGCGTCCGCGGCGGCCGGCGGCGTGCAGTGCTGCTCGACGAAGGCCGCCATCAGATCCGCGGCGGTACGCGCATGGCGCGCGTCGGTCAGGATCGAGTCGTGCCCCGCGCGCTCCACGACGGTGACGTCGCCGTACCGGCCGGCCGCCTGGTGGGAGCGGGCGATGTCGTGGTACATCAGCAGCTGTTCGGGGTCGATGTCCACGGTCACCTGCGCGGCGATGACCAGGCCGGGGGCGGGCACCGGGTCCAGTTCCCCGTCGAAGGTCTCGAACTCCCGGCGGACCACCTCCCACTCCCGCTCCGCGGCCGTCCACAGCCGCGAGTCGGTGTAGAGGGAGAAGACCTTCTCCCGGTAGGGGTAGGGCAGGTCGTCCACCCACCGGGGACGCGCCATCAGCGCGCCGCAGCCCAGCTTCGTCCAGCGCGCCATCTCCTTCAGGGAGTCGGTGAACAGCTCGCTGCCCTTCTTCTGCTTGCCCGACCGCACGAGCTGCCCCGGGTGGGTGGGGTCGAGGTAGACCACACCGGCCAGCCGGTCGCCGAGCCGTTCCGCGGCCCGCCGGTTCAGGTCCGCGCCCAGCGAGTGCCCGACGAGCACCACCTTGCGGTCCCCCGGCAGGGCCTGGCGGATCAGGTCCTCCAGGTCGTCCACGGACTCCTGCAGGCTGTAGGGGGCGTCCTTCACCCGGCGGCTGGGGCCGTAGCCGGCGCGGGAGTAGGTGACCACGGGCTGACCGGAGTCGAACGCCAGCCGCTCGACCATCCACGCGAAGTGCTCGGAGGTCGAGGCGAGACCGTGGTTGAAGACGATGACCGGACGGCCGGGGATGTCGCGGCCACCGGTGTCGTACTGCAGCACGTTGCCGGACCGGGTGGTGACGGTGCGGGACATCGGCCACCCGGCGACGGCCCGGGCGCGCCGCTGGGTGGCCAGCACGGCCGCTCCCGCGGCGCCGCCGGCCAGCAGCGCCAGCGCGGTCTTCACCATGCGGTCGTCCCGGCCGGCCACCGCCGGGAACGTCCGCGGCGCGGTCGTGTAGGCGACCATGGGGTGCATCGCGGGGAAGGCGGTCATGAACCGGCCCAGTCCCATGACGAAGGCGTTGGCGACGTGGAAGCCGCCGGCCGCGCCGATCATCGGCCGGGTCAGCCGCCCGCCGGCCAGGTAGACGACCGGGAAGAGGCACTCCATCGCCAGGACCCCGTGCTGCAGGACCTTGCTGGAACGGGGGTAGCGCCGGGTCAGCCGGTAGGCGCGCTCGAAGCCGTAGGTGCGGGTCCGCATCACGCCGGGCAGGGCCGAGCCGTCCCGCCACTTGGTCCCCGCCAGCTTCGTCCAGCCGGACGCCGCGTAGGACATGTTGGCCTGGAGCGCCAGATACCACATCAGGGCGTCCTTGACCTGCGGGCTGTTCGACAGCCGGGCCAGACCGGTGACCGCCTGCACCTGTGTGGCGACCTGGTCCGAGCCGTCCGTGCCGTAGCGGTGGCGGGCCTGCAGGAGCGTGGTGGTGGCTCCGAGGTAGAGGTTGCCCGCGGCCCGCCACTTGCCGTTCCCCGGCATGAGCATCCCCAGGCTGCAGGCCACGCGCGTCGCGTGCAGGGCCAGGGTGGTCCGCCTGCCGCTCACGGCGTTGGTGAGCTTCTGGATGGCGGGGACCCTGCTCTCCGGGGTCTGCTTCATGATCTCCCAGTCATTGAGACCACCGGGACCCAGATTCCGATGCTGGTGAAGATATTCCAGAGAGGAGGAGAGGCTGGAGAGGGCGGCGAGGCGTTCCGATACGCCTATCGCCCGGTCCCTGGAAATCGGAATCGGTGAGAACAGCGAAGAGGAGATTTTCTTTAGCATCTTCATGCCGAGGCTTTCCTCCGCGTCGTGCCGGCCGAGGGTAGGGTTGCGAGGGCTGCCGGGCCGCGATTCCGCCGCGGCCCGACAGCTCTCTCAGCTCCCGGGGGACGACCCCCGGAAGTTTCCTTCAGAAGCCCGCGGGGCCTCCGAACAGATGGTGCTCAGCGGCAGAGCGGGTCAGCCCGCGGTGCGACCGGCCTCGTACGCCTGGACGGTGACCCACGCGGCGCCGGCGCCGCCGGCGAACCCCACACCGAAGGCGACCAGACCCGGGGTGGCCTGGATGGGCATCATCGCGCCGAACTCACCGTGGGTCTCGTCCGTCAGCTCCTCGGGGGTGACGGCGACGACGCTCTCGACGATCTTGCTCATTCCACTCTCCTTCGGGAATCGACTGTCGTACGACGGGTCAGCCGACGACGCGGCCGGTGACGTAGGCGCCCACCACGGAGCCGGCGCCGACGACGGCACCGCCGACGTACCAGCAGGTGGCGACGGCACCGGGGGTGGCCAGGACCGGGGCCGGGGTGTCGTCCTGGTAGCCCTGCTCCAGCGGACCGAAGTCCTGCTCGTTCATGAAGGCGGCGACCTTCTGCTCCATTTCTTTCCTCCTGTTTCTCAGGCTCGCTCGGAAAAACACTCGGGATGTTGCACGGGTGGTGCATCCGGACCGATGAACAGGTCCGGCCATGCCCGGCGGGAACCACCGGGCAAGTTCTGGGGGGAGACACGGCTCCCGGTATTCGGGATAAAGCGTCCGGGCAGCCTTGCACCCCGGACGCTACGCGCGTCACACGAGGGAACAGGGAAACCTTTTCTCTCTGCGATCACCACCCGGACGGCGAAGGGAGCGCAAAAGGATCCCGTCTCCGCCGGAAACGAATCACATCACCACTGAAAAGGGAACACCCTGTGGAGTGCGCACCGGGCACGCACTCGGCGCCGGCCCTCCGCGGCGGGGACCGCAGGCGCGTGCGGCACCCCACGGACCGCGAGGCCGGTCGAACGGGCGGGCCGGAACTCGGCGCGGACCGGGACAACACTCGCCCACCACCGAGGGAATCGGTGGCTCACGGAAGGGCGGGACCGCCCGGCAGTACGCCCGAGAGGCTAGGCCCTGTCTGACAAATCCCGCCTGCTCCGCGGCGTCTGGCACGCACGCTCGCTGCGTTGTCGATCGTCGGCGCAGCACGCTGCGCTCTCCTCCTCCGCCTTGCGATCGCACGCACCAGACGCCGCGGAGCCCGCCCTTCGGGCGGACAGCGCTATTTGTCAGACAGGGCCTAGGAGAGACGTTCTCGTTCACTTCCGGCCGGGTGGTCGGGCCCGTCCGGTGGAACCAATATCGGCACAGAGAAGTATCTGTCACCGGGACTTGCTTCTCGCATGTTTCCCCCTGGCCGGTTTCCATGTGCCCGCTTTACGGGTCCGAGGATTATCCACTGCCCCTGCCGGTCACGCAGGGGCCGCGACATGCTTGCCCGTCGGAGTATACACACGCGCCACGGAAGAACCAGGGGGCAGAAAAGGAATGTTCGATTCCTCTTCCTGGCCAAAAAGATCGAGACATCCCCGGCGCACGCCGGCCATTCGGGGGTCAATTTCGGTCACTCCACACCGAAGGTGATTACCGGAGTCGCCGTCCATTATCTTCGAGCGAACCCCTCAAATGCGAATCAAAGACATTTTGACGCTATGCCCGTCTTGTCGAATTCCGTCGCCCGTCGGCGGCGCGTCCTCTCCTGGGCCCGCGGGCGCCGGGTGGCGTGACAGGCATCACGTCGCAGGTCGCAGCCGCCGTCGGTCAGGATGAGCGGATGCGCGTGCTCTTCGTCGGCGACTCCATGACCATCGGCAGCGCCGGTGAGCACACCTGGCGCCACCGGATGTGGCGGCATCTGGAGCGCACCTGCGGGCCGCACGGCACCGCGTACGAGATCGTCGGTCCCCGCGACGCGCTGTACGACAAGGACGCCGACGCCCCGGTCTCCCACGACTACGCCGACCCCGCCCTCCCCGCCGCCGCCCGCCGCCACCTCGCCGGCTGGGGCGAGGGCTGGCTGCACATGGCGCCGGTGATAGGCGGCGCGGTGCGCGAGCATCGCGCCGACACCCTGCTGGTCTTCCTGGGCCTGATCGACCTCGGCTTCTACACCGGCTCCGGCGCCACCGCCGCCAACCTCCGCCGTTTCGTCGCCGAGGCCCGCTCCGCCCAGCCGCGGGTGCGGATGGTGCTGCTGCCGGTGATCCCCAACATCCGGGCGCGACACGACGCCTTCTTCGCCGCCGAGTGCGAGCGCTTCAACGACCTGCTGGCCGAGGCCGTGGCCGAGCTGTCCACCCCCGCCTCGCCGCTGCTGACGGCCGTGCCGCCGCACGACTGGGACCTGGCCCGCGACACCTACGACGGCACCCACCCCACCGCCCGTGGCGAGCACCGCATCGCCGCGGCCTTCGCCGACGCGATGCACCGGGCGTGGGGCGTGGGCGGCCCGTACGCCGCGGGCGTGGTGGGGGCCCAGCCGGGTGCGGCGGGGGACCGGCCGGGCGCGGCGGGGGTCCGGCCGGGCACGCCGCGCGCACGCCGCGCGGCCGGGCCGGTCCCCGCGGGGTGACGGACCCCGCCGGACCCCGCCGTGCCGCGCTTGCCTTGAGCCCACTCCAGCACGTTGGCTGGTGGTCATGGAGTACACGCAGCTCGGACGCACCGGACTCAAGGTCAGCCGCCTGGTCCTCGGCACGATGAACTTCGGTCCGCAGACCGGGGAGGCCGACAGCCACGCCATCATGGACGCCGCGCTCGACGCGGGCGTCAACTTCTACGACACGGCCAATGTCTACGGGTGGGGCGAGAACAAGGGCCGCACCGAGGAGATCATCGGCAACTGGTTCGCCAAGGGCGGCGACCGCCGCGACAAGGTCGTCCTCGCCACCAAGGTCTACGGCAACATGGCGGCCACGGACGGCGACGTCTGGCCCAACCACGACAAGCTGTCCGCGGTGAACATCCGCCGCGCCGTCGACGCCAGCCTGAAGCGGCTGCGCACCGACCACATCGACCTTTACCAGTTCCACCACGTCGACCGGAACACGCCGTGGGAGGAGATCTGGCAGGCGATGGACGTCCTGGTCCAGCAGGGCAAGATCCTGTACGTCGGGTCGTCCAACTTCGCGGGCTGGCACATCGCCCGGGCCAACGAGACCGCCGCCCGCACCGGCCGGCTCGGCCTGGTCAGCGAGCAGTGCAAGTACAGCCTCGTCGAGCGCCGCGCCGAGATGGAGGTCATCCCGGCGGCGCGCGGCTACGGCCTCGGCGTCATCCCGTGGTCCCCGCTGGGCGGGGGTCTGCTGGGCGGCGTGCTCCGCAAGGAGCGGGAGAACCCCGAGCGCCGCTCGTCGCAGGCGCTGGCGAACAACCCCGGACTGCGCGACCAGGTCCAGGCGTACGAGGACCTGCTGGACCAGCACGGTCTGGAGCCCGGCGAGGTGGCCCTGGCCTGGCATCTGGCCCAGCCCGGCATCACCGGCCCGATCATCGGCCCGCGCACCCGCGAGCAGCTCGACTCGGCGCTGCGCGCGGTGGAGCTGGAGCTGAGCGAGGAGCTGCTGGCGTCGCTGGACGAGATCTTCCCCGGCCCCGGTCCGTCCCCGGAGGCGTTCGCCTGGTGACGCGCCGGGCTGCGAGCCCGGTGACACGGCCGTCCGCCCCGCCGCCCGGCGGGGCGGACGGCCGTCTTCCGTATGTCTTCCGTGACGGCCGGGAGGCTGTTTGCCCGCGCGCCCCGCCCGGGCGGCTCTCTCAGCCGATGAGGGCCGCCAGCATCACCACGGCGAGCATGAGCACCAGGGCCCCGCTGACGATGCGGGTACGGGTCTTCGGGTCCACGCCCCAACGGTAGCCCGCCCGGCCGGAAGCCCTTCGGCAGCCCCGTCGGCAGATCTTCGGCAGCCTGTCGGCGGTTCCGTCAGTGGCCCAGCGGCCAGGCCGCCGACGTCTCGTAGCGGGGGTGCTCCCCGGGGACCCCGGAGCGTGGCAGCCGGCTGCGTACGAGGGTCAGCTCCCCGGCCCGCCACAGGCTTCCGGTGAAGCCGTCCAGGGCGTCCGCCAGGGGACGCAGGTCCGGGCCCGGCCCGCGGCGGCCGGCGCGGGCCAGGGTCAGGTGCGGCTTGTAGGGACGGTCGTCGGTGGTCACCCCGGCCCGGTTGACGCCCGCGGTGACGGAGTCGGCCAGCCGCCGCAGCGGCTCGCGGCCGTCGTCCACCCCGGCCCACAGCACCCGGTCGCCGAACCGGCCGCCCCCGGCCAGCCGCACCTCGAAGGGGTGGTGGCGGTGGGCGGCGCGCTCCAGGCGCTCGCACAGCGCGGGCAGGAGGTCGTCGTCCACCTCGCCCAGGAAGGCGAGCGTGAAGTGCCAGCCCTCGGGAAGGGCCCAGCGCAGCCGGTCCGCGCCGGGCAGCCCCTTCAGCCGCTCCACCTCCTCGCCGAGTTCCGCGACGGCGGAGGGCGGCGGCAGCACGGCGGTGAAAAGCCTCATGGGGAGAGTCTCACCCGGGCGGGCCGCTCACGCGAGCACGTCCCCGCGGTGGTCCCGCTCCCCGCCCGGCGCGGAGGCGGGGGCGCTGGGCGGCGCGGCGGCCGGGGCGGCGGCGGGGACGGTCCGGCGCGGGGAGACCGGGGTGCGGTCCTGCGGGGCCGGGCCGTCCCCGGCTATGCTCTCCGGCCCCTCCGCGCTCGCCACGCCGGCCGCTCCGGCCGCCCGTACGCCCCGCGCGACCGGGACGAACGTCAGACCCCGGCGGCCCCGGCGCAGGCCCACCCGCGGCCGCAGCCCGCCGATCCGGGCCAGCACCAGGGCGGTGGCGACGGCGGCCACGGCCGAGACCACGCCGCCGGCCAGGAAGCCGGCGCGGGCGCCGTAGGTGTCGGTGATCCAGCCCATCAGCGGACCGCCGAGCGGGGTGCCGCCCATGAACACCATCATGTACAGGCTCATCACCCGGCCGCGCATCGCCGGGTCGGAGGCGAGCTGGACGGTGGAGTTGGCGGTGACGTTGAAGGTCAGGCCCACCGCGCCGATGGGCGCCATCAGCAGGGCGAAGACCCAGAACGACGGGGAGAGGGCCGCGGCCATCTCCAGCACGCCGAAGAGCAGCGCGGCGCCGACCATCACCCGCATCCGGCTCACACCGCGCCGGGCCGCCAGCAGTGCGCCGACGACCGAGCCGACGGCCATCAGGCTGTTGAGCAGGCCGTAGGTGCCCGCGCCCTCGTCGAAGACCTTGTCGGTGAAGGCGGTGAGCCAGATGGGGAAGTTGTAGGCGAAGGTGCCGACGAAGCCGACGAGCGTGATCGGCCAGATCAGCTCCGGCCGGCTCGCGACGTACCGCAGGCCCTCGCGGAGCTGGCCCTTGGCGCGCGGGGCGCGCTCGATGGCGTGCAGTTCGGTGGTGCGCATCATCAGCAGGCCGGTGATCGGCGCGATGAAGGACAGCCCGTTGAGCAGGAACGCCCAGCCGCTGCCCACGGCCGTGATCAGCACACCGGCGACGGCCGGGCCGACCAGGCGGGCGGACTGGAAGTTGGCGCCGTTGAGGGAGACGGCGTTGGCGAGCTGGTCGGGGCCGACCATCTCCGAGACGAAGGTCTGGCGGGCGGGGTTGTCCACGACCGTCGCCAGTCCCAGGACGAAGGCGAGCGCGTAGACGTGCCAGACGTTGACGTTGCCGCTGAGGGTCAGCGCGGCGAGGGCGAGTCCGGTCAGGCCCATCGCCGTCTGGGTGATCAGCAGCAGCCGGCGCTTGGGGTAGCGGTCGGCGATGACGCCGCCGTACAGCCCCAGCAGCATCATGGGGAGGAACTGCAGGGCCGTGGTGATGCCGACGGCCGTCGCGGAACCGGTGAGGCTGAGGACCAGCCAGTCCTGGGCGATGCGCTGCATCCAGGTGCCGGTGTTGGACACGAGCTGTCCGGCGGCGAACAGCCGGTAGTTGCGGATGCGCAGCGAGCTGAACGTCGAGGGCTTCGCGGTCTTCGCGGCCTCAGCGGCCTTCGGGGTTTCGGGGTTCTCGTCAGGTGCGGGTGCGGAGTGTGCTCCGGGTCCCGGACTCAATCGGTTTCGCCTCCTCGTGGCGCTGCTCCTTCTTACCGTTGCGCGGGTTCCTACAGTTGCGCGAGCTTCTCCAGCACGGGGGCCGCGGCGCGCAGCCGCGCCCACTCGTCCTCGTCGAGCCGCCCGGCGAGTTCGGCGAGCCAGGCGTCGCGCTTGGTACGGCTCGCGGCGAGCATCGTCTCGGCCTGCTCGGTCTGGGTGACCACCTTCTGGCGGCGGTCGTCCCTGTGCGGTTCCAGCCGGACGAGCCCCTTGGCCTCCAGCATCGCCACGATGCGGGTCATCGACGGCGGCTGCACGTGTTCCTTGCGCGCCAGCTCGCCGGGCGTGGCGGAGCCGCAGCGCGCGAGGGTGCCGAGGACCGACATCTCGGCCGGGCTCAGCGACTCGTCGACGCGCTGGTGCTTGAGACGGCGCGCCAGGCGCATCGTGGCGGAGCGGAGGGCGCTGACGGCTTCGGCGTCCTCACCCCGGGACAGATCCGGCATATTCATTAGCCTAACTCATTACTTCTCCTAAGGACCAGTCCGGGGAGGAGGGCGAGGAGTGTCTTTCCTCACCCGTACGAGTGGGTCAGCAAGAGAACAAGAAAAGCTGACGCCCTCCCCCGCCTACCCCGCGACCGTGTCCCCATGGAGTCCACGGAAACGAAGGTGCCAAGCCTACGGATGGACGGTGCGCCGCTCGAACGGCTCCACCACCACGCCGCGCAACGCGGAGCGAGCGTCCGGCCCACGTGGGCCGGACGCTCGCTCCGCGTTGCGCGTGATGCGCCCGATGCGCGTGACGCGCCGCCGGGCGGATCGCCCGGCGGCGCGTCATCCGATTCCGGTCACCCGGTGCCGGTCACCCGATCCCGAGCACCTGCTGGATCGGGTCCAGCAGGAAGTAGACCAGGAAGCAGGCGCCGACGGCGTTCAGCAGCCACGGGATCTCGCGGAAGCGCCCGGTGGCGGTGCGCAGCAGGATGTAGGAGAGCACGCCGATGCCGATGCCGTTGGTGATGCTGTAGGTGAACGGCATGGAGATCAGTGTCAGGAACGCCGGGACGGCGACGGTCTGGTCGCTCCAGTCGATCTCCCGCACGTTCGAGGCCATGATCAGGAAACCGACCACGACCAGCGCCGGGGTCGCGGCGTGCGAGGGCACCACGGTGGCCAGCGGCGTGAAGACCAGGGCCAGCAGGAACAGCGCGCCGGTCATGATGTTGGCCAGGCCCGTGCGGGCGCCCTCGCCGACACCGGCGGTGGACTCCACGAAGCAGGTGTTGGCCGAGCAGGAGCCGAAGCCGCCGCCCGCGACCGCGACGCCGTCCGTCATCAGGATGCGGCCCATGCCGGGCAGCCGGCCCTGCTCGTCGGTCAGCTTCGCCTCGTGGCCGACGCCGATGATGGTGCCCATCGCGTCGAAGAAACCGGACAGCAGCACGGTGAAGACGAACAGCGAACCGGTCAGCACGCCGACCTCCGCGAAGCCGCCGAAGAGGCTCACCTCGCCGATCAGGCCGAAGTCCGGGGTGCTCACGATGCTCTCGGGCACGTTGGGCACGGCCAGGCCCCACGCCGCGTCGGGGATCTCGGCGACCGCGTTGATCACCACGGCGACCACGGTCATGGCGACGATGCTGATCAGGATCGCGCCCTTGGTCCTCCTGATGACCAGGACGAAGGTCAGGGCCAGGCCGAGGATGAAGACGAGCACCGGCCAGCCGGTCAGATGACCGCCCTGCCCGAGGCCGAGCGGCACGGTGGTGTGCGCGGCGTCGGGGTTGCGGGTGACGAAGCCGGAGTCCACCAGGCCGATGAGGGTGATGAACAGGCCGATGCCGATGGCGATGGCCCGGCGCAGCCCGCCGGGGATGGCGTCCATGACGCGCTCGCGCAGTCCGGAGGCGACCAGCAGCATCAGCACCAGCCCGGCCAGGACCACCATGCCCATGGCGTCGGGCCAGCTCATCTGCGGCGCGAGCTGGAGGGAGACCACGGCGTTGATGCCGAGCCCGGCGGCCAGCGCGATGGGCACGTTGCCGATGACGCCCATCAGGATGGTGGTGAGCCCGGCCATCAGCGCGGTGGCGGTGACGAGCTGGGCGTTGTCGAGCTGCTGGCCGAACTTGTCCGTGCCCGCGCCCAGGATGATCGGGTTCAGCACGACGATGTAGGCCATCGCGAAGAAGGTGGCCAGCCCGCCGCGCAGCTCGCGGCCCACGCTCGAGCCTCGCTCGGAGATCCTGAAGAAGCGGTCGAGGCCGCTCCCGGGCGACCTGGGTCCGGTTTCGTTACCAGGGGTACCGGGGGTGTCTGGCGTGGCCGGGGTGTCGGTGGCCGGAGCGGACATGCGTGACCTTCACTGGGCGGTTCGGGGACGATTTAGGAGGTTCCTCCAATGGGAACCAGCCAATCCAGGGTGCTTTCAGTATGAACGCACCACTGCTGGAAAGGCCATCCGCGGACGGGGGCATTCCCCGGGCACGGCCGTGACGCTCCCCACACCCCTACCTCCCGTCCTTTCCCGTCCTCTCCCGTCCCGCCCCCACCCGGACGCCGCTCCCAGGTCGGCCCCGGCCGCCCCCCTCGTTACGCTGGTGCGGAACGCCACGGCACGGACGGGCGACGGGGTGACGGGAAGCGAGAGGGCCAGGCGATGGGCTGGAGCAGGTGGACGAGCGGCGAGCGTGAGGCACCCGAACCCCTGGAGGGCAACGTCGTCGCCACCGTCGTGGGCGGCACGGTCATCTGGTTCACGCTCTTCCTGGTCCAGCTCCCCTTCTACGGCTGGTTCGACGACCACGACCGCACCTGGTGGCTGTGGACCTGCCTGACGGGCGGCGTCCTGGGCCTCTACGGCATCTGGTTCGTCCGCCGCCGCGAGGCGGCACTGCGCCGCGAGCGCCTCGCACGGGAGACCGGGACGGACTCCGGCTCCGGCACGGAACCCGGCACGGGCCCGGGCACAGACCCCGCCCCGAAGGGTCCCGCACCCGCCGAGTGAACCGCGGCCGGGCGCTCCGCTCCGGCGGAAGCCATACCCCTTTCCCCGATTTCTCCCCCATCACACCTGTACTCGGCCCGCGGACCGCGCGCGAAGACGCGTTCGCCTCGTACTGTCTACGGCATGACGGAACGGGCTGAGACAGTACGAGGCGAGCGGGGCGCCGCGGAGCCGCACGAGGGCACGGCGCTCGCCGTACCCTCCCCCCGCACGGGTGCGGGCACGGCGGCAGGCGCGGGCACGGCCGCGAACCCGGCCGCGGACACCCCCGCCACCCGGTCTCCGGGCCTCACCACCGCCGAGGTCGCCGAACGCACGGCCCGCGGCCAGGTCAACGACGTCCCCGTGCGGTCCTCCCGCTCCACGGCCGACATCGTCCGCGCCAACGTCTTCACCCGTTTCAACGCCATCATCGGCGTCCTCTTCGCGATCATCCTGGTCGTCGGCCCCATCCAGGACGGCCTGTTCGGCTTCGTCATCCTCGCCAACACCCTCATCGGCATCGTCCAGGAGCTGCGCGCCAAGCGGACGCTGGACAACCTGGCCGTCATCGGCGAGTCCAGGCCGACCGTCCGCCGCGACGGCGCCGCCACCGAGGTGCGCACCAACGAGATCGTCCTGGGCGACCTGGTCGAGCTGGGCCCCGGCGACAAGGTGGTCGTGGACGGCACCGTCACCGAGTCCGACGGCCTGGAGGTGGACGAGTCCCTGCTGACCGGCGAGGCCGACCCCGTCCACAAGCGGCCCGGCGACACCGTGATGTCCGGCAGCTTCGTCGTCGCCGGCGGCGGTGCCTTCACCACCACCAGGGTCGGGCGCGAGGCGTACGCCGCCCAGCTGGCCGAGGAGGCCTCCCGCTTCACCCTCGTCCACTCCGAACTGCGCAGCGGCATCAGCCAGATCCTCAAGTACATCACCTGGATGATCGTTCCTGCGGCGATCGGCCTGGTCCTCAGCCAGCTCCTGGTGGAGGACCACAGCGCCGACGAGGCGATCCGCCGTATGGTCGGCGGCATCGTGCCGATGGTCCCCGAGGGCCTGGTGCTGCTGACCTCCATCGCCTTCGCCATCGGCGTCATCCGGCTGGGACGCAAGCAGTGCCTGGTGCAGGAACTGCCCGCCATCGAGGGCCTGGCCCGCGTGGACACCGTCTGCCTGGACAAGACCGGCACCCTCACCGAGGGCGGCATGGACGTGGCCGAGGTCCGCCCGCTGGACGGCGCCGACCCCGCCCGCGTACGGCAGGTGCTGGCCGCGCTCGGCGGCAGCGACCCCCGCCCCAACGCCAGCCTGAAGGCCATCGCCGACGCCCACCCCGCCGCCGGGGCGGACGGCTGGACGTGCACCGGTACCCTCCCCTTCTCCTCCGCCCGCAAGTACAGCGGCGCGGCCCTCACCGAGCCCGGCGGCGAGACGGGCACCTGGCTGCTGGGCGCCCCCGACGTCCTGCTCGCCCCCGGCTCCCCGGCCCTCGCCGAGACCGACCGCCTCAACCGGCAGGGCCTGCGCGTACTGCTGCTGGCCCGCACCTCCCGCGCCCTGGACGACCCCGCCCTCGCCACCGACCCCACCTCCACCGAGCCCACGGCCCTGGTCGTGCTGGAGCAGCGGCTGCGCCCCGAAGCCGCCGACACCCTGCGCTACTTCGCCGAACAGGACGTCTCGGCGAAGGTCATCTCCGGCGACAACGCCGTCTCCGTCGGCGCCGTCGCCGCCAAGCTCGGCCTGCCCGGCGCCGACTCCACCGTCGACGCCCGCGCCCTCCCGGAAGGCCGCGAGGAACTGGCGGCGGCCCTGGAGGACGGCACGGTCTTCGGCCGCGTCACCCCGCAGCAGAAGCGCGACATGGTCGACGCTCTCCAGTCGCGCGGCCACACCGTCGCCATGACCGGCGACGGCGTCAACGACGTACTGGCCCTGAAGGACGCCGACATCGGCGTCTCGATGGGCTCGGGCTCGGAGGCCACCAAGGCCGTCGCCCAGATCGTGCTGCTCAACAACTCCTTCGCCACCCTGCCGTCGGTCGTCGCCGAGGGGCGGCGGGTCATCGGCAACATCGAGCGCGTCGCCAACCTCTTCCTCACCAAGACCGTCTACTCGGTGCTGCTGGCCCTGCTGGTCATCGTCTCCCAGGTGCCCTACCCGTTCCTGCCGCGCCATCTGACCCTGCTGGGCGGCCTGACCATCGGCATCCCCGCCTTCTTCCTGGCCCTGGCCCCCAACAAGGAGCGCGCCCGCCCGCACTTCGTACGGCGCGTGATGCGGTACGCGATCCCCTCCGGCCTCATCGCCGCGACCGCCACCTTCACCGTCTACCTGCTGGCCCGCCACCACTACACCGGACCGGACGCGCTGGAGGCCGAGACCAGCGCGGCGACGCTGACGCTGTTCCTGGTGGCGCTGTGGGTGCTGGCGATCATCGCCCGCCCCTACACCTGGTGGCGGATCGGGTTGGTGCTCACCATGGCCTCGGCCTTCGTGGTCGTCCAGGTCACCCCGTTCCTCCAGGACTTCTTCGCCCTCCGCCTGGTCGGCACGGTGATGCCGTGGACGGCCGTCGGCGTCGCCGCCGCCTCGGCGGCCCTCCTGGAGGTCGCCTGGCGCTGGATCGGCCGCCGCTTCCCGGACTGACCCGCGGCCCGGCGGCCCGGGCACAGGCGTACAGCGGGAAAAGCCCTGTCCTTCCGCCGTTCCCCACGGCGGAAGGACAGGGCAGTATGCGGCGTCGGCCCGCGATCACCCCCAGGTGAGGCGCTGTCCGCCGGGGCCCACATGCAGCCGCATACGGTCGGCCGGCGGGCATCCGTCCGCCTGCCACCGGGCAAGGCACCCGGTGATCTCGTCCCACAGGCGGGCCGCGCCGCTCTGCCGCACCATCCACTGCGCGCCGTCACGGAAGAGGACCGCCCACGCCCCGGCCTCCACGTCGATCACGATGTGTTCCGTCCGGCCGTCGCGTTCCAGCACGAGCCGCTGTGCGCGAGGCGCGGCGAACTGCGCGACGAACCGGGCCGTCCAGTCGTCGAGCACGTCCGCGTCCAGCTCCGCGGGCTCCGTGTCGCCCTCGTCCAGGTCCGGCAGGAGGCCCAGCGGGGGCGGAAGGTGGGGGCGGGCCAGCATGAAGGAGACCTGTCCGCCGAGAACCGGCCCGTCGGCCGTGCCGTCGTCGGCGACCGTGAGCCGCACGAGCTCGGAAGCGTGCATCCATCCGCCGACCGTGACCAGGACCTCACCGCCGGGCCGGGTCTGCGCGAGCCAGTCGGCCGGCACGGTACGCACCCCGCACGTGGCGATCACCCGATCGTACGGGCCGCCCCCCTCGCAGCCCGCCAGACCATCACCGACCACACGGGCGGGCCGGTATCCCGCACCCGCGAGGGCCACTCCGGCACGGGCGGACACCTCCGCGTCGACCTCGACCGTGGTCACGTTGTCCTCACCGACGACATGGCAGAGCAGCGCGGTGGAGTAACCCGTGCCCGTGCCGATCTCGAGGACGCGCGTCCCCTCGGCCGCCCGCAGGTCCTCGAGCATTCGCACGACCAGACTCGGCAGGGTGGACGAGGACGATGGGGCCGCGGCGATCCGCCCCTCCACCTGGTCGGGGAAGACCCCTCCGGCCACCTGCGTCACAAGGGTGTCGTCCTCGTAGATCCGCGCGAGCCCCTCCCCGGAGCCCCCGGCCACGGGGCGGTACCAGCCGCCGTCCTCGTACTCGAACCAGCCGCGCGCGAGGAACGCCTCGCGGGGCACCGACATGACGGCCGCCTCCCACTCGGGGCTGAGCAGGACGCCGGCCTCGGACAGGCGCCGCGCGAGGACGGCCCGCAGGTGTTCCGAACGCAGGGGATCAGTCATGCCGGGCTCATTCCGTTCTCCAACAGGTCTGCGATTGCGTGTGTGATCGGCAGTCCGGCCGTGTCTTCAAGCCACGCCCACTGGCCATTGGGGTTGCACTCCAGGAACCACCACGCACCGTCCGCGGTGACGGCGAAGTCGAAGGCACCGAAGTTCAGACCGAAGTCGGCGAGGAACCGCACCAGCGCTCCGCACATGTCCTCCGGACATGCGACCGGTTCATAGGTGAGATTCCGGTACTCGGCTCTCCAGTCCACGACCCCGGGTGGCGCGGTGATCCGGGCGCTGAACACCTGCTCGCCGACGACAACCGCCCGCACGTCCGCCACCTTGGGCACCAGGGCTTGGAACAGGTGCGCGCTGTGGCCCACCGCGCCGTCGATCTCGTCCGCCTCGACGGGCGCGGCCCAGATTCCGGCGGGCTCGCCGTCGACCTCGTAGGCCCCGGCGTGCAGCGGCTTGTAGATCGTGGGCCGTTCGGCACAGAACCGCTCGGCCTCCTCCGGGTCGTTCGTGATGAGAGTGGCCGGGACCGTGAACCCCAGCCGGGCCGCGGCGTCCAACTGCGCGGGCTTGTACTCGGCCCTTGCGATGGCCTGCGGATGGCTCAAGTACAGGCATCCCGGCAGCGCGCCCAGCACACCACCCAGACCACGCCGGTTCTCCTGCGCGACGAACCGGGCCGTCCGCTCGCCGCTGCCCGTCGGACAGGGAGTCGGCCGACGGTGGTACAGGGCGCGCACCGCGGAGAGGTCGGCCGTACGCTTCCCGAATGTCAGCCGCCCGGCCCATCCTCCGCCGGACTCCGCCCGGGCGGCGCCCCCGGCCCCGATGCGCGCGGCGAGCACCACGGGCGCCGGGAAGTCGCGCCCCGGGTCGAACCGGATGACGGGCACCCGGCGCCGGTTCAGTTCCGTGATGACCAGGTCAGCGGTCGCGTCCTCGGACTCCGTGCAGACCAGCACCGGGCGTCCGTCCATGGCACTCCCCCTCAGTCCTGCGTCGCGTCGTGGCCGGAGTCGGAGTCCTGCTGCCCGTCCTTGCTGACCTGCGTGGGCGGGTAGGTGTTCACGCTCGTTCCGTGCTTGCCGAGTTCAGCCGGCGTCATCTGTCCGCCCTCCCCAACCCACCGGCCGGTCTGTGTGGCCGGGTCGACGCCCGCGTACCGCCACGGTGACGAGGGAGAGCCGTTGCGCAGCGGAACCATACGGCGCAACCCCCACGGGGCCGGTGCGATGTCCTTCATACCTACGAGGTTCGTCTGCAAGTTTCCTCCTTGGTCACTTCATAAGGTGGTGTCGCGCGAACTCCGCCCGACAGGAGCGGATGCATCAGTCGCGGGGTGATCGGTGACGTCCTCCGAGCACGCCTGCGAGCAGGGTGCGCAGCGGGGAATGCGCGGTGAGTGCGACGGGCTGTACGGCGCGGTCGGCCGGTCGGTCCCGGTCGTGCGACTGGATACGCGCCATGTGGTCGAGTTCCGCGATGCACGGGCCGCACGCGTACACGTCGCCCGTCGTACCGGGCGTGATCACGGACCCGACCCACAGCACGCGCACGCCTTCCCGTCGGCAGTACAGCCAACAGGCGCCGGTCACCCACTGGTTCCCGTCGTCCGTCTGCGCGACGAGCGGCCATGCGTCGCACCATGTGCGCGCCATGGCCGGGGCGAAGGTCATGCCGTGCCCCCGTTCACCCGAGCGAGTTCCAGGAAGCCTCCTGCCTTCTCGATCTCGCGCGCCACGTCGTCGTACTCCTGCGGAACGGGCGAGACCATCGAGCGCCACGCCGTGAGCACCGCCCCGGCCTCGCCGCTCCTGACGCACTCGACGGCCTGTCTCAAACCGTCACGCCCCTGCGGCGGCAGCAGCCCCACGCGCTCCTCGATCACTCCCGTGATCTCCCACCCGAACGCCTCGGCGTGCTTCGTGCACTCCTCGCGAGGGCCCGTGATGTCCGTGTTGGGAGCACCGCACAGATAGACCACGCAGCGGAACCGCTCGGTCCTCGCGGCCTCGGCGGACACGCCGGCCTCACCCGGCGCGACGCCCGCCGCCGCGTCCGCCAGTGACCGACGCAGCCGCAGTGCGCCTTCGGTTCGGCGGGCCCCGGATCGTTCCGGCCCGCTCTGGATACTGACCATGCGTCAATCGTGCTCGCCTAATGACACACAGTGAAGTGACGAGGCGTAGGACCTGACGATGTGGCCGGACCCCGACCCGTACGCTCCGTAGGACTCAAGCGATCAAAGGCACGCCGATGAGTTCGCCGATGTTCCGTACGCGTGCGGTGGACACCTTCGCCAGACGCTTCCCGATGACACCGGGCAGCGCCTGGTGCCTGACCCACTCAGGAGCGTCGAGCCCTACCTCGATCAGCGTGTCTCCGGCCTGGTCGTGGAGACCGGCCGCGCACTGCGCGAGAGCGACATCGAGCCGGTAGCGGTTGCGGGCCACCTTCGACATGGACTTGGGAAGCTTCTTCATCTCCGGCTGACCGGCGAGTTTGAGTGCGCGCCCGTAGTCCTTCAGCGCGACGTGGATCCCGACGGCCTCGGTCTTCGCCGCCGTCGGACCGAAACTGGTCCCGTACAACTTCTCGTCCCGCCCCAGCCTCGCCGCCGCGGCGTGCGCCTGCGAGATGTAGTCGTCGGCCGCGCTCCTGTCCTCGCGCCTCGACGCCGCCACAGCCGCGGAGATCATCAGCCGCCCGTACGCGAGCAGCTGCGGGCGGGATCCGTTGCTGAACGACGGCTCGATCGTCAGTGCCGCGCGCTCGGCCACAGCCACCGCCCGGGGCAACTTGGCACCCCGCAGATGGATCCATGACAGCGTGGACTCGAGCAGCGCCGTCATCACAGGGTCGCCGACGTCCCCCGCGAGGTGTTTCGCCGACGTGAGCGCGCTCAGTGCGAGGTCGCGCTGCCCGAGTCCGTTCGAGCACGACGCGGCCACGCGGTACGTGCTCGCCAGGATCGATGCCAGTCGCTCGCGCTCGCTGCCGGTGGCACTGGCGTACCTGGCCTGTCCTTCCATGAGGACCTTCGAGGCGTAGCTGCTCACCTTGGCCGTGTCGCTCGCCCAGTAGGAGTCCCACGCGCGGTCGCGGGCTTCCCCCAGTTCCTCGACGGTGCTCGGGTCGTCGATGCCCTCCCACTCGCCGAGGGCGCTCTCGTGCACGGCATCGGACAGTTGGCGCAGCGCGGCACGGTCACCCCGGTCCATGCCCCGACGCGGCGCCTGCTGCCCCAGGATTACGGACACGTCCGTGTTCAGCGCATGGGCGAGCTTGAGCAAAGAGCCGACGGACAACTCCCCGCGGTCCTGCTCGGCTTTCTGCACCAGGGCGAGGGACAGCCCCGCCGCATCGGCGAGCCCCTGCTGTGTCAGATCGGAGCCTCGTAGGTGCTTGATGCGCTTACCGTTCGTCAGATCAGCCCAGCTGCTCACGATCACTCCAGTGCGTTTGCTCCGGCTGCTGCTATCCGATGGTAGGTCCAGACGCCCGGGGCGGAACGGAACAGCCACGGAATCCGAGCGCACTCGGCCCAGCCCTCGCGGGGGACCCTTCCGTCTCACGGCCGGCCTTCAGCCCAAGCTTGGACCGCCCGGGAGGGAGACGACGACACTGCTGACGGACTTCCTGCGGGAGAGCGCGGCTCAGTAGACGTACAGCGCCGTGGTGTCGAGCACGGCGTCGATCGGTTCGCCCACCGGCACCGGTTCCCCGAACTCGCTCTCGCGCACGGCCCGGTAGCGCTCGCCCACCGGCTCGGAGTGCAGCAGGCAGACGCCCTTGACCGGATTCACGACCAGGTAGTGAGGAATCCCGGCCACCGCGTACTTCCCGACCTTCCGTTCCAGGTCGTTCTCGGGGTTGGACTCCGAGACGACCTCCGCGACGAGCAGCAGTTCGTCGGCCGGGAACTGCTTGAGCCGGGTCCCCCGGTAGGAGGGACCGGCCACCGACACGTCGGGGCGCAGGAGGGTTCTCCCGTGCCACCCCCCGTAAACGGTGTCGACCTCGGTCATCACGCACCACCCGGGCATGAGCTGAGAGGCGACGGCGAGCACCATCTGCCCGCGAGCGCTGCTCGCCACGGCGTCGATACGGATTTCCCCGTCGATCATTTCGCCCCCGAGGTCCGGGAACGCGGCGTCGATCTCCTGGAACCGCCGCATCTCCTCGGACACCGCAGGGCCCTCCATCCGCGCCGTCATGATGCGCCCCCCTCTCACGCCTACCGGCCCGGAGCAGTGCCGCTGAGGGCGCCCGCACGGGAGTCACGCGGGTCGTCCGGCAAGCCCCGGCGCCGTCCTCGGGCCATGGCCGCGCGTACGGCGGCGGCCTTGCGGCGTACGTCCACAGCCTGTGCGTCGTCCTGTGCGCCGCCGGAGCCGTCGCGGCGCTCCCCGCCCCGGCACTCCCGGCACAGTCCGCCGGGCAGGGCCTCCGGCCGGCCCGGCGCGCCGCACACCGTGCACTCCACCAGCCGCAGGGTGCGGCTGCGCACCGGCTGGGGCGGCGGGATCTTGTGCTCCAGCCGCCAGGCGGCCACGGCGCGGGGCGAGTGCACGCCCTCGCCGGGCAGCCCGGCCGTCAGCGCCTCGACCACCTGCCGCTCCCCGGCGCCCCGGGCGAACCACTGGGCCACCAGTGGCGCCAGCTCCTCGCAGTCGGCCGCCGACAGGCCCATGCGCGGGTCGGCCTCCCCCAGTCGCGCCAGCGTCCCGTACGCCCGCGACCGCTCCGGCCGCTCCGGCCGTTCCTGTGCGGCGTCCGGCTCCGGAGGCGTACCCGCCGGGGCGGCGTCCTCCTTCGGAGCGGCCTTCCCGGCGGTCTCCCGGACGGCCCCCGGTTCGGCGGACTCCGTCTCCGCGAAGAAGCCCGCCCACCAGGTGTCGGAGCGCGGGACGCGCGAGAAGTACGTCCGCGTCACCCACTGGCCGCACCCCGGCGGACGCTCCCGCACCCGCCTGAGATGCCCGGCCGCCGACATCTGCCGGAGCGCGGTGCCGACCGCCTGCTGGCCGTAGGGCAGCCGCGCGGCCAGCGCCTTGATGGAGATGTCGGCGCCCTCGGGCAGCCGGTCGATGTACGCGGCGACGGCCGCGGTCCGGGGCCTCAGCTCCGCGAAGTCGTCCTTGCGGCGCGGCCGTTGTCCTGGGACATGCCGTTTTCCGTAGCCGGAAACGGCCATCGGATGCTCGCCGGAGGACGCGAAAAAGCTACAGTGGCTCTCAGCCATGGGATCGGGTTCCTTAAGCCTTGTCGATCTCGTTGGTCAGGCCCCCGGAGGTGTTGCGAGCACCTGTCGGGGGCCGTTGCTTGTGCGGGACGCAACTCTGCATCGCCACGCCGAAGCGTGGCGCTCCGGTCACCAAAAGTCAACTCGCCTGCTCACGGCCTCACTCGCGGAGGGAGGGCGGGTGGGTCTGCGACCCACCCGTTCCACCGATAGAGCGCTCGGATCCCGCGTCCCGGAACCCGAGATCCGGTAGGAGTAGGGGCATGACCTCCACCAGTGACGAGCCCGCCGGACTGCCGTTCCCGATGCCGCAGGCCGAGTATCTGGCCACCCTGCCCAAGGCCACCGTCTACGCCTGCGTGTACTTCACCGACACACGCGGGCGGCCGGTGCAGCTGCGTTCGGTGTACGGCAGGCGGCTGTGGCAGATCCCGGGCGGCAACATGGACCCGGGCGAGGACCCGTTCCAGGCGGCGGTGCGGGAGACGTACGAGGAGACCGGGCTGCGGATCGAGGGCCCGCGCCCGCTGCTGCTGGTGCACTACCTCCGCTCCGACCCGGCCGAGGCACCGCTGGCGAAGGTCGGCTTCTGCTTCGACGGCGGCACGCTGAGCGACGAGGAGATCGCCTCCATCCGGCTGGACCCGGATGAGCACGACCGCTGGGCGGTGGAGGAGTGGCACGTCTGGGAGCGGCTGATGACGCCCGAGGGCTACCGGCGGCTTGCCGCCCTCGCCGAGGCCCGCCGCACCGGCCGGGCGTCCCTGCTGCTGAGCGAGCCGATCCTCAGGGGGCCGGCGTGACGAGCGGGCCGGTGCCCGCGGCGGGCTCGGACCGGGCCGGGCGCTCCGGGGCGTCGGTCGACCGCGCCTACTGCGATCCCGCTCTGGCCGCCCTGTACGACGCGCTCAACCCGTGGGGGCCGGGTGACGACTTCTACCTGGAGCCGGTGATGTCCGCCGCCTCGGTGCTGGACGTCGGGTGCGGTACGGGCGCGCTGCTGCGCCGCGCGCGGGAGGCCGGGCACGGCGGGCGACTGTGCGGACTCGATCCGGCCGCCGCGATGCTGGGCTGTGCGCGGCGGGAGGCGGCGCGGTCGGGGGCCGGGGTGGAGTGGGTGCTCGGGGATCTGGGATCGGCCCGCTGGGAGGGGGAGTTCGAGCTGGTGGTGATGACCGGGCACGCCTTCCAGGTGCTGCTGGAGGACGGTGAGGTGCGTACCGCCCTGGCCGCCGTGCGGGCGGCGCTGGCCGGCGGCGGACGCTTCGCGTTCGAGACCCGCAACCCGGCCGCCCGGCCGTGGGAGCGCTGGACTCCGGAGCATGCGGTCGAGGTGGTGGACGGCACGGGCGCGGCGGTACGGGTCGCGCACGAGGTCCAGGAGCCGGTGGCGGGCGACACCGTCCGCTTCACCACGACCTTCACCGGCCCCGGCTGGGAGCGGGCCAGTCACAGCGAGCTGAGGTTCTGGGACGCGGAGGCGCTCGACGGCCTCCTGGCCGGGGCCGGGCTGACGGTCGTGGAACGGTACGGGGACTGGGGGCGGGGCCCGCTGACGGACTCCAGCCCGGAGATCGTCACCGTCGCGCGGCGCTGACGGGGCTGACGGGGCGGGCGGCCCCTGGGCCCCGCCGGCCCGGGGCCCAGGGGCGGCCGGATGTCAGTCGAACCAGCGGTCGCGGGCCAGTTCGGCGACCCGGGAGGGGTCCTCCAGCAGGGCGGCGGCCTCGAAGCGGCGCGGCCACTGGCCGGCCGCCCAGGCCAGGCCGGCCGCGACGCCCTCGACGGTGGCGGCGTGGAGGGTGCCGTCGGGGGTGAGCCGCCAGTCCAGTTCCACGCCGGCGAGGACGAGTTCGTCGTGCTCGACGTAGTCGGCCGGGGCGCCGGGCAGCAGGACGCGCACCGCGTCGGGCACCTCGCGCACCTCGCCCGCCCCGGCATCCGGGGCGGGCAGGGTCGCGCCGACGGCCTCGCTGAGGCGGCGTACGTCGAGGACGGCGGCCAGGGAGGCGGCCAGGGCCGGGCGTACCGGGAGCAGGGGGCGGCCGGTGGCCAGGGGCAGCAGGTCGGGGGCGTCGGCGACCAGCGCGTCGGCGGCGTCCACCAGGCGTACCTCGCCGTCGGCCACGGCGCGCAGTTCGTCCGGCAGGGTGACCTCGTCCGGGTCCAGCTCGGCCAGGAGGGTGTACAGGCCGTGGAGTTGGGCGGGCGTGACGGGCAGGTCGGGGTCGGCGAGGCGGCCCAGGAGTTCGGAGGCGCCGCCGGGTTCGTCCAGCAGGGCGGCGGCGGAGGTTCGGATGCCCAGGGCGCGCAGCACCTGCTCGTCCAGTTCGGCGGTGGCGGCGGGCGCCTCCTCGTACAGGCCGGCCAGCAGCGGGTCGCCGCCGGCCGCGCGCAGTCCGGCGGGGCGGCGGCCGTCCAGGACGGGGTGGTCGCGCAGCCACCAGGCGGTGTAGGGGCGGACGGTCCGGACCGTGCCGTCGGGCAGCAGGACGCGCACCGGGGTGGTGAGCGCGTCGCGCAGCGGGGGGCGGGAGAGCATCCGCAGGGCCTGCGGCCAGTGGTCGTCGTCGACGAGGTCCAGGTCACGTACGGCGAGCAGTTCGGAGACCACCGGCGGGACGGGCGTCTCGGGCAGGGTGTCGAGGACGTCCTCGCACCACACGTCGACGGCGTCGGCCAGGCCCGGGTCGTCGGGCTCGGGGAAGTCGGTGTCGCGGGGCTCGAGTTCGTCCGGGTCCAGGACGACGTCGGTGGCGCGCACCAGGGCGAAGTCGGCGAGCACGCCGGCCGCGGCGAGGGTCTCCTCGCCCCACCGCTCTGCCAGTTCGGCGTCGCAGGCGGGCAGTTCGCCCTCGCGGACGACGCGCTCGAAGGCGCTGCCGGGGAAGACGAGTTCGGCGGCCGGGGCGAGTTCGCCGTCCTCGTCGGGGAGGGCGAGGGCGCCCAGCCAGGGCTCGTCGCCGGGCGAGAGGCGTGCGTCGCGGACGAGGGCGAGGACGGTGTCGGCCAGTTCCTCGGCGTCCAGGGGGCCGCCGTCCTCGTCCCCGTCGCCGTACCAGCTCTCCTCGGCCTCCAGCGAGGCGGCGACGGCCGCCCGCACCTGCGGGGTGGTGAGCACCGCGCGGGGTGTGGCGGGGGTGGCGCCCAGCTTCTCCAGCAGGGGGTGGGCGGCGTCGGGGTGGGCGACCTTCAGGCCGAGGCGGGTCAGGGAGCCGGCGCCCGTGGTGTCGGGCAGCGGCAGCAGCACCCGGCGCGGTCCGATGGTGGTGCGGCCGTCGGCCAGGGGGACGGGCAGGCCGGTGAGCCGGTCGGGGTCGGTGCCGGCGAGGGAGTCGTACAGCCGCCGCCACCAGGACGGGTCCCGTTCCACGCCGGCCAGCCGGTCGATCAGCTCGCCCAGCGGCACCCGGGGGACGCCGAGGGTGCGCAGCTCGGTGCGGCGCTCCAGTCCGGCGGGCAGCAGGGCGGGGAACAGCTCGGCCAGGACGGCGACCGTGCCTGCCCCGGCGCCCTCGGCGATCTCGGCGTCGGCGGGGCGCAGTGCGTGGGGCTCGCCGCTGTCGTCGTCGGTGGCGGCGCTCGCCAGGAAGGGGGTGCGCCGCAGGCGCTCCAGGACCAGGCGGCGCAGCTCTCCGTCGAGTTCGGCCCTGCCCAGGGGGCCGGGCACGAGGTCGAGGGTGCCGGTGGTGACCGGCCGCCAGTCGCGCAGCGCGGTGGCGTAGACGTCGGCGGCGCGCTCCAGCAGGAAGTCGGCCAGCGGTCCGGGTGCGATGTGGCGGCGGGTGGGGTCCAGCGGGAAGGAGGCGATGAGCAGGGCGGGCAGGCCGATCGGCTCGTCGGTGGGGGTGGGGGCGTGGACGACGGGCACGGTGCGGGCGGGGGTGGGGGCGCCGTCGGCGTCGACGGGTACGGCCCAGGTGACCGACCAGTACGGCCGCCGCCGCTCCTCGACGGGGCGGTCGGCGAGCAGGGCGGGGTCGGTGCGTCCGGCGTCGGCGGCCACGCGCCAGCGGGTGGCGCCCTCGCCCCCGGCACCGGCTGCGCCGCTGTCCTCGACCACGACGTAGGCGCCGTCCTGGCGGCGGGTGAGCGTGCGCACCCCGCCGTCGGTCTCGATGACGACCTCGGTCAGGCCGGGGAGGGTGAGCAGCAGGGCGTCGTCGACCGCGGTGAGCAGCCGGGCGGCCAGTTCCTCGGCGGCGCCGTCGCGCAGCGGCAGCACGACGGCCGTGTCGTAGCCCTGGGGGGCGGCGCCCTGGGCGGGCATCGGCAGGCGCAGCAGGGGGACGTGGCCCTCGCGGCGGCGCAGCTCGTCGGCGAGGCCGGGGTGGTGGGCGGCGGCCTCGGCGGCCATCTCGCGGGCCTCGGCCAGCGACCAGCGGGCGCCGCCGGTGCGGCAGACGATGGCGGGTTCGTCGCTGACGGCCAGGACGGCGGCGAAGCCGACGCCGAAGCGGCCGACGGGGCCCGCCTGGGGCCCGCCCGGTCCACCCGGTCCACCCGGCGCCTCCGGTGCGCCCGGTCCCTGAGGCGTCTCGTCGTCGCGTTTGGCGGAGGCGCGCAGGGTGGACAGGGACTCCACGCCGGCCGCGTCCAGGGGCGCCCCGGTGTTGGCGGCCACCAGCACCTTGCCGCGCAGGGTGAGCCGCAGCCGTCCGGGGACGCCGGCGCGGGCGGCGGCGTCGGCGGCGTTCTGGGCCAGCTCGACCACCAGCCGGTCGCGGTAGCCGCCGAGGGCCAGGTCCTCCTCGGCGTTGGCGTCCTCGCGGAAGCGCGCGGGGGACGCCGTCCAGGCGTCGAGTACGCCGCGTCGCAGCCGGGCGGTGTCGAAGGGATCCGCTCCGTCGTCCGCGCCCTGCACCAGCACCGTGCCGCTCACGTGTCCGTCTCCTCCGTCAGGTCCGCCGCGGGACGAGCCCGATTGCCTGTCCGCGGGCGACGGTACTGCGTCCGGCACGCCCGGTGCGCGCCGGGCCGCCGGTCGCGCGGGTCGGCGCCCCGTCCGCGGCCGGGGAAGGATCGGGGAAGGGGCGATTCCGGACATTGGGGTATACGGGGAGGAAAGGGAACCGCGTCTCGGTCCACGGTCCCGTCCGGCGGGAGCGTGACGGACAGGAGGACCCGATGGGTACGAGGGTCAGGACCGCTGTACGGGCTTTTGGCGGAAGCCCGGTTTCCGGGGCGGGTGCGTGATGCGCAGCCGTTTCGAGCCCGACCGGCGCCTGACCGGGCGCATGGTGCTCACGATGTTCCTGCTCGGGCTGCTGTACGTGGGGTTCGTCGCCGCGCTGATCGCGCTGCTGGACTCCCTCGTGCTGGTCGTCGTCATCGCCGCCGTCCTGCTGGGCGCGCAGTTCTGGTTCTCCGACCGGATCGCCCTGTACGCCATGCGCGGCCGTCTGGTCACCCCGGAGGAGGAGCCGCGGCTGCACGGGGTGGTCGACCGGCTGTGCGCCACCGCGGACATGCCGAAGCCGCGGGTCGCCGTCTCCAGCATGGACCTGCCCAACGCGTTCGCCACCGGCCGCGACGCGGACCACGCCGTGGTCTGCGTGACCACCGGGCTGACGCGGCGCCTGGAGACCGAGGAGCTGGAGGGCGTCATCGCCCATGAGCTGTCCCACGTCGCCCACCGCGACGTGGCGGTGATCACCATCGCCTCGTTCCTGGGGGTGCTGGCCGGGCTGGTCGTCCGCTTCGCCTTCTACTCCCAGCTGTTCGGCGGAGGCCGCCGGGACCAGAACACCGCCGCCGTGTTCGCGATGGTCATGCTGGTCTCCGCCGTCGTGTACGCCCTCAGCTTCCTGCTGATCCGGGCGCTGTCCCGCTACCGCGAGCTGGCCGCCGACCGCGCGGCGGCCATGCTCACCGGGAAACCCTCCGCCCTGGCCTCGGCACTGACCAAGGTCAGCGGCGACATCGCCCGGATACCCACCCGGGACCTGCGCACGGCCCAGGCGTTCAACGCGTTCTTCTTCACCCCCGCCCTCGGGGCCGGCAGCGCGGTGGCCGGACTGTTCTCCACCCACCCCAGCCTGGAGAGCCGCCTGGAGGCGCTGGCAGAGATCTCCGAGCGGCTGGGCGGCGAGTGACCCCGAGCACCGGACCCGGGAAGGAGTCGCCGTGGGTCTGCTGGACATCCTGTTCGGCCGGAGCAAACCGGCCCGGCCCGACCTCGACCGCCTCTTCGCCCTGCCCTCGGCCGCGATCACCCTCCAGGCCGCCACGGGCCTGGCCCCCACAGGGGCGGGTTCGGTGTGCTTCGCCAGCGTCGAGGGCGGCGCCTTCACCCGGATCCGGCAGGAGGTGGAGGCCCTGCTGGGCGCGGACTCCGATCGCGGGGGCGGGGCGGTGGAGTTCAGCGAGGACGGCTACGGGTACTCCTGGCTGCTCTCGCGCCGCGCCCCCGAGGAGCTGCCCGCCCTGGTCAACGACCTGCACGCGGTGAACACCACGCTGCAGGGCAGCGGCTTCGGACCGCAACTGCTGTGCTCGCTGGCTGCCTTCCGCTCCCCCGACCGGCAGCCCCTCGCGCTGGTCTACCTCTACAAGCGCGGCACGTTCTACCCCTTCGCCCCGCTGCCCGGGCAAAAGCGCGACAACCCGCTGGAGCTCCAGGTCAGGGCGGCCCTTCAGGACGACCTGAACATCGAGCCGGACCTGGGCCGCTGGTTCCCGCTCTGGGGCGCCCCGGGCCTGTGAGGCTGCGGCGGCGGTCCGGCGGTGGCGGTGCGGCTTCCGGCCCACTCACCCGATCGCGTGAACTTGTCTAGAGGGACTGGACTTACTTTGTCTATCCTGACTAGACGCACACTGTGAAGTACGGGGATCTGGTCGGCAAGATCAGGAAGGCGGCCAGGGCGAGAGGGCTCGCCTTCGAGACGCACAGGCAGAAAGGCAGCCATCAGTACTGGACGTGCGGCTCGACGCCCGTCGTCATCCCGAAGCACAGCGAGGTCAACGAGATAACGGCAGAGCAGACCCGCAAGAGGCTTGAGGTAGAACTCGGAGAGGATTGGTGGCGATGAGCGCTTACCGAGTGACCGCACGCCGCGCCGGTGACTGGTGGGCTCTGGACGTCCCCGATCTGCCCGGGGTCTTCAGCCAGACCAAACGGCTGGACAGGGCCGACGAAGCGGCCCGCGAGGCGATCGCGGCCATGCTGGACGTCGAACCGGAAGAGGTCGAGGTCACCGTCGAGCCCGAACTCCCGGAGGAGGCCCGGCGGGCACTGGCACAGGCAGAGGACGCCAGGCGGGCCGCGCGGGAGGCCGCGGACGCCGAGCGGGAGGCCATGCGTCGTGCCGCCGCGGTCCTGACCCGCGATCTGAGCCAGCGGGACGCCGGCCGGGTGATGGGGGTGTCGTTCCAGCGGGTGTCGCAGCTGCTCGGTTCGGGGTCCGCGGCCCACCGGACGAGCCGGGGGGAGAAGCCCCGCACCGGACGCCGGGTCCAGCGCTGACCGGGCCCCGGCGGGGCCGGGACAACCGGCCTCGTAGCGGGCCGGAGCCCGCTACGCCTCCGGGCCGTCCTCGCCGCCGTCCGCGTCCCCGTCCTCGCCGTTGGCCCGCGCCCCTCCGCCCAGGGGCATCTCGTCCACCTTCGTCTCGTCGATCACCGGCGCCGGCGGGTGCGGCGTCTTCGGCATGACGGCCGCCTCGGAGTGGCCGCCGCAGCCGAAGGCGAGGGAGACCACGCGGCCGTCGGCCGGGGAGAACTCGTTGGCGCACACCCCGAAGGCCTGGCGCAGCGAGCCGGCCATCGGCACCAGGAAGCCGCAGCTCATGCAGGAGGCGGGGGCCGCCTGCGCCATGGGCGTCTTCGGGCCGAACTCCTCCTCCCAGCGGTCGGCGGCCTCGTGCAGGCCCTGGCGGGACAGGACCCGGGGGCGGCCCATGCCGATCTCCTCGGCGACCGCCGCGATGCTGCCGCGCGCCGGGGCGCCGGGGAGTTCGCCGGGCTCGCTGGTGACGACGTCGGCGTCCTCGGTCTCGGCCGGGCCCTCGGCGCCGGCCTCCTCCCAGGCCGACTCCACGACCGCCGCGTGCGGGGAGGGTTCGCCGCCGCCGGTGTAGCCGGGCTCCAGGCGCGGGTCGTCGGCCTCGGTGGGCAGCAGGTCGCCGGGGCCGAGGTCGCCGGGGCGCAGGCGTTCGCTCCAGGGCACCCATTCGGGGGCGAGCAGCGCGTCGGGGCCGGGCAGCAGCACCGTCTCGTCGACGGTCACCACCCGGGCCCGCGAGGCCCGCGCGACGGTGGCGGCCCAGCGCCAGCCCCGGTAGCCCGGCTCCAGGCACTCGAAGTAGTGCGTGACGACGCGGTCCCCGTCGGCGACGGCACCCAGATGGTCGCCGATCCGGCCGGGGAAGGCGGCCTCCCGTGCCGCCTCCCGAGCCAGTTCAACCGCCTCGGCGCACAGGCGATCAGGGGTACGGCCTCGCATCGCAGCACTCACAAGAATCGATTCTCTCCTACGCCGTTTCGCGAGTGCGCCTACCGTATGCCCAGGTCAGACGGGTGAGGACGGAGCGGACCGGGGGACCGCTGCGACGTCCGGACCCAGGCTTTCACACCGGGCGGAGCGCACCATCCCCCCACGCTACCCCACGCGCGCACACCGCCGACCGTCGCACCTTCAACCAAACCTTCAGCCGAAGGAGCCGGGCTAGGCGGCGGGCGGTGGGGCACACTGACGACGTGGCTGCCTTGAGGGCGTCCCAGCACGACGAGGGACGATTCCGACGCACGGCGCGGGCGATCGTCCGCGCCGTACACACGCCTCCCCGCGCGCTGGGCAGGCGCATCCGGAAGGCCACCCACGCCCAGGGCGCCGGCGAGTCCGGGCTGGGCAAGCTCATCGAGCTGCACGCGGTGAACTCCGCGGGCGACATGATGATCACCGTCGCCCTGGCGTCCACGATCTTCTTCTCCGTCCCCACCGGTGAGGCGCGCGGGCGCGTCGCCCTCTACCTGGCCGTCACCCTGGCCCCCTTCGCACTGCTCGCGCCGGTCATCGGGCCGCTGCTGGACCGCATCCCGCACGGCCGCCGCGCCGCGATGGCCGGATCGATGCTGGGCCGGGCGCTGCTGGCGCTGAGCATGGCCGGGGCGGTGGCCACCGGCAGCCTGGAGCTGTATCCGGCGGCGCTGGGGGTGCTGGTGGCCTCCAAGGCGTACGGGGTGGTGAGATCGGCGGTCGTGCCCCGACTGCTGCCGCACCGGATCTCGCTGGTGAAGGCGAACTCGCGGGTGACGCTCGCCGGGCTGCTGGCCACCGGCGCGGCGGCCCCGGTCGGGGCCGCGCTGCACAGCCTGGGGCCGTCCTGGCCGCTGTACGGGGCCTTCACCGTCTTCGTCATCGGCACCTTCCTGTCCTTCTCGCTGCCGCACAAGGTGGACTCCGCCAGGGGCGAGCGGCGGGCCCTGCTGACCGCTTACGAGGCCGCGCACAGTCATGACGGCGACGGCGACGGCGACGCTCCCGCCGGCACCCCCGGCGCCCCCGGTGACAGGGGCACCGCGAGGAAGGGCGGCAGCGGAAACGGGAGCGGGAACGGCAAGCCCCGGCGGCCCGGCCTGCGCACCGTGGGCGCCTCCGTGTTCAACGCCCTGCTCGCCAACTCCTCCCTGCGCGCCCTGTCCGGCTTCCTCACCTTCTTCCTCGCCTTCATGCTGCGCGAGCACCCCCTGGCCGGCCTGGACCCCGTGGTCTCGCTGGGAGTGGTGGCCGTGGCGGCGGGCGGCGGCAACGCGCTGGGCACGGCGCTGGGCGCCTGGCTGCGCGACCGCGTCCCGGAGGTGATCATCGCCTCGGTGCTGGCGCTGGCCCTGACCGCCACCGTGGTGGCGGCGGTGCTGTACGGCACGGTCACCGTGCCCGTCGTCGCGGCCGTCGCCGGACTGGCGCAGGCACTGGGCAAGCTGTCGCTGGACGCGCTGATCCAGCGGGACGTGCCGGAGGTGGTGCGCACCTCCGCCTTCGCCCGCTCCGAGACGCTGATGCAGATGTCGTGGGTGGCGGGCGGCGCCGTCGGGATCGCGCTGCCGCTGATCGGACCGGTCGGCATGGGGGTGGCCGGGGTGATCGTGGCGGTGGGGGCGCTCGCCACCGTCCGGCCCCTGCTGTCGGCCGCGCGGCACGGCACGCCCCACCCGCGCGTCGCCTGAGCGGAACCGCCGGGTAGCCTGCGTGCTATGACCCACACGATCTCCCGGGGCAAGGGCAGCCGCACCATCCGCACTGCCGTAGCCATCGGTGCGGCCACCCTCGGGCTCGTCGCCCTCTCCGCCTGCGGAGAGAAGCCGACTCCCCGAGCGACCGTGACCGTCGGTTCCGACAGCGTCTCCACGGAAGCCGCCTGCTACGAGGACAACGGCAAGATCTCGCAGGACAAGGTGCTGTCCTGCGCCAAGGAGGACGCCGACACCTCCATCACCGTCGGCCAGGGCGACCTGCTGCGCATCGGCGTGGACCCCGAGATCGCCGAGGACGGCTGGGTGCTGTTCCTCAACGGCCAGCCCGCGGTGACGGACCGGATCACCAAGACCTACCGCAGCTTCTCCGGTGACGCCTTCTTCCAGAACGGCGGCGGCCAGCAGGGCGGTGAGGCGCAGTCGGTGCAGCTGAGCATCGTCGAGTACGACGGCAGCGACTACCGGGGCGTGTGGAACTTCGAGCTCGAGCGCGAGAGCGAAGACTGAGCCCCGCACCGTCCCGCCGTACCGAGCCGTCCCGCCGTACCGAGCCGTCCCGTCCCACCGGCGCGCCCGCCGCGGCCGCGGCGGTCCTGGTCGTCACGGCCGTGCCCGCCGAGCGTGACGCGGTGGCGGTCGCCTGCGCCCCGGCCGGCATCGACGTGCTGGCCGCCGGCGCCGGACCCGCCGCCGCGGCGGCCCGTACCGCCGTGGCGCTGGAGCGCGGCTCGGCGCGGGGCCGCCCGTACGGCCTGGTGATCTCGGCGGGCATCGGCGGCGGCTTCGCCCCACTGGCCCCGGTCGGTTCGGTGGCCGTCGCCTCCGAGATCACCGCCGCGGACCTGGGAGCCGAGACCCCGGCCGGGCCCGAGCCCTTCGCCTCGGTGGCCGAGCTGGGCTTCGGCACCACCGTCCATCTGCCGCCCGAGGCGCTGTCGCGGGCCGTCGCCGAGGCCGCCGGCGCGGCGCTGGGCCCGGTGCTGACGGTCTCCACGGCCACCGGCACCGCCGAGCGGGCCGCGCTGCTGGCGCGCAGGCATCCGGGCGCGCTGGCCGAGGCGATGGAGGGCTTCGGGGTCGCGGAGGCCGCGGCGGCCTGCGGCGGGGTACCCGTACTGGAGGTCCGCGCCGTCTCCAACGCGGTGGGCCCGCGCGACCGCGCCGCCTGGCGGTTCGCGGAGGCGCTGGACGCCCTGACCGCGGCCTTCGGCAGGATCGTGCCCGTACTCGACGGTTGGAGGGACCTTGACCGGCTCCGGCAATGACGGCACTGACGGAACCAGCGGGACCGGCGGGGCCGGCGGGACCGGGCGTCCGCTGCGGATCGCCTACTCCCCCTGCCCCAACGACACCTTCGTCTTCCACGCCTGGGCGCACGGCCTGGTGCCGGGCGCGCCGGAGCTGGACGTGACGTTCGCCGACATCGACGTCACCAACGGCATGGCCGAGCGCGGCGAGCTGGACGTGCTGAAGGTCTCCTACGCCGTTCTGCCGTGGGTGCTGGACGAGTACGCGCTGCTGCCGTGCGGGGGCGCGCTGGGGCGCGGCTGCGGCCCGCTGGTGCTCACCCGCGGGCCGGGCGCGGAGGCGGATCTGAGCGGCGCGACGGTGGCGGTGCCGAGCGAGCGCTCGACGGCGTACCTGCTGTTCCGGCTGTGGGCGGCCGAGCGGGTGCCGGGCGGGGTCGGGGAGATCGCCGTGCTGCCCTTCCACGAGATCATGCCCGCCGTGCGCGACGGCCGGGTGGACGCCGGACTGGTCATCCACGAGGCCCGCTTCACCTACCAGGACTACGGCCTGCACAAGCTCGCCGACATGGGCGAGTACTGGGAGGACACCACCGGGCTGCCGATCCCGCTGGGCGCGATCATCGCCAGGCGCTCGCTGGGCGCGCCGGTGCTGCGGGCGCTGGCCGAGGCGGCCCGCACCTCGGTGCGGATGGCGTGGAACGACCCCGTGGCGTCACGGCCCTACGTGCTGGAGCACGCCCAGGAGATGGACCCCTCGGTCGCGGACCGGCACATCGGGCTGTACGTCAACGAGTTCACCGCCGGCCTCGGCGAGGGCGGCTACGCGGCGGTGCGCGGGCTGCTCACGCGCGCCGCGGCCGAGGAGCTGGTGCCGCCCCTGGGCCCCGGCGCGCTGGACTTCGTGTAGGTGGTGGCGGTGGCGCCGGCCGGGCCCTTACGGGGTGCGCGGCCGGGCGCCCGGTCAGACGTCGAGCTGGTCGGCCACGACGCGGAGCATGCCGGCGATCTTGTGGCCGTGCTGGCGGTCGGGGTAGCGGCCCCGCTCCAGCTGCTGCGCGACCCCGTCCAGCAGGGTGGTGAGGTCCTGAACGATCGACGCCAGCTCGTCCGGCTTGCGGCGCTGGGCGGCGGCCACGGAGGGGGCCGGGTCCAGCAGGGTGACGGAGAGGGCCTGGTCGCCGCGCTGGCCCGCGACGACCCCGAACTCGACGCGCTGACCGGGCCGCAGCGCGGTCACCCCGGACGGGAGCACCGACGAATGCACGAAGACGTCACCGCCGTCGTCGCGGGAGAGGAAGCCGAAACCCTTCTCACTGTTGAACCACTTGACCTTGCCGGTAGGCACGTCTGTCCTCGTCCTCGTAATTCGTCCGGATGCCCGGGCTACGACCTGTCGGGAAAACAACGACTTCTTGAAAGGCAACGGTTCCGCACAAGACCACGGCGGGCCGCATGACCCGCCGTCACCAAGACTAATGATCCACTCCCCGGTGACAAGACGCCCCGGGCGCCGTCTCCCCCGTGTCCCGCGCGTGTCTTCACACGGAACTACCCTGTCCTGGTGACCAGTGAAACGTCCCGCGCGGGAGATCTGCTCGTCCGCATCGGCGCCGTCGTCTTCGTCGTCGGCGCGGTGGCCACCCTCGCGACCATCACCCCCCTGTTCCTCGGCTCCGACCCGCTGCCCACGGCCGCGTACCTCGTCAGCATGCTGATGGGCGTCGGCTTCGCCGTCGCCGGCGCCGGGGTGCTGCGGTCGATCGCGGTGCAGCGCCGCGAGGCGCGCGAGGCGGCCCGCCGGTAGGTACCGGCTCCGGGCCGGGTACGGACCGGGTACGGGCCGGGTACGGGCCGGGTACGGGCCGGGTACGGGCCGGGTACGGGCCGGGTACGGACCGGCCGCGGGCCGGGTACGGCTCAGGCGGCCCGGGCCGCCGCGTACGCCTCCAGCCAGGCGGGGAAGGCCGTCAGGTCCTCCAGCACCACGTCGGCCCCCGCCTGTCGCAGCTCCGCCGCGCCGCACGGGCCCGTCGGCACCGCCACCGACAGGGCCCCGGCCGCCCGCGCCCCGCGCACGTCGCCCAGATGGTCCCCGACGTAGACGCCGGCGCCGTGCTCGACCAGCGCCTCGGCCTTGGCCTCCGCCCACAGCCATCCGATCACCGCGTCCGGCTCGATGCCCAGGTGGTCGAGGTGGAGCTTGGCACTGGGCTCGTGCTTGGCGGTGACCACGATCGCCGTGCCGCCCGCCCGCCGGACCGCCTCCACCGCCTCACGGGCGCCGGGCATGGGCAGGGTCGGCTCGATGGCGTGGCTCACGTACAGCTCGCGGTAGCGGACGGCGGCCTCGTCGATCGCCTCCTCGGCGAACCAGTGCGCCAGCTCGGCCTCCAGCGGCGGCCCGAGGCGGGTGACGGCCAGGTCGGCGTCGATGTGGGTGCCGGTCTCGGCGGCCAGGGCCAGATAGGTCGCCCGGATGCCGGGGCGCGAGTCGATCAGCGTCATGTCCAGGTCGAAGCCGACCGTCACCGCACGAGATGCCATACCCCACATTGTGCACTCCGTGACATGGGTGGTTAGGCTCGCCTAACCTTGGCTGGCCGGTTCTGCGGCTTCCGTGGCGCGGAGCCGGTCCTGTCCCGTCCTGTCCCGTCCCCGTCCTGTCCCGTCCCCGCCCTTGAGCTCCCGTCCGCCCGCACACCGTCCGAGGTCGCAGATGCCCACCGCCCCAGCACCCGCCGCGCCCGGCCGGCCGGTGGCCGGTCCGCGCCGCGCGCGGACGGCCCGCCGGCCGGTCGCGGTGGCCGCGGTCTCGGCCGCCCTGGCCCTGGCCGTGCTGCTGAGCCTGGCCGTCGGCAGCCGCGCCATCGCGCCGGACGCGGTGTACGAGGCGCTGGTGCACGGCGGCGACGGCCCCGCCGCCCAGGTGGTGCGGACCATGCGCGCCCCGCGCACCCTGCTGGCGGTGCTGGTCGGCGCCGCGCTCGGGCTGGCCGGCTGCGTGATGCAGGGCCTGACCCGCAACCCCATCGCCGAGCCCGGCATCCTCGGCGTCAGCCAGGGCGCGGCACTGGGTGTCGTCCTGGCCATCGCCTTCGCCGGGGTGCACACGCTCTCCGGATACGTCTGGTTCGCCTTCGCCGGCGCGGGCGTCGCGGGGACGGCCGTCTACGCGATCGCCGCCCGGGGCCGCGAGGGGGCCACACCGGTACGCCTGGCACTGGCCGGGGCCGCCGTCAACGCGCTGCTGTACTCGGTGGTGGCGGGGGTGCTGACGACGCGGGCCGCGGCCCTGGACGAGTTCCGCTTCTGGCAGGTCGGCTCGGTCGCCGGGCGCGACACGGAGGTGATCGGGCAGGTATTGCCGTTCCTGGCGACGGGCGCGCTGCTGGTGATGGCCGTCGCGCGCGGTCTGGACGCCCTGGCGCTGGGCGAGGACATGGCCAGGGGCCTGGGGCAGAACACCGCGGCCGTACGGATCACCGGCGGCCTCGGGGCCACCGTCCTGACCGGCGCCGGGGTCGCCGCCGCCGGGCCCATCGCCTTCGTCGGCCTGGCCGTCCCCCATCTGGCCCGCGCCCTCGTCGGCTCCGACCACCGCTGGCTGCTGCCGGTGGCCGCGCTGCTGGGCCCGGTGGTGCTGCTGGTGGCGGATGTCGCCGGGCGGATCGTGGTGCCGCCGGGCGAGGTGCCCGCGGGCGTGATGACGGCGCTGATCGGCGTGCCGTTCCTGGTGGCGCTGGTGCGCGGCCGGGCCGGGAAGGCGGTGGGGCCGTGACCGCGCCCGACACCGTGAGCGACACGCCCCGAGAGACGCCGGGCCGCGAGGCGCCGGGCCGCGAAACGCACCGCGAGACGCCCGTCAGACCCCCGGGGTACGGCCTGCTGCGCCGCGGGCGCGCCTCGTTCCTGCTCCACCGCCGCTCGGTCGCGGTGGTGGCAGCCCTCGCCGCCGCGCTGGCCGCGGCCGTCGTCACGTCGCTCTGCCTCGGCGAGACCGCCACCGCGCCCACCGAGGTGGTGCGGGTGCTGCTGGGGCTGCCGTCCCCGGAGGAGCTGGTCGTGGGCACGCTGCGGCTGCCGCGCGTGGTCCTCGGGCTGATGGTGGGCGCCGCGCTCGGGGTGGCGGGCGGGCTGATCCAGACCGTCGCCCGCAACCCCCTGGCCAGCCCGGAGATCATCGGCGTCACCCACGGCGCCGCCGCCGTGACCGTCGGCGCGATGACCTTCGGCCTGACCTCGTACGCCCTGCTGCCCTACCTCTCCGTGGCGGGCGGGATGCTCGCCGCCGCGCTGGTCTACGTCTTCGCCTGGCGGCGCGGTCTGAGCGCGGCCCGCTTCGTCCTGATCGGCCTGGGCTTCTCCGTCGCACTGCGCTCGCTCACCCAACTGTTCATGACCAAGGGCGACTTCCTCGCCGCCCAGCAGGCCCAGGTGTGGCTGACCGGCTCGCTCAACGGACGCGGCTGGGAGCAGGCCGGGCCCCTGGGCTGGGCGCTGCTGGCCGTGCTGCCCGCCGTGCTGTGGTGCGCCCGCGCCCAGCGGCAGGCGGCGCTGGACGACGACACCGCCACCGCCCTGGGGGTGCGGCTGGGCCGCGTCCGGCTGGGGCTGGCGGCCACCGGCGTCGTCCTGGCCTCGGTGGCCACCGGCGCGGCCGGGCCGGTGGACTTCGTGGCGCTGCTCTCCCCGCAGATCGCCCGCCGGCTGACGCGCACCGCGCAGATCCCGCTGCTCGCCACGGCCCTGCTGGGCGCCTTCACCGTCACCCTCGGCGACCTGCTGGCCCGCAGGCTCCTGGCGCCGGTGGAGCTGCCGGTCGGGGTGCTGACGGCGGCGATCGGGGCGCCCTACCTCGTCTGGCTGATCGCCCGCGGCCGCACCGGAGGAAGACCATGACGGACACCACCTCGCCCGGCGGGACCACGGCGGACGGCGGACCCAAAGCGCCGGGTACGCCCGGCGCGCCCGCGAGCCGGCTGTCGGCCCGCGGCCTGACCCTCGCCTACGAGAGCCGCACGGTCGTCGACGGCCTCGACCTCGACGTGCCCGACGGCCGCGTCACCGTCGTCGTCGGGCCCAACGCATGCGGCAAGTCCACCCTGCTGCGTGCGCTGGGCCGGCTGCTGCGGCCCCGGCGCGGCGCGGTGCTGCTGGACGGCCGGGAGCTGGACCGCCTGCCCACCCGCGCGGTCGCCCGCTCCCTCGGGCTGCTCCCCCAGGCGCCGGTCGCACCCGAGGCGATCACCGTCGGCGACCTCGTCGCCCGGGGCCGCCAGCCCCACCAGCGCTGGTGGCAGCAGTGGTCGGAGGCCGACGAGCGAGCCGTCACCGACGCCATGGACAGCACCGGCGTCACCGGGCTGGCCGACCGGGCCGTGGACGAACTGTCGGGCGGACAGCGGCAGCGCGTGTGGATCGCCATGGCGCTCGCCCAGGAGACCGAGCTGCTGCTGCTCGACGAGCCGACGACGTACCTCGACATCGCCCACCAGGTGGAGGTCCTCGACCTGGTGCGGCGGCTCAACCGGGAGCGGGGCCGCACGGTCGTGATGGTCCTGCACGACCTCAACCAGGCCGCCCGCTACGCCGACCACCTCGTCGCGATGCGCGGGGGCCGGATCGTCGCGCAGGGGCCGCCGGACCGGGCCGTCACCGCCGACCTGGTCCGCGAGGTCTTCGGCCTGGAGGCCGTGGTGGTGCCCGACCCGGTGACGGGCGGTCCGCTCGTCGTCCCCGGTGCGCCTGCTTCCGCGGCCGCCCCCGCCACCGTCCCCGTCAGCACGCGAAAGGCGACACCATGACCCTCACCCGCCGCCGTACGACCGCCGCCGGCGCCACCGCGCTGGCCTGTGTCCTCGCCCTCGCCCTGTCCGCCTGCGGCGGGGAGAGCGGCGCCGCCTCCGGGGAGACCCGGAAGGTGATGACCGCCCACGGGGAGGTCGAGGTCCCCGCCGAGCCCGAGCGCGTGGTCGTCCTCGACACCGCCGAGCTGGACTCGGCCATCACCCTGGGCGTCAAGCCCGTCGGCTCCACCCGCTCCGACGTGGCCTCCGGCTTCCTGAAGTACCTGCCCAAGGAGAAGGTCGAGGGCATCGAGAACGTCGGCAACATCGCCGCGCCCAACCTGGAGAAGATCGCGGCGCTCGAGCCGGACCTGATCCTGGGCAGCGACATCCGCGACAAGGACCGCTACGACGAGCTGTCGAAGATCGCCCCGACCGTCTTCACCGAGACCACCGGCGCGCCCTGGAAGCAGAACTTCCTGGTCCACGCCAACGCCCTCAACCGGCAGGACGAGGCGGAGAAGGTCATCGACGCCTACGAGGCGAAGACGGCCGAGGTCACCGAGGCGCTCGGCGGACCGGAGAAGGCCCGGAAGCTGACGGTGAGCGTCGTCCGCTTCGTCGAGGGCGCCGACACCCGCGTCTACGGCAGGCAGAACTACATCGGCTCCATCCTCGCCGACATCGGCGTGAGCCGTCCGGCCATCGCCGACAAGGCCCCCGACGGCTTCTCGGTCGACGTCAGCCCGGAGAAGGTCGACCAGGGCGACGCGGACGTCGTCCTCTACACCTCCTACGGCGACCCGGCGAAGTCCGGCGAGGACAAGGCCGTCGGCGGCGCGCTGTGGAAGAGCATGGAGGCGGTGGAGAACGGCCGCGCCCACCGCGTGGACGACGAGACCTGGATCCAGGGCATCGGCTACACGGCCGCCGACACGATCCTGGAGGAGATGAAGGAGCTGCTGCCCAAGGGCTCCGGCACCTCCGAGGGCTGATCTCCGGCCCCGTCCACCGGCCGGGCGGGGCGGCGGCCGCCGACCCTGCGTCGGTGCGCCCCCACCCGGCCCGGCGGACGGCCCTCCCCTCGGATCTCAGGTCTCAGATCGCCATCGACAGGTAGTGGATCCCGATGGCACCGAAGGCCAGGCCGACGCCGATCGGCACCAGGCCGAGGACATACACGCCCCTGGGCGGCATCTCGCCGTTCACCACCGCTGCCGCCCTGCCCCGCGGGTCGTAGCGGACCTCGGCGGTCTCCCCTATGCGGACGGGTATGACCGGGTGGGCACCGGTCGACGCGAGGCGCCGCTCGCCGTCCTCGTCCTCATAGGCGACGATGCCGGACACCCAGCCGCCCGACGTCCAGCGCATGTCCACGCACTCGCCCACCGTGCGGACGCCGGTCCTCCCTCTGGCGAACCTGCCGTTCCGCACAAGCGGCACCAGGAGTTTCACCCCCATGAGCCCGAGACCGGCGCTCAGCAGGGTGAAAAGAAGGCCCAGGAACTCCTCCAACGCCTCTCCCCCGTCCTCTTCTCTCTCCCCGTCTCCTCGGCCACCGCTCTCCCTACCCCCTAGGCCGCCGCGCCCGCCACAGCAGGTAGAGGGCGCTGGCGACGGCCGCGGCGCGCAGCGCCCAGGGCCAGGATGCGGTGATCGCCTCGCCCAGCGCGCCCTCGGCTATCGGCTCCCCCCAGCGGCCCTCGGTGCGGCCCCACAGCCACACCAGCCCGGCGGCCGCGACCGTACCGGGCACGACCGTCACCGCCCACTTGGCCTCCTGGCGGCTCAGCCGGGGCGACCACCAGGCGGCCAGCCATCCCAGGCCCAGCGGAATCAGCGAGCCCATCACCGCGCCCGCCACCAGCAGTGCGGCGGCCGCCAGCTCCACGGCCCCGCCGACGCGCGGCACACGGGCCGCCCGCGGTGCGCCGCCCGCCGTCTTCGCGGTGCGCGGGCGCAGCGGGCGCGGCAGGCGCGCCCACCGGCTCCGCCCGGGTGCGGCCGGGGTCTCGTCCACCGCGTCGGCGTCGGCGTCGGCGGCCTGCGCGGCCTCCGCCCTCCGCCGCGCCTCCTCCTGCTCCTTCTCCTTCTCCAGGTCCGGCGGGGGCTCGAGCACCTCCGGCAGCTCGATCCCGCCGTCGAAGCCGCCGACCGGACGCCGGCCACCCGGCGCGTACCGGGGGGCGGCCGGCCCCTCGCGCCACCAGTCGGGATCGCTCTCCTCGGGGCCCAGTTCGTGGGCGGGTGCGAGGTGGGGCGGCGAGGCGGCGGTCGACCACTCCGGCGGTTTCGGCGGCTTCGGTGACTTCGGCTGCCTCGACAGTTTCCGCAGCGGGTCACCGCCGCCCGCCACCGGACCGCCCTCCGGGGCCTCCCGCGCCGGCCGGTGCTCCACCGGCCCGTGCTCCCTGGGCTGCGGCACGGAGACGCCCGTGTCCGCGACCACGTCCTCCGGCCGCCCGATGCCGTCCAGGATCCGGCGCACCCCGGCCGCGGTGTGCGCGCCGCCCGCCTCGGCGCGGCGCCGTTCGATGTCGGCGCGCACCCCGGCCACCAGACGCGCCCGCTCGGCGGCCGTCATGGCCGTGCCGTGCGCCAGATCCCCGATCCGGCTCAGATAGTCGAAGACCAGCTGTTCGCTCTCAATCCCCACCCGACACCTCAGCGGCTACTGGTCCCTGGCATCCGTACGCCACGACCGTACCCTCGCCGTCCGCGCGCGGAACCGGTTGTCCACAGGCTGCCGGTACCGTTGGACGGATGACGACAGAGCCCGCAGCAGAGCGCCGAGCGGCTCCCCGCACGCTCGCCGACGAGCTGCGCTCCCGCCCCGACGACGCGCTCGCCGCTCTGCTGCGGGCGCGCCCGGACCTGCTCTCCCCCGTCCCCGGCGATCTCTCCCAGCTCGCCACCCGCGCGGGCGCCCGCACCTCGGTGCTGCGGGCGCTGGAGCGGCTGGACCGCTTCGCCCTCCAGGTCGCCGAGGCGCTGGCCGTGGCGCCCGACCCCTGCCCGTACGGGGAGCTGGCCGCCCTGCTGCCCGGCGGGGAGGACGAACTGCCGCGCGCGCTGGGTCTGCTGCGCGAGCGGGCGATCGTCTGGGGCGGCGACGACCGGCTGCGCCTGGTGCGCACCGCCCGCGAGCTGCTCGCCCCGTCCGCGTCACGCCCTTCCCCCACCGGTCTGGGCCCGTCCCTGGCCGAGGCCACCGCGGGGATGTCGCCCGGCCGCCTCCAGGAGATCCTGACCGCCGCCGGGCTGCCCACCACCCACGACCCGGTGAGCGCGCTGGAGTCCCTGACCTCGCTCTTCGGCGACCGGGAGCGGATGGACGCCCTGCTGGAGCAGGCGCCCGAGGAGGCACGGGCCATGCTCGCCAAGCTGGTGTGGGGCCCGCCCTACGGCGAGGTCTCCGAGATCCCCTCCCCGCCGGTCCGCTGGCTGCTGGACCGCGCCCTGCTGCTGCCGGCCGCGCCCCGCACGGTCGTACTGCCCCGGGAGGCGGCCCTGCACCTGCGCGGCGGCCGCGCCCACCGCCGCCCGGAGCCGCTGCCGCCGCCCGTCGGGCCCGGCCGCGCCCGCACACCGGCGGTGGCGGACTCCGCCGGGGCGGGCCAGGCGCTGGCGGCGCTGGCGGCCGTCGAGGAGCTGCTGGAGCTGTGGAGCACGGAGACCGGCGCGCCGCCGGTGCTGCGCTCCGGCGGCCTGGGAGTGCGGGACCTCAAGCGCACCGCCGTCGCGCTCGACGTGTCCGAGCCGGTCGCCGCCTTCTGGATCGAGCTGGCCTACGCCGCCGGGCTGCTGGCCTCCGACGGCGAGGAGGGCGAGCGGTACGCGCCCACCCCCGCCTACGACACGTGGCTGGAGCAGCCGCCCGAGCGGCGCTGGACGCACCTGGCCCGCGCCTGGCTGGCGGCCACCCGGCTGGCCGGGCTGGTCGGCGGGCGCGACGCCCGCAGCCGGACGCTCGGCGCGCTCGGCCCCGGTCTGGACCGCGGTCCCGCGCCCGAGCTGCGCCGCCACACTCTGGGCCTGCTGGCCGCCGAGCCGGCGGGAACGGCCCCGGAGGCCGACGCGGTGGCCGCCCGGCTGGACTGGGAGTGCCCGCTGCGCGGCGGCGCGGAGCTGCGCGGCCGGATCGTGCGGTGGACGCTGACGGAGGCGGAGCTGCTGGGCGTGACCGGGCGCGGCGCACTCACCTCGTACGCGCGCCCCCTGCTGGACGAGTACGCCGCCGACGCGGACGGAACCGACGCGGACACGGCGGGACCGGAACCCGGAGCGGCCGGCCCGGAGGCCGCCGCGTCCCTCCTGGCCCCGCTCCTGCCCGAGCCGCTGGACCACGTCCTGCTCCAGGCCGACCTGACGGCCGTGGCGCCGGGGCCGCTGCGCCGCCATCTGGCCGAGACGCTGAACACCCTGGCCGACGTGGAGTCCAAGGGCGGCGCGACGGTCTACCGCTTCACCCCCGAGTCGGTGCGCCGCGCCCTCGACGCGGGCCACGGCGCCGGTGACCTGCACGCCTTCCTGGCCGCCCACTCCCGCACGCCCGTCCCGCAGCCGCTGGCGTACCTGATCGACGACGTGGCGCGGCGGCACGGGCGGCTGCGGGTGGGCGCGGCCGGCTCCTACGTCCGCTGCGACGACGACACGCTGCTCGCCGAGATCGCCGCCGACCGCCGCGCCGCCTCCCTGGGGCTGCGGTTGCTGGCGCCGACGGTGCTGGCCGCCCAGGCGGACCCGGCCACCCTGCTGGAGCGGCTGCGCGCCATGGGGTACGCGCCGGCCGCCGAGTCGGCCGGGGGCGATGTGGTGGTCCACCGCGCCGACGCCCTGCGCACCCCGCCGCGCACCGCGCCCGAGCCGGTGCCGGACGGCCCGCCCGCCCCCGGCGCCCCGCTGCTGGCCGCCGCCGTACGCGCCATCCGCTCGGGGGACGTGGCGGCCGGCGGGGCACCGCCCCGGCCCCGCCGTCCCGTCCCGGCCGCTCCCGGCGGCCCGCCGCCGCGCACGCCCGCGGCCGACACCCTGGCCGTCCTGCGCGCCGCCGCCCGGCACGGGACGGCGGTGCGGATCGGCCACGTGGACGCCGACGGCACCGCCGGTGAGCGCGTCGTCGAGCCCGTCCGCGTCGAGGGCGGCTTCGTCACGGCGTACGACCACACCGCCGAGGAGGTCCGCACCTACCCGCTGCACCGCGTCACGGGCGCGGCGGCCCTGACGTACACCGACGGCTGATCCCGGCCCATGCACCCGTACGGGTGTACGGGAGTGAATTCACTGGATCCCCCATGACTTCTGAAGTACTTTCCAAGTCATGACCGCAACCCCCGTCGAAGCCAACTTCTCCGAGCTGATCCAGAAGCCCAAGGACACCGTCGCCCGCATGCAGACCGACATACGCAAGGGCATCCGGCTGCACCGGCGGGACGACGAGGACCTCTACCTGACCACTGCCGCCAAGGCCGACGAGGCCGTGCAGGTGGTGGACTCCACGACCCGCATGTTCGTCGCGCTGATGAAGGAGGAACCGCACGCGGTCGACCTGCTCACCAGAGCCTTCCCCGAGGCGTTCCCCTGGGTCCGGTTCCTGCCGGAGGGCTCCGTCCGGCAGTTCCTGATCGAGTTCGTCGAGACGGCCCGGGCCAGCACCGATCTGGGGACGGTGGGACCGATCGCCCAGGTGATAACGGAGTGGAAGCACACCGCCGAGGTGTATGCCGACCCTGAACTGCACAAGGCTCTGACCACCGACCACGGCGACGAGGACTTCGGTCCCGTCGGCGCACCGGAGGCGGGGGACACGTGAGCCTGGGCAAGGGGGATCCGGTACCGCCTCCTCCCGGCAAGGGGGAGTTCCACATCAGGTTCGGCAACCGGGAAGCCGCTGTGGGTTGGCGGGAGCTGTGCAAGAAAGCACCGGGCAACACGCTCGTCGCGTGGCAGGCGATGCGCACCGGTCCAGCTCCGGTGCCGCCTACACAGCGGCACCATCGTCTGAAAGGCGATCTGGCCAACGGCACCCGGAACGGCAAGGCCCTGCCTCAGTGGCAGATCGAGGTTACGGGCGGCGGGCGGCTCTGGTATCTGTTCGACGAAGGCGAGCAGACGTGCTGGCTGGCCCTGGCCAGAACGGGCCACCCACGCCAGACCGATTGACCAAGTGCCCTTGGGAGGTCGTGACCGCGCGCTCTTTCTTCTTGCCTCTCATGACATGGGCAGCGGCCCGCACCCTTGGGTTCGCACCGTCCGGTCGGCTGACGGCCGCCGCGGGGCAGCCGTCTGTCGGCCGGATGGGGCACACTGGACGGTCGGCCCGTGCGCCGGGTGTGCGCCGACCGCGCGCCGACCGAGCAGCCGAAAGCAGGAGGAGCCCCACCGTGACCGGACCGCTCATCGTCCAGAGCGACAAGACCCTGCTGCTGGAGGTCGACCACGAGCAGGCCGACGACTGCCGCCGCGCCATCGCGCCCTTCGCCGAGCTGGAGCGGGCCCCCGAGCACATCCACACCTACCGGCTCACCCCGCTGGGCCTGTGGAACGCCCGCGCCGCCGGGCACGACGCCGAGCAGGTCGTCGACGCCCTGGTCACCCACTCCCGCTACCCGGTGCCGCACGCGCTGCTGGTGGACGTGGCCGAGACGATGGACCGCTACGGCCGGCTGCGGCTGCTCAAGCACCCCACCCATGGGCTGGTCCTGGAGTCCTCCGACCGGCCGGTGCTGGAGGAGATCCTGCGCTCCAAGCGGATCCAGCCGCTGGTCGGCGCCCGCATCGATCCCGACACCGTCGCCGTCCACCCCTCCGAGCGCGGCCAGATCAAGCAGGCGCTGCTCAAGCTCGGCTGGCCCGCCGAGGACCTGGCCGGCTACGTGGACGGCGAGGCGCACCCGATCGAGCTGACCGAGGACGGCTGGGCGCTGCGCCCCTACCAGAGGCAGGCCGTGGAGAACTTCTGGCACGGCGGCTCCGGAGTCGTCGTGCTGCCCTGCGGCGCGGGCAAGACGCTGGTGGGCGCGGGCGCGATGGCCACGGCGAAGGCCACCACGCTGATCCTGGTGACCAACACCGTCTCCGCCCGGCAGTGGAAGAGCGAGCTGGTGCGGCGCACCTCGCTGACGGAGAGCGAGGTCGGCGAGTACAGCGGCGCGAAGAAGGAGATCCGCCCCGTCACCATCGCCACGTACCAGGTGCTGACGACGAAGCGGAAGGGCGTCTACCCGCACCTGGAGCTGTTCGACTCCCGCGACTGGGGCCTGATCGTCTACGACGAGGTGCACCTGCTGCCGGCCCCGGTGTTCAAGTTCACCGCCGACCTCCAGGCCCGCCGCCGCATCGGCCTGACGGCCACGCTGGTGCGCGAGGACGGCCGCGAGTCCGACGTCTTCTCCCTCATCGGCCCCAAGCGCTTCGACGCCCCCTGGAAGGAGATCGAGGCGCAGGGCTACATCGCCCCGGCCGACTGCGTGGAGGTCCGCGTGGACCTCACCGAGTCCGAGCGGCTGGCGTACGCGACGGCCGAGTCGGACGAGAAGTACCGCTTCTGCTCCACCACGGCCTCCAAGCAGCGCGTCACCGAGGCGCTGGTGCGCCGCCACGCCGGGCAGCAGACGCTCGTCATCGGCCAGTACATCGACCAGCTCGACGAGCTGGGCGAGCACCTGGACGCGCCCGTGATCAAGGGCGACACCGGCAACGCGCAGCGCGAGAAACTGTTCGACGCCTTCCGCTCGGGCGAGCTGTCGGTGCTGGTGGTCTCCAAGGTCGCCAACTTCTCCATCGACCTGCCCGAGGCCACCGTCGCCATCCAGGTCTCGGGCACCTTCGGCTCCCGCCAGGAGGAGGCCCAGCGCCTGGGCCGGGTGCTGCGCCCGAAGGCGGACGGCCACGAGGCCCGCTTCTACTCGGTCGTCGCCCGCGACACCGTCGACCAGGACTTCGCGGCCCACCGCCAGCGCTTCCTGGCCGAGCAGGGCTACGCCTACCGCATCGTGGACGCCTCCGAACTGCTGGCGGGCGACGAGGAGCCCGGCGAGGTCGGATAGCCTCCCCGACTTCCCCGACTTCCCCGGCTTCACCGGCCTCACCGCGGGGCGAGGGACGAGCGGGCCATCACATCCGGTGCGCCTGTGCGCGCACCACTTCTCCCGCGGCGCGTGGCCGGAGAAGGACGCGCTGCTGCGCGACGCGGGACGGCCGGCGGGCATCCCGGGGGTGCCGGCCCACGGCCGGGCCGATCCGAGCAGCCCGTTCGACACCGTGTAGGAGCCGGCCCGCGCCCGGCCGGACGCGGAGCTGACGTCGCCGCCGCCGAGGGCCACCTCGGCGGCGCCACCACCCGCACCTGCTTCCTGAACGCACTGGACCGCTTCGCGGCGCGGTGACCGCTTTGCCGGTGGCGATGGCGCCGGCGGTGACTCCCGCGGCCGTGTGAGGTGACGGACACTCCGTCCGAACCCCTCGTACGGCCCCGCTCGCCGTGCCCATGATCGGTTCATGGACACGGCAGAGCGGTACCGGCGGTTCGCGGAACGGGAGGCCCGGGGCCACTCCCCGAGCTACGAGGAGCTGGCCGGGGCGATCGCCCGCGACGGCCGCCTGACGGCCCTGATCGACCGGCTGCCCGAGCCGAAACGGCAGCCGAACCTGCTGCTGGGCGCGGCACGTTTCCTCGGCGGCCCCACCGGCGACCCCGCCTCGTTCCGCCCCTGGCTGCTCGACCACTGGGACGAGGTGCGGGCGGTCGTACTGGAACGCCGCACCCAGACCAACGAGCCCGGCCGGTGCGCCGTACTGCTGCCGCTGCTGGCGGCCCTGCCCCAGCCACTGGCCCTGATCGAGGTCGGCGCCTCCGCCGGGCTGTGCCTGTACCCCGACCGCTACCGGTACTCCTACGACGGCCGGCCCGCGTTCGGCCCGGACGGCGGCCCGGTCACCCTGGACTGCCGCACGGCCGGTCCCGTACCGCTTCCCGCCCGGCCGCCGACGGTCGTCTGGCGGGCCGGGACGGACCTCAACCCCCTCGACGTGAGCGACGACGGCGACGTCCACTGGCTGGAGTGCCTGGTCTGGCCGGAGCAGACGCACCGGCTGCGGCGGCTGCGTGACGCCGTCCGCGTCGCCCGCGCCGAACCCCCGCACCTGGTGCGCGGGGACCTCAACGAGACCGTCCGCGATCTGGTCGCCTCGGCCCCGGCGGGCGCCACGCCGGTGGTCTTCCACAGCGCGGTGCTGGCCTATCTGCCGCCCGGAGCGCGAGATGCCTTCGCCGGGACGATGCGTGCCCTGCCCGCCCACTGGGTCTCCAACGAGTCCCCCGGCACCCTGCCCTCCGTCGCCGAGCGCCTGCCCCGCCCGGCGCCCGCCGATCGCGCCTCGTTCGTCCTGGCCCTGGACGAACGCCCGGTGGCCTTCACGGGCCCGCACGGCCAGTCCCTGGAGTGGCTGAAAACCTGACCGGCCCGCTCCGCCCCCGCTGCCTTTGCGGCGGACGAGAGGAGATCCCCGTGGCCGACGCCGACTCACGCGACCCCGCCGAGCGGACTCGCGCCCTACTGCGCGAGTGGAACGGCTACGACCCCACCGAGGACGAGGCGCGGCGTCTGGACGAGGAACTGGACAGACGCCTGGCCGAAGCCATGGGCCGGTGACCGGCACTCAGAAGTACACAGGTCTGCCCTGCTGGACAAAACCGGTACGTGACCGACTACTCCACCCCGCCTTCCTCCGCAAGATACGGTGAGAAGTCACCTCGGTCGCACGTCGTGCCTGCGGCTGCTTGTTCCAAGCCATCGAGGATGCGCACCCACAGCACCGGGATCTGTCTCATGGGCTCCTCCCACTCCTCGGTCAGAGCCACCACGCCTCCGTCTGCGCTTTGTATGTCGTCATGCCGCATGCGCCACAGAGGTCACCAGGGTCTCCTCATCCTCGACGGACAGGTCCAACCTGGCATCGAGGGCATGGGCCAGCGCGCGCAGCAGGGCGACGGTGGGAGTCACCGCCCCTCCCTCGATCCGCTCGACCTCGGCCTCCGTCATTCCCGCCCGATGCGCGAGCTGCCCCTGCGTGAACCCGAGCGCGGTGCGGCGGTCGTACACGGCCTGCCCCAGCGCGATGGCCGCGCCGGCCTCGACGTAGGCGGGATCGGCGCGGTGTTCGTCCGGAACCGGCCACCGTGTTCGGTATCCCCTGTGCACGGCCACCCCTCTCATCCGTCCGTCCAACGCCGCGGGGAACGGAAAGGATGCGGCCCCGGCACCGCGCGGGGGCCGGGGCGTCATCCGGTGGGCCGGGGGCTCTCCCGTCGCAGGCGCCACGCCGCGTAGGCCATCAGGGCCAGGGCCAGGGGCGCGTACGGGGAGGCGAGCGGCTGCTGCCACCAGGGCAGGTGGAGGTCGAGGTCGCCGGAGTGGGGGACGAGCCAGTGCGTGCGGGCCGTGAAGAGCACGGCGACGACGCCCGCGGCGTACAGCGGCCACCGGTGGGACGGCGAGGCGGCGGCCGCCATGACGGCGAGCAGCGGCACGCACCACACCCAGTGGTGGGACCAGCTGATCGGCGAGACCAGCACCGCCGTGCCCGCGACGGCCAGCACCCCCCAGCTCTCCCGCCCGCGCAGATGGGCGCGGCGGGCCAGCCACAGGCCCAGCAGCCCGGCGGCGGCCGCGGGCACGGCCCACCACAGACCGGGCTCGGGGGTATGCAGGAGGCGGGCGGCCGCTCCCTGGAGGGACTGGTTGTCGACGATCCACGCCTTGCCGACGCGGCCGGTCTCGAACATCCGCCGCGTCCAGAACTCCACGCTCGCGCCCGGCAGGACGGCCGCGCCGAGCGCCGCCGTCCCCGCGAAGCCCGCCAGCGCCGTCAGTCCGGCGCGGACGCGGCCGGTCAGCAGCAGATGGACGGCGAAGATCGCGGGGGTGAGCTTGATCCCGGCCGCGACGCCGATGGCCAGGCCCTTGCCGCGGGCGCCGTCCGGGCGGCCGAGGTCCCACAGGACCAGGCAGGCCAGGGCGAGGTTGATCTGCCCGAAGAACATGGTCTGGAAGACCGGCTCCAGCCACAGGCCGACCGCCGTGGTGGCGATCAGCAGGGCGGGGGAGGTGCGCCGTCCGGCCAGGCGCAGGGAGAGGTGGACCAGCAGGGTCAGCAGTACGACGTTGCCGGCCGCGAAGAGGATCTGGACGGCGGGCAGGGGCAGCAGGGCGGTGGGGACGAACAGCAGCGCGGCGAAGGGCGGGTAGGTGGCGGGCAGGTCCCACTCGGTGACGGTGAAGCCGTACAGGTCGCGCCTCTCGACGACGGCCTGCCCCTCGGCGCGGTAGACGAGCACGTCCACCAGGAAGCCGGGTTGCGCCGCGCAGACCGCCGCGAGCGCGGCGAGGGAGAGAGCGAGCAGGGCGGCGGCCGCCCGGGTGCGGCGGTCGCCGAGCGCGCCGAGCGCGGCGCGTATCCGGGCGCGGGCAGCGGTACGGCTGCCGCGTGCGGCGCGGGCCGGGCGTCCGGCGCCGGTGTCAGCAGCGGGGCCGGTGTCGGCGCCGGTACCGGTCTCGGGTGTGGGCGCAGCCGGCACTCGGCCACCTCCTGGGTTCCGGTCCGTCGGTCGACGGTCGTCTCTCGGTCGTCCGCGGCCACCGCCGCGGGGCGACCCTAGCCGACGGTCCGGTGCGCCCGGCCGGTGTCAGGCGCGGGTCGCGGGCTCGTGCGCTCTGCCGTCGTGCGCGCTGCCGCCGCGCGGCCCGCTGTCGCGGTCCCGGTCCCGGTCCGTGCCCTGTTCCGTGCCCTGCTCCCGGTCCTCTTCGCGCGCCTCCGCGTAGTCGCCGAGGACCGCGACGTCGAACGCGGCGGCGGCGAAGACGGAGATCGCCCGGACGGCGTCGCCCAGCAGATGGCGGCGGTGGCGGTGGCCGCCGTCGCCGCTCCGTGCGTCGAGTGCGGCGAGCGCGGTGGCGCCCGTGGACCGGCCGCCGGCTGTCTGGGGAGGGATGGGGGTGCTGTTCATGGCTCCACGGGTTCGCAGTAGTTTCGCCCTATTGGTCCATATCCATCCTAGGTCTCACCACGGCTTTCCTCCGCCCGCAACCCGGCCCGTCCACCCTCCCCGCGTACGGGGGAAATCGTTCGCCCGCCGGGACGAGCGGGGCTAGAATCACGCGTCTCCCGCCTCCCGCGCCACGACACCGCGGGCGTGCGTTCCGCATGCCCGTGTGCCGCCGTGCCGCCGGGAAGGAGCCGACCGGTCGGTACCGGCCGGCGGACCGCGCTCCCGGCGGCCGTGCCCCCGTCACCTCCGGCGGCCCGCACGACCCCGCCGTCGTACGCGGTCCCCTCCGACCCCGTCGTCCACCGCACCCGGCGTGCGGCGCGGCCGCACGTCCGAGCGGCTCGCCGTACCGCCGTCGTGCGCGCTTTCCGCAGGAGGCCACAACGTGCCCGCGCACGCCCCCGACCCGCACGCCCCCAACGCCCCCGGCCCGCTCGAACGCGAACGCGCCCACCTGGCCGCCTCGCGCACCGCGCTGCGCGCCATGCGCCATGACGTCGAGTCGCTCGACATCAGGAACGTCACCGCCAACTGGGTGAACGCCGAGGTGCTCCAGCGCCAGATCGACGCCCGGATCGAGGCCCTGGCCGACCTCGCCGACACCCCGCTGTTCTTCGGCCGCCTGGACTACACGGACTTTCCGAGCCCTCCGGGCTCCCCCGCCGTACCGGAGGAAGACATTCCGGAAGCGGCCCGGTACTACATCGGCCGCCGCCACGTGCACGACGCCGACGGCGACCCGATGGTCGTCGACTGGCGCGCCCCCGTCTCCCGGCCCTTCTACCGCGCCTCCAAGAAGGACCCGCAGGGCGTCGGCCTGCGCCGCCGCTTCGGCTACACCGGCGGCGAGCTGACCGCGTACGAGGACGAGCGCCTGTCCGACCCGGACGAGGACGAGAAGGCCGGTGCACTGCTCAGGCGCGAGATCGAGCGCCCGCGCGTCGGCCCGATGCGCGACATCGTGGCCACCATCCAGCCCGAGCAGGACGAGATCGTCCGTACCGGCGTCGACGGCACCGTGTGCGTCCAGGGAGCGCCGGGCACCGGCAAGACGGCCGTCGGCCTGCACCGCGTGGCCTATCTGCTCTACGCGCACCGCGAGCGCCTGGCCCGCACCGGGACGCTGGTCATCGGACCCAACCGGTCCTTCCTGCGCTACATCGAGCAGGTCCTGCCGGCACTGGGCGAGCTGGCGGTGCGGCAGGCCACCGTGGAGGACCTGGTCACCGAGGCGACGGGCGTGGAGGCGCGCGGCACCGACGATCCGGAGGCCGCCCGGATCAAGGGCGACGCCCGTATGGCCGAGGTGCTGCGCCGCGCGGTCCGCTCGGGCGTGACGATGCCGGCCGAGCCGTGCGTCGTCGTCCGCGGCTCGCGCCGCTGGCGCGTCCCGGCGTACGAACTGGAGGAGATCGTCCGCGAGCTGCTGGAGCGCGGCATCCGCCACGGCGCCGCCCGCGAGGCCCTGCCGCAGCGCGTCGCGCACGCCGTGCTGACGCGCATGGAGCGCTCGGGCGAGGCCCCCGACGACCGGGTGCAGAACGCGGTGGCACGCAACACGGCGGTGAAGGCCCTGGTCAAGGCCGTGTGGCCGGAGGTCGATCCGGCGAGGCTGGTGCTGCGGCTGCTGTCGGACGACGGCTTCCTGGCCGAGTGCTCCGAAGGCGTCCTCACCGACGAGGAGCGCAAGGCGATCCTGTGGACGAAACCGCCGCGCGGGGTGCGTTCGGCGAAGTGGTCGGCCGCCGACGCCGTACTGATCGACGAGGCCACCGACCTGGTGCGGCGCACCCCCTCGCTCGGCCACGTCGTCCTGGACGAGGCGCAGGACCTCTCCCCCATGCAGTACCGGGCGGTGGGCCGCCGCTGCACCACCGGATCGGCGACGGTGCTGGGCGACCTGGCGCAGGGCACCACGCCGTGGGCGACCGCGAGCTGGGCCGAGGCCCTGTCCCACCTGGGCAAACCGGACGCGGCGGTGGAGGAGCTGACCCGGGGCTTCCGTGTGCCGCGCGAGGTCATCGCCTACGCCTCCCGGCTGCTGCCGCACATCGCGCCGGGCCTGTCCGAGGCGACCTCGATCCGCGACGCGGCCGGCTCCCTGCGGGTACGGGCGGTGGCGGTGGAGGAGCTGGACGGCGCGGTGGTGGACGCCTGCCGCGAGGCGCTGGAGCGCGAGGGCTCGATCGGCCTGATCGCCGCCGACGCCCGCGTCCCCGCCCTGGCCTCGGCCCTGGAGGCCGCCGGCATCCCCCACCTCGCCCCGGGGACGGAGACGGACGCCGACGCCCGCCTCACCCTCGTCCCGGCGAACCTGGCCAAGGGCCTGGAGTACGACCACGTGGTCCTGGACGAACCGGCCGCCGTCGTCGACGGCGAACCGGACGAGCGCACCGGCCTGCGCCGCCTGTACGTCTGCCTCACCCGCGCGGTCTCCGGCCTCACGGTCGTCCACGCGACCCCCCTGCCCGAGCCGCTGCGCGACGGGGGCGACGCCTGATGGGGCGTCCGACGGAGCACCGGGCGGCACACCTCCGCGCGGACGCCGCGGGCACCTGGACACTCGGTGACCTGACGGTCAACAGGATGGGCCTGGGTGCCATGCGGCTGACGGGAAGCGGAGCCTTCCACGACGGCACACCCAGCAACCGCGACCGGGCGGTCGCCGTACTGCGCCGCGCCGTCCACGAGTTCGGCGTGAACCACATCGACACCGCCGCCTTCTACTTCTCCTCCCTGCGCTCGGCCAACGAGCTGATCAACCGGGCGCTGGCCCCCTACCCCGACGGCCTGGTCATCACCACCAAGGTCTGGCCGGGCCGCGACCCGTCGGGCCAGTGGTGGTGGGCCCGGCCCGAGCAGCTGCGCGGCCAGGTCGAGGAGAACATCCGCCAACTCGGCCTGGACCACCTGGACGTGGTCAACCTGCGCGTCCCGCCCAGCCGGAGGGACGGCTCGATCGCCGAGCACTTCGGCGCGCTGGCGCGACTGCGCGAGGCCGGACTCATACGCCACCTCGGCATCTCCAACGCCACGGCCGCACAGCTGGCGGAGGCGCGGGCCATAGCGCCGGTGGTGTGCGTGCAGAACGCCTACGGTCTGGGCGCCGCCGACACCAGGGACCGCGAACTGCTTCGGTTCTGCGGGGAGTCGGGCATCGCGTTCGTGCCGTTCTTCGCGATCGTCGGGAAGCGGCGCGAGGCGGGCGCGGGCGGGAGCGGCACCGAGGACGGGCCCGAGGGCGAGGCCGTACGCGCCGTGGCCCGGGCGCACGGAGCGACGCCCGCGCAGGTGCGGCTGGCCTGGACGCTGAGGCAGGGCCCGCACGTCCTGGCCATACCCGGCACCGGTGACCCGGATCACCTCACGGAGAACGTCGCGGCGGGCTCGCTTCGGCTGACGGGCGACGAGACGACCCGCCTCGATCCTCCGGCGTCCCGGAACTGACCGCGCGCGGTCCGCTGCGGCGCGGAGACAACCACCGGCCCGGCGGGGGCGTCCTGTCCGGTGGAGAGGGGAGAGAGTTGACTTCCTCCCCCTCCTGAAGGAGGGGGATTCCTACGGCTCGCGCCGTGGGGTTTTCTGCTTCATCGCCGACTGCCCGCCCGGAGTACTCCGTTGAGGTCTTACACCAGCTCCACAGACAGACGCCGTCAGCCCGACGGCCAGGATGTTCTTCGCCGCGTTCACGTCCCGGTCGTGGGCCGTCCCGCAGTCGCACGTCCAGGTGCGGACGTTCAGCGGCATCTTGTCCTGCAAGGTGCCGCAGGTCGAGCACAGCCTGGAGGAGGGGAACCATCGGTCGATCGCGATCACCTCGCGGCCGTACCACTGGGCCTTGTACTCCAGCATGCTCCGGAATTCCGACCAGGCCGCGTCGCTGATGGCGCGGGCCAGGCTCCGGTTCTTCACCATGTTCCGGACGGTGAGGTCCTCGATCACGATCGTTTGGTTTTCACGAACGAGCCGAGTGGTGAGCTTGTGCAGGTGGTCACGCCTGCGGTCGGTGATGCGGGCGTAGACCTCGGCAG